>JAYREA010000010.1:0-113071 GCA_041909135.1 Azonexus sp. | reverse complement strand
ACCCGCGCCCAGATCATCGAGAACCTGCTTGGCGAGCAATACATGCACCGCGAAGGCCGCGAGCTGATCCCGACCGCCAAGGCCTTCTCGCTGATGACGCTGTTGACCGGTCTCGGCATCAAGGAACTGACCCAGCCGGAACTGACCGGCGACTGGGAGTGGAAGCTCGGCCGCATCGAGAAAGGCGAATTCACGCGTGAGGAATTCATGCGTGAAATTGCCGAAATGACCCGCCATATGGTTGAGCGCGCCAAGCAATACGAGGCCGATACCATTCCCGGAGACTTCGGCGTGCTGTCCGCGCCCTGCCCGAAGTGCGGCGGCCAGATCCGCGAGACCTACAAGAAATTCCAGTGCGGCGGTTGCGACTACGCGCTGTGGAAGATCGTCGCCGGTCGCCAGTACGAACCAGCGGAAATCGAGCAACTGCTGACCGAACGCCAGGTCGGCCCGCTGACCGGCTTCCGCAACAAGATGGGGCGCAGCTTTGCCGCCGCCATCAAGCTCAACGACGACTTGCAGCCGGAATTCGATTTCGGCCAGGACAAGGCCGATGCTGCTGATGCCGAACCTGTCGATTTCTCCGACCAGGAAAGCCTCGGCAAGTGCCCCAAATGCGACGGCCAAGTCTTCGAACACGGCACTTCCTACGTTTGCGAAAAATCGGTCGGCCCAGCCAAAACCTGCGATTTCCGCTCCGGCAAGATCATCCTGCAGCAGCCGATCGATGCGGCTCAGATGAAGAAATTGCTGGCCGATGGCAAGACCGATCTGCTCAAGGAGTTTGTTTCGAACCGCACCCGCCGCAAGTTCTCGGCCTATCTGGTTGCCCAGGCTGGCAAGGTCAGCTTCGAGTTCGAAAAGAAGGTGGCCAAACCCAAGGCGCCCGCCAAGAAGAAAACCGAAGCCTGATTGGCCTGTTGCTCAAAGCAAAAAGCCCTCGACAAAATCGAGGGCTTTTTCGTTCCTGGCGTCGGAAGCGACTTTCCGTACGCGTTCCACGTGAAACCTCAGCGAATAGCCAAGGCACCCGGTAGCTGGCAGGACAACAAGGCGGCACGGACGGCGTCGATGGCTTGCGGGCGGGGGAAGGTCACCCGCCAGACCAGGCCGACGGTACGCTTGGGCTGGATGCCGGCAAAGGGCAACACCTTGACCATCGGCTCCTTGGTCATCAAGGGATCAGCCGCCGTACTCGGCATGACCGCTACGCCGGCGCCGCTGGCCACCATGTAGCGGATGGTTTCGAGCGAACTGCCTTCGAGCGAATGTTCCAGAGCATCCGGCGCACTCAGGCGGGGACAGGATTCGAGAACCTGATCGCGGAAGCAGTTGCCCTGACCAAGGAGCAGCAGGTTTTGGCCATCGAGTTCGTCGCCGTTTACATCGGCTCGGGAAGCCCATGGATGGGTCGCCGGAACGACTACCCTGAAAGGCTCGTCGTAGACCGGCTGGGCAACCAGACCGGGCTCGGCAAAGGGAAGCGCAATAACGATGACGTCAAGCTCGCCGGCCTTCAGCGCGGGGATCAGGTTGCCGGTGAAGTCTTCCTTGAGGAAGAGCGGCATCTTCGGCGCCTGCTTATTCAGGCCCGGGATCAGCTGTGGCAGCAGGTAAGGGGCAATGGTGTAGATGATGCCGACACGAAGCTGGCCGGTCATCGGATCGCCGGTGGCCTCGGCGATTTCTTCCAGCTTGACCGCCTCTTCCAGCACGCGCGTCGCCTGGGCGACGATGCGCTCGCCCAGCGGCGTGATGCGGATATCGTTGGTGCCGCGCTCGAAAAGTGGAGCGCCGATCTGGCCTTCTACCTTCTTCAGCGCCACCGATAGCGTCGGCTGGCTAACGTGGCAGGCATCGGCTGCCTTGCCGAAATGCCGCTCACGAGCCAGAGCCACGATGTAGCGCATTTCGGTCAGGGTCATTTCGAATAGCCCAGTTTCTGCAGATCGGCCGCCGACAACCAGCGCCACTCCCCGGGTTTTAGATCAGGTGGCAGCGTCAATTCACCAACCGCTTCACGATGCAAGGCCTCGACGCGGTTGCTGACGGCGGCCACCATGCGTTTGACTTGGTGGTATTTGCCCTCGGTCAACGTCAGGCGGAGCAGGTTTTCGCCCACGATTTCGGCAGCGGCAGCAGCAATCGGTTCGTACTCATCGGCGAGCAGGACGCCGGCCAGCAGTTGGTCGATTTGCCCCTGATCAAGCGGGTGCTTGGTCGTCGCCAGATAGACTTTCGCCACCTTGCGTTTGGCCGAGGAGAGCACGTGATTCAACTGGCCATCGTCGGTAATCAGCAGCAGACCTGTCGTATCTTCGTCGAGCCGGCCAATCGGCTGGACGTCGCGTTCGCGCAGGGGCAGCGGCAACAGTTCAAGAACGCTGGCGTGATGCTTCGGCTTGCGCGAGCATTCGTAGCCGGCGGGCTTGTTGAGCATCAGCGTGGCGAATTCGGCATAGGGCCAATCGACGCCGTCGACGGTGAAAACGAGATTTTCGGTATCGACTTCGACGAAGGGATCTTCGCAAACCTGGCCGTTAACCGCGACGCGATGATGGCGGACGAGACTACGACAAGCCTTGCGGGTGCCGAAGCCGTGTTTCTGGAGGAGGCGTTCTAGTTGCATGGCAGAGATGTTAACATCGGCCCATGAATTTCGAACATCTTATCCAGATCAACGACCCGGAAAATCCGCTGGTCGAATCACTGACTCGCGACCAATTGTGGCTGGGATTGCTGCACCGCGTCGAGAATCCCGTTCCCTTCCTGCCCGGGCTGGAGTCCTGCACCATCCTCGAACGTGCGGCGGATGCCTTGCTCCGTGAGCTCGATTTCGGCCCGGCCGTGATCCAGGATCGCGTCACGATGGCCGACCGGCACTGGGTCCGCTTCGACATCCAGCCTTCCGAAGCCCATCCCGGCGGCAGCCTGACCATTACCATCGAGGAGCCGGAGCCCGGCTTCCTGTTCCTGCGCTTTGCCTACGAGACCACCCTGGCCAACAACCCGAATTCCGAAGACCGCGCCTATATCGACTATGTGAAATCGGCCTACCACCAGTCCGACGTCGATTGCGTGCGCCTGATCCGCAGCCTGGCTGCCGGCATCCCGCTGCAATAAACCCGTTGCACCAGGCCCGGTGTCATCGAATCATCCGTTCCTGCGTTACTTGGAACACGCAACCTATAAAGTGGAATCATGAAACGTCTTCTCACCATCGCCGCCATTGTGGCTGCCTCATTGACTGCCACAGCCCACGCTGCTGATGTCGGTGTCTCGGTCAGCATCGGCCAACCCGGCTTCTATGGCCAGATCGACATCGGCGGCTATCCGCGTCCCCCGGTCATCTACGGTCAGCCGATTCTGGTCGAGCGCGTTCCGGTCAGTCGCCCGCCGGTTTATCTGCGCGTCCCGCCTGGTCACGCCAAACACTGGCGCAAGCACTGCCATGAATACCGTGCCTGCGGCGAGCGGGTCTATTTTGTCCAGGACCGCTGGTACGAACGCGAATACGTGCCGCGCTATCAGCAGCGCGGTCGTGGTGACCGTGATCGCTGGGACGATGGCCGCCGTGACGGCTATCGCGACGACCAACGTGATGACCGCTACGAGCGCCGGGGCGACGACCGCCGCGGCGATGATCGTGGCCGTGGTCACGGACATGGACACGGCCACGACCGGTAATCAGCAGGGTTCGATCACCAAAAACCGAAGTTGAAAAAAGGCCGAAGCGCAATGCGTCTTCGGCCTTTTTGCTTTGCACGCAGAGCGGGCAAAAACTCTTATTCAACGCCCTGCGATGCCAGGTAATCCTCGTAGCCGCCCAAGTAATCGACGATACGGCCATCGCTCTTCACTTCGAGCACGCGGGTAGACAGCGAAGAGACAAACTCCCGGTCATGCGAGACGAAGACCAGCGTACCGGGGAATTTCTCCAGACCGCTATTCAGCGCTTCGATCGATTCCATGTCGAGGTGGTTGGTTGGCTCGTCCATCAGCAGCACGTTGTGTTTCGACAGCATCAGCTTGCCGAACAGCATGCGACCCTGCTCGCCCCCGGAGATAACGTTAACCGGCTTCTTGACCTCGTCGCCGGAGAACAGCAGACGGCCGAGGGTGCCACGGATCAGGGTTTCGAGGTCGCCGCCGTCCTCGATGGTGGCACGGGCGTAACCGGCGATCCATTCGGTCAGGCTCTGCTCACCGGCGAACTGGGCGCTGTGGTCCTGCGCGTAGTAGCCCGGGTAGGCCTTTTCAGCCCATTTAATGGTGCCGAACTGCGGCGTCACTTCACCCATCAGCAACTTCAATAGCGTGGTTTTACCGACGCCGTTTTCACCGATCACGGCGATCTTTTCGCCAGCATTGATGGTCAGCGTCAGGTTGTTGAAGATCTTGCGATCGCCACCTTCGTAGGTGAAGGAAACATTCTCGATCTCGACCGCCTGACGGTGCAGCTTGGCCTTCTCGTCGTAGTCGAAGCGAATCCACGGATACTGGCGGGACGACGGTTTGACGTCTTCCGGCTTCAGCTTGTCGATCAACTTCATCCGGCTGGTTGCCTGCTTGGCCTTGGAAGCGTTGGCCGAGAAGCGGCGGACGAAGGTCTGCAGTTCGGCGATGCGTTCCTTGGCCTTGGCATTGGCGTTGGAGAGACGCTCGCGGGCCTGCTGCGCGGCTTCCATGAAGTCGTCGTAGTTGCCGGCGTAGGTGGTGATCTTGCCGTAGTCCAGGTCGGCCATGTGGGTACAGACCTGGTTCAGGAAGTGGCGGTCGTGCGAGATGATGATCATCGTCGAATCACGATTGTTCAGCACGTCTTCCAGCCAGCGGATGGTGTTGATGTCGAGGTTGTTGGTCGGTTCGTCGAGGAGCAGGATGTCCGGATTGGCGAACAGGGCCTGGCAGAGCAGCACGCGCAGCTTCCAGCCGGGGGCCACTTCGCTCATCGGGCCGTTGTGCTGTTCGGTCGGAATGCCGACGCCGAGCAGCAGTTCACCAGCCCGGGATTCGGCGGTATAGCCGTCCAGCTCGCCGAATTGATGCTCGAGATCGGCCGCCTTCATGTAGTCGTCTTCGGTCGCTTCCGGATTGGCGTAGATGGCGTCGCGCTCGCTCATGCAGGCCCACATTTCTTCGTGGCCCATCAGCACGACGTCGAGGACGCGCATGTCTTCGTAAGCGAACTGGTCCTGCTTCAGGTAGGCCATGCGCTCGTGCTTGTCTTTCGAGACATTGCCGGCCGAAGGTTCCAGCGCGCCGCACAGGATCTTCATGAAGGTCGATTTACCGGCGCCATTGGCACCGATCAGACCGTAGCGATAACCCTCGCCAAACTTGACGTTAACATTTTCAAAAAGGGGTTTGACCCCGAACTGCATGGTGATATTGGCGGCGACAAGCACGGCGATTCCAGTCTGAAAAAAGCGCTAAAACGAAGGGACGAATTTTACCTGTTTTCAAGGGGTTGACTGCGGCAAGCCAGCACTTTTGCTGCACTGCGGTGTAAGATTTGCAGCCACAATAAAAACTCCGGGATTGAGACACAGCACATGGTTCCACACCTCACCACCGCCCTCACCGGCCCCCTGCTCGAGCTCGAACGCCGCTTCCTCGCCGCCAGCCCGCAGATCGAACACTGGCTGCGCGGCCAATGGCTGGAGCACACGCCGCCGTTTTACTCGTCGTGCGACCTGCGGAATTCCGGCTTCAAGCTGGCGCCGGTCGACACCAATCTTTTCCCGGGCGGCTTCAACAACCTGAATCCGGCCTTCCTGCCGCTGTGTGTGCAGGCGGCGATGAGCGCCATCGAGAAATTCTGCCCGGAAGCCCGCAGCCTGCTGCTGATCCCGGAAAACCACACGCGCAACCAGTTCTACCTGCAGAACGTCGCCCAGATTGCCGCCATCCTCAAGCAGACCGGCTTGAATGTCCGTCTCGGTTCGCTGAACCCGGAAGTCACCCAGCCAACAACGGTCGATCTGCCCAACGGCCAGAACCTGCTGCTCGAACCCCTGGTCCGCACCAACAACCGACTTGGCCTGGACGGCTTCGACCCCTGCGCCATCCTGCTCAACAACGACCTGTCGGCCGGCATTCCGGCCATCCTGCAAGGCTTGCATGAACAGGTCGTTCTGCCGCCAGTGCATGCCGGCTGGGCGGTGCGCCGCAAGTCCAACCACTTTGCGGCTTACGATCAGGTCGCCAACGACTTTGCCAAGGCCATCGGCATCGACCCGTGGCGCATCAACCCGGCCTTCTCGGTTTGTCGCAGCATCAATTTCCATGAGCGTCAGGGCGAGGAATGCCTGGCCGCCAACGTCTCGGCCGTGCTCGATCTGGTCAAGGAAAAGTACCGCGAGTACGACATCGAAGAGACACCCTACGTCGTCGTCAAGGCCGATGCCGGGACTTACGGCATGGGCGTCATGACCGTGCGCAATGTCGATGAGGTCATCGCGCTGAACCGCAAGCAGCGCAACAAGATGAGCGTCGTCAAGGAAGGCTTGGAAGTCAGCGAGGTGCTGATCCAGGAAGGCGTGCATTCCTTCGAGACGCTGAACGACGCCGTCGCTGAACCGGTGATCTACATGATCGACCGCTACGTCGTCGGCGGCTTCTACCGTGTCCATACCGGGCGCGGCAAGGACGAGAACCTCAACGCCCCGGGCATGCACTTCGAGCCGCTGGCCTTCGAGACCGGTTGCAACATGCCCGACTACGGCTGCGGCAATCCGGATTCGCCGCCCAACCGCTTCTATGCCTATGGCGTCGTCGGCCGCCTGGCCTGCCTGGCCGCAGCCATCGAACTGGAACGCACTGCGCCGGAAGACGTCTGAGTCGGCATGGCTCAGCAACTGCACTTTGAAAAACATCTGCTCGGCGGCAGCAGCCAGTCCTTGAAACTGGCTTTCGTCGTCGACCCGCTGGCCCACCTGAAAGCCTGGAAAGATTCGTCGGTAGCGATGATGCGGGCCGCCGAGAAGCATGGCCACGACGTCTACGCCATTGACGCCGCGACCCTCGGCTGGCGCAAGGTGGACGATGCCCACCCCGGCGGCGTTTCCGGCGAGGCCCTGCACCTGCATCTACGCCCGGACGACCACGACTGGTACCGCGAAACCGGCCGGGCCTGGATGCCGCTGACCGCCTTCGACGCCGTCATCATGCGCAAGGATCCGCCCTTCGATTTCGAATACCTGACCGCCACCTGGCTGCTTGAACGCGCCGAGGCCGACGGCGTAAGGGTCTTTAACCGGCCTCGGGCCCTGCGCGATCATTCGGAAAAGCTGGCGCTCATGGAGTTCGCCCAGTTTGCGCCGACCACCGCGATCAGCCGCGACATGGCACAGCTCCACCATTTCATCGACGAGCAGCGCGACGTCATCCTCAAGCCGCTCGACGGCATGGGCGGCAGCCAGATTTTCCGCGTCCATCGCAATGACCCGAACCGCAACGTCATCGTCGAAACACTGAGCCACGAAGGCGCCCGGACCATCATGGCGCAACGCTATGTGCCGGAAATCAGCCAGGGCGACAAACGCATCCTGCTCATTGCCGGCAAACCGGTTCCCTGGTGCCTGGCGCGCATCCCCAAGGCTGGTGAGACGCGTGGCAACCTGGCCGTTGGCGGCACCGGCGTCGCCCAGGAACTGTCGGCCCGCGACCGGGAGATTGCCGAAGCGCTCGGCCCCATCCTGTTCAAGCGCGGGCTGATGCTGGTCGGCATCGATGTGATCGGCAACTACCTGACCGAAATCAACGTCACCAGCCCGACCTGCATGGTCGAAATCCGCCAGCAGTCCGGCTTTGACGCAGCCGGCGCCTTCATCACCGCCATCGAGCACGCATGCGGCCTCACCTGAGGCTTTTTCTGGTCGCGCTGCTGGCGCTGACAATCGCCGCCTGCGGCCGTACGCCACTGCAGGAACAGCAGGCCTACGTCTTCGGCACCCGTGTTGAAGTACTGGTCGTCAGCGCCGAACCCGAACAGGGGCGCCGGGCCATTGCCGCCGTGCTGCGCGAATTCGACCGCCTGCACCGGGCCTACCACGCCTGGCAGGCATCGGAACTGATGGCACTGAACGCCGCCCTGGCCAAAGGCCAGGCCCAGCCGGTAACGCCGGAACTCGCTGCCTTCGTTCAGGAAGCCCAGGCCCTTTCGCAACAGGGCGATCACCTGTTCGACCCCGGAATCGGCCAGCTGATCAAGCTGTGGGGCTTCCAGGCCGACGAATTCAAAACCGAACTGCCTGCCGCTGCCGACATCAAGGCCTGGCTGGCAAGCCAGCCGTCGATTGCCGATATCAGCATCGACGGCACCACCATCCGCAGCCGCAGCCCCAAGGTCGCCCTTGATTTTGGCGGCTACCTGAAAGGTGTCGCCCTCGACCGTGCCGCGGCCATCCTGCGCGCCCAGGGGATCAACAACGCACTGATCAACATCGGCGGCAATGTCATGGCGCTGGGCAGCAAGGAAGGCAAGAAATGGCGTGTCGGCATCCAGCACCCGCGCCAGCCCGGTCCGCTGGCCACAGTGATGCTCGACGATGGCGAGGCAATCGGCACTTCCGGCGACTACCAGCGCTACTTTGAAATCGATGGCCGGCGTTATGCCCATCTGCTCGATCCCCGGACCGGTTACCCGGCGGAGCACACGCAAGCGGTGACGGTGCTGATTCCCGCCGGCCCCAAAGCGGGCACCCTGTCCGATGCAGCATCCAAACCGATTTTCATTGCCGGGCCGGATGGCTGGCGCGACATGGCGCGAAAAATGGAAGTCGGCCTCGTCCTGCGCGTCGACCGCAGCAACCGGATTTTTGTCACCGAGGCACTGCGCCAACGCCTGGAATTCATCGGCGCACCACCAGACCTGAACGTCGTCCAATAGCCCCAGCAATCGTTTTCTTGACACTTTTATGCAGTAATCGTATATCTCGCCTCACTGATGCCAGAAAATTGAAATCCCTCAAATCAAGAAGGGTTAGGGTTATGCGGCCATCAAACCAAAGGGGGGGTGGATGCTGCGAGGAATTTCCTTCAGAAAACAGGGGTTCGCCAATAGCCTGATACTGCGTATCGGCCTGTTGATCCTGCTTGCACTTGCCGCCTTCACGATCAGCCTTTACCACCTGATCGGCCGGCCAACGGTCGACCGACTGGCCGAAGCCCAGATGCAACTGGCCGCGGACCAGCTGGAAGCGCGGTTTACCCGCCTGTTGAAAACCGTCGAAGTCACCTTGCGCAGCAGCCAGGGCTGGGGGAAGAACGGCGATATCGATCAGACCCGCCTGCTCCGTTTCAACGAGTTTTTCTTTCCCATCATCGCAAATCATGGCGAGATCACCTCGGTCATTTTTGCCCACGAATCAGGCCGCGAAATCCTTCTGTTGATGACCGAGGACGGGCGCTGGCTCAACCGGATCAGCAACCCGGCCGAATGGGGCAACCAGACCTACTGGATCACCTGGGACAAGAACCGGCAGATTGAAAACGTCGAAATGCGGGAACGCAATTACGATGCCCGCGAACGCCCGTGGTTCAAGGGCTCGATGGCCCTGGCCAATGAGCAGAGCGTCTTCTGGACCGAGCCTTACATTTTCTTCACGACCAAGGAACCCGGGATCACGGCCGGCATGCGCTGGCAAGCCGAAGACGGTTCCAACTACGTCATCGCCCATGACGTCCGGCTGATCGACATTGCCGAATTCACCACCCGCATGAAGGTTGGCACTCAGGGCAAGGTCGGCCTATTTTTGCAGGAAGGCAAGCTGATTGCCCCGCCCAGCGATCCACGCTTTTCCGACCGCAACGCGATCAACCAGGCGTTGTTGAAAACCTCCGAAGAACTCGAACTTCCCGAATTCGCCGAAGCCTTCCGGCTATGGCAGCTGGAACCTCATCCGGTCGCACGCCTGCATGGTTTTGATCGCCCTGACGGGCACTGGATCAGCCTTTTTCATCGGCTTGACGGCAGTGCCAGCGGCATCTGGCTGGGGGTCGTTGCGCCGGAGAGCGATTTCGTCCCGATTTCCAGCCAGGACCTGCTGCTGCTCGGCCTGATCACCCTCTCTGCCCTCGCCCTGGGTATGGCAGTGGCCATTCGTATCGCCAATCGCTTCGGTGAACCGCTCATGGCCCTGGCCGAAGACAGCGCACGGATCGGCAGCCTGAATCTGGAGAGCCCGGTCACCACCGATGCCCCTTGGCGGGAAGTTATCCAGTTGGCCGATGCTTTGGAAGGCATGCGCCAACATCTGCAGCGCGCCCAACGGGCATCAGAGGATGCCAATATCGAGCTCGAACTCAAGGTCGCCAAACGCACCCACGCTTTGCGGCAAAACCAGGAAATCCTGCAGAAACGCGAAGCCTTCTTCCGCGCTGTTTTCGACAATGCGGCAGTCGGCATCGTCAGCCTCGACCCGAGCCGAAAGCCGGTGCTGGTCAATCCGGCCTTCGCCAAATTCATCAACCAGTCGATCGACAGCCTGCTTTCACACCCGGAAAGCATTGCCCTGCCTGAGGATGTTCTGAGCCGGATCAACGATCTGCTCAGCCAGACCGGCAGCGATCAGCCGCAAAGCCTGCGCAACGAATTCGAATTCCACGATCCGAAAGGCGAAATCCGCTGGGGCGACGTGCAGATTGCCACCGTCCGCGACCCGAACGGTCAGCTCGACTCCCTGCTCATCACCATCCTCGATGTTTCCGACCGGCGTGAAATCGAGGCTGAACTGATTCGTCAGTTCTCCTTCCTGCAGGCCCTGCTCGACACCATTCCCAATCCCATCTTCTACAAGGGCGCGAATACGCATTTCCTGGGCTGCAACCAGGCCTACGAAGCATTTTTCGGCGTCAGCCGGCGGCAATTTGTCGGCAAGCGGGTGCTCGACCTCGAATACCTGCCGGAAGATACCCGTCAGGCTTATCAGGCCGAAGATGAGGCGGTCATCGCCGAGTGCAAGCGGGTGACTCGTGAAGTACGTTTGCCGGGTGCGGATGGAAGCCTGCACGACACCCTTTACTCGGTCAGCGGCTTCCGCGCCCCGGACGGCCGACCGGATGGCCTGATCGGCGTCATCGTCGACATTACGGCGCTCAAGGAGGCCGAACGCGAGGCCGACCGGGCGCGAGCCACGGCCGAGTCTGCCGCCGCCGCCAAGGCCGATTTCCTGGCCAATATGAGCCACGAAATCCGCACCCCGATGAATGCCATCATCGGCATGACCCATCTGGCCTTGCAGACCGAACTGAATCCCCGCCAGAAAAATTACCTGACCAAGGTCGACAACGCCGCCAAGGGGCTGCTCGGCATCATCAACGACATCCTGGACCTGTCCAAGATCGAGGCCGGCATGATGCATTTCGAGCATGCCCCCTTCAGCCTGGATACCACCCTGCGCCACCTCAGCGACATGTGCGCCCTGAAAGCCCGCGAACGGGGTCTTGAACTGCTCTACGACATCGCCCCGGAAGTTCCCGATCAACTGGTCGGCGATTCCCTGCGTCTTGGCCAGGTGCTGCTCAACCTCGTCGGCAATGCGATCAAATTCACCGAAACGGGTGAAATCACGGTCACGGTCAAATGCCTCGAAACCAGCGAAAACGGGGTCGAACTTGGCTTCGAAGTGATCGATACGGGCATCGGCATGAATGCCGAGCAGCAGTCGCAACTGTTTTCCGCCTTCACGCAAGCCGATACATCGACCACCCGCAAATATGGCGGCACCGGCCTTGGCCTGTCCATTTGCAAGCGCATCGTGGACTTGCAGGGGGGCAGCATCAGCGTCACCAGCCAGCCGGGAATCGGCAGTTGCTTCGCCTTCCGGCTGCCGTTCGGAATCCCGCAGGAGCAGGCCGATACACCGCGGCGCATCGGCTTGCCAAACGATCTGCGCGCCCTGATCGTCGACGACAGTCCCGGCGCCTGTGAAATCTTCCAGCACATGCTCCGGGTCTTCGGTATCGCCTGTCAGGCCGTGCGCAGCGCCCCCTCGGCCATGGCCGAACTGGCCAGAGCCGCCGATGCCGGCCAGGCCTATGGCTTGCTCATCATCGACTGGAAAATGCCCGGCATGGATGGCGTCGAACTGATCGAACGGATCAGCCAGACCAATGATGCCGCAAGCCAGGCCGCCGTCATCATGGCCACCGCCTACGACCATGAAGAACTGCTGGCGGCACTTGGCCGGCATGCCGTCGGCGCCATCCTCAGCAAGCCGGCGACGCCGTCGTCGCTGTTCGACAGCATCATGATCGCGCTGCATCGGGCGCCGGTCGCGCCAGCGCTGCCGAGCATCACCCCAGCCGTGCTCTCGCGCCAGTTTGCCGGCCGGCGGATATTGCTGGTCGAAGACAATGAGGTCAACCGCGAGCTGGCCGAGGAAATGCTCGGCAACATCGGCTTGCTGGTCGACGTGGCCGAGAACGGCCAGCAGGCCATCGAGCGCATTCGGCAAAACGCCTACGACCTCGTCCTGATGGACTGCCACATGCCGGTCATGGATGGCTATACCGCGACCGAACAGATCCGCAACGACCTGAAGCTGACCCAGTTGCCCATCATCGCCATGACCGCCAATGCCCTGACCCGCGACCGGGAGCACTGTCTGGCCGTCGGCATGAATGACCATATTCCGAAGCCCATCGATGTCGCAGTCCTCCATGCCACGCTATCGCACTGGCTCGGTCAGGCCGTCACACCAACCATCCCGGCGCCTCTGCCGACGGTACCCAGCCATGATCAGGCCGGGCCGGTCACCGACTTCGATACCGCCGCCGCCCTCGCCCGTATGGGGGGCAAGCGCAGCCTGTATGACCGCCTTCTTTTGCGTTTCCAAGAAAACCAGGCCGACGCAGTCGACTGTCTGCGCGCCGATCAAGCCAGGGGCGACAGCGCTGCAATGATTCTGCGTGCTCATACCCTGCGCGGTCTGGCCGGCAATATCGGGGCAACCGGGCTGGCCCGGCTGGCGGGTGAGCTTGAGGAATGCCTCAAACAGAACAGCGCGGGGAGCACAGCTGCCAGCGAAGAACTGCTCGTCAGCCTGGGTGAAAGTTTGCCCAAAGTCCTGGCACTTGCTGAAACCCTGCGCCAGGAAACACCGGCAGCCACGCCGGCAGCATTTCACGAAATGCCGCATGGCACGCTAGCCGAACTTCAACAGCTTCTCGATAATGACGATGCGGCCGCCGTACGCTATTTCGAGCAAATATCGCCCTGGCTCAGACAGGAGTTCGACCCGCTTCTGCTTGATCTCCTGTCCCGCCAGATCAGTCAGTACGAATTCGATGCAGCCCTGGCCACATTGCAGCAAATGAGCATCAACCGGCAACCAGTCCAAGACACCTGAACGAGAGTCGCTAGCCCATGTCCCCCCTCCTGCCCAAACAAAGCATCCTGGTCGTCGACGACAGTCCCGAGAACATCGACTTGCTGAGCGAAGTGCTGCGCGACGATTATCGTATCCGGGTGGCCACCTCCGGCGAAAAGGCGCTGAAAATCGTCTACTCGGACGAGCCGCCGGACCTGATCCTGCTCGACATCATGATGCCCGGGCTCAGCGGTCTGGAAATCTGCCGGCGCCTGAAGGCCAATCCGGACCGCCGGCGGATTCCGGTCATTTTCGTCACGGCCATGACCAGCATGGAAGACGAAAAGCGGGGCCTGGAAACCGGTGCCGTCGACTACATCACCAAGCCAATCAGCCCGCCCATCGTCAAGGCTCGCGTCCGCACCCACCTCGCCCTCTACGACCAGTCGCGCGAACTCGAACACATGGTCAAGCAACGTACCTACGAATTGCTGACCACCCGCCAGCAGATCATCCGCCGCCTCGGCCGGGCCGCCGAATTCAAGGACAACGAAACCGGCAACCACGTCCTGCGCATGAGCCACTACGCCCGGCTGATCGCGCAAGCCCACGGCCTGGGTCAGGAGGCTTGCGAGATCATTTTCAACACTGCGCCAATGCACGACATCGGCAAGATCGGTATTCCTGATTCCATCCTGCTCAAGCCAGCCAAACTCGATGCCGAGGAATGGAAGGTGATGTTCCAGCACCCGATCATGGGCGCCGAAATCATCGGCAAGCACGACAATGAGCTGCTCGAAACAGCCCGCATCATCGCCCTGACCCACCACGAAAAATGGGATGGCAGCGGCTACCCGCAAGGCCTCAAGGGCGAGGCCATCCCGCTCGAAGGCCGCATCGTCGCCATTGCCGACGTCTTCGATGCCCTCGTTTCCGTCCGCCCCTACAAGGCAGCCATTCCGCTCAACGAAGCGTTGCAATACCTGGAATCGCAAAGCGGCCTGCATTTCGACCCCAGCCTGATGGAGGCTTTCAGAAAAGCCCTGCCCGAAATCCTCCGCATCAAGGAAATCTACGCCGACGAGAATGGTGCCCTGACCGATCTGGAATTCCACATCAAGGAAATCTACGATCACAAGGACGATCCGCGCGGCTATCCGGAAAATCTGGCCAGCACGGAAGGCGGGCTGGATTGAGCCTGATTGCCTGAAGCTCATGCTCGGGGCAAGGTGAACGCGTTGCCCTTCGCGGCGACCGGGAGAAGCATTTGCCGATGAGCGATCCAGCGCTTAAACAAGCCGTGACGTGGCTGCACGGCGCAGATGGCCTGTTGGTCACTGCCGGTGCCGGCATGGGGATCGATTCCGGGCTGCCCGATTTCCGCGGACCGGGCGGCTTCTGGTCAGTCTATCCAGCGCTGGGGCGAGCCAGGATCGCCTTTGAGTCCATCGCCAATCCGGCGGCCTTCGAATGCGACCCGCGGCTAGCCTGGGGCTTCTACGGCCATCGTCTCAACCTTTACCGGCAAACCACGCCCCACGCCGGCTTCGGGATGCTGCTCGACATGGCACAAGGGATGCGGCATGGCATCCGGGTGTTCACCAGCAACGTCGATGGCCAGTTCCAGAAAGCCGGTTTTGCCACCGAGCAGGTCTGCGAAATCCATGGCTCCATCCATCATCTGCAATGCACCACCGGCTGCCGTGAGCGCATCTGGCCAGCCGATGACTTCCGACCGGAAATCGATGCCGAGAACTGCCGCCTGCTCGGCGACCTGCCCCATTGCCCCCACTGTGGCGCCCTCGCCCGGCCCAATATCCTGATGTTCAACGACTGGGGCTGGCTGGAGCAGCGGACAAGCATGCAGTATCAACACCTGCAGCAATGGCTGGCAAAGCCTGAACGGCTGGTCTGCATCGAAATCGGCGCCGGCACCAACATTCCGACCGTCCGCCACTTCTCAGAAGACTGCGGCGGCAAGCTGATCCGTATCAACCCAGGCGAACCCGAGGTCCCCAGTCCTGCGGCCGGCATCGGCCTGGCACGGGGCGGACTGGCCGGCATTACCCTGCTGAATCAGGCGTTATAGCGCCTATTCCGGCGCTCTGGAGTCGATCGTCAGCGTGACCGGGCCATCGTTGATCAGATTGACCTGCATGTCTGCCCCGAACACCCCGGTCGGCACCGCCTTGCCCAGTTCCGCCGACAGCGTGGCGACAAAGCGCTCGAACAAGGGCTGTGACACCTCGCCCCGTGCCGCCCGGCTCCACGACGGCCGGTTGCCCTTCTTGACCGAGGCATAGAGCGTGAACTGCGAGACCGCGAGAATGTCGCCACCAGCATCGAGCACGCTCCGGTTCATTACCCCGTTCTCATCGGCAAAAAGCCGCAGGCGAACGATCTTCCCAGCCATCCACTCGAGATCGGTCTCATTGTCTTCCGCCTCAAAACCGGCCAGCACCAGCAGGCCGCTGCCAATTTTCCCGACAATGTCCCCATCCACCGCGACCGACGCCGCACGAACACGCTGTACCACCACCCGCATGCCGTATTCTCCTCAGCCGACCTTCAGCATGGCCTGACGCAGACACAAGGCGTAGTTCTCCAGCGTTTCGCGCGATGGATCCTTGCGGGGCCAGGACAAGGCGATACCGTCGTCGCCATGGCGGGGGACGACGTGCAGGTGAAAATGGAAAACGGTCTGGTCGCCTTCCTTGCCATTGGCCTGCAGCAAGGTCAGGCCGGGTGGATCAAAACTATCCTTCACCGCCTGCGCCACCCGTTGGGCCGTGCGCATCGCCGCCGCCGCTTCGTCCGGCGTCAGATCGAGCAAGGTCGCGGCGTGGCGCTTGACGGTGACCAGCGTATGGCCGGGGTTGACCTGCCCGATATCCATGAAGGCCAAAGTCTGCTCATCCTCATAAACCTTGGCGGCAGGTATTTCGCCAGCAATCAGGCGACAGAAAATACATTGGCCGGGTGGCGAGGTATCGATGAATTTGGGCATATCCGCAAGTCAAGAAAAAGGCCAGCCGAAATGGGCTGGCCTTCATTTTGGCGGTATGCAGCGGAGTCGGTCAAATATCGACCCGGGCACTCAAGGCGTTGGTTTCGATAAAGGCGCGACGCGGCTCGACATCCTCGCCCATCAGCGTCGTGAAGATTTCGTCGGCAGCAATGGCGTCGTCGATCTGCACGCGCAACAGGCGGCGAACCTTCGGGTCCATGGTCGTTTCCCACAACTGCTCGGGGTTCATTTCGCCCAGACCTTTGTAGCGCTGCTTGGCAATGCCGCGTTCGACTTCATTGAGCAACCACTTCATGGCATCGGCGAAGTTGGTCACCACCTGTTTCTTCTCGCCACGGGCCATGGTGGCACCAGCACCGAACATGTCAGCCAGCGTTTCCGCCGTGCGGCGCAGTTGCATGAAGTCGCCGGATAGCAGCAGGTCTTCATCGATCAGGCCAACCTTCAGGTTGCCGTGGTGCATGCGTTCGACGCGCAGGATCCAGCGTTCCTGAATATCGTCAAACTTCGGCACCATGCGGGTGCCGGCCGGAATGAATGCAGCGATCCGCTCGGCACTGGCGCGCGCGTTTTCTTCGGTAGACAGGTCAATCGCGATGTTGTGGCGAACGATGGACTGCAGCACTTCCGGATTGATCAGGTGAGCCAGGCGGTCGATCACGGCCTCGGTGGCCAGCCACGAGCGGGCCAGACCTTCCAGAGCCGGACCGGTGATGCCTTCGGCACCGGCACGCGGCGTCAGCACAGCTTCGTCGAGCGCCATGTTGAGCAGGAACTGGTGATATTCCTGATCGTCTTTCAGGTAACGCTCGGTCTTGCCGTGCTTGACCTTGTAGAGCGGCGGTTGGGCGATATAGACGTAACCGCGGTCAATCAACTCGGGCATCTGGCGATAGAGCAGCGTTAGCAGCAGGGTACGGATGTGGGCGCCGTCAACGTCCGCGTCAGTCATGATGATGATGCGGTGGTAACGCAATTTTTCGACGTTGAAGTCGTCCTTGCCAATGCCGGTGCCGAGCGCGGTAATCAGCGTGACGATCTGTTCGGACGAGATCAGCTTGTCGAAACGCGCTTTCTCGACGTTGAGCACCTTGCCGCGCAGCGGCAGGATTGCCTGGAACTTCCGGTCGCGGCCCTGCTTGGCGGAGCCGCCAGCGGAGTCACCCTCGACGATGTAGATTTCGCACAGCGCCGGGTCTTTTTCCTGACAATCGGCCAGCTTCCCGGGCAGGCCGACACCGTCGAGAACGCCCTTGCGGCGCGTCATTTCACGCGCACGACGGGCGGCTTCGCGGGCGCGGGAGGCTTCAACGATCTTGCCGCAGATCATCTTGGCATCGACCGGACGCTCAAGCAGGAAATCGGCGAGCTTCTGGGCCACGACTTCCTCGACCGCAGCACGGGCTTCTGAGGAAACCAGCTTCATCTTGGTTTGCGACGCGAACTTGGGGTCGGGCATCTTGACCGACAGCACGCAGGCCAGGCCTTCGCGCATGTCGTCACCGGCGATATCGACCTTGGCCTTCTTGGCGATCTCGTTTTCGTCGATGTATTTGTTGATGACGCGGGTCATCGCGGCGCGCAGGCCTGTCAGGTGGGTGCCACCGTCCGACTGCGGGATGTTGTTGGTGAAGCAGAGCACCTGTTCCTGATAGGAATCGTTCCACTGCATCGCCACTTCGACGCCGATGATGATGCCAGTGTCCGCTGCGCCCTGACCCACCTTGGCCTCGCCGGCCGAGTAGAAAATGCTCGGGTGAAGAACCGACTTGGTGCGATTGATGTACTCGACAAAGCTCTGCACGCCACCCGCAAAGGCGAACAGTTCTTCCTTGCCGGTGCGCTGGTCGACCAGCTTGATGCTGACGCCGTTATTCAGGAAGGAGAGTTCGCGCAGGCGCTTGGCGAGAATTTCGTAGTGGAATTCGACGTGTCCAAAGATTTCCTCGTCGGCCAGGAAGTGTACTTCGGTGCCGCGCTTCTCGGTATCGCCGATGATTTTCAGCGGCGAGGTTTCGAAGCCATTGCGGACTTCGATACTGCGGTCAACCGGCACGCCGCGGCAGAATTCCATGAAGTGCTTCTTGCCGTCGCGGCGAATGGTCAGGCGCAGGAACTTGGACAATGCATTGACGCAGGAAACACCGACCCCGTGCAAACCACCGGACACCTTGTAGGAGTTCTGATTGAACTTGCCGCCGGCGTGCAATTCGGTCAGCGCGATTTCGGCCGCTGAGCGCTTCGGCTCATGCTTGTCGTCCATCTTGACGCCGGTCGGGATGCCCCGGCCGTTGTCGATGACGCTGATCGAGTTATCGGTATGGATGGTGACAATGATGTCGTTGCAATGCCCGGCCAGCGCTTCGTCGATGGAGTTATCCACCACTTCGAAGACCAGATGGTGCAAACCGGTACCGTCAGAGGTATCGCCAATGTACATGCCCGGACGCTTGCGGACAGCCTCCAGGCCTTCGAGGATCTGGATGCTGGATTCACCGTAGGCCGGTGATCCGGCGTCTTGCGGGCTGCTCATTGGCGTGTTTTCTTCGCTCATGCTTTGTGTTCCACGTGAAACTGCAAAAGGCCAGCCCGGCGGGCTGACCTTCCTTCAATTGCTGCTGTGAGTCTTAGATGCGCATTGGCATCACGACGTACTTGAAGCGGTCATTGCCCGGCAAGGTGATCAGGGCGCTGGAATTGGCGTCGTTGAAACTCCACTGGATTTCATCGGCGTGGATGTTGTTCAACACGTCCAGCAGGTAGCCCACATTGAAACCCACATCGATGACATCGCCGGTGTAATCCACTTCGATTTCTTCAACGGCTTCTTCCTGTTCGGCATTGGCGGCGATCAGCTTCAGACTGTTCTCGCCGAGCACGACGCGAACGCCACGGAATTTTTCATTGGTCAGAATGGCAGCGCGCTGCATCGCCTGCATCAGCGTCTGGCGGCCGACCTTCATGTGATTCTTCAGCGTGGCCGGCACGACGCGCTCGTAATCCGGGAACTTGCCGTCGATCAGCTTGGAAACGAGAACCACGGAACCAAACGAGAAGCGAACCTGATTCGGCGTCAGCGTGATGTTCAGCAGATCATCCGTATCGACCAGCAGACGGTTCAGTTCGAGCACCGTCTTGCGCGGCAGGATCATTTCCTGGCGCGGCAGGTCGGTATCGATCTCGACGCTGGCGTAGGCCAGACGGTGACCGTCGGTCGCCACGGCGCGCAGTTCCTTGCCCTCGACCAGCAACAGCAGTCCGTTCAGGTAGTAACGCACGTCCTGAGCCGCCATCGAATACTGGGTCTTGCTGATCAGCTGGCGGAACGCCCTTTGCGAAATCGAAAACTGCTTGGTTTCGCCTTCGCTCATCGTCATGCGCGGGAAGTCGTCGGCCGGCAGCGTCTGCAGGCTGAAACGGCTCTTGCCAGCGCGGACTTGCAGACGCTTGTCTTCCAGGACCAGACTGACTTCGGAAGTATCCGGCAGCGAACGCAGGATTTCCTGCATCTTGCGAGCACCCACAGTGACCGCGCCATCACCCTCACCACCGGCACATTCCGTCGAGGTGGTGATCTGGATTTCAATGTCGGTCGCCAACAGGGTCAGACGGTCGCCCTTCTTCTCCAGCAGTACGTTCGACAGGATAGGCAGCGTATGACGACGTTCGACAATTCCCGACACAGACTGCAGCGGGGCCAGAAGCGTGTCTCTTTGGGTTTTAATAAGAATCATATATTAAATTCCTTAATAGACTATATCGGGAACAATTCTGTGGATAACTTAAAAATTACTTTAAATTTCAATGTTGTGAGTCAGATTTCTGCATCTGCGAAAGTGCCTGAATTGCCTGTGGATGAAATCCGGATAATTTTCCCACAAAGCGGGAATCAACAGATGACTCACAATTGATCGACACCTTGTACACAGGCTTATCTACAGACTCATCCTTTCAATACTTGCAGCAAAACATGCAGGTCGTGATTGAGTTCATTTTCCTTGATGCGCAGCGAATCAATGGTTTTTACTGCGTGAATGACCGTGGTGTGATCACGACCACCGAAGGCATCACCAATTTCTGGAAAGCTGTGCGAGGTCACTTCACGGCATAGCCACATGGCAACCTGCCGTGGCCGGGCAATGGCGCGCGTGCGCTTCTTGGAGAACAGTTCAGCAACCTTGATCTTGTAATAGTCGGCGACAGTCTTCTGGATGTTGTCCATGCCCACATTGCGCACCGAGCCGATGACATCCTTCAAGGCTTCCTTGGCCAGGTCCAGCGCGATGACGCGACCATGGAAGGAAGAATAGGCCAGCACCTTTTTCAAGGCACCTTCCAGCTCACGAACATTGGAACGCAAGTGCTTGGCAATAAAGAAAGCGACCTCATCATCAAGCTGGATACCTTCGGCTTCGGCCTTCTTCTTCAGAATGGCGACGCGCATTTCCAGTTCCGGCGGCTCGATCTGCACCGTCAGACCCCAGTCGAAACGGGTAACCAGACGATCATCAAGGCCGTTGATATCCTTGGGATAGGTATCGCAGGTAATGATGATCTGCTTGCGGGCCTCAATCAGCGCATTGAACAGGAAAAAGAACTCCTCCTGTGAACGGTTCTTGCCATTGAAGAACTGCACATCATCGAGCAGCAGTACATCGAGCGAGCGGTAAGTCCGCTTGAAACTGTCGAAAGATTTTTGCTGATAAGCCCGAACGACGTCGGAGTAATAATCTTCCGCGTGTACATAACGGACGATCTTTTCCGGATTCTCGGTGGCGATGGTATTGCCGATGGCGTGAATCAGGTGAGTCTTGCCGAGGCCAGCCCCGCCGTAGATAAACAGCGGGTTATAGGCCCCCCCCGGATTATTGGCGACCTGGACGGCGGCGGCACGGGCCAGGTCATTGGCCTTGCCAACCACCAGATTGTCAAAGGTGAATGACGGGAAGAGCCGGGATTTTTCGTAATTGCTGCCCTTGCCGCGCGCCTTCTCAGAGGCTGCGGTCCGCTTTTCCGAGGTTGTTGCCGGATTGGCCGGGGCATTCTGGCCTGCATCGGAAGTTGTTGTCTGAATCCGGGCGGCAGTTGCCTTGCCGCTGCCGATAACCAGCGCAATGGTGACCGGTCCTTCGAAGAAAGTGCGGCTGTAATCCTCGATCCGCGTCAGGTAACGGTCGCGCACCCATTTCAGGATGAAGCCATTAGGCGCAATCAGGCGCAGGCCGTCTTCCAGGGCTGTGGTTTCACCTTCGAGCCGGAGCGGCTTGATCCAGGTGTTGAATTGTTGCGCGGGCAATTCCTGCTCGAAGCGCTGCAAACAGGATTCCCAGAAACCAGCCATCGACGACAACACTCCTCCCCGCGCATTCGATATTTATTTCGATGGCGGTTATTAGATATTTGATTTAATTAATAATTTTTGAATATTTCGGCGGACGCTCAAGGGCCGGCGAAGGCACGATTCTACCCGCCTACCGAAAAGTTATCCACAGCTTTGTCAAATAATTGATCTTGACAGAACACCATCAAACAGGGTGTAATCACGCGTTTTTCTTCGCACATCAAGGGATTACAACATGAAACGCACGTATCAACCGTCGGTCGTGCGCCGCAAGCGCACCCATGGCTTCCTGGTTCGTATGCGCACCAAGGGTGGCCGTGCAGTCATTGCTGCTCGCCGCGCCAAGGGTCGCACACGTCTGGCCGTATAAACCGGACGTTCGGCGAGGTGGAACAAACCTTCGCCCGACGCTATCGCCTGACAAAAACGGATGAGTTCTCATCCGTTTTTGGTTTCAGGAAGGCAATTCGAGGCAAGTTGCTGATGCTGCATTATCAGCCGCGTCCCGAAAGTAACACCGAGGCACGACTTGGCTTGGTGGTCGGCAAGAAGCTGCTCAAGCGAGCGGTCGACCGCAACCTGGTCAAACGTATCGTCCGCGAGCAGTTCCGGTTACGCCGGGCTGTCTTGCCGCCGGTCGACTTGGTGGTCAGGCTTGCAACCAAGCCGGCACCGCTCGACCGCAAGCAAGTAGCCGATGATTTCGTTGCCCTGCTGAACAAGCTGCAACGACCGCGCAACAAGCGGGATGGACAATGAAATACTTGTTGATCGCGCTGGTTCGCGGTTATCAGTATGCAATCAGCCCGTTTCTCGGGCGTAGCTGCCGTTATGTTCCAAGCTGCTCGGAATATACGGTGGAAGCAGTACAAAAACATGGTGCCTTCCGGGGTGGCTGGCTGGGCGTCAAGCGCGTCTGCCGCTGTCACCCCTGGCATCCCGGCGGGTATGATCCTGTACCCTGAATCAAGAATTTTTTTGTAGGCAGTTATGGATACTCGACGCCTGATACTGGTTTTGATCTTCACGTTCTCCAGCTTCATGCTGTGGGAAAACTGGCAGAAGTACAACCAGCCGAAGCCTGCAGATATTGCTGCTGCAGCGCCTGTCTCCGGTGCAGCCCCAACGCCGTCTGCCGCTTTGCAGGCCAAGGCTGCTCCCGGAACTCCGCCGGTTGCCACGCCAGCGTCAACCGCCGAAACCTTCTCGATCACCACTGATCTGCTGAAGGCCACCATTTCCGCCCAGGGCGGCGATCTGGTCAGTCTTGAACTGCTCAACTACAAAGAGCACGACAATAACCAGAAGAATTTCGACCTGTTCGATGCCAAGCATCGTTATATGGCTCAGGCTGGCCTGATCGGCGAAGGCTTGCCGACCCACCGTGCAAACTTCAAGGACGCCAACGGGGCGACAACACTGGCTGATGGCGCCAACGAACTGAAGGTTCGCCTTGAATCGACCGAACAGAACGGCATCAAGGTTGCCAAGATACTGACCTTCAAGCGTGGTTCCTACCTGATCGACGTCGCTTGGGAAGTCACCAACGGCAGCGACAAGGCCATTGCCCCGCACGCCTACTTCCAGTTGCAGCGCGATGATGCTGCCCCGGCCGGTGAGACTGCGATGGTTTCGACCTTTACCGGTCCGGCGGTATTCACCGATGCCGAAAAGTATCAGAAGATCGATTTCAGCAGCATTGCCGACAACAAGGCCAAATTCACCAAGACGGCCGACAACGGCTGGCTGGCCATGGTCCAGCACTATTTTGTGTCGGCCTGGGTGCCCAAGGATAAGACCCAGCGCGAGTTCTACATGCGCAAGGTCGAAGGCAGCAATGTCTTCCAGGCTGGCGTGATCGTGCCGGTCGCTGAAATTGCTCCGGGTGCCAAGGGCGAGACGTCCGTCAGTCTCTATGCCGGCCCGCAGCTCCAATCAGAGCTGAAACAGGTTGCTCCTGGTCTTGACCTGGTGGTCGACTATGGTTGGCTGACTGTCGTTGCCGCACCAATCTTCTGGGCACTGGAAGCCATCCACAAGCTGGTTGGCAACTGGGGCTGGGCGATTGTCGTGCTGACCATCATCATCAAAGCCATCTTCTTCCCGCTGTCTGCTGCGTCCTACAAGTCGATGGCCAAGATGAAAATCCTGACGCCGCGTCTTGCCCAGCTCAAGGAGCGTTTCGGTGACGACAAGCAGCGCCTGAACCAGGAAATGATGAAGCTGTACCAGACCGAAAAGGTTAATCCACTGGGCGGCTGCCTGCCGATTCTGGTCCAGATTCCGGTTTTCATCGCGCTCTACTGGGTTCTGCTCGGTGCCGTTGAAATGCGCGGAGCACCGTGGATACTGTGGATCAAGGACTTGGCATCGGCCGACCCGTACTACATCCTGCCGGTCATCATGATGGTCTCGATGTTCGTCCAGACAAAGCTGAACCCGACGCCGCCGGACCCGATCCAGGCCAAGGTGATGATGGCCATGCCGCTGATCTTCGGCTTCATGTTCTTCTGGTTCCCGGCCGGTCTGGTCCTTTACTGGGTCGTCAATAACGTCCTGTCGATCGCCCAGCAGTGGCAGATCACCCGTTTGATCGATGCCGGCGGCAAGGCAGCGAACGACGCCAAGGCTTAAAGTGTGAAATCCGACACCATTGCTGCCATCGCTACGGCCCCAGGCCGTGGCGGTGTCGGCGTGATCCGCATCTCGGGCAGCAATTTGCTGCCCTTTGCTTTTGCGCTGACCGAAAAGACACCGAAGCCGCGTTATGCCTCGCTAGCTGACTTCAAGGCAGCCGATGGCAGCACCATCGATACCGGCCTGCTGCTTTATTTCCCGAATCCGCAATCCTTTACCGGCGAGGATGTCCTTGAACTGCAAGGCCACGGCGGTCCGGTGGTCATGCAGATGCTGCTTGCCCGTTGCCTGGATCTTGGTGCCCGGCTGGCCGAACCCGGTGAATTCAGCCGCCGCGCTTTCCTCAACGGCAAGATGGATCTGGCCCAGGCTGAAGCGGTCGCTGACTTGATCGATGCGGCAACGGCCAGCGCGGCCCGTTCAGCCGTCCGTTCGCTGCAAGGGGAATTTTCACGGGCAATTGGCGAGCTGAATGAAGAACTGATCAACCTGCGCATGCTGGTTGAAGCCACACTGGATTTCCCGGAAGAAGACATCGACTTCCTGCAAGCTGCCAATGCTTTCGGCCGCCTGGAACGCCTGCAACTGAAACTGGCCGAGATTTTCGACCGGGCCGGGCAAGGAAAACTGCTGCAATCCGGCCTCCACGTCGTGCTGGCTGGGCAACCAAACGTCGGCAAATCGTCCCTGCTCAACCGACTAACCGGCGACGATCTGGCCATCGTTACGCCAATTGCTGGCACCACCCGCGATGCCCTGCGCTCGACCATCCAGATCGAAGGTATTCCGCTGCACATCATCGATACCGCTGGCTTGCGTGAGACCGATGATGAAGTCGAGAAAATCGGTATCGAACGCAGCTGGAAAGAGATCGAGCGTTCCGATGTGGTTTTGCTGCTGGTCGATGCCCGAACCGGTGTCTGCGAAGCCGACCGCGAGATACTGGCTCGCCTGCCGGAGCGCCTGCAACGCATTACCGTTTACAACAAGATCGATCTGGCCAAGCGGGATGCTGAACGCCATGATGAGACTGACGGCGTCGCCATTTCACTCTCTGCCAAAGCCAATCAGGGTATTGACCTGCTGCGCCAGGAGTTGTTGCGCATTGCCGGTTGGCATCAGGCTGAGGACGTATTCATTGCCCGCGAACGGCACCTGCGGGTGCTATCGGCGGCCCAGGGGCACGTGGCAGCAGCTCGAAACGTCGTTGAAGGCGCTTTGCCCGCACTGGAACTATTTGCCGAAGAACTGCGGCTTGCCCAGCAATCGCTGGGCGAGATTACCGGCGAATTTACGGCGGATGACCTGTTGGGCGTCATTTTCAGCCGATTCTGTATTGGAAAATAGGCGGTTAATCGCCTGTCCATAACCCTGTGCACAAGCTGTCCAGCAATTGTGAGCAACTTGCCTATTTCCGGAAATCGCAAAACTATCCGGAATTCATCCACAGGCTATTCAGTGGGTTGTCGAGGCAGTTTAGTTGTATTTAATATATTGATTTAATTTAATTAATTTAAGTTATCCACAGAGTTGTTGCTGAGTTATTATCAGTAGTAGGTTTACATATAGTTATTATTAAAACCTGTAGACAACACCATGCCACGAATTCCTGACCCAGCAATTGGGCAATCTGAAGACGGAATTAGCTGAATACTGTTCAGCCGCTGGCAATACTTTTTCCGGAACCGAAGCGGTTTGGCTTTTTCTAATAAAATTCAGTCACTTCGTCTGAGGAAGATTCATGCGCATTACGCTTGTTCACCCCGCTGGTTTCAATTTTGTTCCCGGTCAGCCGGATTTTTCGGTGCTGGCCAATCGGATGCCACCGATCGGTATCATGCAACTGGCCTCCTGGCTGGAGAAATTCGGGCATTGCGTACAACTACACGATTGTCTGGGGCCTTACGCGCCACCGACGATTGCGGAGAATGCGGAAATCGTGCTGGCGACCGATCCGGAAATGGTTGGCTTCTCGGCAACAACCTCGGGATTCATGGATGCTTTCGAAATTGCTGCTTACATTCGGGAGCGCCGGCCGGAGATCAAGATTGTTTTCGGCAATGTGCATGTCTCGTCGCTTGGCGCTCCGATTCTCGAACATTTCCCGGAAATCGATTATCTGGTCATTGGTGAAGGCGAAGGCTCCTTCCTCGATCTGGCCGATGGCAAGCCGCTGAAGGACATCGGCAACTTGGTCTGGCGCAATGAAAGTGGCCGGATTGTGGTCAATCCGCGTCGCGATCGCATTCTCGATCTCGACGAACTGCCCTTCCCCGCCTACGAGAAGCTGGCTGGATTTCCGCATGCCTATCACTTGCCGCTGTTCGCCTACGAAAAACGCTATGGCGCGACAATGATTACCTCGCGCGGTTGCCCCTATACCTGTTCCTTCTGCGACCGGACGGTCTTCGAGCGTCTGTACAAGACCAATTCGGCGCAATACACCTACGATCACATGAAGTACCTGCGGGACAAGTTTGGCGTTTATCACATCAACATGTACGACGACTTGTTCACCGCCAAGAAGCAACGGGTTTTCGAGTTATGCGAGTTGCTGATTGAAAAACCGCTTGGTATCCAGTGGAACTGTGCGATTCGTACCGGCCATACCTCCGACGAGATGCTGGCCAAATTAAAGCAGGCAGGCGTGCTGATGGTTTCGATGGGCATCGAATCGGCCGATCCAATGATGATGGAGCGCCATAAGGCGGGGGTTACGCTGGAAGCCGTGCGTGAAACCGTGCACCAGATCCATGCCGCAGGGCTTCGTGCCAAGGGGCTGTTCATTTTTGGCATGCCGGGGGAAACGCCCGAAACGGTCAAGGTGACCAGCGATTTCATCCTGTCGCTCGATCTCGACGAAATGAACATGACCAAGTTCAGTCCGCTACACGGCGCGCCGATCTGGGACGAATGCGCGGCCAATATCGGGGGTGAGATGATTGAGGACTGGCGGCTGATGAACTGCCTGAATTTCGTCTACCTGCCGGAAGGCTTCAAGTCGCGCGAGGAGATGGATGCGCTGTACAACTGGCATATCAAGCGCTTCTACGACAGCAAGGGCTATCGCCGCCGCTTTGCCAAACGTCTGTGGGCGCATCGCTGGAGTCTGTGGCATGTGCTCAAGCATCTGCCCGAAACCATCGCTGCAGCCCGCTATTTCAGTTCAAACAAGGAACAGCTTGAAAAGGCGAAACGCGAATTCAAGCTGCACCCGCGTCAGCCGGTCGGTTTGAAACCACAGTTGTCCACAGATTTGCAGATCGACAATATCGTCTCGATGTCACCGGTCAAGATGACACGGCGTGAGGCGATGAAAGCGATTATTCCAGTGGTCTATGAAGGAAGCGCCTGTTGCCCGGCGCCCGCTATCCAGCCGGCGGTATAATCGTCGATCTTTTGTTGCGGGCAAAAAGGATACCGGTCATGACGGAAAAATTCGGATTTAGCCGCCGTTCAGCGTGGACTGCCGCTTTCTGCGTTGTTGCCGTGCTTTCGGCCTGCAAGGGAACGGACACCAAGCCGGAGGAAGGCAAGCCGGTGGCCGAGGCGAAGAAGGAATCCGGTCTCCGTAATGGTTACGCGTGCTGCAACCTGCACTATTCCGGTGACTGGATCAGCGACTCCAACCTCGCCCAGTTGCCGTTTATTGCTGCCGGGACGCCGATCAAGGTACTTAAGATCGATGGCTACCGCGCCTACATCGAAGCAGATGGCAAGCCGATGCGCTTGGGGCACGACTATGGTCGGGCTGAAGAAACGACTGAGCAATGGGTGAACAAACTGGTCGTGCTTGACGATCCGAAAGCCAAAATTGCCAGGTATTCCCCGGCCGTGCGCAACGCGATTGCCAAGGGCCAGTTGATGAAGGGCATGACCAAGGAACAGGTCATCATTTCGGTTGGCCATCCGCAGACCAACGAGAATCAGCGGCTGGATGGCCCGTACTGGCGTTACTGGTGGTCCAGCTTTGGCCCGTACTACGTCTATTGGGCCAAGGGTGTCGTCAGCAAGATCGATGGGCATTCCGAGACCGTCGGCTACATGACCTACAGAGGCAAATAAGAATAATGATCGCCGCCACAGAGAACGAATAAAGGGTCGCAACGATGGAACAGCAGGGGCAGGGTGTGGAGCGTCGTCAATGTGACGTACTGGTGATAGGCGGCGGGCCGGCCGGTTGTACCGTGGCGCCTATGCTGGCCGAAAAGGGCTACAAGGTGGTGATGCTGGAGAAGGCGCACCATCCTCGTTTTCATATCGGCGAATCGCTGCTCCCGGCCAACCTGCCGCTGTTCGAACGGATGGGCATCGCCGAGGAAGTTAAAGCCATTGGCATGCACAAGCCGGGCGCCGAGTTCGTCTCGCCGCACCACGAAATGTCGTCAGTCTTCACGTTTGCTGAAGCCTGGGACAAGTCCATGCCCCACGCCTATCAGGTCAAGCGCGACCAGTTCGATACCATCCTGATTCGCAATGCCGAGAAAAAGGGTGTCGAGGTCCATGAAGGCTGCAAGGCCAAGGCGGTCGATTTCCTGCCTGACAACAGCGCCGCCATCCGTGCCGTGCATGACGATGGCCGGGAAACCGAATGGCAGGCCCGTTTCGTCGTCGATGCTTCCGGTCGTGACACTTTCCTGGCCAACCGTTTCCAGATCAAGCACCGCAACCCCAAGCACAACAGTTCGGCCATCTACGGACATTTCACCGGCTGCAAGCGCCATGAAGGTGTGGCCGAAGGCAACATCACCATTTTCTGGTTCGAGCACGGCTGGTTCTGGTTCATCCCGATGCAGAACGACGTGACCAGCATCGGCATGGTGACTTGGCCGTACTACATGAAGACCAAGGGCGAGCGCAGTCTTGAGCAGTTCCTGCGTGATGGTTTTGCCCAGTGCCCGAAGCTGACCGAGCGCCTGAAGGATGCCAAGCTGATCAATGAAATCGAGGCGACCGGCAATTTCTCTTACGTTTCCGAACGCAACCACGGCACCAACTACGTGATGCTCGGCGATGCCTACGCCTTCATCGATCCGGTTTTTTCCTCCGGTGTATTGCTGGCCATGAACAGTGGCGTGATCGCCGCCGAGGCCATCGATACCTGCCTGAAAACGCCGGCTAAGGCACCGGCTGCGCTGAAGCGTTTCGACGCGTTGATGAAGCACGGGCCCAAGGAATTCTCGTGGTTCATCTATCGGGTAACCAACCCGATCATGCGCGAGTTCTTCATGGGTCCGCGCAATCTGTTCCGGACCAAGGAAGCCGTGCTGTCCATGCTGGCCGGCGACATCTTCGGCAAGACGCCGATCTGGTCGTCGATCTTTGCCTTCAAGATGCTTTATTACATCGCCAACATCATGCAGCCGAGAAAAGCCTTCATGGGCTGGAAACGCCGCAAGTTCAACATTCGCAAGGTCGACGACGCCGTCGTTTACAACGCATAGTGACGCTTCAGTTCTTTTCCTCGCCCGTTGCGGTTTCACGTGAAACCGGCGGCGAACTCGGTGGCGCCCTGGTTGGCGAACCGCCGAATGGCGCCATGCCGGTCTGGCCGGTACAACGCATCTTTGCCCCTTTGCTTGGGGCCACCTCAACGCTCGTTCATGAGACCTGGCGGGTCGATAGGCCGGTCATTGCCGGTCATCGCGAAGACATCGTCTGGCGCAAGGCGGGTGGTCTGCTGTTTGGCGCGATTGAACTGGACGAGGCCGATTTCAAGGGGTCGCCGGAATGTTCATCGCTGCAGGCAGCCAGCGCGGAAGCCTATCGCCGTATCTTCCGCCTGCTTGATGCCGAGCAGGTGCCGCATCTGTGGCGGGTCTGGAATTACCTGGCCGGGATCAATCTGGAAACCCAGGGGCTGGAGCGTTACCGGCAGTTCAATGTGGGTCGCCAGGATGCCTTCCTCGAATGCCATCGCGGGGCAACCGGCAATGTGCCGGCTGCCTGTGCGATCGGGCTGGTTGGCGGCCCGCTGAGCATTGCCTTCATGGCTGGCGAGATGCCGGCAGTACCGGTCGAGAACCCCCGTCAGGTCAGTGCCTACAACTATCCGGCCGACTACGGTCCGCGCAGCCCGACCTTCTCGCGGGCAGCCCTCGCCTACTTGCCGGATCAGGAATTGCTGTTCATTTCCGGTACGGCGAGCATCGTCGGCCACCAGACGGTGCATCCGGGCGATGTGGCTGGCCAGTGCCGGGAAGCGATGGCCAACATCGCTGCCGTGCTGGCTGAAGCAAAACGACAGTGTCGTTCGGCGCCGTATGAACTGGGTGAGTTGTCGTATCGCGTTTACGTTCGCCAGGCGGGTGACTTTCCGGTGATCCGGGAGACGCTGGCACCGCTGATCGGCGAGGCGGAAATCGTCTACGTGCAGGCGGATATCTGCCGGCAGGATTTATTGCTCGAAATCGAGGCAATGGCCTCGCATACCGTGGGGAGTCGTTGATGGCCAAGTCGATCAAATTCTGGACCGGGGCGCTGGCCGCGCTGGGACTGACGACAGTCGTTTCCGGGGTGCTGGCGGCTGACGACAAGCCGCTGTGGGAACTGGGCGCTGGGGCAGCGGCCTTCAGCTTTCCGTCCTATCGCGGTTCGGACCAGACCAACAATTTCATGATGCCGGTGCCGCATTTCACCTACCACGGTGATTTTCTGAAGGCAGACCGGCACGGCATCCGTGGCAGCTTCTTCGATTCGGACCGCCTTGATCTGACCGTCAGCATGGCACTCTCGCCACCGGGCAGCAGCGACGACATCCGGGCCCGTGCCGGCATGCCGGACCTTGAAGCCACCTTCGAGATCGGCCCGCAAATGGACATCACCTTCTGGCGTTCCGAGAATCGGGCCCGCTTCGTCAAGCTGCTGCTGCCCTTGCGTGCTGCCTTCACGGTCGAGGGTTCGCCCAAGGATATCGGCTGGGTCTTCCATCCCAAGCTGAACATGGACATCACGGACATTCCGGGCATGGGTGGCTGGAATCTCGGCATGCTGGCCGGTCCGTTGTTCGGCGACAAACGCCAGCATGCCTACTACTACTCGGTCGCGCCGCAATACGCGACGGCCGATCGGCCGGCCTATGAGGCGAAATCGGGCTATGCCGGCATGCAGTATCTGGTCGCCCTGTCCAAGCGCTTCCCGAAATACTGGGTTGGCGGCTTCGTGCGCTACGACAACCTGAGCGGTTCGACTTTCGAGGATAGCCCGCTGGTTCGCCAGAAAAACTATGTGGCCGGCGGAATCGCCATTACCTGGATCCTTGGAGAGTCGTCGACCCGCGTGAAGGTCGATGACTGATCGCGGCGGCGCAGGCAATCCCTGGTGGATGGCCTACGAGTACGCTGCCATGTTGCTTGGTCTTGGCCTGCTGGCGCTGCTTTGCCTGCTCTGGCTACCCTGCGCGCTGATCCTGAACCCCCTGCTGCCCCGACGCCTGGGTCAGCCTTTGGGACGCAGCATGATCTCCTTTGGCTTCCGTTTCTATCTGCGCCTTCTGTCGCTGTTCTGCGCCTGCCGTTTTGACCTGACAGAAATCGACCAGCTACGCGATCAAGGACCGCTGATTGTCGCGGCCAATCACCCTTCCCTGCTCGATGCGGTGATCATCGTTTCCCGATTGCCCAACGCCGTCTGCGTCATGAAGGCGTCGCTGATGGATAACCTGCTGTTCGGTGCCGCCGCCCGGCTGGCGTGCTACATCCGCAACGATGTGGGGCTCGACATGATCCTCAATTCACGTGAGGCGCTGGAGCAAGGTGCCCATCTGGTCATTTTTCCGGAAGGTTCGCGGACGCTGAATTTCCCGGTCGAGGCCTGCTCGCCGAGCGTCGGCCTGATTGCCAGTCGGAGCAAGACGCCGGTACAGACGCTGTTGATCGAGTTCTCGACGCCCTACCTCGGCAAGGCCTGGCCGCTGTTTCGCCGCCCTGCCCTGCCGCTGCGCTGCCGGATCCGCCTCGGCCGCCGTTTTTCGCCACCGGCCAATCTCCAGGCCTTCGCCGCCGAGCTCGAGACCTACTTCCGTGCGGAATTGGCCCCGGTCTCCCCGTCGACCGCCGCGTTTGCTGCCTGAACCAATTTCATCATGTCTGCCGCTTCAACGACCCACCTCGTTCTGATCCCCAGCTATAACCCCGGCCCCAAGGTGATTGCCACCGTGCAGGCCGCCCGGGCGCAATGGGCACCGGTCTGGGTGGTGGTCGATGGCAGTACCGACGGCAGTGCCGAGCAACTGCAGACGCTGGCGGCGAGCGATGATGGCCTGAAAGTCATCGTCCTGCCGACAAACCGGGGCAAGGGCTCAGCCGTGCTCGAAGGCATCACCCAGGCTGCGGCGGCAGGCTACACCCACGCCCTGACCATGGATTCCGACGGCCAGCACCCGGCCGATCTGATACCCGCCTTCATGGCTGCCTCGCAGGCGCAACCGGCCGGCATGGTGCTCGGCAAGCCGGTCTTCGCTGCCGACGCGCCGGCCCTGCGTGTCAATGGTCGCAAGGTATCGAACGGCTGGGCCAATCTGGAAACCTTGTGGATGGGCATCGGCGATTCGCTGTACGGCTTTCGCGTCTATCCAATTCAGCCGCTGATCAGGATCATGCGGGCCAATCGCTTCATGCGCCGTTTCGATTTCGATCCCGAGGCCGTGGTCCGGCTGTGCTGGGCTGGGGTCAAACCGGTGAATATCGATGCGCCGGTGCGCTACTTCCGGGCCGATGAGGGCGGTGTCTCGCACTTCCGCTACCTGCGTGACAATACCTTGCTGACCTGGATGCATACCCGGCTGTTTCTCGGCTTTGTCCTGCGTTTGCCCTGGCTGGTGCTGCGCCGTCTGTTTGGCTGAACGTCAAGACCATGAAAAATCTGCACCAGTTTGCCCTGCGCTACCTGATCGCCGACGCCGTGCCGCTCTCGCCGCGCGAACGCTGGCTCAGTGCGCTGGCCGGCCTGCTCGGCATTCTGTTGATGCAAGGCATTCTCGCGGTCTTGCCGGCCGGCCCCGGGGTCAGCTATCTGCTGGCACCGCTTGGCGCCAGCGCAGTCATTCTTTTCGCCCTGCCACATAGCCCGCTGGCCCAGCCGTGGTCATTGGTTGGCGGATTGTTCATCTCGGCGCTGATCGGCCATTTTTGCGGCCTGTGGATTACGCCGGCCTTCCTCGCGGTCGGCGTCGCCCTTGGCCTGGCCATCTGGCTGACCGCCTGGCTGCGCTGCATCCACCCGCCGGGCGGGGCGATGGCCGTGGTCTTCGCATTGAGCGCCCAGCAGCATTCCACTTCCTTGCTGACCGCCCTGCTCAACGTCGGGGCTGCGCTGATGGCCGTGCTGGCGGTCAATAACCTGATTCCCGGCCGGCGCTATCCGCAATGTCTGCCGCCGACTCAGGTTGCCGAAAAAGACCGGCCGGTGCGCCGCAGCATCCGCCACGAAGACATTCAACATGCGCTGGAAAAGCTCGATACCTACCTCGACATCAGCGAGGATGATCTGGTCAGCATTTACGATCTGGCCACGGCCCACGCCCACCAGCGGCATGAGCGGCGTATCTGCGGCGAGATCATGTCGGCACCCGCGCTCAGTGTCGAATTCGCCACCGAGCTGAACGAAGCCTGGAGACTGATGCAGGCGCATCATGTGCACGGACTGCCGGTGGTCGACCGGGCTAACCGGGTAATCGGCGTGCTGACGCTGGAGAATTTCCTGCGCCATGTCGAACCGGATGGCGCCCAGGGCATCGGTGAGAATATCCGCCGCCTGCTGCGGAAAACACCGAGCGCTTATTCGGACAAGCCCGAGGTGGTCGGCCAGATCATGAGCAACCACTTTGCCGTGGCGTTGACCACGACACCAGTCAGTGAAGTGACCGCCGTGCTCGCCTCGGCCGATCATCCGGCAATCATCCCGGTGCTTGATGCGGACCAGCGGCTGGCCGGCGTCCTCACCCAGACCGACCTGCTGGCGGCCATTTATCAACGCCAGTCTGCCTTTGCGGCACGCCGCTGAAATCATGAATACCACTGAAATATTCCTGATCGCGATGACGATCATCTTCACCGTCCCCTGGCTGATCTGGCGACTGGGCAAGACCGACTACTTCGCACCGCTGGTCGTTGTCCAGATCATTACCGGCATCCTGCTTGGGCCGGGCATTCTGGGCCGGGCCTTCCCCGACTATTACAGTTTCGTCTTCAACCCGGCCGTCGTTCAGTCCTTGAACGGTATTGCCTGGTGGGCAGTGATGCTCTTCGTGATGATTGCCGGCATCGAACTTGATCTCAAAAAGGCCTGGCAACATCGCCGGGAAAGCGGCATTACCGCAGGCCTGGCACTCGGGACACCTTTGCTTTTCGGCTGTGGCGCTGCCGGCCTGATGCTCGGTTTCGACGGCTGGATGGGCCCAAAGGCGCTGACCTGGCAATTTGTCGTCGGCGTCGGCATGGCCTGCGCGGTGACCGCCCTGCCCATCCTGATCCTGCTCATGGAAAAGCTCGAAGTCCTGCGTCAGCCGATCGGCCAGCGCATCCTGCGCTACGCCAGCCTCGACGACATTGCGATCTGGGGCGTGCTGGCGCTGATTTTGATGGACTGGGAACGCATCGGCCGGCAGGGGGCCTTCCTGCTCACTTTCACGATCGCCGCCTGGCTTTTCCACAAGCTGATGCAGCGCCTTGGCGAGCGCGATCGCTGGTACGTCGCGCTGATCTGGCTGGCCGTCGTTTCCTTCGGGGCCGACTGGGCCGGCCTGCATTTCATGGTCGGTGCTTTCCTGGCCGGGGCGAGCATGGAAGCGGAATGGTTCGATCAGGAAAAGATGGACCTGCTGCGCCACCACGTGCTGCTCGTCATCATGCCGGTCTTCTTCCTGTCCACCGGCCTGCGCACCAACTGGGATGTCGGTGGCACTGCTGTGTTCGCTGCCGCAGCGCTACTGCTCGTTGTGTCGGTCGCCGGCAAGCTGATCGGCATTCAGATCGCCGGCAAGATTCTCAAATGGGCGCCGGGCGAAGCCAGCATCATCGGCTGGCTGCTGCAAACCAAGGCGCTGATCATGATCATTTTCGCCAACATCCTGCTCGACAAGCAGATCATCACCAGCGAAACCTTCACCGCCCTGTTGCTGATGGCGGTGGTCAGTACCATGCTGACGGTGCCGATCGTGGCGCCCAAGCTGGCGCGCCTGAAATCGCTGATCCAGCGTTCGGCCTGAGGAGATAGTCATGGCCTACACCGCGATTTACGCTACTGAAGCCCCGGATAGAACAGAAATCGATGCCCTGCCCGGTGCTGTGCTGATTGAATTCGGCACCGGTTGGTGCGGCCATTGCCAAGGGGCGCAGCCTTCCATCGAAGCGGCTTTACAGCGCTATCCCGAACTGCGTTTCCTGAAGATCGAGGATGGTCCGGGCCGCCCGCTTGGGCGCAGTTTCCGCGTCAAGCTGTGGCCGACGCTGATCGTCTTGAAGGACGGTCAGGAAGTCGGCCGCGTTGTTCGGCCGGCCGGCGAGAAGGAAATTATCGAAATGCTAGCCGGCCTGAGCTGCGCCTGAATATTCAAGCCGGCTGGCGGCGCTGTTGCCAGGCCTGCAGTTCAGAGGGCTCGATGAAGGTTTCCAGCCGGTTGATATTGCCCGGCAACTGCTTGCCCTCCCACTGCTCGGTCGCCCAGCGTTTGACGTTGGCGTGCAGGTCGCCATGTTCGATGGCGTGGGCCAGCATGACCTCGGTCGCGTGAAGATCGTCCGCTTCAGCGGCCAGTGTTTGCGCTGCTTCATGCAGGCTCAGGCTGTCTTGTGAGGGATTCATGGGCTTCCTCCTTCAAGGGTTTGGCAGCCTCATTCTAGCCCTGCGCAAGCGCCATCAGGCCTGCTTTGTCACCTTTTTCGTCGTCCGGTGGCCGGCCTTGATCTTCTCGATGGCCTCCAGCTGGAAGCGCAGCTTGGTGATGGCATCGCGCTCCGCAGGCGCCAATTCGTCCACCTTGACGTGCTTGATCAATACGGCGAGCGCATCGCCTATGCAACCCAGTTGCTTGCCGTAGCTGCCGACTTCGTCGAGCACTTCCTGCTCGACCTCGGGGTTGCCGCTGCGCCCGAGGTTGATATTGACCAGCCCGAGCTGGCTGGTCGCCGAGCCGAAGGTCCATGACCAGGGATTGATCGCCTGCGTCACATCGCCGGACAGCGGCATCGAGAAGGACTGCCAGGCAGAGAGCGGGTTCTGGAAGAAGTCGAGGGGCGCCCTTGTTTTTGGCTCGGACGACGCCTTCGAGGTAACGCGGGGATAGAAATTCGGCATGGTGGATTCTCCTGGGGACGGACTGAATCCGATCATCCGGCATCGGGCCGGGCCATGCAAGGTGAATTATTTGTTGCGCCCGCAGGCCGAACTCAGATCATTCCGCCATTGATCGAAATGACCTGGCCGGAAATATAGGCGGCCTGATCTGATGCAAGGAAAGCCACCAGATCGGCCACTTCTTCCGGCTTGCCGGCGCGTTTCATCGGCACCAGATTCTTGATCGCCTCGGGGTCGAAAGTACCTTCGATCATGTCGGTGGCGATGATGCCCGGCGCTACGGCATTGACCGTGATGCCGCGGCTGGCCAGTTCGAGTGCCAGCGACTTGCTGGCGGCGTGCAATGCCCCCTTGGCGGCCGAGTAATTGACCTGACCGCGGTTGCCGGTGATGCCGGCAATCGACGAAATATTGACGATGCGGCCCCAGCGGGTGCGGATCATCGGCAGGGTCAGCGGCTGGGTGACGTTGAAAAAGCCGTTCAGCGAGACGTCAAGCACAGAATGCCACTGCTCGGCGCTCATGCCGGGGAACACCGCATCGGCGTGGATGCCGGCGTTATTGACCAGAATCTGGATGGGGCCATTTTCGAGCAGCTTGTCCAGTGCGGCAGCGCTTGCGGCGCGCTCGGTGACATCGAAGGCGATGGCTTCGGCGCTGCCGCCGGCGGAGACGATCTCGGCGACGACAGCTTCCGCCTTTTCTTTGCTGCGGTTGGCATGGACGATGACGTGATGGCCATCGGCCGCCAGGCGCTTGCAGATCGCAGCGCCGATGCCGCCGCTGCCACCGGTGACGAGGGCGCGTTTCATGGGTTTTCCTTCAGGGCACTGGCGTCAAGCACCACAGCGGCGCGGCCTTCGAGCAGGCAGCGGCCGTCATGGCTGAGCGAGAACTGGTAGAGAATGTTGTTGCTGTCGCCGGACAGACGCTCGGCCTGCACGCTGAGTTCGCCCGGCAAGTCGTCGAGACGGGCGACATTTAGCGTCACGCTGCGCACGCTGGTCAGGTAGCCCTGGCGCGGCTGATCGTCTGCGTTGGCCAACAGGGCACCGTGGATAGCCATGGCCTGGGCGGCGTATTCGATGCCGTTGGCGGCACCCAGCCGGCCTTCGGCGCGCAGCGGATTGCCTGGATCGTTATGGCTGGTCGCCCGGCAGTTGATGCTCGATTCCGACCATTCAATGACCCTATCGAGCAGACACATGCTGCCCTGGTGCGGGATGTGGGCGGCGATCCAGGTGTGGTCTAGCATGGTGCGACGTCGACCCGCAATTGCATCGGCGCCAGGTAATCCAGACACACGGCGCCAGGCTCTCCGCGTGCCAGTTTTCGCAATAGCGGCAGCACGCGCAGGGCCGGGACCGAGACGCGCAGCCCTTCCAGCGCATCGTCGGCCAAAGTGTCGGCTGCCCGGGTGTCTGGCGTGATGGTGATCGATGCAAGCGAACGCTCACTACGCGCCGGGGCCAGGACTAATCCAACGCCGGCGACATCAGGCACCGGGCGCTTGGCGAACAGCGGCGCGGGATATTCGCTGTCGTAGGCAATCAGCAGCGTTGTCTGGCGGTCGAGAACGACCTGGCCCAGCGCGTCGAGCAGGCCGGCGCCGAAGCTGCCGTCGTAGGCGCAGATCACCTGGCACGGCGCCATGGCGCCGGTGGCAATGCCCCAGTAGCCGGCGGCGGCGTTGTGCACCGAGTTATGAAAACGGGTCGGCGAAATCTGGCGGTCGTCGCTGGCCAGTTGCTCGCACAGGGCGTGGCAGTTATGGCCGTCGGCACCGGAGGCAGAGAAGACAGTGGCCAGCTGGGCGACATCGGCCTCGGCATGGGCAGCAGCTTCGAGGCCGACCGCCAGCGTCAGTTTGACGACGCGGCTGGCCCGACGCCGTTCGGCTGGCGGCAGGATGGAGGGGGCCGGCAAAACGGATGGCGCGTTCGCATAAGCCTGTTCGCCCCGCAGCACGGCACGGGCGCTCGGCCAGTCCGGCAGGCCGGGGGCGAGGAAACCGATGCCTTCGATCCAGGCAATCAGCGGTTGGCTCATGGCGCAACTCCCAGAATCAGGCTGCAATTGCTGCCGCCGAAGCCGAAGGAATTGGTCAGGGCTCGTCTGACCTTGCCGTCACGACTTTTCAGCAGGTAATCGACGGTAATCGCCGGGTCGAGGTTTTCGGTGCCCGGGCTGCCCGGCAGGAAGCCATCGGTCAGCGTCAGCGCGCAGATGATTGCTTCGACCGCGCCGGCGGCGCCCAGAGTATGGCCGGTGGCGCCCTTGGTCGAGCTGCAGGGAACGGTGTTGCCGAACAGCGCGCTGACGGCCTTGCCTTCGGCGGCATCGTTGGCCGGCGTCGAGGTGCCGTGCAGGTTGATGTAGTCGATGTCGCCGACGCCCAGCCCGGCAGAGCGAAGGGCGGCTTCCATGGCCAGTTTGGCGCCGAGGCCTTCCGGGTGCGGCGAGGACATGTGATAGGCGTCGCTCGATTCGCCGGTGCCGAGCAGCAGGATCGAGCCGGCGGCGGGCTGGTCGCAGCGTTCGAGCAGCGCGAAAGCGGCGCCCTCGCCGACCGAAATGCCGTTGCGCGCCGCGTCGTAGGGGCGGCAGGGCTGGGCCGAGGTCAGTTGCAGCGAGGCGAAGCCGTAGAGCGTGGTCAGGCACAGCGTATCGACGCCGCCGACGATGGCGGCATCGATAGTCCCGAGTTCAAGCTGGCGGGCGGCGGCGGCAAAGACCTTGGCGCTCGACGAACAGGCCGTCGAAATGGCCATCGCCATGCCTTCCAGCCCGAAGTAGTCGCGGGTGAATTCGGCCAGCGAAAAGGAATTGTGGGTGGTGCGGTAGTGGAAATCATCCGGTAGCGCACCGGTATCCGGGTCGCGGCGGCGATAGGCCAGTTCAGTCTGCAGGATGCCGGCCGTGCTGGTGCCGAGGAAGACGCCAACCCGCGTCTTGCCGTAACGGACGATGGCTTCGCGCACGCGGTCGGCAAAGCCGTCGGTTTCCAGCCCCATTTGGGTCAGCCGGTTGTTGCGGCAATCGTATTCGGCCAGCGCTGCCGGCAGCTTTTCGGCATCGACTCCGGCGATCTCGCCCATCCAGGTGTCGAGCTGTACCGTCTCGAAAGCGCAGGGCACCAGCCCGCTCCGCCCGTTGCGCAAGGCTTGGCGCGTGGCATCAAGCCCGCGGCCGAGGCAGGTAGTGACGGTGTAGGCGGAAAGCAGCAGCGGGGTCACGGTCATATCCGATACGGGGAGCGCAGATTTTAGCAGAGGGCCCGAAAATGCCGCCGACTGTCGTCCAAACGACACTTTAATGGGCGGCCAGGGTCCAGACTGCCGGGCATATTCAATAATCATCTGGAGACAGCATGCCCAAGTTACTGAAATACGTTCTTTACCCCTTGTTTTTGCTGGTTACGCTGTTCGGTAGTCCGGTCCAGGCGCAGAGCACCGCGATCCGCCTTGGCCAGTCGTTGCCCTTGAGCGGTGCGCTGGCCGAACTTGGTACCGAATACCGGGATGGCATGCAAGCTTATTTCAAGGTGCTCAATGCGCGGGGCGGTGTTCATGGCCGACGCATCGAGCTGGTGACGCTGGATGACGGCTATGTGGTGGAGCGCAGTGTCGAGAATGCGAAGAAACTGCTCGATCAGGAAGATGTGTTTGCGTTCATCGGCATGTTCGGATCGGCCAATTACGGGGCTCTGATACCGCTGATCAACGAACGTGGCATTCCGTCGCTGGCGCCCTATTCCGGTTCGGACGAACTGCGGGCGCAGAAGGCACCGACTACCTTCTGGCTGCGCGCCAGCTATGGCGATGAAACCGAGAAAATCATCGATCAGCTGACCACGCTGGGCATCAACAAGATCGCTGTTTTCTATCAGGACGACGCTTTCGGCAAATCCGGGCTGGCCGGGGTCGAAAAGGCGCTGGCCAAGCGCAACCTGAAAATGGTCGCTGTCGGCGCCTTTGACAAGACCAAGAACGATGTACGCGATGCCGTGAAGGCAATCGGTGCGGCCGACCCGCAGGGCGTCGTCATGATCAGCACCTACAAGCCGACGGCCGCTTTTGTGCGCGAGATGCGTCAGGCCGGCAAGCAGTCGCAGTTCTTTGCTTTGTCGGTCGTCGGTTACAAGGCCTTGCAGGCCGAATTGGGCCAGTCGGCAGCCGGCGTCGCCATTGCCCAGGTCATGCCCTATCCGTGGAGTGGTGTTACGCCCATTGTCCGGGAGTTTCTGGCCTTGCCGGCTGATGTGCTGCCGAAAAGCGGGATTACCTACACGGCGATCGAAGGCTACATCGCCGCCAAGGTGATGGCTGAGGCGCTACGGCAGGCCGGTCCGCAGCCTACCCGGGAGAAGCTGGTCGCCGCTCTTGGTGGTCTGCGTAACTACGATACCGGTGGCTTTGTTGTGGATTACGGCAAGGGCAGCCATCTTGGCTCACGTTTCGTCGAGGTGACCATCGTCGGTAGCGCTGGACGGCTGATGCGCTGAGAGCCGGAAATTGAATCAGCCTGATATTTGTGCAGGCTTATGCCCGGCGGGGCGGGGGGGCTTGGACTGACATCGGCGCGTTTGGCTGATTCAGGTCAACTCCCCTGCAAATTTACCCATGCCCTCGCCTTTTGCCGCTTATTTCCCTGTGGCATAGTGACTTGAAATTGCTGCGCTGCAGCATATAAGAGTTTGCTTAAGGGGAACATCATGTTTGATTTCTGGATTCAGTTTGCGCTCGTTCTGACGGCGATCCTGATCGGTATTCGGCGTGGCGGGGTGGCCCTCGGGCTGATTGGCGGGCTTGGTGTCGCGGTGCTCAGTTTCGGCTTTCGCGTCGCGCCGCAGGAACCGCCGATTACCGTCATGCTGATCATCCTTGCCGTCGTTACCGCCTCGGCAACCTTGCAGGTGGCTGGCGGCCTCGACTGGCTGGTCCAGCAGGCCGAGCGTGTGATGCGCAAGCACCCGCAGCAGATCACCATCCTGGCGCCACTTTCCACCTTTTTGCTGACTGTCTGCGTCGGCACCGGCCACGCCGTCTATTCGCTGCTGCCGGTGATTGCCGACGTGGCCCTGAAGACCAAAATCCGCCCGGAACGGCCGATGGCGATTTCGAGCGTCGCCTCGCAGATGGGCATCACGGCCAGCCCGGTGGCGGCTGCCGTGACGACTTTCCTGGCCTTGACCGCCAAGACGGGTACGCCGGTGACGCTGGCCCAGATACTGATGGTGACCCGGCCGTCCTGCCATTGGCCAAGGGCAAGCCGATTCCGATGACGACGGTGGTCCAGCTCGTCATGCTCGCCTTCGGTGCCTTCATCCTGTTCGCAGCCGACGTCAAGGCGGCGGCCATCGCCAAGTCGGAGGTGTTCACCGCCGGCATGATCGCCGTCGTCTCGATCTTCGGGATCGCCTGGATGAGCGACACCTTCGTCAAGGCCAACGAGGCTTTCCTCGTTGAAAACATCAAGGCCATGGTCGAATACGCACCGTGGACCTTCGCCCTGGCCATGTTCGCCGTCTCGGCCTTCGTCAAGAGCCAGGCGGCAACGCTGACCATCATGCTGCCCTTCGGCCTCGCCCTTGGCCTCAGCCCGCAACTGCTGCTCGGCCTGATGCCCTCCTGCTACGCCTACTTCTTCTTCGCCTTCTACCCGAGCGACCTGGCGGCAATCAACATGGACCGCAGCGGCACGACGCGCATCGGCAAATACCTGCTCAACCACAGCTTCATGATTCCCGGCTGGATCGGTGTCATTACCTCGACCATCGTCGCCTATGGGCTGGCGCAGGTGTATTTCTGAATTTGGCTTGACTGGAGGAGTTGGCCTTAACGCCCGCTGCCGCGCGTCAAACAGGTCTTGTAGCGCCCCTCCACCCGCTTGGCGAACCATTCCGTCGTCAGCTTGCGGGTGATTTTCGGGCTTTTCAGGTCGATTTGCGGCATGGCTTGGCGGGCGACCGGGCGGCCGCCGCGTTCGGCCAGTTCGAAGACGCGATTGAACAGCGGGCTGCGGCCGAAAGCCGAGGTTTTTTCCAGCAGCAGGTCGCGGCGGATTTGCGGGCGGCTCATGTCCAGTTTGGCGGCCAGCCCGATGGCGGTTTCTTCGACACTGCTCGGCACGGTGGCCGGCTGGCCGTTTTCATAACGCAGCAGATCGCCGTCCGGCGCCAGCGGTTTGCCGCTGACTTTGCCGAGCGCCAGCTGGAAAGCGGCGTTGCGGCTGCTGTAGCGGCCAGCGTTGAAGTCGGCAAAGCGATAGACGATCTGGTCGTAAGGCACGTCATAGTCGAGCAGGATGGCGCTGCCGAAATAGACGCCGCCGCGCCGGGTGAACACTTCGTTGCGCAGCTTCTTGGCGATCGGGTACGGGTAGCTGCGTTCCTTGACATGCTGGGCGGCGAATTCGACGCTGACCTGCATCGGGCCGCCGGTACGCACGGGGTTGTAGTCAGCGAACAGTTGGCGGCCGAAGGGCAGCTCGCCGATCATGTCTTCGAACAGGTCGTTGAGCTGGGCCTCGGTCTTCAGCGCGTCGATGCGCTCGTTGTAGCTCTTGCCGGTCGGCGAATTCTTGCTCAGAGCGGCGGTGACGAGCAGCGATGGCACGCCGTAGCGGCCGGCCCGGCTCTCCAGTTCCTTGCGGACGATATTGGGCAGGCCGGGCACCGTCGGGTCGGCCTGGAAGCTGGATTCCTGTTCGATGATGGCGATGGCGGCACAGTAGGTCTGCGTGGCGTGTGGCACTTCCAGCATCTTGAAGGCGGTGTGCAGGTCGGTGGCCCAACCGGAGCGGTCCTTGGCCGAGGCAGGAATCAGCTGGGTGATGCGTTTTTTGACCTCGGCTTCGGGCAGCGAGGTCGGCCAGGCGGTGGTCGTCTTGCCGTCGGCCCGGCGCGCCATGTCGGGCGGCAGCGCGCCGCCCTCCTCCTCGCTTTCCTCGAACAGCGAACAGCCGGCCAGTGTGGCGAGCAGTGCTGCAGTGAGGAGCGAAAGGCGGAGCGATGGGCGCATCGATTCAGTCTGCGACGCGGCAGACCAGCATCACGTTGGCGAAGGGTTTGCCTTCGTTCATCGGGTCGGTTTCCACCGTGAAGCCCAGGCTTTCGAGCAGCGCGATCCATTCGGCCAGCGGCCGGCAATAGAGGCGCGGCAGGCGGTGGCCGCGGACAAAAGTGACGGCATGATCAACCCAGTTGCACAGGTGGTAAGGCAGCCCGGCCGAGGCATCGCCGATGCGGGTCAGGAACAGGCCGCCAGGTGGCAACGCGGCGCGGATGCGCTTGATCACGTCCTTCTGGTGGGCGTGATCGAAGTAATGCAGGGCGTCGAGGATGGTGATCACGTCGGCCTGGCCGAAATCGGCCTTGGTCATGTCGCCTTGTTCGATGCGAACGACCGAGTGATCGGCGCCGAAAGCTCTTGCTGCCCGGTCGACGTCCTTCTGCATCAGTTCGATGCCGCGCAGGCTCAAGGCCTTGGGCGCGGCTGGCCAGCCGGCCGGCCAGTGGCCGGCCTCGTAGAGCTTGCGGGCGGCGAGCAGCCAGGCGAACAGGCTGCCCTGGCCGCAACCGAGGTCGAGGTAACGTGCTTCGGCCGGGAACAGGCCGCGCTTGAGGATTTCGCGGAAGATGCTGTCGGAGGACAGTTTGCCGCGAGAGTAGTGGTAGGCGAAGTGGCCGCCGCCGATGAACGGGCGGCTGGCTTCGTCGAGCAGGGTGCGCAGGAAACGCTTGGTCATGATCAGTCGGGCAGCGTGACGGGGTTGAGTTGATTTTGGCGCAGCGTGGCGAGCAGGCGCGGCAGGGCGGCAAGGATAACCGGCTGGCCGTCAGCTGCGCGGGCGGCGTGGCCGTCGTGCAGGAGCAGGATGTCGCCGGGGCCAAGGTTGTGGCTCAGACGTTGCAAAACGATTTCCGGGTCGCCGCAGCGGGTGTCGTAGGGGCGGCGCGTCCAGCTCGCCAGCTTCAGGTCGAGGCCGTGCAACACGGCATCAAGGAAGGGATTGCGCAGGCCGGCCGTGGCGCGGAAGTAGCGCGGCGGCTGGCCGGTGATTTCGCTGAAAGTCGCTTGCGCGGCGGCGATGTCGGCCTTCATCCGGCCGGGGCCGAAGAAGGCGAAAGCTTTCGAATGCGAGTCGCCATGGTTTTCGACGCGATGGCCGCGGGCGACGATTTCGCGGCACAGCGCCGGGTTTTCTCGGGCCCGCCAGCCGATGCAGAAGAAGGTGGCCTTGGCGTTGGCTGCGCCGAGCAGATCGAGCACTTTAGGGGTGACGTCCGGGTCCGGGCCATCGTCGATGGTGATGGCGACTTCACGGCGGGCGACGGCATCGTCCGGCAGACAGTTCAGGTTGGGGCCGAGCAAGGTCGTGCGCGGCAGCAGGCCGGCTGTCGTGATGATGGCGTGGTTGATGATCAGCGCGGCCAGTGCCCAAGGCCAGAGCGACGGCGCCAGCAGGCAGCCGACGATGGCCGCAGCGTGGACCGCGAGCGTGGCTTTGATGGCGAAGGTCGGTTTCCAGGGGGTCGGCATGTCAGGCGGGAAAATGGCCAAGGTCGAGGAAATGTTCCCATAAATTCCGCCAGACCGGCCAGTCGTGGTTACCCGGCAGAGTGCAGCGGGCAACGGCCGGGAAACGCTCGGCGATGGCCTGCATGCCGGCGGCGAAACGGTCTTCGCTGCCGTGGCCGACGAATACCGGGAAATCGGCCGGTGGTGCCTTGAGCCAGCGATAGACACGGGCTTCCGGGTCGCTCATTTCCCCGGCGTTCGGTTGCCAGACATCGAGGCCGCCAGCCCGGGCAATGGCGTTGGTGGTCAGCCGGCTACCCGGGTAAGGGGCGATCAGGCACAGGCCGTCGACGGTGCCGGGGTAGTCGGCGTTGAGGCCCAGCGCCAGCAGGCCGCCGAGCGAGATGCCGCCGAGCCAGACGCGTTGGTAGTCGGTGCGGGCGGGGATCAGGATCTGTTCAAGCACGGCCGGGATCGCATCGCCGCTGGAAACGGCATCGAGACCGAGGTCGACGGCGATCAGGTCCAGATTCAGTTTGCGGCTTTCAACCGCGCTGAAAAAGCCATTCTCGACGAAGTGCTCGGGCGTCATGTAGGCGCCGGGCAGCAGGACGAGCAGACTGTCGGCCCCGTTTTGCTGGCGCAGGGTACGCAGCGGGGCATTCATGCGACGGTTCCACGTGAAACCTGAAACTTCATTTTTTGCCGAAATTTCCGGTTGACCATGGGTCTGGCCGTAATTTTCGTGGAAAGCCCCCTATCCCAGGCCCTCTCCCCCGCAGGGGCGAGGGTAAGTTCGGGCCGGCGCCTAGGCACTTTTACGTCCGACAAAACAGGCCGACAGCAATAAGGCCAGGATGGCGCCTGGCCCGACGGTGACGCCGACGGCGTGCAGGACCGGCACGTTGGACAGCGCCAGCGTGCCGAAGCCGATGGCGGTGGTCAGGTTGGCGACAGCCATTGAGACCAGCGTCGGGCTGTCCAGCCCTTCCCCGCCGGCGGCATGATCGAAGAACAGCGCGTAGTTGGAGCCGACGGCGACGATCAGCAGCATGCCGATCAGGTGCAGCAGATGCAGTTGTTCGCCGGCCAGATGTAGGCCGGCGATGACCAGTACGACGGCAATCAGCAGCGGCAGCAGCACGGTGGCCAGGCGTCGCGGCGAGCGCAACGTGACGGCGAGCAGCACGACAATGGCGACGAAACCGGCCAGCGAGAGCAGCGTCGCTTCGTGCAGGTAATCGTTGTACAGCGTGTCGAACTCGTTCTTCATGTCGACGAACAAGGCGCCGCTGCCGGTCAGCGCAGCGCGCACCGGTTCGATGGCGATATCGACGCCCTTGTCGCCGCCGGGCGGGCGTAGCGGCAGCAGCACGCTCCAGCCGTTCGGCCGCTGCAGCAGCAGCGAATCGACGGCCAGCGCCAGACTGGTGCCGGTCAAGGCTTCGCGGGTGACGCTGCCCTGCCCTTTTGCCTTGGCGATGTCTTCAAGGAAGCCACCCAGTTTGTTGGCGGCCAGCGGCGAATCGCTCAGTGCAGCTTGCAGGCGGGATTGCAGTTCGTCGCTACCTGGCAGGCTGGCCCGACGGCTGGCCTGCATGGAAAGGCTGGGCAGGAAGCGGGCCGGGCTGTCGTAACCGCCGATGATGCCCTGGGCGATCAGGCCGTCGAGTTGCTGCCCGGCGCGCTCGGCAGCCTGCAGGGCGGCTTCGCGGTCCGGCGCCGTGATCACCGCCATGTAGCGGGAGTCCGGGGCGGAAATGTCGGCGCGCAGGGCCTGATCGACCGCGCCGTCTTCGGCGCTCACCGTGCTCAGGGCCGACAGATTGGGATGCCACAGGTGATCGTGGTTGGCGGCGAGAAAGCCCGTTGCGGCCAGCGTCAGTACGAGCACCGGCCAGCGCAGGCCTTGCAGCAGGGCAATGCCGCGCTTGAGGGCCGGGCCGAAATGACTGAGGTCGCGCATGGCAAAGTTGCTGCCGGCCAGCGGTGGCAGGATGAAGCGGGTGACGACGGCGGCAGCCAGCACGCCGCTCAGCGAATAGAGGCCGAGTTGCGACAGGCCGGGAAAGCCGGAAAAAAGCAGCGCGGCGAAGCCGCAGATCGAGGTCAGCACGCCAAGCCGGATGGTCGGCCAGAAACGTTCGCGCCACTGCTCGACACCGAGGCGGTTGGACTGGACGAAATAGTAGATCGAGTAATCGACTGCCTCGCCGATCAGCGCCGAGCCGAAGCCGACGGTGATGCCGAAGACGGTGCCGTAGGCCAGGCTGACCGCGACGATGCCGGCTAGCGCGCCGCTGATCACCGGCAACAGGCCGAGGGTCATCAGCCGGCCCGAGCGATAGACGAAGAACAGCACGGCAATGATGGCCAGCGTGCTGATCGTCGATAGCCGGCTGACTTCACCCTTGATTGTCGCCCGCGATTTGACGGCGAACAGGCCGGGGCCGGAGAGCTGGACCTTGAGTTCGCTGCCCGGTGCGGCTTCGGCAAACTGGCTGCGGATCAGATCGATGGCCTTCTCCTGACCGTCGGTATCCGAGCCGAGGGCGGCGGTCTGGATCAGCAGCATGGCGCGTTCGCCATCGCGCGAGGCCCAGACGCCGTCGCGGACATTCGGCTGGGCACCGGCATTGAGGCCGGAAATCATCTCGACCAGTTCGCCGGTCGGGTCGCGCGGCAGCAGCGGCTTGATCATCATGCCGGCCGGCGAGGCGAGCAAATCGATGCTGTTGGCGACGGCCTCGCGCAGGCCATCGACGGTGAAACGTTCCAGCTTGATGGCCGGGCTGAGCAGATAGCGGTGCTGGAACAGGAAGTCGCGGTCAGCGTCAAGGCTGCCGGCCTCACCGTTCTGCACGGCGACGAAATCGGGCAGTTTTTCCAGCCGACCACGCAAGTCGCGCGAAGCCTTCGCCCGTTGCGCCGCATCACCGCCTTCAATGGCGACCATCAGCAGCCGCGAAACGACGCCCTCCTTCAACTGGTCCACCAGCACCTGCTGCTCGGCGCTCGGCTTGGCCGGCAGGAAGAAGGACATGTCGGCCGAGAAATGGCTGTTCCAGACGACCACCGCCCCGGCCAGCATGGCCAGCAGCCAGATCAGGAAAGCGCGCACGGCCGGACGGGTCATTTGCCGTCGATCGGGTCGATGTTCAGCACCGAGCGGTCACCATCGGCCTGCAGATACTCGATGACGCGCACCTGGTTCTTGCTGCCGGTGACCGTGATGCGCTGGACCATGGCGGCAATTTTTTGCTCGCTGGGCAGCAGGGTGAGCACCCACTTGTTGCTATCGCCAGACAAATAAAGGGCATAATTTTTCTCCAGTGCCGCCCGGTTGCCGGACAGCGTGCCGCGGATGCTGTCGACGAAAGCCAGTGCCTCGGGCTGGTTGGCCAGATTGATGCTCAGTTTCTGCTTCTCGCGCTCGATCGACAGGATGTCCTTGTCGAGCAGCAGGGTCTCGACCTTCGGTGTCAGGGTCCGCTTTTCCAGTCGGTCGGGTGCGGTGTAGGTCATTTCGCCGGTCGAGATCACCGGCTTGTCGAGAATGGCGATGAATTTCTTCTCGACGAACTTGGCTTTGCCACCCTTGTGTTTGGCCAGGTCGTTCATCAACTGGCCAACATCGAAGGCGGCACTGGCCGGCAGGGCCAGGATCAGAAATACGAAAAGTGCGGCAAGCCTCGCCGTCATTCCCGCGTAGGCGGGAATCCAGCCTGGTTGGTTAGACTCTGGGTTCCCGCTTGCGCACCCCAAGGGTACTTCCTGCGGGGCGCGGGAACGACGGTGGTTCGGGAGGCCGAGCGTCATTTTTTCTGCCAGAAATCGAAGAAATTGAACCAGTTGTACGGTGCCAGATGGCAAAAGTGCGTCAGGCGGTCGGCGTAGTGTTGCATGGCAGCGCGAATGGCGGCATCGCGCTCTTCGCGCGGCGTGTGCGAAAAATCGGCCAGTGGCTCGAAATGCAACTGGTAGCGGTTGCCACCGAGATACAGCCCGGTCATGAAGAAGACCGGCCGGCGCAACATGGCGGCCATGCGCCAGGGGCCGAGCGGGAACGGGGCCGGCTTGCCGAGGAATTCGCAGTCGGCCATCGGGTCGTCACCGAGGCCGCGGTCGGCCAGCATGCCGACGACGTAACCCTCGTCCAGCCGGTCGCGCGCCTGCAGCATGGAGTTCATCTGGCCGAGCGGGATGATGTCCTGGCTCGCTGCCGGGTTGATCGCTTCGAGCGTGGCGTTGATCTTGCGGGCGTTTTCCTCGTACATCAGCATCGCCACCTTCAGCCCTTCCCTGCCCCGGCCGACGGCGCGCAGGACTTCGAAACTGCCGAGATGGGCGCCGATCAGCAGGGCGCCGGGATGGCTGCGGGCCGCCTCATTGACTGCCTCGGCGCCGATCACCTCGATGTCGAACAGGTCGAAACGGTCGTTGAGCAGGTAGATGCGATCATGAATGGTGCTGGCGAAGCTGAAGACATGGCGGAAACCGTCCGCCCACTCCGCCCAGCGCTTCAGGGCCAGATGCAGGTAGTCGCGGCTGAAGCGGCGGGCCTTGGGTGAGAAGAGGACAAAATAGGCGGCGATGCCGACCAGCACAACGCGGCCGATGGCGCGGCCGAAGGTCAGGGAAATCCACACCATCAGCTTGAGAATGGCGAGGTTGCTGCGCTCCTGCTGGCGGCGCCAGTCGGCTTCGCATTTCTTGCTCATGGCACCGGCTGTTTCAGGCTACCCGAGGCGACGGCGCGGTCAGCCGCACGGACGCTGAAGGCAACGCTACCGCTGGCCTTGGCTTCCAGCATGAAATCCAGCGTTTCGCCCGGGCCGACCGGGCTGTAGAACTTGGCGTTGCCGACCTGCCAGTTCAGGTCAGGCTGGCCGAGCCACTGCTCGGCAAACAGGATGGCGTGGTCGAGCAGCACCACGCCCGGCACGATGGGCCTGCCGGGGAAGTGGCCGGCGAAAGCCGGGTGGTCGGCTGGCGCGGTCCACTGATATTCAGCGGCTGCCATGGCTGACCTTTTCGGCGTACAAGGCCTGCAGCTCGTTGCGCGGCAGCTTGCCGGTGCTGTTGCGCGGCAGTTCATCGACCAGCACCAGCGGCCGCGGCAGGAAGACGGCGTCGATCCGTTCGCGCAGGGCGACGGTAACTTGGCGGGCGGTCATTCCGGGGGCGACGATGAAGGCGGTCAGGCGGGTGATGCCGTCCGGGCCTTCCTCGTCGGGCAGGAAGAAGGCACCATCGACGATGCCGGGTACGGCGCCGAGCTGGTGGTTCAGGTAGGCCAGCGAGGTGCGCTTGCCGGCAATGTTAATCAGGTCGGCGTGGCGGCCATGCAGCAGGAAGCGCTGGTCGGGCAGCAGCTCGATCAGGTCGGAGAGCGCCACCCGGCCTTCGACGTGGCCGTCGCAGGCGATGGTCGTCTGGTCGTCCGTCTGTTCCAGCTTGACGCCGGGCAGCAGCCTCCACGCCGCGCCATTCGTCGTGCGCCGGCTGGCCAGCTGGCCGGATTCGGTCGAGCCGTAGATTTCCAGCATGGTCGCGCCGGTACGGGCTTCGGCCTCGGCGGCCAGCGTGGTCGATAGCGGTGCGGTGGCCGAGAGCAGCAGGTCGATGGGCGGCAGTTCGATCCCGGCGGCGAGCAGCGCCGACAGGTGGAAAGGCGTGCTCACCAGCAGGCGCGGTTGCGGCACGGCGGCCAGCGCGCTGGCGATGTCCTGCGGGAAGAACGGCTTGCCGGCCCAGAAGGCACCGCCGCCAGCCAGCGCGAGCAGGAAGGTCGATTCGAAGCCGTAGCTGTGCTGGACCGGCACGGTGCCGACAATGGCGTGCGGCCGGCGGTCGAGGCCGAGCGCGACGGCTTCGGCCCGGCCGTTTTCCAGCAGCTTGCCCCAGGTCTTGCGCTGGGCTTGCGGCAAGCCGGTCGAACCGGAAGTGAACAGGATGGCGGCGAGGTGCTCGGCCGGGATCTGCGGGATGGCAAGCTGTGCTCCCCTCTCCCCCGGCCCCTCTCCCCGCTGGGGCGAGGGGAGAATATCTTTCGAGTTGGCTGCAGACAGGTCAGGAAAATCGAGACGCGGCAGGTCGAGCGTGTCGTCGCTGCCATCGCATAGGCAAAAGAGATCGGGAAATTCGCTGTGCAGGCGGCGGAAAGTCTCGGCCGACTGAGAAGAAGGCTGCAGGCTGGTCATGCCCCGCAGCAAGCCGGCAGCGAAGCCGACGGCAAAATGGTAACGGTCGTGGCACAGATTGAGCAGATAGCCGGCCGCCGGCAAGCGTTCAGCCAGCGCCGTGGCATCGGCCAGATAATCGCCAACACTGACCGGGCCATCCGGGCGCCAGGCGAAGACGGCATTGGGATCGCCATGGGCAAGCAGCGGTAAGGAATTCATGACGGCTTGGCCGGTGGCGTTTGCTTGCCGTGCATGCGGTAGGCGCGGGCCACCTGGGCGATGCTCGGGCGCTCCTCCGGCGGCAGGGCATGGACGCGCCAGATATGCTCGGCGACGAACATCGCCCCGAGCAGCGGCATCGACAGCAGGTTGGCGAAAACCGACCATGCAGATTGCGGCGCCAGGAACCAGAGGATGGTGGAAATCAAGGCATTGCCGAGGAAAAACAGCGTCCAGGCCAGCGTTGCCTTGCGCGTGTAGAGGCGCTTGTGCTCGGAAATCTCGCCGTGATGCACGGCCTTGGCGAGCTGGGTGATCAGCGCCTCGCCGCCGCCGAGCAGGCTGCGACCGAACAGGGTACCGAGCGCCAGGTTGGCGCCGAGATGCTGGATGAAAAAGAGCAGCGGGATGTTCTGGCGTAGCGTCGGCCACCACCAGGCCAGGCCGCCCAAGGTGGCGATGATGGCACCGCCTGTGAGCAGCGGGTGGGTGTTGCGCCAGAGCAGCAGGCCGAGGGCCACGAGAATGGGGGCCAGCGCCAGAAGCACCGAGAGATCGGCCGAGCTTTCGCCGGCTGTGCCAAAGTAGGCGAGCAAGGCCCAGAGCACGAGAAAGATGACCACGGCCAGGCCGCGCAGCAGCTGGGCCGGGGTAACGGTCATTTGCTGCGCTGGCTGGCGATGTACGTGCTCAGGGCGCGCAGCGAGGAAAAGATACGGATGTTGTCCTCGTTGTCCGACTTCAGCTGGCAGCCGTACTGCTTGGAAATGACCAGCGCCACTTCAAGCACGTCGATCGAATCGAGGCCGAGGCCGTCGCCGAACAACGGCGCATCGGCTTCGATTTCGCCCGCTGCCATGTCGAGATTGAGCGCCGAAATGATCAGTCCGGCGACTTCTGGCAACAGGGCTTCGACAGCTTGCGGGGAAATGGCTTCAGACATGGCGGTACATTCGTGGGGTTACAGGTCGACGGCGCGGAACGCGAGTACCGCGTTGCTGCCGCCAAAGGCGAAGGAGTTGGACAATGCTGCCCGTAGCGGCTGGCCGGTTCGGGCCGTGGTGACATGGTCGACGCCGGCGCACCCGGGATCGAGCTCGGCGAGATGGGCGGTTGGCGGAATGGTCTGCTCGCGCAGCGCCAGCACCGTGGCAATGGCTTCGATGGCCGCAGCGGCGCCCAGCGAGTGGCCGTGCATCGATTTGGTGGCGCTGACTGCCAGATGCTCGGCGTGATCGCCGAAAACCGCCTTCAGCGCGGCAATTTCAACCGGGTCGCCTTCGGTGGTCGCGGTGCCATGGGCGTTGATGTAGTCGATTTCGGCCGGGTTCAGGCCGGCATCGGCCAGGGTCAGTTGCAGGGCGCGAATCTGGCCCTCGGCTTCCGGGCGAACCAGATGACTATGGTCGCAACTGGTGCCGTAGCCGACGATTTCACCATGAATCCTGGCGCCGCGGGCTACGGCGTGCTCCCAGTCTTCAAGCACCAGGGCCGCCCCGCCCTCGCCGAGCACTAGGCCACGGCGGTCGGCCGAAAACGGCCGGCAGGCGACCGCCGAAGTCTCGGCATCGCCGGGGGCCATGACGCGCAGGGCTTCCCAGGCGCGGGCAACACCGTAGGCCTGCGGCACATCGGAGCCGCCGGTGAGCATGATCGTCGCCTCGCCGCTGCGCACCCGACGGAAAGCCTCGCCGATGGCGATGGCTGACGAAGCACAGGCTACCGTGTGGCTCATGCTGACCCCGCCCAGCCCGAGCTGGATCGACATGTGGGCATTGGCGGCGTTGTTCATGCCGAGCACGACGGTCAGTGGCGATAGTCGTTCGCGGCCTTTCTGCCACAACTCGCGGTAGCCTTTTTCGTAGGCCAGGGTGCCGCCGAGTGCCGTACCCCAGGCCACACCCCAGTCGTCGCGGCATTCGCCCTCTGCCTGGCGCGCCAGGCCGGCGTGGTCCCAGGCCGCGAAGGCGGCGGCCACGCCCAGTTGGGCAAAGCGGTCCATCATGCTGGCCAGCGGTTTGCCGAGCGCCTGATCGGGATCAAAGCCGGGACAACTGACAAAGGGAATGGACAGCGGGCGTGGTACATCGTCGGTCAGCAGGTAGCCGACGGCCGATTGGCCGGCGCACAGGCGCGTAAAGAAATCATCGGCGTGGCCGCCATAGGGGCTGACCAGCCCGAGGCCAGTAATCGCAACCCGCCGCTGGCTCATGCCTTAACTCTTCGAGCGGGAATACAGCCCGTCCATCAGCGTGACCATCTCGCCAACCGTTCGGGGTGTTTTCAGGTCGTGGGAAAGCTTGATGCCGAAGCGGTCTTCGAACTCGAACATCAGTTCGAGCATCATCAGCGAGTCGACGCCAAGATCAGCCAGTGGCGCGCCGGAAACAACGTTTTCCGGCTCGACACCAAGGCGGTCCTTGAGAAAATCGCGAATCAGGCCAATCGAATCCATAGCCCGCCAATTTTAGCTGAAAGCCCATATTTTCCAAAGATTTGCCCGGAATCTCCTGTCCATTCATGACAAATTCCGATCGTGGCCGAGTCATTTGCTACCATGTTGTCCATTCAATCGCCCCGAGGCTTTTCGCGCGACCGATGCACTTCTTCTCCAGACCGCACTGGACACGCCAGATCGTTTCCCGGTTTCTCTACCTCGTGCCGCTCAAGGCCCTTGGTACGGCGGCCTTCATGGTGCTCTTTTTCTGGGCCTATTTCGGCATACTGCGCAGCCCGCTGTTCCCGCCCTTGGTGATGCCGATGACCGGGCTTGACGCGTGGATTCCCGTTACTGCGCTGGCCTTTCCGGTTTACGTCTCGCTCTGGGTTTATGTCTCCTTGCCGGCCGCGCTGCTCAAGGAATTCCGGCCGCTGATCCTGTTCGGCTTGTGGATGGCGGCGATGTGCCTGGTCTGCCTGGCTATCTTCTGGCTGTTCCCGACCAGCATCCCGCCGGCCGGTATCGACTGGCGCCTCTATCCGGAAATGGCCATCATCAAGGATGTCGATGCCGGCGGCAACGCCTGCCCTTCACTGCATGTCGGCGCCGCAGTGTTCGCCGCCATCTGGCTGGATCGGATATTCCGGGCAATGGGCGTTGCGCGGGTGTGGCGTGGCCTGATCTGGCTGCATTGCCTGGCGATCCTGTGGTCCACGGTGGCAACGCGCCAGCATGTGGTCCTCGATGTGTTGGCCGGGACGGTGGTTGGCGCCCTGTTTGGCGGTTTTGGCTTGCGCCACGCGGTCCGTAGCGCACCCTCAGGGGATATTTAGCTGGCGATCTGCTGCAGCGATTTCAGGAACTGGGCAGCGTCCTGGAAGCCGACGATGCGTACCGCCCTGATTTCCTGTCCTTTTGCATCGAAAAAGATGATGCCCGGTGGGCCGAACAGGCCAAAGCGGGCGAGCAGCGCCTTGTCATCCGCGCTATTGGCCGTGACATCGGCCTGCAGCAGCTTGAAACCAGCCAGTTTGGCCTGCACTGCGCGGTCGGTGAAGGTGAGCTGCTCCATTTCCTTGCACGAGACACACCAGTCGGCATAAAAGTCGAGCATGACCGGCTGGCCGGCTGCCTTGAGCTTTTCTTCCAGCGCCTGCAGCGAGGCGACGCGTTCGAACGGCAGGTGCTTCTCTTCGGCCGCCATTGCCTGGCCGCGCAGGCCGGCCAGCGGCTGCAGCGGGTTGCGGCTGCCGGATAGGGCGCCGATCAGCAGCGCGGCGCCGGTCAGCAGCATGACGATGCCGATGCCCTTCCAGAAACGCGACCAGCCCTTGGCGTGCGGCGGTAGCGGGTCGAGGGCATGCAGGTAGATGGCCGGGATGATCAGCAGCACCGCCCAGGCCAGCATTGAAACTACGGGCGGCGTGACCGGCGAGACCAGCCAGACGGCAGTCGCCAGCAACAGCACGCCGAAGGCCTTCTTGACGCCTTCCATCCAGGCGCCGGTCTTGGGCAGCAGCGAGCCGCCGGCAATGCCGACCGCGATCAGTGGCGCCCCCATGCCGAGTGCCATGACGAACAGCGCCGTACCACCGAGCACCGCGTCGCCGGTCTGGCCGATGTAAAGCAGCGCGCCAGCCAGCGGGGCGGCGACGCAGGGGCCGACGATCAGGGCCGATAGAGCGCCCATCAGGAAGACGCCGATACCGCGTCCGCCTTGTAGGTGGCCGGACTCTTCGGATAGCTTGCTCTGCAACGAGGTCGGCAACTGCAGTTCATAGAAGCCGAACATCGAGAACGACAAGACCACGAAAACCAGCGCAAAGCTGCCGAGTACCCACGAATTCTGCAGGGCGCTGGAGATCAGCGTGCCGGTCATGCCGGCGGCGACACCGGCCGCGGCATAGGTGACGGCCATGCCCAGCACGTAGGCCAGCGACAGCGCGAAGCCGCGGGCGTGGGAGTTCTTGTGGCCCTGCCCGGCGATGATGCCGGACAGGATGGGGATCATCGGGAAGACGCAAGGCGTCAGCGACAGACCCAGTCCGGCCAGGAAGAAGAAGGCGAGATTGGCCCAGAAGCCGGCGTGTTTCAGCGTCGAGGCGATCTGGCCGCTCTCGTCGCCTTCGTTGGCCGCCGGTGCCGCCGCGGGCGCGCTGGCCGGATCGGGCAGTTCGACGCTGAGTGGCTGGGTTTGCGGCGGGTAGCAGACCCCGGCATCGGCACAGCCTTGCGAGACGACGCTCAGCTTCAGCGGCAAGGGGCCGGAGGCATTGCGTTCGACCGGGATGCGGATGGCGACGGTCTTGTAATAGACCTCGACCTTGCCGAAGTTCTCGTCGTTGTGTTCCTTGCCCTTGGGGAAACTGGGCGTGCCGAGGGCAACGGTTTCCCCCTCGACGCGGACCCGGAACTTGTCGCGATAAAGGTAATAGCCCTTGGCGATTTCGTAGCTGACCTCGATGGTCTGGCCGTCGAGGGCACGAACCGAAGGCTTGAAGGCGACGGTCGGGTCGAGGAATTCGTCGGCATGGGCCAGCGAGATGAAAAAGGCGAAGACGAGAAAGAGGAGGCGCATGGTCATTGGATTGTTTCTGCCGCCACCCAGTTCAGATAGGCGGGCAAGCCGTGGGTAACCGGCAGGGCGATGATTTCCGGCACCTCGTAGGGGTGGAGTTGGCGAATCTTCGCTTCGAGTGCCGGGTAATTGGCGCTGGTCGTCTTGATGAAAAGCGGAATTTCGGCGGCCGATTCAACAACGCCCTGCCAGCGGAAAACCGACTGGACGCGCGGCAGGATATTGACGCAGGCGGCCAGTTTCGCCTCGACGACGGCGAGCGCGATGGCGTTGGCGATTTCTTCGTCGGGGCAGTTGGTGATGACGAGCAGGGTTTCCATTAGCGAATTCTACTTTGTCTACTTGAGCAGGCGGCGGCGGGTCAGGTGCAGCGCGATCGCGAAGGCTACGGCGGCGGTGCCAAGCAGCGCCATGATGTGGATCAGGGCGTTGGCCGGCACCTGTCCGGCCAGCAGCGGACGGATCAGCGCGACGCCCTGGGCCAGCGGCAGCCAGCCGCCGATCAGTGCCAGCCAGCCGGGCAGCTGGTCGGTCGGGAAGAAGACTCCGGAAATCAGCGTCATCGGCGTAATGAACAGCGTGAAGTAGTACATGAAGAAATCGTAGGACGGCGACAGCGCGTTCCAGATCAGGCCGAGTGCGGCAAAGGCCAGCCCGGTCAGCACGATGGCGGGCAGCGCCCAGAGCATCAGCGGGCCGTTGGTCAGGCCCATGCCGGTGATGACGACGAGAATGGCGGCACCGGAAAACAGCGACTTGGTGGCCGCCCAGAACAGTTCGCCGGCGACGACATCACCCAGCCCGAGCGGTGTGTTGAGGATGGCTTCCCAGGTTTTCTGCACATGCATGCGTGAGAATGCCGAGTACAGCGCCTCGAAGGTGGCGGCATTCATGGTCGAGGCGCAGACGGTGCCGGCGGCCAGGAAGGCGACGTAAGGCTGGCCTTCGATGCTCGGCAGCATGGCACCCAGGCCGTAGCCGAGGCCGAGCATGTAGATCAGCGGGTCGGCCAGGTTGCCGAGGATGGACGGCAGGGCGAGCTTGCGCCAGACGAGGAAATTGCGTTGCCAGACGGGCAGCCAGCCGGTGATCGAGGATTGAAGCAGCATTGGGTGCAGACAGAATTCGGGGCGAGCAGGCATTTTAGCGCCTGCTCGCGATGACGATACTGCCGTCTACGCGCTTGCCTTAATTGCCTTGCCGTGAGGCATGGAATTCCTCGCAAAGCGACGGGAGCTGATCGCTACCGATGCCGAGACAGCCCAGGCAGAGCGTGCCGAGTTTTTCCCATTCGCAACTCTGGCCGCGTCCGGCCTCCTGCTGCATCAGGTATTCGGCGAGATGGGAGATGGCGACAAGGACTTTCGTCCGTTCAGGAATTGGCGATTCTTCGGCAAAGATAGCCGCATCGTGGTGATGGCGAATCGCCAGGCAGGTTTCTTCCGGCAACAGCCAGTTTCCGGCTAGGTCGGCGCCGACTAGTGCGTGATTGAGCCCCATCGCCTGGTCTTCAACCTCGGTGAAAGAGCGCTCGTGCTCGCTATTGGCCTGGGCCAGGATTGCCTGATATTCGGGAAACGGGCTCATTAGAACGGGAATGCCGCAGTCCCGGAACAGGGAGAAGGTGTAGGCGTCCTCCGGCCGGATCGCCCATTTCTTGCCAAGCTGGCGCGCCAGCCAGCCGGATATCTGGGCGTTGGTCGCCGAGCTGTCCCAGAAGCGCTCCATGTTGGGGAGGTGCTTGAATACCTGTTGCAGGGCAAGCCCGGCCACGGTCTGCACGACGAGCTTGAGACCGAGGACGAGCAGGGCTTCCTGGACGGTCGGTACCTTCTTGCCAAAGGAAAAATAGGGTGAATTGGCGACCTTGATCAAGCTGGCTGACAGCCCGACATCCTGGTTGAGCAGCGCGGCCAGCCTGATGAAATCCGGCTCATCCTTGGTGGTTTCCTGCTCGATCTGACAGAGGATGGTTGGCCGCGGAGGAATCCCGATCTCGCGGATCTCGATCTTCATCCGCTTTTTGATGTCGTCCGGCTGAGGCTGCGCGGATTCTGGCTTTGAGGCGGCTTGAGGGCGGGGCATGTCGAGCATCTCGGCGCTTGAGTAAAGGTGCCAATATATTCCTTTGGCCTGCGGAGTAAATTGATGCCGACAAAAAAATGGCGGAGAGTTTCCTCCCCGCCATCGGCGCCGACTGCTGGCGAATACAGCTTAGCAGCCGGAAGTTCTCTTGAACGACTTGCTCTTGTTGCCGGCGTTGTCGTACTTGGCGCGGATTTCGTCGCCTTCTTGAATGCGCTTGTCCTTGAACTTGTCGAGGGTTTCTTCGTCATTGATGTTGATGGTGACGGAGTTGCCGGACTTGACGTCCTTCAGGGTGGCTTCGGCCGACTTGCCGTCGGCTGCGACCTTCAGCTTGGTGATGGTGCCGACCATCTTGATGTCTTCGGCCGAGGCGATCGGCGAAACGGTCAGCGCGGCAGCGGCCAGAGCAATGGAAACAAACAGTTGAGTGATACTTTTACGCATGAAGTTCTCCTGTAAATAATGAAATGATCAGAACTTGACCTCGAAGGTCGCATAGGCGTTGTAGGCCTTGGACAGCGGGGTCATCGGCAGCACGGTGGCGGCTGTCACGTCGGACAGCTTGACCGGTGCACCCATCCAGTTGTTGCTGCCGGTGTACTGGAAATCGTAATACTGGAAGCCAAGGCGGAAGAAGGCCTTGGAAAGGCGCGACGAGATCGGCTTTTCATCCAGTTCCTGAATCACGTAAGCCTCATAGACATTGCCGCGGGTGCCGACCTTCGACGTCCAGGCATCGGACGAGGCTGGCGAGAAGGTGATCCAGTTCTTTGAACCATGGTTGTATTCAAGACCGATCTTGGTCTTCGACGGCAGGTCGTAACGCAGGCCGAGGTAAAAGGCGCTGCCGGTCTTGCCATCGGAGCCGTCGGCCGCGCCCAATTGTCCGTTCAACAAGCCGAGGCCGGCCATCGCGCCGGACGAGGTGTTGCCGTTGGGATTCGTCTTGCTCAGGCCTACATCGGCGAACCAGTTCAATTCGCCGGGGCCGACACGCTTGATCGTACCCAGGGCGCCGACACCGTACCAGTTGATGTCGCCGACGTTGGTGGTTGGCGACATGTTAGTACCCCAAGCCGATGCGTAGAGTTTTGGCGAGTCGAAGACGTTCATGCCGCGGTTCCACTGCAGCCAGAACTTTAGCTGGTCGGTATCGATCGGCACAATGGAAACGCCGAGCATGTCGGTATCTTTCAGCGAGTTACCGGTCGGCCGGCTGAACCCCGCTTCGTAGCCGCGGCCATAGCAGATCTTGGCGTAGGCACCCGGCAGTTCGTCGATATCCGGTGCCCAGCCGAGGGTCATGCCGTCAAAGGCGTAGTCGACCAGCAGGGCAGGCGCACCGCCAGTGCCAGGGCGAGGATCGTTCTGGCGTAGGTGGGATGGTGTGCCGTTGGTGGACGGGCGGCGGCCGACCGAGAACCAGATGCCTTCGTCGGCGATGTTGTTCCACGAGGCGTAGACGCGGTCGACGTTCAGGTAATTGCTCGACGGAATGTGGCCGATGGTGCCGTCGAAGACGCCGATGCGGTCGGCGAAGTAGCTGCCGGTTGCCGCGCTGTCATCGTCGTTGCCGAAGGTCTTGTACATCATCAGACGCGCCGTGACGGAAACGTTCTCCGTCGCCTTGGCGTTCAGGTTGAGACCGAAACGGTTGGTGTACATCGTCTCGTTCTTCGGCTTGTAGGACGGCATGGCTACCGGCCCGGACCCGGTCATCGCAGTATAGGCCTTGGTCTCCCCGCCCAGACTATCCATGCGGAACTGGTAGTCCCCGCTGACCGTCAGCCACTTGTCGAGTGCCTTGTCCTCGTTCTTCTTGACCTTGTCCTTGACCTCGCTGACCGCCGCAACCGCCTGCTTGCTGGCTTCCTGGCTGGCCTGAACCTGGGTTTTCAATTGCTCCAGTTGCTGGGTCAGTGCCTCAATTTTCTTGAGCAGTTCGGCATCGGCCGCCTGGGCGCCGACCGGAATGAACAGGCCGGCGATCAGGCTGGCCAGCAGGTGGCGCGCCCTCGGGTTGCGTTGCATGGTGTATTCCCCCCAAAAATTCGAATCGTTAGTGTGTCTTGGCACCTTGTGGTTCTTCATGCTCTTCGTCTTCCCAGCCGGTGATCATCGCCTTGATGTGGGCGAAGACCGTGTGGCCGGTGGTGGTGAGATAGACGTGGATGAAGAAGAAGGCGGTGATCATGTAGGCGCCCAGCACATGCAGGGTGGCGATCCCTTCCAGTGACAGGCTCTTGTCGATGCCAAGCCGCGCCCAGTCGCCGTAGAACAGGTAGAACAGGCCGCTACCCCAGATCAGCGGCGAGATGAAGGCGAGCAGGGCCAGGTAGGCCAGACGCTGCAGCGGGTTGTGCTTCTGGACGACCGTCTTCCTGAACGGATGCGGCGAGTTGGTGAAGATGCCGACGGTGTAGTACTTGACCATCGCCCCGACATTCTTCAGCGAGGGCAGGTACTGTCGCCATTCGCCGGTGGTGAATTGCCAGAAGATGGTGAAGGCCCACAGCGTCAGCAGCGTCCAGGCGGCCAGGGTGTGCAATTGCACGGCCTTCTTGAAGCCGAGCAACAGGTAGCTGCCGTGCACCTCAAAGCCGGTGATCATCATGGTGATGATCAGCAGGGCCTGCGACCAGTGCCAGAAACGCTCATAACGCTTGTAGATGTAGATGCGATTGCTCATTTCGTCTTCTCCTTGCGACGGGTCGCGATACGGACTGCGCCATGCAGCGCGCCGCCACCAATGGCGCCGGCGATCATCAGGCCGCCGAGCAGGTCGAGCCAGCCCTTGCTGTCCCGTCCGGGCATGTAGATGCCGGTGATGGCGTGCAAGCGGCCATCGGCTGCACGGGTATGGCACTCCTCACAGGGAACGGCCTTCTCCTTGGGCGCCACCATGTGGGTGATCGGCCACATGCCACGCGTCTCGATGAAGTCGAACTTGCCCGAGAAGGTCTTGCCGACCGAGGCTGCGCCAGCGGTCAAGGACTTGTTCCAGTCGAGGTTGGTCCAGTAGGCGCTGTCGTCGGTGCCGGCCAGATGATTGACGGTCAGCGTCTTGTTCTCGACGTCGTACGGCTGCTTGCCCTTGAAGACCTTGACCGGCCAGATCATCGACTTGCCGTCATCCGGGCTGCCTTCGAACTTGTTGATCCAGATCGGCTCGTTGGTCTTCTCGATCTTGTCGGTGGCCAGCGTGTACTTCACCTTGCCGTTGAACCAGAAATATTCCGGCTTGACGTTTTCGCCATAGACGAAATCGCCCTTGCTGCCGATATAGACGGTGTGGCCTTCCTCGTTCTTGACGACCAGCGGCTTGCCGTCCTTGTCGCGCTTGCCGGCGGTGGACCAGTCCCACTCCATCTTGGTCGGCACGTCGCCGCGGGCAAAGGCCGGGATGTGGCAGGTCTGGCAGGCCACCTTGCTGGTGTGGTTGTTCAGCTTGGCTTCCTTCTTGTGCGGTGCCTGGCCGTGGCAGGACTGGCAGGTGGAAGGATTGGTCTTGTCGTCCTTGCCGCGCATGTGGGCGCTGCCTTTGTCCATCGCGGTCGGGGTATAGCGACTGCCGGGAACCTGATGGCCTTCCGTCTTGTGGCAGGTGGCACAGCTGAAATTCTCGCCTTCCGCCGACATATGGACATCCAGTTCCTTGTCCGCATTGTCGAGCGAGCTGTCGAGGTCGCCGTGCTTGACGCCGTCGCCGCCGCCGCCGTTGTAATGGCAGCCGCCGCAGGTCTGGCGCCGGGTCTTGCCGATTTTCTGGGAAATTTCGCTGAGGTTGATGCCCTTGACGATCTTGCCGGAGCCGGGCGGGAATTCGGTGTCCTTGGTCACCGGGCTGCCGAAGAAGCCGGAAGGCTTCTTGTACTTGCCGGTCTGGTCATGACAGACAAGACAGTCCACGTTGGTTTCCGAGGTCGTATCGAAATTCTGGTTCTCGGTGCCATAGCCGATGTGGCAGGTGGCACAGAAACCGTAGTTCGACGCGGCCGAGGTACAGAAGTTGTTGATCAGATGCTTCTTGCCGAGCAACTGGTTGGTGTCCGGATTGCGGTATTCCCACGTCCAGTGCTTGGTCAGGTGTATCTGCTTGGCCGCCTCGGTGTGGCAGGAAAGACAGACCTTGGTCACCTCCGGGCCGGAGTTGAACGTCTGCTGAAGTTCCTTGAATTTGCTGTGATCGGCCGTCGACTTCAGCAGTTTCTGATTCGGTTTTGGATTCTCCGGTGCATCGCTTGCCATGCCCGGTGTCACGAAAGCCAGGGCGGCAATCATGACCATTACTTGCTTGATCAATTTCATAATCTTTCCCCTCCCCCTTATAAAGAGCCAATGGCCCCAGATCGCATTCGTATGCAGACGACACGATCCTGCAACATATATTAGCGGATAGTGATTTACGAATATTGACGAAAATCAATATTCGTAAACTCTTATTAGCTAGTACTAAAGTTAGTGGTGCTGCAACGCGTTGCTTAAGGCGCAATGACAAGAAAGCGCTCTTTTTCCGCTGATCTCGCCGGAGATGGCCAAGCTGCGGCCCTTTTCGGCGAAACCGCCGCGACCGGAGATGGCTGAAAGTGCCAACCAGCTGTGCTTTGGTCGCTTGGATGAAAATTGGCCATCGGCCGTACTCATGATTCTGGCCTGCTGTCAAAATGCCGGTATGTCGCCCGCCATCATCCTCTGCACCCTCAACGCCAAGTACATTCATGCCTCCCTGGGCCTGCGCTATCTGCTGGCCAACATGGCCCGGCACGGCGGGCTCGATCTGCGGAGCAGCACGGTGTTGCGCGAATTCACCATCGCCCGGCCGGTGCAGGAAATCGTCGATGCGCTGCTGGCCGAACTCGGCGAACCGCTCGATGCTCGGCCGCAGATCATCGGCTTCGGGGTCTATATCTGGAATGTCGTGCCGACCACCGAAGTCGTTCGCCGGCTCAAACAAGCCCGCCCGGCGCTGAAAATCGTCCTCGGTGGCCCGGAAGTCAGCCACGAATGGGAAGACCAGGAAATCGTCCGACTGGCCGACCATCTGATTACCGGCTGGGGCGATGTCAGCTTGCCCAAACTCTGCCGCGCCCTGCTTAACGGGCCGCGGCCCTTGATGAAAGTGATTGCTGGCGAGCAGCCAGCGCTGGCCGAGATCGACCTCCCCTACGCCGAATTCAGCGCCGATGATCTGGCTCACCGCCTGCTCTACGTTGAAGCCTCGCGCGGTTGCCCGTTCAAGTGCGAGTTCTGCCTCAGTTCGCTCGACAAGACCGCCTGGGCCTTTGAGCCGGAACGCTTTCTTGCCGCGCTGGAAACGCTCTACCAGCGCGGTGCGCGTAATTTCAAGTTCGTCGACCGCACCTTCAACCTGAAAATCGACAGCTCGCTGACCATCCTGCAGTTCTTCCTCGACCGCCTGACGCCCGACCTCTTCCTGCATTTCGAGGTTATCCCGGACCATCTGCCGGAGCGCTTGAAGGAAATGATCGCCCGCTTCCCGTCGGGTATCTTGCAGTTCGAAGTCGGCATCCAGACCTTCAACCCGGAAGTGCAGCAAGCCATCTCGCGCCGTCAGGACAACGACAAGACTTGTGAAAACCTGGGTTGGCTGGTCAATCACAGCCATGCCCACCTGCACACCGACCTGATCTTCGGCTTGCCCGGCGAAACGTTGAGCAGCTTCGCTGCCGGCTTCGACCGCCTTTACGCGCTGCGCCCGCACGAAATCCAGCTTGGTGTCCTGAAGCGCCTGCGCGGCACGCCAATCGCCCGGCACAGCGCGGCCTGCGGCATGAGTTACGACCCCGAGCCGCCTTACACCGTCCGCCAAACCGCGGCAGTCGATGCGCGGACCGTGCAGCGTTTCACCCGCTTCGCCCGCTACTGGGAGCTGCTGGCCAATTCCGGCCGCTTCAAGGCCAGCCTGGCTGTGCTGCTCGACGGCCCGTCACCGTTCGCCGCCTTCCTCGCCTTTGCCGACTGGCTGTGGCAAAGCACTGCCCAGACCAACCGCCTGACGCCGGAAGCGCTGGTCGACCACCTGTTCGATTACCTGACTGCCGTCAGCGGCCGGGAAAATGAAAGCGTCCGACTAACCCTGCTCGCTGACTACCAGGCCAGCGGCGCCCGCGCCAACCCGGCCTGCCTGCAAGGCTTGCCGAAAAACCGGGAAAAGCCAATGCCGCGCGCCGCGAGGGCGCTGGTGGAGCGGCAGGCCCGGCACGGAAGCGAGCCGCGCTGAGGCGTTGGGCTGCCGGCATCGGCGTGCCTTGATTGTGCGGTTATTCCGTCGGAATATCGCACCCGGTGTGACTGGGCAGGGAGCGTCGATCGCCATCGTCTTAAACTTTAGCCAGAATCCGTAATCGAACCTCCGTCAAGGTTCTGCCCAGGGGGTGGAGATGTTGCCGATAATTTCACCGAAAGCTGTCCTGATCGATCTGGCCGGTGTCCTGCATACCGGAGACGAAGCCTTGCCGGGGGCGGTTCGGGCCCTGGATCGCCTGCGTGCTTCAGGCCTCTCCCTGCGTTTCCTGACCAACACGACGCGGACGCCCAGCACCGTCCTGTTTGCCAGGCTGCAGCGCATGGGTTTCACGTTGGCCGCCAGTGAAATTCAGACCGCAGCCCTGGCGGCCCGAACGCTGGTTCGCAGCCGCGGTCAGCGCCCGCTGTGGCTGGTCCATCCCGATATCGCCGGGGAGATGGGCGAAAGCGCCTCTGATCCGGACGTCGTGGTGCTGGGCGACATGGGCGAGCATTACACCTACCCGCTTCTCAATCATGCCTTTCGTCTGCTGATGCAGGGCCTGCCGCTGATGGCCATGGCGCGCAATCGTTATTTCATGGAACCGGATGGCCTGTCGCTGGACATGGGGGCCTTTGTCGCCGGACTGGAGTATTCGGCCGGGATCAAGGCCGAGATTACCGGCAAGCCGGCACCCTCCTTCTTCAATGCCGCCCTGGCTGAACTGGGTATCGGCGCGGCCGAGGCGGTACTGATCGGCGACGATCTGGCCGACGACATCGGCGGTGCGCAGGCGGCCGGCATCCCCGGCATTCTCGTGCGAACGGGAAAATATCGAGCCGGCGATGAGGCGCATCCGGACATTCGCCCGGCCGCCGTTGTCGACGACTTTGCTGCCGTGGTCGATGGCCTGCTTGGCTGAAAAAGCTCAGTCGCGCAGTTCCCGTCCGGTCAGTTTGATGAAGACGTCTTCGAGATTGGAGGCGCGGTGCACGTAGCGCAGGCCGTCGGCGCCGGCGAGTTGGGCCAGCAGCGGGCGCGGTTCGCGGCAGTAGAAAAAGGCGGTTTCGCCGCTGGTTTCAACGCGCTCGGCCAGGTGCTTATGGCTTTGCACGAAATTTTCCAGTTGGCCATGCGCTTCGTCGAAAACCTCCACTACCTGCGGTTCGATCTGTTCGGCGATCAGCTGGCGCGGGCTGCCTTCGGCAATCTTGCGGCCGTGGTCGATGACGATCAGCCGGTCGCACAGGCGCTCGGCTTCATCCATGAAATGCGTGGTCAGGATCAGCGTCTTGCCGGCCGATTTCAGTTGCTTCAGGCGTTCCCAGATCAGGTGGCGGGCTTGCGGATCGAGGCCGGTCGTCGGCTCGTCGAGGAAAATGATGTCCGGGTCGTTGACCAGGGCGCGGGCCAGCGTCAGGCGACGCTTCATGCCACCGGACAGCGTCGACAAGCGGGCATCGGCCTTGCTGGCGAGGCCGGCAAAATCGAGTAATTGCGGGATTCTGGCGCGGATGTCGGCGTCCTTCAGCCCGAAGTAGCGGCCGAAAACGAGCAGGTTTTCAGCGCAGGTGAAATCCGGGTCGAGGTTGTCGAATTGCGGTACGACACCGATGCTTGCCCTCGCCGCTTGTGCATCGTCCGGAATGACATGGCTGTTGAGCACGATCTCGCCGCTGTCCGGCCCGGTCAGCCCGAGGCAGAGGCGCAGCGTCGTCGTCTTGCCGGCCCCGTTCGGGCCGAGCAGGCCGAAGCAGGTGCCGGGTTCGACGGCGAACGACAGGCCGGCGACCACCTCGGTGCCAGCGTAAGTTTTGCGCAGATTGCTGGCGCTTAAGGCCGTGGCTGCAGCGCTTGCGACTAGTGCCGCCATGCGCGGGTCACGATGTCGCGGATCAAATGCAGGCGACGGTGGAAGAAGTGATCGGCACCGGGCACGACGACGACTGGCAGGTCGAGCGGCTGCGCCCAGTCGAAGACATTGGCGAGTGGCACGGTTTCATCCGACGAACCGTGGATGACGATAGTGTCGTGTGGCACGGCTTCGGTGTCGTAGCTGCGGGTGCCTTCGACAAAACCGGCAGCGGTGCCGACCAGCACGAGGCGCTGGGCCGGGTGGTTGGCTTCGGCGAGCCGCTTGGCGACGCGGGTCTGGCAGAAGGCACCAAAGGAGAAACCGGCCAGCGCCACCGGCAGGTTGCCGCAGCGGCACTTGGCATCTTCAAGCACGGCCAGCAGGTCGTCGATTTCACCATTGCCTTCGTCATGCACGCCTTCGGTGCCGCCAACGCCGCGGAAGTTGGGGCGGAAAGCGGCGTAACCGAGCGCAACGAAGGTGCGGGCCAGGGTGTAGGCGACCTTGTTGGTGTTGGCGCCGCCACCGATCGGGTGCGGGTGGGCGATCAGCGCGATGCCCTTGGGGGCATCCGGGCGCTCCATGATGACCTCGATCTTGCCGACCGGGCCATCGACGAAAATCTTCTCTTCGGGGGCGCGCATGGCTTAAATCTTCAGGCGGTCGACGATTTTGCCGCCGATCAGGTGTTCCTGGATGATTTCCTCGACGTCTTCCTTGTCGATGAAGGAATACCAGGTTTCTTCCGGGTACACGACCATGACCGGTCCGTTGTCACAGCGGCCAAGACAGCCAGCCTTGTTGATGCGGACAGCGCCGGCACCGTTCAGCTTCAGTGCGCCGATGCGGTCCTTGGCATAGGCAAACATGTCGGAGCCTCCGACATTGTTACAGCACTGCTCGCCGCCTTCGCGCTGGTTGGTGCAGACAAAAACGTGGTGTTTGAAATAGCTCATGCGGGGTCTCCTGTGCAGACCTGCATTATAGGCGAGGCGGTTTCCCTGTCGCGACTGCCAAGTTTAGTGTCGTCCTGCCCGGATTCCGGTGAGCCACTTCTCTGCCGCGATGACCAGCGAGCAGAGCACGGCAACGACGATGATTTCGAGCCACTCTTCCAGCCCGATCGGCGCCGTCTGGAACAGTTGGTTCATCACTGGGGCGTAGGTCAGCAGCAATTGCAGGCCAAGCATGATGCCGACGCCGGCCCAGATCCACGGGTTGGAAAACAGGCCCTGACTCCAGAAGCCGCGCGTCAGCGAACGGCAGTTGAACAGGTAGGTCATTTCGACCATGACGAAGACGTTGACCGCGACGGTGCGGGCTTCGGCCAAGGTATGGCCTTGATCCAGTTCGCGCAGGAAAAGGCCAAAGGCGCCGGCCAGCAGCAGGATAGAGACGAGGACGATGCGACGGATCAGGTGGGCGTCGAGCACCGGCATGGCCAGTCGGCGCGGCGCCCGGTGCATGATGCCGCGCTCGATCGGTTCGAAGGCGAGCGGCAGGCCGAGCAGTACGGCGGTGGTCATGTTGATCCAGAGGATCTGCAGCGGGGTGATCGGCAGTGTTGCGCCGAACAGGATGGCGGCGACGATGACCAGCCCCTCGCCAAAATTGGTCGGCAGTGTCCAGGTGATGAACTTGACGAGGTTGTCCCAGACGCCGCGGCCCTCCTCGACCGCCGCCTCGATGCTGGTGAAATTGTCGTCGGTCAGCACCATGGCGGCTGCCTCCTTGGCCACTTCGGTGCCGGCCAGCCCCATGGCGATGCCGATGTCGGCCTGCTTGAGGGCGGGCGCATCGTTGACGCCATCGCCGGTCATCGCGACGACTTCGCCCCGGGCTTGCAGGGCGCGGACCAGACGCAGCTTCTGTTCCGGCTCGACACGGGCGAAGACATCGACCTCGTGGGCGACGGTCGCCAGGGCCGCATCGTCGAGCCCGGCCAGCTCCCTGCCGGTCAGGGCACGCTCGGCGTTCAGGCCAATCTGCCGGGCGATAGCCTGTGCCGTCACGGCGTGGTCGCCGGTAATCATCTTGACCCGGATGCCGGCTGAATGGCAGTTACGGATGGCGCCAATCACCGCTTTGCGCGGTGGATCGATCATGGCGACCAGGCCGATCAGGGTCAGCTTTTCGATGGCGTCCTCGTTCAAGGCCGGATTCTGGCCGGGGTTGAAGTCTCGCCTGGCCAGCAGCAGGACGCGCATGCCTTGCCCGGCATAAGCGCAGGCCGCCGTCTCGATGGCCGCAGTCTCGATCGGGACGCCCTGGCCATTGGCGTCGAGCTGATCGATACAGCGCGGTAACAGGCGCTCGAGCGCGCCTTTGACGTAAATAACCCCTTCGTCCTCGCCGCCATGCAGCGTCGCCATGAACTGGCGCTTGGCATCGAAAGGGAGTTCGTCGCGGCGCGGGAACAGCGTGTGCAGCGTGTGCTCATCCAGCCCCCCCTTGCGGGCAGCGACCAGCAGTGCCGCCTCGGTCGGGTCGCCGGTGATCTTCCAGTGCTGGCCTTCGCGGCTCAGGCTGGCGTCGTTGCACAGTGCGCCGGCAATCAGGCATTCGCGCAGTGCGCCGTCGATGACCCCCCGCTCCCCGTCAAGCGACCGGCTGGGGTGAGGATGGGGCAATTCGCCCTGGGCAATCTCTCCCTCCGGCGCATAACCGTGCCCGCTCACGGCATAGCCTTCGCCGCCGCACCACAGCGCGCGAACGGTCATCGCGTTTTCGGTCAGCGTGCCGGTTTTATCGGAACAGATGACGGTGGTGCTGCCCAGAGTCTCGACCGCCGGCAGATGACGGATGATGGTCCGGCGCCTGGCCATGCGGGCAACGCCGATGGCCAGCGTGACGGTGATGGCGGCCGGCAGGCCTTCCGGAATGGCGCCGACGGCCAGCGCCACAGCGGCGATGAACATGTCAAAGGCCGAGCCGCCTCGGGCCAGTCCGACGCCGACGGTGAGCAGCGCCAGCCCGCCGATGGCCCACAGCAGCCAGTTGGAGAAGGTCGCCATCTTGCGCGTCAGCGGCGTGACCAGATCCGGCGCGGCAGCGATCAGCCCGGCGATGCGGCCGGTTTCGGTGGCGTCGCCGGTGGCGATGACCAGCCCACTGCCCTGCCCGCCAACCACCGTCGTGCCGGCGTAGGCCATATTGATGCGGTCGGCCAGCAGGGTATCGGCGGGTAGCAGCCCGGCGGCCTTGCTCACTGCTTGCGACTCACCGGTCAGCATCGAGTCGTCAGTGAGCATTTCATGTTGCCGGATCAGGCGCAGGTCGGCCGGGATGCGATCGCCGGCGGCGAGCATGACTATATCGCCAGGCACCAGCTGGCTGGCGTCAAGTTGCTTGCGGTGGCCGCCACGGCGCACCGTGACTGGCGTCGCCACACCCCGGGCCAGCGCCGCCAGGGCGCCCTCAGCCTTGGCTTCCTGCCAGTAGCCGATGATGGCGTTGATCAGCACGACGCCGAAAATTACGCCAGCATCGACCGTTTCACCTAGCCCGCCAGTGATCACCCCGGCCGCAATCAGCACCAGCACCAGCGGCTGCGCCAATTGGGCAGCAAAACGCCGCCACGCCGGTTTGCCGGGTGTTTCGGTCAGACAGTTGGGGCCATGGCGGGAAAGCCGAATGGCCGCCTCGTCATCGCTCAGTCCATGAACGCTATCGACACCCAGCCGCCGGGCGGCGGACTCGGCCGAATCGGCGTGCCAGGCTAGCGGCGCGACGTCAGGAGCAGGAATGGCAGGGTCAGGAAGGGCCATAGGGTGGCTACCAGACGGGTCAGACCATTGAAATTGAGGAAATGCCCCTGGCGCCAGGTGGCCAGCGCCGCTGCCGAATAAGGGTTGGGCGGCGCCAGGTTGACCAGCACCGTGCCAGCCATCAGGGCCAGCGCGGCAATCATCAGGCGCGGGGTGGCCGGCAGTGCCAGCGCCCCGGTCAGGATGGCGATGGCGACGAGCAGCCCCAGTCGGACGCCCGGGGTCAGCCAGGCCAGCGCATCGGCCGGGCTGATCAGGATGGCGGCCGCCAGGGTGGCAACAGTCAGGCAGAGGAGCAGGAACAGCGGCACGATCAGATAGGCGACCAGCAGGCGGGCACACAGCATGCGGACGATCAGGCCGACGGCAACGGCATTGAAGGCCGTGATGCAGGCTTCGATCATGACGAAACTTTCGGCAGCGAAGGGCATGGCCCCGGTCAGTCCGAGCATCTGGCGCAAATCGCCGGCCCCGAAGAGCAGGGTTTCCGGCGACAAGGGCACGAGCAGCCACAGGCCGAGCAGCGTCAGGCCGAGTTCGGCGTGCGGAATGGGCGCGATCAGCTGGTGTTCAAGGGCCGCGATCCGGGCAAAGACCCGCGGGCCGACCGACTGCGCCCACAGGGCGCCGAGCAGGCCGCCCAGGCTGTTGCAGGCCAGGTCAAGATTCGACGGGACGCGGGAAGGCAGCCAGGTCTGCACGGTCTCCAGGCCGAAACTGACGCCACCGGCGAGCAAGGTGGCCAGGATCAGCGCCGAGAAACGGCCCGGTATGCCGCTGAGCGCCAGCGTCAGGAAGAAGCCGAGCGGCAGATAAACGGCGATATTGGCGACCAGGTCGAAAACGGTCCAATAGCGTGGCCAGCCGCCTTCGAGAAAGGCAATCGACGAAACGCCGGTATCGCGCCAGCCTGAAAACGGGTGCAGGCTGGCATAGACGACCAGCCCGAACCAGGCGAGTGCCAAATAGCGCGAAAGCAGGATGGGGCCACGACCGTGATGGGGCATGAGCCTGATTTTAGGGGCTATCCGGCGGTCCGTCAGCCCTTATGTTTGGTCACAATGATTACGCTGACAGCCCTGTGCGGCGACATTGTTACTGTATCCCGGCGGCAGTGACTGCCCAGGAGGGCCATCAATGATGGTGCGGGTGGTCCGTCGCGTGGTGGGTTTCCGCCGCCGCCCGGTGGTGCAGGGCTTCGTGGATGTCTTCCTGCGGGCGCGGATGGCCGACCCATTGCGGCAGCAAGGAGCCGGCAACCATGCCGAGCATGCTGACGCCGAGGCCGATCAGTTGCGGCGGCACCAGCTGGCCGGCGCCGGCCAGTGCGTAGGCGTAGTCACCAGCACCACTGCCCTCCCCGCTTACGCTGACCAGCACTTCGATCAGGATCCACGATGACAGGCCGCCGATGATCGCCGCCAGGGCGCCCTGCGTCGTTGCCCGCTTCCAGAAGGCGCCAAAGAACAGGGGCACGAAAGCACCGGCCAGCGTGATCTTGTAGGCGTTTTCGACCATCTTGAAAATGCTGGCGTTGGAATACAGTGCAAAGCCAAGCACGATGCCGGCAAAAATGACGATGGAGGCGCGCATGACACGCAGAAATTCGTGGTCGCCCATGTGCGGGTAGAAGCCGCGGACAATGTTTTCCGAGAAGGCGACCGACGGGGCGAGCAAGGTGGCCGACGAACAGCTCATGATGGCCGACAGCACGGCGCCAAAGAAGATGGCTTGGGCGAAAACCGGGGTGTGGTTGAGGACCAGCGTCGGCAGCACCAGTTGCGAGTCGGTCTGGAGCAGGCCCTTGAACAGTTCAGGGTCGATCAGCGTCGCCGAGTAGGCGATGAACATCGGCACGAAGGTGAAGCAGAAATAGATCGAGGCGCCGAGGATCGAGCCCCACAGCGCGATATTTTTGCTCTTGGCCGAAGTGATGCGCTGGAAGACGTCCTGCTGCGGAATCGAGCCGAGCATCATGGTGATCCAGGCACCGAGGAAGGTTAGCCACTGCCAGGGGTCGGGCGGTGGGAAGAAATCGAGCTTGCCGGCTGCCGAAGCATGGTTGATGACCAGTTCGACACCGCCGGTCAGGCCGGAAACGATGTAGCCGATGTACAGCATGCCGCCCATGATGACGCCCATCTGGACAAAATCGAGGATGGCCACCGAGAGCATGCCGCCGAAGGTGGTGTAGGTCAGGACGATGGCGGCGCCGAGGATCATGCCCGCGGTCTGGCTGACGAAGCCGTTGGTCACGACATTGAAGACCAGCCCGAGTGCCTTGATCTGGGCCGACACCCAGCCGAGGTAGGAGGCGACGATGCACAGCGTGGTCAAGACCTCGACCGTCCGGTTGTAGCGCAGGCGGAAATAGTCGCCCAGCGTCAGGATGTTGAGCTTGTACAGCTTCCGCGAGAAGAAGACGCCGGCGATGATCAGGCACATCGAGGAGCCGAAGGGGTCGGCGACGACGCCGCGCAGGCCATCCTTGACGAAGGTGGCGGACACCCCGAAGACCGCTTCGGCGCCAAACCAGGTGGCAAATACGGTGGCGGTAACGACCGGTAGCGGCAGATGGCGACCGGCGACGGCAAAGTCCTTGGCGCTATGGACCCGGGTCGCGGCGAAGAGGCCGATACCGATGGAAACGAGCAGGTAGAGAACGACGAACCAGATCAGCATGATCGCGCGATCAATGATGGTAAGGGGTTGAAAACGCGGAGATTATAAGGTTATTGCGCGTTTTGGCGGGGTCAAAACGGCGCCTCGCAATGAAATTGCAGGGCGGCGGAAGTACTCGGGTGCACAAAGGCCAGATCCATGGCATGCAGCAGCAAGCGCCCGGCCTTGCCGTAGGCCTCGCCACCATAAAGATCGTCGCCGAGAATCGGGTGGCCAAGCATCATCATATGGACGCGTAGCTGATGCGAGCGGCCGGTGACCGGCTCCAGCTCGACCCTTGTCGTCATGGCGGCCTCGTCTCGGCTGAGTACCCGAAAACGGGTCAGTGAGGGCTTGCCGATTTCGAAATCCACTTTTTGCCGGGGGCGGTTCGGCCAGTCGCTGATCAGCGGTAGGCCAACCTCGCCAAGCTCATCGGCCAGCAGACCATCGACCACGGCAACGTAACGTTTGCTGACCAGCCGATCCTGAAATAGTCGCGACAGTTGCCGGTGCATGTCACCGCCCCGCGCCAGCAGCAGCAGACCGGAGGTATCCATATCCAGACGATGCACGGTCAGCGCATCGGGGTACTCCGCCTGGACGCGTGACGTCAGGCAATCTTCCTTGCCTTCGCCGCGCCCAGGGACCGACAGCAGGCCGGCCGGCTTGTCGACGACGATCAGGCCGGCATCGACATGGACAAGCGATAAACCGAGATTTGGCGGTGGTGAGTATGTTCTCAAAATGGCGTTACCCGGCTGCTGCAATGGCTATCCCTGAAGGCTGTGTGCTCCTGATACCAGCCTTCGCCGGGGGAAGTCTGCGCACAGATGCGATGGTCGCTGGTTTTGCTCGCCCACCAGTACCAGGCCGCCGGTTTGGCGAGCGCGCCGCTGGCCAGCAAACAGAAGGCAGTACCCAACAAGCACTTCCCGAGCCTTGTTTTGAATGAAGAATTGTCTTGCCAAGCCGTCATGGTAAATGTACTGTATTTATACACAGTATTTAAGTAAGTGCGTGGAGGGCGAGAAATATACCCTGTCCTCTGCGTTAGTCGCTGAAATCGATCTTTGCCGATGGCATCGGATGTGCCATCAGATTCTCGATCAAGCGCAGCAATTTCTATTCCATCTTTGGCCCCTGTGCCATAATCCGCTCAAATTTTCGAGGTAACACCATGGACGACAACAAGGCAAAAGCGCTCGCCGCAGCGCTGCAACAGATCGAAAAGCAATTCGGCAAAGGCTCCATCATGAAGATGGGCGATGCTGAAATCGACGAAGGCATTCAGGTCGTGTCTACCGGTTCGCTCGGTCTGGACATCGCGCTTGGCGTCGGCGGCCTGCCGCGCGGCCGTGTCGTTGAAATCTATGGTCCGGAATCCTCTGGCAAGACCACGCTCTGTCTGCAGGTCGTCGCCGAAATGCAGAAGCTCGGTGGCGTTGCCGCCTTCATCGACGCCGAACACGCGCTCGATCCGCAATATGCCCAGAAACTCGGTGTCAATGTCGGCGACCTGCTGATCTCGCAGCCCGATACCGGCGAGCAGGCCCTCGAAATCGCCGACATGCTGGTCCGTTCCGGCTCGGTCGACATCATCGTCGTCGACTCGGTCGCCGCCCTCACCCCGCGCGCTGAAATCGAAGGCGAGATGGGCGACCAGATGGTTGGCCTGCACGCCCGCCTGATGAGCCAGGCCCTGCGCAAGCTGACCGCCAACATCAAGAAGACCAATACGCTGGTCATCTTCATCAACCAGATCCGCATGAAGATCGGCGTCATGTTCGGTTCGCCGGAAACCACCACCGGCGGCAATGCGCTGAAGTTCTACGCCTCGGTTCGCCTCGACATCCGCCGCATCGGCGCGATCAAGAAGGGCGACGAAGTGATCGGCAGCGAAACCAAGGTCAAGATCGTCAAGAACAAGGTCGCCCCTCCCTTCCGCGAAGCCATTTTCGACATCCTCTATGGCGAGGGCATCTCCCGCCAGGGCGAAATCGTCGAAATGGGTGTCGCCCACAAGCTGGTCGACAAATCCGGCGCCTGGTACGCCTACAAGGGCGAAAAGATCGGCCAGGGCAAGGACAACGCCCGCGAATTCCTGAAAGCCAATCCGGAAATCGCTCAGGAAATTGAAGCCGGCATCCGTGAGGCCGCCAGCACCAACGTCATCAAGCCGGTCAAGGCAGCCAAGGCAGCGGATGCCTGACCTGCGCGTGCGCGCCCTGCAACTCCTGACCCGTCGAGATTATTGCCGGGCCGAGTTGAAGGCCAAGCTCGCGGCGCACGCCGAGTTCGAGGAAGAACTCGACGGCGTGCTCGACACCCTGCAGGCCGAGCGCCTGCTTTCCGATCATCGCTACGCCGCCCAGCGCGTCGTGGCGCGCGCCGGTCGTTACGGCAATGCCCGCTTGAAGCAGGAGCTTCGGCAAAAAGGCGTCGGCGATGAGGACATCGCCGCCGCCCTGCCTGAAGCCGGCGACGAGACGGACCGCTGCCGTGCTATCTGGGCAAGAAAATTTGGCCACTTGCCGGAATCGGCTGAAGAACGTGCCAAGCAGATGCGTTTCCTGCAATATCGCGGTTTTTCCGGCGATGCCATTCGCCGGGTGATGCGCGGAGTCGATCAATGAATACCCCAGTCGCCAAACTCTCGGCCAACAACCTGAAGAAACGCTACAAGACGCGGACCGTCGTCGAGGATGTTTCCTTCGAGGTCAAATCCGGCGAGGTGGTCGGCTTGCTCGGCCCGAACGGCGCCGGCAAGACTACCTGCTTCTACATGATCGTTGGCCTGGTAGCAGCCGATGGCGGCGAGGTCTACATTGACGACAACCGACTGACCCACTTGCCGATGCACAGCCGGGCGCGCCTCGGCTTGTCCTACCTGCCGCAGGAAGCCTCGGTTTTCCGCAAGCTCAACGTCGAGGAAAACATCCGCGCGGTCCTCGAGTTGCTCAAGCTGCCCGAGGCGGAACTGAACGACCGTCTGGAAGGCTTGCTCAACGAACTGCACGTCGGGCATGTTCGCCACGTCAATGCCTCCGCCTTGTCCGGCGGTGAACGGCGGCGGGTCGAAATTGCCCGCGCCCTGGCTACCAATCCGCGTTTCGTTCTGCTCGATGAGCCGTTTGCCGGCGTTGACCCGATTGCCGTTCTGGAAATCCAGAAAATCATTCGCTTCCTGAAAGAGCGTGGCATTGGTGTTCTGATCACTGACCACAATGTCCGCGAAACCCTCGGTATCTGCGACCACGCCTACATTATCAACGCCGGAAATGTATTGGCTGCTGGACGGCCGGCCGAAATCGTGGAGAATGAAAGCGTACGGAAGGTTTATCTCGGCGAGCATTTCAGGCTCTAAGCGACAGACCCGACCCGACACTATCCGATGAAGCCCGCACTCCAGCTAAAACTATCCCAGCATCTGGCGCTGACCCCTCAGCTCCAGCAGTCGATCAAGCTTCTTCAGTTGTCGACCGTAGAAATGCAACAGGAAATCGAGCGTTACCTGCTCGAAAATCCCATGCTGGAGCGCGAAGATGAGCACGGCGGCGACAACTTCTCGTCCGCCCAGCAGTTCGATGCGCCGCAAAGCAGCGAAGGCGAACGCGAGCAAAAGGTCGAACGGGAAGAACGGGATGCCCGCGAGGAACGCGAGCAGGATGTACCTTCTGCGCCCTCCGAAGTGGATGACGATCGCTGGGCTTCCGATGCCGGTACCTTTACCGGCGCCGGTCGCGACGAAGACGACGATAGCGATTCGCGCGACATTCATGCCGCCAATGTCAGTCTGCGCGACCATCTGGGTTGGCAACTGGGCATGACCCAGGTTTCGGAGCGCGACCGCAGTCTGGTGCGCTTCCTGATCGAAGCACTCGACGATGATGGCTATCTTTCGGCGCCACTGGTCGAGTTGTGGGAAACCCTGCCGCCCGAATACGAAATTGAAATCGAAGAGCTGGAAATCGCCTTGCGCCATATCCAGAATTTCGACCCGATCGGCATTGGCGCCCGCAACCTGCAGGAGTGTCTTGGCCTGCAACTCAAGGTCTTGCCGGAATCTCCCGAGAGAACGCTGGCCCTCGCCATTGTCGACAAGCATCTCGAACTGCTCGCCGCCCGCGATTTCGCCAAGATTCGCCGCCTGACCGGCTGCGATGACGAGGCCCTGAAGGCCGCGCACAGCCTGATCACCAGCCTCAACCCGCGGCCTGCCGCCGGCTATGCGCAGATTGAAGCGCGCTACATCACGCCCGACGTGATCGTGAAAAAGCTGAAGGGCAAGTGGACCGCCTACACCAATCCCGATGCCTACCCGCGGCTGCGCATCAACCGTTTGTATGCCGAGATTCTCGCCAAACAGCGGCGTGGCAACGGAAATCTATCTACGCAATTGCAGGAGGCGCGCTGGCTGATCAAGAATGTCCAGCAGCGCTTCGAGACCATCCACCGTGTCACGCAGACCATCGTCGACCGTCAGCGCCAGTTCTTCGAACACGGTGAAGTGGCCATGCGGCCGCTGGTGTTGCGCGAAATCGCCGATATTCTCGGCCTGCACGAGTCGACCGTATCGCGGGTGACCAGCCAGAAATACATGGCGACACCGCGCGGTATTTTCGAGCTGAAATACTTCTTTGGCAGCCATGTCGCCACCGATACCGGTGGTGCCTGCTCTGCCACGGCCATCCGTGCCCTGATCAAGCAATTGATTGCGGCCGAGGATGGCAAGAAGCCCTTGTCGGATAGCCAATTATCCGAAATACTAGGCCAGCAGGGAATCGTAGTTGCCCGACGGACGGTTGCCAAATACCGCGAGTCGCTCAACATCCCCCCGGTCAATTTACGCAAGACCCTGTAGAGAGAGGAGAAAAAAGTGAATCTGCAGATTAGTGGTCACCATATCGAAGTTACCCCCGCCCTGCGCGAATACGTCGAAAACAAGCTGGACCCCGTGGTCCGTCACTTCGACAAGGTAACCGGCGTTAACGTCGTGCTGTCCGTCGAAAAACTGAAGCAGAAAGCGGAAGTGACGGTGCACGTGCCCGGCAAGGACATGCATGCTGAAGAATCCGGTGACGACCTGTACGCCGCCATCGATGCGCTGTTCGACAAGCTGGACCGCCAGGTTCAGAAATACAAGCAAAAGGTTCAGGATCACCATCGCGGTGACAAGCCCGGACTGATTGACGCTGCTGAATAAGCGCCGACCGGCCGCAGCTTCTGCTGCGGCCTCGCTTTACTACCCACCCCTATGAACCCTCTTATCAATCTTCTGACCGCTGATCAGGTATTGCTCGATCTTGAAGCGGGCAGCAAAAAACGGGTTTTCGAACAGGCAGGCATGCTTTTCGAAACTCGACTCGGATTGGCCCGCTCAATCATCTTTGACAGCCTTTTCGCTCGTGAAAAACTGGGCTCGACCGGGCTGGGTCAGGGGGTTGCCATTCCCCATGGGCGGATCAAGGGTCTCAAGCAGGCCGCCGGTGCCTTTATGCGCCTGGCGAACCCGGTGCCCTTCGATTCACCCGATGGTCGTCCGGTTGATCTTCTTTTTGTTCTGCTCGTTCCCGAGCAGGCGACCGAAGAGCATCTGCAGATTCTCTCGGAACTGGCCCAGCGTTTTTCCGATCGTGCCTTCCGCGAAAAACTGCAGGCAGCCTCTGATCCAGCGGCTGTTGTAACACTTTTTCAGACCTGAGCCACGTTCGTGCGCCACGTCAACCTTGTTCAGCTCTATGAGGACAATCGCGACAAGTTGCTGCTGAACTGGCACATCGGCCAACAGTCCGATCGCCGAATCGAAATCAAGGGGTCGAACAACTACGGCGCTGATCTGGTCGGCCATATCAACATCATTCATCCCGAACGCCTGCAGGTCCTGGGGCTGGCCGAGTATGAATGGGCCATGCGCATCGGCGAGCGCCGGTTTGCCCAGATGTTTTCCGACCTGCTTGGCGCCCAGCCGCCGGCCGTGATTGTCGCCGACGGCCTGACGCCGCCTCCCCTGGTGGAAGAAACCTGTCTGCAGTCTTTCACCCCCCTGATCTTCTCGCCAAAACCCTGTTCCGCCGTCATTGACCTGCTGCGGATCTATCTTTCGGCCCGGCTGGCCGATACGGTCAGCCTGCATGGTGTTTTCATGGACGTTCTTGGCATGGGCGTGCTGATCACCGGTGATTCGGGTGTTGGCAAGTCAGAGCTCGCGCTGGAACTGATCTCCCGGGGTCACGGCCTGGTTGCTGATGATGTGGTCGAGATGGCCCGGATTGCACCGACCACCATCGAAGGTCGTTGCCCGGGGATGCTGCGCGATTTCCTGGAAGTGCGCGGCCTTGGGTTACTCAATATCCGGACCATTTTCGGCGAAACCGCGTCACGCCGGAAAATGAAGCTCAAATTGATCGTGCATTTGCAGAAAACCGTTACGGCGACGGATGCGCCAAGGCTGCCGCTGGATGCCCAAACCCAGGAGGTGCTTGGCGTTCCTGTCCGCAAAGTGGTCATTCCGGTGGCTGCCGGGCGAAATCTGGCGGTGTTGCTCGAGGCTGCTGTCCGCAACACCATCCTGCAGTTCCGCGGCATCGATAGTCTGCAGGATTTCATGGATCGCCAGCAGCGCATGATGCTTGACGATGATTCATGAATGGCTGATAGTACGTTGGCGTTTTTCATTCAACCAAGGGGACATTCAATGAAGAAACTGATCGCTCTGCTGCTCGTTACATTCTCCGCTACCGCCGTTTACGCCGCTGACGATTGTGCTGCCCGTGCAGCCGAGAAGAAGCTGGCTGGCGCAGCCAAGAACAGTTTCATGAAGAAGTGCACGGCCGATGCGGCACCGGCGGAAAATTCTGCCTGCGCGGCTACCGCCAAGGAAAAGAAGCTGGCCGGCGCTGCCAAGAACAGCTTCATGAAGAAGTGCACGGCTGACGCCGCCGCCAAGTAATCCAACTGGATTGAATCGTTTCGGCCATCCACGGATGGCCGATTTCCGTTTACAGCTGCTCGAACTCGGCGATCTCGGCGACCGGGTCATTGCCGGAGTTGCCGAAACTGATGCGGCCCCGGCCATCAAGCTGGAGCTCGTGGCGACGGACCATCACTTCCTGACGGCCCGAGGCTGCAACGAAAGTACCATTGGTGCTTGAGTCGACCAGGTAAAAGCCATCTCCCCGCCGTTCAATGCGGGCATGTTGGCGCGAGGCTTTGCGGTCATCCACAATCAGTTTGCAGTTAAGGTCGCGGCCAATGGTCAGTACCGGGGTCTTTTCATCGACCAGGAAAGCCTTACCGTGATAACGGACACACAGGCGTTCGACCGGAAGCGTGCTGCTTGGCCCAAAAGTGGAGTGCGGGTAGGAGCCGCCACCTTGATAGCTGGGCCAGTGAATCTGGAATAGAGGGAGGGCGATGGTGTTTTCGGTGACGGTCCCCAGATCCGGCATGGCATCGGTGGTGATGACGCCAGGTTGTGGGAGTTCCTCGACCAAAACCGAACTGCACAAAATCTGATCCCGTCGGGCAATCCCTGCGATGCGGGCCGCCGTGGCCACGGCGGGGCCATTCAGTTTTTCTCCATTGTCGGTGACCAAACCACTGTGCAGACCAATGCGGATGGTCAGCTTGAGCCCGGAAACCGGCGGCAGATCGGCAATTCGTTGCTGCATGTCGATCGCGGCCTGGCAGGCTTCTTCGGCCGATTCGAAGGCAGCCAGCAACTCGTCGCCGACGATCTGGATGGTGCGGCCCTTGTAACCATCAATCGAGCGCTTCATGCGCTTCAGGCAACGCTCAACCGCGTGCATCGCCTCCTTGTCGCCAAGCCGCTCGAACAGCGCAGTGCTGCCCGAGACGTCGGCGAACATGACGATCAATTTGCGTTGGGTGGAGCTCATGGGCTGCCGGCAACCTGAATTGGAGATTTAATATTGTATCGGACTTTTATTATATGACGAGCCACTCATCAACCACATTATGCAGTCTGGTTGATCGGGATCATGCCGCTGATCGGCATCTCCGGCGCGTCAAAGGCGATATCGCCTTCCTCGACCGGGGTGTCCAGGGTCAGGCCACGGAAATCGAACAAATCTGCATCAGCAAGATGTGAAGGCACGACATTTTGCATGGCCGTGAAGACGGATTCGGTGCGACCGGGATAGCGCTTATCCCAATCCTGCATCATTTCCCGGATTTTCTGGCGTTGCATGTTGTCCTGGGAGCCGCAAAGGTTGCACGGGATGATCGGAAACTCCATGCCACGGGCAAATTTGGCAATGTCTGCCTCCGCACAATAGGCGAGTGGGCGAATGACGACATGGGATTTGTCATCGGTCACCAGCTTGGGCGGCATGGCCTTGAGTTTTCCACCGAACAGCAGGTTCAGGAAAAGGGTGTGCACCATGTCGTCGCGGTGGTGGCCGAGAGCGATCTTGTTGGCCCCCAGTTCCTTCGCCGTCCGGTAGATGATGCCGCGCCGCAGTCGTGAACACAGCGAGCAGGTGGTCTTGCCTTCGGGAATCTTGTCCTTGACCACCGAATAGGTATCGGCCTCGACGATGCGGTGTTCAATACCGATTGATTCGAAATAGGCAGGCAAGATGTCGGCTGGAAACCCTGGCTGCTTCTGGTCGAGATTCATCGCAATCAGGCGGAATTTGACCGGCGCCCGCTGCTGCAGCGCCATCAGCATGGCGAGCAGCGTGTAGGAGTCCTTGCCGCCGGAAACGCAGACCAGGACGGTATCGCCATCCTCGATCATGTTGTAGTCCATGATCGCCTTGCCGGTGCGGCTTTCAAGATGTTTGCGCAGTTTTTGCAGTGTGTTCGATTGTGTCATGGTGCCAACGATAAGGTTTCTGGTGCGGGAGGCTGGGCGTCCCCCCGAAAAACGGCAAGTTTACCCTGTGCGCCGGGGCAAACCGACTATTTTCGGCAGCGCTAAGGCAACTGCGTGTAGGCCAGCAGTTTTTCCTGCAACTCCTTGACCTTGATCGGTTTTGACAGATAGTCATCCATTCCGGCTGCCAGACAGGCATCCCGGTCATCCTGCATCGCAGCCGCTGTCATCGCGATGATCGGCGTACGGGGCAAGTGCTTCTCCGACTCACGGCGTCGAATACGCTGCGTTGCTTCAATGCCGCCCATGACCGGCATCTGCATGTCCATCAGGATCACGTCGAAGGATTGGCTGGCCAGAAGATCGAGGGCTTCCTGTCCATTCTGCGCCAAGGTACCCTGATGGCCCCATTTGTTGAGCAGGCCGAGCGCCAGTTTCTGGTTGGTCGGATGATCCTCGACCAGCAGGATGTTCAGGGCGCGTTGCGCTTCGCGCAGCGAATGGCGAGTCAGTAGCGGACTGGCCGTCGGTGATGGACTGTTGAGGGGCGGCTCGAACAGGCGGCCGAGAGCGGCAAGCAATTCGTCCGACGCGATCGGCTTGGCAAAGAAACCGGCGATTCCTGCTTCCTGGCAGCGCACGGCATCGCCCCGCAGGGCCCCGGAGGAAAGCATCAGCATCGGCGGCAAATCGGGGTGCTCGGCATGGAGATGGTGGGCCAGTTCATAGCCATCCATGCCGGGCATCTGCGCATCGAGCAGGATGCAGTCGAATTTCGTCCCTTCCTGTTGCATCAGCACTAGTGCTGCTTGGCCAGAGTCCACTTCCTGGCAACTGACATGCATGGAAGCGAGCATGGCGCGGAGAATGCGCCGGTTGGTGGCGTTGTCGTCGACGACAAGCATGTGACGGCCAGTCAGATCGACCGGGTGCATCAAGACTGGCATGGCGTTCTCGGAGCGTTGCAGCTGCACCGAGAAGTGGAAGGTGCTGCCCTCGCCAAGCTGGCTATGCAGCCACATCCGACCGCCCATCAGTTCGACCAGGCGACGGCAAATCGACAGCCCCAGGCCGGTGCCGCCGTATTTCCGGGTGGTTGACGAATCTTCCTGGGCAAAGGCATCGAAGATCAACCCCTGCTTGTCGGCCGAAATGCCAATGCCGGTATCGCGTACGGAGAAGTGAATAACCGCGTGGTCATTCTGCAGCTGCAGCAGGTCGGCTTGCAGGGCAATTTCGCCCTGGTTGGTGAATTTGATCGCGTTGCCGACCAGGTTGACCAATACCTGCCGGATTCGGCTGGGATCGCCTTTGACGTAGCGGGGCACCTCCGGCATTACTTCGCTGAGTATCTCGATGTCTTTTTCGTGGGCGCGCAGTGCCAGTGGTTTCAGCGTATCGGCGATCAGGCGATGCAGATCGAAGGGAATGTCTTCGACCAGCAGCTTGCCGGCTTCAATCTTCGAGAAATCGAGAATGTCGTTGATGATGGTGAGCAAGGATTCGGCCGAAGATTTTGCGATATTCAGATATTCCCGCTGCTCGGAGGTCAACGCAGTCTCAAGGGCCAGATCGGTCATGCCGATCACCCCATTCATCGGTGTCCGGATTTCGTGGCTCATGTTGGCCAGAAAATCGCTCTTTGCCCGGCTGGCTGCTTCGGCAGCTTCCTTGGCGCGCAGGACTTCAATCTCCGCCCGCTTGCGGTCGGTGATGTCGACAATGATGCCGAGCAATCCCGAGACGCTGCCGTCAGGCCGGGTCAATACGACCTTGCGGTAAATCGTGTCATGGGCGCTGCCATCCCGGCTATGGATCAGTGCTTCATAAACTTGCGTGCCTTTGCTGGCAAACAGCTCGCGATCCATCGCCGCGTGCTGTCGGGCATCTTCCGGTGGCAAGAGATCGTGCAAGGTCCGGCCGATGAAGGATTCGCGGCTAACCTGGAAAAACAGCTCGAACGCGCGGTTCAGCCTGACATAGCGGCCGGCCGTGTCTTTCAGATAGACCGGCAGCGGGATGTTCTCGATCAGCTCTTCGACCAGATGCAATTGCTCCGACAGCTGTGCTTCCATACGCTTGCGATCGGTGATTTCAGTGCGGATCGCGATGTATCGCTCTGGTTCGCCCGTCGCGCCGAGCAGCGGCACGATGGTGGCATTGACCCAATAAAGTCCACCATTGCGCGCCCGGTTGCAGATTTCGCCGCGCCAGACATCGCCCAGCGAAATGGTTTGCCACATATCGCGGAAGAGCTCGACCGGATGGGTCCCGGAATTGACGATCCGGTGGTTCTGGCCGATCAGTTCTTCACGGGAGTAACCACTGATGTCGCAAAAGCGATCGTTGGCATACTGGATGGTGCCGGCCGTATCGGTGATGCTGACGATGGCGTGCTGGTCCAGGGCAAATTTCTGATTGGCCAGTTCGCGCCGGCCATGCTCACTCTCGGCAACCATCTCGGCGATGCGTCGGGACAGCGCTGCAATGTCTTCCTCGGCCAGCGTGTCGGCCTCGCCGTCGATGTTCGGCACCAGATTGCGGAGCGTCTTGCGCAACGAACGCAGGGCATTTTCCCGACCGGCTAGGGAGAGACGCAGTTTCTCGTTGGCTGCGGAAAGTTCGGACGATGAAATTTCCAGGCTGCGCGTCCGCAGCTCAAGGTCGCGTTCGTATTGCTCGTAGCTGGCATCGATCCGGCTCAGCAGGTCGGAAAAACCATCGAGCAGCCCTCGTAGCGCAGGGGCGGCCGCAGGACTGGCGCTCCTCAGCGAGGCCAGCAGCTCCGCCAACTCGGCATCGCCAGCGATGCCGATACTGCGCTTGAGTTGGCGCAAGAGGGTTTTCTGCATGGCGATTCGCCTAGTCCTCGCCAAGGCAGGTGATGGTCATCGTCTGGTTATGCAGCTTGCACGACGCGCCGGGCGTGAAGGGGCTGATCTCGCCATAGGAATAAAACCCGGTGAGCACGGCCTTGTCGCCAAAAACATCGCCCACTGCCTCGATCTCTTCGTCCACACGGTTGCCCATGACCAGCTTGCGACCAACACAGCTGACCAGAATTGCCAGCGTGTCGCCATTCGATTGCAGCATGGCCGCGGCCGCTTCGGCGGCGGCTTCGGCACCGTTGACCAGCTTGTCGGTGCTGGCATGCATCAGCCGGAGATAGCCGTCCGGATCGATCTCACCGGCCAGGATCAGGCTGCCGGTCTGTTCATCGATGCCAAGAATGGTCCGGATCAGGCCGATGGCATTGTGGTCTTCACCCAGCATGGCAAACGGGAAAAGGAGTCCGGAGGCCGGCAGGTTCCGGGCATGGTCGCCGAGGTAGCGCTTGTAAATTTCCAGTGCCGGCTCGCCGTCCAGTTCATGCAGGACGTTGCCGCTGCAGCGCGTCACCTTGCGCGCCGGGCCAAACGGCTCCCAACCGCCAAAAGACCCGTGGCCGAAGCGAAGTCCGTCGCCGCACAGGCCAACCGCGACTACGTGGTCGTTGGCTATTCCCTCCCGACCGAGCGTGAAGGTTTCCTTGAAGGCGCCACCATCCCCGGCCAGGCCGCCGGTAATCGGAATGCCGGTGCCGATGGCGCTGGCGATGCCATTGACCAAGGCACTGCCGTTGATTTTGACGCCGGGGCCGAAAACGAGCACGGCCTTGAGGTCGGCAGCCGCAATTTGTTGCCCCACCCGCGCTCCTGCGGCAAAGGAGTCGTCCATGCCCTGCAGGCGGGTGCTGCCTTGCGTCAGACGGCAGCGCTCGAAATCGATGGCCGTGACGGTACAGGTCCCATCATCGACACCATCGGGCGTTATTTCTCCCGCCGTCGAACAGCCGAGGCGCATGGCCTGGGGCGAGATTTCCAGCAGGGACTGGCTCAAGCCGGGAGCGGCAAAATGATCGATGCTGCCAAAGACCAGCAGCAGATCGGCATCAAACCCTTGTAGTTCGGTCGCTGCGGTCGACAGGTCGGCCGGCTTGCGGCTCGTTATTTGTTTGATGCGCAAGTTCGATCTCCTCCTTTGAGCCAATGAGGAAAAATAGCATAGGGCGCGGCTAAATTCTTGTCTTGGCCGTAAAATTGATACTTTTTGAACTTGCCATGAACAATCTGCCGATTCCCGCCCCGGAGGCCCTGGCTCACAGCCAGCGTTTGCATCAGGCCATCGCGGACGAAATTGCTGCCCAAGGCGGCTGGATATCGTTTGCCCGCTTCATGGAGCTGGTGCTCTACGCGCCCGGCCTCGGCTATTACGCAGCCGGGGCGCGCAAATTCGGGGCGGCGGGTGATTTTGTCACTTCGCCGGAAATGACCCCCCTGTTCGGACAGGCGCTGGCCCGCCAGGTGGCTCAAGTCATGAGCGAGTCGGCTCCCGTCGTGCTGGAGGTAGGGGCCGGCTCCGGTCGTCTGGCCGCCGATCTGTTGCTGGCGCTTGAGCGGTCGAAGCAACTACCCGAGCGCTATTTCATTCTCGATCTTTCCGCCGACCTGAGACAGCGCCAGCAGCAGACGATTGCCGACGCCGCGCCGCATTTGCTGAGCCGGGTCGAATGGCTGGATCGCCTGCCCGAGACCTTCTCGGGGGTGGTGGTCGCCAACGAACTGCTTGATGCGATGCCGGCGCATGTCGTTGCCTGGCGCGAGCATGGCATTTTCGACCGCGGTGTTGCCATGGATGCAGCCGGGAGTTTTTCCTGGAACGAACGTCCGGCCACTGGCGCCCTGCTCGCCGCCGCTGAGGAAATCGGGACGCAATGCAGTCTGCCACCCGGCTTCGAGAGCGAGATCAGTCTGGCTGTCCGGGCCTGGGCGGGGGAATGGGGGCATCGCCTGGAGAAAGGCGCCCTGCTGCTGATCGACTACGGCTTTCCCCGTCGTGAGTTCTATCACCAGCAACGCGGTCGCGGCACGCTGATGTGCCATTACCGTCACCATGCCCACCCCGATCCGTTCTACCTGCCCGGCCTGCAGGACGTGACGGTGCACGTTGATTTCACAGCGGTGATTGCGGCGGCGCATGCGGCCGGACTGGATCTGCTCGGTTATACGAATCAGGGGCAGTTTCTGCTCAATTGCGGGGTTCTTGACTGCCTGGCAGAAATTCCCAATGGCACCCCGGCATATATCCGGGCGACCGGGGCGGTCAATACGCTACTGATGCCCCATGAGATGGGCGAACTGTTCAAGGTCATCGCCGTCGGTCGGGGCATTGATGCCGACTTGTGCGGCTTTGCCAGCGGCGACCAGGGCTGGCGTCTGTAACAATCAGCGCTTGGCCAGCTCGCGGAAACGGTTGGGCTGGCCGAGGACCAGTCGGCCGAAATCGTCGAGCAGGGCCTGATCGACAAATTGCGGGTTGATCGTATACACGGCGCTGCCCAGTCGCTCGAGGTTGCGCGTTTCGAGCCGGATTACTCCTTGGCTGAAATCGGCTCGCCAACGGGCACTGACACTGACATCGCTGCGAATATCGAACTCGGCCCGCTCGACATAGCTGCGCTCGTTCTTGAATTCCTTGCAGGTAAACGGCAGGCCGAAGTCGAAGAGCGTGGTGCGGAATCGTTCGACTGAAGGGCCATCGCGCTCGATGCACAACGATCTGAGGCCTTTCAGGTGGTAGGAAAAGGTGACCAGTTCGACCAGCGCCCCGGCGCTTTGGCTTTGCGTGCGGTAGTCGGCAAAGCCTTCCTGCCATTCCAGGTGGTTCAGAACATATTTTTCGATCAGCGGGTAGTCGCGCGGGATGCCGGGTTTGACGATATTGAGTTGCTGAACTAGTTCGTGCAAATAGAAAAACAGGTGCTTCAGCGCCTGGTCGATCGCCTCGTTGGCCGAACTGCGTTCAGCCAGGGCGCTGTGGATTTCCCGTTGGCGTACCTCGGCCTGCTGGCGTAGCTGGTCGAGCAGGCTGGTGCCCGCCTCGGGGGTTGTCGGCGGTGGCGCGACCGGCGCATTTTGCCTTGCTGGAACCGGTATTTCGGGGGAGAAAGACGCCGCCCTGATGGGGGCAATCTCGGGAAAGACCAGGGTTGGATCGGCCATGCCGGCGCCGGAATTGGCCAGATATTCGCGCTTGGCACGACGTTCGGCCGCGTCGAGGTCAAAATTCTCGATATCGGCAATCAGGGAAGCTTCCAGTTCCTCGATGTCCTGCGCTGTACCGGATTTGCGTTCCCGTTTGGCACGGATCGCTTCGGCGATGGCGGACAGTGAACCGGCGTTTTCGGAATTACTCATTGATTTGGCAAATGGGTCGACTACACTTCACCAATAATGTGTCCTAATTGGAGCGAGCGCAAGATGGATATTGCTTCCGTAAGCAGTTTGACCACCGCCCTGTCGCAGACAAAGACCGGTGATGCCGTGGGCACGCTGGTGCTCAAGAAGGCGATGGATATTCAGGAGCAGAACGCCCTGCAGTTGTTGCAGGCCTTGCCGCAGGTGGCGAGCAATCCGCCAAACCTGGGCAACAGCATCGACGTCAAGGCCTGATTTCTTCCAGCCAGTCGCGCAAGGTGGCCGCCACGAGCGGCCATTCTTTTTCGTGGGTCACGGCATGGCCCATGTTCCGGAAAATGTGGGCATGCTGACCATAGGTATTGGCCGTGGTCTGGACCAGGAAGGCCGGCACCAGAACGTCCTCTTCGGCGCCGAGGATCAGCATCGGCGGCTTGTGCATGGCGTAGAGGTTGGGCAGGCTGAACATCGACATGTCCCACAGGGCGCGATGTGATTCGGGCTGCATCCGGCTCAGCCAGGCGGCCAGCATCGTTTCGTCAACCTCGCCGGCAAACAGGGTTTCACGCAGCGTGCCGGTGTCCGTATATTTGCCGTCCATGATCTGATTGATCTCCTGGAACAGCTGCGGCTTGTTGAACATCAGATGGAATTGCGAGGCAATCAGGCCTTGCGGCGGGACCGAGCAAATCAAGGCGACGGCCGGGGCTTTGCGGTGTTCCAGGTATTTCTGGACGATGAAACCACCCATCGAGTGGCCGATCAGGATAGGCGCCTCGCCGAGCCAGTCGACGACGGTTTTGACGTCGTCGACGTAATCGGCCACCGAATGACTGTCCATGTGCTCCCGGCCCGCGCTGCCGCCGTGGCCGCGCAGGGACAGGGCGTAACAGGGAAAGCCCGCCTTGGCGAGGAAAGGCATGAAGGTTTCGGTCCACATCCAGCCGCCGGCGAAAGCACCGTGCACGAACAGCAGTGCGGGCTTGGTGGATTTGCGGGCCGGCAGGCAGGAGAAAACTTCAAGGCCTTCGACGATCTGAGTTTTTAGCATGGGGGTCTGTTCGGGGCGAGGCGTGATTTAATGCGGCTTTCACCCTGCGGTACAAGGCAAATGCTGAAGTGGATTTTGACGCTGGTGGTGGCGATTTTCCTGCTGGGCATCATCGGCCCGCATCTGGCGCGTTTCATTCGCTTCGGCAAATTGCCGGGCGATTTCGCTTTTCGATTTCGCGGTCGAGACTACACGTTTCCAGTCGCGACCACGATCATTTTTTCATTGTTACTCTGGCTGCTCTCCCGGATTATCTAGCAGCGGTTTGATCGCATGAACGCGTGCGGCGTGGATGCGCTCGGGAATCTTGGCCTTGTCGGCGCAGTTTTTGGCAATTTCGCCGACATTCAGGCTGGTGACCGCCGCCAGGGCACCTAAAAGATATTGCGGACTGTCGTAGGGGCGTTGTTCCCAGCCCAGGCGGCCGGTGAAGTCGCACAGACAGGCGTCGAGCAATTGCCGGAAGCGTTCCGGCCGGCGCAGCGCATCGGTCTTTTCGAACAGCGTGACGATGGTGCTGGCTTTCAGGTCGGCGGCGCGATGGATGTTGCCGTGATAGCGGGCGGTCAGCAGGGCAAGATCGCGACAGTCGTTGGGTACCCGCAGGCGGCCGCAGAGTTGCTCGGTCAGGCGGACGCTGCGTTCTTCGTGGCCAATGTGGCGCGGCAGGATGTCGGCTGGCGTTTCCGCCTTGCCGAGATCGTGGGTCAGCGCGGCGAAGCGCACCGGCAGCGTGAAAGCACGTTGGGCCGACTGGTCGACGACCATCATGGTGTGAATGCCGGTATCGATTTCCGGGTGGTAATCGGCCCGTTGCGGCACGCCGAACAGCTTCTCCACCTCCGGCAGCAGTCGCGCCAGGGCGCCGCAGTCGCGCAACACCTCGAACATCCGCGACGGTTTCTGCTCCATCAGCCCCTTGGCCAGTTCCTGCCAGACGCGTTCGGCGACCAGATGATCGACTTCGCCGCTGGCCACCATGTGGCGCATCAGGGCCAAGGTTTCGGGCGCTACCGAAAAGTCGCTGAAACGGGCGGCAAAACGGGCGATGCGCAGGATACGGACGGGGTCTTCGGCAAAGGCCGGGCCGACGTGGCGCAGCGTTTTGCTGGCCAGGTCTTGCTGGCCGTTGAAAGGGTCGACCAGCGTGCCATCGGCCGCTTTGGCCATCGCGTTGATGGTCAGGTCGCGGCGGGCGAGATCTTCTTCAAGCGTAACGTCGGCAGCGGCATGGAAGCTGAAGCCGTGGTAACCGCGGCCGGTCTTGCGTTCGGTGCGGGCCAGCGCGTACTCGTCGTGCGTTTCGGGGTGCAGGAAGACCGGGAAATCCTTGCCAACCGGCCGGAAGCCTTGCGCCAGCATGGCTTCCGGGGTGGCGCCGACAACTACGTAGTCGTTGTCGGGCTTGGGTCGGCCGAGCAGTTCGTCACGGACGGCACCGCCGACGATGTATATCTGCACGGCCGGCGCTAGTGGTCTGCTTCGTAATTGGCCGAACGAAATGAAAGCGCCGGATTTGCGCTGTCAGCTAGGCGCGAACCACAGCGATAGCCAATGCTATCGCGAGGATGAGCAACAACGCTGGCGGTGCAAAGACAAGCTTTCATGTTCGGTTAATTGCGAAACAGACCACTTTGCCTCAGCGGCCGGCGCGGAAGCGGAAGCTGTCGAGCTTGCCCTTCGGCGTGTTGAGCGCGATATAAGTCGGCGCAATCGCTTCGAGGGCGGTCGGACGCCAGTTGGCCGGAGCATTCCAGCTACCTTCGCAGACGCTGTCGATTTCCATCGAACGCAGGTTGTCCGGCGACATCATCGGCTGCGGAGCCAGCCACATCAGACCGGCCTGCAGATAGGCCCAGCCTTCGGACAACGGAATGACCGTGGCGGTGCTGCCGGTCAGTTCCTTGGTGTAATCGACCAGCTCGCGCAGGGTGTAGATCTTCGGACCGACCAGTTCGTAGGCCTGGCCGTAGGTGGATGAGTTGGCCAGGCTGTCGACGAAGGCATCGGCCACATCGGCCGCCCAGACCGGCTGGAAGCGGGCATGACCGAAGCCGAGCGGGAAGACCGGAACCTTCTTCAGGACCGAGGCGAACATCGACAGGAAAGAATCGCCCAGGCCGAAAATGACGGACGGACGGAAAACGGTAACTTCCAGCTCACCCTGGGCGGCCATCACGATGGCTTCGCCATCGCCCTTGGAGCGCAGGTATTCGGACGGGCCCTTGGGGTCGGCGTGGAGGGCGCTCATGTGCACCAAACGACGAACGCCACTCGCCTTGCAGGCAGCGATGATCTTCTTCGGCAGTTCGACATGGGCTTCGGCGAAATCGCGGCTGTAAGGCAGCACGACATCGCGGCTGTGCAGGATGCCGACCAGGTTGATCACGGCATCGTGGCCGCGCATCAGTTCGGTCAGGGTCTGTTCGCAGCGGATGTCAGCTTCCGGCATTTCGATGCCCGGCTGCATGATCAGCGCCTTGGTACGCTCGCGGCGACGTGTCGGGATGGTGACTTCGATACCGCGCTGTGACAGGCGATTGGCGATGTAGGTACCGACGAAACCGCTACCCCCCAGCAGCAAGACCTTCTTGATGTCCATTTGGAACCCCGGAAACTTGATTCGTAAAAGTTGAATTTTAAGGCAATTTTGTGATTTTCGGGCGGGCGAATGGCTCGCCGTGCGGCACCTGGCCGGCTCAGGCTTGTCCGTTTTTCCTGAGGGCGCGCGTTGCGGCTCGCTCGAACAGCGAGAAGCCGGAGCGAATGCTGGCATCCCCCTCGCGCAATTGCCGGTCGAGGATCGCCGGATGAATGGCGATGGCGAGGCCGGCATCGGGGTTGATCAGCAGGATACGCCGGCTGATCAGGCCGACCTGGCCGAGACGTGCCTTGCCATCCGGCATCATGAAGGAGAGCCAGTCGCCTGCTGCGTAAGCCGCAGCGCGCGAGGGCGGCGGCTCGACATCGGCATAGTCCAGTGTGGCGAGGGTGAGCTGGCCGGAGCGTACTTCGCCGGCCAGTACCTGGCCCGATGAGCCTGGTAGTCCGGTAGCCGGGATTTCGGTATCGGGATCAGCGGCTGTCGTGGCGACCGGCGCTGCCCGCAGCGCCTCCCGCTGGAGCATGAAGAAATCGTCGAGGAAGGTTTCCTGCGCCGGCATCGGCAGTTCGATGCGTTCCATGCCGCTCTTCAGTGTCTTGAGGATCAGCGGCAGGCGCTGGGCCAAGGCCTGGCGGTCGTCACCGGCGGTTTTCGGGTGGAAAGACCACAGCAGGCCATCGATCGCCGAGGCGTGTTCCTGCCATTGGGGGCTGTCCGGGCCGTGTTCATTGCCGACCTGAAGCAGCACCTGGCGCCAGACTTGATCGAGAAAACGGCGGGCAACCTCGGGTGGATTGCTGGCCAGCGCCTCGTTGATGGCTGCCGCTGCTTGTGTGCCGACCCGGTCGCGGCGGTCGAGTTGGTCGAGCAGCGGCTGGTAGTTTCTGGCCGCGGCGGCCAGTTCGTCATCGCGCCTGGTGATCAGCGTATCGAGTTCGGCCAGCGCCTTTTCAAAAGCGCTCTTGTCGATCCCCGGTTCGGTTCGCAGGCCTGAAGCCAGCTCGAACAGGCGGGTGCAGATCGGATGGCGGGCCGGTACATCGAGCGGCAGTCCGAGCACGGCATGACCCATGCGATCAAGGACCCGTCGAGCCGGATGCATGGCATCAGTGAATAGCGTGCCGTCCTTCATCGCGACCCTGAGCAGCTTGATTTGCAGGCTGGAGACGGCTGCCTTCAAGGCATCGGGCAACTCGGGGTCATCGAAGATGGCCTCGAAAATCATCGCCAGGGTATCGATGGCCAGACTTTCGGCCGAACTTTTCGGAATGCCGAGTTCAGCCGAGCGGATGATTTTGGGTGCCTGGGGCGCAGCACTTTCGTCAAACAGCGCCGGCATCAGCGTTTCTGTCGTCGGGCCGCTACCCGGCATGACAGGCGGGCCGACCCGCCCCATGCGTTCCAGTGCGTCAAGGCGGAACATCAGTTGTTCGAGCGCGGTCTGGTTCAGCAGGTTGGCGGCGGCACCCGCGCTGCCGGTAGCATCGCCAGCCGGGGCAGCCGGCAGGTGAGCAAGCAGGGCCTGTTGCAGGGCCAGCAAGGCATTTTCCGACCTGCCCGGGCCGGTTTTTGCCGCCGCCGGGCTTTCCGCGGCGCCGACGATGCTGGGCTGGGCTGTTTCGACCCCGCCACGTTCGAGGAAGTCGTTCAACTCGGCATATAGGCCCGGCAAATTCTCGCGCAAGCAGCTTTCGAAACGGTCGAGCAGCGCCAGCTTTTGCTCCAGGCTGCTGGCGCCGGCCGCTGCAAACATGGCGCTCAGGCCCTGACTGATGCCTTTCGGGCCGAGCGGGTTGTCGGATTTCGGCAGATCGGGGCGGCGCAGTAGCGTCACGAAGCGCAAATGGAGCTTCCACAGCCCGCCGCCGGTGGATTCGAAAAGTCCGGCTGTCAGGTTATCGAGGCGGATGCCCAGTTCGAGATCATCTTCGCCGAGCAGCGTGATGCGCGACGCGGTCAGGCCATGCGCCTCATCGGCAAAACTGCCGCGCCGGTTGCTGGCCACCACTTCGTCAAAATAGGCGCCCGTCCCTTCCTGGATGGCGGCGATGGCGTTACCCGAGACGAGCCTGCTCTCCTGCAGCAAGGCACCGAGGCGCTTGAGAAAAAGTGCCCGGCAGTCGCGCAGGATTTCGAAGTTGTCGGCATGTAGGGTCATGATGATCAGGGTAGATCCGCATCCTTGGGCGCATCGGCGGTGCGAGCGCCGATGGTGCCGAGGCGCGCCTTCAGCGAATCCGGCTTGCCGTTGAAGATGGCCGAATAGTAAACCGCATTGCTCATCACCTTCTTGACGTAGTCCCGGGTTTCGCTGAACGGAATGGTTTCGGCGTAGATGGCGCCTTCCAGCGGCCGGTCGGCGCGCCATTTCTTGGCCCGGCCGGGGCCGGCGTTGTAGGCGGCGGAAGCCAGTACCGGGTGGTTGTCGAGGTTTTCCATGACCAGCCGCATGTAGCTGGTGCCGAGCAGGACGTTGGTTTCGGTGTCGTTGACGCGGCCATGGCTGAAGTCGCGCAGGCCGATCTTCTTGGCCACCCACTTGGCGGTCGCCGGCATCAGCTGCATCAGGCCGGAAGCGCCGACATTCGACTTGGCGCTGGTGATGAAGCGGCTTTCCTGACGCATCAGGCCATAGACCCAGGCGTCGTCGAGCGACTGGTTCTGGGCGGCGGGCCGCACCGTCTCACCGTAGGGCGAGAGGAAGCGCAGCGTGTAATCGTGTTCGTTCTTGGTCTTGTCGGCCGTGTTGATGGCGCGGTCCCAGATCTGGTTGCGCTTGGCAAGGTTGGCCGCGGCGAGCAATTCGCGGTCATCCATGCCGCGCAGCGCCCAGTTCCATTCCTTGACTGCCTCGGTTCGCAGGTCGACACGGAAGAATGCCAATGAGCGGCGGATGCCCGGATTGTCCTGGGCGGCCCGCTGTTCTTCAGCGGTCGTGGCCTTGGCCTTGGGTGGCGGCAGCACGGTGCGTCCAAGTTCCTCATCGGCCAGGTTGCCGTAGAAATTGGGCTGGCCGGCGATCTTCTCGAACAGGGCGTTGCCTTCGGTAGTCCGGCCGCCGGCATGCAGCGAACGACCGAGCCAGTAGGTCCATTCCGGCAGTGCGGCCAGGGTGGGTGGCATGGCCTGGATGGTATCGCGGACGACGCCCCATTCCTGGGCGCGCAGCGCGGCGCGCACCTTCCACTGGGCGCCTTCGTCCGACAGCGGTGTTTTGCCAGCCTTGGCGTACCAGTCGACGGTTTCTGACAGGTGCTTCTTGGCACCCTGCAGGGCAATCTGGCTCCAGGCCCACTGGCGCTCGGATTCCTGCAGCTTGCCCTTGATCTTTTCCAGCTCGTCGGCGGCAACACGCGGGTCGTTGGTGGCCAGGCGCTGGATGGCGAAGGCAGCGAGTTCGCGCCCGGCCCGGCTGCTGCTCCAGTTGCCCGGCTGGCGGACGAGATGGCTCATGGCGCTGCTGATCGCGCTATCGAGCGAGCGGCTGTCCGGCATCTGGCTGTCCGGCAGGTAATTCAGCGTGGTCTTGGTCCAGCCCGGGCGGTTGGCTTCAAGCTGGCGGCGGGCACGGGCCCAGACATCGTCAGCCGTCATTTTCTGGCTGGCGACCAGGGCATCGAGAATCGGCCGGCAGGGTTCCGGCGGTTCGAGCATGGTCAGCCAGAGTTTCTCCGCTTCGGTCAGCACGCTGCGGTCATCGCGGGCGAGGCGGGCCTGCTGGTTGTAGCAGGTGACATCGGGTTCGGGGGCGAGCAGCTTGGGGAATTCTGTTTCCACTTCGTTCCAGGTCGAACGCTTGCCGAACAAACGGATCCAGTCGGCACGCAGCTTCTCGGCGACATAGCTGCCTTCGTTGCGTTGCAGGAAATCGCGCAGATTGCTCGGGTCGCCCTTGTCGATCCACATGCGCAGGCGGTAGCTCTCGGCATACGGCGCCAGTTCGTGATTGCCGAGCTGCCCGATGGCCCGCTCCAGCTTGTTGATGTCGCCGGCCCGGAAGGCGTCACGGGCGGTCAGGAAAGCCGTGTCATTGCCTTGGGCGAACAGGGAAGACGAAAGCGCGAGGCTGGCGAGGAGGACGTGAAACTTCATGCTAGATTAGTGCCATGGTTGAACCGAACGAGGATAACACGGCCTGGCGCCGGGCATTGCGGCGCGAGATGGTGGCGCGCCGGGCGGCGTTGAGCAATGTCGAGCATGCGGCTTTGTCGGCGCGCATCGTCAATCAATTGCTGGCTGCTTTGCCGACGCCGCAAGTGGTTGCTTTTTGCTGGCCGATCAAGCACGAGCCGGATGTACGGGCGGTGATCGAACACTGGGCGGGGCGCGGGGTAAAGGCGGCGCTGCCGGTGGTGGTAGCTGAAGATTCCCCCCTCGCCTTTCGTCTGTGGACACCTGAAACGGTGCTGGAAGCTGACCGCTACGGCATTCCGACGCCGGTCAGCGGTGATTTCGTGGTGCCCGACCTGATCCTGCTGCCACTCAATGGTTTTGACGATGCCGGTTATCGGCTCGGTTACGGTGGCGGTTATTTCGACCGGACGCTGGCTGCCCTCTCGCCTCGTCCGCTGGCGGTTGGTGTCGGTTTCGAAACCAACCGGCTGGCGAGCATACGGCCGGAAAGCCATGATCAGCAGCTGGATTGGCTGGTCACCGAAGCCGGGGCGTTCAGGCCCGTTGCCTGAAACCGTAGATTCCCAGCGCAAAAAACAGTGAAGCCAGCGCCATCAGCACGGCCTGCCGGGTGTCGTAAAGGCCGGTGCGCAAGGCCAGTTCCAGCGTGTAACCGTGGTGCAGCGCCAGCGGCATCGAGCCGACGGCAATGGCCAGCCACGACCAGCGCAGGCCGTGGTCGAGCGTGTTGCGCAGATAGCCCTCGATGGCCAGGGCGAGCACAAAAATCTGGATGACCATGGCGGCCAGCAGCGTGAACAGGGTCAGCGTGTAAGCGTTCATGCGGCGCGACAGGCGGTGGCGAAGCGCTGCAAAGCCTCGTCCAGCGTGCTTTTCGGGCAGCCGAAATTGAGGCGTAGCCAGCCCGGCGCGCCGAAATCGCTGCCATCGGACAGGCCGAGGCCGTGGGCCTCGAAATGCGCTGCCGGATTGGCCAGACCAAGCTCGCGGACATCGATCCAGGCCAGATAAGTGGCCTCGACCCGGTGCATTTTGGCGCCGTTTGTCGCGTTAACCGTGGCCTGCACCCGGTCACGGTTACCGGCCAGATAAGCGATCAGCTCGCGGTGCCAGTCGGTGCAATCGCGGTAGGCCGCTTCGCAAGCGGCCAGGCCGAGCACGTTCACATGCGGCACGATGCCGTGCATGGCGTGCTCGAAGCGGCGGCGCAACGTGGCATCGGGAATCACCGCGAAGGCGCAGCCGAGACCGGGAATGTTGAAGGTTTTCGACGGCGCCATCAGGGTGATGCTGCGTTTGGCCGCTTCCGGCGACAGGCTGGCAAACGGGATGTGACGCTTGTCGGCGTCGAGAATCAGGCCGCAGTGGATTTCGTCGGAGCAGACGATCAGGTCGTTCTGTTCGGCGAAGGCGGCGAGATCGAGCAGTTCGTCACGGCTCCAGCAGCGGCCGACCGGGTTGTGCGGGTGGCAGAGCAGGAAAAGCTTTGTGGCCGGTGTCGTCGCCTGTTGCATGGCCGCGCTGTCCCAGCGCCAGCCCGCTTCGCTATTGGCCAGGTCGACACGGTTCAGCCGGCGACCGGAAAAATGCGGGGCCGAAAGAAAGGGCGGGTAGATCGGCGTGGCGGTCAGAACCTCACCATCAACCGCCCGGCAGGCAACGTTCAGGCCGGTGACCAGACCCGGTAGCCAGACGATCCATTCCGGATCGACGCGCCATTTGTAATCGCTTTCGAGGTGAGTGAGCACTGACTCGGTAAGTGATGGCCACGGGCTGCCATAGCCGAAAACCTGATGATCGATACGCGCGTGCAGGGTTTCGATGACGGCGGGTGGCGCGGCAAAATCCATGTCCGCCACCCACAGCGGCAGGACATCGCGACCGGCGTACTTGTTCCACTTGATAGAGTCGGAGTCGCGGCGGTTAATGGGAGTGTCGAAGGGGTTCATGAGGGCGGTACGATGGGCTTTCTGGATTCCCGCTTGGGCGGGAATGACATCAAAGGGAACCGTCATTCCCGGCTTGACCGGGAATCCAGGCCAAGGCTCAAACTTCGAGGTGCTGATACAAGGGGGTGGACAGATAGCGCTCGCCAAACGACGGAATGATCACGACGATCAGCTTGCCGGCATTTTCCGGGCGCTTGGCCAGTTCCAGCGCGGCCCAGGTGGCTGCCCCGGAGGAGATGCCGACCAGCAGGCCTTCTTCGGTCGCCATGCGGCGGGCAATGGCGAAGGCGTCGTCGTTGGTGACGCGGATCACCTCGTCGTAAACCGTCGTGTTCAGCACGGCCGGCACAAAACCGGCGCCGATGCCCTGAATCGGGTGCGGCCCTTTCTGGCCGCCGGACAGCACTGGCGAGGCATCCGGTTCGACGGCAACGATCTTGACGCCCGGCTTCTTCGCCTTCAGCGCTTCGCCAACCCCGGTGATCGTGCCGCCGGTGCCAACGCCGGAAACGAAAATGTCGACCTGGCCATCGGTATCGCGCCAGATTTCCTCGGCCGTCGTGTTGCGGTGGATTTCCGGGTTGGCCGGGTTCTCGAACTGCTGCGGCACGAAGTATTTCGGGTCGCTCTCGGCCAGTGCCTTGGCCTTGCCAATGGCGCCGCCCATGCCTTCCGGCCCAGGCGTCAGGATCAGTTCGGCGCCGTAGGCCTTGAGCAGCAGCTTGCGCTCGCGGCTCATGGTTTCCGGCATGACGAAAGCGGCCTTGATGCCGCGCGCCGCGCAGACCATGGCCAGGCCGATGCCGGTATTGCCGGAGGTCGGCTCCAGCACCACGGTATCCGGGCCGATCTTGCCGGCGGCGATGGCCGCATCGAGCATGGCGACGGCGATCCGGTCCTTGACGCTGTGGCCGGGGTTGAAGAATTCCAGCTTGGCGGCGATGGTGGCGCCGGCCCCTGCGGTGACGCGGTTGAGTTTGACCAGCGGCGTGTTGCCGACCAGTTCGGTCACATTGTTGGCGATGTTCATGGGTGTGCTCCATTCGGGGATAGCGGATTGTAGGGGTTTCTCGACGGGCTGTGGGTTGGCCGACAATCGGCAGCGGGCTCGCCGAACAATGAGCCCTGCGCCAGTTCGATGCCGTCGGCCAGCGCGCTACGGAAATCGGTGCCGCTGGCGATGCCTGTCAGTTCGACCGCGATGCCGGCCGATCGTGCTGCCCGTTCGAATTCGGCGGCGCGATGCGGCAGGCGCAGGATGTCCGGCTGCAGGGCAAGGATGGCAGCGGGCTGTTCGGTGCCGGGCGCCACGCTGATCGCCAGCCGGTAGCCCCGCTGGCGATAGTTCTCCAGCGCGCGGGCGAAATGGCCGGCGGGATCGATTCCGCCAGCCTCAACCGCGAGCACGATGTCCTGCGGCGCCAGCCCGCAGCGCTTGAGGATCGCCTCATAAACCAGGCCGTGCTGGTTCTGCACCGCCTGCAGGTGGCGCGGATGCACTGCCAGTTGCAGGTAGCCGCCGGTGCTGTGGCGCTGGGCGAGGAAATTCAGGGCGTGCAAGGTCCGGGTCAGGCGGTCGAAATGCACCACGGCCTGCCCGGTTTCGCACAAGGCATAGGCGGCCTCGGCGCTCACCGGCCCGCCGTCGTCCCGGCGGGCCGAGAGCAGCGCCTGATGGCCGACGACCCGTTCGCTGCGCAGGTCAACGATGGGCTGGAACAGCGAACTCAGCCTCAGCCCGCCCTGCCAGGCTTCGACCCGCCCGGCGTTCGGGTAGAGCTGGCTGTCGGCGCCGTGGTCGGCGGCATTGAAATAGCGGATCAGTTCAGCGACGGGCATGCAGCCTCCTATTTCTTCAGGTAAATCTGGTCAAAGCTGCCGCCATCGGCGAAGTGGGCCTTCTGGGCTTTCTGCCAGCCGCCGAAGGTGTCGTCGATAGTGACCAGTTTCAGCTTGGGAAAGTTCGCGGCGTATTTGGCCGCCACCTTGGCATCGCGCGGCCGGTAATAGTGCTTGGCCGCGATGTTCTGACCCTCCTCCGAATAAAGGTAATCGAGGTAAGCCTGCGCCGTCAGCCGCGTGCCGCGCTTCTCGACCACCTTGTCCACCACCGCCACCGGCGGCTCGGCGAGGATGGACAGGCTGGGGGCGACGATCTCGAACTTGTCCCGGCCGATTTCATTGACCGCCAGTTGCGCCTCGTTCTCCCAGGCGATCAGCACATCGCCCAGACCCCGTTCGACGAAGGTGGTCGTCGAGCCACGGGCGCCGGAATCGAGCACCGGCACATTCTTGAAGATGCCGGTGACCAGCTCCTTCGCCTTCTGCTCATTGCCACCCGGCTGCTTCAACGCCCAGGCCCAGGCCGCCAGGTAATTCCAGCGCGCCCCGCCGGAAGTCTTCGGGTTGGGCGTGATGACGCCAACGCCCGGCCTGGCCAGGTCGCCCCAATCCTTGATGGCCTTCGGATTGCCCTTGCGCACCAGGAAAACGATAGTTGAGGTGTAAGGCGAGGAATTGTTCGGAAAGCGCGTCTGCCAGTCGGTCGGGATCAGCTTGCGTTCGACCAGCGCGTCGATGTCGTAAGCCAGCGCCAGCGTCACCACGTCGGCCTCCAGCCCGTCGCGCACCGCCATCGCCTGCTTGCCCGAACCGCCATGCGATTGGCGGAAATTGATCACCTGCCCGGTTTTCGCCTGCCAGTGTTTGGCGAAAGCGGCGTTGTAATCCTTGTACAGTTCACGCGTCGGGTCGTAGGAGACATTGAGCAGCGAGGTCTGGGCCACCGCGCTGCCAAGGCCGATGGCGACGGACAAGGCGGAAATGAAGGCAAACTTGCGCATGGCGAACTCCAGTCATTTGAAAATTTTGTTGGATGACTGAAGTCTAGGCAGGTCAATATATTCTGTAAAAGAATCAATATTTACAAAAATATAACCAAAAAGAATTAGTTGGCTGGCAAGCGGCTTGAACCTGCCAATCATATCTCTGGCCGGGCGGCTTCCTGCCGGGCCTGGTTGACGGTACAAAGGCGGTAAACATAAAAAGCGGCAGTAGCGTCCGCAAAAAATAGCAGTGAACCAGATCGGAGGGGACATGAACAATATCCACCAGCAGCCTATCGGCCAGCGTATCGACTGGCTGTTCGACCTCGCGCAGCGGCACGGCGAAACCTTCCGCAGCCCCGAAGCCTGGCTCGCCCGCCAGCGCTACCAGGCCGAACACCCGACGGCCATCGCCGTGCTCAAATGCATGGACGGCCGCATCAACATCCCGGTCGCCACCAACACGCCGGCCGGCATCCTGATGCCCTTCCGCAACCTCGGCGGCATGTTCGACCTTGGCTGGCCGCACCTTGGTGAAGTGGTCGCCCACCACGTCCAGCGCATGGTCGGCGCCGGCCGGCGGGTGCTCTTCCTGATCACCTACCACTGGTCGCGTGGCAATCCGAAGCGGGGCTGCGCCGGCTTCGGCTACGACACCGCCGCCGCCCTCGCCCACACCCAGCAGATTCGCCGCCAGATGGAACACATCTTCGGCCGCGGCCACGGCACGGTCTATCCGCTGGTCTGCGGCTTCGAAACCGACGAAGAAGCGCTGTCCATCCACGGCAGCGACGGCGCCGTGCTCGACCTCGCCGGCCTGAACGCCGACAACCTCGCCACCCTCGAACCCCGGCTCGCCGCCCTGCTCCCCGACATGCCGGCCCAGATGCGGGCCGACCTGCTCCCCCTGCTCCGCGGCAATCTCGACCACATCGCCGAGATCCGCACCCAGATCGCCCAGCGCGAAAGGCAGCTCGACATCGAACACCGCGAATGGGTCATCTGCATCGGCCGCGGCTTCGACTTCCTGCACACCCCCAACCTCGCCCTGATCATCGGCCCCTACAGCCCCGACCTCGCCGACCCCGTGCGCAAGGCGGCCGGCATCATCGGGAGCAACATGAAAGCCGGGCGCATCCCCGACGACGGCTTCCTGCTGCTCGCCTCCGTGCCCTACGACGAAATCGGCGTCGACCGCGCGCGGGCCGAACTCAAGGCCCGCTTCATGTCCGGCTTTGCCGCCAATGTGATCACGCAGGAATTCCCCGAACTCGCCGCCCGGATGAGCACGCGCACCGCAGTGCTCGACTGGAATGCGCGGCAGATGGCGTTGCTTGGCGACTGAATTCCGGCGACTCCCATCCCCCAAGGGGACTGATAACGCTACTGCACAGCAAGACGGCAAGCAAAGCTTGCTCGTTGCTGTGGATTCCTGCGGGGCGCGGTGCCCCGGGAAAAATGGCCAAAAATGAAAAAGGGCGGGTAACGCTGGTCCAGCCCGTTCAATCCTCGCGCAACTCGTTCATGCTGATCGCCAGCGCATCGGCAATTGCCCGTAAAGTTTTCAGCGCCCCAACCCGCTTTCGCGTTTCGATCTGGCACAAGTAAGCCTTGCTAATACCCGCTTTCTCCGCCAGCGCCTCCTGCGTCAGGCCGCGATGCTCACGCCATGCCTTTACCGGCGGCTCGCCATCCAGAATTGCATTGGCTACGGCGGCGGGAATACGGAAGCCATCGTCAGTGGCTTGGGCTGTATCGAACAGCGCCGCATCGTCGGCATCTTCCAGCGCGGCCGAAAGACGTTCGTACAACTCGATGGGAATCACCGCAAATTCACGCTTGCCATCACGCTCGATAAATTGAATGCCAGTCATTGATATGCCCCTCCACGCGGCGCCACGGCCAGCACATGAATCACCAGCCGTCCGCCTTCAATTTCGTAAATCACCCGCCAGTCGCCAACCCGCAAACGAAACGCCTCGCGGCCGATCAACTTTTTGACGTTGTTGTTCGCCGCAAAAGGGTCTGCCGCCAGAAGCGCTATCTTGCCGCGAATCTGCAGCGATACGTTGCGCGGCATTGCCCTCAGGGCTTTGACCGCATCGCGGGTGTATTCGATCTGGTACATGGATGTATGTTAGCAAATCGCTAACTAAAAGTTAAATAGTTTTCCGGGTGAATTGTCCATATCGGCAAGACGATGAGCGCTTCTAGGCCGCGTTCGACCTTTCCAAATTCAGCGCCAGCAGGCGGCGGAGGATTTCTTCGTCGGGCATTTCGGGGGTGTAGTCGGCCCAGCCGTAGGCGGCGGCGACGGCTTGGTCGAGTTGTTTGTGGGCGAGGTCGAGCCAGGCCGCTTTGCCTGCCAACTTCGCGTTGTAGAGGTTGGTCAGGGTGCGCTTCTTGAGGTCAGCCTCAAAGCCGGGCTTGGCGACCGGGCGTTTGGGGAAGCCGGCTTTCTCCTCTTCCGGGGTGATGACCCAATCGACCCACTCGGCCGGGTTGAGCCAGGCTTCGCGCAGTTCGTTCAGGCGGCGGGCGGCAGCGGCGATGTTGGCGGCGACGATTTCACCGGCCATGCACGGCGGCGAGGCCTGACCGGCCTTGGGGGCGGTGTCGCGCGGCGTCAGGCCGGCTGGGAAGGGGAAGGTTTCGAAGCAGGTGGTCGGGGTGTAGCGCGGCCGGTCTTCGAGCGAGGTGCCGAGACGCAGCGACCAGAGTTCGTGGAAGCGGGAATGCAGGATGCCGAAGGTGGTGTCGTCGGCGCGGGCGATGACGTCGAGCAGGTTCATAGCCAGCGTGGGTGTGGAGCGCCACGCGAAAATACGGTGCTTGGCAACGACCGGCGTCACGATGAAGCGTGGTAGCGGAGCGAGGGCTTTGCGCATTTCAAGGCGCGGGCGTTCGTAAAGCCACCATTGTTCGCGGGTTTTGGTGTTCCGGTCTTGGGCACGAGCAGGTTGCACATTTTCGAGCGCGAACTGGAAAGGCGCTTCGTAGAGTGCGGCATCGCTGACGGAAAGGCCGGTGAAGTCGATAACCCAAGTGTCGGAATCGTTGCGAACGACGTCGGTGGCGTTGATCCACGGGTGAAGAACATCGGCGTTGGAGCGGCCGTTTGGGTTGCCGGTTGAGGCCAGCCAGGCGCGTGCGGTTTCACCCGGAATGTCGAACGGGCCGTATTTCTTGATGCCCTCGAAGCAGACGGCGGCATTTTCGGGGAGACGTTTGGCTTGAGTGAGGTTGATTCCCTCGCCTGCAGTCAAATCGGCATGAATCGCCGCTACTTCAGCGCCATCCAGCCGATTGCTACGGTCAACCGGAAAAATCGGCCCAAAACCAAGTAATGAAACGCGCACGGCGGCGCCGTCGTTGATCCATTCTTCGTCGCTCCAGGCTTCGAAGATGCGCGTGGTTTCGACAATCCGTTCGAGCACCTTGCGGTTGGCGCCGCCGCGGATGGAGTTGGTCGAAACGAGGCCGGCGCCTTGCAGTTTTCCGGCTGCGATCTGGGCGCGGGCTTTTTCGAACCAGTAGGTGACGAGGTCGGCGCCGCCGGGGACGCGGCCTTCGTAGGTCTGGCGCAGGGTTTCAACGTAGTCGTCGCCGAGTTCGCTGCGCATGACTGAGCCGCCGAGGAAGGGCGGGTTGCCGACGATGACGTCGGCGGTTGGCCAGTCGGCTTCGCTGACTGCCCTCTCCCCCGGCCCCTCTCCCGCTGGCGGGAGAGGGGTGAAGGTGAGGAGTGCGTCGCGGTGTTCGATGCCGTCGAGCGGCTTCAGAATCGGGTTGATGGCGTGCGGGTAGCCGTTGCGGCGGCACCATTGGATGTCGCCGATCCAGACGGTGACGCGGGCGAGTTCGGCGGCGAATTCGTTGATTTCGAGGCCAAGGATGTTGTGCGGGCCGGTCTGCATGGTGAGTTCGGGCTGCAGGCCGAATTCCTGGGCGTCGATGTGGGCGCGTTTTTCGATGTCGCGCAGGGCTTTGAGGGCGAGGTAGAGGAAGTTGCCGGAGCCGCAGGCGGGGTCGAGGACGCGGTAGTGGTTGAGGCGCAGCAGAAAGCCCTGGTAGGCCGCCCGGGAAGCCTTGCCCTGCCTGCTTTTCGGGCCGTCGCCAAGGCCCGTGGATAGGGCGTTTCGGACGGTTGCCCATTCAGCGGCGAGCGGTTCGCTGACCAGTGGTTCGATCAGTTTGGCGATGGTGCCGGTGTCGGTGTAGTGGGCGCCGAGCGGGGCGCGGGCGGCGGGGTCGAGGCCGCGTTCGAACAGGGTGCCGAAGATGGTGGGGTCGATGGCGCGCCAGTCCATGTCGCTGGCGGCGCGGTGTAGGGCTTGGAGGTCGGCGGCGGTGAGCGGCGGGAGGTCGATGTGCTTGAACAGGCCGCCGTTGAACCAGGCGATGTCGTGGTCGCCGTAGTCGCCCCTTTTTTCTGCATGGCGGTGAACAGTTTTTCGATGCGGCGGGCGGCCTTGTCGGCATCGCTGCCGGCGTGCTTGAGCAGGTCGGTGAAGATGCCGGCGGGGAGCAGTTGTTCGTCTTCGGCGAACATGCAGAACAGGCACTGGACGAGAAAGTGGGCGACTTTCTGGCCGCAGTTTTCGGCAAAAGCACCCCGGCTGCGCATGGCGGCGGCAAGCTGGGCGAACTGGCCGGCGGCCTGGGCGGTGATGGCGGCGGTGGATTTTTCGGGGCGGAGCTTTTCGGGGTCGGTGAACACCCATTTGAGCAGTTGCCGGGCTTCCGGCTCGACCAGTTGCTCGATGCGGATTTCGCGCGGTTCGTCCGGGTAGCCGGTGAAGGCGGTGTGGATGACGATGTGTTCACGGTCGCAAACGATGAGCAACGGCGGGTTTTCAAGCTGCAGGGCGTAGTCGGTGAGCTGCTTGAGGGCGGCGTTCAGGTCACGGCCGGGCTTCTTGTTTTCCCAGCCGAAGTGGCCGCGCTTCCAGACATCGGCCCAGCCGTCGCCGCCACCGGCCTTCTTGGCGCCGCGTTCGAAGCAGTAATTTTCCGGGTCACGCGGCTTGGCGACGCCGAGCAGGTCGCAAAGGTCGTCAAAGTGGGCCTGCGCCCCGCCCCGTTCGGTGAGCTTGTTGTCTTTCCACAGGGCAATGAAGGCTTCGGGGGTCATGGGGCAGGCGTTTTTGAGGGAAAGAGCCAGTGTAGCGATGCCAGCGGAATTCTGGAACGACTGCAGTGACTTAAGGCCAAGGCTGGCGCTTCAATCATGAAAACGAGGCCTGGCCCCGGGGCATCCGGGCAATTGGCCAAAACCGGGTTGGCCGCTGGTTCAGGCCGTGGGGGCGGGGCCGCTCAGACAGTCGGCGAGCAAATCCTGCAAATCCGGGTGGGCTGCGCTGGCGGCCAGCAGGCTGTCGCGCAGTGGGCGAATCGGCTCGGTGAGGCTGGCCGGTGCCGCTTCCCAGGCGGTGAGCATGGCCCATGGGTCTTGGGCGAGCACGACGGCGGCGAGGCTGAGGGCGAGGCGCTGTTCTGCGGCGGTCGGTGGCGCGGCGAGCTGGTGCCAGACGAGGCGGGCCGCTTGCGGCAGGCGAACGGGGATGCAGTGGCCGCCGGCGAGCAGCGCCCCGGCGGCGGGGGCGGCGAACAGGTAGTCGTGATCGGGAATGGTCGTCGCCGACCAGGCCAGCCCCGGCGCTTGCACGGCGTTGCCGAAGCGGGGGCCGGGAACGAGGATGTCGGTCGCCATGGGCGTCAGGCCGGGCAAGGTGAAGGCTGCCCGGGCCGTTGCGGGGCTTGCCGATTCGCTGGCGCTGACCAGGGGAAGCGCGGCAGCCAGCGGCTGGCTGAGAAAGTTTTCCGGTGCCACCAGTGCCAGACGCGGCGAGATGGCCGGCTCGCCCGCTGGCTGGCGGAGGCGAGCGCCGAGTTCGTTGAGCCAGGCGAGGCAGCCGAGCCTGCCGGCGAGCAGCAGCCCGGCCTCGAAGGCGCCAAGATTGTGCAGTTCGACCAGGGCGCGGGCGCTGGCCTTGTCGGCGACTTGAAAGCCGAGCTTGCGCAGCATGCCGACCTGCCGGGCCGTCGATTCTGCGAATTCCATCTGCGCCCGCATGGCGTTTTCGGCCGCGCTATCGCCTTCGCGTCCGACCAGTGTTTCGGCCTGCTTGCCGGGCACCGGGTAATAGACCCGATACCAGTAGGCGTAGCCGGTGCCACGGCGGCGCTGCAGCGTACCCGGAGTGCCGGGCAGCAAGGCGCCAGCCGTGAGTGACTGCTCTCTCAGGGCGGCGTATTGCTGGCGAAAGGCGGGTTGGTTCGGGCGATAAAGCGCCGGGGGTTTCATGGCTTACCCAATAAATACAAAATTCATGGGGTAAGTGTAGCGCCGGGGTAAGTAATTACCCAACGAAATTTTGTTTTATAGGGTAATTTGGCCCGAAAAAGTGCTGGATTTGAACTTTTGGCCAGCTCGGTGCCGGTTTTTGCTGGTTCCATCGAGTTCTTGCGGCGCCGGGCAAGCGCGGTGCTGTCGATGGATTAGGATAGCGCCTTTCGCGGCCATTTTTGTCCGATTCGATGTCTGACCATTCTCCCCGTGCCGAATTTTTTGCTGGTGTGCGTGCCGAGTTGCCACTGCTGCTTGGCGTGGTGCCGTTCGGGCTGATTTTCGGGGTGCTCGGTCTGGCGGTCGGTTTGCCGGGGTGGGCGGTGGTGCTGAGTTCATCGCTGATTTTTGGCGGCTCGTCGCAGGTGGTGTTTGCCCAGTTATGGGGCGGCGCCACGCCAGCGCCGGTGATGGTGACGACGGTGGGCGTGGTCAATTTGCGCCATCTGCTCTACAGCGCGGCGGTGGCGGAATATTTGCGCGCCCTGCCCTGGCGCTGGAAATTGTTGCTGGCCTACCTGCTGACCGACGAGGCTTTTGCCGCCGCCATTGGCCGCCTGCGCGACGGCCCGGCAACGCCGCATCGCCACTGCTTCCTGTTCGGCACCGGCTTCACGCTGTGGTCCGGCTGGCAGCTGTCGACACTGGCCGGGGTGTTGCTGGGCGCGGCGATTCCGGCCAGTTGGTCGCTCGATTTTTCGATTGCGCTGACTTTCATCGCCCTGCTGGTGCTGTCGGTGCATCGGCGCAGCGATGCGTGGGCCGCGATTGCCGCCGCGGCGGTTGTGCTTCCGGCGCTGGCCTTGCCGCACAAGCTGGGGCTGCTGGTGGCAGCCGTCGTAGGTATCGCTGTCGGTTTGTGGATGCGCCGTTTCGACCGGAAAAAACCATGAGTACGTCGCTTCTGCTGCTGACGATGGCGGCCTGCGGGCTAGTCACTTTCCTGATCCGGCTATCGTTCATCGCCTTCGGCCATCACCTGCCGGACGATCCGCGCATCGAGTCGGTGCTGCGCTACGTCCCACCCGCCATCCTCGGCGCCCTGATCGCGCCGGAAATTTTCATGGCCGGCAGCAACCTGAATGCCACGCCGGACAACCCGCGGCTATGGGCCGCCCTGGTCGCCCTGCTCGTCGCCCGCCTGACGCGCAGCGTGCTGGCCACAATCGCGGCCGGGATGCTGGCGCTGTGGGTGGTACAGGGCTGGATTTATTGACTCAGTTATGCTTTCGCTTTGGCTCATTTGCCATAAGTGAGCCATAAAACAAATTGTTTTAAATCAGTTGGTTGGGTTTATTCGTGGTCAATATTTGGCTCAAAAAATAGGGCGCCTTGCTTCGATTCGATGCGATTTGAGCCAAATGGCAAAGCAGACACAATCCTTGGCGAGAGCGTCCCAATCGGCAGTTTTGCCGGTGATCGTACGCAGGGACTTCAAGTCAGTATGTTGGTCTTCGCGGGTCATGAAAGCTTCTTTGCCTCTGTAGTCCGTTTGCCAAGAGCGTTGCTTTACCCCAAAAACAGCTTGTAAGCCGGGTTCTGGCTCTCGTCCCAGTGGGCGTAGCCGAGCTTCTGCAGGAATTCCTCGAATTTGCCCATGTCGCCCGGCGGCACTTGCATGCCGACCAGCACGCGGCCGTAGTCGGCGCCGTGGTTGCGGTAGTGGAAGAGGCTGATGTTCCAGCCGGCGCTCATCTGAGTCAGGAAATTCATCAGGGCGCCCGGTTTTTCCGGGAATTCGAAGCGGTAGAGCAGCTCCCGCATGCCCTTTTCGCAGACCGCGGGGGCGTGGCCGCCGACCATGTGACGGATATGGTTCTTGGCCATTTCGTCGTCGGTCAGGTCGAGCGTCGGGTAGCCGTGTTTCTGCAGGCTTTCCACCAGCTTCAGCGATTCCTTGCGCTCGCCGACCTGAACGCCGACGAAGACATGGGCTTCGCTGGCGGTGTGGTAGCGGTAGTTGAATTCGGTGACGTTGCGCTTGCCGATCAGCGACAGGAATTTCTTGTAAGCGCCCGGCTTTTCGGGGAGCGTGACGGCGAAGACGGCTTCGCGCTGTTCGCCGAATTCGGCGCGCTCGGCGACGAAGCGCAGGCGGTCGAAATTCATGTTGGCGCCGGAAGTCACGGCGATCAGGTTCTTGTCCTTGAGCTTGTGCTGGCGGGCGTATTCCTTGGCACCGGCGACGGCCAGCGCCCCGGCTGGTTCGAGAATCGAACGGGTGTCCTCGAAAACGTCCTTGATGGCGGCGCAGATGGCGTCGGTGTCGACGAGGATGATGTCGTCGAGGTATTCCTTGCACAGGCGGAAGGTTTCTTCGCCGACGAACTTGACGGCGGTGCCGTCGGCGAACAGGCCGACCTGGTCGAGACGGACGCGATGGCCCTTGGCGATGGACTGCTTCATCGCGTCGGCGTCGAAGGTTTCCACGCCGATAACCTTGATTTCCGGACGCAGGCGCTTGATGTAGGCCGCCACGCCAGCGGCCAGCCCGCCGCCGCCAATGGCGCAGAAGACGGCGGTGATCGGGCCGTTGTGGCGCGAGTGCTGACGGAGGATTTCCATGGCGACGGTGCCCTGCCCGGCAATCACTTCGGGATCGTCGAAGGGATGGACGAAGGTCAGCTTCTCGGTCTTTTCGAGTTCAACGGCGTGGGCGTAGGCTTCGTCGAACGAATCACCATGCAGCACGACTTCGCCGCCGCGCGATTTGACGGCGTCGATCTTGATGCCTGGTGTCGAGGTCGGCATGACGATGACTGCCCGGCAGCCGAGCTTCTTGGCCGATAGCGCGACGCCCTGGGCGTGGTTGCCGGCCGAAGCGCAGATGACGCCGCGCCTGAGTTTTTCAGCCGACAGGCTGGCGATCTTGTTGTAGGCGCCGCGCAGCTTGAAGGAGAACACCGGCTGCATGTCCTCGCGCTTCAGAATGATCTTGTTGCCGACCCGGGCGGAAAGGTTGCTGGCCAGGTCGAGCGGCGTTTCGACGGCCACGTCATAAACCTGTGCATTGAGAACTTTTTCGAGATAATCCGGGTGCATTGGGCGCAACTCATTAAGGCAAAAGGGAGATTCTACGGGTGGAGTGGCTAAACGTCACGGCAGAAAGCGGGTTGTGGGGCCTGCTGGCGGCCAGTTTTCTCTCGGCGACGGTGCTGCCCGGTGGTTCGGAGGCACTGCTCTGGGGGTTCCTGCAGCTGCATCCGGCGGAATATGGCCCGGCGCTGGCTTTGGCGACGCTTGGCAACACGGCCGGCGGCATGACTTCCTGGTGGTGTGGCCGCTACCTGCCGCGCTGGCAGAAGCTGGAAAACCTGCCGCAGCGCGACCAGCTCGAACGCTGGGGCAGCCCGGCCCTGCTCCTCGCCTGGGCACCGCTGATTGGCGACGCGCTGTGCCTCGCCGCCGGCTGGCTGCGCCTGCACTGGCTGCCGTGCTGCCTGTTCATGGCGGCCGGCAAGTGCGCCCGTTACTGGGTCGTCGCTCAGGCGGCATTGGCGAACTGAACCCTGGCGGCCCTTTCCGGTCTACCAACCCCGGCGTGTTGGTTCCCGATACGCTAAAATCCACCTTTTGATAGACCCCTGGCTGCTTCCATGACTGCCCGCCTGCGCGAAATCCCGTACAACTACACCTCGTTTTCCGATCGTGAGATCGTCATCCGCCTGCTCGGCGCCGACAATTGGGCGGTGCTCGACGAACTGCGGGCCGAACGCGTTACCGGCCGCTCGGCGCGCATGCTCTACGAGGTGCTGGGCGACATCTGGGTCGTCCAGCGCAACCCGTATCTGGAAGACGACTTGCTCGACAATCGCGAGCGGCGTGAAGCACTGGTCACCGCCCTGCGCCACCGACTGAAGGAAGTCGAAAAGCGCCGTGCCGAGAGCGAGAAGGAAGATCCGGAACGGTCGGCCAAGGTCAAGCGCCTGGTCGAGGCAGCCCAGGAGGCGGTCAATCGCTTTGAGGCCCGCTTCGGCGAAACCATCGACCTGCGCCGCAAGGTCATGAAGTATCTCGGCAAGCACACGCGCAAGGACAACATCGCCTTCGACGGCCTGGCCCGCGTCTCGCACGTCACCGATGCGACCGACTGGCGCGTCGAATACCCCTTCGTCGTCCTCTACCCGGATACCGAAGAGGAAATCGGCCATCTGGTACGCGGCTGTATCGATGCCGGCCTGACCATCATCGCCCGGGGCGGCGGTACCGGCTACACCGGCGGCGCCGTGCCGCTGACGCCTTACGCTGCCGTGATCAACACCGAAAAGCTGATCGACATCGGCCCGGTTGAAGAACTGGTTCTCGCCGGCCACGAAACACCTTACGCCACTATCCGTACCGGCGCCGGCGTCGTCACCGACCGCGTTTCCGAAGCCGCCTCGCTGGCTGGCCGTGTCTTCGCCGTCGACCCGACCTCGGCTTCCGCTTCCTGCATCGGCGGCAACATCGCCATGAACGCTGGCGGCAAGAAGGCGGTTTTGTGGGGCACTGCGCTCGACAACCTGGCCTGGTGGAAGATGGTCGATCCGGACGGCAACTGGCTGGAAGTCGAACGCGTCAATCACAACTACGGCAAGATTCACGAGCAGGAAAACGTCGAATTCCGTGTCAAGCGTTTCGACCCGAGCGGCAAGAAGCTACTCGGCGAAGAAGTCCTGGTCATGCCGGGCGCCGCCTGCCGCAAGATCGGGCTAGGCAAGGACGTCACCGACAAGTTCCTCGGCGGCATTCCGGGCGTCCAGAAGGAAGGTACCGACGGCATCATCGTCGCCGCCCGCTGGGTGCTGCACAAGATGCCGCCCGTCTCGCGCACTGTCTGTCTCGAATTCTTCGGCCAGGTCCGCGAAGCTGTGCCGGCTATCGTCGAAATCACCGACTACTTCAAGCCGGGCGGCGCCGGGCTGGCCTCTGGCGTGCAGTTGGCTGGCCTTGAGCATCTTGACGAACGCTATGTGAAGGCCGTCGGCTATGCGACCAAGGCCAAGCGCCACGGTCGGCCGAAGATGGTGCTGCTGGGCGACCTCGTCGGCCACGATGAAAAGGCCGTGATGGCCGCCGCCTCGGAAGTCGTTCGCATGTGCAACCTGCGCTCGGCCGAGGGTTTCATCGCCGTCGACGCCGAAACGCGCAAGAAATTCTGGCTCGACCGTTCGCGCACCGCTGCCATTTCGCGCCATACCAACGCCTTCAAGGTCAATGAAGACGTGGTCATCCCGCTGCCGCGCATGGGCGACTACTGCGACGGCATCGAGCGCATCAACATCGAGCTGTCGACGCAGAACAAGCTGGCGCTGTGCGATGCGCTGATCGAATTCCTCAAGGGCGAGTTGCCGCTGCATGCCGGCGATGCCAACGTCGACAAGGATGTGCTGATCGGCGACCGTCAGCAGGCCGCACTCGATTACGTCCAGGCTGTCCGCCTGCGTTGGGAATGGCTGCTCGACAATCTCGACCTGCCGCTGGCCGAAGCCGAAACGCGTTTTGCCTCGTACGGCGTGGTAGCGGGCGAGTTGACCAACAAGGCGGCCAACCCCAAGCTCTTCCACCGCCTGCAGGATTACTCGGTGCGGACGTCGTGGAAGCAGGAACTGCATGCCCGGCTGAGCAAGATTTTCGACGGCGGTGTCTATCGTCCCATCGTCGAACGTGTCGAGGCCATCCACAAGGAAGTCCTGCGCGGCCGCGTCTTTGTCGCCCTGCACATGCACGCCGGTGACGGCAATGTGCACACCAACATCCCGGTCAACTCGGACAACTACGACATGTTGCAAACGGCGCACAAGGCCGTCGAACGCATCATGCATCTGGCCCGCGGCCTCGATGGCGTCATTTCCGGCGAACACGGCATCGGCATCACCAAGCTGGAGTTTCTGACCGAGGAAGAACTCGGCCCCTTCCGCAC
>JAYREA010000009.1:0-129822 GCA_041909135.1 Azonexus sp. | reverse complement strand
CCGACTGGATGTGGACCTACAATCACGAGCGCCCCAACATGGCGCTTGGCGGCATTACCCCGAAACAGAAGTCAGAACTTTTAACCCGATCTACTTCTGACCGCTGCTAAAAATGGGGGGATTACCGAGACGCCTTTCTTGTTCCTCACATCCAGCGCGTCTGTCTTCCGGGTCCGATGCGACCAAAGCATGTTGTTGCCTGGCTTTCTTTCGCTTTGGGCTGCCTCTGATTTCGGGAAGCGATTTTTCATTCTGGCTTCCAAGCAGTCCACGAACCTTGCGTCGATTAACTCCACCCAACTCAAGGGGTTCCCAGTTCTTACCCCCACGGTAGAAAAACAGCGGGAAATCCTGGACGCTGTGGAAGCTATTGAGACTATTCAAGCGCAAAACAAAGCTGAACTCGCCAAACTGCGCCTTCAGAAACAAGGCCTGATGAATGACCTTTTGACCGGAAAAACCCGAGTAACAACGAAACAGGACGTTTTGCAATGACAGCCATAGTTCTTCACCTCAGCGATATTCATATCAAGACAGCGAAGGACCCTATTCTCAAGAGGGGTGCCTCAATTGCCGCCGCAAGGCGTCGACACCAAAGCGGTCCCTTTCTACGAGATGCTGCTAAAGACCCTCGAGAAGTCTATTAAGCTCACGGCTGCTGATAAATCGGGGCTGAAGTCATTGGCGAACGGGCTACTCCCAATGCTTAAGGATGAAATGGCCACCCCCGGCTTTTGGGGGAACAGCGTCATGATTTCTGAGTTGCAGGGGCTCGTTGAGGACCGGCTGGTCGACAGCGGCATCGATGTGGTTGTTGAGCACTTCGAAGCGCTTGCCCACGATATCGTTCAACTAGCCAAGGCTCGGCAAACTGATATCCTCAGCTGATGCTGAAAGTTGCTGATGTCGAATGCACTGTGCTGCGCTCCGCTCGTCGGAGCGTTGCTATTTTTATCGAGCGAGATGGCTCGGTTAGCGTGCGTGCCCCCCTGTCTGTCACCGATGAGCAGTTGGCAAAAGTTGTTGAGAAGAAACTACCCTGGATTTACAAGAATCGGGCCTTATGGCGAGAGCTCAACAGGGACGCGCCGAAACGTGAATTTGTCTCGGGCGAATCTTTCTATGTTGCGGGGCAGCCGTGCATTCTGGACATCTGCCACGATGCTGATGAACCCCTTGCCTTAGTAGGCGACCGTCTGATTCTCAAGCATAGTCACATGGGAAAGGCGGAGGAGCTCCTACGCGCGTTGTACCGAAAAATAGGCTACGAGCGTTTGCCTGTTCTTATCGAGCGATTTGCTTCTCGAATGGGGGTAAAGCCTGGTCGATTGCGGGTATGGGAGCTGCAGAACCGATGGGCATCTTGTTCTGAAAAGGGCAATCTCAATTTTCATTGGCGAGTATTAGCGCTCCCCTTGGATGTTCTGGAGTATCTGGTTGTGCATGAGCTTGCCCATCTCAAGCACCGCAGCCATACCAATGACTTCTGGGAGGAAGTCGAAAAGGTATGCCCCCAGTGGAGGCGGGCCACAGAGTGGCTTCGTTTAAATGGAGCCGGTAGGTCGTTTTAGCTGAAAGGCGGGAAGGAATCCCTCCCCTCCCGCCTACTTTGTTAGTCCGACTTCCCGAGCGCTTTGGGTAGCAGTTCGACAACTGATTTTGCCGAAACGGCACTTTCGCCACTTCCGCCTTTGGCGTAACCCGTTTCCTGCGGAGAGAAGATACATGCGGAGGCGTGAGTCAGGACGATATCTTTGTTGTCCGGGCTATGCGCAGCTTCTGCTAGCGCATTGAACGTCATGAGCGCATTCTGCCTATGTCGATTAACAATCTCATTGTGCTGATGCGCTAAGAAGTTTTTTGCAGCCAATGCCAGCAGATAGGCTAGAACACCAAAGAGCAGGAGTTTGCTCGAGACCAATTGAATGGCCTCAAAGGAGTTGGTCGGTCGCAGCCAGGGTATCTGGTTAAAGAACAGGCTTAACGCGGTATAACCGCCCACGAGCCAAGCCGCCCGAATGGTTGTCGTTCTCCAGGTGGCGGCTAAACCCTTGTGCAATTCGGCCTCAGTGTTGAAGTGAATTGCTTGCTGGGATACCCCTTGCTCTGCTGCGACCCTGCGAATCTCGTTGAGTGTGCTGTTTGCAGCTTTTTCACTCTCTTGAAGGTTAGCGGTAATGCGTTCCGCTTGGTCAGAAATGCTCTGGAGGACAGCTCGTGATTCGTTCTCTAACCGCTGAGAGTCGATGGCTTTACTGACTCCATAGGCAATGTATTGCCATAGCGCGTTAAAAGTTGCGTCGTAAGCTGACTCTAGTTGATTTATGTACTGGTCTCGAGTCGATTGGGGGTTAGATATGCTCGTCGAGAAATCGAGAATGTTCTTGAATCGTGAGTAGTCTGCGTCGGCTTGGCTCTTTACTGCCGTCAAGTGCGTATCAGTTAGGTCCTCAATAACCGATGTTCCAAGCCGCTGGTAAAGCTCTGTCAGTTTTTTGGCAAACGGTATAGCTTCTTCAAATGAAAGCGACCGCCCAAGCTCATCCGCTCTTGCCAATTGGCGTACGTCGAAGCGTTGCATCCGTTCCAACGATTCTTTCGTGGATTCCAGTAAATCTTTTGTGGCCATTCTTTGTTCCAGTCTTTCTGGCTAAAGAGTGCTAAAAAAACGCCCGCATTGAATACGGGCGTTTTGTAGGCTAGGTCAAGGTTGCCACCATGTGGATTCGGGCCCCGGACCCCGCATCCTGACTTGCAGGATATGGGGTCCGAACTTGCACGATATGGGGTCCAACTTGCACGATATGGGGGCTCCCACATGAGTTGGACAAACCCTTCAAATTTGCCTTAGCCGCAGGTACCGACCGCGCCGCAGGCCGTGCAGAAGTCACAGCCATCCTTACGGATCATCGTGTGATTGCCGCACTCGCCGCACAGCTTGCCCTGGGTCGGCAGCACCTTGTTGCTGGTGGTGTCTTCCGGGGCTTCCAGGATGCCCATCTGCTGCAGGGGGAAGCCGGCTTCGTCGAGGATGCCGAGCATGGCGTAGCGGTGGATGATCAACTGGGCGATGTAAGCAACCGTCGACGGGTAGGTCTGCTGCTTGCGCGAACCCGGTACGAAGGCCATGAGGTCACCGAGCGGCTCGGAGTAGTCGATCAGCTTGCGCAGCTTCATGCCGATCCAGGCCGGGTCGAGGACGCGCATGTCGAGCGACAGGAGCTTGGACAGGCCGTCGAGGGCGCGCGGGTAGTTGCCGGAGAGCCACATCGAATAGGGGCGGGTGACGCCGTCCGGCAGGGTGATTTCCTTGAGACCGAGGACGAAGTCTTCGCCAGTCGACGGGTTGTTGACGTCCACCGTCCAGGACAGCGTGCCATCGGTACCGGTTTTCGGCTCCTTGGCGCTGAACAGGGCATCCTTCACCGGGGTAGGGCCTTCGTGCTTGAAGGCGCCCAGTTGCTCGCAGCGCCAGGCGATGACCTGAGCCATGGCGGAGACGACAGACGGCATGCGCTTGCGCTCGCCATGCGGCGGCATCTGCATGTCGAAGGAGTCGCCCGGGGTCTTGGCTAGTGCTTCCAGCTTCATTTCCAGCCAGCCGTGGTCGTTGGCACGCATGTCCATGGACAGGGTCTTGGCGACGGCACCCAGGCCACGCGGCTCGGCCGGGCCGTTGGCCCAGACTTCGAACGGCCAGGCCCGGCCTTCCGGTTCGACGTGGCCGACGAACAGGGCGAACTTGCCGATCGGCGAATCGACCATGTAGGTCCAGCACAGGTTGCCTTCCGGCAGGTTCGGGCGGCCCGGCCAGCGCAGGCTGGCGAGCACCGGGGCCGGCAGGTTCTTGATCGACAGGCGGCGGTTGGCATCGGAAACGAAATCCTGTGGCGCCTTGGCTGCATCCGCTTCGGTCTTGGCCGGTTCGGTCGAGGTCACTGAAAGCACGGAACCGAGCACGCTGTTCGGGCGATAGGTGGCCAGGCCCTTGAGGCCGGATTTCCAGGCGCTCATGTAGAGGTCCTGGAAGTCGGCGTACGGGTAGTCGGCCGGCACATTGACCGTCTTCGAAATTGAGGTGTCGATGAACGGAGCGACAGCAGCCACCATATCGCTGTGGGCCTGGGCGGAGATTTCCAGAGCCGTGACAAAGAAGTCCGGCAGCTTGGAAACATCGCCGCCACGGTGCTTGTAGAGGCGCCAGGCGTAGTCTTCGACCGAGTATTCCTTGATCGTGCCGTCCTGCATACGCTTCTTGCGGTTGTAGGTCCAGGAGAACGGCGGTTCGATGCCGTTCGAGGCGTTGTCGGCGAAGGCCAGCGAAATGGTGCCGGTCGGGGCGATCGACAGCAGGTGCGAGTTGCGCAGGCCGTGCTTGCGGATCTCTGCCTTGACGTCGCCGGGCAGGCGGGAAGCAAAGTTGCCGCCAGACAGATACAGCTCGGCGTTGAACAGCGGGAATGCACCGCGTTCCTTGGCCATTTCGACCGAGTACAGATAGGCGGTATCGCGCATGAATTCGCTGATGCGGGCGGCCATGGCACGGGCTTCCGGCTTGTCGTAGCGCAGGCGGAGCATGGCCAGTGCATCGCCAAGGCCAGTGTAGCCGAGGCCGACGCGACGCTTGTTGGCGGCTTCCTGCTGCTGGCGCTCAAGCGGCCAGTGGGTGGCGTCGAGCACGTTGTCGAGCATGCGGGTCGAGATGCGGATGACTTCGGCGAAGGCGTCGAAATCGAACTCGGCCTGCTCGGAGAAGGCGTCCTTGACGTACAGGGTCAGGTTGATCGAACCCAGGCAGCAGCAGCCATACGGCGGCAGCGGTTGTTCGGCGCAGGGGTTGGTCGCCTCGATCACTTCGCAGTAATTGAGGTTGTTGTCCTTGTTCATGCGGTCAAGGAACAGGATGCCCGGCTCGGCGTGGTCGTAGGTGGACTTCATCACCTGGTCCCACAGATCGCGGGCGCGGACCTTGCGGTAAACCCAGATGCCATCATCGCGCTGGTAGGCGCCAGCGGCGCGCATGTCGGCGTTCGGCTCGGCACGATGCAGCAATTCGACATCACCGTCGGCATCGACGGCTTCCATGAACGGGTCGGTGACGCCGATCGAGATGTTGAAGTTGGTCAGGTCGCCCTTGTCCTTGGCGTGGATGAATTCCTCGATGTCCGGGTGGTCGCAGCGCAGCACGCCCATTTGAGCGCCACGGCGGGCGCCGGCCGATTCAACGGTCTCGCAGGAGCGGTCGAACACCCGCATGTAGGAAACCGGGCCGGAAGCGCGCGACTGGGTACCTTTGACGCGGGCACCTTGCGGGCGGATCGAGGAGAAGTCATAGCCGACACCGCCACCGCGACGCATGGTTTCAGCGGCCTGGGCGAGGGCGGTGTAGATGCCGGGCTTGCCTTCGGTGTTTTCGACAATGGAGTCACCGACCGGCTGCACGAAGCAGTTGATCAACGTGGCCTGGAGGTCGGTACCAGCTGCAGAATTGATGCGGCCGGCCGGAATGAAGCCGTTTTCCTGAGCCCACAGGAACTTGTTTTCCCAGTGGGCACGATCAGCTTCCTGTTCGACTTGGGCCAGTGCGTAGGCGACACGACGGCGCACGTCGTGAACATTGGTTTCCTTGCCCTTGGCGTATTTCTCGATCAGCACTTCGCCGGAAATTTCCTGTTCCGGCAGCGGGGAGAACTCCGGCGCTGCGGGGATGTCTGTCAGCGAAAGCTGTTCGGCGATTTTGCTCATCAAGGGCTCCTCTACAAAATTCAGATTGTCTGGGTTATTAATCTTGGAATGTTGCAAAGCTACTAGATATAGTGGCCTAAGGCAATATCTTGACTATATGCGGTGTTTTGTGTGTTCGCTCCGGGGAATGCTGTTGGGGTAAAAAAAGCCAGAAAAAACAAAGCCCCGGCACCTTTCGGCGGCCGGGGCCGGGCAAAAAAATAATTTGGATTTAGAGGGCGAGCAGGGTCTGGGCGTGGTGCGCCATCATCCATTCTTCATTGGTCGGGATGACCAGCACATCGACACTGCTGTTGCCGGCCGAAATGCGCAGTTCGTGGCGGGCGTTGGCTTCCGGATTGACCCGGATGCCGAGCCATTCCGACTGCAGGCAGACGCGGCGGCGCACTTCGGCCGCGTGCTCGCCGATACCGCCGGTAAAGACCAGGGCATCGAGGCCGCCAGCCGCCGCGGCCAGCGAGCCGAGCTCGCGGGCAATGCGGTAGCAGAAGAGATTGACTGCTTCCTGGGCTTCCGGCTTGTCGCTGGCGAGCAGGGTGCGCATGTCCTGGCTGAGGCCGGAGACGCCAAGCAGGCCGGATTCCTTGTAGAGCATCCGGGTCATGTCCTTGACCGACAGATTCTTGGTTTCCATCAGGTGCAGGATGACGCCCGGGTCGAGGTTGCCGCAGCGGGTGCCCATGACCAGGCCATCGATGGTCGAGAAGCCAAGTGTCGTGGCGACGCACTTGCGATCGACCATGGCCGCCATGCTGGCGCCGTTGCCAAGGTGAGCGACGACGACGCGACCGGTGGCGCGGCCGGAATGCTGGGGCAGGGCGCGGGCGATGTACTCGTAGGACAGGCCATGGAAACCGTAGCGCTTTATGCCCTCGGCAGTGATGTTGCGCGGCAGGCCGAAGGTCTGGGCGACTTCCGGCTGGCTGCGGTGGAAGGCGGTGTCGAAGCAGGCGATCTGCGGCACGGTCGGCAGCAGGGCCTGCAGCGCGATGATGCCGGCGACGTTGTGCGGCTCATGCAGCGGCGCGAGCGGGATGAAGCTTTGCAGATGGCCGAGTACGGTGTCGTCGATGACCGTCGGCTGCGAATAACGCTCGCCACCATGCACGACGCGATGGCCGACAGCGACGATCTGCCAGTTGGCGTGGCTGGCGGTGAACCACTTGAGCAGGGCATCAAAGGCCTGGGCGTGGTTGACCTTGCTGCCTTCCAGCGTCTGGTCGGCGATGCGCTCGCCGGCCCGGTTCTTGGCGACCATCTTGGTGGTTTCGGCGCCGATGCCGTCGATCTGGCCGGAAACTTCGGCTTCCGGGGAAATCGGGTGGTCGAGCGGAAAGAGGGCGAACTTGATGGACGACGATCCAGCATTGATCGTCAGGATGCCTTGCTTCATTTAAACAGTTCCAGTTTTGCGGTTGTGGTGGGCGATCAGTGCGGCAATGACGCACGATGCAGTACGGGTTTCGGCGCTGTCGGCGCGGCTGGTCAGCACGATGGGTACCTTGGTACCGAGCACGATGCCGGCGGTCAGCGCGTTGGCCAGGTATTCGAGCTGCTTGGCAATCATGTTGCCGGATTCGAGATCGGGCACGACCAGGATTTCGGCATGGCCGGCAACCGCCGACTTGATGCCCTTGGTCTTGGCGGCGACGATGGAGACGGCGTTGTCGAAGGCGAGGGGGCCGTCGAGGATGCCGCCCTTGATCTGGCCGCGGTCGGCCATCTTGCACAGGGCTGCGGCATCGAGCGTCGATTGGATCTTTGGATTGACCGTCTCGACTGCCGACAGGATCGCCACTTTGGGTTCCGGGATGCCGATGATGTGGGCCAGGTCGATGGCATTCTGGATGATGTCGACCTTGTCTTCCAGCGTCGGCGCGATGTTGATTGCGGCGTCGGTGATCAGCAGCGGGCGGTGGTAGGTCGGCACGTCCATCAGGAAGACGTGGCTGATCCGGCGGTTGGTGCGCAGACCGTTGGCACGGGCGACGACTTCGCCCATCAACTCGTCGGTATGCAGGCTACCCTTCATCAGCGCCTCGGCGTCGCCGGTGCGCACCAGCGACACGGCCAGCGCAGCGGAATCGTGGCTGTGTGCGGCATGGACGATGCGGATGCCGTGCAGGTCGATGCCGAATTCCTCGGCGACGGCGCGGATCTTGTTTTCCGGGCCAACCAGGATAGGTTCGATGATCCCGGCCTGGAAGGCCATGACCGGGCCTTTCAGCGATTCCTGGTCGCACGGATGGGCGACGGCGGTGGGGATCGGTTCCAGGCCTTTGACGCGATCGAGCAGATGGATATAGCGCTCGTGCTTGTCGTCGATGCGGATCTCCGGCATATGCACTTCCTGCAGACGGGAGACCTTTTCGGTCGGCGCCAGTACCTCGGCCGTGCCGCGCACGACCTGCAGACCTTCCTGATTGGTGCACACGCAGTCGAAAATGACATGCTTGTTGTGGTCGAATTTCTGCTTGGCCGTGACAGTGATCGTGATGTTGTCGCCGATGCTGACCGGGCGGGCAAAATGCAGGGTCTGATCGACCAGGATGGTGCCGGGGCCGGGGAACTGGGTGCCAAGGACGGTGGAGATCAGCGAACCGCTCCACATGCCGTGGGCGATCACTTCGCGGAACATGCCGCTTTCCGAAAACGTCGGATCGACGACGGCCGGATTGACGTCGCCGGTCAGGATGGCGAACAGCTTGACGTCTTCGGGCATCAATGTGCGCTTGAGGCTGGCCGAGTCGCCGACGTGGATTTCGTCGAAGGTCTTGTTAACCAGATAGCGTTGTTCGGGTTGGTGGTTCATGAATCCCTGCTCCAGTCAGTCACGCGATGGACTAGTATAGGTTGCTGCGGTGCAGCAAACAATATTGGGCGGTGGCCGGTAGTGTCTCCACCGTGAAGAAACTCACTTTCGGCTCGCTATGCGGCGCTCGCGGCTGATCAGCGGCGTCGGCATCTCGAGGTCGAGGCCGGGGTGGCGCTGCAGCAACTGGTCAAGCACCCACTGATTGGCTTCGTAGGTGAATTCCCGGGCTTCCAGCGGGGCACCGGTCAGGGCCTCGGCAAACAGCGCGACGGCGGCCGAGCGGCTGACGCCATATTCGCAGTGCACCATCAGCGATATTTCGAACGGTGCGGCGTGGAGTTCCTCGATGAAGGCACTGATCTGCGCCGCCATGCGATAGTCGAACAGGCCGGGGCAGGCCGGCATGAATTCGTCGGCTGGTACGGCATCGAAAAAGGACTGGCGCAGAACATGGCGGAATAGCGGATCAAGTTTCGCTTCCGGCGTCGTCGGGTCGGTGATCGAAATCACCGCCATGTAGGGCGAGCCGCGCAGTTGCTCGGCCAGCTTGCGGGAGGTGTATTGGACCTGGCTGATGGTCATTGCGTCATTCCATGAAAACCGGGTCGGAGAAAACCAGCGTGCCGTCCTTGCGCATCATCAGGTTGTCGGCCTTGATCAGGTCGGGCAGCGCGCCGTATTCGCCGGAAAAAACTTCCAGCGCCTTGAGCGACTCCTGGACCGCGTCGCTCCAGCCCATCGGCGTCACGGTCAGGTGGTGCAGGGCGATGCGTCCCATGTCCTGGGCCAGGTTGCGCCACATCAGGCAGGCGTCGTAGTAGGAGGAGGTCAGCTTGGTCGCCACCTCGGCGGCATCACCGGCACCGGGTAGGGGATAGAGTCGTTCGACTTCGACAATGTGGAACGGGAAGCCGCGACTGGAGCGGCCGGCCGTGCCGTGGTCGGCATAAACCACCGGGAAATGGTTGCCGGTCGGCCGGTCTTCGGCCGTGTAGTAGGCGTAGTCGGTGGGGGAGGAAAGCACCTTGTAGACGCGTTCCTGGCCATCGACCGTGTCGGCTTCGAGCACGATGGTGCTTTCGCCGCGGCCAATCTCGCGACGGCCTCGCAACAATGGGTGATCGGGTACTGGATCGGGGATTAGCCCGTCAGCTTCGGCCATGATGGTCTCCGAAATGGCTACAGGTTGGCGGGGAGGCTCCCCGCCAACATGGATTTAGCCCGTTTTGCCGGCAGGCCGCAACGAGGCGGCCGGGGCGGACTTAGGCGACGATGTGCGAACCGGCATCGACGTAGATCGTCTGGCCGGTCATGCCGGACGAGCCGGAGGTGCACAGGAAGGCGGTCAGGGCGCCGACTTCTTCAATGGTCACGGTGCGGCCGAGCGGTGCCTTCTCGGCATCCTTTTCGAGCAGGGTATTGAAGTTGGCGATGCCGGAAGCAGCGCGGGTCATGATCGGGCCGGGCGACACGGCGAAGACACGGATACCTTTGGGGCCGAGGTCGTAGGCCATGTAGCGGACGGCGGACTCAAGCGCGGCCTTGATGATGCCCATCACGCCATAGTTGCGAACGACGCGTTCGGCACCGAGGTAGGACATGGTGATCAGCGAACCGCCGTGAGCCATCAGCGGCTCCAGCAGCTTGGCCATGCGCAGGAAGCTGTGGCAGGAAACGTTCATTGCCGAATCGAAACCTTCTTCGGTCGTGTCGATGACGCGGCCGTGCAGATCGTCGGCATTGCAGAAAGCCATCGAGTGAATGGCAAAGTCCAGTTCGCCGAATACTTCGCCGCACTTGGCGATGACGTTCTCCAGGCTGCCCGGTTCGGAAACATCGAGCTTTTCGAAAAGCTTGGCACCAATGGACTCGGCCAGCGGCTGCGTGTATTTGGCGGTCTTGTCGTTCTGGTAGGTCAGGGCGACTTCGCCACCCAGTGCGACGATGGCCTTGGCGACGGCAAAGGCGATCGACTTGTCGTTGGCAATGCCGGTAACCAGGCCTTTTTTGCCAGCTAGCGGGAGGTGGTTTTGGACGGTGTCGTTCATGCTGTTCTTCCTTTATTTATGCGGTCTTCAAGCCACCATGATGCTGCGGCATTGTTACCGTTTTTAGAGCAATTATTAAATAATGCTGTGGTGCAGCATTATTGTTGCACATCTACAAAATCCCGGGGCGGCAATTCTGGGCAGGCAGGAGCGCCGGTGTTGCTTTTAAGAAAATCGCTTCATCGCTGCTCTTTGACCTGAGACAACAAAATGAAACACGATGGTGCTACGCTTTCCCTCGTCATAAGTATTCCTCAGGGGGTTGTCGTGGCACTGAACGATATGCATGCCGAGGCCGTGGCTGGAGTGGTCGACCGCGTTGTTGCCCGTTATCACCGGGATCCCACCTGCATGGTGCAGATACTGCGTGAGGTTCAGGAGGCTTGCGACTGGATCTCGCCCGAAACCATCGACCGGATGCAGGTAACGCTGGGCGTCCCGCGCACCAAGATCGAGGGCGTCGCAGGCTTTTACGCCTTTTTCCACACCGAGCCGCGCGGCAAATACCGGGTGCTGTTTTCCGACAACATCACCGACCGCATGCTGGGCAGCAAGGCGATGATGGATCGCCTGTGCAACAGCCTGTGGGTCGAGCGCGGCAAGGTTTCGGAGGATGGTCTGGTCAGCGTGGCGCAGACGGCCTGTACCGGCATGTGCGACCAGGGGCCGGCCCTGCTGATCAATAACTACGCCATTGCCGGATTGACGGCTGAACGCATCGACGAAATCGCCGAACTGATTCGCGGCAAGGTGCCGCTGGCTGAATGGCCGGCGGCCTATTTCAAGACCGAAGACAACATCCGGCGGGCCGATATCCTGCTTAATGCCGAATTCAAGCCCGGCGAGGCGCTGCTGGCCGCCCGGGCGCGGGCGCCGAGCGACGGCCTGAATTCATCGAACATGCGTTCCTGGCGCGAAGGCCTGCCCAGCGGTATCGGCGGTCCGGGCGCCACGCTCGACGAAATCAAGCGCGCCAACCTGCGTGGGCGCGGCGGTGCCGGCTTCACCACCGGGCTGAAATGGGAGGCCTGCCGCAATGCGCCGCTCAAGGCGGGCGCCCAGCGCATCGTGGTTTGCAACGCCGACGAAGGCGAGCCGGGCACCTTCAAGGATCGCGTCCTGCTGTCGCGGAACCCCGATCTGGTCTTCGAGGGCATGACGGTGGCGGCCTATGCGGTCGGCGCAACGCGTGGTTTCGTCTATCTGCGCGGCGAATACCGCTACCTGCTCGACCACCTCAATGCCGTGCTGGCCCATCGCCGGCGCCAGAACCTGCTGGGCAAGGACATCCTCGGCCTGCCGGGGGCGGATTTCGATATCGAGATTCATGTCGGGGCCGGCGCCTATGTCTGCGGCGAAGAGTCGGCGTTGATCGAATCGCTCGAAGGCAAGCGCGGCACGCCGCGCAATCGGCCGCCCTTCCCGGTGACCAATGGCTATCTCGATCAGCCGACCATCGTCAATAACGTTGAAACTTTCTCGGCAGCGGCGCTGATCGCGCTCAATGGCGGCGATTGGTACGCGGCCATCGGCACCAGGCATTCGGCTGGCACCAAGCTGCTTTCCGTCTCCGGTGATTGCGAGCGGCCGGGCATTTACGAATACCCGTTCGGCGTCAGCATCCGCCAAGTGCTGGAAGACTGCGGAGCGAAGGATACGCAGGCCGTACAAGTCAGCGGGCCGTCCGGTATTTGTGTTGCGGAGAATGAGTTCGACCGCATCATTGGCTTCGAGGACATTCCGACCGCCGGCGCCTTCACGGTGTTCAACAACAGCCGCGACATGTTCGAGGTGGCACGCAACTACGTGCATTTCTTCCAGCATGAAAGCTGCGGTTTCTGCACGCCATGCCGGGTTGGCACCTCGCTGCTCAAGAACCTGATGGACAAGCTGCACAACGGTTGCGGTTCGCCCTACGACTTTACGGAAATCGAGCGGCTGAACCAGTTGCTGCAGTCGATGAGCCACTGCGGTCTCGGCCATACGGCCTGCAACCCGGTGCTCGACACCATTGCCAAGTTCCGGCCGTACTACGATCAGCGGATGATTCAGCAAGACTTCACGCCGGCTTTCGATCTTGATCGCGCCTTGTCAGCGGCCCGGCAGATGACCGGCCGTGACGATGCCGGCGCCCATCTGGCGACTGAAACCGGAGGTGAAGCATGAGCCATACCTTTACGCTCGATGGCAAGACCATTCCTTTTGTCGATGGGCAAACCATCATCCAGGCAGCCAGCGCGGCCGGGGTGTTCATCCCGCACCTGTGCTACCACCCGGAGTTCAAGCCGCATGGCTCGTGCAAGCTGTGCACCGTCAAGGTCAATGGCCGGCACACCGCTTCGTGCACCATGCGCGCCTCGCCCGGGATGGTGGTCGAGAGCGAAACCGAAGAAATCAACGCCGAACGCCGGGCGCTGACCCAGATGCTGTTCGTCGAGGGCAATCACTTCTGCCCATCGTGCGAAAAGAGCGGCAACTGCCAGCTGCAGGCCACGGCCTACCATCTCGGCATGATGTCGCCGCACTATGACCACTTCTTCCCGAATCGGGCGGTCGACGCCTCGCATCCCGAGGTGCTGCTCGACTTCAACCGCTGCATCCTCTGTTCGCTGTGCGTGCGGGCCAGCCGCGATGTCGATGGCAAGAACGTCTTCGCACTGTCGGGCCGCGGCATCAAGACGCATCTGATCGTCAATGCCAAATCCGGCCAGCTCGGCGATACCGATTTTTCACTGACCGACAAGGCGGCACAGGTCTGCCCGGTCGGGGTCATCCTGCAGAAACGCCAGGGCTTTGCCGTACCGATCGGCGAGCGCAAGTTCGACAAGGCGCCGATTTCCGAAACGACGGAGGGCCGCTGAAATGACCGGGAAGAAAAAACTCAAGGTCGCCACGACCTCGCTGGCCGGCTGTTTCGGCTGCCATATGTCCTTCCTCGACATCGATGAGCGCCTGTTCACGCTGCTCGAACACATCGAATTCGACCGCTCGCCGCTGACCGACATCAAGACCTGCAGCCCCGATTGCGACATCGGCATCATCGAAGGTGGCCTGTGCAACGCCGAGAACGTCCATGTGCTGCGCGAGTTCCGCAAGAACTGCAAGATACTGATCGCCATGGGCGCCTGTGCCATCAACGGCGGACTGCCGGCCCAGCGCAATCATCTGCCGCTGACGACCATCCTCGAAGAGGTTTATCACACCAGCCCGGGGCTGGCCAACGGCATGATTCCCAACGATCCGGAGCTGCCGCTGCCGCTCAATCAGGTGCATCCGATCCATGAGGTAGTCAAGGTGGATTACTTCATGCCCGGTTGCCCGCCGTCGGCGGACGCGATCTGGAAGGTGCTGACGGACCTTCTGGCGGGTAAAGAGCCCGAGTTAGGCCACGGCCTGATGCACTACGATTAAACGAGGTGGCGCCATGACCTACCAGCTTGAAACAGCCCAACACCCCGAAACCTTGCGCCGTGTAGCGATCGACCCGGTATCCCGTGTCGAGGGCCACGGCAAGGTCACCATCCTGCTCGACGATCAGAACAAGGTGCATCAGGTGCGCCTGCACATCGTCGAGTTCCGCGGCTTCGAGAAGTTCATCCAGGGCAGGCCGTATTGGGAAGTGCCGGTCATGGTCCAGCGCCTATGCGGCATCTGCCCGGTGTCGCACCATCTGGCCGCGTCCAAGGCGCTCGATGTGATTGTTGGTGCCAAGAAACTGACGCCGGCCGCCGAGAAGCTGCGCCGGCTGATGCACTACGGCCAGATGCTGCAATCCCACGCGCTGCACTTCTTCCACCTGTGTTCGCCGGACCTGCTGTTCGGCTTCGACAGCGACATCACCAAGCGCAATATCGTCGGCGTTGCCATGGCGCATCCGGAAACCGCCAAGCGGGGTGTGCTGCTGCGCAAGTTCGGTCAGGAAGTGATCCGCGTCACGGCCGGCAAGCGGGTGCATGGCACCGGCGCGGTGCCGGGCGGCGTCAACAAATCGCTGACCATCGCCGAGCGTGATGAACTGTTGAAGGACATCTATCACATCGTCCAGTGGTCGCGCGATGCGGTGCACCTGATCCAGAAAGTGCATACGCAAGACCCCGGGCTGTACAACAGTTTCGGCATCTTCCGTTCCAATTTCATGTCCATCGTCGGTCACAACGGCGATCTCGATTTCTACCACGGCACGCTGCGGGCCCGTGACGACAACGGCAAGATTCTCTTCGACCACGTCGATTACCAGCAGTACGACCAGTACATCGAGGAAGAAGTCCGGCCGTGGAGCTACATGAAGTTCCCGTTCTTCAAGTCGATTGGCAAGGAGCATGGCTGGTACAAGGTCGGCCCGCTGGCCCGGGTGCAGAACTGTGACCAGATCTCGACCCCGTTTGCCGAACACGAGCGTAAGGAGTTCGTCGATTACGCCGGCGGCACGCCGATGCATGCCCCGCTGGCCTATCACTGGACGCGGATGATCGAGATGCTGCACGCCGCCGAAGTGATCAAGGAGCTGCTGCACGACGACGATCTGCTTTCCGATAACCTGATGGTCCAGGGCGAACGCCAGATGGAAGGCGTTGGCGTCATCGAAGCGCCGCGTGGCACGCTGTTCCACCACTACCGCGTCGATGAGAACGACCTGATCACCATGGCCAACCTGATCGTGTCGACCACCAACAACAACCAGGCGATGAACGAGGCCATCCGCCACGTGGCGCGGCGTTACCTGCATGGCCGCGAAGTGACCGAAGGCTTGCTCAACCACATCGAGGTGGCCATCCGCGCCTTTGATCCCTGTCTATCCTGCGCCACGCATGCCCTGGGCAAAATGCCGCTGGAAGTCGAGCTGGTCGATCCAGAAGGCCAGATTGTCCATTCGCTGAGCCGTTCATGATTCCCCCAGTTGTCGTTTTCGCCGTCGGCAACCCCAGCCGCGGTGACGACGCGATTGGCCCGGAGCTCTGCAGCCGACTGGAGAAATGGCTGGAAAGTGAAGGTCTGACCGATCAGTTCGAGCTGATCGAGGATTTTCAACTACAGATCGAACATGCCCTCGATTTGCAGGGCCGTCAGCTTGCCCTGTTCATCGATGCCGGCGCCAATACCCCGGCCCCCTATGCCTTCGAACGTATATTTTCCTCCCCGGCCGTGGCGCACACCACGCATGCCCTTTCGCCACAGGCCGTGCTGCAGGTCTTCCGGCAGACAGAGGGCAGCGAGCCGCCGCCGGCTTTCGTGCTCTGCGTACGTGGCGAACAGTTCGAGCTTGGCGAAGCGCTCAGTGGCGCGGCCTCGAAACACCTTGAAGCGGCCATGACGTTATTGGCCCAGCTCTGCCGTGCACCCTCGCTTGCCGCGTGGGAGCAGGAAGTGTCGTTAACCGACTCCTGAAAAATATCATTCCCGGTCGGCCCGGTTAAACCCCGTCAGCTTCCTTGAAATTTCAAATGGATATTTATTCATGACATTTGAAATTTGTCGGTATTCGTATTTCATGGCGACTCCTTTTTTCATCCACAGGAGTCTGCAATGCTTAAAAGTTTCTACGAATCGCTGCTCAACGTTCCCGGCATCGCCGTGCTCAACGGTGCCCAGGAAATCGAACCCTATCGCCCCGATACCGGCGGCGCCACGCGCTATCCGGCCGGGGTGCTCGTCGTTACCGAGGTGTCTGCCGTGCCGCGCATCCTTGCGGCAGCCAATGCGCACCGGGTGCCCTTGTGGCCGATCAGCGGCGGGCGCAACTTTGGCTATGGCACGGCTCAGGCAGTCAAGCCGGGGAGTGTGGTCGTCGATCTGTCGCCGCTCAAACAAATCGAAATTGATACCGAGGCGGCCGTGGCGCGCATTCAGCCCGGCGTTTGCCAGCACGATCTGGAGCTGGCTATCCAGCGTGCCGGCGCCCGTTTGCTCGTGCCGACCACCGGCGTCGGCCCGAATGGCAACATTCTCGGCAATGCGCTGGATGGCGGCTACGGCCTGACGCCGATTGTCGATCATTTCGAAGCCGTCTCCGAACTCGAAGGTTTCTGGGGTAATGGCCAGGCCTTTCGCCATGCCTACAAGGATTTGCACTGCGGCGATCTTGCCGAGCGCTGGCGGGTCGGCACCGGACCTTACTGGGGCGGCTTGCTGCGCCAGGGCAGCTTTGGCGTGGTTACCCGGGCGACGGTGCAATTGGCGCGGGTGCCCGAGGATTGCCGCATACTGATTTTCGAATGGGCCTCCGACGAAAAGTTCGAAGTCAGCCAGACGGCGCTCAACCGCATTGCCGAAGACATTCCCGGCATCGGCGGCATCATCATGATGAACGACTTTCGCATTCTCGCCACCCAGCCCGATGCACCGCTTGCCACTTCCCGGCGGGGCTGTGAGCGGGCCGACTACCTGAAGGGTGAGGCCAGCCGGCGCAAGATCTCAAGCTGGACAGCGCTGGGCACGCTGTATGGCTCAAGGCACGCCGTGCAAGGTGCCGTGCGCGACATCCGGCGGCGCGTCAAAGGCTGCCGTATCTGGAGCTTCAGTACCCGCGAAATCCGCCTGCTGCAAAGTCTGTTCAAGGCCTTGCCGAATCGGCTCTTCCCCAGTCTGCGCCGTCATCTCGGCTCGCTGGTCAACGCCTTGGGCACGGTCGAAGGCGTGCCGATCACGGCTTTTTTGCGCATCGCCTACGCGCTGGAGAAAAATGCCCGGCCACTCGATATTTCCGCGCACCCGGCCCGGGATGGCCAGGGCATCCTCTGGTACGCACCGTTGCTGCCATTCACCCCGCAGGCCGTGCGCTGCTATCGCGAAATCATGGGTGAAGTGCTCGCCCGCCACGGCTTCGACCCGCTGCTGGCCGTCACCTCGCGCTCGCCGCGCGTCCTGTCGGCCACCATCCCGCTACTGTTCGATCCGGCCAATCCGGAAGAGGTGGCGCGCGCCAAGGCCTGCTACCGCGACCTCGTCAGCTCCGGCCTGCGCCGCGGCTGGCCTCCCTATCGCCTGGGCGTGGACTACATGGACCTGATTGCCGCCGAGGAGGGCTCGGAACAAGCCGAATTGCACCAACGCCTGAAAACCGCGCTCGATCCGAATAACGTCATCGCACCGGGGCGCTATTCGGGCGGGCGGCACTAGGCCGAGAGGGCTGAATCGAAAGGGCCAGCGGATTCAGTATCAAAGGGGGCCTGAACGCCGCTGACCCGATTTGCTTTGGTTCGTTTAACGCCAGGGCTATCACAGCAATCTGCATATGATGCGAGAAACTTTCAGGCAAGCGAAAGGGGGTTGTGCTGAGTATCGGCCGGATGGATGAATGTCGGAAAAATTTACAGAATCACAACAAGTCGATCATGGGATTTTTCTAAGTAATTGATGTTTTTGGCTTGAATATTTGACGCATGATTTTTGCTTGCCATAGCAACAAGGAGATCATGGTTTGCTATATGCGATTCGCAAGAAATCTAAATTCATATAGCCAACTCAAGGATAAAAGGTCGTGTGTAACAAAAGGGAGAGTAAAGTGAAAACGGTTTCCCACTTTTTGGTGATGTTCTTTGCTGCCTTTATATTGCTAATTGGGGTTTCTTCCAAAGCGGATGCAAGCCTTATTAAATGGCAGTTGAACGCAACCTTTAAGAATCAAGGTAGCGTAACTCCGACTGCAATCGGGACCTTTGTTGTAGATGACTCCGATTGGAGCTTGCGCGATATAAATATTTCTACGACATCATATTGGGATACCAGTGGGGATACCGGGTTTGGCAATTACCCTAGTAATAACTATTCCCATGGACGTTTAACTAAGAGAGATATATATATCGATGGATCGATTCTCGGTTCGATTCCAATGCTTTGGTTTGGTGATGATTTTGTTTATTACCCGCATCTGGAAATTCATCTGTCACACCCACTATCGGATTTGTCCCCAGTAGAGCTCTACTCAGGGCCATATGCTTATCAGGATTTATTTCCGCAAGAGCACTATCAGGGTTTGTATGGTCCTGCTGCTCGTTTCTTTTCTACCTTTGATCTTCGTATTGCTCAAGTTCCTGAACCATCAACCATGCTTCTTGTGGGGCTTGGTTTATTTGGGCTGGTCTTTTTTTCGCGCCTGAAGCAGCCGGTATGACCAACTCCGTATCGGTCAGTGTCTCGTTGCTGAGTTTGAGACCTAAGCTGTCTTTAGCTGTATCAGCGGCTGAGCGGCATACTTGCTGCAGAGCTACCCGATATCGGACTGAGTCCCAAGTTGGGTGTGGGCCGATCAACAGCCGGATATCTTGCCGGACTGAAATTTTGCTTGGGATCTTCGGCGGACGTAGCTCTACATCCACCACGGATCTGAGCCTGTATCCTCTTCGACATCCATCTCGATGTCATCCTCCTCGTGTTCAGCATCACAAGGTGGGGCTGGGGCATAAATCGGGTCTTCGGAATCGGGAGTGTCGGGAGCTATGGGTAGGCCGCCCAGTGAATTCGGCATTAAATGTCCCTGCGGCAATGGATCGTAGCTTTGGGCAGATATTCATCCGCAAGGTTGCAATTCATTGAGCGTCCAATTCGTTGGCCAAAATAATATTTGCATTTCCACAGGCGGATGGCAGCCGGCACGGTCTGTCTGCAATGGCGGCTCGCCGCTGTATAGTTGAAGACCGCAATTTCTCCGAGCATCAGCCATGATTGCCGTACTTGTCGCCCTCGTTCTGCTTGCTGCTGCCGTCGCGGTTCTCTATCTGATTCTGAAAAACATGAGTGAAGAGGGCGTCGACATTGCTGCGCCGGGGAGTTGCAAGCGGGGCCGCTGCGGGGTGCCGAGCCTCCAGCATGTGGAGGAGAGCGACGAGGCAGCGCCGCGGGTGGCAGATGCGGTTGATCCAGGGAAAACGAATTCCTGAGAGGGGGTTTTGTTGGTGTCTCAACGAGCGCTTGTGACCAGGTTTGGCTCGTTTGAGATTTCGTGGATTATTGGCGAAATTGGGCTGACAAAACTTTTCTTGTTCCTGACATCCGTAGTGGGCGTATTGGACTTCGAGGCCTATAATTCAAACAGCTAATGACTCTATAGTCAGTAACCGATTGGGTGTCTCATGAATCGTTCCCGCGTTGGCAAATACTTGGTTTTTGCCCTGTTTTTGTTGGTGGCCGCAGGCCTCGGGTTTTTCCTCTATCAGCAGCGGCCGGCGGGCCTGCCTGCCGGCTTGGCTTCCGGCAACGGGCGCCTGGAGGCGACCGAGGTTGATGTGGCGACGAAGATTGCCGGGCGGCTGAGCGAGCTTGGGCCGCATGAGGGCGATTGGGTTGAGGCGGGTGCGGTGGTAGCCCGGCTTGATGCCGACGATCTGCGGGCGCAGTTGCAGGCGGCCGAGGCGCAGGTTAGGCAGGCGCAGCGGGCCGTTGATGAGACGCGGGCCGGGGTGCGCAAGTCGCAGTCCGATGTGGCGCTGGCCGGCAAGACGCTGAAGCGTTCCGAGGAACTGGTCGGCAAGGGGTTTATCAGTCGCAACAAGCTGGATACCGATCAGACCGGCATGGAGGGCGCGATGGCCGGTATGGCGCAGGCGCGCAGCAAGGTGGGTGAAGCCGATGCTGCTGTCGCAGCAGCCGAGGCCAGGGCGGACAGCCTGCGGGTGACGCTGAACGATACTTCGCTGAAGGCACCGATTGCCGGTCGTGTGCTTTACCGGCTGGCCGAGCCGGGCGAGGTGCTGGCTGCAGGGGGCAAGGCGCTGACGCTGCTCAATCTGGACGACATGTTCATGACCATTTACCTGCCGACCGACAAGGCCGGGCAGGTGGCCCTGCACAGCGAGGCGCGCATTCTGCTCGACGCCTTGCCAGGGCAGCCGATCCCGGCGACGGTCAGTTTCGTTGCGCCGAAAGCGCAATTTACGCCGCGCGAGGTGGAAACCCGCACCGAGCGGGAAAAGCTGATGTTCCGCATCAAGGTCAAGGCCGATCCGGCCTGGCTGGCGGCGCATCGTGATCTGGCCAAGGGCGGCATGCCGGGCGTCGCTTATGTCAGGCTCGATGCCAATACGGCTTGGCCGGCCAACCTGCAGATCAACGGAAAGTAAGCCACCATGGACCGCGGGCCGGTCGCTTGTCTAGCCGGAGTCAGCCATCGCTACGGCACCGTGGTGGCGCTGGAAGGCGTTGATATTGCCTTGCCGGCCGGTTGCATGGTCGGGCTGATCGGGCCGGATGGCGTCGGCAAGTCATCGCTGCTCGCCTTGGTGTCCGGGGCGCGAATGATCCAGGCAGGCAAGGTCGAGGTGCTGGGAGGCGACATCGGCGAGCGGCATTTTCGTGCCTCGGTACAGCCGCGAATCGCCTACATGCCGCAGGGGCTGGGCAAGAATCTGTATCCGACGCTGTCGGTTTTCGAGAATGTCGATTTCTTCGGCCGGCTGTTCGGACAGGGAAAGCGGGAGCGCGAGCAGCGCATTGATGAACTGCTGACCAGTACCGGTCTGGCCCCGTTCAAGGATAGACCGGCGGCCAAGCTGTCGGGCGGCATGAAGCAGAAGCTCGGCCTGTGTTGCGCATTGATCCACGATCCCGACCTGTTGATTCTCGATGAGCCGACGACCGGCGTCGATCCGCTTTCACGCCGCCAGTTCTGGGAACTGATCGACAGCATCCGCGCCCGGCGGCCCGGCATGAGCGTGCTGGTGGCAACCGCCTACATGGAGGAAGCCGAGCGTTTCGACTGGCTGGTCGCGATGGACGCCGGCAAGGTGATCGGCACCGGTACGCCGGCTGAACTTCGCAAACAGACCGGGCAGGATACGCTCGACGGCGCCTTCATCCACTTGCTGCCGGAGGAACGCCGGCAGGCGCACCATGCGCTGGTGATTCCGCCGCGGGTCGGCGATGGCGGCACCTTTGCCATCGAGGCGGACGGGCTGTCGCAGCGGTTTGGCGACTTTACGGCCGTCGACCGTGTCAGTTTCAAGATTGAACCGGGCGAGATTTTCGGTTTCCTCGGCTCCAATGGCTGCGGCAAGACGACGACGATGAAGATGCTGACCGGTCTGCTGCCGCCGACCGAGGGTATCGCCAAGCTGTTCGGCAAAGGGCTCGACGCCCGCGATCTGGAAACGCGCAAGCAGGTTGGCTACATGTCGCAATCCTTCTCGCTGTACGGCGAGCTGACGGTGCGTGCCAACCTCGACCTGCACGCCCGACTCTTCAACTTGCCGGATGATCGGCGTGCCCCGCGCATTGCCGAATTGATGGCGCGTTTTGGTCTGGAGCCTTATGCCGACAAGGCGGCGGCCGAATTGCCTCTCGGCATCCGTCAGCGCCTGTCACTGGCTGTGGCCGTGGTCCATGAGCCGAAGCTGCTGATCCTCGACGAGCCGACATCCGGCGTCGATCCGGTGGCGCGTGACGAGTTCTGGGCGCTGCTGGTCGAGTTGTCGCGCCAGCAAGGCGTGACAATCTTCATTTCGACGCACTTCATGAACGAGGCCGAGCGCTGTGACCGGATTTCGCTGATGCATGCCGGCAAGGTGCTGGCCAGCGACACGCCGGCTGGCTTGTGCAAGACGCGGGGCGAGCCGACGCTGGAGGCGGCGTTCATCAGTTATCTGGAAGAAGCGACGGGGATTAGGGCGTTGGTTGAGGCAGGGAAGCCAGAATCTCCGTCATTCCCGCGTAGGCGGGAATCCAGCGGCCGAGTAGATTCCCGCCTACGCGGGAATGACGATGGCGGCGAGCGCGCCGTACTCCGGAGTTCTACCTTCAGCCTGCGTCGCCTGCTCGGCTATGCCTATCGCGAATCGCTGGAATTGCGCCGTGATCCGATCCGCCTGGCTTTCGCGCTGCTCGGTTCGGTACTGTTGATGTTCGTGCTCGGCTTCGGCATTTCGCTCGATGTCGAAGGGCTGCGCTTTGGGGTACTCGACCGCGACCAGTCGCCGGAGAGCCGGGCCTATATCCGGAATATCGCCGGTTCGCGCTATTTCATCGAGCAGCCGCCCATCCTCGACGATGCCGACCTCGAGCGCCGCATGCGCAACGGCGAGTTGTCGCTGGCCATCGACATCCCGGCCAGTTTCGGCCGCGATCTGCGGCGCAGCCACTGGCCGGAAGTCGGCGTCTGGATCGACGGCGCCATGCCCTATCGCGGGGAAACAGTGCGTGGCTACATGCAGGGGCTGCACCTCGATTACGTCCAGCAGATCATCCGCGAGGCGACCGGCGAGACCAGCAGCTACCCGGTCAATATCGTCTCGCGCTTCCGCTACAACCAGGACGTCAAGAGCATCTACGCCATGGTGCCGGCGGTCATTCCCATCCTGCTCATCTTCATTCCGGCCATCCTGATGGCGCTTGGCGTGGTGCGCGAGAAGGAGCTGGGCTCGATTACCAATCTCTACGTCACGCCGGTGACTCGCCTCGAATTCCTGCTCGGCAAGCAGTTGCCCTACATCGTCGTCGCCCTGATCAGTTTCGTGCTGCTCGTCATCCAGTCGCAGATCATGTTCCATGTGCCGCTCAAGGGTAGCCTGCTCGCCTTGAGCTTCGGCGCCTTCCTTTACGTCATCACCACCACCGGTTTTGGCCTGCTGATCTCGACCTTCACCAGTACGCAGATCGCTGCGCTGTTTGGCACGGCGATTCTGACCATCCTGCCGACGGTCAGCTTTTCCGGGCTGACGACGCCGGTCGGGGCGCTGGAAGGTGTCAGCTACTGGATCGGCCAGTGCTTCCCGGCCAGTTATTTCCTGATCATCAGTCGTGGCACCTTCACCAAGGCGCTCGGTTTTGCCGACCTGCTGCCGCAATTCATGGCGCTGGCCATCTTCATTCCGGTGCTGACGCTGATCTCGGTCGCCTTGCTCAAGAAGCAGGAGAAATAGCCGTGCGCCTCGCCAACATCTACCGGCTGGGTATCAAGGAACTGAAGAGCCTGCGTGCCGACAAGGTCTTGCTGATCCTCATCTGCTGGGCTTTTTCCGGGGCCATCTACACGGCTGCGACCGGCGCCTCGCAGGAGTTGCGCAATGCGCCCATCGCCATCGTCGATGAAGATCATTCGCCGCTTTCACGGCGCATTGTCGATGCCTTTTACCCGCCGTATTTCCGCCCGCCGGCCCAGACGACGCTGGCCGAGCTTGATAAGGGCATGGATTCCGGGCGCTACAACTTCACGCTGGTCATTCCTGCCAATTTCCAGCACGACGTGCAGGCCGGGCGCAAACCGGATGTGCAGCTGAATATCGACGCCACGATCATGAGCCAGGCCTTCATCGGCGCCACCTACATCAAGAGCATCGCGCTCGGCGAGGTCAATGAATACCTGACCGGCCGCCGCGACAATGCCGAAACGCCGATCAAGCTGGCGACCCGCGTCCGCTTCAACCCCAACCTGATCGGCGTCTGGTTCGGCGGCGTCATGGAGGTGATCAACAACGTCACCATGTTGACCATCATCCTGGTCGGCGCCGCCTTCATCCGCGAGCGCGAACACGGCACCATCGAGCACCTGCTGGTCATGCCCTTGTCGCCGGTCGAGATCATGCTGGCCAAAATCTGGGCCAACGGGCTGGCCGTGCTGCTCGGCGTCACGTTCGCCCTGACGGTGATGGTCCAGTACGTCCTCAAGGTGCCGATTGCCGGCTCCGTTCCCCTGTTCCTGGCGGCCGCCGCCTGCTACCTGTTCGCCGCCGCATCGATCGGCATTTTTCTCGGTACGCTGGCCCGCTCGATGCCGCAACTGGGGCTGCTCGTCATCCTCTGCATCATTCCCTTGCTGATGCTGTCCGGCGGCGTCTCGCCGCGCGAAAGCATGCCGCCGATCATCCAGAACATCATGCTCGCCGCGCCGACCACCTATTTCGTTCGCCTGGCGCAGGCTATCCTCTATCGCGGCGCCGGGCTGGAGGTCATCTGGCGCGACCTGCTGGCCATGACCGGGGTGGGCGCCTGTTTCTTTGCAGTGGCGCTGCTGCGTTTCCGCAAAGCGGTCACCCAGACGCAGGTCTGAGCTGCATCAGTAATTGTTGATACAAATCATGGGCGAATGCCTCGCCGAAGCGGATCATTTAAACGACTTGATGTTTCACAGGAAGCGTTCCAAGTCGATATGTTTTTCCTCAGATATATATTCACGGCGGCTACGGTCGCCGCCTTTTTTGGTACTGCCCAAGCGGCGGATACCGCCGAGCGGCAGTATGTCGCCATCGCCAAACTGCCAGCGGACGGCATCAAAGCCAAAGTCGGGCAAGTCGTCGAAGTCGATGTCGATTTGTCAGTGCCTGGCAGCCTTGAAGTCAACGAGGCCGGCGACCGGCTGGAAGCCCTCTACCGCATGTCCTTCAACCAGCTCGCCGAAGGCTGGAGCTGGCAACCGCTGGCCGATCCCGCCGTCGATGACTATTACCGCTTCAAGTTCCTGCCGCTGCAGTCCGTGGCCGAAGAGCGCGGCGAATATCAGCACGAGGACAAGATCGGTACGCCGCAGCAAATGAAGGTCAGCTGGCGCTACGACTATTTCCTGGCCTTCGAGAATCTCTACGATTTCTACCCGCGCAAGGTCGATGACGATGCGGGATTCTCGGCCAATCTGCCGGCTGTCGTTGCCGGGCATGTCGGCCTGCGCGCCAAGGCGCGCCTGATCGAGCCGGTCATCAGCGAAAGCACGACTTTCTGGAAGGCCACCTACGGCAAACCGACTGATTTCACGCTGAAGAAACGTTACCTCGTCGGCAAGCTGCAGGAAATCGACTTTGTCGACACTGCCAGCGGCGAAGTGCTTTGTCGCATACCGCCGGGGCAGGGGCATTGCACTGCCCGCTGATGACGAATATGGTGCCGGCTTCGGGCGGCATCATGGAGTTTGTGGCTTTGCGATATATGAGCACCGTAAGCACTTCCCGTTATCGTGCGCCCTGAAATTTTCCAACACAGAAATGAAGATCCCCAACATGCACAAACGCTTCATCGCCAGTTCCGCCCTCCTTCTAGTACTTTCTTTTCAGGCCACGGCCGCCGAACCGAAGGAAGAAATGACCGCCTCCGGCATCGGTATTACGATGCTCAAGGAGGGCAATGGCGCCAGCCCGAAGGCCAGCGACACGGTCAAGGTGCACTACCGTGGCACGCTGACCAATGGCCAGGAATTCGACAGCTCCTATCGTCGCAATGAACCGGCCGCCTTTCCGCTCAACCGCGTGATTCCGTGCTGGACCGAAGGTGTGCAGAAGATCAAGGTTGGCGGCAAGGCCAAACTGGTTTGCCCGTCCAACCTGGCCTACGGCAGCCGCGGCGTACCGGGCATTCCGCCCAATTCGACACTGATTTTCGAAGTCGAATTGCTCGATATCGCCAAGTAAGGAAACAGGCGGCACATAGTCCAGCTCATGCGCCGCCTGTCATTCGAGCGTCATGCCGACGGTTCAGACTGGTGAGATTGCCATTCTTCCGGGGGCGACAATGCGTCACCTTTCCCTGCTCTTGTCTGCCCTGCTTTTTTCCGCCTTTGCCCAGGCCGCTTCTACTGCAAACATCATTACAGCCAGTTGTTCCGGCAGCCAGTCATTCGATCTTACCAACGGAGCCTTTCTGTCCTGCGATGGCGATTTCTCGCTGATTGGCGGCCGCATCGATTCCGACACCGGAATCACGATCAGCGCGGTCGGTTCATTGTTTCTCGACGATCTGAACCTGAGTGCTCCCATCGTTCAGCTAAAAACGCTCACCGGCATCCTCACCCTTGCTGAGGGTGTGTCGATCAATGGGATCAACTGGACCAACGTCGACATTGGAAACGGCACCTCACCCGGCGTCACGCCAAGCCCAGGCGGAAATGTTGTTCTGCCTCCGCGCGGCGGCATTGATCTGGGTGCCGGCGGCCAAATCGTGCTGAACGAGGTGGGCAACCTGACGCTAGTTTCATCCGTGCCGGAGCCGAGCATGGCCTGGTCGCTGCTGGCTGGCGGGCTGCTCCTCGCCATTCGCCGTATCGGCCGAAAAGGCCAGTCCTGAATAGTGGTCAGCCCGTAGATTGCTAGCATGGCTTCGACCATGGTCGAAGCCATGAAAATTGCTGTTTAACGGTAAACGAGTACCGGTACCTTGGAGTGGGTCAGCACCTTGTTGGTTTCGCTGCCGAGCAGGAAGCCGCTGATCCCGCGGCGGCCGTGCGAGGCCATGAAGATCAGGTCGCAGCCTGACTTTTCGGCGGCTTCGATGATCGCTTCGTAGGGTACGTCGCTGGTGGCTGAGGTGGTGCCGCATTCGACGCCAGCTTCGGCACACATCTTCTGCACTTCACCCAGATATTCGGTGGCCTGTTGGTCGGCCAGTTCGGCGAATTTTTCCGGGGTTGTCGGGTCGATCAGGGCGCCTTCGCCGAAGTAGGCGATCGGGTATTCCGGTTTGGCAAAAAAGACCGTAATCCGGGCGCCGGCTTCCTTGGCGAAAGACACGGCGCGTTCTGCCGTGGCACGGGAAAGTTCGGATCCATCGGTCGGGACGAAGATGTGCTTGAACATGCGTAACCTCCTGAAATGGTCTGCTGGCGTTGCGTTCCGCCCTATTGAGGTTCATGCTACGCCAAGTCGGGAGGAATTTAAACATGCGTCTCGGATTTCTTGGTGCGGCCGGCGAAGTGACCGGTTCCTGTACGCTCGTTGAAACGGGTGACGTCCGTTTTCTGGTCGATTGCGGCATGTTCCAGGGCGGCCCCGAAGCCCGCCAGAAGAACCAGCGGGCACTCAATTTCGGCTTCGATGTCCGCGAGATCGATTTTGTCTTGCTGACCCATGCCCACATCGATCATTCCGGTCTTCTGCCGCGGCTTTCGATGCTCGGTTACCGCGGGCCGATCTATGCCACGCCGGCGACTATCGATCTGCTTGAAGTGTTGCTACCGGACAGTGCGCACATTCAGGAGAAGGAATCGGAATGGCAACTGCGCAATCGCCATCGGCGCGGCAAGGGTGAGCGTGGGATTGTGCCGCCGTTGTATACCGTGGAGCAGGCCTTGGCTTCGCTCAAGTTGTTACAACCAGTCAGTTATGGCGAAAGCCTGCAGCCGGCCGAGTCGGTCAGCGTGCGTTTTCACGATGCCGGGCATATTCTTGGTTCGGCCTGGCTGGAGGTGACCGTCAGCGGCGAAGGAAAGCCGCGCCGGCTGGTCTTTTCCGGCGATCTCGGCATGTCGGACCGGCCGGTGCTGTACGATCCGGAGCCACCACCGGCCGAGGCCGATGTGGTGCTGATCGAATCGACTTACGGCGACCGCCTGCACCGTTCGCTGGCTGAAACCGAGGACGAAATCGTCGCCGCTTTTGAGCGTACCAGGGCGGCCAAGGGCAATCTGATCATTCCTTCCTTTGCCGTCGGGCGAACGCAGGAAATTCTTTACATGCTGACCGGTCTGGTCAGGCGCAAGCGGCTGTCGCCGCTGAAGGTCTATGTCGATTCGCCGATGGCCAACGCAGCAACCCGCATTACCCTGGCCCACCCGAAACTGATCGACCCCGAAACGCGTGAACTGATTGCCTGGCAGCAGGCGCATCCGGACAAGATGTATATCGAAGCGGTGGCTGATGTTGAACGCTCCAAATCCTTGAACGAGATTCGCAGCGGTGCGGTGATCCTGTCGGCCAGCGGCATGTGCGAGGCCGGGCGGATCAAGTATCACCTGCGCGAGAACCTGCCGCGCAGCGAGTGCAGCGTGCTGATCGCCGGTTTTCAGGCGGCGGGCACGCTCGGGCGGCGCTTGGTTGACGGGGCGCGGCTGGTCCATATCTTCGGCCAGCCGGTGCCGGTCAGGGCGCGCATTTACACGGTTGGTGGCTTGTCCGCCCATGCCGACCAGGCCGCCTTGCTCAAGTGGCTGGGCGGTTTCCGCCAGCCGCCGGGGCGGACCTTCGTCGTCCATGGTGAGGCTGGCGCTTCGGCCAATTTTGCCCAGGCGATTGGCGAGCAACTCGATTGGAGCGATGTGCATCTGCCATCGCCCGGTGAGTTCGTCACGCTGTAAGATCATTGAAGTCCCACGTAAGCAAGGTGAACCTGATGTCCAGTAATTCGACCGAGAAGCACAACGGTGTAAATATCCATAGCCTGAGCCCCGCCGAGACGCTTGGCAAGGCAGTCAGCAACGCGATCGACCCCTACGGCGTGACGACCTCGATGCTGGCCGCGCAGATGGCCTGGCTGATGCATCCGCAGGAATTGGCGCGGGCGATGAATGCGCTGTCCGGTGATCTGATCGAACTGCAGACGCATGTGATGCGCCGGGCAATGGGCATCCCCTCGGCCGACGTGATCCGGCCGCATGCCGACGACGCACGTTTTTCCGATCCGATATGGACCGAGTCGGCCACCTGGGACATCGTCAAGGAATGGTATATCGCCTTCACGCACCGGCTTGAGGACATGTTCTTCGAGACCCCCGGCCTGTCGGACAAGGAGCGTCGCCGCTCTGCCTTCTGGCTGCGCAACTGGCTGAACATGGTGGCACCGACCAACTTCTTCCTGCTCAACCCGGTGGCGATGCGGCGTTTCGTCGAAACCAACGGCGAAAGCCTGAAGCAGGGCTGGGAAAACTTCCAGCGCGACGTCAAGGCCAAGAATATCCTGATGGTCGAGCCGGATGCCTTCAAGGTGGGCCAGGATCTGGCGACGACGCCGGGCAAGGTGATCTTCCGCAATCGCCTGGTCGAACTGATCCACTACGCGCCGACCACAGCCAAGGTGCGGGCCATGCCCATCGTCATCATCACGCCGTGGATCAACAAGTTCTACATTCTCGACCTGACGGCCAAGAAGAGTATGGTCAAGTATCTGACCGACCAGGGCTTCTCGGTGTTCATCACGAGCTGGAAGAATCCGGGCGAGGATCTTGCCGACGTCCGTTTCGACGACTACCTTCTGGAAGGCGTCAACGAGGTAGTGCGCGTTGCCAGCGAGTTCTGCAAGGTGCCCAAGGTGCATCTGGTCGGCTACTGCATTGGCGGCACACTGGTCAGTACCTACATGGCCTGGGCCAACAAGCGTTTCGGCCAGGACAAGGTGCCGGTCGCGCACTGGACACTGTTTACGACCCTGACCGACTTCGCGCATCCGGGCGACATCGATGTTTTCATCGACGAGGCCTGCATTGGCGCGCTCGAAGAGTCAATGGCCAAGAAGGGCTATCTGGACGGCAGCGAAATGGCTTCTTCTTTCCGCATGCTGCGCTCGAATCCGCTGATCTGGCATTACTGGACGCAGAGTTACCTGCTTGGCGAAGCGCTGCCGCCCTTCGACGTGCTGTTCTGGAACATGGACACCACGCGCATGCCGCAAGCCATGCATTCGTATTACCTGCGCGAGCTGTATCTCGAGAACAACCTCATCAAGCGCGACAAGCTGACCATTGCCGGCGAGGCGATCGACCTCGACGACATCGTCCAGCCGCTCTATGCGGTGACGGCTGAAGATGACCATATTGCGCCGTGGAAGCAGTGCTATCGCATCCGCAAGTACGTCAATGTCGAGGCCCCGGTTCGTTTCGTGCTGTCGACTTCCGGGCACATCCTGGGCATCGTCAATCCGCCGGTCAATCCACCCAAGCGGGCTTACTGGATCGGCGAACCGGCGCGTAACGAGCATTGGGAACACTGGTTCGATCGGGCTGAGAAGAAGCCGGGCAGTTGGTGGGAAGACTGGACCGGCTGGCTGGGTGAGCGTACCGGCGATCTGGTCGATGCGCATCCGGCGGCCAATCGCAAGTTCCCCGCTCTGGCTGATGCGCCGGGAACCTATGTGTTGGAAAAATAAATAAATGACAGAATTGTCATGGACTAGTCGTTTTCGGTGCGAATTGGTACATTGCCGGCTGACAAGAAGACCATCGGTGAGACAAATATGACGACAGCCCTGGCGACAACATCGACGAAAGCATCGCAGGCCGGCGTGGATCTGCTGCGTATCGTCCGCATCAACGAGGAAATCAAGTCGGTCGTCGCCGTCGCCTTCAAGATCAATATCATGGCCCTGAACGCGATTTTCCTGGCCAAGCGGGCCGGGACGGCGGCCCGGGGCTTTGGCGTGCTGTCGAACGAACTGCGCGTCTTCTCGCAGGATCTGCGCGACTGCATGGCTTCGCTGACCGGCCTGATTCACGCTTGCGTCACCGAGGTTTCGCTGGTTTTGCAGGATATCCGTCATACTCGCCTGTTGCGGCAGGCCGTGGCGCTTTCGTCAGTGCCCCGGATGGCGGCCGTACTGGCCGAGCGTGAGCTGGAAAATGAGCGGCACACACAGCGCCTGGCCAGTTTGCGCAAGCAACTCAAGCGGGCGCTTGAAGACGCTTTCCAGATGGTCGAGTTGGGCGGCGTGCTGGCCAAATCGGCGAAAATCGAAGCGGCATACGGGCAGTCATTTGCCCTGCCGCTGGCCCAGGTTTCCGGGGAATTCGATGGCGTTGTCGAAGAGATCCGCACCTCGCTGGAGTCCTTGCGGCGCTCAGCCTTTTTTACCGGAAATAGATCGTAGGGGAGCGAATACGTGAAGACGACAAAAACAATCTTTCAGGACGGTAATCACAAATGGGTCGCCATTGTGCGCGATCCGGAGAAGCCGAATTACCTGATCGATACCAACGAATACCTGGTCACCCATGGCGAGCAGGGGATACTGCTCGATCCGGGCGGCGCCGAGGTTTTTCCGGCAGTCTTCTCGGCGCTTTCGTCAGAGTTCGACCCGTCGGCGCTGGCCGCCATCTTTGCTTCGCACCAGGATCCGGATATCTGCTCGTCGCTGGCCTTGTGGCTGGAGTTCAACCCCAAGATGCGTTGTTATGTGAGCTGGCTGTGGGCCAGTTTCATCCCGCATTTTGGCGGCACGGCCGATACCTTCATCACCATGCCCGATGAAGGCACCGATATTTCGCTGGCCGGCCTGATCCTGCGCGCCGTGCCGGCGCATTACCTGCATTCCTCCGGCAATTTCAACCTGTACGACAAGGTGGCCAAGGTGCTGTTCTCCGGCGATGTTGGCGCGGCTTTGCTGCCGCCGGGCGAGGATGGGCTGTTCGTCGAGAACTTCGACGCCCATATCCGCCACGCTGAAGGCTTCCACAAGCGCTGGATGGGCTCGAACGAAGCCAAGCGGCGCTGGTGCGAACGGGTGGCCCAGATGGACATCGACATGCTCTGCCCGCAGCACGGGGCGATTTACCAGGGTGCCGATGTCCAGCGTTTCATCAACTGGTTCGACGAACTGCAGGTGGGCATCGTCAGCGCCTGATTGTTTCCGGATTTGACGGCGGTCAAGGTGCGCGTCACGGGCATGCCCCGAGAATGAGGCACCATTCGCAACAGAGCCAAACATGACCACCATCCGCAGTTACATGACCGATGACCATCGCCATTGCGATGACCTGTTCGCCGAAGCCGAGCAGGCCGTCGGCAAGGGCAATCTTGATCTTGCCCAGGCGACTTTCGGCCACTTCCGCTCGGCGGTGCTGGCCCACTTCAATACCGAAGAGAAAACGCTCTTCCCGACTTTCGAGGCCAAGACCGGCATGACCATGGGGCCGACCCAGGTCATGCGCATGGAGCACGTGCAAATGCGGGCCCTGATGGAAGAGGCCGCCGATGCCCTCAAAGCCGGCAATGCCGAGGACTATCTCGGGCTTGCCGATACCCTGCTGATCATGATGCAGCAGCACAACATGAAGGAAGAGAACATGCTCTACCCAATGTGCGACCAGCATCTGACCGCTGAACTGCCAGCCATTCTTGAACGGCTGGAACTGGAACTGCACGAAGCATGACTCATCCGAAAACCCCGCATGTCGTCGACGCCCGCTACATGGAGCCGCCCGAACCCTTTGTCGCCACCATGGATATGCTCGACACCCTGAAGGAAGGCGAGAAGATGCTGCTCCTGCTTTTCCGCGAGCCGCATCCGCTGTACAAGGTGCTGCGCCAGAACGGGCACGACTACGAGGTCGAGCAGGTGGCTGACGGTACCTTTGAAATCCTGATTTCACGATAAAGCCGCCCGCATCATGCAAGCGGTGATGGCTTTTGAAAACGCACCGCCTTTCGCGGCGCCGCTGCGTTTCTTTCTGACGGCTCCGTTGTTTGCCGTGCTGGCCGGGCTGCTGATTGCCTTTGAAGGCCCCGATCTGTTTGCCTCGCGGTGGACGCCGGGCACCTTGGCGGCCACCCACCTGATTACCGTCGGCTTCATGCTGCAGGTCATGTCGGGTGCGCTGATCCAGATCCTGCCGGTGGTGACCGGCGCCAATCTGAGACAGCCACTGGCCATCGCCCGGATCGTTCATGTTGGCCTTTCAGCTGGCGCTTTGCTGCTGGCTGCCGGGTTTTATTTCGGTATCCCCGGGCTGCTGAGTGGCGCCGCGCTGGTCTTGAGTCTGACCGTGCTGGTCTTTCTCACGGCGACCGTGCTGGCGCTGCGCGGCGTGCCGTCGACCAGCCCGACCATCCGTGGCCTCAAGCTGGCCCTGTTCGGCCTGGCCGGCGTGGTCGGCCTTGGCGTGCTGATGGCGCTGGCCTTGGCGCACGGGTGGGCGCTGCCCTTGCCGGCCCTGGCCGATCTGCATGCCGGTTGGGGGCTGGGTGGTTGGGCCGGGGTTCTGCTCGCCGCAATGGCCTATGTCGTGGTGCCGATGTTTCAGCTGACGCCGGGCTATCCGGCGCGGCCGAGCTGGTGGTTTCCGGTCGCCATGCTGGGGCTGCTGCTGCTGTGGAGCGCGGCCGTATTGGCCGACTGGTCCTGGCTGGTTCGGATCAGCCAGTTTGTCGCTGCCGGCGCCGGTATTGCCTTTGCCGGGCTGACCCTGCGCTTGCAGGCCAAGCGGCGCCGGGCGCGGCCCGATACCACCTATCGCTACTGGCAGCTTGGTCTTTCGGCCAGCATTGTTGCCCTGCTGTTGCTGGCAAGCGCTGCCTTGTGGCCGAGCGCGGCCGAGATTGAAGGCTGGACGCTGCTCTTCGGCGTGCTGCTCGTGGCTGGCGGCTTCCTGCCCTTCATCGTCGGCATGCTGTACAAGATCGTCCCCTTCCTGGCCTGGCTGCATCTGCAGGAGTGCGGGAAGGCCAAAGTACCGGCGCCGGCCATGAACAAATTGCTGCCCGATGTCGATACCCGCCGGCAGATGCTGGCCTACGCGACGGCATTACTGTTGCTGCTGGCCGCCGTCCCGTTCGCCGGTTGGCTGGCCCGCCCGGCTGGCCTGGCCTTTGCCGCGGCCAACGGCTGGTTGTGGTGGAATCTGGTCAGCGCGATCCGCCGTTATCGTCAGGCCGAAATCGATATCGCCCGGAAACTGGCCGCCAAGTGAGTTATCTCGCCCTCAAGCATCTGCACGTGACCTGCGTCGTCCTCAGCGGCCTGGGTTTCTGCCTGCGTGGCTGGTGGATGCTGAGCGAATCGGCGCTGCGCCAGCACCGCCTGACGCGAGTCCTGCCGCACATCGTCGATACGCTGTTGCTGGGCAGTGCGCTGACCATGGCCTGGCTGAGCGGCCAGTACCCGTTCGTCAATGGCTGGCTGACCGCCAAGCTGTTTGGCCTGCTCGCCTACATCCTGCTCGGCATGATGGCCCTGAAGCGCGGCCGGAGCATGGCAGTTCGCCGGCGCTACTTCGGCCTGGCGCTGCTCGCCTACGCCTACATCGTCAGCGTCGCGCTGACCAGGAGCCCTGTTCTTATCTAAGCCTGTGGCGAGCGCGATTCCGGCAACGATTACCAGGCAGTTCCAGCCGAAGCAGATTTCCTGGGGTTCCGTTCTCGCCATGCCGTAAAGTAAGGATGCAATTCGTCCGGTAGTTCAGCCTCGAAATCGCTGTCCATGCGGTAGTGCGGCATGAAGTCTTCGATTGCTGTCAGCAGTCGTTCGCCCTGCTTGCGGTCCTTAGGCCTTTTCAGCGGGTTGCGCTTTTCCTGATCGCTCATCCATAGCTTGTGCAGGGCGAACCAGCGCGGGTCGGGCGCGACGATACGGGCAGGGCTACCATCGCGGGCGCAGATGACGTGGTCCACGAATTTCCCGTTGAGCAGCCATTCCTGCTCAGGTAGCGGCAGCGGTGCCGGTTTGTCACCGGCAATGAGCGTGGCGACCCGACTGGGGGCGACCAGGAGTTCGATTTCGTAGGCTTTGGCGTTGCGGGCCTGAAAGCTTCGTTCCTGATTAATCGTGTAGGTTGAGTCGACGGCTTTCAGAATGTCCCAGAGCGGATTTTGCTTTTTCCCGGCTTCGAGCAATTCAAGCGAACCGATCCATGCCATGTCGAAATCCTGGGTTTCATCCAGGCCGGTGCCGATTCTGGCCTGCGCCTCGATTTCATAGGCCGGCATGGCGTTGGTTCCGACGACGATAAACGCGCTGCCGATCATGCCGCGGATATCAGCTTCGCGCAGGATCGCGGCCGCCTCAGGGGAAATCGAACCCAGACGTAAAGCCCGGTACATTCGACCGACTTCGCCGATGGCTTCCTTGGCGCCGTTGCGGCGGTCGCGCGCCTGATGCCACTCGGCATGCATGTGCTCGGTTTCAGGCGATCGAGCCCCTCGGCTTTTGGCGTTACCCCGGCTATCGATGATCTCGTAGAGATAGTCTTTGCCATTGACGGTCTTCCAGTGCAGCGGCTTGCCCAGTCGACGCAGCTCGATCTCGGCGTCCTTGAATGCACTGTAGTACTGCTCAAGGTTGAGCAGGGTGCGACGCTGTTCGTCGGTGTAAATATCTATTTTCAAATGATTTATCCTGAAAAATAAATTTTTATGTATTTCAGGATAAACCGTTATTTATCATTGGTCTATAAGATATAGCCACTGATGGGAGCACATTATCCTGTGCCTTACATCCGCCCCAGCTTGCGGTACAGCGTGTTGCGGCTGATGCCGAGTTGCCTTGCGGCCGATGAAATGTTGCCGCCGGCGGCTTCCAGCGCCCGCATGGCGGCCTGTCGGCTGATCGCATCCATGCTGTTGGCGCCTTCGAGCGGGGCTGCGGCCCACGGGTCGTAGGCTGGAGCGCTGCAGCTTGGGGCCAGCGGCGAGGATTCGAACAGTTCTTCCGGCAGATGGCTTTCGGTGATCAGGGTTTCGTCGTCGTCGAGCAGTGCGATGGCGACGCGAATGACGTTGAACAACTGGCGAATGTTGCCTGGCCAGCCATAGCCCTCGATGGCCTGCAGGGCCCCTTCGGAAAACTTGACCGGGCCGCCACGAGCGGCGATTTCAACGGCCGCCAGCTTGGCGACCATGGCGCGGATGTCGGTGCGTTCGCGCAGGGCGGGCAGGGTGACGCTCATGCCGTTCAGGCGGTAATAGAGATCCTCGCGGAAGGTGCCGCGGGCGACTTCTTCGCGCAGTTTGCGGTGCGTGGCACAGACCAGAGAGATGTCGACCTGGATTGAGCGGGTGCTGCCCAGCGGGGTGACGCAGCGTTCCTGCAGCACGCGCAGCAGGCGGGCTTGCAGGTTGAGCGGCATGTCGCCGATTTCGTCGAGGAAGAGGGTGCCGCCGTGGGCCTGCTGGATCTTGCCCGGAGCGCCTTCCTTGCGGGCGCCGGTAAAGGCGCCGCCCTGGTAGCCGAACAGTTCGGACTCGATCAGGGTTTCCGGAATCGACGCGCAGTTCAGGGCGACGAAGGCCTGGTCACGACGCGGGCCGCTGTTGTGGTAGCCCTTGGCGAACATTTCCTTGCCGGCGCCGGATTCGCCCTGGATCAGGATCGGGATGTCGCGGCCGAGCATGCGGCGGGCGCGGTCGATGGCAGCCTGCAGGCGGGGATCGCCCGTGTTCAGGGTGTCCAGCGTCAGGGTTGGCGTAGCGGACGCCGAGGTTTCGGCGCGGCGCGGGGCGCGCTGCGGTAGCGGTTCGTCGAAGACCCGCCCGGCCACGGCGAGCGGCGGCAACTGGCCGCGCAGCTGGACGTTGACGACCTTGCCGCTGACATTGATTTCGCAGGTGCCCTGCGGGTTGTGGCGCAGGCGGTCGACGAGGGCGGACAGGTTGCTCTCGAAAACCATCGAAAAATCGCGGCGCACGGCATCGACCTGGCGGATGCCGAGGATCTCGGTGCCGTTGCGGTTGATCGCCAGCACCTGGCCGTCCGGCGAGACGGCAGCGATGCCTTCCTTCGGGCTGCCCAGATAGTCGGCACGGCTGTGGAAGCAAACCAGGATGTCGCGGGCGTGAATCGATTCGAACAGTCGCTTTTCGACAATGGCCGAGGACAGCCGGACCAGGCCCAGCGTGTGGCGCTGATGGCTGCGGTAATCGCCGGAAATGTCGAGGACGCCGATCAGACGCCCATCCGGGCCGAAGATCGGGCTGGCGCAGCAGGTCAGGAAGCCGTTGTGTTCGATGAAGTGTTCGCCGCCAAGGACGGCGACCGGGGCTTCTTCGGAAAGGGCGGTGCCGATGGCATTGGTACCGCGCAGGTTCTCGTCCCAAGAGGCGCCGGCGGACAGTGCGACACGATCGGCCCGGTTGACGAATTCCGGGTCGCCGACGGTTTCCAGCAGCAGGCCGTTGGCGTCGGCCAGGATGACCATGCTGCCCGAGTCGCGAATCTGCTCGAAAACGTGCTCCATGATCGGTCGGCCCTGCAGCAGCAGATAGCGGTTGCGATCCTGTTCGGTTTTCAGGGCGACGCGATCCATCGCTTCGCTGGCCGGCGTCAGGCTGAATTCGCCCAGGCCGAAGCGCCGGCAGCGCTCCCATGAACGGAGAATCAGCGGGTCGACCAGACCTTCAGGCAAGCCGCCCTGATCGAAGAATAACTGTCTTGCCTGTTGCAGGCGCTGGTCATGAACTTCGGCCAGCATTTGAATTTGTCCCATCTCGCCTCCGGTACAGCCAGAATTTATCGTTGTTATTTTGTTGTTTCATAACGTAACACCTGCCCTTTTTAGAAGCAATGTAGCGAGCAGTGCGCTGCAGAGTTTAGCAAGTGGCGTGCCAGAGTTTAATTAGTCATCCAGTTTTTCCAATATCTCCGGCGAGCCCCTGCTGCCCATGCCTGACTCACTGGCTGGCATTACCTGGCACAGGGTTTGCAGACAGCTACTCACAAAAGTAGCAACCCGCAATCAAACAAGGAGACATTGTGAAACATCCCTTCCGACATCTTGGCGCTGTGGCCGCCGCCCTTTGCATCAGCATCGCCGCCCCGCAGGTTCTTGCCCACGGCGACGTCGTCCCGCAGGCCGTCGATACGACCGGACTGAAAAACGTCGGGGCCGATTTCCTGGCCAGCAATCCCTACCGCAAGGATAAGACCGCAATTCGCATCGGAGATTCCGCTTACAACCAGAATTGCGCGCGTTGCCATGGCCTAGGCGGCATCTCCGGCGGTATTGCCCCCGACCTGCGCTACCTGCCGCTCGGTGACGAGGGCGACGAAGTCTTCCTGCAGCGCATCCGCAAGGGCGCCGTACGCGACGGCCGTGTCTATATGCCGCCGTTTGAAGGCACGCTGAGTCAGGAAGCCATGTGGGCTATCCGAACCTGGCTGGAAACCGTCCATGAAGACTAATCCTTGAAACCGCAGTTGACCGCTTGCCACTTGGTGAAAATACCGATGACTACTGACATTTCGACGCCCGATGACGCTCACCGGGATTATGAGAGCGCTACATCCCCGCTGGCGCATTCGGTCCGGCGCCTGGCTTTGTTGCTCCGCGTTGCAGGCAGTAGCCTGCTGCCTTGTCGCGCCGCGCCAGACGCCAGCCCAAACGCACCAACGGGCACGTTCAACTACGGTTTCAAGGATCATCGCCGCCTCTGGCTGAAGGCGCTCACCGCCTTGCCGATGATCTCCGCACTGCCGGCCAGGGCCGACGCGCTTGAAACCATACGTCAGCGCGGCCGCCTGCGCGTCGCCGTCTATAACGACTTCCCGCCCTATGCGATGGCGGGCGGCAAGGGCATCGATGCCGACGTTGCCCGGGCGATCGCCGGCAAGCTCGGGTTGACGGCCGAAATCGTCGGCTACAACGCCGATGAGGATATGAATGACGACCTGCGCAACATGGTCTGGAAAGGCCATTACCTTGGCACCCAGCCGTCCGATGTGATGATGCACGTACCGGTCGACGAGCATCTGGCGCGCTCGAACGACAAGGTCCGCATCTTCGGCAGCTATCACCTTGAAACCCTGGCCCTGGCGCGCAATCCGCAGCTTGTACCGCAAGTCCCGGCCGGTTCGGCGGCGGTGGCGCTGGAGATTTTCACCCGTGAAAAGATCGGTGTTGAAACTGCCTCGCTGGCTGACTCCTTCCTGCTTGGCGTCCTGAATGGCCGGCTGCGCGAGAACGTCGTCCATTTCAAGACCCTTACCGAGGCTGCCAAGGGTATCTCCGAAGGCAAGGTAGCCGCTGTTCTGGCGCCGCGTGCCGAGCTGGAGGCTGCGCTCAAGGGGGCGGATGGCATCGTTATCGACAGCCCGAAATTCCCGGAGTTGAAGGTCGATCACTGGCCGCTCGGCATGGCCGTCAAGGTCGAGGAACAGGCCCTGGCCGAAGCCATCGGCGCGGCGCTGGCCGACTTGAAGAAGGACGGCACGATTGCCGCCATCTTCAAGCGCCACGGCATTTCCCACCAGCCAGCCTGAAAGGCGACCATGCGACTGATCAGCGTTCTTTCGGCCGCCCTGCTGGCCACCTTTGGCGGCCTGGCCTGGGCCGGGCCGCTGGCCTATGTGCCCAATGAAAAATCGGCGACGGTCAGTGTCATCGACACGGCGACCGACCAGCGACTGGCCGACATTGCCGTTGGCCAGCGGCCGCGCGGTATTGCCGCCGGGCCGGGGTATCTATACCTGACCGATGGCAAGACCGGCAGCCTGCTGATTGTCGATACGGCTACCGGCAAGCTGGAGAAAAATGTGCGGCTCGGCGATTCGCCCGAGGGCATCAGCCTCTCGGCTGATGGCAAGTTGCTTGCCGTGGCGGTCGAGGACGATAACGCGGTCGTTTTGCTGGCGGCGCCACAGGGCAAGGAACTGGCCCGCATCAAGGTGCACGGCAAGAACCCCGAGCATGCAGTGTTCAGCCCCGATGGCCGCTGGCTCTACGTCAGCGCCGAAGAGGCCGAGCAGGTCGATGTCGTCGATGTCGCGGCCCGTCAGCAGGTAGCCAGCATCCCGGTCGGCAAGCGGCCGCGCGGTATCGGCTTTCTGCCTGACGGCAGCCGGGCCTACGTGGCCAGTGAAATGGCCGGCAAGGTCTACGCCATCGATGTGGCAACGCGCAGCGTGATGGCCGAAATCACCGCTGGCCAGTACCCCAACGGGATTGCGGTGCATCCGGATGGTCAGCGGGTGTTCGTTTCAAATGGCCGCGACGGTTCGGTGATGGCTATCGATGTCGTCAGCAATACGGTCATCGCCACCATCGAAGTCGGCAAACGCCCGTGGAACATGGCGATCACACCGGATGGCAGCAAGCTCTACGTGGCCAACGGTCGTTCCGGCAGCGTCTCGGTCATCGACACTGCCAGCTACAAGAAACTGGCCGATATTGCCGTCGGCGAACTACCCTGGGGAGTGAGCATTCGATGAGCGCCCAACGCTATACCCTGCCGGCCATCCTGCTGCACTGGGGGCAGGCCGTTATCGTCGTCTGGCTGCTCTGGCTGGGCTGGACGATGACCGATCTGCCCAAGGGCGCGGAGCGCAGCGCTGCCTACGGCCTGCACAAGTCGCTCGGCTTGCTGATGTTGCTGCTGGTCGCCATTCGCCTGTCCTGGCGGGCCAGGAGCCCAGCACCGGCGGCGGTTTCCAGTGGCTGGGAAGGCAAGGTGGCGACCGCTACCCACCACCTGCTTTATGTCTTTCTGGTCATGGCGCCGCTCGCCGGCTACCTCGCGTCGTCGTTCACGCCCTATGCCATCAAGTTCTTCGGTTTCGAAATCCCCAAGGCGGGCTGGCCGGACGAGTCACTGAACGGCGCTTTCAAGCTGTTGCACGTCGCCTTCGTCTGGGGTGGCGCCGGCCTGATCGTCCTGCATGTGGCCGGAGCGATGAAGCATGCCTTCAAACGCGACGGCACTGTTCAGCGCATGTTGCCCGACCGGTTGTTCAAAAAATGAACAATTGCTCCATGGCGGAGCAGTGTTGCTCTGACGAAAGTAATAGATGTTGCGCCGGTGCAGCCAAATAGACGGCCGGAAATGAAAGCCAACGCCACCTTCGGGTGGCGTTTCCAATGCTGGCCGGCACCTCGGGGTGCTGCCGGATCGGGGGGCTGATGGCGAAATTCAGGCGGTGAGCCAATATGCGGCTGCCCGGAGCGGATTCGCAGCAAAACTGTCGTAATGATTTCAGCCCAATTCGCCTTGACTTATCACTTTTGTCATATAATCTGACAATCCATTCATCGGAAGCGATGAATACTCAGAGAGAGCTGGAGTAGCGATCAGTGCTTGAGAGCGGTGTGATGCGTACCCTTTTAATTGCTTGGTAGCCTAATTACGGCGCGAAGAGATGATTTCGAACCTGGATGATGTTTGGACGATAGCCCCGGGTATCACCGACCGCGATGAAGTCGTGCGTGACCGGCGCCATCGTTACCGGATAAGAATGGTCATGGCGGTTGGTGTCAGTTACCTGATCGACTGCTTTTTGCTCTTCCTGTTTTCTGCCGCGGGCACGGTACAGGTCCAGGTGCCGGTGGTCTACGGGCTGTTGGGGATCGGCCATGTCCTGATTTTCTCGCTGTTGCACTGGACCGGGGTTAGCGATCACACCAAGAGTTCGCAGCTGACCGAATGGCAGATGGTCTATGCCATCGCCGTCCATCTGTTTTTCGTCGCCTGGGTGCCGCCGATCGCCACCTATTTCCTGTCGATCATTTTCGTCATCTTCGGCTTTTCGGCATTGCGACTTTCCCTGCGCAGTGCGGTCATCATGTGGGCGCTGGCCATCGTGGCGACCGGTACGGTGCTGCTGGTCTTCCGCAGCGAGCGGGTTGGTCTGGCCAATCCCTCAATGTTCGAGTCGGTCACCATCCTGGCAAGTTTCGCGATGGTGCTCCTGCGTTGCATCCTGCTCGGCTACTACGCTTCCCAGCTGCGGCTGCGCATGTTCAAGAAAAACCGCAATCTGGCGGAAGAGATCGCCGAGCGAAAGTGCATGGAGGCCGAACTGGAGCGCCACCATCTGCATCTTGAGGAGCTGGTTGCCGAGCGGACGCGGGCCTTGTCCATTGCCAAGGAGGCGGCCGAAACGGCAAATCGTGCCAAGAACACCTTTTTGGCAACGATGAGCCATGAATTGCTGACCCCACTGAGCGGCATCATGGGGATCACCGAACTGATGAAGCGCCATGCGACGGATGCCGGCACCCAAAGTCAGTTGCTCAAGATGGGCGATGCCCAGAACCGCCTGCTCCACGTCATCAACGGCATCCTCCAGCACAGCAAGCTGGAAGCTGGACGCCTGACGCTGGAATGCAATGCTTTTTCCCTGAATTCGATTCTCATGCGGGTATCGTCACAGCTTCACCCGCTGGCTGATGAAAAGGAAATCTCGCTGTCAGTAGCCAATCTGGCGAACTGGGATGGGGTGGAGTTTTTTGGCGATTCGGCGCGTATTGGCCAGATCGTCAGTGAATTTGCGGCCAATGCCATCAAGTTCACCGAGCGTGGTGGTTCCGTGAAGGTGGCCTGCGAGATCGCGGAAGTCCCCGGTGATGCCGTGCTCTGCCGGTTTTCAGTGTCCGATAACGGCATCGGCATTTCTCCGGACAAGCTTGACCGGGTCTTCAACTCGTTCGAGCAGGTCGATGGCTCCTTTTCCCGCGCCTATGGCGGCCTGGGCCTTGGGCTGGCCATCTGCAAACAACTGGCTGAACTGATGGGCGGCAAAGTCGGGGCGGTAAGCAAGCCGGGCGTTGGCAGTACCTTCTGGTTTACCGTTCGCCTGCTCAAGGATTCGAGCACTGCAGCAGCCCGTTCCTCGGTGCAGCCCCTGGCTTGAACGTCTCTGCCTGACTGATTCAGGCGGGGCATCCGCCGTGGCCAGTGCCAGCCGGATGCCCTTGGGTTTCATGGTGATGGCCTGTGGCCATTCTTGTCGGGGAGCTTGCTGTTCTCCCTTTGTTCGCGCCGAAACCGGGGCGCGATGGTCTTTCAGTCCAGCGCCAAAATCCACTGCATGGCGGCCTTCAGGTCATCGTCGCTAATCTTGTCGGCCGGGTGGGGAATCATCGGCACCTGGCCCCAGTTGCCGGAACCGCCGTGGCGAACCTTGTCGAAGAGCATGGCTGGCGCTTTGCTGTCACCCTTGTACTTGGCGGCCACTTCCTTGTAGGCCGGGCCGACGCGCTTGGCATCGACGGCATGGCAGGCGACGCAGCGGGCTTTCTTGACGATGGCTTCGCCGTCGGCCGCCTGGGCTTGCGGTGTGGCAATGAGGATGAGCGCTGCGGCAAGGCCAAGCAGCAGGGAATGGGTCAGTTGCTGGTTCATGGGTTTTCCTTTGGTTAAACGAGGCCGGCTGCCTTCAGTTCGGCCCATTCGGCATCGGTGAACAGTCGCGAACGAGTGTGGAAGGCCTTGCCTGTGGACCCTTCGAGCGAGAAGGTGCCGCCCTGGCCATCGATGACGTCGATGATCAGTTGCGTGTGCTTCCAGTATTCGTACTGCGAGGCGCTGATGTAGAAGGGCACCCCGCCGATGTCGCCGAGATGGACGTCATAGGGGCCGATGGTCAGGTCGGTCGGCAGGTAGCAGTTGGCGGCACTGTTGTCGCAACAACCGCCGGACTGGTGGAACATCAGTGCCGGGCCGTATTGCTGTTTCAGGAGCTCGATCAGCTCGAGCGTTGCCGGGGTGGCAATGACGCGGTCGACCATGTGAATCTCCTAAAGAACGGTGTTTCAAAAAAGGGGGGCGGTTGCCCGCCCCCGAAGAGTTGCCCGCAAAAAATAGGGGGCAGTGGAGGAGATGCTCCTTGGCGCCGGCCAGTCGCCAGCGCGCCCCGGGGATGGGCGCGCCAGCCGGCCGGGGCCGAAGATGTTGCTTAGAAGAAGCCCAGCTTGTTTTCCGAGTAGGAAACGAGCAGGTTCTTCGTTTGCTGGTAATGGTCGAGCATGACCTTGTGGGTCTCGCGGCCGATACCGGATTCCTTGTAGCCGCCGAAGGCAGCGTGCGCCGGGTAGGCGTGGTAGCAGTTGGTCCACACGCGGCCGGCCTGAATGGCGCGACCCATGCGGTAGGCGACATTGCCGTTACGGCTCCAGACGCCGGCGCCGAGACCGTAGATGGTGTCGTTGGCGATGGCCAGGGCTTCGGCTTCGTCCTTGAAGGTGGTCACGGCCAGCACCGGCCCGAAGATCTCTTCCTGGAAGATGCGCATCTTGTTGTGGCCCTTGAACATGGTCGGCTGGATGTAGTAGCCGCCTTCAAGGTCGCCGCCGAGGTGAGCACGGTCGCCACCGATCAGGCATTCAGCGCCTTCCTGCTTGCCGAGTTCCAGGTAGGACTGGATCTTGGTCATCTGTTCCTGCGAGCACTGGGCACCCATCATGCAGTCGGTGTCGAGCGGGCTGATCTGCTTGATGGCAGCCACGCGCTTCAGGACGCGCTCCATGAACTTGTCGTAGATCGATTCCTGGATCAGGGCACGGCTCGGGCAGGTACACACTTCACCCTGGTTGAAGGCAAACAGCACCATGCCTTCGACGGCCTTGTCGAGGAAGCTGTCGTCCTTGTCCATGATGTCGGCGAAGAAGACGTTCGGTGACTTGCCACCCAGTTCCAGCGTGGCCGGAATCAGGTTGTTGGCAGCAGCCTGGGCGATGACGCGGCCGGTCGAGGTCGAGCCGGTGAAGGCGATCTTGGCGATGCGCTTGCTGGTGGCCAGCGGCATGCCGGCTTCGCGGCCATAGCCGTTGACGATGTTCAGCACGCCAGCCGGCAGGATGTCGGCGATCAGTTCGGCCAGGATCAGGATGGAGATCGGGGTCGATTCGGCCGGCTTCAGAACCACGCAGTTGCCGGCGCCGATGGCCGGGGCCAGCTTCCAGGCCGCCATCAGAATCGGGAAGTTCCACGGGATGATCTGGCCGACGACGCCGAGTGGCTCATGGATATGGTAAGCCATGGTGTTTTCGTCGATTTCCGAGATGCCGCCTTCCTGCGAGCGCAGGCAGCCGGCGAAGTAACGGAAGTGGTCGACGGCGAGCGGGATGTCGGCGTTCAGTGTTTCGCGAATGGCCTTGCCGTTATCGACCGTCTCGGCGTAGGCGAGCAGTTCGAGGTTGGCTTCGAGGCGGTCGGCGATCTTTAGCAGCACGTTGGCGCGGTCAGCGGCCGAGGTCTTGCCCCATTTCGGGAAGGCAGCGTGGGCGGCGTCAAGCGCCAGTTCCATGTCCTCGGCGGTGGAGCGGGCAGCCTTGGTGTAAGGCTTGCCGGAAATCGGGGTGACGACGTCAAAGTACTGGCCATTGACCGGGGCGACCCACTTGCCGCCGATGAAGTTGTCGTATTGAGCTTTGTAGGCGATCTTGGCGCCGGCGGTACCGGGGGCTGCGTAGAGCATGTTTGTCTCCTGTGTTCTTGAATGAAATTGCGAACGGGTAACTCAAGGCCGGCAGATTCAGTTGCTTCTTGTGTGATCTGCCGTGACTCGTGCCTTCTAATGTGCATGCCGTGTGCCAGCGTGCCAATTTCCCTCGAAAACCCAGAAAAATCACTAATTTTCAAAGGCTTGGTGTGCTGATCCAGCTCGCGCCGCAGTTGGGGGTAGAGCGTCGCGTGATCAACTGCTCAACAGGTGTTCAGTAATTGAGCAATGGTTGTGGCGAGACAGCCGCATCTTTGGGGCACACAGGATCTGTTTCGGTCCACTTTTCGGAAATGGCAGCCCTCTAAGCAAAAACGAGCAATTTTGTGGCAGCAAGCGTGGTGCCGACACCATGGGCATGAAACATCGGGTCGATCATGGGATTTACGAATGCTACGGCAGCATCAACCCGCAACTCGCCGAGCGCAGGGCGTAGGGGCTTCAGCGATGCCGATGCCGAAGTAATCAAGGCGATTCTGCACAGGCTGTTCGAGAACGATGCTTCCTCCGCTCGCCCTGATGGCAGCATGGAGGTAATGCATCTTGTGCGGTGGAAACACAACTGCAAGGCTGGGCAATACTCATCGGCCAAGGTTCACGATTCGCTACGCAATCTGCTCAAGGACGACGGCTTTATTCGGGAAGCTTTAGAGCAGGCGCTAAAGAATCTGGCTCCCGAAACTATCCAAGGTTTTTAAGCTCTTCGCTCAGCGCCACCCGCCCCAATACCCGGGCCGGCGGCGCTGGTGGGCGATGGAATGAATGCTGATGGTGTCTGCGGAAAGCCGGTAAATCGGGGAGGAGGGAAAATGCCTGAAGGTCGGTGCGTGCAGCCGTTTCGAGATAGATTTTCCAATTTACGGGTGTTCGATCAGGCGTTGGCGCGTTTGCAATGCATCTTGCAGAAAAGCTTCCGCAACCCGGTCGCTGGCATGTTCGGCGTAGTAATCGACGGCCGCATCGAGTTCGGCCTGCGCTGCCTTGAGGAAAACCGTTTTCATGCATCCCGGCGGTTGGCAAGTCGGGCGCGTGCCTGGGCGATGGCCTCGTCGAAGTCAATCGCGCCCATTTCGCCACGGTCGTACGCATCGCCTCGGCGCTCTGCCTCCTCCACCCAAGCCGCGAGAATTTCGTCGTCCTCGTCAAGGCTGACCAGCAGGCGTTCTGCGAGGTGGGCGCGTTCTGCCCGCGCCAGTGTGCGCTGATCCACATCGAGCAGGTCTTTGCGGAAAATATCTACACCCAACGCGGCCAGGCGCTGCACAAGCGGGAGGATGATCCGGGTTTCGAAGTCCGCGATGGCTTGCGTGTGGAGCGGGCGCTACCGTTGTTTTGCGACAGTCTCGGCCTGCTTGGCAAGGCCGATGTGGTGGAATTCCTGCCCGATGGCACGCCTTACCCGGTGGAGCACAAGCACGGCTCCCGCCACAAGCGGGCGGACATTGCAGCGTGCGACGACGTGCAACTGGCGGCGCAGGCACTTTGTCTGGAAGAAATGTTCGGTCGGGCGGTGCCGGAAGGGGCCCTGTATTACGCCTCTTCGCGGCGGCGCCGAACTATTGCGGTCGACCGGGAATTACGGGCAAGAACACAGGAGGCCATTGCCAACGCGCATCGCCCCTCGGCAACGGGGGCGTGGATTGAAACCATATTTTCACTGGGTTTCGAACAGCTCCTGATCGAGTCATCTCCTGCCTTCAGGATCTGTTCGCCAAATTTGCCATCGCATCGTGGTTGATGATTTCAGCGGGATGAATCAATCGTCGCCAATATGTGTTTGGTATTTGTAAGACAGTGCGCTAGATTCCTTCTGATCAATTGATTTTTAGTGGTGGATTCTTTCCGCTCACCCAAATGGCAAATCAGCATCTGCGTCGGCATCTTTTGTTTCTGGCGGTCTTTTTGTGGACGGCCATGATCGGCTTTTCCGTTTTCTGGAATTTCCGCAATACCGAAGCGCAGATCATGAAGCTGGCCTATACCGAGGCTCAGGCCAATCTGAACAAGGATATTTCCTTCCGGCGCTGGGGAACGCTGCATGGTGGCGTTTATGTCCCGCTCACCGAGACCCAGAAATCCATTCCCTGGCTCTCGCACGTTCCCGGGCGTGACGTGAAAACGACGGATGGTCAGCCGCTGACCTTGCTCAATCCAGCATCGATGCTGCGCCAGATGATGGACCTGTATGCTGCCGAGTATGGTGTGCGCGGTCGCATCATCGGTTTGCGCCAGCTCAACCCCGACAATGCGCCGGACGACTGGGAGCGCGAGCAACTGGAGCGCTTCACGCGCAAGGAGGCGACCGAAGTCTGGGCGGTGACGGACATCGAGCGCAAGCCCCATCTACGCTATCTGCGCGCCATGTTCATGGAGCCGGGCTGCGACAAGTGCCACGGCATCCTCGGCTACAAGACCGGCGACATGCGCGGGGCAACGGGCCTAAATCTGCCGCTGGCGCCCTATCTGGAGCAGGTGGCGAGTTCCCGGATGAGCTTCGGCCTTACCCACCTCGTTATCTGGTTGCTGGGCCTGGCCGGCATCGCCTGGGGCAACTGGCTGGGGGCCAACTGGGTGAGGGCGCGCAATCAGGCCCAGGTGGCGCTGGAAAACCATCGGGACCAGCTTGAGTCGCAGATTGTCGAACGTACCGCTGCCTTGTCGGACTCCATGCATGCCGCCGAGGCAGCCAATCGGGCCAAGAGCACTTTCCTGGCCAACATGAGCCACGAAATTCGCACGCCGCTCAATGCCATCACCGGGGTGCTCCATCTGATCCGGCGCGAAGGATTGCTGCCCGGGCAGGCCGAGCATCTGGACAAGATCGATACGGCCGGCCGGCATTTGCTCGACCTCATCAACGGTGTGCTTGACCTGTCGAAAATCGAGGCGGGCAAGCTGGTACTGACCAATTCGCCACTGTCGATCCACATGATCATCGGCAATCTGGTTTCCATGCAGCAGGAGCGCGCGGCGGCCAAGCATCTGGTGCTGGCCACCGAGATCGACCCGGCCATTCCTGAGAACCTGATCGGCGACAGTGTTCGACTGCAGCAAGCCTTGCTCAATTACGTCAGCAACGCGCTCAAATTCACCGACACCGGTGGCGTGATGCTGCGGGTTCGCCTGATCGAGCGCGGCGTCGACGATGTCCTGCTGCGCTTCGAGGTCGAGGACAGCGGTGTCGGCATTGCCACCGAGGATATGTCCACGCTGTTTTCGGAATTCGAGCAGGTCGATAGCTCACCAACGCGCAGCCATGGCGGCACCGGCCTTGGCCTGGCGATCACTCGCCGCTTTGCCCGGTTGATGGGCGGGGAGGCCGGCGCCAGCAGCGAGCCCGGTCGGGGCAGCCTGTTCTGGTTCACGGCGCGCCTGCGGATTGACCATGCGCCCAGGGCGCCTCTCCCTGTCGTCGATGCCGGCGCGAACCTGCGCCGCCTTGCCGCAATCAGCCGGGACAAACGCGTTCTCCTGGTCGAGGACGACGCGCTGAACCGCGAAATTGCCCTCTCCATGCTCGAAGAGATCGGCCTGGCGGCCGACATTGCCGGCGATGGCCAGCAGGCCATTGCGGCGCTCGGCAAACAGCACTATGACCTGATCCTGATGGACATGCAGATGCCGGTCATGGATGGTCTGAGCGCGACAAGGGCGATCCGGGCCATGCCCCAGTTCGACGCGCTACCGATCATCGCGATGACCGCCAATGCCTTCGATGACGATCGTCAGCGCTGCCGGGATGCCGGCATGAACGATTTCGTCGCCAAACCGGTCGAGCCGGAACTGCTCTTCGCGGCTTTGCTGCGCTGTTTGCCGGGATAGCAGGCAGGGCTTCCTCGGTATTGAATGGCTATTGATGCCGGGACGCGGGGCCGGCTTTCGCATTCGCGCATGTTTTCAATGCTGCAAAAGATTGCTTCCTTTGAGGATGGCGCGGGGCAGAAGATTTCATTCGCTTCCTCTCCCTCGCCGCAAATCCTGCACAATCCCGGCATTGCCCAAGCACCCCAAGGAGACCCGCGTGCCATCACTACCCATCGAAATTGAAACCAACGCCGTGCCACGCTTTGCTGTCATCTGGCTGCACGGGCTGGGGGCGGATGGCAGCGATTTTGTTCCTGTTATTGACGAACTTGGCCTGTCCGGCGCCGAAGGCATTCGTTTCATCTTTCCGCACGCTCCTTATCGGGCAGTGACCTGCAATGGCGGCTACGAAATGCGTGCCTGGTACGACATCATTTCGCTGGAACCGAACAACCGGGAAATCGATGTCGCCGGTCTGCTCGAATCGCGCGCCACGGTCCGGCAATTGATCGCACGGGAAGTCGAGCGCGGCATCCCGGCCGAGCGCATCTTTCTGGCCGGATTTTCGCAGGGTGGCGCTGTCGCCTATCTTTCAGCGCTGACCCATGAGGCAAGGCTGGGCGGGCTGATCGCGTTGTCGACCTATATTCCTGCCCCGGAACTGCAGATCGAGGAAGCGACGGCGGCCAATCGCCAACTCCCTATTTATGCCGCCCATGGCATCCACGACGATGTCGTTTCGATTGAACTCGGCAAAAAGGCAAAAGCCTTGCTCGAGTCCAGTGGCTATCAAATCACTTGGGAAACCTACCCGATGCCCCACTCGGTCTGCTTGGAAGAGGTTCAGTCCATTGGCGTGTGGCTGCAAGCCCGGATGTCTGCCAAGTGACAAAACCCGGGATGCTCTTTGGGGGGCTGGCTTTTGATAAAGCTGCTTGCCGGGTCGTGTCGGTTTGCCCAAAAAAACGAGGGCCGTAGCCCCCGCTTCGGGTGACGCTTATTCGGCGTAGAAACCTACACCAATCAGGCTGCCGTTTTCGCGGCGGATGAAAGTGCGCTTTTTCTCCACGGCGTTGGTGACCGGATTGCGCCAGACGTAGTCGACGGTGCCTTCGCCCTTGGTCTTGGCCAGTTCCAGCATTTCCTTGATCAGCGGCTTGCCTTCGACGTCTTGCAGATCGTTGGCGTCGGTGCCGGTCCATTTCGGGTTCATGCCGTGGGCTTCGAATTTTCCGCTTTGCAGATTGACGGCGAAGACGTAGAGATCGTCACGGATGAAGCTGCCCTTCGGGTTGTTGAAGCTGTTGGCCGCTGCGCTGATGCCGAGTTTCCTGACTTCGGCGCTGGCGGCGTTGAGCAGCTTGCGGGCATCGTCGGCATTTGAGCGCGGGGCGTAGTAGCCAACGCCGAGAATGTAGTCGCCTTCGCGGTGCAGCCAGGCCAGTTTGGGTTCGACGTGGTTGTCTTTGCGGTTGAGCCAGACGTAGCGGATGCTGGCTTCATCCTGTTTTTCGGTGACGGCAATCATCTGGCGGAAGAGTGGGGTACCGGCGGCGTCCACGGTGTCGAGCACATTGAGGCCGACCAGATCGATCGGGGCGGCGCCATTGGCCACGTAGGTGCCTTTGCGGTCGATCACATAAACGTACAGGTCTTTCTTGACGAACGGGCCGGTGCGGTTGTTGAAGGCTTTCCAGGATTTTTCCGGGCCGTTGGCCTTGAGGTATTTGACCGCCTGGTCGAACATGGCGCGGGCTTCGCGCGGTGTCGAGTGTTCGGCGGCGAAGGCCAGGGTGCTGGCGGCGAGCAGGGTGAGCGCGGCGATCAGGCGGCGGGCGGGGTGTGGCATGGATTTGTCTCCGGGTATTCTGCGTTGAAAAGGCGTGCTGGCATTGATGGCCGGATCACGGCTATGGCAGATTCCCTCGCAAATTCAATGCCGGCCCTTTTCAATGGCCCGGAGGCCCGAAGTGTTCCCCGGTGGCGAGAGGAGTGCTCCAGAATGGAGCAGTCGGTGGTCAGTTATCGAACATGTCTGCCGGATGGCTGACTGGCTGTGGCGAACGGCTTGTCGATCAGCCAGTTTTTCGGTCGAGCCAGGTCAGCAGCGTCTGGTAAAGGACATCCGGCTTCACCGGCTTGGCGATGAAGTCGTTCATGCCTGCTGCGAAACATCGCGCCTTGTCCTCGGCAAAGGCATTCGCCGTCATGGCCAGGATCGGAATTGCCGAACGCCCGGGGAGCAGCCGGATCTGGCGGGTTGCTTCCAGACCGTCCTGGTTCGGCATTTGCATGTCCATCAGGATCAGGTCGTAGCGACCGGTCGTCGCTTTTTCGACAGCTTCCAGGCCATCCGCGGCGACATCGACGGTCAGGCCAATGTCTTCCAGCAGCATCTGGGCAATTTCCTGGTTGATGGGCTCGTCTTCGGCCAGCAGGATATGTTTGCCGGCGTGGTTCTGCCGAATGGCCGGCCCGGCTTCCTCGATGTCTGCACGGGGCAGGGTTTCGGCCGTTGGATCAGCCTTGGTGAGGGCAGCGGAAAACCAGAAGGTGCTGCCCTGGCCCTCGACGCTGCTTACACCGACCGTTCCGCCCATCAGTTCGGCAATTTTCTTGGTGATCGCCAGGCCCAGCCCGGTGCCGCCATATTTGCGCGTTGTCGAGTTGTCGGCCTGCTCGAAGGTGCCGAACAGTTTGGGCTGGATATTGGGGGCAACGCCGATCCCGGTATCTTCCACTTCAAAACGCAGCGTCACCTGCTCGTCGGTCTGCGCCTCCTCTTTGACGCGCAGGGTGATATGGCCCTGCTCGGTGAATTTGAGGGCGTTGGCGGCATAGTTGAGCAGGGCTTGCTGGAGCCGGGTGGGGTCGCCCACGAGAGGGGTCGAAATTGCGACGGCTTCCGTGTTGATGGCAATGCCTTTGGCCCTGGCCTTTTGCACCAGCATCGAGACGATGTTTTCCAGCACGCTGCCGATGTGGACGGGCGCTGTCTCGAGGGTGAATTTGCCGGCTTCGATCTTGGATAGATCGAGAACGGCGTTGATGATCTCGAGCAGATGTCGGCTCGCCGCTTCGATCTTGTCCAGGCGCTCGGTTTGCTGCGGCGTCAGGCCGGAGCGGCGCAGGATATGGGCCATGCCGGTGATGGCATTGAGCGGCGTCCGGATCTCATGGCTCATGTTGGCCAGGAAAGCGCTCTTGGCGATATTCGCGGTTTCGGCTGCTTCCTTGGCGAGCGTCAGTTCGTGGGTGCGCTCACCGACCAGTTTTTCAAGATGGCGGCGGTGTTGGCTCAACTCTTCCTGGGTGGCCTTGAATTCCGAAATGTCGGTGTGCGTGCCGCACATGCGCAAGGCTTTGCCCTCTGCGTCGCGCTGCATCACGTTGGCCTGGTCGAGAATCCAGATCAGGCTGCCGTCCTTGCACAGCATGCGGTATTCCAGCCGGTGCATGCTGGCGCGGCCTTCAAGAACCGCCTTGATCGAATCCCAGGCGCGGCTGCGGTCATCGGGGAAGATGAAGTCCGTCCATTGCTGGGTGGTCTGTTTTATTTCGTCATGGCTATAGCCCAGCATGTGGGCCCAGCGTTCGTTGCGGGAAACAGTGCCGGCGGCGATATCCCAATCCCAGAAGCCGAGTTCCGAGCCTTCGAGGACAAAGCGCAGCTGCTTTTCGCTATTTTCCAGCGCCAGCTCGGCCATTTTTTGCTGCGTGGTGTCGTGGCCGATGCCGAGAACACCGATGAGCTGACCGTTTTCGTCGTACATCGGAATCTTGGTGGTTCTCAACAGTTCGCGGTGGCCGTCGGCGGCAAACGTAATTTCTTCTTCATTGACCGATGGGCCCTTCTTGTCCATGGCAGCGCGGTCGTTGGCCCGAAAGAAGTCAGCCAGTGTCTGGTCGACGAAATCGTAGTCGGTTCGGCGGACGATTTCCCGCTCGCTGGCCCCGAAGAATTGCTCGAAGCGATGATTGCAGGCCAGATAGACGCCCTCGCGATCTTTCAGCCAGATCAGGTCGGGAAGCGTGTCGATCAGCGTACGCAGCATGGATCGCTCGCGCATGGCCGCTTCCTGCGCCGCTTCAAGCGCCTGCTGCTGTTCCAGACGCTGCTCCTGGTCGCGAAAAATCAGGCAGAGCAGCATGGTGGCCGGCGGATAGCACAGCAAGAGAACCCACCAGGCTTGTTCAATGAAGAGAAAGCCGGCCCGATCGGGAATCTGGGTGAAAACGGCCAGTTGAGCCAGCTGCACCACCACGCCCAAGGCCAGAAAGTGCCCCGCAGACGGCGTCGCTTCGCGGCGCAACCACCAATGCCTTGCCAGCACGCCGAGCAGGGCGGAGAAGAGCACAACGGAGACCCCGACGGGGGCACCGATACCGCCCAATTGATAGCGATAAATGGCGGCCATACCCGCCGCGATCAACGCAGTAATGCCGCCACCGACCACGCCAGCCACCGCGAGCACGATCGAACGGCCATCGAAAATGATTCCCGGCGCAAAATTCACCGGGTTCAGCATGCCGAGCAGGGTTACCCCGCCAAACAGGAAGCCCAGCAAGACCTGGCGGTGCAGCGTGTCGTTGTGAAATCGTTTGAGGACGATCAGCCCGGCCGCGACGAGGGCGACCAGGAAAGCGATGTTGTTGATCAGGTTGATGAGCATGCGTACAAATTCTAAAAATTGGGGCTAGACAGAACAGTCTGGCAGCGCGTTCCGTCAATAAATTTGCGAATTAATCCAATTCAGGCGGTTTGGCGGAACCTGCCACCAAGTGCAAGATACACCGATCATGCTGCCATGGCGCAGAGACCTGTACCAAGGCCATTCCAGCCGGCGGGGGGTATGGCGCTATCGCCTCAGCAGGCAAACTTGCCAGCACCGATGATTTCCTTTTGTCGGCCAAAACAGCTTTCCAGCCGCTTGCGCAACGTGTCCGGAACATCCTGCAGTTTGGCGTGCAGCCACCACTGGCCGTACACGATACCGGCCAATTCCTTGATGACCGCGCTGGCTTGATCGACCGAGAGATCGAAATGGGCCGCCGATTGAACTGCCAGTTCCAGACTGGATTCCTGGGTTTTCCCGTCGATTGACAGCATCTGGTAGCCGAGATTGGTCAGTTGCGGGACGACGTCGAAGGCTGGCGACAAAACGTAACGGTCTTTTCCTGCCCAAAGCATGCCGTGGTTTTTCAGGTGGTCGTCGGTGTTGTCGATCAGCAGGTTGAAGATCAGACGCCGAAAGAGTTCCTTCAAATCGGCGCCGGGCCGCAAGCTCAGTCGGCGGATGACGCGGGCAAATTCGATATAGCTACCGTCGCTCGATTCATAGGGAATATCAAGCAGGGCGCTGGCTGACAGGTAGTGCAGGCGCTGCCGTGCATTCTCGCCAAAGCGGTCGAAACGGCGCGAAAGAAAGGCGGTTTCGCCGCGCCCGACCGGCATGGTCATGAACTGCGGTACCTGGATGCCGCAGTGCATGGCGAGACCGAGCGCGGTGGCTTCGAGCACCTGAACATCGAGCGGATCGCCGGCGGCGGGGAACTTGGCCAGCCACAAGGCATGATCGTGGGTAAACGACGCTTTCGGACGGGCGCCGCCCAGGCTGCCGCCGCGTAATAGCAGGCGCTTGAGCGGCTTCGGGATTTCCATGTCGTACTGCAGTCGGCGCACGGCATCAGCCAGTTGTGCCAGTTCGTGGTGTGGCAGTTCGGCCGGCGGCGGCATGTCCCGGCTTTCGGAAAAAACCATGGCGCCGATGCGATCCTCGTTGGTCAGCAACAGTTGTTCCCGCTCGCTCGGCAGGCGCCCGCCCAGTTCGTGGGCCAGAACCCGTTGCCCCCAGGCGTCCGGCAGCGCATCCTTGATGCTCAGCGGCAAGGCACCGCCTTCGCGCAGCAGGCGGGACGGCAGGCGGAAGGTTTCGCGTTGCAACGGCAGGTGCAGGGGATTCAGCGCCTGGGCATCAGGGCGTTCGAGATAGCCCAGGCCGTAGGCCAGCTGGCCGCTTTCCTGAAGGTTGTTGCGTTCGAGCTTGAGCAAGGCTGCCGTCGTCGGCTTTTCCTCGCCCGGCAGGTAAAGGCCAATGTACAGCGGCCCGACGTAGAGCGCGCTTTCAGAAATCCCGTTCGTCATTGCCGATTCCTTTCACGACCGGACGGGCCCGCTGGCTACGCTTGTTGCCAAGCAGGCTGATGTCGAGCGGACTGAGTTGTTCCATGTCCTCCAGTCGCCCGAATAGCCAGAGGGCATGGGCCAGTAAACCCAGGCTGACCGTCGGCTTGCCGTTTTCCAGAGCGCGATAGGTGGTCGGCGAACAGAGCAGGCGCTCGGCGGCCTGTTCCAGCGTCATGTTCTGGGCAAGACGCCTGGCGCGCAGGCGCTGGCCCAGGTTCTTCAACAGGGTCAGCGATTCGGGAGGCAGGGCAATGATGCTGTTTGTTGAGCGAGTCATGATTAATAAACTATCTATTAAACGTCTTAGCAAACAGTCTATCATTTATATTTTATTTGTGAACCTGGCTTGATCCGCACCCGCGGTCAACCCGAAATATCGGCCAGCAATGAAAAACGGCCCGACTGCCGAAGCAGCCGAGCCGTTGGGGAGGGCGGCGAACCGCCCGGGGAGAGATCGATCAGCCCTTGTGCAGCTTGAAGACCCAGACGGAACCGCCCTGTTCGAGGAAGTTCACGCGCTTGGCGACGTCGCCGCCCCACAGCGGCACAGCGCCGCCCCAGCCGGTCGTCACGGCGATCATCTGTTCGCCATCCTGTTCCCAGCTGACCGGCGGTGCAACGATGCCGGTGCCGGTCTGGAAGGACCACAGTTCCTTGCCGGTCTTGGCATCAACGCCCTTCAGGAAGCCTTCCGGGGTGCCATAGAACACCAAGCCACCGGCGGTGGTCAGGACGCCGCCCCACAGTGGCGCGTAGTTCTTGTTTTCCCAGACGATCTTGCCGGTCTGCGGGTCCATCGCGCGCAGCACGCCGATGTGGTCGTCGTGGATGGCCTTGATGGTGAAGCCGGCGCCCAGGTAGGCAGCACCCTTCTTGTAGGAAACCGGTTCATTCCAGATGTCCATCGACCACTCGTTGGCCGGCACGTAGAAGAGGCCGGTCTGCGGGCTGTAGGCCATCTGCTGCTGGTTCTTGCCGCCGAGGAAGGACGGAGCCGAGAAGACAACCTTGCCCTTCTTGCCGTCAGCACCTTGCGTCGGGTCGCCCGGGCGGCCTTCTTCGATGTAGTTCGGACGGCCGGTTTCCAGGTTGTAGCCGGTGGCCCAGGTGATCTTCTTGACGAACGGGAAGGCGTTGATCAGCTTGCCGTTGGTGCGGTCGTTCACGAAGAAGAAACCGTTACGGTCAGCCTTGCCGCCAGCCTTGATAAGTTTGCCCGTCTTCGGATCCTTGTAATCGAAGGAGACGAATTCGTTCACACCGTCAAAGTCCCAGCCGTCGTGCGGGGTGTTCTGGTAGTGCCAGGCGATCTTGCCGGTGTCGGCGTCGATGGCGACGGTGGACGACGAGAAGAGGTTGTCGCCCGGGCGCAGGTGGCTGTTCCACGGGGCCGGGTTGCCGGTGCCGGCAAAGATCAGGTTGGTTTCCGGATCGTAGGTGGCGCCGTTCCAGGTGGCGGCGCCGCCGGTTTGCCAGAGGTCACCGGTCCAGGTGGCGTTGGTGGTGCCGGAAATGCCGTTTTCGATCTTCTCGCCAGCGGCGTTGAAGCTGTAACCCATGTGACCTTCAACGGTCGGCCGGGTCCACACCAGCTTGCCGGTCAGCGGGTCGCGGGCGTCGATGCGGCCGACGACACCGAATTCACCACCGGAAACGCCGGTGATCAGCTTGCCCTTGGCGATGATCGGGGCGGCGGTAGCGGAGTAGCCAGCGGCGTAGTCACCGAGCTTCTCCTTCCAGACGACCTTGCCGGTGTCCTGGTTCAGGGCCACCAGCTGGGCGTCCAGCGTGGCGAAGATGACCAGATTGTCGTACAGCGCGGCGCCGCGGTTGATCACGTCGCAACACGGCATGATGCCGTCCGGCAGGCGGTGCTCGTACTTCCACAGCTTCTTGCCGGACTTGGCATCAACCGCGAACAGGCGGCTGTAGGAAGCGGTGACGAACATCTTGCCGTTGTGGATGACCGGCTGCGATTCCTGGCCGCGTTGCTTCTCGCCGCCAAAGGACATTGACCAGGCCGGGACCAGGTTTTTCACCGTCTTGGCGTTGATCTGGGTAGACGGGCTGAAACGCTGGCCCTGGGTGCCGAGGCCGAAGCTGACGACATCGCCGGTGGTCTTGGCATCGTTCAGGATGTCGGCGTCGGTGACGCCGGCGTGAGCCGGGCTGCCGACCACGATGGCCGCAGCAATCAGCGCAAGTGTGAGGGCACTCCGCTTGGGGGTATGACTGTGCATGGATTGTCTCCTTGGTTATCCAATGTTTTCTGGCCTGCCGGCCGCGCTGGGCGCGGGCTGCAGACCGGACTGACACGCCGGTGAGCCGCCTTCCTTTCCCTGAATCGGCACGCTGGCAGGGAACCCGTTGTGCAAGGGCTGTGCCATGCCCCGGCTGAATGCGGCTTTGGCCTGCTGGCCGGGGGCGGCAGGGGAAATCGGGTTTTGTCCCGGTTGAACAGTCGGCTGGCCGATGCCTGCTTCAAATGTCATCAGCTGCTCCAAAGTTGCACAGTCTGGTTGTTCAGTTCGTTCTGAACTGTCGTGGTCCGGGCCGGGAATGACTGCCAATAGGCGCTTTGCCGAAATTGCCTGGGGTTTGGCACGCGGCTTGCGAACCATTCTCGCAAACAGCCCGGTGGAAAACACCGAACGATTCGTCATCCCCGCGAAAGCAGGGATCCAGTAGTTCCAGTCTCATGGATTCCCGCTTTCGCGGGAATGACAAACCCGAATTGATCATTTCTTCACTTGGGCAAAGAGAAAACGGAGCGAGACAAGATGAAATACCCACTGACCATTGCAGCGATTGCCCTGGCGGCCCTGATGCCGCCGGCCGAAGCCGCTGCCCTGCACGATGGCGGCGATCCGCTCGCCTCGGCGCGCTGGTCGGAAATGCAGAAGGCCTTTCTGGCCGGTGCGCCGGTGCTCTTCGATCCGCGGGTCAAGGTTATCGCCCCGTCCACCGCCGAGAATCCGATGCAGGTACCGGTCACTGTCGATGCCACGGCCTTGCCCGGCATCGTCGAGGTCGTCGTTTTCGCCGACTTCAATCCGATTGTTCAGGTCTTGCGCTTTTTCCCCGAAAACGCCCCGGCCTTCCTGGGCTTTCGCGTCAAGCTGCAGCAATCGACGCCGGTGCGTGCCGCCGTGCGGACGGCTGATGGTGTCTGGCATGTCGGCGGCACCTGGGTGAATACGGTGGGGGGCGGCTGTACCGCACCGTCGGCCGCTGCCGCCTCGCCGGAATGGCAGAAGCGCCTCAATGAAGTCACCGGCCGCCAGTGGTCGGAAGGCCCCAACGCCGGCCGCGTCCGCCTGCGCATCGTGCATCCGATGGACACCGGCCTGATCGCCGGCACGCCCGCCTTCCATATCGAGGAAATCAACTTCACCGATACCGCGGGCAAGCGCCTGATGCGTGTGCAGACCTACGAGCCGGTCAGCGAGAACCCGGTATTCACGCTTAATCGCGGCGCCGTCGATGGCCCGCTCGAAGCCAGTGGGCGCGACAACAACGGCAACCTGTTCAAGGCGAGGATCGCGCCGTGAAGCGGCTGTTCGCCAGTTTGCTGCTGCTCGCCTGCGGTCAACTCGCCGCGCAGGACTTCGACTACCGCCTGGCCGCTACCCCGGTCGCCCGCGACGTCTATGCCTTCATCGGCAAGACCGAGGATTTCGACACCGTCAATGGCGGCAACATCGTCAACACCGCCTTCATCGTCGCGCCGCAGGGCGTCATCGTCATCGACAGCGGCCCGTCGCTGCGCTACGGCCAGCAGATGCGCCGGGCCATTGCGGCGGTGACGGACAAGCCGGTGGCCTTGGTCATCAATACCCACCACCACCCCGACCATTTTCTCGGCAACCAGGCCTTTGCCGATGTGCCGATCGGTGCGCTGGCCGATACCCGCCAGGGCATCACCAGCGATGGCAACGCCTTTGCCGAAAACCTGTTCCGCATGAGCGGCAACTGGATGAAGGGCACCGAGGTGCAGGCGCCGACCCGTACCCTGCAGGCCGGCGAACTGGAGGTGGCCGGCCGCCGCTTGCGCCTGATCGCCCTCGACGGCCACACCGGGGCCGACCTGGTGGTGCTCGACACGGCCAGCGGCGTGCTGTTCGCCGGCGACCTGGCCTTCAATGGCCGCGCCCCGACCACGCCGCATGCCGACGTGGCGCACTGGCTGGCCGCCCTCGACCGCCTCGAAGCGCTGACCCGCGACAGCGGCTTCACCGCCCTGGTCCCCGGCCACGGCGCGGTAACCCGCGATGCAGCGCCGCTGCGCCAGACCCGCGCCTGGCTGAACTGGCTGACGCAAACGATGCGCGATGCCGCCCGCGACGGCCTGGACATGAACGAACTGCTGGCCCGTCCGCTGCCGCCGCAATTCGCCGACCTGCCGGTGGCGGCCAGCGAATATCGCCGCTCGGTCGGCCATCTTTTCCCGGCGGCCGAGCAGGCCGCGCTGGAGGGCAAACCGTGAGCGCCGCCGTGCTCCACGACTACCTGCCGGCCCGGGCGGTGGATCGGCGTTTCTGGACGTTGATCGGCTTGTCCATCCTGTTCCACGGCGCCTTGTTTGCCGGCATGGCCTGGCAGCGCAAGGCACTGCCGACGCCGCTGCCGACGCTGATGGCGACCATCCGCCTGATCGCCCCGAGCGAAGCCAATCCCGAACCACGACCCGTTGCCGCCAGTGCCCCGGCGCCTGCCGCAGCGGTTCCCCCGACGGCCCGCCAGCATGTCGCCGCCGCGGAGCAACGCTTTGCTCCGCGCGACACGCAGCCTGCCGGGCCGGCCCATGTGCCGGCCCAAACCAGCGCCCCGGCAGTCGTTGCTGAGGCCGTTACCCAGACTGCGCCGACTGCCGCAGCCGCAGCACCAGCCGCATCTGCAGAGCCAGCCCGCCCGGCCCGGCCGCAGGGCGACGTGCTCGCCGCCTATCGCCAGCACCTGACCGAACTGTTCGCCCGCGGCTACGAATATCCGCGCATCGCCGCCCTGCGGGGGTGGGAGGGCGAGGTGCGACTGCGCCTGAAAGTGGCGCGCAAAGGCAACCTGCTCGGCATTGCGCTCGACCGCTCCAGTGGTTTCGACGTGCTCGACCAGCACGCCCAGGCCCTGCTCGCCAGCTATGGCGATCTACCGCCGCTGCCCGAAGCACTGGAAGCCAGCGAAATCCAGGTCATCGTTCCCATCAACTACAAACTCAGAAAAACAACATGAAGAGACAAAGCCCCCAACGCACCTTGCTGGCCGTTGCACTCGCCGCTGCTTTCGCACCGGCCCATGCCGAGCCAGTCGTCACCACCGCCACCGTCGAAGTGGTCGGCACCACGCCGCTGGCCGGCGTTGGCGTGCCGCGCCTGCACCTGCCGGCCAACGTCGTGTCGCTCGACGACCAGCGCCTGGAGGAAATCGAGAGCCTGAACATCGCCGAACAATTGCTGCGCCAGGCACCGGCCGTTACCGTCAATGAAACCCAGGGCAATCCGTACCAGGCCGACCTCAACTACCGTGGCTTCACCGCCTCACCGCTGCTCGGCACGGCGCAGGGGTTGTCGATCTACGTCGATGGCGTGCGGGTGAACGAGCCTTTTGGCGATACGGTGAATTGGGATCTGATTCCGCATTCGGCCATCGCCGGCATCGACCTGATTCCTGGCTCCAACCCGGCCTTCGGCCTGAACACGCTGGGCGGTGCGCTGGCCATTCGCACCAAGAGCGGCTTTTCGCATCCGGGCGGCAAGCTCGAACTGTCCGGCGGCAGCTTCGGGCGCAGCAATACCGAGCTGGAATACGGAGGCAACAATGGCACGCTCGGCTGGTACGTGGCTGGCGACTGGTTCCGCGAAGATGGCTGGCGCGATTACTCGCCCTCCGACGTCAAGCAGTTCTTCGGCAAGCTGTCCTTCCGCAACAGCGCTGGCGAGGCAGACCTGACCCTGACCCAGGCCCGCACCCGGCTGATCGGCAACGGGCTGCTGCCGCAATCGATGTTCAGCGAGCGCCGCGAAGCGATCTTCACCCGCCCCGACCAGACGCGTAACGACCTGACCCAGCTCGCCCTCAACGGCAAGCTGTGGCTGGGCGACAGCCAGAGCCTGAGCGGCGGCGTCTATGTCCGCAAGACGCGCACCCGCACCTTGAACGGTGACATGAACGACGATTACGAAGACGACTGGGCCACCGATCCGAATACCCCGAACGGCGCCCACAACCGGACGCAGACCCGGCAAGTCGGCACCGGCGCCGCCGTGCAGTGGAACCTGACCAGCCAGGCCCATCAGCTGGCCGTCGGCGCGTCCTGGGACCAGGCACGCATGCGCTTCGTGCAAACGCAGCAACTCGGTTCGCTGAATGACTCGCGCGGCATCGACAACCTGCTCGATGTCGAGGAAGAGAACCGCCTGTGGGGCACCACCCGCACGGCCAGCCTGTTCGCCACCGACACCTGGTCGATCACCCCGGCCCTGCACCTGACCGCCTCGGCCCGCTACAACATGAGCCGGGTGACGACGCACGATGAACTGACGCTGACGGCGCCCAACCTCGATGGCGACCACAGCTACCGCAAGCTCAATCCGGCTATCGGTCTGAGCTGGCAGGTACTGCCGGCGCTCAACGCCTACGCCGGTTTCAGCCAGGGCAACCGCATCCCGACGCCGATCGAACTCGGCTGCGCCGACCCGGCCAACCCGTGCACCCTGCCCAACTCGATGGCGGCCGATCCGTACCTGAAACAGGTTGTCTCGCGCACCCTCGAAGCCGGCCTGCGCGGCACCCTGTCCGGCAACACCCAGTGGAACGCCGGCGTCTATCGCACGCTGAATACCGACGACATCCTGTTCATCGGCACCTCGACCAGCGCCGGTTACTTCACCAACTATGGCAAGACGCAGCGCCAGGGCCTGGAACTCGGCCTCAACGGCAGCCTGAAGGCGATCGACTGGTTTGCCAGCTACAACTGGCTGCACGCCACCTTCCGTTCCGACGCCTGCCTGCTCGCCGAAAACAACAGCACGCGCGGCACGGCGGCCGAATGTACCGGCGCCGGCCAGGACGACGAGATTTTCGTCAAGAAGGGTAACCGCCTGCCCGGCCTGCCCGAGCACAGCGCCAAGCTCGGCCTGGCCTGGCGCGCCACCGGCTGGCTGCGCGTCGGCGGCGACGTGCAGGCCTTCTCCAGCCAGTACGCCCGCGGCAACGAGAACAACCAGCACCGGAGCGGCACCACTACCGACGCGCTGGGCAATGTGCGCACCTTCGAGGGGCCGGGCAAGATCGGCGGCTACGCCATCCTGAACCTCAATGCCGAAGCCAAGCTGGGCGGCGGCTGGCAGGTCTTCGCCAAGATCAACAACGTCTTCGACCGCAAGTACGCCACGGCTGCTGCACTGGCCGAAAGCCCCTTCGTCGGCGGCAGCTTCCAGGCCGATCCGGACGACTGGCGGCGCCAGACCTTCGTTGCCCCGGGCGCCCCGCGTGCCGCCTGGCTAGGCCTGCGCTACGTGTTTGGCGGCAAATGAACATGCAAGTCTGGCCATCCACCTCACGTGAAAGCGCCCAGGCAGTCGCCGCCTTGGGGCGGCGCAATCGTCGGCTCAGTCTGCGTACCCGTGTCGGCCTTGTCCTGACCGGCCTGGCCGCCAGCCTGCTGCTGGTGCTCGGCGCCCTGTGGTTGCACGGCACGCGCAATGCCATCCACGAAGAAGTTGAGGCGGCGACCCGGGTTTCGGAGCAATGGCTGAAGGTCGTTATCGGCGACCTGCAGAGTCTGCCGGCGGTCGAGCGAGGCGAGCGGCTGCTGGGCGTGGCCAAGGCCATTGGCCGGGTGCGCGCCAACGTGCTGCAGATTCACGACGGGGAGGGCAGTTTGCGCTACGTCTCGCCGCCGCCGACCTACAAGGCCGGGCGTCAGGCACCGGCGTGGTTTGCCAGCCTGCTGGCGGCCGATCTGCCGACCCGCAGCTTCGGCATCGACGATTTCCGGCTCAGCCTGCACCCCGATGCATCGCGCGCCGTGCTCGATGCCTGGGACGAATTGCTCGCCCTGGCCGGTTGGGCGCTGTTGCTACTGCTTGCCCTGTTTGCCGCCGCCTGCGGGGCCCTAGCCCGGGCCTTGCGCCCACTCGACCAGATCATGCAGGCGCTTGATCGCATGGGGCACGGTCGTTTCGACACGCGCCTGCCGCAATTCGCCACCCCGGAACTCGGCCGTATTTCCCGCGCCTTCAACGGCATGGCCGACCGCCTGAGTGCGGCCGTCGACGAGAACGTCCGGCTCGATACCGAGCGCGAGGTGGCCGAACGCATGCAGGCCGGGCTGCAGGCCGAGCGGCAGATGATTGCCCGCGAACTGCACGACGAGCTGGCCCAGGGCATCACCGCCGTTCGCGCCCTGGCCGGGGCCATTGTCCAGCGCACGCCGGACGAGCCATCGCTGCATATTCCGGCCCAGAGCATCGTTGCCGTGACCAGCGAAATGCAGGACGGTGTGCGCCACATCCTGCATCGCCTGCGGCCATCGGCCGGCCCCTCGCTGGCGCTGGCGCTCGATCACCACCTCGGCAACTGGCGTCGGCAGCATCCCGACATTGAATTGCTCAGCCATGTGGCGATTGGCAAGCAGCCGGTGGCCGACGATCTGGCGCTCACCGTGCTGCGCTGCGTTCAGGAAGGGCTGACCAATGTCGTCCGCCATGCCGCCGCCAGCCGGGTCGAGATTTGCCTTGAGCGCGCGGCCGGCTGGCTGCATCTGTCACTGGCCGACAACGGCTGCGGCCCGGGTGGGAAGCCCTCGGCCCAGGCTGGCTGCGGTCTGGGGCTGACCGGCATGGGCGAACGCGTGGCGGCGCTCGGCGGCCATCTGCACCTATCCGGCCGGGCCGAGCCGGGCTTTCGCATCGATGTCCGCTTACCGGACAGTCATTCCCTGCATCTTCAGGAGGAATTCGCATGAACAAGTCTCTGCAAGGCAAGCGCATCCTGCTCGCCGATGACCACGCGGTCGTTCGTCTCGGTTTCCGTCTGCTGCTCGAAGGGGCCGGGGCGACGGTGGTGGGTGAGGCCGAGAATGGCGAAAGTGCGGTTCGCCTGTACGCCGAAACCAATCCCGATGTCGTGGTGATGGATGTCTCGATGCCCGGCATCGGCGGCCTGGCGGCGCTCGAACGCCTGATGATCTGGGAGGCGAAGGCGAGGGTGCTGATGCTTTCGGCCCACAACGATGACATCGTGCCGATTCGCGCCCTGCGCCTCGGAGCCCGGGGTTATCTGTGCAAACGGGCCTCCCCCGATGAATTCCTGCGCGCGGTGGGCCAGGTCGCCGCCGATCAGCGTTATATCGATCCGGAGCTGGCCCAGGCAGTGGCCCTTTCCCAGCTTTCCGGTTCGGCCAATCCGGTCGAAACGCTGACCGAGAAGGAGCTGGCAGTTTTCCTCAAGCTGGCCGGCGGCCGCAGCGTCAATGAAGTCGCCGAGGACTTCTGCCTCAGCCCGAGCACCGTGGGCACGCATCTTTACCACATCAAGCAGAAGCTCAATGCGCAGAATGCGGCCGAGCTGACGCTGGTCGCTGTCCGCAACGGGCTGCTCGAGGCCTGATTGGCGGGCGATCCGTTGTATCCCGCCTGCCGGCCGCGTTGCGTCCGGCAAATGGCCGTCGGTGACGGGCATATCCTGCACGTCGAGGAATGCGGCCCAATGGATGGCCTGCCCGTCCTGTTTCTGCACGACGGGCCGGGGCATGGCTGCCAGCCCGAACACCGCCGTCTGTTCGACCCCCGGCGTTTTCGCGTCATCTGCATCGACCAGCGCGGGGCCGGACATAGCCTGCCCAGCGGAGAGCTGGGGGCCAATACGACGCCCGATCTGGTGGTCGACTTTGAGCATGTGCGCGATGCCCTGGGCATCTCGAACTGGATCGTCTTTGGCGGCGGCTGGGGCAGCCTGCTCGCCGTGGCCTACAGCCAGTTATTTACCGAACGCGTCTTGGGGATGGTGCTGTGCGGCATCTTCCTCGGCTCACGGCAGGAGGTCGAAGCGGTCATTCAGCATGCGCCGGCCGACCAGTCAGAAGCCTGGCAGCAGTTTGCCCACGCCATCCCCGCCAGCGAGCGCGATGACCTGCTGGCCGCCTACACCCGCCGGATTCTCGGCGCCGACCCGCAGGCTGCGGAGATGGCCAGCCGGGCCTGGCTGAACTACGGGCGAGCCCTGCGCAACGAGGCGCCACTGGCGGTGTGGCCCGATGATAGGGCGCTGGCGACGGCGCGCCTGCAGTTGCATTACCTGCACCACGACTGCTTCATCGCCCCGGGCCAATTGCTGGCCGGCGTCGACCACCTGCGCCATTTGCCGGCCGCCATCGTCCAAGGCGTGGCCGACCCGCTCTATCCAACCCACGCCGCCGAAGCGCTGCACCGTGCCTGGCCGGAGGCAACCTGGTTTCCCGTCACCAATTCCGGCCACGACGTGCTGGCCCCGCCCATGGCCAGAGCCTGCATCAAGGCGCTGGGCTGGGTTGCGGAATGTGTTGAAACGGTTGATTGAGGGCTTGTTGAGGCAGCGCCGCCGCAACTGTTAATGGCCTTGCCTGTTCCGCAATCGGCCAGAGCGGAATTCGCTATTCGAGCCATGTCTGCTTTTCGGCAGCCAAATGAAACGATCACGCCGCGTCAGCCGACTGATTGATGCAGAAAAGTGAGTGACGGGATGCTAATGCGTGACTACAATATCAATTCGTCTATCTATTCATAAATCTATTCATAGCCATGTCGCGCCATTCGGATTCAATTCGCCTTCTGCTCGGCAAAGGACCGGTGGCCGCTCGTCAAGTTATTGAAAAAACAGGGATTAGCCAGCCAACGTTTTCGCGTGCACTGGCTGTACTTGGTGATGAGGTAGTACGAATCGGGGCCGGTCCCTCTATTCGTTATGCCCTGCGGGATACTTCTCGTGGCTTCGCCTCGGTCCCGATTTTCCGCGTTAGCGACGAGGGCTTGATTCGGGAGCTTGGCGCACTTGTTCCCGTTCGCCCGGATGGGTTTGTCATGGTGCAGGCGGACGGCGTGTCGCTTCATAGTGACGGGCTGCCGTGGTGGCTGTTCGATATGCGGCCGCAGGGCTATCTCGGCCGGGCCTATGCCTCGACCTATGCCACCGCTCTCGGCTTGCCGGCAAACCCGGAGCATTGGAGCGACACAGAAGTTATCAGGGCGCTGCATGCCCATGGCCATGACGCAATCGGCAACCTGCTGATTGGCGATTTGGCGCGTGATCGATTTATTGGAATGCCGCTTCCGGTCAGCCTTGATCGGATGGCCGACTATCCGGCGTTGGCGCGTGCCGCCGCCGCTGGCGAGGTACCAGGCTCCTCTGCGGGGGGGGAGCAACCAAAATTCTGCGCATACTCGGAGCGCGGTCATGTGCTGGTGAAGTTTTCGGCGCCGGACGATAACCCGGTTAGCGAGCGATGGCGCGACCTCCTGTTGGCCGAGCATCTGGCTCTTTCGGTGCTTGGTGTCGAATCCGGGATTTTCGATTTTGGCGGTCAGCGATTCCTGGAAGTGTCGCGATTCGACCGCATCGGTCAGCTAGGCCGCGTTGGCGTGTTCTCTCTGCGCGCTCTCGATGCGGAATTCGTCGGTGATGCTTCGGCGCCTTGGCCGTCGCTGGTAAGTCGCCTTGCCGCTGATGGACATGTCCATGCAGACGCCGTCGCCGGCTCTGCACTGCTTTGGGCATTCGGCACCCTTATCGGCAACACCGACATGCACGCCGGAAACCTGTCGTTTGTCAGCCGTCACGGTCGCCCGTATCAGCTCGCGCCGGCTTACGATGTTCTGCCCATGGGGTTTGCTCCTGGCGGGGGCGGCGCAGTCGTCGATACGCTTCCGCCGGCTTCACTGTCTGCTTCGGTCGATGGAGAAACCTGGCGCGAGGCGTTGCGTTTGGCTGAAATATTCTTTGTCATGGTCAGCGATTGCGATGCTTTCTCCGGCCGCTTCTCGCCGTGCATTGAGGCGATACGCCGACACCTTGACGAGGCCGCATCTCGCATTGCCCGCCTGGGGTGACATCCCCCTTGCTTGAAACCTGTGCCTTTGAAGCGTGCAGGACTGTCCGCTATCGAGGAACACGGCAGTGCCGATATTGAACGTTCGGATACGCTCCTGGAAAGCGGGCATTCCAGTCTCATCGAGCCAAGTCCGTTTTCCTCCTCGCTCAAAGCACGCGCCGCCACCTCTGGCAAAACCGGCTCTCCGGCGCTTCACAGTAGAATAAGTCCAATTCGTTCTCGCCTTTGACGCGAGCAACCGCCACCGATCAAAGGCAGGGCCATGACTCGCTCATCGTACTGGGCAAGATTGAAGATGCTGATGCAAGCCGAATTGCAGCATCTGACGACCATCAATGCCAGCGACCGGCGCTGGCAGATGCCCTTTGCGGCAGCATTGGCCTCCGGGCTGCCGCTGCTGGTCGGCGCCTGTTTCGACCATATGGACTATGGCCTGATCTCTTCGCTGGGCGGCCTGGTTTTCCTCTACCTGCCCGAAACGCCGATGTATCACCGGATGGTTTTGCTGATGGCCAGCGCGTTCGCCATGATCGCCAGCTATGCCCTCGGGGTGATCAGCCATTTCTTCCCGCCGCTGATGATGCTGGTGCTCACTTTTACGGCCATTCTGGTCACGATGCTCTGCCGGTATTACAACCTGAGCCCGCCGGGAAGCCTCTTCTTCATCATGGCCGCGTCGATCGGCGCCTACTCGCCCGGCGAAGTGATGCAGGTTCCGCTCAAGGTCGGGCTGCTGACCATGGGCAGCCTGCTGGCCTGCCTGATCGCGTTTTTCTACAGCGTTTTCATGCTGCGGCGGGTGCCACCCAAGCCGGTGACGCCCCTGCCGCCAGCGACTTTCGACTTTGTCGTCTTCGACTCGATCATCATCGGCGCTTTCGTCGGCATCTCTCTGGCGCTGGCCCAGGCGCTGCAACTGGAGCAGGCCTACTGGGTGCCGGTGAGCTGTCTGGCTGTCATCCAGGGCATGTCGCTGCGCGCCGTCTGGAACAAGCAGTTGCAGCGGGTGATCGGCACTGGCGTCGGTCTTTTGCTGGCCTGGGGGTTGTTGAGCCTGCCGCTCGAGAAATGGAGCATCTCGTTCGTCATGATCATGCTCGCCTTCCTGATCGAGGTTCTGATCGTCCGCCACTACGCGATTGCCGCCATCTTCATTACGCCGATGACCATCCTGCTGGTTGAAGCCAGCACGCTCGGCCATGCTTCGCCAAACGTGCTGATTCAGGCGCGATTTTTCGATACGGTTCTTGGTTGTCTGGTCGGTCTGGCCGGGGGCGTTTGCCTGCACAGCCCGCGATTCCGCACCGTCGTTGGCGCTCAGATTCGACGCCTGGTGCCATCCCGCTTAATGAAACAGGAGTACTGACCAGCATGGTTTCCATTGAGATTGTTTCCGACATTGTTTGTCCCTGGTGCTTCATCGGCCTGCGCCGCTTGGACCTGGCGATTGCCCAGGTGCGTCAGGAAATTCCCGATTTTTCCTGCGAGAAACGCTGGCGGCCGTTTTTCCTCAATCCGGATACGCCGCCCGAGGGCGAGCCCTACCTGCCGTTTCTGGAAAAGAAATTTGGCGGGCCGGCGCCGGTCGAAGCGCTGTTCGAGCGGGTCCGCGCTGCCGGGCGACCCTATGGGCTGGAATACGCCTTTGAAAAGATAGCGCGACGAGCCAACACCCTGCAGGCGCACCGCCTGATCCACTGGGCGCAGCAGCGTGGCGATGCCGAACGGCTGGTCGAGCGCCTGTTCGTCGCTCAGTTCCAGCGCGGCGAGGCGGTTGGCGATCCTGGCGTTCTGGTCGGCATTGCAGCGGAGTGCGGTTATCCGGCAGCAACGGTCGCCGATTACCTGGCGTCGACTGAAGACGTCGACACCGTTCGGGCAATGGAGGCGGAAGTGCGAGCGGCCGGCATCTCGATGGTGCCGACCTTCGTCGTCGACCGGAAAATGGTTGTCGTCGGGGCCGAAGATCCGTCGATTCTGGCTGGCGCAATCCGCCAGGTATTGGCCGAACGGGGTAAAACGGCTGCCTGACATGGCCGGCAAGATGATGGTCTTGGTGGGCTGGGTGCCAGGCAGGAGGCTGTCCATTAAGGCTGTCTTAAGATTAGCCGACTAAAGTGCTCGGGTATTCTTCAACGCACCCAAGGAAACGAAATGAAAACCAAACTTTCAGTTTTTCTCGTCGCACTTGTTCTTGCCGCTGCATCGAACATCCAGGCCGCTGAAACGCACCACCACCATCACGCTGCCGAGCCGGCGAAACTCCAGCTCAATGCCGGGAAGAAATGGGCCACTGATGCGCCTTTGCGTCAGGCCATGAACGACATCAATCAAGCCATGGCCAAGGCCTTGCCGGCGATTCACAAGAATCAGTTCGGAAACGAGAATTACCAGGCGCTGGCGGCGACGATCAGCGCCAGGGTGGGCGACGCGGTGGCGCAGTGCAAACTGGAACCGAAAGCCGACGCCATGCTGCATCTGATCATTGCCGATTTGATGTCCGGGGCCGAGATCATGGAAGGAAAGTCGTCACAGACACGCCACGATGGCGCCGTCAAGGTGCTTGAAGCCTTGAAGTCGTATGGAAAATACTTCCAGCATCCCGCCTGGAATGTCGCCAAAGGCTGAAGGGCCTGAATCTCCGCTCGTGCGAAGGTTTGAGTTATCCTTGCCGGAATGACTTGATTTGATTCATGTCAAAATACACAATGTGTCCGGAGTCATGCCTGATGGATGTCGATAACCAGAGTTCCTCGAAAGGAGAGAGTGTGCGGGATTATCAGCCGGTGCAAGTCGTCAGTCTTTTAAGTCGTATTCCCTTGTTTGAAGGTCTTTCTGCGGATGAGCTCGCCCGGTTGGCGAAGAGCACCCGCGAAATACGCGTTAGCAAGGGGGGAAACCTGTTCCGCCGGGGCGATCCATCGACCGGTTTTCATGTGCTGGTCTATGGCCAGATGAAACTGGCGCTCTCGTCGCCCCAGGGAACCGAGAAGGTGGTGGAAATCATTCAGCCGGGACAGAGTTTCGGTGAGGCCATCATGTTCATGGAAAAGCCTTATTTCGTCTTCGCCCAGGCGCTGAGCGATTCGCTGGTCCTGCATATTTCAAAGGCGGCGATCTACGAAGAGCTGGAGGGCGACCACGCCTTCGTCAGGAAAATGCTGGCCGGCATGGCCTTGCGCCTGCATCAGCTGATGACCGATGTCGAAGCCTACTCGTTGCATTCCGGCACGCAGCGGGTGATTGGTTACCTGATGCACGAACTGCTCGAGAGCCAGCAAAACGAAGACAAGGTTGTGCTTGAGCTATCCGCCAACAAGGGCGTGATTGCATCCCGCCTCAATCTTACGCAGGAGCATTTTTCGCGCATCCTGCACGATCTGAGCAATCTTGGTCTGATCGTCGTCGATGGCAAGCGCATTTGCATTCCAAGCGTGCCGAAATTGCGAGCGCATCAGCTGGCCTAGTCGGTAATCGACGGGCCTGATCGAGGTCAGTGATTCAGTTCGATCAAATTGCTTGTCCAAAGGGCTTGCAAAGCAGCCAGACCGATTTATAATGCGCGCCTTTTCCTCGATAGCTCAGTCGGTAGAGCGCCGGACTGTTAATCCGTAGGTCCCTGGTTCGAGCCCAGGTCGGGGAGCCAAAAAAAGCGGCAGTAGCTCAGTTGGTAGAGCGCAACCTTGCCAAGGTTGAGGTCGAGAGTTCGAGACTCTTCTGCCGCTCCAGACATCGCCTTGGCGACGATTCTTCATCGTCGTCGATGCTGCCAAAAGGCCCATTCTTCGGAGTGGGCCTTTTGCTTTTCCGGGTTGTCGTGACCATCTCTCCTGGCGACAAGGCATCCAGATCGCTGCCCGTTGCTTCGATTCTCATGATTTTCTGTAGGCAACTCGGGCGATAGTCACGATGTGACAGGCTGGGCGTTGGCAAATAATGGTCTCCACGGCAACTGAGGGGTTGCCTCGCATACCCAGGAGACAAAATGACAAAGCACCTTCCTTCCCGACTTGCCCGGCCTTGCCATCTTGTCACCCTGCTGGCCGCAGCTTTTTCCGGTCTTGCCATGGCCGATGCTGCGCTGACGCTGGACTCGGTCGTCGTCACCGGCAGCCGCGTCGAACACAACAGCTTCGATCTGCCCGCTGCCATTGATGTCGTCGATGCCAGTCGGATCGGCGCCGATCAGGCCCGCGTCAATGCCTCCGAGGCCTTGGCTGCGGTGCCCGGTATCACCGTGCAGAACCGCCAGAACTACGCGCAGGATCTGCAGATTTCCTCACGCGGCTTCGGTGCCCGCTCGGCTTTCGGTGTGCGTGGCATTCGCCTGGTTTCTGATGGCATCCCGGCATCGATGCCGGATGGACAAGGGCAGGCCGCCACCTTCAACCTCGACCGGGCCGAGCGTATCGAAGTCATGCGCGGGCCGATGTCGGCCATCTACGGCAACCATGCCGGCGGGGTGATCCAGATGTTTACGCCGGATGGCAAGGGGGCGCCCAGTGTCGAAGGCAGCTTCGCCGCCGGCAGCTATGGCACGTGGAAAAGCGACATCAGCGCTCAGGGCGAGATAGGGGGGATTGGCTATGTCATCGATGCTTCGCGTTTTGCGACCGATGGCTACCGCGACCACAGCGCCGCCGAGCGCGACCAGACCATGGCCAAGCTGACCTTCCGGCCGAGCCAGGATGGCAAGCTGACCTTCATCGCCAACACCTTCCGGCAGGATGCGCAGGACCCGCAGGGCTTACAGTGGAAAGAGTTTCAGTCCAACCCGCGCGGCGTGGCCTGGGATTCGACCCGGAATAACTACCCGGCACTGGCCTACGACACGCGCAAAAGTATCGACCATGCGCAGGGCGGCTTGACCTACGAGCATCGTTTTGGCGATCAGACCGTGCAGGTTTCGGCTTACGCCGGACAACGCTCGACGACTCAATACCAGTCGATCCCGGTCGGCGCACAGGCCCCGGCCAAGCAGTCCGGCGGCATCATCGATTTTGACCGCGAATTCGCCGGCCTGTCCGCTCGCTGGACCGGCCGCTTCGGGCTGGCCGGGGGTCGTCTGACGACAACGCTAGGTTTTGACTACGAACAGGCCACCGACGATCGGCAAGGCTACGAGAACTTCCTTGGTAGCGGGGTGCCGGCCAACTGTATTGCCAACATTTGCGGTGTGGCGGGACGTATGCGGCGCAACGAGGAGGATCGCGTTGCCACCTTCGATCAGTACGCTCAGGCCGAATGGCAGGGCGAGCGCTGGACCTTCAGCGGCGGTCTGCGCCATAGCCGTATCGCCTTCAAGGTCGATGATCTATACATTGTTTCCGGCAACGGTAATGACAGCGGTCGCGTCAGCTATGAAAAAACCACGCCGACAGTGGCCGCCCTCTATCGCCTGACCGACAGCGTCAATCTCTACGCCAGTGCGGCGCGTGGATTCGAGGCGCCGACGTTCAACGAGATGTTCTATTCGGATGGTGGCGGCTCGTTCAATTTCTCGCTGAAGCCAGCCACCAGCACGCATTACGAAACCGGCCTCAAGGCCATGCTCGGCAATGCCAGCCGTCTCGATGTGGCGCTGTTCGAGATCAAGACGCAGGATGAACTGGTGGTGCTGTCGAGCAGCGGTGGCCGGACGGCCTACCAGAACGCTGGCAAGACCGAGCGGCGCGGTCTGGAAATGGCACTTGATAGCCGCTGGGCCGAACAACTGAGCAGCCGCCTGGCCTATACCTACCTTGACGCCCATTACGCCGAGCGATTCACGACCTCGACCGGTGCCGTCAGTGCCGGTAGCCGTTTGCCGGGTGTGGCTGCCCAGAACCTGTTTGGGGAAGTGGCCTGGAAGCACCAGCCGACCGGGTTTCATGCCGCGGTCGAAGGCATCATTCGTAGCAAGGTCTATGTCGAGGACAGCAACCTCCAGAAAGCAGCGCCGGGCTATGCCATCGCCAATCTTCGCTTCGGCATTGATCGCAAGCTCGGCCCGCTTGCCCTGCGCGGCTTCCTGCGCTTCGACAATATTTTCGACCGCCAGTACGTTGGCTCGGTCATTGTCGGTGACAGCAATGGCCGTTTCTATGAATCGGCACCGGGGCGTACCTGGCTGGCCGGGGTCAGCGCCCGCTACACTTTCTGATCCCCTGTTTCACCCCAACCAAGCCCGGCGATGTCCGGGCTTTTTTGCTTTTTGCGCCATGGTTTTGCTGCTTCGTTTTGGCTCAGGCGTGCAGCAATTGTCCAGAAAATGAACGACTTATTGCGCATATTCGGGCTTTTTATTGGGCTTTGTGTAAACACTGAAAAGACCTGTGCATCAGGGTTTTGGCGGGATTGATTTGTTTTTTGTGCTGCCTGGCACGCGCTTCGCGAACAAGGGTGTTCCATGCCATCGCAGAGATGGCAGCGGGGGAAATTGTCCGGGGAGAAAACCCGGGCGGCACATATCAACGAAAAACATCTGGAGACTTTTCATGAAGAAAATCCCGTCCGTTCGTCCTCTGGTTCTCGCCCTGCTGGCCTGTGGCAGCACCGCCAGCCAGGCCGTCAGCTTCACGCAGAATGATGTCACGCTCGACATCAACGGCACCATCAACGGTTTCTATGTCGTGCGCGACGCCAAGACGACCGACCGCATTACCGGCCGCTCGACGACAACCACCAATAGCGAACTGACCAACGGCTTGTTGCCGGGCTGGATCAACTTTGTCGCCACCACCCAGGCCAACGGCCAGGACATCAAGGCGCACATCAGCTTCGCCCCTGGCATCAATAGCAACTCACAGACCGTCGGCCTGCCGATTGGCAATAACGCCGATGGCGCCGGTACGACCAATCCGTACAGCCAGATCGACACGCGTAATGTGTATTTCCAGTTCGGCAACAACAGCTGGGGTACCTTGAAATTCGGTCGTGACATCGGCCTGTTCGGCCAGAACATCATCCTGTCCGACATGACCCTGCTTGGCGTCGGCGGCACCAGCAACGCCGGTATTCCGTACAACACCACCTTCGGCATGATCGGCCACGGTTACATGTACACCGGCTTCCAGCCGCAAATCACCTACACGACCCCGAGCATGGGCGGCCTGCAGGCTTCCGCCGGCATCTTCCAGCCGAGCAAGTTCGCCGGCGACGAAACCAAGACCCCGGGCTTCCAGGCCAAGATTGACTATGACTGGAAGGGCAGCATGCCGGGCAAGGTCTGGGGCGGCCTGGTGACGCAATCGACCAGTTGCTCGGTCGATCCGTGCACGACCAAGTCCTTTACCGGGACCGGCTATGAAGTCGGTGCCAAGGCTGGTTTCGGCGATTTCGAGGCAGTTGCCTACGGCTTCAAGGGAACCGGTCTGGGGCTGTCCACCGTTGGTGCCCAGTTCTTTGGCGGCAGCGATGGCAACGGCAACAAGACGGAATCGCAGGGCTATTTCCTGCAGGGTACCTACAAGTTCGGCGCGACCAAGGTGGGCATCAACTTCGGCCAGAACAAGGACAAGGATGGTTATACCTTGACCAGCCTCCGCGGCACTCGTGCCACGCCGGACAACCAGATCAAGAACCGCGCCGTGACGGTTGGTGTTTATCACTCGCTGAACAAGTACATCACCCTGGTCGGCGAAATCAACGACGAGCGCATCACCAACGTGCTCGACACCAACTACGACAACAAGAACCGTACGTTCTCGGTGGGCGGTCTGATTTTCTTCTGATCGCCCCGTTCAAAGAGTATTTCTTGCGTCAGATGGTTTGCTCTCATCTGTTCAGGGCGCCCCTCGGGGTGCCCTGTTTTTTGCGTATTTTCCGGCTTGGCCTGCTGCTGCTCTGGATCGGTCATGGCCATGCCGGCGACGGGGTGGTTTCTCTCGCCGTAGAAGGCAGCGATTTCCGCGCAACCCACGAGGCGCTTGTTGAAGCCGTGGAGGCCGAGGGGCTGGTTGTTGGGGCGGTTATTCCGTTTGGCAGGATGCTCGATCGAACCGCCGGTGCCGGTGAGGCTGTAGCAAGTCCGTATGCCGAAGCAGAGATAGTCCAGTTCTGCAGCGCCGGGATAGCGCGGCAGATGGTGAGCGAAGATCCGGCCCAGATTGCCTTCTGTCCCTTGTCTGTCGCGATCTACGTGACGGCGGCTGACCCCGAGCGGGTGATGATGGCCTACCGCGCCACTGGCGGCGCAACACCGGCTCGCGCCAAAGCCGATGCCTTGCTGTTCAGGTTGCTCGAACGGGCAGGAGAACTGGCCAGGCTGCGCTGGTAGGCCTCAGGCGCGGTGATTCATCAGTGCCTTCAGGCCACTGACGTTCAGAATCCGGATGTGTTTCTGCTGGACAGCGATGTAGCCTTCTTCCTGAAACTTGGAGAAAGCCCGAGACACTGTTTCAAGCTTCAGGCCGAGGTAGCTGCCGATCTCCTCGCGCGTCATGCGCAGATAGAACTCGGCATGCGAGAAGCCACGGGCGGTGAAGCGCTGCGACAGGTTGAGCAGGAAGGCGGCCAAGCGCTCTTCAGCCCGCATGGTGCCGAGCAGCATCATCACGCCATGATCGCGAACGATTTCCCGGCTCATCACCTTGTGGAAATGATGTTGCAGCGTATGGATTTCGCGCGACAGACCTTCCAGCCGGGAAAACGGAATGGCGCAGATCTCGCTGTCTTCGAGCGCAATCGCGTTACAGGTATGGTGTTCGGTACTGATGCCGTCGAGCCCGAGCAGTTCGCCGGCCATCTGGAAACCGGTGACCTGGTCACGGCCGTCTTCGAGCAGCACGTCCGTCTTGAAAAAACCGCTGCGGATGGCGTAAATGGCGTCAAAACCCTCGCCGGCGCGGTAGAGATGATCGCCGCGCTTGATGCGGCGACGAGTGGAAACCAGATCGTCCAGGCGCTCAAGTTCTTCCGTGCTCAGGCCGAAGGGCAGGCACAATTCGCGCAGATTACAATTCGAACAGGCTGTCTTGATGACGGACAGCGAGATTTCCTGATTTAATGGGTGTGTATGTGCCATTGGCAACCTGCGTTAGCTTGATCCAAGTCAACCGCAAAACCATGCCATCCGAACATAATCCGATCAACTTTTGATGGCTTGCCTAATGAATTTCGCAACTGAAAACCTCGTCTTCGATCCGCAGATCATTCGCCGCTTTGACGTCAACGGCCCCCGGTACACGTCCTATCCGACGGCCGACCGCTTTGTCGAGGCTTTCGACTCCGATGCCGCCAAGCTCTGGCTTGGCAAGCGCAACATCGGCGGGATCAGTCGACCTCTTTCATTATACTTCCACATCCCGTTCTGTAACACTATTTGCTACTACTGTGCCTGTAACAAGATCATCACCAAGGATCACGGGCGCAGCGCCAAATACCTGAAATATCTGGCCAAGGAGCTCGATATTCAGGCGGCGGCGCTCGAAGGTCGCGATGGTGAGCATGAGGTCATCCAGCTGCATTGGGGCGGTGGTACGCCGACCTTCCTGTCGCACAGCGAGATGCGCCAGCTGATGGGCGAAACCCGCAAGCACTTCAAGTTGCTCGACGGTGGTGAATATTCGATCGAAGTCGATCCGCGCAAGGTTGATACAGCCACGGTCGCCCTCTTGGGCGAGCTCGGTTTCAACCGCATGAGCGTCGGCGTCCAGGATTTCGACGAAAAGGTACAGGTCGCCGTTAATCGCGTCCAGAGCGAAGAAGAAACCTACAGCGTCATTCGCGATGCGCGGGCCAACGGCTTCAAGTCGGTGTCCGTCGATCTGATCTACGGTCTGCCGCACCAGACGGTGATGGGCTTCAACCGGACGCTGGAACGCGTGCTGGCGATGGATCCAGACCGCCTGTCGATCTACAACTACGCGCACATGCCCGGCATGTTCAAGCCGCAGCGCCGGATCAATGAAGGCGATCTGCCGTCGGCCGATACCAAGCTGCAGATTCTGGCGCTGGCCATCAAGAAACTGACCGATGCGGGTTATGTCTTCATTGGCATGGATCACTTTGCCAAGCCGGATGACGAACTGGCAGTTGCCCAGCGTCAGGGCCGCCTGCACCGCAACTTCCAGGGCTATTCGACCTACGCCGACTGCGACATGTTGTCTTTCGGCATCTCGTCGATCAGCAAGGTCGGGCCGACCTATTATCAGAACGTCAAGACGGCCGACGAGTACTACGACCGTCTGGATACCGGTGCGCTGCCGGTTTTCCGCGGTATCGAACTGACGGCTGACGATATTCTGCGCCGTTCGATCATCCAGGCGCTGATGTGCCATTTTGAGTTGTCTATCGAAAGCATTGAAAGCGCCCATCTGATCGACTTCCACAAGTATTTCGCTGCCGAACTCGAAGACATGAAGGAAATGGAACGAGCCGGCTTGCTCAAGATCGAGCGCGAATGGATTACCGTCCTGCCTCCGGGACGCTTGCTGGTGCGCATCATTTCCATGGTCTTCGACCGCTATCTGCGGGCCGGACGTCAGCGGGCAACCTACTCCAAGGTCATCTGATCGCCGTGCGTAGCACCGGGCAGGCAGGGTAAACTGCCTGCTTCGGTGACTACGGGTTTGCACGATGCCTGATTCCGGCTATCTCGCACTTTTTCTTGTCGGTCTGCTCGGCGGTACCCACTGCGTCGGCATGTGCGGCGGCATCGTTGGCGCCCTCTCGATGGGCGGGCAGGCGCGCTGGTCCATGCACCTTGCCTACAACGGCGGGCGCATTCTTTCCTATGCAGCGGCCGGCGCTATCGCCGGGGCGCTGGGGGCTGCCAGCATTGGGCTTGAAGGCCAGGTGCCAGCCCGCCTGATTCTCTATTTCGTTGCCAACCTGATGCTGGTGGCGATGGGGCTCTATTTGCTCGGCGTGACCAGGGCGTTGGCCTTCACCGAACGGGCGGGACAGAGCCTGTGGGGGCGCCTGCAACCTTTGACCCGTCGTTTTCTCCCCGTGCGCAGCGTGGCCCAGGCCTTTCCTTTGGGCGTGCTGTGGGGCTGGCTGCCCTGCGGCCTGGTCTACAGCGCCTTGGCTACAGCCTTGAGCACTGGTTCGGCCGGGCGTGGTGCGCTGACGATGCTGGCCTTCGGGCTCGGTACCTTGCCCAATCTTTTGCTGGCCGGCATTGTGCTGGCCCGGCTTAACGAATTCGTTCGTCGCCCCATTGTGCGTACCCTCTCCGGCTTGTTGGTGCTAGGCTTTGGTTTATACGGATTCCTCGGCCTGATGCGTCTGTCAGGCGGGCTTTAGGATGGGAAAACACCATGAAGATTTTGTTGCCGGTTGATGGTTCGGCCTGTGCGCTGCGCGCTGTCGATCACCTGATTGGCCATGCGGCCTGGTTCCGCGATGTGCCGGAAATTCACCTGTTGCATGTTCATGCGCCGATTCCGATAGGGCGGGTGCAAGCCCATGTCGGCAAGGAAACACTGCACGCCTACTATCTGGAAGAAGGGCAGGAGCTGCTCGTCGAGGCACAGCGGAAGTTGGATGCGGCCGGGCGTTTCCACACAACGCATATTCATGTCGGTCAGCCGGCCGAGGTGATCAGCAAAATGGCCGGTGACCTGGCTTGCGATCTGATCGTGATGGGCACGCATGGTCGTAGCGTCGCGGCGGGTATCGTCATGGGGTCGGTGGCGACTCGTGTGCTGCACCTCTCGCTGTGTCCGGTGTTGCTGGTCAAATGAGCGAAGAGACCGACCGGGGCAGGGTTGTCGAGTTTGCCATTGGCGGCATGACCTGTGCTGCGTGTTCGGCTCGCCTTGAAAAAGTCCTGAATCGGCAAGCCGGCATGCAGGCCAATGTCAATCTGGCCGCCGAGCGTGCCCGGGTACGACTGTCAGCTACGGCCGATGAGGCTGCCGTGGTGGCGGCGGTGGCGAAGGCCGGGTTCACGGCCGAGTTGGTCGATAGCCAGACGCGCGAACGCGAAAAGGCTGAGAAGCTGCGTGTTTATCAGCGGGAAATCCGGCGCTTCTGGATTGCCGTGGGGCTCACCTTGCCGCTGGTCGGGCAGATGCTGTTCATGTTTGGCGAGCACGGTCACGAAAACGAACTACCGCGCTGGCTGCAACTGGTGCTGGCGACGCCGGTCCAGTTCTGGATCGGCTGGCGTTTCTACGACGGTGCTTACAAGGCCTTGCGCGGTGGAGGTGCCAACATGGATGTGCTGGTCGCGCTGGGCACCAGCATGGCCTGGGGCTTTTCGACGGTTGTGACGTTGTTTGGCCTCAGTCAGCACGTCTATTTCGAGGGCGGGGCAGCGGTGATCACGCTGGTTCTGCTCGGCAAGTTGCTCGAAGCACGGGCCAAGGCGAGAACCTCCGAAGCCATTGAGTCGCTGATCCGCTTGCAGCCGAAGACGGCGCGCGTCGAACGTGACGGCCAGTGGGTGGAAATGGCTGTTGAAGCGCTGATGCCGGGCGATGTCTTCCTGGTGCGTCCGGGCGAAAGCGTGCCGGTCGACGGTGAGGTGGTCGATGGTGAATCGAGCGTCAATGAGGCCATGCTGACCGGCGAAAGCATGCCGCTGGGCAAGCGGGCCGGCGACAAGGTCTTTGCTGCCACGGCCAACGGGCAGGGCGCCTTGCGCTGCCGGGCGACCGGTGTTGGCGAGCACACCTTGCTGGCCGGCATTATCCGGCTGGTCGGCGAGGCGCAAGGATCGAAGGCACCGGTGCAGCGTCTGGCTGACAGGATTTCGTCGATCTTCGTGCCGACTGTGTGCGCCATTGCGCTCGTGACCTTTGCCGGCTGGTGGATTTATTCCGGTGATTTTGCCGAGGCCTTGGTCAATGCTGTGGCCGTGTTGGTCATCGCCTGTCCGTGCGCGCTGGGTCTGGCCACACCGACCGCGATCATGGTCGGTACCGGGCAGGGGGCTCGGGCCGGCATTCTGGTCAGGAATGCCGAAGCGCTCGAACGGGCTGAGCGCATCACCGTGCTGGCGCTGGACAAGACTGGCACGCTGACCTGCGGCCTGCCGCAGGTGACCGATGTGGTGCCGCATGCGCTGGCCGGCGATGAAGCGCTCCGTCTGGCGGCCTTGCTTGAGCAGAATTCCGAGCATCCGCTGGCCAAGGCCATCGTGGCAGCCGGGAACTCAGTCCAGCCGGGCGGTGATGCTAGGAAAGTAGCTGGCTTCAAGGCGATTCCCGGTTGCGGCGTCGAAGGCGAGATCGATGGGCGGGCATTGCGCCTCGGCTCGCCGACCTGGTTGGGGCTGGCGGCCGACCCGGCGGTTGGTGCGTTGCAGCAGGCTGGCAAAACTGTCGTCGCATTGAGCGAGGGTGACTCGACCCTGGCTATTTTCGCCGTGGCAGATGCCTTGCGGCCAAGCTCGCGGCTCGCCGTCAGTCGTTTGCGCGAGCGTGGCATCCGGGTGGTGATGCTGACCGGTGACAATGTGGCAACGGCAGCGGCGATTGCTGCCGAGGCAGGTATTGACGAATTTCGGGCCGGCATCCTGCCCGGCGACAAGGCAGCAGCGGTTCAGGAATTGAAGGTTGGTGGCGGGATTGTGGCCATGGTCGGCGACGGCATCAACGATGCGCCGGCACTGGCGGCGGCCGATGTCAGCTTCGCCATCGGAGCGGGTTCGGATGCGGCTATCGAGGCAGCGGATTTAACATTGATACGCAGCGACCTGCTTGGCGTATTTGATGCCATTGCCCTATCGGCGGCCACCTTAGGGAAAATCCGGCAAAATCTTTTCTTCGCTTTCATCTACAATGTGTTGGGAATTCCGCTGGCTGCCCTGGGGTGGCTTAACCCGGTGGTGGCGGGGGCGGCGATGGCAATGAGTTCGGTTTCGGTGGTTTCGAACTCGCTTCTGCTCAAGCGTTGGCGGCCCAAAAGCCAGGCAGGGCGGTAGGGAATGGAGTTTCGATGACCACAGGGGTCGGGGAAAAAATAATTGAACAATTGTTTGCTGGTGACAAGGCGGGAACGGCGGGAAGCGCTGCGGCGATGACCGAGCAGGAAACAATGTTCCGGAGCACGATGGAGGCCGCTCAGGTCGGTATCTTCGTGCTGCAGAATCAGCGCTTCAAGTACGTCAATCCCTTCCTGCTGCGCATGTTTGGCTATTCCAGCGAGGAATTGCTCGAGCGGATGGGGCCGCTTGATCTGATCCTGCCCGAGCAGCATGCCTTTGTGATCGAGCAGATGCAGCTGCGGGCGGCCGGTGTCGTCGGTCACAATTATGAATTGACCGGGGTGCGCAAGGACGGCTCGACCTTCCCGATCATGGTGCTCGGCTCGCCTTCGGTGATCGGGGGGCTGCCAGCCTCCGTCGGCACCGTGCTGGATATTTCGGCGCAGAAGGCTGCCGAGCAAAGAATCCGCGAGCTGGCTGACTACGATGTGCTGACCGGCTTGCCCAATCGCCGATTGCTGCGTGAACGTTTCGAGCAATTGCTGGCTTCTGCTGAGCGCGAGAAATCCGAGATCGCCGTCGTCTTCCTTGATCTCGACCATTTCAAGCGGGTCAATGATTCGCTTGGTCACAGTGTTGGTGACGAGTTGCTGTGCCAGGTGGCGCGGCGTCTGGATAGTGTCGTTCGGCGTATCGACACCCTGGCTCGCCTGGGGGGCGATGAATTCATTTTCGCCATGCCGGGCTTCCATACCGCGGCGGCGGCTGAAGTGGCGCGGCGGCTGGTCGAGGTTTTCTCCCGGCCGTTCGAGGTGGCGGGGCACGAATTGACCGTGACGCCATCGCTCGGGATTAGCATCTATCCCCATGATGGCGGTGACCTGGAAACCCTGCTGCGCAATGCCGATACCGCCATGTACCGGGCCAAGGAGATGGGGCGAAACTCGTTCCAGTTCTATTCAAGCGAAATGAATACAACGACGCTCGACCGCTTGCTGATGGAAAGCAATTTGCGGCGGGCGCTGGTTCAGAACGAATTTATCCTGCATTACCAGCCACTGGTGAATCTGGAAACCGGGCTGATCATCGGTGTCGAGGCCCTGATCCGCTGGCTGCATCCGGAGCTTGGCGTCATCATGCCGGACCGCTTCATTCATGTGGCTGAAGAAACGGGCCTGATCAATCCGATTGGCGACTGGGTGCTCTGTGAAGCCTGCCGGCAGGCCAAAGCCTGGTGCGATGCCGGGCTGCCGCCGATCTGCATGGCCGTCAACGTCGCTCCGGTACAGTTCCGCCAGGCCGGCTTTGTCGAGATGGTGGCCGGCGCGCTGGCGACATCGGGACTGGAGGCCGCTCGCCTTGAACTTGAATTGACCGAGCGCACCGTGATGCACGATGCGGACATCAATATGGGCACCTTGTCGGCGCTGCACCGGATGGGCGTCGAACTCTCCCTCGATGACTTTGGCACCGGCTATTCATCGCTGGCTTACCTGAAGCGTTTTCCGGTCGGCAAGCTGAAGATTGACCGTTCCTTTGTCAATGACCTTGAAACCGACCCCGATGACTGGGCAATCGCCTCGACCATCGTCAGCATGGGGCGTAGCCTGCGCATGACCGTGCTGGCCGAAGGCGTAGAAAAAGTCGAACAATTGGCGCTGTTGCGTAAAATGGGATGTGACATGGCGCAGGGCTACTATTTCAGCCGCCCGATGTCGGCCGAGGGAATGGCCGATATGCTGCGCCTTCAACCCTTCATCAACAGGTAAGCGCAATGGAAAACACACTGATCAAGATTGGCGGCATGAGTTGCCAGGGCTGCGTCAAGAACATCACTGGCGTGCTCAGCGCCATGACCGGGGTGAGCAGCGCCGAAGTCTCGCTGGACGCCGGCGAAGGCCGCGTGGCCTTCGACCCGCAAGTGGTGACCCGCGATGCCTTGGTCAATGCCATCGAGGACGCCGGCTTCGACGCCGAATAAAAACAATCAACCCGCATTTCCCGAGAGAACAGCCGTGCCGGAAGAAAAAGTCAGACTTACCCAGCTTTCCCATGGTGGGGGCTGTGGTTGCAAGATAGCGCCCGCCGTATTACAGAAAATCCTGGCCGGCACTACCGGCAGCATCATCCCGCCGCAACTGTTGGTCGGCACCGAGACCAGCGACGATGCCGCGGTCTATCAGATCAACGCGCAGCAGGCGATTGTCGCGACCACCGATTTTTTCATGCCCATCGTCGACGATCCACACGATTTTGGCCGTATCGCCGCGACCAACGCCATTTCCGATGTTTACGCCATGGGCGGTACGCCGCTCTTCGCGCTGGCGCTGGTCGGCATGCCGGTCAATGTTCTGCCGCTGGAAACCATCGGCCAGATTCTGCAGGGCGGTGAAGATGTCTGCCGGGCGGCGGGTATTCCGATTGCCGGTGGTCATACCATCGATTCGGTCGAGCCCATCTATGGCCTGGTGGCCATCGGCCTGGTCAATCCGGAGCACCTGAAGCGCAATTCCGGCGCCAAGCCCGGCGACAAGCTGATTCTCGGCAAGCAACTGGGGGTGGGCATCTACAGTGCGGCGCTGAAAAAGGACCAACTCCAGGCCAAGGATTACGAAGCCATGGTTGAGACCACGACGCAGCTCAATACGCCGGGGCCGGTACTCGCCTGTCTGGATGGCGTTCATGCCGTAACCGATGTCACCGGCTTCGGGCTGGCCGGCCATCTGCTCGAAGTCTGCAGGGGCAGCGGACTACGGGCGAAAGTGAATTACCAGGATTTGCCGGTGTTGCCCAAGGCGCGGGAATTCATGCAGGCCGGTCTGATGACCGGCGCTTCCGGCCGCAACTGGGCCAGCTACGGTGATGGTGTACGCATTGCCGATGGCCTGGAAAGCATTGCCCAGACCTTGCTGAGCGATCCCCAGACCTCGGGCGGCTTGCTGGTTTCTTGCTCTGCGGACACGGTGACCGAGGTGCTCTCCCTGTTTCTGCAGCACGGCTTCTCACACGTTTCGGTCATCGGCGAAATGGCTGAAGGCGAGCCTGGTATCGACGTCATCTGACGTTTCCTGAGCAATAAACAACACTTCCTCCCGTTTTTGCCAACGGCGGGTGGAGGCAAGTTGTTTCTGTTTTGTAAATGCGATATATTCGCATTATCGTTTGCAATAACCCGGCGTGTGCAGGATCGGTTGCCTGACATTTTCACGCCGGGGTGACGCGAAGACGAACCCAACGTTCGGCAAGCCAGCCTTGATGCCAGCCAGCCATTACCGACTGACTATAAAAAGGTTTGCCTGTGAAAACTGCCCAAACTCCGGGTCGAAAAGCCCAATCCGCTTGCTGCTCCCCAGCTATTCCTCTGCCGTTCGGCAATCGCTTGCCGCTCGCCGCCGCCGTCGCCGCGGCGCTGTTCGGTGTCAGCGCTTCTGCCTTGGCCGAGGATGACAAGACCCTCAAGGCGGTAACTGTCACCGCAACGCAGGAGCAGCCTGATGGCTACCGCGCCACCAAGACCCGTGTCGGCAAGGTGGTGCAGGATCCGCACGATGTGCCGCAGGCCATTACCACGGTCACCCGGGCGTTGATCGAGGAGCAGGAAGCCAACTCGCTGCGCGAAGCGCTACGCAATGTCTCCGGCCTTAGCTTCAACGCTGCCGAGGGCGGCCGTTCCGGCGACAACATGAACCTGCGCGGCTTCTATACTTTCGGTGATATGTATCTCGACGGTATTCGCGATACGGCTCAGTACAACCGCGAACTGTTCAACCTGGAGCAGGTCGATGTGCTGCGCGGTGCGGCGGCGATGCTGTTTGGGCGCGGCCAGGCTGGCGGGGTGATCAACCAGGTCAGCAAGACGCCGATGCTGTATGGCATCAACAAGGTGGGCGTCGGTATCGGCACCGATGGCTTCCAGGAGGTCAAGGCCGACCTGAACCAGCGGATTGGCGATACCACGGCTTTCCGCATCAACGTGATGAATCGCGATGAAGGCAGTTCGCGTACCAATCCCTATACCGGCACGGAGCCGGAAATCCATCGCATGGGCTTTGCACCGAGCATTTCGTTCGGGCTGGGCACCAATCATGAAGTGACGCTGAGTCATCTGTGGGTCAAGACACAGGATCGCGCCGACTACGGTATTCCTTTCAGCGGCAAGCGCCCGGTCGAAAGCATGGCCAAGGCGGGCAACTATTACGGCGTGGATGGCAGTTTCGATGACAGCGAAACCAATGTCTCAACCCTGAACTACCTGTTCAAGATTTCTCCGGATACGCAGTGGCGTACCGTGCTGCGGGCAGCCAATTACAAGCGTTCCTACTGGGCAGTGGCCGGGCAGGGGACGTTGACGGCGAATAGCACCTCGGGGCAAGCCAAGACCCGGCAGTTCGAAACCGACAACTATGTGTTGCAGAGCGACCTGAACACGGCCTTTACGCTGTTCGGCCTGAAGAACGAGCTGATTACCGGTGTCGAATACCTCAACGAGGATTCGATCCGCTGGGCGCTACGTAACCTGGGGACCGCCAACAACCCGCTGTACAAACCGGGCCAGTACACGACGGCAGCACCTGCTACCTACAAAGGCGAAACCTACAGCGCCTACGTGCAGGATACGATCGAGTTCATTCCCGACTGGAAAGCAACTGTCGGTATTCGTCGCGACATCATGAAGTCGGACTACTTCACGTCGACGGCCTTCAGCGGCAATTTCGGCGAGAACAGCTATCGTACCGGCCTGTCCTGGCAGCCGACGGCGGCGCAGCATTACTACCTCGGCTGGAGCGATTCGTTCAGCCCGACGGCCGACCTCTACCAGTTGTCCGGCAGCCAGTATCCGGCCGAGCGTTCCAGGGTAATTGAACTGGGCAGCAAGTGGCTGCTGGCCGATGGCAACTATTCCCTGCGTACCTCGCTCTATCGTGCAACCAAGGACTGGGAGCGCAACACCGACCTGGAATCGACCGCGAGCATCCTGACTCGCAAGCGTCGCTCGAATGGCGTGGAGCTCGAATTGGCAGGCCGCATCACCGACAACTGGGAAGTTTTCAGTGGCTTGTCATACATGCATGCCGAGATTCTCGAAGTCGCACCGGGTAACGGCAATCCCAATTTCATTGGCCAATCGCCGCGCAACACACCGAAGAAGACATTCAACCTGTGGACGACCTACCAGTTGCCCCACGGTTTCAAGGTCGGTGGCGGCATGGAGTACAAGAGCCGGCGTTACGGTGGTGCGCCAACCGGGACGGCAGCCTTCAACCCGAACTGGGTGGATTCCTATGTGCGCTGGGATGCCATGGTTTCGTATGACCAGCCGAAATACACAGTCAAGTTCAACGTCCAGAATCTTTTCGACAAGGTGTACTACGACGCCCTGTATGACAACGGCGCCTTTACCGTGCCCGGTCAGGCCCGTCGCTTCATCCTGAGTACCGAGTACAAGTTCTGATTCAGCAGGAGTGCAACAAGTCATGAAAAAGCAATTGGCCATGGTCATGCTGGCAGCACTGGCAAGTGTTGGTGTGCAGGCTCAGGAGAAAGTCCTGAACCTGTATTCCGCCCGCCATTACCAGACCGACGAGAAGCTCTACGACAACTTCACCAAGCAGACCGGTATCAAGATCAACCGGATCGATGGCAAGGAAGACGAGTTGATGGAGCGCATCCGTAATGAAGGCGCCAACAGCCCGGCCGATGTTTTCATCACGGTCGATGCCGCGCGCCTGGCCAATGCGGACGCTTTGGGACTCTTTGCCCCGGTCAGGTCGAAAGTGCTCGAGAGCCGTATCCCGGCTCACCTGCACACCGATACCTGGTTCGCCTTCTCGACCCGGGCCCGCGTCATCATCTACAACCGCAGTGCCGTGAAGGCCGAGGATGTGGCGACCTACGAGTCACTGGCTGATCCGAAGCTGAAGGGCAAGGTGTGCAGCCGTTCGGGATCGCATCCGTACAACCTCTCGCTGGTCGCCTCGCTGATCGCCCATGACGGTGAGGCGAAGACCGAGGAATGGGCCAGGGGCGTGGTCGCCAACTTCGCCCGGGCGCCGAAGGGTGGTGATACCGACCAGATCAAGTCAGTGGCGTTGGGTGAGTGCGGGGTGGCGGTGTCGAACACTTACTACCTGGCCCGCCTGATCCGTTCGGACAAGGTCGACGAGCGCCGGATGATGGAGCGCGTCGGCATTGTCTGGCCGAACCAGACCAACCATGGCACGCACATCAACATCTCCGGTGCCGGCGTAGTCAAAACCTCGAAAAATGTCGAGGCAGCGGTCAAGTTCCTCGAATACCTGGCCAGCGATGAGGCGCAGCGTTACTTCGCTGACGGCAACAATGAATGGCCGGTTGTCGCCAGCGTGGTGACTGGCAACCCGGCGCTGGAGGCCATGGGCAAGTTCAAGGCCGATTCCTTGCCGATCGGTGCTTTGGCCAAAAATGTCGTGGCGGCCCAAAAGCTGCTCGACCGGGCCGGCTATCGCTAAGCGGGGCATGGGAATGAAGAACATGCATCGACGTGACTTTCTCAAGCTGGCCGGCGCCTGCAGCTTGCTGGCCCAGGGCGGTATCGCCATGGCCGCCAGCGAGAGTGAACCGCAACGCGCGCTGGTCGCCGCCGCCTGGCGCGGACCGAACCCGACCGACCCTTACTACGCCGGTGTGCTGGTCGCCGACTGGGCGCGCAAGAAGCTGGAAATTGGCCATGCCACGCTGCTGCCGACGCGACCTCACGGCTTGCTGCCGGAAGCGGATGGCAGCCTGCTGGTGACCGGCGTGCGACCCGGCACCTGGCTGCTGCGCATCGACCCGGAAGGCAAGGTATCCCGGCAGATCGACATCGAGCCCTCGGTCAATGTGCTGCTCAACGGTCACGCCATTGTTGGCAAGGGTGGTGATTTAGTGTTCACCACCGAAACGGACTTTGTTTCCGGGCGAGGCAAGATTGGCGTACGTGACCGCGTCACGCTGAAAAAGCTCGATGAATGGGAGAGTGGTGGCATGGAGCCGCACCAGTTGCTACTCGATGCCGAAGGCAATCTGGTGGTCGCCAACGGTGGCATTCCGCGCAACCGGGCCGACAAGAAATTCGACCTGGCGCGCATGGATTCGTCGCTGGTTCGCCTCGATGCCCGTAACGGCAAGCTGTTGCGTCAATGGACGGTGGACGACAGTCGCCTGAGCCTGCGCCACATTGCCTGGAGCACGGCACCGGACGGCGAGCGGCGCCTGGGTATTGCCATGCAGGCCGAGCACGGGGAGGCTGCGCAGCGCAGTCGCGCACCGCTGCTCGCTGTTCTGGAAGGCGACGAACTGATCGTCCCGACGCGGGCAAACGATGGTTTCGGCTATGGCGGAGACATTGCCGCCGCCTACAACGGCGGTTTCGTGGTTTCGAGCAATCAGGCTGGCCTGGCCCAGCTCTGGCATCCCGGGGCACCGGACAAACTGACACCGGTAGTCGAATTGCAGGAAGCGTACGCCATGGCCGAATGGAATGGCCCAAAGCCGGGCGGTGGCGTTCTTGTCTCGACAGCATTGGGACTTGTCCGCTGGCATCCGTCGGCCAAACCGGTCTTTCTGGCCTGGCCGAAACCGATGGCGCTGGATAACCACTGGGCCTTGATCAGCGAGGCCTGAGCGGGGTATTTGGTGGTGTAAAACAAAACGGGAGCCAATCGGCTCCCGTTTTTCATCCAGACAACTGTTTGTGAAAATCAGGCGGCGCGGCGCGTGACCTTGCCGGGTTTGGCCGAGTCACCATGAACTTCACGCAGGCAGTCGTGGGCGCAGGAAGCGCAGCGACCACAATCGCGGGTCACGCCGAGGTCACGGCGCAGATCCTTCAGCGTGCGGGCACCGCCTTGGGCGGCTTCACGAATCTGGCGGTCGGTGACTGCCTGGCAGACGCAAACGTACATGAATGGGACTCCACGAACGATATTGATTGAGAACAATTCTCATTTTATTTAAATGAGAATGAATGTCAATACGCTTTTTGTTTTTCCCGAAAATATTTGGCCGGGGGCGCTAGAATTCGGCCTGCCACTTTATTCAGCCCCCGCAGATACAAGGAGAATTCAATGTCAGGACACGGTTTTCACGTCCATGGTCCGCACGATCACGAGGTCGAGCACGTAGCCCAGCATGGTGGTGATAGCTTCACATCCCGCCTGGCGGTGCTGACCGCCATTCTGTCCACGGTGGGTGCCATCTTTGGCTACATGGGCGGCCATTCGCAGAATGCCGCGCTGCTCTACAAGAACGAGGCGGCCATTCAGAAGACGTCGGCTTCCAACCAGTGGAATTACTACCAGGCCAAGAGCAACAAGCAGAACCTGGCCGAGTTGTCGGTCACGCTGACGACGGGCGAAGACCAGCAGAAATTCAAGGAAGCCGTCGAGCGTTACAAGAAGGAAAAGGAAGAGATCAAGGCCGAGGCGGACAAGCTTGAAGCCGCGGCCAAGGAGGCTGACCACAAGAGCGAAGCGGAGATGCACGTGCATGAGCGCTGGGCGCTGGCCACGACCTTGTTGCAGATTGCCATCGCATTGGCCGCAATCACCCTGCTGACCCGCAAGCGCTGGCTGCTGGCCGGGGTTTTGGGTGCAACCGGTCTTGGCCTGGTGGCCGGTGTGATGGGGTATCTCCACCTTTGATCGCACGAGGCTTCCTGGCCGGACTGGTCTTTGCCCTGCTGGCAAGCGCAGCGGCGGCTGAGGGGCCTTGTCGCGTCGCCTTCGATATCGGTTCATCCGGCATTCGGGCCGGGGCTGACAACAGCAACGTCACGGCCCGCGGCGATATCGATTACCTCGGTCCGCTGTGGGCCGGGCGCAGTCTGGAGGAAACGGCGGCACCGACGATCACGGCGCTCCGTGATTTGCCGGAGAAGGCTGGTTTTTCCCCAGAGTGCGAGCGTGTTGGCGGTGGCTTCTCGGCCTGGCGGATGGCGGTGGCGCAGGGGGCTGGTGAACTGGCCGGTCTTCTGCAACGTATCTGGTCAGCGAGCGGGGTGGCGGTTCTGGTCATCCCGCAATTGAAGGAAGGCGCTTATGGCTATTTCGGGGCCCGCCAGCAACTTGGGGAAGCGCTGAAAACGACGCATGTGCTCGATATTGGCGGTGGCAGCCTGCAAATTGCCGGGGATCAGGCCTCGTTTGGCGAAACGCTGGGCCAGAAGGTCTGGCACCGTCATCTTTGTCGGGAAATACGCAATTCGGAATCGACGCCCTGCACCTTGCAGCCAATGACCGGCGACGAACTGGCGATGGCGCGCAGCCTGCTGGCTGAAAAGCTGAAGGGGGTCGCCAGCGCGCTGCCAGAGCCGGTCAGCATGACGGCGATCAGTCGTCCGGTCAGCCGTGGGGTGTTGCCCGCCGTGCGCAAACTCTCTGCCGGGAACGGTGATGGGAAAAATTTTCAGCGCACCGAGCTGACCTCGGCCGTTGAGCATCTGGCTCGCCTGAGTCTGGAGGAAACAGCGGCCGAGCTGGGTGGTTCGGGGCATCTGGCCTGGTTGCTCTCCGACATGCTGCTGGTCGAAGGCCTGCTGCAGGCGACGGGCGGGGAGCGCCTGCAGGTGGCCGAAATCGATTTGACCAACCTGCCCGGGCTGCTCGCTGACGATCATGCTTTTGCCTGGCAAAAGCACTATGGCTGCTATCTGGAGCGCCTGCGTAGTCTTGGTCTGGATGCCTACGCCAGCGATCCGGCGACTTGCCCGTGATTCAGGCGTAAAAAAAGCCGCAGCACGCGCTGCGGCTGGCACGGGGGGCGTGAGGGATCAGTCGCCGCCCGGCTCCATGTGGGCCTGCAGATAGTTCGGCAGGGTCACATTCTCGATCAGGCTTTGTTGGGTTTCCAGCCAGTCGATAGCTTCTTCGCAGTGTTCGAGCAGTTCTTCCAGCAGGTCGCGGCTGACGTAATCCTGCAGCTCTTCGCACAGGGCAATGGATTCGACCAGCAGCGGGCGCTGGATTTCACGTTCGTACTTGAGGTCGCCCTGCAGGCATTCCACCACCTCTTCGCCGATCAGCAGCTTGCCGAGGTTTTGCAGGTTGGGCAGACCTTCGAGGAAAAGGATGCGCTCGATAACCTCGTCAGCTTCCTTCATGACGCGGATCGACTGCTTGTACTGGTAGTCGTTGAGTTTTTCCAGGCCCCAGTTGCGGAACATGCGGGCATGCAGGAAATACTGGTTGATCGAGGTCAGCTCGTTCTTCAGCACCTTGTTCAGGGCTTCGATGACTTTCTTGTCGCCTTTCATCGTGCGCTCCTTACATCTGGCTCTGTTGATAGTTGGCCAGGCCAACCAGTTCGATCAGCTTCAACTGCTTTTCGAGGAAGTAGGCGTGATCCATCTCGGTATCTTCGAGCTGGACGCCGAGCATGTCGCGGCTGACGTAGTCCTGGGCCTTTTCGCAGGCGGCCATGGCCTTCTTCAGGTCGCCGTCCACTGCGTATTCCAGCGCCAGGTCGGATTTCAGCATGTCCGGCACGGTCTTGCCGATCTTCAGGGCGTTACGCTTGCTGAGGTCGGGCTTGCCTTCGAGAAAGAGGATGCGCTGGATCAGGGCACGGGCATGCTGGCGCTCGTGATCGGATTCGTGGATTGATTTCTCGGCCAATTGGGTCAGGCCCATGTCGGCATACATCTCACCGTGGATCAGGTATTGATCGACAGCAGTCAGTTCGCCGGTCAGCAGATCGTTCAGGATGTCGATGATTTTCTTGTCGCCCTTCATGGCGTTCTCCGGAAGTCGTGGGGGTCGGGAGGCTGGCTGGCGAAAATCGGCTGGCTGGCCTGAACTTCCATTCTAGGCGAGGAGTGCGGTGCTGACCAGAACAGGAAATTCAATCCTGTGGCAGCGGGCTGATAACATCCGCCCATGAGCCGCTATCAGGATCTTGCCGAGCAGACAGAAAAACTCATTGCCGATGGCGTGCTGCGTCCCGGCGATCGCCTGCCTTCCGTGCGCCAGGCCTGCCGTAGCCATGATGTCAGCCCGGTGACGGTGACCCAAGCCTATTATTTGCTGGAAAGTCGGGGCTTGATTGAAGCGCGGCCAAAGTCCGGCTATTTTGTCCGGGCCCGCCTTGGCCAACGCCTGCCCGAGCCGGAAATGACGCAGCCGCTCGGCGATTCGACGCAGCTTGAGGTCAGCGATTTCATTTTCCAGATTCTCGAAAGCGTCAAAGACCCCGCGGTGGTGCCGCTCGGTTCCAGTTTTCCCAGCCCTTACCTGTTTCCGCTCGCCAAGCTCGGGCGCTTCCTGGCCAATGCCGCACGCAGGCTGGACCCGCTGGCGACGGTGACTGATCTGCCGCCTGGCAACGAGGAACTGCGTCGGCAAATCGCCCTGCGTTACCTGGCGCACGGCGCGACAGTGGCGCCGCAGGAAATCATCATCACCTCCGGCGCGATGGAGGGGCTGAACCTTTGCCTGCAGGCCGTCACCCGGCCGGGCGACCTGATCGCCATCGAATCGCCGACCTTTTACGCCGGCCTGCAAGCCAGCGAACGGCTCGGCCTCAAGGTCATCGAGATTCCGACGCATCCACGTGAGGGGATCAGCCTGCCGGCGCTGGAAGCCGCCTTGCAGCAGCACCCGATCAAAGCCTGTCTGTTCATGCTGAACTTTGCCAATCCGCAGGGCAGCCTGGTTTCGGATGAGCGCAAAAAGGCGCTGCTGGCCTTGTTGCAGCGCCACGATGTGCCGCTGATCGAGGACGATGTCTATGCCGAGCTTTATTTCGGCCCGCAGGCGCCGTTGTGCAGCAAGGCCGAAGACCACGGCGGGCTGGTCATGCACGTTTCGTCTTTTTCCAAATGCCTGGCGCCGGGTTATCGCCTTGGCTGGGTGGCGGCCGGCCGTTACGCCAAGGCCATTCAACGGCAGAAGCTATCGACCAGTCTGGCGACCACGGTGCCGGTGCAGATCGCGCTGGCCGATTACCTGAAACACGGCGGCTACGAGAATCATCTGCGCCACCTGCGCCGGACGCTGGCCAATCAGGAGGCCGCGGTCACCGCCTTGGTTGAGCAGCATTTTCCGGCCGGTACCCGTCTGGCCCGGCCGTTGGGCGGCTATTTCCTCTGGCTGGAATTGCCGCCTTCGGTCGATGCGCTGTTGTTGCATCGGCAGGCGCTGGAGCGAGGCATCAGCACGGCGCCTGGCCCGATTTTTTCAGCCAAGCGCGAGTTTGCTAACCGGCTGCGCCTCAACTTTGGTCACCCGGATTCGCCGGAGCAGCAGGCGGCGATTGCCACCCTCGGCCAGCTGGTGGCCGACTAGTTATAAGCTGGCCCAGCGGGCAAACTGATTGCCGAAGAAGGCGGTCAGTACCAGCGCAATCGGCGTAAAGGCGATAAACCCGCTGAGCACCCGGGCAATAAATGGGTGGGCCACCCTGGCCTCGATGAATTGCCGGGTAATCAGCAGGCCCTTGATCCAGACGATGGCGGCGACCAGCAGTGGCAACCACGCAGCGCCGTGAAACCATTGACCCAGCCCGAGGCTGAGGAGGGTGAGGGCGACCAGCGCCAGCCAGGCGGTGGCGAGCGGGCGGAGATGGGCGGCAGGTGTCGCGTTGCTTGCGTTCATGATTCAGGCCAGGACGTAGAAGAAGGGAAAAATGACCAGCCAGATGATGTCGGTGGCGTGCCAGTAGCTGGCCAGCGCTTCGAGGCCGACATAATCGTCGCTGCTGTAGCCGCCGGCCAGATGGCGGGCGAGCACCCAGAGAATGCCGAGAATGCCCCAGGTGGCGTGCACCAGATGGTTGAAGGTGAGGTAGTAATAAACCGTGAAGAAGATGCCGGATTCGCCATTGATGCCGTGCGCCAGGTTCCAGTTGATCTCCAGTACTTTGGCCACGGGGTAGCCGAGCGCCACGATCAGGCCGGCGATCAGCCAGTAGATGGAGCGCTGGCGCTGCCCGGCGCGCATGGTATTGACCGAGCAGGCAATGAAGAAGCTGCTGGTCACCATCAGCAAGGTAATGACCGTTCCGGCCACGCGGGAAAGGCGGTCAGCCCCTTGCTCGAAGGATTCCGGAAAGTGTGAGCGGGCGACAAAATAGACGATGAAGAGCACCAGGAACTCGACAAATTCGCAGCAAATGCCGACCCAGATTCCCTTGTTGCCGGGGATGCGGCCGTGGACGAGTGGCTGGCTGGGGGGGATTTCCAGGGCAAGGGTAGCGGCGCTCATGGTGGCTTTTCAGAGTGGAAATTGATTAGCGCATTGTTTCAGTTCTGTGGATTGTGCACAGAGACAGAAAAGATGATTTTCGATAGGCACAGTTGTCGGCTGATTTAAATCTGTTCCTATGAAAAATCCGTTTATCTGAAACTGTTTCTATCGGTGCCCCGGTGTTTTACTCGCTTCCCTGTCGTTGCCATGGGAAACACCACAATGAATCAATCCGTCAGCAAGGTTCGCGCTGCCAAGCTGGAGCTTTACCGCAAGAAAGGGAAAATCCACGCCAAGGCGACCAGCGGCCGCTTCAATAGCCTGCGCTGGGCAATCGTCTGGCTGACCCAGATTGTGTTTTACGGTGGCTGCTGGCTGAGCTGGGAGAGCAACGGACTGACCCGGCAGGCCGTGCTGTTCGACATTGCGCACGAAAAGTTTTACCTGTTCGGCCTCGTGCTCTGGCCACAGGACGCGTTGTTGCTGGCTATCGTGCTGATTCTGGCGGCGACCGGGCTGTTTCTGGTCACGGCCATGGCCGGGCGGCTGTTTTGCGGCTTTGCCTGCCCGCAAACGGTTTATACGATGATCTTCAGCTGGATCGAGGCCAAGGTGGAAGGCGATCATCTGGCCCGCCTCAAGCTCGATCAAAGCCCGCTCAGCGGGCGCAAGATCCTGCTGCGCTCGACCAAGCATGGTCTATGGCTGGTGCTGGCAGCATGGACAGCGATCAGCTTCGTCGGCTATTTCACGCCGATTCGCCAGTTGTTACCCGCGATTTTCAGTTGGGAGCTTGGCCCCTGGGAGGGCTTCTGGCTGATTTTCTATAGCACTTTCACTTACGTGCAGGCTGGTCTGGCCCGCGAGGCGGTTTGCCAGCACATGTGCCCCTATTCGCGTTTTCAGGGGGTGATGTTCGATGACACCACCGCCTCGGTCAGCTACGACAAGCAGCGCAGCGATTGCATCGATTGCGGCATCTGCGTGCAGGTCTGTCCGACCGGCATTGATATTCGCGATGGTTTGCAATACCAGTGCATCAATTGCGGGCTGTGTGTCGATGCCTGCGACGAGGTGATGCTCAAGATTGCTTCGCCGACGGGACTGATCCGCTTTGCTTCCGAGCGCGAGCTGGCCGGTCAGCCAAAGGCCCAGGGCTGGCGGCAACGGCCACGGGTGGCGGTCTACACCGGGCTGTTGGTGATTTTTGCCGGATTTCTGGCGCTGACTGCCGCCAAGCGCCCGTTATTGCTGGTCGATGTGCTGCGCGACCGGGGCGCCCTGTTGCGGGAGACGGCCGAGGGGAAAATCGAAAATGCCTACACGCTGAAACTGATGAATCTGGCCGAAGCGCCGCGCGACTTTACGGTTGAGGTGAGCGGGCTGCCGGGCCTGGAGATTGTCGGTGAGCGTGAGTTTGCGCTTGAGCCAGGCAGCATCCGGGCGGTTTCGCTGACCGTTTCGGCTCCGGGCGATGGCGCACTGGGCGGTATCCAGCCGATCAGTTTCCGCATTGCCGCCAAGCAGGATGCGGCGGCCAGCGTGGTCGAGAAAAGCAGCTTCGTGCTGGGCCGCTAAGGCTTCAGCCCGGCCTTAAACGGCGACTGGGAGCTTTTCGACCCAGATATGCCGGGCGACCGCATGTTCGAGCGCCAGCTCCACCTCGTCGGCCAGGATGACGGTCATCGGTCGCTGTTGCAACACCTTGAGCGGCCGGTTTTCGGCCAGGCCGTAGGCGGTCAGTTGCTCACGCTGCAAGGCGTCGATTTCCTCGCCCAGTGCGGCGAGGCGGACTTCGCTGCCGGGCGGGATGAAGGCGAGGGGCAGGCGGGCTTCGTGGGCGGGGCTCATGACCAGACGGCTCGGAGAAGAATATTGAACAGGCCGCCGATGAAGAAGGCGAAGGGCACGATAACCGCAACCATGCCGAGGGCGACCTTGGTACCCTGTTCCTTGACCATCATCATCAGGCTGGCAAAACAGGGGATGAACAAGGTGATGGTGATCATCCCGACCACCGCCTGAATCGGGCTCAGGCTATGCGCCATGGCGAACAGGCCGGTAGCGCCGAAATCGCGGCGCAGGAAGCCCATGACGAAGGCGGCCGAGGCTTCCTTGGGCAGGCCGAGCCAGCCTGAAACCAGCGGCTCGCCGGCTTCGATGATCCAGGGCAGGGCGCCTGATTTGTCGAGCGAATACATGATGAAGGTGCCGAGCAGGAAGAGCGGAATAACCTCGATCAGGTACCACTTCAGCCGGCCACCGGTCTTCTTCAACACATTCCCGAGGATGGGCAGACGCATCGGCGGCATTTCGGTGACCAGCGGAATACGCCGGCCGGGGATCAGCCTGGCGGCCAGGAAGCCTGCGAGGAGCAGGACGCCGACCATGGCAAGTGCCCAGATCAGCACGGCGGTGAAGGAAACACCGCCCAACATGCCGAGCACGACGCCCAATTGCGCCGAGCAGGGAATGGCCAGGGCGAGCAGGAATATGGTGATCAGCCGTTCGCGCGGGCTGTGCAGGATGCGGGTGGTCAGCGTCGCCATCGTCACGCAGCCGAGGCCAAGGACCATTGGCAGCACGGCGCGGCCGTTGAGGCCGATCAGCGCAAACAGCCGGTTGGCGATCACGGTCAGGCGCGGCAGGTAGCCGGAATCTTCAAGCACGCCAAAGGCGAAGAAGAAGGTGGTGACGATGGGCAGGATCAGCGCCAGCGCGTAGGTCATGCCCATGGTCCACAGCCCATACTGGCCGACCAGCAGCTCGCTGAGCCAGGGTACGGTGACCGTGGAGGTGACAAAATCAGTGAAGGCCGGATTGAGGATGCCCTCGAACAGCCCTTTCTCCATCAGTCCGACCAGCGTGGTGGCGCCGAAGACGCCGACGAATTCATAAACCGCAAACAGCACGCCGAGCAAAATCGGGATGCCCCACAGGGGATGCACGACGTATTGGCCGATGCGTTGCGACAGTAGCGGGCTGCTCTTGACGGCGCGCTGAATGACGCTGGTGGCCAGCGTATCGGCGGCTTCGGTGCGCTCGCGGGCAAGCAGGGCCGGGAGGTCGCCTTCGGCCCGTTCTGCGGCCGACTGGCGGAGCGTTTCGAGCAGGGGGAATTTATCGCCTGCCTGTTCGGCCAGCCAGTCGGCGACGACCGAATCGCCGCCCAGATACAGAATGGCCAGCCCGCGGGCCGCCAGTTGCGGGTGCGGGGCGTAGCAGGAAATAGCTTCGGCGACCAGCCCGATGTCGGCCTCGATTTCCGGGTCGTAGCGCAGCATGGCTTCGGCGCGGCCGGCCAGGCCCAGATTGTTGGTCAGCTCGCCGATGCCCTCGCCGCCGGTGGCGACAGTGGCCAGCACCGGGATGCCGAGTTCTTCGGAAAGGGCCGGAATATCGACCATGACGCCGCGGGCCGCCGCTTCGTCGTGCATGTTCAGCGCCAGCACCATGGGCAGGCCGAGCTCGGCCAGCAGGGCGGTCAAGGCCAGCGTCCGGCGCAGGTTCTTGGCATCGCCGACCTGAACCAGGCAGCGCGACGACTCGTTGAGCAGGGCGCGCATGGTCGCCCGTTCGTCATCGCTGCGCGACGGCAGGGCGAGCACGCCGGGCGTGTCGAGCAGGACCGCTTCGCGGTCGAAACGGGCGCTGGCCCGGGTGACTTCGACGGTGGTGCCGGGGTAATTGGAAACGTTAACGTAGGCCCCGGTCAGGCGGTGAAAAAGTACCGATTTGCCGACGTTGGGATGGCCAACGAGCAGGATGGCGTTGGCGGCAGATGAAGAGGTAGTCACGTTCTATGGGTTTCTGGCGTTGCTGTATGCCCGGCCGGTGCCGAACCGAGCATTACTTTACGCCGGATCACATCAGCTTTTGATGATCTACACCAAGTTTTTGCAATTGAGAGGCGTTAGCAATTGGTTGCTTCTACGGCTTGAGCGCTCGCGGAGAGCTGTTTTTCCATCCATTCGAGCAAAGAGTTTGCCGCTGACTCCCACTGTGCATCCAGCATCAGGACGTGACCGAGATTGGGCAGGCGGCGCACTTCGGCGCGCCATGGCACAGCGGAAAAATAGAGCATCGAACTTGAAAACACCGCGTCTTCTTCACCGCCCATGACCAGCACCGGCAGTTTTCGGCGGGATTTTGGCCGCTGCATCAAGACCGTGGCCATTTCTGCAATTGCTTTCTGCGATTCCGGCACGACGATTTCCATGAAACGCCTTGCGTCCTGGACGGTCATGTCCTTGGCGAAGTAAGCGCGGGTCAGGATTTCCTCGATTTCATCGGATCGCTGGCCACTGAGCACTTGTTCGATGGCCTGCAGGAAGCCGGGAAAGCGTGTCGTCAAGCCGATCGCACTGGGTAGCGTGCCGGTCGGTGGCACCGGCGAGAGGAGGGCGGCGGCCATGGCCTCGCCTTTTTCCAGGTAGCGTTCCAGCACCATCGTGCCCATGGAGTGACCAATGACGATGGCCGGTCCATCAATCTGTTCAATGGCGTGCGCCACGTCGGCGGCGTAATCGTCGATGCCGAAGTCGTCAATGCGCTCCCGGCCATCGCTCGCCCCGTGTCCGGCCAGGTCGACGGCGTAGCAGTTGTAGCCATGGCGCTGGAAATACGGGATGAAGTTATGTTGCCAACAGCTCGAATCGACATAGCCGCCATGCACAAAAAGCAGGTTGGCGCGTGCGGCCGGGCGAGTCGAGGGATGGCGATGGAGCTTGGTTTTGCGTCGGGTCATTTTGCTGTTTTCTGGTTGGTTTTCAGGATTTATCGGCCTGTTGGCAGGCCGCATCGATCAGGCGGCGAGAAATGCTGATCGGCTCGGGCAGGATGGGCAGTGCATCGAGCGGGAACCAGTCGGCGGCCTCGATTTCGTTGGGGTCGGGGGTGATCGTGCCGCCGGCATAGTCGGCGAAGAAGGCGACCATCAGCGAGTTGGGGAAAGGCCAGGGCTGGCTGTGGAAATAGCGGAGCTTGGTGATTTCAATGCCGACTTCCTCGCGAACCTCGCGGGCGGCGCATTCCTCCAGCGTTTCGCCGGGTTCGACAAAACCGGCCAGGGCGCTATAGACGCCAGGCTTGAAGTGGGGGCTGCGGGCCAGCAGCAGTTTGTCGCCATCGCGTACCAGGACCATGACGGCTGGTGAAATCCTTGGATAGGCGAGCAGCCCGCAGGCCGGGCATTGCATGGCCAGTTCGCTGGATTTGATGGTTGTCGGCGTCCCGCATTTGCCGCAGAAACGATGGTTGTTCTGCCAGTCCAGCAACTGCGTGGCGCGACCGGCCAGTGCGAAGACTTCGGCACCGGCCAGCTGGAAGATGGTACGCAAGGGCGTTGGCTCGCTGCCGGGGATGGCCGGCAAATGCTCGACATCGGCGGCGTAGCAAGGGATTCCGTTGAGTTGTCCGACGGCAAGTGCGTTGGCCGGATGCTTGAAATCGGCTGGCAGGGCAGACGGGAAAATCGCGTCTGCCCCACTGCCGGAGATCGTCAGCAGGCGATGTTCGGCGCGGAGAATCCAGTAACTGGTTTGAGTCATGCTGGGGTCACTTATATGGAGATTGTCTGCGCCGAGCCATGCTCGGGCAGCCGGTAGATCGTCATTTCGGCGTTCGGTGCCAGCGTGCCGAGGGCCATGCCCAGGATGGATATGAACATGCTGGCAAAGAAGGCGGTCCAGAAGCCGGAGATGGTGAAGCCATTGACCACTTTGGCGACCAGCAACAGCATCAGGGCGTTGATGACCAGCAGGAAAAAGCCGAGTGTGATCAGTGTCAGCGGCAGGGTCAGAAAGACCACCAGCGGGCGGAGAACGGCATTGGCAAAGCCGAGGAGCAGGGCCGAGACAATCAGCGACGATTTGCTGGAAAAGCGGATGCCCTTGAAGACCAGGCTGGCTCCCCACAAGGATAGGGCGGTGATGCCCCAGTGAATGAAAAATCCTGCCAGATTGTCGAACATGTCCTTGCTTTCATTTTGATATGTCGCCGGATCGGCTGCCAGTGCGCAGTTTAAGCGAAGGCGAGCGACAACTGCGGGGAAGGTGCTTCTTCGACGATTGCCTCAATCATCAGCGGAGGGGGCGCCGGGTTGTGCAGCAGCATCTCGAAGGCGTCGTCCGGAAACTCGGCATGTTCTTCCAGCCAGAACTCGCATTCCTCGCGCGCCAGCATGAGCGGCATGCGCGCTTGATTGCCGCCGAATAGTTCATCGGCAGCGGTGGTCAGGATGGCGCAGGTTGTCCCGGCCAGCGGATGATGGTCGAAAATGCCGGCAAACATCAGCGCCTTTCCCTTGGTGTGGCTGATCCGCATTTTCTGCCAGCGGCCAGCCAGCGACTGCCATTCGTAAAAGGCGGTGGCTGGGATCAGGCAACGGTTTCGCTTCAGAATCTTGCTGTAAAACGGTTTATTGACCAGGCCTTCGCCAGGCATGGTGAGCGGTGGGTTGCGCGGTTCGCGGTCGAGGAAACTGCCGACCAGTCCCCAGCGGGCCTTGTTGCCCACGTAGCCGATGGCGCTGGCGGTGATCATCAGCACCGGCTCGGCGGGCAGCATTTCGACGCTGTGGGGCATGTCAGGCAGGCCGAGGTGAAGCGGCGGGAATTGCCTGTTCAGCTCCCTGGCCTTGGCCCTGAGTTCGTAGCTTCCGCACATGGCGGCGTCTCCGGTGATACGATATACAGTAGTTTATACAGTATTTTCGGAGTGAACAAGGCTTCAGGTTTTTTGGTAGCCGTGCTTACGCATTCCGTCCATGCATGACGATGCGCGAGACAAACCACATGGCCAGCAGATTGGCCGCGACGGCCACGTAGCCGACCAAGGGGTAGCCGACGATGCGGCCGCTGGCGTCGAGCGAAGTGACGAAACCGGCCAGCGTGGTGGCCAGGCCCATGGCCAGCGACTGCACGGTGCCGTTCAGCGACATGAAGGTGCCGCGCAGCTTGGGCTGGGCGGCCGAGGAGATGATCGCCATGGCCGGGATCATCCGCCCCGAGGTCAGCACGAAAAAGCTGGTGGTACAGATCAGCCAGATCCACAGCGGCAGCACGCCGGCGTGGGTCACTGCCAGCAAGGGCAGGATGGCGAGCAGCGCCACGCTGCGGTAAACCTCGATCTTGCCGTGCTTGTCGGCCCAATGCCCGATCAGCCGGGCGCTGATGAAGGTGGCAAAGCCGCCGACCAGATAAACGATGGGAATGTCCTGCTGGGCGATGCCGACGTTATTGACTGCATAGACGGTGATGTAGGGAATGACCGTAAAGCCGGAAAAAATGATCAGCGCCGAAAACAGCAAGGCACGCAGATGGTTGCTGTCGCCCAGCACGCTGAAGGTGGCCGAGAACAGGTGGGCGCGCTTCTCGTCGCTCAGGTGGTGCCGCAATTCCGGCAGGAAGCGCAGGCCGATGCCGAGAAAGATCACACTCAGCGCAGCGATGAAAATGAATGGCGCCCGCCAGCCGAGATGGTTGGCCAGCCACAGCGACAATGGCACCCCGGCAATCGTCGATACCGAGAAGGCGCTGGAAACGATGCCGCTCGCCTTGGCCCGCCGGGAAAAGGGGATGGCGTCGCCGATCATCGTATGCACCAGCGCTCCCATGATGCCGCCGAAAACCCCGGCCAGGCCGCGCGCCAGCATCAGCATCGAATAACTCGGGGCCAGGCCGCAAGCCAGCGTCGCCAGCGCAAACAGGGTGAAGCTGACCAGCAGCATCCGCTTGCGCTCGAACAGGTCGACAAAGGTCGCCGCCAGTATCCCGGATACCGCCGCACTGAAACTGTAGGAGGCCACCAGCAGGCCGAATTCGTGTGTCCCGATACCGAAGGCTGCCATCAGGACCGGCCCGAGCGGCATCATGATCATGAAATCCAGCACGTGGCTGAACTGGATGCCGGCCAGCGTCAGCAGGAAGAAACGTTCGGCACGGGGAGAAAGCGGGGTGGTCATGGGCTGGGTTTGAACGGGGGTGAGGGTGGCAAGGATACGCGCCTCGGTTGGCGGTCGGTAGATTGGACCGCACTTTCCCGCGATGAATCCTCGAACCAAAGTGGGTAGCGGCACTCAAAAGCATGAATTCATCCAGAACCCAGCGACTTGAACCGGAATGATCAAATCCAAATGACTCAAACTCTCTATGACTTCAGCGCCCAGCGCCTGAACGGTGACCCGCAGAACTTCGACGCCTACCGCGGCAAGGTGTTGCTGATCGTCAACACCGCCAGCGAATGTGGTTTCACCCCGCAATACACTGGCCTCGAAGAACTCTACCGGATGTTCAAGGACCGGGGCTTCGTCGTCCTTGGCTTCCCCTGCAACCAGTTCGGCGCGCAGGAACCCGGCGACGCAGAAGCTATCGCTCAGTTCTGCCAGAGCAGTTTCGACGTCACTTTTCCGCTCTTCGCCAAAATCGACGTCAATGGCGACAACGCCCATCCGCTCTACACCTGGCTCAAGCACGAAGCAGCCGGCATCCTTGGCACCGAGGCCATCAAATGGAATTTCACCAAGTTCCTGATTGACCGCGAAGGCAAGGTTGTCCATCGCTATGCCCCGGCCACCCGGCCGGACGAATTGGTGGAAGCGGTCGAAGCCCAGTTGTAATCCACAGCCCGGAAAAGGAGTTCGCCATGCAAGCCCAACAGCACACCATGACCAACCTGTTCGCCCAACTCGGCTTGCCCAGCGAAGAGGCTGCCGTTGAGAACTTCATCGCTACGCACCGCCCGCTGGAAAACGGGGTCGCCCTCTATCGGGCCCCCTTCTGGAGCGCTGCACAAAGAGAATTTCTCAAGGAAGAAATCATCGAAGATGCCGACTGGTCGGCGGTTATCGACGAACTCAACGGGCGCTTGCGATAGGCCGTCGCGAAACAAACGCCGGAGGGCAGCCCTGACCGCCGGCTAATTCGCGCCGCTATCCGGCCCCAGCTTGCCGCCTGAAGCCATCACCCGATGGCTCAGCGCTTGTAGCGTTGCCTGCGCCTCGTCGGCCGCTTCCTGCATTTCTTCAGCGGTCAAAGGGCGAACCAGCGCTTCCAGTTCGATGCGCTGAATATTCGGACATTTGCCGACAACGCCCTGCAGGATGCTGTCCACCTTCTTCGGCCCCAGCCCGAACAGCACCTTTTCCAGCACGAACAGCCGGACGACGATGATGTCCTCCTCGTTCTGCGCCGTTGCCTGCACCGCCTCGATCTCCTTGCGCAGATAGCCCCGGAACTTGAGCGGCGTCACCTCGGCAGGCACCTGCAGGACGGAAGAGCGGAATTGGCCTTGGATCATGGTTGGGCTGAAATCAGGAAAGCAGCGATTTTCGCAGAAGGGCGGGCGCTGAGAAAGGCCGGCATCGCTCCAGGCAATCGGGTAAAAAAACTCGAAAACCCCAAAGCTAATGCGTTTTCAAATGCTGGAGCGGCGACAATATCGTTACGCGCTAATTTTCCAATGGGCTGCAACAACGCAGGCTGGCGTCCATTTTTCCTGGTGATTTCCCGAAATGTTCTTTGTCTTCATCTTCTTGATCCTGGCCACTCTGGGGGCCTACTTTTTCCCTGAGTGGTCATGGGCACTGGTCTTGGCCGTGTCCTTCGCCTGCGTCGCAGTCTTCCGGCTGATTTTGTTTTTCACCGGCCGGAAGACCCAGGTTTCGTCCAAAGACGATCCATCCTGATCGCGACCGAAATCGCGATTATTTCGCCACGAAGCTATCCGGCATCTGCAGGGCCACCACCTCGCCGCGCGCCGTGGCCACACCCTCGGCGTACACCGTCGCCTCGACCACCACCTTGCGACCCTTGATCTCCTTCACCTTGCCGCGAATCTCCAGCACCGGCCCGAGCGGCGTCGGCTTCAGATAACTGACCTGCAGCGAACCGGTGACAAAGCGGAAGGCCGGCAGGCTATCCATCTCGCGGTTCTCGGCGCGATACATCGCCGCCGCTGCTGTCCCGGTGCCGTGGCAATCGATCAGCGAAGCCAGCAAGCCGCCATAGACAAAGCCGGGAATCGCCGTGTGTTCCGGGCGCGGCTGGAAATGCGTGACGGTTTCATCACCATCCCAAAAAGTCTTGATCTGATGCCCGTGCTCATTGTTGCGGCCGCAACCGTAGCAATGCGCCAAAGTCTCCGGGTAGTAATCCTGAAATGCCTGCATGTTGTCTCCCTGTGATTTGCAAACGGCTAGCCTAACGGATGCCGCTAGCGCCGACCATTGTTTGCCAGGTCTGTCAGCATGCAAATTCCGCCACTGGCGGGTAGCCGCTACACTTCCGCCCATTCAGACAAGTCAAAAACCCAAGGACGCATCATGCAAAACCTGGTCGAGCGCGTTGCCGCCCATATCAAAACCAAATTCCTCGCCGAAAGCTCAGGCCATGACTGGCACCACATCAACCGCGTCTGGCAACTCACCCGCCAGATCGCCGCGCAGGAAGGCGCCAAGCGCGAAATTGCCGAACTCGGCGCCCTGGTGCACGACATCGCCGACTGGAAATTCCACGATGGCGACGACAGCATCGGGCCGCGCCAAGCCGAAGCACTGCTCCGCCGCGAAGGCGCATCGGATGAAGTCATCGCCGCCGTTGTCGATATTGTCGCCACCGTCTCCTACAAAGGTGCCGGCGTCACCACCGCGATGCAAACTCTGGAAGGCCAATGCGTGCAGGATGCCGACCGGCTGGATGCCATCGGCGCCATCGGTATCGCCCGCTGCTTCGCCTACGGTGGCCACGCTGGCCGCCTGATGCATGATCCGGACGAGCCGCCGGTCCTGCACCAGACGGCAGCCGCCTACAAAGCCTCGAAAGGCGCCAGCCTCAACCACTTCTACGAAAAGCTCTTTCTGCTCAAGGACCGGATGAACACCCCAACCGGCCGCGCTCTGGCCGAACCACGGCACCAATTCATGGAAGAGTTCGTCGCACAGTTTCTGGCGGAATGGAATGTGGCTGGCTGAAGGCGGAAGCGATGCTGACCGGGGGCGAGAATTTCGAAGATGAACATAAGCGCCATGCCGATTGCTGCCAGACACGCCAAGTTGGGCCGCAAGGAACTCCACCGCGCTTAGACTGCCTTAAACCCATCATTCAACGGAATCAAGTCATCACTCATGAAAACAGTACTCAGAGCCTTCTTCAAAACACTTCGTGTCATTCTTGGCCCCTTCATGCTGCTCGGCGAATTCGTCACCCGGCCGAAGGGCGTGCTGCGGCCAACTGCCAGCCAGGCCGAGGTCGATCAGCAGTGCGCCAGCATCGTTCTCTATCAGTACAAAACCTGCCCGTTTTGCATCAAGGTGCGCCAGGAAATGCGGCGTCTGGCGCTCAACGTGCAAAAGCTTGATGCGCAACAACCGGGGGTAAACCGGGCGGAACTGGTGAGCGGTGGCGGCAAGGCGAAAGTGCCCTGCCTGAAAATCACCGATCCGGCCGGCCAGACGCAGTGGCTGTACGAATCCGGCGAGATCATCAAGTATCTGCGCAGCCGTTTCGCCAGCGCCTGATGAGCCCGGCCAATATTGAACGGCCGGCCTTTTCGATCCTTTAAACGGCGCCGCGGAGCAGGGCGCCGGCAATCGTTCAGGCCGTTTATCCGACGCCGTGAGCCGCGTTGTAATTGGCCAATGCCTTGGCCAGCTGCCCGCTCGGTTTCGCCGGGTCACCCAAGCCAAATTCGGCCTGCAGGGACGGCAGGTTGGTATCGATGTAGCCAATGGCGCGCGATAGATTGTCCAGACGGTTGGCAATGAAGTTTCCGGCCGAATTCAGCAGCTCAGCCGACTTGGCGAAATTGGCCGTGAATTCGTGTAGCGCGCCGATCGCCGCCGTCTTGTTGTTGGCCAGTGTGGCACCCAGTCGAGCGTTATCCACGGTCGCCAGCTTGGTTGCCGGATCAATGCTCAGGCCGAGGTCAGCCATGCCGTGCAGCCCGTCCTTGGCACCATTGAACGGATTGGCAATGCTCTGCTCAAGCTCCCATTGCGACACCCTGGCCGCCTGCGTGCCCGCCAGCAAACCGCCATCCTGCACCTCGCTGCCGAAGCGCTGTATCCAGCCATTGTAGGCATCGGCAAATGCCTGCACGCGGGCCCGGATTCCCTCGGTGCCGGTCGCTACATCGGTGCTACCCAGCTTGATAGCCTCCTGCTGCAACGTCGAAACGTAGGACTTCATATCGCCCATTTCAGACGCTTCGGCCTTGTAGGCGACGGCCCTGGCGTTGATGTCCGTCATCATCAGGTAGGCCGACTCCGGGTCGAACAGCGCCATGTTGCGCCCCACCGCCGAAACGCCATTCGTGCTACTCACGCCAGCGGCACTGCTCAGCATGGCTTCCAGAGGCGACGTGCCAGCCGTTTTGCCGGCCCCAAGAATATCGGCGAAGTTCGCCCCACCCGACACCTTGCCAGAACCCAGCGCCGACGAAACCAGCGAGCCGAATGTTTGCGATTGAATACTGGCCATCTGCAACTTCAGCTCGGACGAGAAATCCACCGCACCGGCCGAACCGGTCACCGGCGTTGTTGCCTTGCCACCCGGGAGTTTTGAGAAATCGAAACTGTTGCTGTTGATTCCATTGACAGACATATCGCCTCCAACTGTTGAAGAAGGCCAAAGGCCATCGTCCTGCTTCATGTCCAATGATAAGCAACAATCACACCGCTCTTCCGCACGGCCTTGGGTCGTCGCGGTGCAAAGCCAAACCTTCCGGCCGGCCCGCTTGCCACACAAGGAACCCGAGGGCAGCGGAACGTACCGCGCAGACCTCCAATGGTCACTGACAGACCTCAACCAAGCCGACACGTTCCCGGCAAGGCTGGTGATTTTTGCCGGCCAAGCGGCAAGACCGAGCAGGAAGAAACTAGCCGGATTTGGCGACTGCCTCGCCGCATTGGGAAGCCATCTGCAAACCGCGGTGGTGCGGATTGGGCGATTGGGGTAGTGCTGGAGCGGCTTCCACGGTCAACCCGAAAAAAAGCGCTAAGGAGCCGCTGATTTATTCGGAAATGTCATTCCCGCGTAGGCGGGAATCCAGAAAATTCAATGCACTGGATCCCCGCTTTCGCGGGGATGACGAATATTTCAGCGTTTCCCTAAGTTTGAAATGACACAGCATAGAAAACTGAAGGTACTAAATTCGATCCAAATTTTGGCACGATCGTGCTAAAGTTTGGCTATGTCAATCACCGCCGCTCTCTTCTCCGATAGTCAGGCCCGCCTGTTCGGTTGGCTGTTCGGCCAGCCCGAGCGAAGTTATCACCTCAGCGAATTACGCCGCCTGAGCGGGCTGGGCAGCGCCTCGCTGCAACGCGAATTGAACCGTCTGGTCGATGCGGAGCTCGTCCATTCGGAACGCGTTGGCAACCTTCGGCGTTTTCAGGCTAACCCGCAAAGTCCCGTTTACGCAGAACTGGTTGCCCTGACACGCAAGACACTCGGCGCTGCGCCCCTGCTGCGTGAAGCCTTGCAGCCCATCGCCGCCCGGCTGGAAACCGCGTTCATATACGGCTCCGTCGCCAAACAAACCGACACCGCCCAAAGCGACATCGACCTCATGCTGGTCGGCGAAGACCTTTCCCTGAACGAGATCCTGACGCTGCTCTTACCCCTGGAAGCCCAACTCGGGCGCAAGATCAACCCCAACTGCTATAAGCCGTCGGAATATGCGCGACGACTCGCCGAGCCGGACTCCTTCGTCAATCGCGTCCTCGCCCAACCCATCCTGCCCCTGATCGGAAAAGATCTTGACCCAGCCAGCGCTGGATAACCTCGTGCGCATCGGCCAACTCAAGGCCGAACCGCGCAACGACGCCGAAGCCAGGCGCATGCTGGCCATGGCCCGCACCCGGCTGGCCGACGCCCAACTCGGCAACCTCTCTGCGGAAGGCCGCTTCACCAGCGCCTACAACGCCGCCCACGCCACCGCGCTCGCCGCATTGCGCTGGCACGGCTACCGCAGCGAAAACCGCTACACCGTCTTCCAATGCCTGCCCCACACCCTCGGCTGGACAGCCATTCAATGGCGCATTCTCGACAACGCCCACCAGAAACGGAATCTCGCTGAATATGAAGGTTTTCTGGAAGTCGAAGAATCGACCATCACGGCGCTGTGCGCGCTGGTGGCGGACTTGATTGCCGATGCCGGCAAACTGATCGAGGCTTGAACTACTCAAGCAATCGCCGCAAAGCGATGAAAGAAAATGAAGGGAAGCGAAAACGGGGCTGCTTGGCTGCTAATCGAAACCGCCTCCCTTTGTCGCGATAAAACAATGGCCAGGAATTCTCGGCCGATTTTGTTTTTGGCTGTTTTTTCCGGTTGGCCGTGGAGGCCGAAAAGCAAATTCACCCCTATAGAGCCATGGTGCCTATGGGGCCGGCAGAAAGGCAGCCAGTTGCTTTTGCAGCTTCGCGGAATCGCATTCCGGGCAAATCGTGCCGCGCCCCTTGCCGGACAGCATTACCATGGCGTGCATGCGGCACTTCTTGCAGCGAATGCCAAGGTGGCTCAGGTCGAGATAGGGTTTCGTCCAGTCCGATGTCACTTCAGGCAACGCGGCGGCCAGCCAGGCAAATTCACCGACGTCGAAGAAGTTACCCAGCCCGATCCAGCGCAATGCCTTCAGCTTGCCGAGTGGGTGCAACGAACCGTCGGCAACATGAATCGCGCCGAGGTGCAGCCAGCGCAGCCGGGTCAGGTTGGCGAGCGGGGCCAACGTGGCCAGCGTCTGGCGCTTGCCTTCGGCGCCGGAAAAGCCGAGGCCTTCAAGATCCGTCAGGGTGGCCAGTGGCGAGAGGTCGGTGATTGCCTTGAGATTGTCCAGTTCCAGCCAGCGCAGCGAGTGCATTTCGCCAAGTACGTCGATGTTCGTCACGCCCGGTGAACTGCCGAGGTGCAGCGCCCGCAGCCTGCCCAGCGCCGGCAGGGCGGCCAGTGACGTGATGCCGCTCCATTTGACGTAAAGGCCTTCGAGCGACGGAATGCGGCAAGCAGCGTCGAAAAGCGCCTGCGGCGTGCGCGACTGGAACCACAGATAGCGGACGCCATTCAGGGTCGGCAGGAAGTCGCACCAAGCCTGTACCAGCGCCTTCTGGGCCTTGGCCGGCAGCTCGGTCTGGGTGCAGGCAATGGCCAGGTTTTCGCCGCCGGCATAGTCCTCCGGCTGGCGCACGCTGCGGGGCGGAAAATTCTCGTCCGGCCGGTGATACCAGAAGCCGTGCCAGGGCTGTGGGCCGGCCCGCCTTGCCTGCTCCTGCGCGGCAAGAACGGCTTCCTGAAGCTGCTTGCGGAATTCGTCCATCGACAGACTCATGAAATCTCCCGGTTCATTGCAGGCTGCGGCCAAAAGACAATTGGAAAATAATTGGGGTCTGACTCCTATTATTCTTTGGTTTGTTGTTTATTATTTTTTACAACCTTCTCGGCAATTTCAAAATGAAATTTTCTGGAAAGGTCTTTGGCTAAGCCATCTAATCCGGGATATATTCGACGGTTATCTATCCCCATTGAGTTAAGTAGCCTGAATATATCAGATCTAAAATTTCCAGGAATTACCAGTTTTTTAGCGACTATTTTTCCGTTGCTGGATTCTTCAAGGTAACTCATAACTGCTTTATCTAGCTTTCCGCTCAATAAAAAAGTACCTTTTTGATTTTCTAGTCTTAAATTGTGCAAGTCTGGCTCAGTGACCCAAAGTAACTCATGAGAGTTGCCATCAACGTATTTATCAAACGCATCATCACGGTTGGATTTCACCCATTCGTAATCTTCACTGAGCCGTCCGAAGCGCTTTAGGTAATCAAACGAATCATTATCTATTGCAGAGAAATCAAATGCCCAGACAGCCGCATCATTATTGGCACCATCATGTCCGTCAAAGGCAAAAAATAGGGCTATAAATGGAGACTCCGTGAAATCAATTAGTCTTGTTGGAACTCCGTGATGTTGCATGAGTGATAGCCATCCCAGTTTGGTTCTTGGGAGCATGTCCCGGGATATATAGTGATGGGCACGGGCTCGAAATTCGCTAATGAAGTAATCCTCAAGTTTTCTCGCAAAGTCAGAAAATCCAATTGGCTTAAGGAATCTCTCTAAGGAGGATTCAATTTTCCAGTTAGCATCTATTTGACCTCTGAATATCCAACTCGATCCAAATTTTCTGAATATATCAACAAGATTATCAATTCCGGACACACGATTAACTTCATAGTGAATCTTCATGACTCTTCTTTCATTTGGCTATATATGCTCATCATCTCTTCATAAACGGCAGATAGCGAAATGCCGTCCTCTGCGGAGAAGCCAAGCAATGAACTCTTATTTTTATGCCACCGGAAACCGTTTTCATCGGGCAATTGCATTTTTGCCTTAACCTCATCTCCCGTTGCTGAAAATGCTTTTGATATTGATGCCAGTGTTTCAGGGTTTAGATTTTCTCCATCAAATCCAACGCTTCCTTTTTCGCCTTCTGCAAGAGCCAATGCATTTTGCAATGGTTCTTGGAACCATTTGTTAATATCAGTCGGGTTGGGTTGCCGAAAATTAACAAAAAATACTCTTATTTTAGAGGCGCTTCGTAACTTCTCTATGAAGTCAGAGGGGTCATAAATCGCACTAACATGAAGATTGAAAGAGGATTCAATTAATGGGCCGGATGCTCTTAATAATTCGTTAAATCTTTTTCCTAGAAGTTCTGGGTTGGCAGCCAGTGAGCTGCGCATTGCTATAGCAAGTACCCCAAGAGGAATGTCCAATACAGCAAGTGACGATGGCCCGATAGGCTCGTTAAGTTTTTTAAAATCATGGCTTATCGGATCAAAAGATTCTTTGAGAGTGGGTGATTCCCGACCTATTCGAAATGCAACTGCTCTTTGTGAAATTTCAAGCACGTTACCAATGTGCCATTCATTTCTTCCTCTTCCAAATAGGCTTGGTTTCGAAAAAATGGATTTTCTTAACACTTCAGCACGATCTTGCCCTTCCCAAAATCCACGTTGGGAAGATTCAAATAACCGAACCCTATACAAGCAAAACGCATTTGTTGCCATTTGTTCTTTCCCCCGATTACTTTAGAAAATAACCAACTCCCTAGTCGCCCGAGTCATCGCCACATACAACAGCCGCGCCTCTTCATCCTTCCGCCCTTCATCCACCGCCCGTCCTGCCCCCGGTATCGCCACCAGCGGAAACTCCAGCCCCTTGCAACTATGCATGGTCAGGAATTTGACGGTGTCTTCCTTCTCCGCGAAGGTGATGTCGTCCTGATAGGTCACCGGGATGCTGGCTTTTCTGAGCGTGGCGAGGACCGGTTTGCCGATGCCGTAGTCGCGGTAGATGACGGCCATGTCGCTCCATGGGGTGCCGGTTTTGTGGGCTTCCTTGAGGTGTTTGGCGATGTAGTCGGCTTCATCCTGAATGCTGGGCAGCTTGATCAGCAGCGGTTTGGGGCCGTGGCGGCCTGCGCTGATGGGGGCGACGAGGGGTACGCCGTCTTCGTCCGAGGCGCTGGGTTTGAGCAGTTCGCTGGCGATGCCGCTGGCCAGTTCGAGGACTTCCTGGGTGTTGCGGTAGTTGATCTTGAGGATGGTGGTGCGGCCCTGGGCCTGGATCCCGAGGCTCTTGAAGCTGAGTTTGCCGCGCTTTTCGCGGCCGTAGATGGATTGGGCGTCGTCGTAGAGGACGAGCAGCGAGTTGGTGCTCGGGTTGACCATCCGGGCGACGAGCTTGAGCCATTCGGGCTGAAAGTCATGGCCTTCGTCGATCAGCACAGCGTCGTACTGGCCGGCCGGAACGATGTTGGCATCGACAGTGCGGATCAGGCGGTCGACCAGTTCGGCGGCGTAGATGTCGCTGCCTTTGCCGCTTTCCGGCAGGTCGGCGTTGTAGGCGACGAGCTGGGCGCGGCACCATTGGTGGAAGGTGTGGACGTGCACCTTGTCGGCCAGCCCCTTGCTAGCCATGGTGCGGGTGAGCCGTTTGGCGAGGGTGCGGTTGTAGCAGAGAACGAGAATAGGCCGGGCGCAGACTTTGGCCAGGTGTTCGGCCCGGTAGCCGAGAATCAGCGTCTTGCCGCTGCCGGCCACGCCATGGATGACACGGTGGCCTTCGCCGAGGCTGCGGGCGAGTTGTTCCTGCTGAATGTCCATGACGCGGACGATGTCGGGGATTTCCGGTTCCTGATCGTCGAACAGGCCGTTTTGCGCGGGCGCGGCGATGCGGATTTCAGGGAAGAGGTGCCAGCGGATGCGGTCGATCTGCGGCAGCGAGAGCGGCATGCTACGGGCAAAGGGGAGCATGCCCCACAGCCGTTCCTGAAAGGCTTCGGCATCGACGCTTTCGGTCATTTCGTCCTGACAGATGACGCGGTGCGGTTCGATGACGTCGCCGAGGTTGGTGCTGTCGAATTGCTTGCGGCTGATGTTGGCGAGGACGATGCCGTAGCTCCATGGGAAGAGCAGCGTGCCCTGCATCCGCCCACTGTTGATGGTCAGTTGCGGGTCGTGTTGCAGCAGATTGCTGACTTCGTGGGCGTATTGCCGGGCCTGTTCGAGCGGGTTGGCGACGCGCTTGAGGCCGGTGCTGGTGAGGATGCTGGCGCTCTGGCGGTCGATTTCCTGAATGGTGTCGAGCTTCCAGTCCTTGACCTCCAGCACCAGCACGCCGCGGCGCGGGTTGAAGACAACGAAGTCGGGATGCACATTGCGCGGGCCGAGCGGTACGTCGTACCAGAGCAGCCAGTCGTCTTCGAGCTTTTGTTCGAGGCGGTAGGCCAGGCGCCGTTCGCCGCCCGTCATGCGCGAGACGCAGGTGCCGATTGCCGGTATCAGCGCAGCCAAGGCCGCCCCCTATGCTTTTGTATTCGGCTGATTATGCCATTCAAAAGCTATAGCAAGTTTTGCTAATTTACCTTGTTCGTGAATTACCAGACAAAGAAAACCAGCGTCCAAACGGTTGCCATTAGCCCGACCGGGAGCAGCATTACAAGACCGGAAATCCATTTTTGGCCGATGTTCCCGGTTGACCGAAAAACAAGCTGGAAAGCTAGCCACAGACTGCCGAGGCAGCCGGCGGTCAGCAATCCGATGCGGAAGTACGGTAGCCAGCCGAGCCACAGGTGTTCGGCTTTCAGATGAGTAACGGTGAGCATCGAGAGGCCGAGGATGACACTGGCGGCGGCCAGTGGGGTCAGGGAGAGGGCGAAGCGTTGCCAGGTCAGGTGTTCGGTCTTGAGCAACTTGGCGGCGAGGGCCGGGCCGATGAGCAGCAGGCTGCCGAGCAGGAAGCCGCCGCCGAGCAGGTAGGCGAGGATCAGCGCGCCGTCGAGCCAGGTGAAGAGGTCGCTGGCTTCCGGGTAGTGGGTGAGCAGCCACCAGGGCACATCGTTGTCGAGCAGGGCGAAGTGGTCGTGGTCGACCAGCCATTCGGCGGCGGCCAGCTTGGCCTTGAGCAACCAGGGGCTGAGCGTCCATTGGAAGGCGGCGGTGGCGACGCCGAGGACGCCGTAGACCAGCGTCAGCGCATCGGGCGTTTTGGCCACGTTGTTGAAATCGAGGATTTCGCTGAATGGCGAGCGGGCGGCATAGGTGACGGCATCGCGCTGGCCGGCGCAGCGGCCGCAGCTGTGGCATTCGGAGGCGCTGGTCATGCGGCGGACGTCGAGCAGCGGGGCGCAGTTGACCGGTTCGAAATCGCCTTCGTGGCGGTCCCAGGCAGCGCGGTCGACCTTGTAATGCAGCGGGGCGATCTTGGCGAGCACGGCGAAGACGCCGGAGGCCGGGCACAGGTAGCGGCACCAGATGCGCTTTTCGCGGCCGTAGAGCAGGCCGATGACGACGGCGGCAATGGTCGAGCCGCCGAGGACCAGCAACGCCGCTTGCGGGTATTCGTAAACGCTGACCAGCTGACCGTAAACGGTGGTCATCACGAAGGCGACAAAAGGCCAGCCGGTCCACTTGAGCCAGCGCGGCAGCGCCTTGCCCCGGCCGTACTGGCTGACCCATTCGGAGACGGCGCCTTCCGGACAGAACAGGCCGCACCAGACGCGGCCCATGGTCACCGTGGCGATCATGACGCCCGGCCACCACAGGCCCCAGAAGCAGAATTGGGCGAACAGGCGCAGGTTGTCGTAGATATGTGCGTCTTCAGCCGGTAAAGGCAAAAACGCCGGGATGATGACCATCGCGGCGTAGAGGATGACGATCAGCCACTGGATGCTGATGATCAGGCGGCGATTCTTGCGCAGAAACAGGCCAATGCGGGCAACGCGGCCAGTCTCGGCCTTGGCGTAGAACTGGATGACCTGTTCAGCCACGAGCGATTCTCCGTTGAGCGAAGATGACCAAACCCCAGTAACTAGCCCAGACGAGCAGACCGCTGAGGGCCGGGCGGGCGCGGTAGCCGGTGAAATCGGCAAGAATCTTGCCGCCCTTGGTGGTGTCGTCGAGCAGCATCGAGGTATCCCAGACCGGGTCGAGCAGCGGCGGCAGCCAGCCGGCGCCGATCAGCCGGTCGATGCCGGAAAGGAGCAGGGCCGAGGCGAGGACGAGCAGCAGGATGGACGACAGGCGGAGCAGCAGGGCAATGTTGAGTTTGGCCAGGCTGCGTGCCGCCAGCCAGGCGGTGAGCCCGGCGGCGGCCAGGCCGAAGACGCTGCCAAAGGCCAGTGCCTGCATTTCGCCGCCCTGGGCCAGGCCGTAGAGGAAGATGACCGTTTCGGCCCCTTCGCGGGCCACAGCCAGCGCGGCCACCACCGCCACGCCAAGATGGCCGGAGCGTTCGGCCGCGCTGCTCAGTTCGGCGTGCAGCATGGCCTTCATCTGCCGGCCATTTTTCTTCATCCACAACACCATCTGGGTAATCAGGCCGGCGGCGACGAACAGTGTGGCGGTCTGGAAGATTTCCAGCGTGTCGCCGCTCAGCCCGTCCTGCACGCTGAGCAGCGCCCAGCCGAGGAGCAGGGCCAGCCCGACGCCGCTCGCCAGCCCGAGAAACAGGGCGCGCTTGCCGTTGCCGCTATCGTCATTGGCCTTGAGCCAGGCGTAGAGGATGCCGGCGATCAGGAAGGCTTCGAGGCTCTCGCGCCAGACGACGAAAAATGCGTTACCCATTTTAGTTGTTAGCCATAGTTGTTCGTTATTTGCGGGGTAGTTGTTGCTAGTGACCAGCGACTAGCAACCAACCACTATTTGGCGACGATCTTGCCTTGCCCGGTTTCGGGGTGGAAATCGTCAAAAAACTTGTAGCTGCCGGGCTTCATCGGGAAAAACACCAGGCTGCGGGTGACGCCGGGGGCGAGCACCAGTTCCTTCTTCAATTCCAGGCTCTCGAATTCCGCAGCCCCCGGCCCTTCGTTCTTCACCTCCAGCCGGAAACGGGTACCGGCCGGCACCTCCAGCGTTTCCGGGTAGAGCCGGCCTTCTTTCATCAACAACTTGAAAGTCGGCATGTCGTCGGCCAATGCTGCGGTCGACGCCAAAAAAAGACCAAAAACTGCGGAATAGAGAGCGTGTTTCATACAATTTCCTTAGTAGGCGATGTTGGCGCGCAGGGCGAAGACCTTGACCGACTTGGCATCGCTGTTGCCGCCGCCATTGGTGACGTACTGGAAGTCAGGCGACAACTCGAACTGCGGCGACAGGCGGTAACGGTAATAAATTTCCGTGACCTTCTCGGCGCCTTGCGGCGTGAAAGCGTAGGCCATCTGCGTTTGCGCCTCGTCGAGCCAGGTCGTCTGCGGGCTGGTGCGGTAGCCCTTGCCGGATTGCAGCCAGGCGGCGGCAATACCGAGGCTGTCTGCCCCACGATTCCAGTAGCTGCCCGAGAACTCGGCACCGACCGTAGCCGCCTGATTGAACGGCAGTTCGCCCTTGATCAGCTTGCCGTAGCGGGCAAACACCTTGACGCCATCGCCGATGCGCTGATCGATCGAAGCGCCGATGCCGGTATGCTTGGCCAGCGTATCGTCGTAATCGACCCCCTGGCTGCGGTTCCAGCCATAGAGCCGGTAATTGCCGGTCAGGCCGCCAAACAGTTTGAGCTGCTTTTCGGCCTGGGCCATCAGCAACGGCGACGACAGGCTGCGCTGGTAGTTGGCACCGCGCTCGCCAGCACCAAAGACGCCGATGGACAGGCGCCACGGCTCCATCTTGTTGGTGTAGTTCAGGTAGGAAGCCACGAAACCGGGCTGGAAGCCGTTGGCATCGACGCCGACCTCGCCGGCTGCATCGAGCAGCGGGTTATGGACGAACACGGAATTGAGGAACTGCTTGGCCTCGTCGCCGGCGGCGGCGTTCTGGTCGAAGAAGCCGAAGATGTCCATCTTGCCGAAGGTGATTTCCAGCGTTTCCCGCGAGTACGGCTTGAAACCGAGGAAGGGCAAGGGAATTGCCGCCTGGTACCAGGCCTGGCCGAGAATGGTCACCGAGTCGTCGGGGCTGCTGCCGGAGGCGCGGAAGGCGAGGGCGTTCGGCGCACTGGCGAAGTGGCCGAGACGCGACAACGAAGCGTTCAGGCCGAGACCCTGGCCCATGCGCAGATGGGCGAACAGCTTGTGGTCAATGTCACCGACCGGCTTCAGGGGCAGTTCAACCGAGACGTCGGCCCGATAGTTGAGTTGGCTGCTGCCGCCATCGACGCCCTCCGGCAAGCCGCTAGCCTTCTGCACCACCGTGGCCAGAGACGCGCCGACCTTGATGCCTTCGAGGCCTTCGGCGATCTTGGCAGCCTTTTTCATGTTCAGCGCGTCTTTTTCGACGGCTTTCAGGCGAACGGTGAGTTCGGGCTCGTCTTCGGACAGGCGCGGGCTTTCGAGGCCTTGGGCCACCTTGTCACTCTCGCCCTTGAGCGCCTTCACTTCCTTTTCCAGTTCGGTGTTGCGCGCTTCGAGCTTTTCCATGCGCTCGATCAGTTTTTGCAGCGTCGCGGCGTCGGGGGCGGCCAGCACAGGCATGGCCAACCCCGCCGCGACGAGCGCAGCGGTCAGTTTGGCGAGTTGCATGATCAGTAACCGCCTTTTTTGCCGATGCCGACGTAGGTGAATTCGTATTCGACTTCAATCGGCTTGAACCACGGGCGAACGCCGGTGGCGCGGTCGGTATGGCGGCCGAAATGGGCGTGCGGGTTGGCTGACGGCGGCAGCACGGTGTACTTCACCTTGTACTTGCCCGGGCCGGCCAGCTTGATGTTGTCACCGTAGTGCGGGCCATCGTTGGCGACCATGGGCATGAAATCGCCGGCGACCTTGTAATCGCCACCGATCTTGGAAACTTCAAACTTGACGACGAGGTAGGGAATCCAGGCGCCTTCCTCGAAGCCGTTTGGATTGTTGGCCAGGGCGTGGATATCGGCTTCGATGTGAATATCGGATTCCGAAGCCTTGCGCATATGGCCTTCCGGTTCCATTTCAACCGGTTGCAGATAGACGGCGGCGATTTCCATGCCGGCGCGCTGCTGCGGCACGCCGATCGGATATTCGAGTGCCAGGGCCGGGGCGGCCAGGGCTGCTGAAAGGGCCAGAGCGGAGATTAGTTTTTTGGTGGACAACATTGCATTGACTCCTGAAAGTCTCTGGCTCGCTGACCACAACGCGGTGGGCTATCCGGAATAGCTGGCTGGCGTTGGGCTGGCTGGCTTGAGGATGGTTAAAAGTGGATTAAGAAAGAAGGGTTTAAGGCTTGTCGTTTCCTGGCTGGGTGACGAAACCAATCTTGGTCAACCCGGCGCGGCGCGCGGCACTCATCGTTTCGGCAACCGCTTCATAGCGGGTGGCACGGTCGGCTTTCAAGTGCATCTCGACATTGGCATCCTGGGCCACCGCTTCGCTGAACTTGGCTTCCAGGCTGTTGCGGTCGACCGCTTGCGAACCGACATAAACGGCATTGTCGGCATTGATCGCGACTTGCAGCGTCATCGGCTTTTCCGGCGTCGGCGTGCTCGAGGCGCGCGGCAGATCGACCTTGACCGAGTGCGTCATCAGCGGGGCGGTAATCATGAAGATGATCAGCAGCACCAACATCACGTCTACCAGCGGCGTCATGTTGATTTCGGCGGTCGGCATCTGGTGATTTTGCGAACTGAAGCTGCCCATCGCCATGTTATGCCGCCTCCGTGGCAGCGCGGGCCCGCATCGGGTGGATCTGGGCGCTGTTGGCGGCGAACGGCTTGCCGACGGTAAAGAAGGCGTGCAGGTCGTGGGCGAAGGCGTCGAGGTCGGCCAGGATGACCCGGTTGGCGCGGGCGAAGGCGTTGTAGGCAAAAACGGCGGGCAGCGCGACGGCCAGGCCGGCGGCAGTCATGATCAGTGCTTCGCCGACCGGACCGGCAATCTTTTCCAGCGCCGCCTGGCCGGAAATGCCGATGGCGACCAGGGCGTGATAGATGCCCCAGACGGTGCCGAACAAGCCGATGAACGGTGAGGTTGCACCGGTCGTGGCGAGCAGGGTCAGGCCGTTTTCCATCCGGGCCTGGGTGGTGGAAAGCTGCTGGCGCAGGGCACGCTCCATTTGCTCGGCCGGGTCGAAACGGGAGGCCAGTCGGCCGGTGACCGCTTCGCAATCATGGTTGCAGCAGTTCGCCTGAGTAGCCAGTTGGGCATACGGGCTGTCTTCGCCTGCCTGGCGCAGTTGCTCGATGCCTTCGCTGACACTGCTGGCGGCCCAGAAGGCGGCCATCGCCTTGGCGGCGCGGCGGGCGCGATACCAGTCCCAGGCCTTGGCAAGAATCAGGTACCAACTGGTAATCGACATCGCGGCCAGGATGTAGGCAACGGTATGGGAGACCAGGTCGCCGCTGGCCCACAAATGGGCGAAGCCGAAGGCGTTTTGTGCTGTTTCCTGCATGTGTTATTGCTCCAATTTGAAAATGATGGGCACCAGTACCCAGCTCTGAACTGCGCTGTCGCCGCGCTTGGCCGGGATGAATTTCCAGTTGCGTACGGTTTTCTGCGCCGAGTCGTCGAGGCGCTGGCTCCCGGAAGAGGTCTTGATCTCAACACTGTCGGCACTGCCTTGCGGGCTTACCGAAACGCGCAGGATGACCTTGCCTTCCTCTCCCATGCGGCGCGATAACGGCGGATAGGCGGGGGCGGGGTTACGCAGGTAATCAGCATCGAAACGGGCCTGGCTGACGGGCTCGGCAGCCGGCGCAGCAGGCGGGGCCGGCTTGATGTCGGGGGGCGACGCCACTGGCGCCGAGGGGGCGGGCACATTGCTTTGCGTCGCTTCAATGACCGGCGCCGGCGTCTTGGGCGTGGGTTGGCGGATCGGTTGCGGCTTGGCGACAGGCAGCGGTTTCGCTTCCGGTTGCTTCTGGATGACCGGAGGCGCTTCCAGCAGATCGACCACCAATGGCATTTCCATGATCTGTGGCATGACCGTCTTGGCTGCCATGATGAGCAGGAAAACTGCGACATGAGCGCCGATCACGATACCAAGCAGGCCGCTGCGCTGGGCTGAAGAGGGGCGGGAAAGGACGTAGCTCATAAATGATCTTGGTTCGGCTTCGTTCCACCCGGTGCGGCAAAAAACCCTTGGCTTGCTGGCATGAGGCTCGCTGGCTATGGGAACGAGAGATTTACAACGGAGGGAAAATTATTTGGTCAGGATCAGCTTGTTTTCGCGAGTGACGCGCAGCAGGTAACGCTGGCCGGCATGTTCGATCTCCACGGCCAAAGTGCCTTGCAGCAAGTCACTGCTATTGACGCGCGGTCGCTCGTTGCCAAGGGCAGGGAGCGGATTTTGACTGGGCTGGTTGGGCAGGTTGTTCATGAAAGACTAACGCAAACGAGAATGGTTCGTATTATTTCGTTAATGAGAATTATTGTCAACAATGCTTTCAGCCATCAAGCCATCGGCGCCTGCTGGTGTACCAAAATTGCCCAGCGCCCGACCAAAGGCCGAGACGCCACTGCCGCGGACATAAACGCAAGGTTTGCCGGTGCGCTTGCATTGCTCCTTGACCCGCCAATAAGCGTTGTGGCTGATGCATCCGGTCTGGCAGATGACCAGATCCGCCGCTGCCAGTACGCCATCGATCCGATGCAGGCTTTCCTCAAGACCACCATCGTGATGCAGAAAACGACCGCCATGCCGTTCCACCGTATCGCGATACGCGTCGACGGCACCGGTGCGGCCACCGACACAAAGCACGCATTTTCCGTCCAACCGGTCGCCGCCAACCGCGAGTGCCGGGTTGTCAGGCAAGCTGCTGGCGGAAACAGGCTGGCGCGGCGATTCGCTCTGCAGGCCAATATTTTCAAGTCTGGTTCGCAGGCGCTCCATTTCAAGTTGCTGGGTGCGGCACTGGGCAGTCAGTGCCATGGCTCGCGCTTCCGCATCATCGGCACGGCGGGCCAGCGCCTGGCGTTCCTTGAGCTTGGGCAGGCTGTCGCGCAAGGCGCCGAGTTGGGCTGAAAGATTGGCGATACAAGCATCGCGGCCGCTTTGCTCGGCCCGCAGTTCGACAATTCGTTCGCCCAGCAGACGGGTTTCCTGTGCTTTCTCATGGCGCGCTGCTTCGGCTTCCTGGCGTGCCTTTTCGATGAGTTGCCGCAACTCGGCATTTTCTTCGCGAACTGCTTTCAGCGTCTTGAGATCGGTTCGTGTACCGCTACCCACCTGGTGCTGAATCATGTGGATGTCGCCGTAGATTTCCTGTTCCAGTAGCGTGTCACAGGCCGGATGCGTCCACGCCGCCCACAGCGCAGCGGGAATCTCGGCACCGTTTTGCACGGCTTGATGCCAGAGTGTGCGCACTTCTTCGGCGGATTTGGCGAGGGTGTAGTGTTTGATGGTCAGGTGAAAACGCTTTTCCAGCGTCTTGTGCAGTGCTTCAGCGAGGCGACTACGTGTTTCGCAGGTGCCAACGGCTGTCGTGTGCAATACGAAATCACTGGTGTCGCGCGGCAGGTGCATCAGCTTGTTCATTAGCGTGCGCAGTTCGCTGGCCTGAAAACAGCTGCCAATGACCGGGCAATGAAATTTGTGGGGTATTTCCCACAACTTGCGGCGGCGTGAACCCAGTGTCTTGGCCATTTGGCTGAATGCCGGAGCGGGTGGGGCGTGATGCGCTTCTAGTGCTTCGGCGCGACGGTTGGCAAACGATCCGCCGGCGACGTGGAAAGGTATTTCGGGCATGTTCGGGCTCCAGGGGAAATCGGAGGCTGGCTGGCCGGAAACCCGGTTGGCTGGCGGGTTGAGGAATCAGCTCACCAGGCTGTCGGCGCGTGATTGAAGGCAGGCCAGCGCGTTATCGCGTTCCCGGGCCAGGCGTTCACATTCCTGGTGGGCGGCGTCCAGCGTGCGGTCGAGAAACCAGATACGTTGCACCGCCTCGATAAGTTCGTCGTTCTTCTGCTGCAATGCCATCAACTGCTGGCCTAGGCCGATGATCACCTGCCCGGATTCCAGCTCATCGATACGTTGTTGCCGTTGCCGGTTGAGTTCGGTCAGCCGGAAATTCTCGTTGGTCAGGGCGACAATCCGGCAGGTATTCGCCGTCGCCGTTCTTTTCTGGAATTGCCGAACCTGGCGCAAACGCAGTTTCAGGGCGGTATTTTCGGCCAGCAATTCACTTTTGCTCGGCTGATCGGCGTTATCGCGTTCAAGGATGCTCCGGTCTTTAAGCGGGGCAAGCATGGCGAGGCTCCTGTCGAGTCAGACGGCTGCTGGCACGCTCGCAGAGGCGGCGGGTATCGTCGTCGAGGTCTTCGCATTCAATCAGCTGCTCGAGCAGTCGCGCCGCGTTCAAGGCCGAATGAGCGCAGCCGGTTTCTTCATGGATCAGCAGCAGGCTCAGTGCGCCGGCCCAAAGATGGCTTGATGGCATGGATTTCCTCCGGATCAGATGGGCGTCAAGGTAAAGAGCGCCCAACCGAGCAGCAGGGCGGCAATCGAAACATGGGCCAGTAGCGAGTGCATGGGAGTGTCTGTTTTATTGAGAATGATTCCTATCTTAAAGATTTTTCCCTGGATGTAAACAAGAATAATTCTCAATAATGAAAATGGCACAAAAAAGCCACGGACTTGCCGTGGCTTTTTCTGGGGCTTACGCTGGGTTAGCGGTCGCCGAACTTCTTTTTCTTGAAGCCGCCGCGATCACCCTCGGGCTTGCGATCGCCGCCGCCAAACTTGCGCTCGCCGCTGAACTTGCGTTCGCCGCCAGCAGCACCGTCCGGACGACCTTCATCCTGACGCAGATTGATCGGCACACCGCGAATGCGGGTGCGCTTCAGCGCATTCGATGCTTCGGCTGGCATGCCGGCCGGCAGTTCGACAGTGCTGGATTCATCGTAAAGACCAATGCGGCCGATAAAGCGGCTCTCGATGCCGGCTTCGTTGGCGATGGCGCCAACGATGTCGCGCACTTCGGCGCCATGATCACGACCCACGTCGATGCGGTAGCGCACCATGTCGCCAGCCGGCGCCGAACGGGCCGGGCGGTCTTCGCGACGCGGCCGTTCGCCACGATCCTCGAAGCGCGGACGATCACCACGCTCTTCAAAACGCGGCTTGCGATCGCTCTCGCCAAAGCTGCCCGGACGGGGAGCCGGGGCCGGACGCGGATCTTCACCGGCGATCTGCAGCGGCTTGCCTTCCTGAGCCATCATGGCCAGCGCAGCAGCGACTTCCTCGGCACTGACATTTTGCTCTTCAGCAATTTGCGAGACGATATTGGCGAAGAAATCCAGGCCTTCGGCGTTGAGCACTTCGACAACCTTGCCCTTGAAGTCTGCAACGCGCTTGTTGGTCACATCGGCGCGGCTTGGCAGGGTCAGCGGGGCAATCGGCGAACGGGTGGCGCGCTCGATGGTGCGCAGCATGCGAATTTCACGCGGTGCGACGAACAGGATGGCGTTGCCGGCGCGGCCAGCGCGGCCGGTGCGGCCAATGCGGTGCACATAGGCTTCGGTGTCATACGGAATGTCGTAGTTCACCACGTGGCTGACACGCGGCACGTCGATGCCGCGGGCGGCAACGTCGGTGGCGATAACGATGTCCAGCGCGCCGGACTTCAACTGCTCGATGACGCGTTCACGCATCTGCTGATTGAGGTCGCCGTTCAGGGCGGCAGCGGCGTAACCGCGGGCGTTCAGCTTGTCGGCCAGTTCGACCGTGGCGGTCTTGGTGCGGACAAAGATGATCGCGGCGTCAAAGTTTTCTTCGACCTCAAGAATACGGGTCAGCGCATCCAGCTTGTGCATGCCGGAAACCTGCCAGTAAACCTGACGGATAGCAGCGACGGTCGCGGTGGCCGACTTGATCTTGATTTCGCGCGGATCGACCAGGTACTTCTGGGCAACGCGGCGAATCTGCTCCGGCATGGTGGCCGAGAACAGCGCAGTCTGGTGCTTTTCCGGGGTACGTTCGAGAATCCACTCGACGTCGTCGATGAAGCCCATGCGCAGCATTTCGTCGGCTTCGTCGAGCACCATGGTCTTCAGGTGGTCGAGGTTGAGCGTCTTGCGCTCGAGGTGGTCCATGACGCGACCCGGGGTGCCGACAATGATGTGGGCGCCACGCGACAGCTGTTTGAGCTGAATGGTGTAGCTCTGGCCACCGTAGATCGGCAGTACGTGGAAGCCGGGCAGGTTCTTGGCGTAGCTTTGCAGCGCTTCGGCAACCTGGATGGCCAGTTCGCGCGTCGGCGTCAGGATCAGGGCTTGCGGCTTGGTCAGCTTGACGTCGATCTGTTCCATCAGCGGCAGCGCGAAAGCGGCGGTTTTGCCGGTGCCGGTCTGCGCCATGCCGATCAGGTCATGACCTTCGAGCAGAACAGGGATACATTGGGCCTGGATCGGCGACGGGGTTTCGTAGCCGATTTGGGTAAGGGTTTGCAGAAGCGTTTCGCTTAAGCCGAGATCGGCAAAGCTTTCGACGGAGGTCGACATAGATGCTGTTTCCTTTCCTCGCCGCCCTTGACGTTGTTATAACTGGCGACGGATTGGCCCGAGGGTCGGGCGGCCTGGGTGACCCCGACGCAGCCATGCCGGGGAACGAATCAATGGGGTGAATCCTGCACAAGAACCTTCAAAACCGGGGGCTGCTCGGAGTTACTGCGGGCGATGCATCAACGCATTGAGTTGATTATTCTACCTTTTTTTTGCCAATCCCGCCAGTTCATCCTGGCTGAAGCCAGCTTGAAGGCGAGCAGATTCATTCATTGGGGCTTGTGGCCACGGGGCTTTGAAGTGGGTAAGCAGGTCGCGGTACGTACTTTCTGGCATCAGGTTGCGTTCGGTACAAAGGTAGCGAAACCAGCGGTCGCCCAGTCCGACATGACCGATTTCGTCACGCAGGATGATGTCCAGTGCGCGGGCACTTTGATGATCGCCTGCAGCTTCCAGCTTTTTTTGGATAGGCGGCGTGGCATCAAGGCCGCGCGCTTCGAGCAGGCGAGGAACCAAGGCCATGCGGGCCAGGACGTCATTTTCAGTCTTTTCGGCCATTTCCCAGAGACCGGCGTGGGCGGGGAAGTCGCCGTAGTCATGGCTCAGTGACAAAAGGCGCTCTCGTAATAGCTGAAAGTGCTCGGCTTCTTCGGCAGCGACACCGATCCAGTCTCCATAGTACTGTTCAGGCATATTGCGGAAGCGGGCAGCGTGATCGAGGGCGAGGTTGATTGCCGTGAATTCGATATGCACGATGGCGTGCAGCAGGTGGGCGCGTCCTTCCGGCGTTTGCGGGCTGCGCTGCAAGACCTCCTTGTGCGTTACCAGATCCGGCTTGGCCGGGCGACCGCAGGTCAGTTGGACTGGTACATCCTCTCGCCAATCCAGCTTGCCGGCTTGCCAGTCAGCAGCGATCTTCGCCGTCAGCGCTATTTTCTCGGCGATGTCGGTCGTGGCCAGCGCCTCGGCAAGGCGAGGGAACAGCGATTCGTTCATGGTGCGGGATTGGTGTAGCGCAGGTGGATGGCGTCGATCTCGGCGAGTATTTCTGGCGACAGCGGCGTCTGCGTGGCGGGTAACGTTTCCTCGAGTTGTTCGAGCGAAGAGGTGCCGATGATGGTGCTCGCAACGAACCAGCGCGAGCGTGTGAAACCAAGTGCCAGTTGGACCGGTGTCAGTCCGTTTTTTTGCGCCAGTTCAGCGTAAGCCCGGACGGCAGGAATCACGTTGGGTTTGGTATAGCGTTGTCCGAACGCCGGCCATTGGGTCAGACGGCCGGGGGCATCCGGTCTGTTCAGGTATTTGCCGGTCAGGTGTCCGAAAGCGAGGGGGGAGTAGGCGAGCAGGCCAACCCGTTCGCGATGGCAGACTTCGGCCAGCCCCGTTTCAAAAGTCCGGTTCAGCAGGCTGTAGGAATTTTGCGTCGACACGATGTGCGGCAGCCCCAATTCATCGGCCAGGCGAGTGAACTGCATGATTCCCCAGGGATGTTCGTTGGAGACGCCGATATGGCGGACCTTGCCCTCCCGAACGAGTTCGCCGAGAACTTCAAGTTGTTCACGGATGGGCGTGCCGTCGCGTTCCTTGTCCGGGTCGAATTGCCATTGTCCGAACATCGGTTGGTTGCGTTCGGGCCAATGCAACTGGTAGAGATCGACGTAGTCCGTTTGCAGGCGCTGCAGCGAACCTTCGATGGCGGCACGGATATTGGCGCTGTCCATCGCCGGCGGACCGCTGCGAATCCAGTGCAGGTTGCGGCTGGGGCCAGCCACCTTGGTGGCAATCAGAACCTTGTCGCGAGCTTGGTGTTTCAGCCAGTGGCCAACGATGGTTTCCGAAGCGCCACAGGTCTCCGCGCGTGGCGGGACGGCATACATCTCAGCGGTGTCGATGAAGTTAATGCCGTTGGCCAGCGCAAAGTCGAGCTGGGCGTGCGCATCGTTCTCGCTGGTCTGTTCGCCGAAGGTCATCGTGCCGAGGCAAACTTCGGGAACTTCGAAGTTACTACGGCCAAGCGTGTTTTTCTGGAAGGCTGTCATGGGAAGTCTCCGAAATCAGGCAATGAATCAGGGGTGTCCGCAAAGAACGCCATAAATCAGTATGTGGCGCTCCAATATCGCATCGTAACCAGCCGGAACGATGGCGAGACGGTGTTCATCGGCGGTGGTGCCATGTGTTTCCACCCACACTTTTGCTGCTTCGTAAGCCGCGTCAAAGCTTTCGAACAGCGCTTGAAGTGCGGTCGATCTCACCGGCAGAAAATCTCCGGATTGCCGATCCAGCAGCCGGTCGGTATCAAGCATCTGTACCGCGTAGCCGGCCGGCGGGCGCGACAGCGGCAAAGCGTCAAGTTCAAAGCGGTCGCCAAAGGCATCGGGAGGGAATGTGAAATCGCGCATCGGACAATTTTAGCGGCAAGAGGTTCCGTCGTTGGCGATCCTCGAGTGAGCCCCATCGTGCGACGTGCTAGAATTCAGTCTTGTAACAAAAACTTAACAGGATTGTCATGTTCGGTCGTTTGATGCCCAAAGAAGGCAAGTATTTCGATCTTTTCAACTCGCACGCCGTGTTGATCGCAGAAGGCGGGAAGGCGCTGTCCAACCTGATTGCAGCACTCGTCGATCAGCCGGAACTGGCTGACAAGTTTGCCGAGGAAATTGATAGCCTTGAGCGCAAGGCGGATGCAATTACCCACGACACACTGTCGCAACTGCACACCTCCTTCATTACGCCGTTTGATCGCGATGAAATTCATCAGCTGATCAATGGCATGGATGACATTCTGGACATCATGCAGGATGTGGCCGAGTCTATCTCTCTCTACGATATCCGCCGGGTTCCGCCGGAGGCCAAGGCCATGGCCGTGGTCACCGAAAACTGCTGTGTCTGCGTGCAGTCAGTCGTCAAGTTGTTGCACAGCATGGATAACGCGCCAGCCATTCTCAAGCTTTGCCATCAAATCGATGAGCTCGAGTCCGAGGCGGATCGCTCATTGCGCGGTGCCATGTCAAAAGTCTTCCGCGAAGAGCCGGATGCGCGTGAGGTTATCAAGCTCAAGGAAATCTACGAACTGCTCGAATCGGTAACCGATCGCTGCAAGGACGTGGCCGGCACGATCGAAGCCATTGTTCTCGAAAACTCCTGAGCGGGTAGCTCGGCATGGACACCCTTAATATCAGCCTCGGGGTTGTCATTACCCTGGTCATCGTTGCCTTGCTGTTCGATTTCATGAACGGTTTTCACGATGCGGCTAATTCAATTGCCACCATTGTCTCAACCCGGGTTCTCAAGCCGCATCAGGCCGTTATCTGGGCCGCGGCATTCAATTTTCTCGCCTATTTCCTGTTTCCGCTCAAGGTAGCCTTGACCATCGGTAAAGGCACCATCGATCCGTCAATCGTCGATCATTACATCATCTTCGGTGCGTTGATCGGCGCCATCGTCTGGAACATCATTACCTGGTACTACGGCATTCCGTCGTCTTCCTCGCACGCCTTGGTCGGCGGTCTGGTTGGCGCTGCCGTGGCCAAAGCTGGCTTTGAGGGCTTGGTCTCGGCCGGTGTTTTGAAGATCATCGCCTTCATCTTCGTCGCGCCGCTTCTCGGCTTTCTGATCGGTGGTGCCTTGATGGTGGCTATTTCGTGGATCTGCCGAAACATGGCGCCACGCAAGGTCGATAAACACTTCCGGCGTTTTCAGTTGTTGTCTGCTGCGGCCTATAGCCTTGGACACGGCGGCAATGATGCGCAGAAAACCGTCGGCATCATCTGGATGCTGCTGGTCGCTGCAGGTATGTCCAAGACCACCGATGCCATTCCCGGCTGGATCGTACTCTCGTGCTACACGGCGATGGGTCTCGGCACCATGTTCGGCGGTTGGCGTATCGTAAAGACCATGGGTAACCGCATCACCAAACTCAACCAGGCCCGTGGCTTCAGCGCCAATACCGGCGGTGCAATTACTCTGTTTATGGCAACTGCCTTTGGTATTCCTGTTTCCACCACCCATACCATTACCGGCGCTATTGCCGGGGTCGGTTCCACGCGCGGCGCTCGTCGTGTCCGTTGGGGGGTGGCTGGTGGCATCGTTTGGGCGTGGATTCTGACCATTCCGTGCAGTGCTGCAATGGCAGCTTTGGCCTGGTACCTCGGCACCTTGATTCTCTGATCTCCAAGGCCATTGCTTCTACGTTCCTGCTGGCGATGCTGGCAGGACTCGTATGGCGCTTCCCATTTGTCAGGGAACTGGCAATTGCCGGCTTGCTCGGCGGCGCCTACTGGATTTTCTTTCGCCCCTCTCCTGATGATCGCTAGGCAGGAATATCCGGAACCAGCATTTCCTCCAGTTGCAGAATGCGGTCTTTCAATAACAGTTTGCGTTTTTTAAGACGCCGAATCAGCAAGTCGTCCGGAGGTGGATTCTCGATCAGGTGAGTGATCACCAGATCAAGGTCGCGGTGCTCAACTTGCAGTTCATGCAGTTGGGCGCGGATATCGCCGATCTCTGCTCCGCTCAGTGGGTGAAGTGACATTTACAACTCCTGACAGCCTCTGTTGTTTTGCTAGAATACCTTGAACAGATCAACGGAGGAGAGAGAAATGCAGCACCATGTGATTGTCTCGTTCGGCAAAGAAAAAGAATTCGAATTCAAGTTTCCCGCCGGGGCAGCGTCTGAAGAAGCGCGCAAATGGTTTGACCATGAATTTACGGTTCTGGAGTGCGATGTAGCTACGCCGACCGGCAAAATTCTTGCGGTAGATCGCATCCTGAGCGTCGCGAAATATGCGGGGGAAAGCCGTTTTCGCGATCAGCGAATCTGGGCTGAGCAATTTGCCAAATATACGGCAGCCCTTCTTGGGCGGGAACTGATCCGGATCGATGTCGAGCACTACAGCATCGGCTACTAATGAATAAAGCGTTTATGCGGGAGGGTGAAGGCGATGACGATGAAGAACTTGAGCCGTCGCTAAAGCTTCCAGCGGGAACACGAAACTACATCACACCAGCCGGGCACGATCGCTTAAAGAGCGAACTCGAGCACCTTGTTAAAAGGGAGCGCCCGCATGTGGTTGAGATTGTTTCGTGGGCAGCATCCAATGGTGATCGTTCGGAGAATGGTGACTATATATATGGCAAGCGGCGATTGCGCGAAATCGATCGCCGCATCCGCTTCCTGACCAAGCGTCTGGATGTCGCCGAAGTAATTGATCCCTTGCGTCAGGGGGATAACGATCAGATCTTTTTCGGTGCAACTGTAACGATCGCTGACATGAATGGCGTTACAAACACCTATACGATCGTTGGGGTTGATGAGACTGATATATCCAAAGGGCGCATTAGTTGGATATCTCCCTTGGCTAGAGCGCTCATAAAGTCTCGGGAAGGAGACTCGATCCGGTTTCAAAGCCCGGTTGGCATTCGGGAAATAGACATTCTTGAAGTCCACTACGACGTAATCAGTTGATTCTATTGAGTCGCAGATTTAAGTTGCGATTGTTTCCCATAAAGTAGTTGACGGTGTGAGAGGGGTCTATATAATGCGCACCTCTTCTGCGGCGCCGGGGTTTTTCGGCGGGGTGGAAGAGCCAGGCGAAGCAAGAAATTTTGCTGAAACGCTTGACGGGAGAAGGGGTTTGCTTCATAATCTCGCCT
>JAYREA010000008.1:0-140984 GCA_041909135.1 Azonexus sp. | reverse complement strand
TCATGCCACCCTGCTTCATCGCCATGATGGCGCCCCGTTCTTCAGCGCCCAGATGGTTGTAGGTAGTCCTCATTGCTCTGTGCTCTCGGTAATCAAGGAGTGTTGCACTTCACTCTTGAGACCGCCTCAATAAAATCAATCGTAAGGTGCAAAAGGGGTTAGCAATAATTGGGCTTAGTGATACCGATTAGGTATTCAGCATACTTTATATGCCCTCATGCTGAATGTTGGCGAAAGCGCTGATTACGAGTGCCATGTCGATAAAAGTTGATTTCCAATTACACCTCATCGCTGGCCTTGTTTCCAAAATGCTGCACCGCAATGGAGGTGGATGCGCTCTTTTGGTGCGGCTCTCCGGTGAGGCCTTATCCATAACCCCAGTAAATCAGGGGTTTATTGTCCTGGCACGGGGCTTGCGAAGTTAGGTCATCACAGCGATTTTCCGCCAACGAGGGTGGGCTGATGGCGATGATGCCATGCGCTGACACAAGCAATCCCCTCAACGACCATTTCAGCGGTCCACCCGGAAAACATTCATCATGGACAAGAAATCATTCCTGCAAGCTGGCCACACGCCGACTTTGCTCGCGGCCTTCCTTTACTTCGATCTGGCCTTCATGGTCTGGGTGCTGCTCGGGCCGCTCGGCATCAGCATTGCCAAGGATCTCGGCCTGTCGCATGCCGAGAAGGGCATGATGGTCGCTACCCCGGTACTGGCCGGTGCGCTGCTGCGCATCATCATGGGTATTCTGGTTGATCGCCTGTCGCCGAAGAAGGCAGCGATCATCGGGCAGGTCGTGGTTATCGCGACCATGCTCTATGCCTGGCAGATCGGCGTGCATTCCTACGCTGAAGTGCTGGTCCTCGGCCTCTTCCTCGGTGTCGCCGGCGCTTCTTTCGCCGCCGCCTTGCCGCTGGCTTCGCGCTGGTATCCGGCCGAGCACCAAGGCACGGCGATGGGCATTGCCGGGGCCGGCAACTCCGGCACGGCGCTCGCTGCCTTGTTCGCGCCGGGTCTGGCGGCCGCCTTCGGCTGGGTCAATGTCTTCGGCGTCGTGCTGATCCCCCTGGTCATCGTGCTGATCGCCTTCATCTTCATGGCCAAGGATGCACCTGATGCGCCGCCACCGAAGACCTTTGCCGAGTACCTGAAGGTGCTCAAGGACAAGGATGCCTGGTGGTTCATGTTCTTCTACTCGGTGACTTTCGGCGGCTTTGTTGGTCTGGCCTCTTCGCTGGTCATCTACTTCAACACCCAGTACGGTCTCGATCCGAAGATGGCTGGCTTCTTCACCGCTGGTTGCGTCTTCGCCGGTTCGCTGGTCCGCCCGATTGGCGGCAACGTGGCTGATCGTATCGGTGGCGTCAAATCGCTGACCGTGATGTACATCTTTGCTGCCATTTTCCTGTCCATCGTCAGCTTTGGCCTGCCGGAAGCCTGGATGGCGCTGGTCGTCTTCGTTGGCGCCATGTTGTCTCTGGGTATGGGTAACGGCGCGGTATTCCAGCTCGTGCCGCAGCGCTTCCGCAAGGAAATCGGCGTGATGACCGGTCTGGTCGGCATGGCCGGTGGCGTCGGTGGCTTCTACCTGGCCTCCAGCCTCGGATATTCGAAGCAACTGACCGGCAGCTACCAGGCTGGTTTCCTGATCTTCGCCAGTTTGGCCATCTTCGCGCTGATCGGCCTGACCGGCGTCAAGACCCGCTGGCGTACGACGTGGGGTGCCAGCCACCTGACGGCGGCCAAGATCTAAAGGGCAGGATCGAGCGCTTAGCTGCTAGGATCGAGCAGTAGCCAGCCGGCTCGATCCTCACATCTCAATCCTCAATCCTGACCGCCATGCCTCTGCAAGTTGCCCTCGGATACGCTTCACTGACCGGCCCGCGTGAGCGGAACGAGGACTTTTGCGGCGTGGCGACGCCGGAAGGTCAGGATCTCGAAAACAAGGGCATCATCGCGGCCGTGGCCGACGGGATCGGCGGCCACAAGGGCGGGCGCGAGGCGGCGGAATACACGGTGCGCGGCTTGCTCGCCGATTATTTCGCAACGCCGGATACCTGGAGTGTGCCGCGCGCCATCGAGACGGTGTCGACGGCGCTCAATCGCTGGGTCATCGCCGAGGGTAGCCGCAACGCGGAACTGGCGGGCATGGCGACGACGCTGTCGGCCGTCGTCCTGCGCGGCCGGCGCTTCTACACGGCGCATATCGGCGATTCACGCATCTATCGTTTCCAGGAAGGGCGGCTGCATCAACTGACCGTCGACCATACCTGGGAACACCCGGAGCTGAACAACGTGCTGTCGCGGGCGATCGGCCTCGATCCGCGTGTACTGATGGATTTCGCTGATGGCGAACTGGCCGTCAACGACCGTTTTCTGCTGGTCTCTGATGGTGTCTGGGGCGTGCTGCCGGATGCCCTGATCGCCGAGGTGCTGCTCGATCACCCGGAACCGCAAGGCGCCGCAGCGGCGCTGACCAGCCTGGCGATTGCCCACGGCGGGCACGATAACGCCAGCGCGGTGGTCGTCGATGTGCTGGCCCTGCCGCCGGCCAATCTGCGCGATAGCCTGGAGGGGGCGGCCAGCCTGCCTTTGCCGCACCGCATGAAGCCCGGCCACGCACTGGATGGGCTGGTCGTCGAGGACATCCTGCATGATTCCCGGGAGACCCTGCTCTATCGCGTCAGCAATCCGCGCAACGGCCAGCAGTTGGTCCTCAAGACGCTGCAGCCCGGCATGGAGGGTGATGCCGATGCGACGGCAGCCCTGCTGATGGAGGAGTGGCGCGCCCGCCGTGTCGTTTCCCCCTTTTTTCCGCAGGTCGTGCCGGCCGAACAGCGCAGTTGCCTGTATTACCTGATGACCTGGCATGCCGGGGCGACCCTGCAAGTCCGTCTCGATGGCGACCAGCATTTTCCGGTCGGTGAGGTGGTGCGCCATGGCGTGGCGCTGCTCAAGGCCATTGCCAGCCTGCATCGGCTCGATATCGTGCATCGCGACATCAAACCCGACAATATCCACCTCGGCCAGGACGGCGTGCTGCGCATCCTTGATCTGGGGGTGGCCGTCAGCCTGGCTGAACGCAAGGTGGGTGATCCGATCGGCCAGGCCGGCACGCCCTCGTACATGCCCCCGGAGCTGTTCGAGAACCCGGAGCCACAGCCGGGCTACGACCTCTACGCCGCCGGCGTCACGCTCTACCATCTGCTGACCCGCAAATACCCCTACGGTGAAATCGAACCTTTCCAGACGCCCAAGTTCGGCGAGCCGACCCGACCGACGCGCTGGCGGCCGGAAATCCCCGGCTGGCTGGAGAACATCCTGCTCAAGGCGGTGGCCAGGGAGGCCAAGGACCGTTTCGAAACGGCCGAGGAGTTCCTGCTCGCCCTGGAGCGTGGTGCGACACGCCCCATTGCGGCCCCCAGCCGGCAGCCGCTGGCCCAGCGCAATCCGCTGCAGTTCTGGAAAGGCGTCGCCGCCATCTCGCTCGCCATCAATCTGGTGCTGTTGCTCATCTTGCTGCATTAGCCGCTGCCGGCTATGGGCTCTCCAGTGAAGGGCATGCCGGATCAGGTCGCAGCGTGCCAGTGGCTACCGCGAGGGCGCTGCTGAGCAACTTGTTGCGAAGCGTCATTGGCCGCCAGGAGGGCAGTCTGTCATGCGCCGTTTGCCGGCCGGGATGAGCGGCCTTGTGGCAGCTGCCATTCGCTTGCCTGATGGAAGCAGGGCAAGGCCGCTGAAACCAGGGCGTCCAGGCAAAGTTTGATTGCCGGCAATAGTTCTTCTGTCGCCTGTTCTTCCGTCAGCGCCTTCTCCTCCACCACGCAGTCCTGAAGCAGGGTAAATGCCTGCTCTTCCCTGGCCTGCTGGGTCGGCAACTGGTGCAGGGAGAACATCTGCTCGCAGTAACGTGAAGCGGCCGTCGAGAATTGAAACGAACCACGGTGCTGCGGCGGGGCGTCTGTCCAGAGATCTTCAAGGCGCAATCGCCAACTCGGCCGTTGCAGCATTTCTTCCCGGCTACAGTCTTTCCAGGGGCTCAGGATGGCCATCTGCAGCGCCTTGGCGTTCAGTGCTTCGAGGCTGAACGGTGCGGCTATCCATGCCACTTCGACGGTGAAGTAATCGTCGGTAGCGGTTGCCGCCGGATAGAACAGCAGGAATGCCCGGCCGGACGGATAGTCGGCGCAGAAGGTGAAGCGGCGTTCCGTGTCGAGCGCCTTGGCGACATCGGCCTTAGCGGGCAGGAAGGCGGGTTCCAGCGCCGGGAGCATCGCCTTGAGCTTGGCTGCCAGGGCGATACGGTGAATCTTGCGCATCATGATCGGGAGCTCGTTCGGAAAAAAGGGGCCGTGTTCAGCGGCGGCGTGGCGTGAAAAACAGCGACACGAGTTGCACCAGCAGACCGAGGGCCTGGAGCACTCGGGATCTGGATATTCGTCGGGATGCCGGTGCTTTGTCTCCGGGCAGGGTGATGTCGAGCCTCCAGCGAACAGGGGCGCCGCTTGGTTTTTTTCGTAGTCGCGAAAGGCGGGGGGCGATGTCCGCCGCCAGCGGGTCAAGGCATTTGCCGGCCGCGAGGATCAGAGTTGGCGTGAACAGCCGTTTTGTACCCAACTGGTCGAGTTGCACTGCCCCGGGCAACAGATCGCCACCGGGCAGCATGAACGTCGCGGCCACGACATAACTGCCATAAACCCCGATCGGCGGCGCTTCGTCGGCGGGGGTGACGAACGACTCATCCATACCCGCCTCGCATTCGTCGTCATGCAGGTAGCGCCAGACCGGGATGTGGCTCAGGTTCTCGGTCGTCAGCTTATGGGCAGGAACAGGTGGCGAATGCGTCATCGGGCTAGATGGTGGCGTCAGGTTCTTTGCGATACATGCGGCGTCCGGCGGGCCGCCGGACCTTGCGATTCTGTTGAAAGCATACGCGATATGCATGCGGGAGTGACAGCCTGCCCGGTGTGGCTGATCCCGGGATCAAACGGAATTCCTGGCCAGCATCGAAGTGATGGTCGCCGGGTTGGGGATCGCTTAAGCTGGCGCTTCCCACTCACCACCCAGCCCAAACGGCCATGAGCGACGCCAAGGACCGCCCGCCGATCGCGAACCCAATGCCACGCGGCATCTGGATGCTCGGCTTCGTCAGCCTGCTGATGGACATTTCTTCCGAGATGATCCACAGCCTGCTGCCGCTATTCATGGTCGGCACGCTGGGCGCCAGCGCGCTGCTGGTTGGTGTCATCGAAGGGCTGGCCGAGGCGACGGCCTTGATCGTCAAGGTGTTTTCCGGGGCGCTCAGCGATTATCTCGGCAAGCGCAAGGGGCTGGCGGTGTTCGGCTATGCGCTGGGGGCGCTGACCAAGCCGGTGTTCGCGCTGGCTTCGAGCACTGGCCTCGTCTTCGCCGCCCGCATGGCGGATCGCCTCGGTAAGGGCATCCGCGGCGCGCCGCGCGATGCACTGGTCGCCGATATTGCGCCACCTGAGCTGCGTGGCGCGGCATTCGGCCTGCGTCAGTCGCTCGATACCGTCGGCGCCTTTGTCGGGCCGCTGCTGGCCGTCGGGTTGATGTTGTTGTGGGATAACGATTTTCGGGCCGTGTTCTGGGTCGCCGTCATTCCCGGCCTGCTCGCCGTGGCCGTGCTGGTCCTCGGTGTGCACGAGCCGGATCGCCCGGCATCCACCGTGCGGCGCAATCCAATCAGCCGGGCCAATCTGCTGCGCCTCGGTTCGCCGTACTGGTGGGTCGTCGCGGTGGGCGGGCTGTTTACGCTGGCCCGCTTCAGCGAAGCCTTCCTGGTCCTGCGCGCCCAGCAGGGCGGCATGGCGCTGGCGCTGATTCCGCTGGTCATGGTCGCCATGAATATCGTTTATTCGCTGTCAGCCTATCCGTTTGGCCAGCTGTCGGATCGCGTCAGCCACAGCCGGCTGCTGGTCATTGGCCTGCTGGTGCTGATCGCCGCCGATCTTGTGCTGGCCAGTAGCGCACACTGGGCCGCCGTGCTCGGCGGCGTCGCCCTGTGGGGCATCCACCTCGGCATGACGCAAGGCCTGCTGGCCACGATGGTCGCTGACACGGCGCCCGCCGATTTGCGCGGCACCGCCTTCGGGTTTTTCAATCTGATCAGCGGTGTCGCCATGCTGCTGGCCAGCGTTTGCGCCGGTTTGCTCTGGGACGTTTACGGCGCAGCCTTCACTTTTTATGCCGGGGCCGTCTTTTGCCTGCTGACCCTGCTCCTGCTGGTCTGGCGAAAAAAGTCGGGGTGATTTTTCGGTGGATTCCCTTGCTTCAGCGGGGAAACCTCAAAGCATGAAAGGCTGCCGTCTGGTCTATCTATGCCTGGGAGAAGATAACCATTTGGCCAGGGTTTGGAAGAGGATGTCCGGATCGACCGGTTTGGCAATGAAGTCGCTCATGCCGGCCTTGATGCAGCGCTCGCGGTCTTCGTCGAAGGCGTTGGCGGTCATCGCGATAATCGGGGTCCACGCGCGATCCGGTATGGTGCGGATGATGGTGCAGGCTTCCACGCCGCCCATTTCGGGCATCTGCATGTCCATCAGGATCAGCGCATAGTTGGTGCTGGTAGCCTTGGCGACGGCCTGTCGCCCATTTTCGGCGATGTCGACGTCCAGGCCGGTTTCACTGAGCAGTTCGCAGGCGATTTCCTGATTCATCAGGTCGTCCTCGACGAGCAGGATTCGGGTGCCTGCGTAATGGTGCCGGATTGATCGTTCCGGCGCTGACAAGGCGGGCGATTCTTCACTGATCGTCGCCGTGCCGACCTTTAGGCGAGCCGTCAGCCAGAAGGTGCTGCCGACGCCCGGCTCGCTCTCCAGCCCCGTTTCGCCACCCATCAGGTCGGCGAGGCGCTGGGTGATAGCCAGCCCGAGGCCGGTACCGCCGTATTTGCGCGTGGTCGAGGCGTCCACCTGCTTGAAGGCCTGGAACAGTCCTTCACAGCTGTCGGCCGGAATGCCGATGCCGGTATCCTGAACCTCGAAGCGCACGAGAACATGCTCACCTTGCCGTTCGAGCAGCCGGGTGCGCAGCATGATGCCGCCATGCTCGGTAAATTTGACGGCATTGCTGGCGAAATTGAGCAGTGCCTGGCGCAGGCGGGTCGGGTCGCCATGCAGCATTGGTGGCACTTCACCGTAGTCGACGTCGATCGACAGGCCCTTGGCCTTGGCGCTTTCGGCAACGAGCGAGCGGACATGGTCGATGATCGCGCTGAGCGGGAAGGTGGTTTGCTCAAGAACCAGCTTGCCGGCCTCGATCTTCGAAATGTCGAGGATGTCGTTGATGATGGAGAGCAGATGCTTGCCGGCCTCCTCGATTTTTTCCAGGCGTTCGGACTGTTCCGGCTGCAAGGCCGTTTTGCCGAGCAGATGGGCGTAGCCGAGTATGGCGTTCATCGGTGTCCGGATTTCATGGCTCATGTTGGCCAGGAAGGTGCTTTTCGCGGCATTGGCTGTGTCGGCCAATTCCTTGGCGAGCTTCATCGCTGATTCAGCGGCTTTCAACGGTGAAATATCGGTCAGCGTGCAGATCAGGCCGCCATCGAGCATCTGGCCGCCGATGAGTAGCGTCAATTCGCGGCCATCCTTGCAGGTCACCCGGTATTCGAGGCTTTCGACCATGCCGCCGGTCTGGCTGGCGCGTTCGAGGGCGGATTGCCAGGTTTTCTGGACCGATTCGCGGTAGACCGGGTCGGGGTAGGCGTTCAGCCACCAGGCATCGAGACTGGAAATGTCGATTTCCCGATAGCCGAAGAGTTCGACGAAGCGCCGGTTAACCAGCGTGATCTCATCGCCCCTGACAAAGGAGAGCGCTACCGGCGCGGCGTCGAAAATAGTGCGGAAATGCTTGTCCCGCGCGGCCTGGAGCGCTTCTTCCTTGGCCTTGATCAGCGCCTGCTCGGCTTCCCAGCGCTGGGTGATGTCCCGCGACAGCACCATGACGTGGAAGCTGCCATCTGCCTCCGCAGCCTTGCGCGTCGCCGAGAGTTCGAACCAGTGCTGCTTGTTGCCGAGTTCCAGACAGATCGTCCGGCCGTAATCGCTGCCATGTTCGATGGCGCCGGCGATCGCCGCCCGGGCCGTGGGGGCGGCGTCGCCGGGCAGAATTTCATCGACCCGCTTGCCGATCAGCTCAGCCTTCGGGCTGGCCAGCAGGGCCTCCTGGTTGGCAAAGACATCGATGTAGCGGCCGTCGGCATCCAGTTCGAAGAGCAGGTCGGGGATCGCCTGCAACGTGGCGGCCAGGTTTTCCTGTGCCTTTTGGGTGACTCGGTGGGCCTCTTGCAAGTCCTGCAGGGCCTGCTTCAGCGTTTCGGTCTTGGCGGCAACCTGCCGGCGCAGCGTCAGGTTCCACCAGGCCAGCAGTACAACGCCGAGCAGCACGGCAGCCAGGATACCCCAGCCCAGATAGCGCCCGTAGACCCCGAAATCAAGCGGCGTGCCAACCCATTTCTTGCGCAGCGCAGCCGCTTCATCGGCGCTGATCGCCTGCATGCCCTGTTCGATGACTTGCAGCATATCGAGGTTGCCTTTGCGGACCGCCCGATGGAACTGGCCCTTGTAGAGTTCGAAGGCTTTCAGGAAGAGCTTTTCGGCATTGGCCTTGTAGAGATAGAAATTGGCCGGCTGTTCATCAAGACAGAACACCTTGATCTCGGCATTCTGCGCGGCCGCAATCAACTCGGCATAATTTCGGTAAACGAGCAGATTGGTGATGCCCTTTTCCGCCAGCTTGTCGATACAGGCATCGCCCGCCTGCACCCCGACCTGGAAGCCATGCAGCGTTGTCACGCTGCTGATGCCGGTGATCGTGGCGTGGCTGTAGATGACCACCGGCAAGTCGGCGTAGGGAGCGGAGAAATCGTAGTGCGGCTCACGCGGCGGCGTGCGGAAAATCATGTCGATGACGTCGGCCTGGCCATCATGGATCATCTGCTGGGCTTCGGCCCAGTTGGTGGCGGTCAGGCGGACCTTGATGCCGTTTTTTCTTGCCCAGAGCTGCCAGTAGTCGACCAGATAACCCTCGGGTTCGCCGGCCGAATTGCGGAAAAGGTAGGGCGGGTAGTTGTCATCGGTGACCACATGCAGGACTCGACCGGCAGTCCTGAATTCATCAATGACAGAGGCCTGGGCTGCCGGGCAGGGCAGGCTCAGCCAGCAGGCAAGAACGAGCAGCCAGCGCGAAAAAGGCAATAGCCAAGAAGATGATGCGTGCATCGGTTGTCCCGGAGTTGTCCGTTTTTCAAGCATCAATTCATATGTCTTTATCCTAGCCCAAGCTACCTAGGAGTGCACGAACAAGTCGATGGTTCCCGCTGAGCTTTTTCTGGCTTTGTACGTCTAATGGGTGGCCTGCGGTTAAGATGTCGCCGCCTCCTCGGCGAGCCCCCTGGCCGCCTGACATAGAAACGGAAAATCAGCCATGACCACTGCCCTCATCCTCTTCGCCCACGGCGCCCGTGACCCGGAATGGGCCAACCCGATGCGCCGCGTCCAGGCCGCCATTCGTCAGCGCATGACGAGCGTACCGGTCGAACTGGCCTTTCTCGAATTCATGGCACCGACCTTACCGGAGCGGGCGGCCGAGTTGATCGCCCAGGGGGCGGACAAGATTGTTGTCATGCCGATGTTCGTCGCCCGTGGCGGACATTTGAAGAAGGAAACGCCGGAGATGATGGAGGCCTTGCGGGCTAAATACCCCAATGTCGAGTTTTCGCTGGGCAATGCCATCGGCGAGCATGAGCTGGTGGTTCAGGCCATGGCCACGGCCGCGCTGGAGGTGGCTGGCCTGTAGCTTGCTAGATAGAAACCATGCTTACTGTACTTGTCATTGACGAATCCCGTTCCCGCGCTGGCGAAATATGCGCCGGCCTGGCGCTGGCTGGCTATCAGGTCGCTGCCATTCTGGCCGGCGCCGAAAATTTGACGGCTGAAGTCGAGCGCTTGCAGCCCGACGTCATCCTGATCGATACCGATAGTCCAAGCCGCGATACCCTCGAAAATCTGGCGGCCATGAACAAGGACATGCCGCGTCCGGTGGTGATCTTTACCCAGGAGGATGGCCAGGAAACCATACGCGATGCCGTCAAGGCGGGGGTTTCAGCCTATATCGTCGATGGTCTCGACTCCAAGCGGATCAAGCCGATTGTCGAAGTGGCGCGGGCGCGTTTTGAAGATACCCAGGCCCTGCGGCGCGAACTCGATGACATTTCGAAGAAGCTGACCGACCGCAAACTGGTCGACAAGGCCAAGGGCGTGCTGATGAAAGCCCGTGGTCTGGATGAGGATGCGGCCTATCACGCCATGCGCAAGCTGGCGATGGAGCGCGGCCAGTCGATGGCCAAAGTGGCGCGCGACGTCATCGACATGGCGCGGGTGCTGCTCTAAAGCTGTGCGATAAAAAGCCATGCTGCACTGCAACGGTGCATCGATTCCGGCCCGGGTGGCCGGAAAAAACAAACTCCAAGTATTTGAAAATCAAGTAGTTATTTAGGACTAGTACCAAATAACTACCCCTGGCACGACCATTGCAATAGTCCATTCAAAACGCACGGTCAATGGCGGCCGGGCGAGAGTCGAGCGCAAGCCGATTCAAGGACAAGGGCGTCCATCCGAGCTGCCACCGGCGGTTTGGGTGCGACGCCCATTTGTTTTTTCGATTCAAGCAATCAAGGAGCAAGCAATGGAAGACAAGAAACTGGCCCCGGAAGGCACGACAACGGCCAAATCATCCCTTTCTCGTCGCGATTTCGTTTCAACCGCATTGGGAGCCTCTCTGATGGCCATGGTCCCCCCTGGCGTTCGCAGCGGTGCCTGGGCCGCTGGTTCCGACGCCCCCGAAAAAAAGGAAGTCCGCATCGGCTTCATCCCGCTGACCGACTGCGCCTCCGTGGTGATGGCGGCGGTCAACAAATTCGATGAGAAGTACGGCATCAAGATCATTCCGACCAAGGAGGCCTCCTGGGCTTCGGTGCGCGACAAGCTGGTCAATGGTGAGCTGGATTGCGCCCATGTCCTCTACGGCCTGGTCTACGGCGTGCAGCTTGGCGTTGGTGGTCCGAAGAAAGACATGAACGTGCTGATGAGCCTGAACAACAACGGCCAGGCGATCACCCTTTCCAACCAGTTGAAGGACAAGGGCGCCATTGACGGGGGCAGTCTGGCTGCCCTGGTCGCCAAGAAGGAGCGCGAATACACCTTCGCCCAGACCTTCCCGACCGGCACCCACGCCATGTGGCTGTACTACTGGCTGGCCGCGCAGGGCATCAACCCGCTCAAGGACGTCAAGACGATCACCGTGCCGCCGCCGCAGATGGTCGCCAACATGCGCGTCGGCAACATGGATGGTTTCTGCGTTGGCGAGCCATGGAACAACCGCGCCATCATGGACAACATCGGTTTCACCGCCGCGACAACCCAGGATATCTGGACCGATCATCCGGAGAAGGTGCTTGGCACCACGGCCGATTGGGTCAAGCAGAACCCGAACACGGCGCGTGCCGTGGTCGCAGCCATTCTCGACGCCAGCAAGTGGATCGATGCCTCGATTGCCAACAAGCAGAAGACGGCCGAGACCATTGCCCAGAAGTCCTACGTCAATACCGACACCGAAGTCATCGTCGCCCGCATGCTCGGCCGCTACCAGAACGGCCTCGGCAAGAGCTGGGATGACAAGAACTGCATGAAGTTCTTCAACGACGGTGCAGTCAATTTCCCGTATCTGACCGACGGCATGTGGTTCCTGACCCAGCACAAGCGCTGGGGTTTGCTGAAGAGCCACCCGGATTACCTGGCCGTCGCCAGGCAGGTCAATCGCATCGACATCTACAAGCAGGGCGCCACCGCCGCGGGTGTTGCGCTGCCGAAGAGCGAGATGCGCAGCCACAAGCTGATCGACGGTGTGCTCTGGGACGGCAAGGACCCGGCCAAGTACGCCGACGGTTTCAAGATCAAAGCCTGATCCTCGCCGGGGGCAAGGCGAGACTTTGTCGACCGCGCTTGCCGTACTGGTGCACTGCCAGCGCGCGCTCTTCGCGTCTCGTCTCACCCCCGGCAAGGATTGGCTCCAGCCTGTAGCTTGAGGAGAAAGCCATGAACGCAATAACGATGAACGGTGAGTTCGGTACTAAAAGGCCTATCGACCGAACCCCGATGGAAGTCCCCCTGCGGGAAAGCACAACCAGCACACCGGTCGTGGCAGTCGCCGCCGAGCCGGTCAAGGAAAAGAAAATGGAAAATGTAGCTCCTGCCACCATCGGTACGCCGATCGGCGAGAAACTCGCTGCTGCGGGCCGAGCGGTAATGCCGCCGGTCCTCGGCTTGTTGATCCTGCTCGGCATCTGGTATGTCGCCACCCACAAGGGCGGCAGCATTCCTGGTCCGGCCCGGACCTGGGATGCGGCGGTGGCACTGTTCGCCGACCCGTTCTACCGCAATGGCCCGAACGACCAGGGCATCGGCTGGAACGTGCTGTCTTCGCTGCAACGGGTCGGCATCGGCTTCGGCTTTGCGGCGCTGGTCGGCATTCCGCTCGGCTTCATCCTCGGCCGCTCGGCTTTCCTGTCGGCGATGATCAACCCGATCATCAGCCTGCTGCGTCCGGTTTCGCCGCTCGCCTGGCTGCCGATTGGCCTGCTTGTCTTCAAGAAGGCCGACCCGGCGGCGACCTACACCATCTTCATCTGCTCGATCTGGCCGATGATCATGAATACCGCCCAGGGCGTCCAGCGCGTGCCGCAGGATTACCTCAACGTCGCTCGCGTGCTGGCCCTGTCGGAGTGGAAAGTCGTCACCAAGATCCTCTTCCCGGCCGTGCTGCCCTACATGCTGACCGGCATCCGCCTGTCGATCGGTACCGCCTGGCTGGTCATCGTCGCCGCTGAAATGCTCACCGGCGGCGTCGGCATCGGTTTCTGGGTGTGGGATGAATGGAACAACCTGAAGGTCGAGCACATCATCATCGCCATCTTCGTCATCGGCATCGTCGGCCTGATTCTCGAGCAGGCGCTGATCCTGCTGGCCAAGAAGCTGACCAAAGAATCCGCCTGATCCGGGAGAGCATCATGGAAAAATTCGTACAAATCGAGCGTGTCGGCCAGACCTTCGAGACCAAGAAGGGCAAGTTCGTCGCCCTGCGCGATATCGACCTGAGCATCAAGCAAGGCGAGTTCATCGCCCTGATCGGCCACTCCGGTTGCGGCAAATCGACGCTGCTCAACCTGATCGCCGGCCTGACCAAGCCGACCACCGGCGTGCTGCTCTGCGATGGTCGTGAAATCTCCGGCCCCGGCCCGGAACGCGCCGTGGTTTTCCAGAACCACAGTCTGCTGCCGTGGCTGACCTGCTTCGAGAACGTCTATCTCGCCGTTGAACGGGTGTTTGGCGAAAAAGAGAGCAAGGCCAGGCTGAAGGAGCGTACCGGTGCCGCCATCAATCTGGTCGGTCTCGATCACGCCAGCGCCAAGTATCCCAACGAAATCTCCGGTGGCATGAAGCAGCGCGTCGGCATCGCCCGTGCCCTGTCGATGCAGCCGAAGGTCTTGCTGATGGATGAGCCCTTCGGCGCCCTTGACGCGCTGACCCGCGCCAAGTTGCAGGACGAGCTGATGAAAATCTGCGAGGCGACCAAGGCGACGACGGTTATGGTGACCCACGATGTCGACGAGGCCGTGCTGCTTTCGGACCGTATCGTGATGATGACCAACGGCCCGGCCGCGACCATCGGCGAGGTGCTGCAGGTCAATCTGCCACGGCCGCGCGATCGTCTGACCCTGGCGCATGATCCGGCCTATATCGATTACCGCGCCGCGGTGCTCGAATTCCTTTACGAAAAACAGGCGCATGTCGAAAAGATAGCGGCCTGAGCGAAATTTGATGGTCTCCATCGTCGCTGTGCTTCTGTCAGCGATTCTTGCCCGCCAGATCAATCTGGCGGGCATTTTTCTTGATGCAGGTCCTTTGCATTTCCGGGGCGCCCGGCTAAGGTTCAGGGTTTCGTCATGGATTGATCTGGATGTTCGCCATCTCCGGCAAACTCTCGCAGAAAATCATCGGCATGCTGGTCGTGTTCTTTCTCGTCGCGACCTCGGCAATCGGCCTGACCCTGCTCATTTCCTGGCAGCTGGAAGGCGTCGCCGCGGCCATCAACGATGCCGGCAGCCAGCGCATGCGGAGCTACCGCATCGGCCACCTGATGGCCCGCGGGCTGGAGTCCAAAGCACAGGAGCCAACGGTCGGCGCGGTCATTGAAGAAGAGCTCAAGCATTTTGACAAGGTGCTGCGCGACCTGCAGCTGGGTGATCCGCTGCGTCCCCTTTCGCCGCCGCGCAACTACGAGGTGCAGGATCGCCTGTCCGACGTCGTCAAGGCCTGGCAGGGCAAGGTGCGCCCGCTGGTCATGCGTTATCTGGCCGGTACCCGGGCCGAGAGGGAGAATGTCGCCGACGGCTTCGACAGCGAACTCGAACCCTTTGTCAGCAATATCAACGAACTGGTGCTGGCCATGGAGCGCAGCTACGCCGATGACACCAACCTGTTGCGCAGCGTCCAGGCGGCGCTGGTGCTGCTGGCCATCTTCGGCACGGCGATCCTGATCCACTATCTCAGCCGCCTGGTCATTCGGCCCGTCGGTGTCTTGCATGCCGGCATGCAACGGATGACCGGCAACGATCTGACGGTACGCTTGCCCGTGACCAGCGACGATGAGTTGGGCGGTCTGGCGGCGGGTTTCAACCAGATGGCGGAGCACCTGGAAACGGCGTATGGCACGCTGGAGCACCGCATCGAGGCCGAAACCCGGCGGCTGGCCGAGCGGAATCGCGAGTTGGGGATCCTGTACGGCATGACCTCCTTCCTGAGCGAGCCGGCTCCCCTGGAGACTTTGTGCGAGGGCTTTCTCGAACGCATCAAGACGACGCTGGGGGCTGATGCCGGGGCGGTTCGCCTATACCTGCCGCAGACCGAGAAGCTTTATCTGATGACCCATGATGGTCTGTCCGACGAGTTCGTCTCCAACGAAGGGCAAATCAATTGCGGCGATTGCCTGTGCGGCGACGTTTTTCAGAGCTCCCGGCCGGCCGCCTTTGCGACCGCCAATCCGCCCGAATCCATGCGCCTGCGGACCTGCATTCGCGAAGGCTTCGCGACGGCAACGGCCTTCAGCATCCTGTGCGACAAGCAGCGTCTGGGCGTGTACAACCTCTATTTCTGGCAGCCGCAGGCTTTGTCGGAGCAGGAAATGCATCTGCTCGAAACGCTGGGCCATCACCTTGGCGTCGCCATCGAGAACCAGCGCCTGAAGTCCCGCGAGAAGGAGCTCGCTGTGTCTGAAGAGCGCAACCTGCTGGCGCAGGAACTGCACGATTCGATTGCCCAGGGCCTGGCTTTTCTCAATATCCAGGTGCAACTGCTGCAGGACTCCCTGCGCAAGGGCCGGGCCGAGGAAGCCATGCAAACCGCCGGCCAGTTGCGTGAGGGTGTGCAGGAAAGCTACGACGATGTGCGCGAGCTGCTGGTCCATTTTCGTACCCGGGTGCATCAGTCCGACCTCGATTCGGCCATCAATGCCGCGCTGGAAAAATTCGAAGGACAGACCGGGATCAAGACCGTGTTTGACCGGGTTGGGGCGATCGTGCCGATGCCGCCGACCGACGAAATCCAGGTCATGCACATCGTCCAGGAGTCACTGTCCAATATCCGCAAGCACGCCAAGGCAAGCCATGTGCGGGTGGTTCTCAATCAGGACATGGCGCAGAGCAAGATCACCATCCAGGACGACGGCGTCGGCTTCGACCCGCAGAATGATCCGAATTGCCAGTCGGACCGCCATGTCGGTCTGAAGATCATGCGCGAACGGGCGCACCGCATTGGCGGTGAATGTCGGATAACATCCAGACCGGGCGAGGGGGCGTGCGTCACTCTCAATCTGCCAAAAGAAACTAGGGAGACCATTTGAAATGAGTGAAAAAATCCGGGTTCTGCTCGTCGATGATCACACGCTGTTTCGCAGCGGCATCAAGTCGCTCTTGCAGCGCAATGAGGATTTTGAAGTGGTGGGGGAGGCCGGCGACGGACTGGAGGGGATCAAGCGCGTCCGTTCGTTGAAGCCCGATGTGACCCTGCTTGACCTGCATATGCCGGGGGTATCCGGGCTGGAAGCCGTCAAGGTGATCACCGAGGAAATGCCGGATGTCCGCGTCCTGATGCTGACCGTGTCCGAGGATGCCCAGGATCTGATGGACGCTCTGCGCGCTGGCGCCAGCGGCTACCTGTTGAAAAATATCGAAACCGATACGCTGGTCGATGCCATTCGGCGGGCAGCGCAAGGCGAATCGATTGTTTCCCAGCAGATGACGGCAAAACTGATTCAGGGCGTCCGCAATCCGCCACGGAGCGAGACGGCCGCTATCGAACGGGATCGTTTTTCGCCGCGTGAGCGTGACATCCTGGCCTCACTGGCACTGGGTGAAAGCAACAAGGAAATCGCCCGCAAGCTCGATCTGGCTGAGAGCACCGTCAAGATTCACGTGCAGAATATTTTCAAGAAACTGAACATGAGCAGCCGTGTCCAGGTTGCCCTCTACGCCGTCGAAAACGGCTACGGACAAGGACGGCACAACTAGGCCAAACGCCTGGCTAGCCTCCACTCGTCCGGTCGGCCGGTCGTCAGCTTCGCAGCCGGCCGCTCAGTGCAAGCTTGGCAAGGGATGCGAACGCTGCAGATGCTCGTAAGCCGCTGCCAGTTCCTTGACGTGTTCGATATGCCCGGCCTCTATGGCGTGTTGCATGTTTTCGAGAAACATCACATGCAACTGGCAAACACCTTCGGGCGAACACAGCAAGGCCTCGCTCATCTCGGCGGCAATGGTCATCGGAATGTGCTCGTGCTCGGCGATCGCCTCGATTTCACCGCGATCAAGGTCGCAATAGTCCAAAACATCTTGTATCGACAACATCGGATCCTCCTTCGATTGGAAAAATAGGGGTCATCGCATGGGTGCCCGCTGAATATTTTTCTTCGATCCGCCTTGTCATCGTTATGGGTGGGGGACAATCTGTTTTTAGTGCAAAAAACAGAAAAATCAAGAAATACACGCAATCAGATGCGTAGACGGCCGTCTGGCAAGGGATACGCGAACTGTATCCGGCTGATCGTCGGCAACAGGTCGAGGCGTGTTGCTTTTTTCAGTAGCGTGGCCTTGGCGCGCATGTCGTCGAGCGAGACATCGACCGGATTGCCGCCAGTGGCAAAGGCGATGGTATTGCCGCTGTCGCACGACGGGAAAACCGCGACTCGCCCATCGAAGGCGTTGCGGATGCGTTCGACACTTCCCTGGAAACCCTTGTTCCAGCCGAGCAGGTTCATGCCGCACAAACCGTCATCGCTCAGCCGGCTGCGGCAGGCCTGGTAGAACGGTTCCGTGTCGAGCACACCGGCATGCCCTTCCGGATCGTAGCCATCGATCAGAATCAGGTCGAAGCGCCGGTCGCCGCCCAGCATGTAGTCGGCGCCGCAACCGATCGTGACATCCAGTCGGCGCGGATCATCCGGCAGCTTGAAGTACTGCCGGGCAATGAACTCTACCTGCGGATTGATCTCGACGATGGTGATCCGGCACTCCGGCAAATAGCGGTAAATGAATTTGGCCAGCGAGCCGGCGCCGAGCCCGATCAGCAGCGCCTGGCGTGGCCAGTGCGCCTGGGGGCGGAGCAAGAGCCCGGCCATCATCTCGCGGGTATAAGCCAGTTCCAGCGACCACGGGCGGGCAATGCGCATGGCCCCCTGAACCCAGTCGGAGCCGAAGTGCAGGTAGCGCACGCCAGCTTCTTCGCTGATATCAACCGAGTGCTGTGTGGTTTTTCTTTTGGGTCGCATGGCGCTTCGCCGACAGGCCAAGGGAGGAGGTGGCGTCCCCACCCGGAATCGAACCAGGAACTGCTCCTTAGGAGGGAGCCGTTATATCCATTTAACTATGGAGACGCGCCGGAGGACCGCATTGTACTGGCGGCGGCTGCGTTGTGATAGATTTCACGAAGCTAATATAACTAAAGTGGGGAGAAATGCCATGGCCCGTGGTTTCGCGCAGCGTCCTATCGCCCAGCAACTTATTCTGGCGACCATTGCGGCTCTGGTCGTCGTCTTTTCGGTGATGTCCCTGATCGTTCAGCAAAAGGCTGACAGTGCTGCGATCACCGTGGCCGAGGAGAATCTGGCGCATGAGGCCAGGCTGATGGCGAGCATGCTCGATTCGGTCTTCGAAGCGGTCAAGGTGCGCGGCGATGACGAATCGCAGTTCTTCCTGAAATACCTGGCCATGCAACCCGAGCCTGGCCTCGGGATGGTCAGGACCGGTGATGTGGACCTGCCGGCGGTCAAGCTGGGGAACGAAATCCTCAATGGCAACGAGCGGCAGCTGAAGGCCTTTCGTGACCTGACAGGCAGCGATACCGCCTTTCTGATCGTTCGCGACAACAAGGTTTATCGCCTGGCGACCCTGCTCAAGGACAAGGATGGCAAGGCCATGAACGGTGTGCCGCTGCCCGACGGTGATCCGGTGGCCAAGGCGCTCCTGGCCGGCCAGGATTATCAGGGTCTGGCGATCCGGGGCGGTAAATACAACTTCAGTACTGTCAAATTCCTGAAGAGTGCGGATGGCAAGCCATGGCTGGCCTATTCGGTGCGTATCTCCCTCGATAAGGAGATGAAGCGTATTCGCGATCAGTTCGGCAAACTCGTCACCGGCAAGACCGGCTACGTTTACATCGTCCGTCCTACCGACGAGAAGGGGATCGGCGAGTTTGTCATGCACCCGAAGTTCCAGCAGCAGCAAATCGGCCAGGTCGATTTGCCTGAGGCAACGCGAACCATCCTGCGTCAGGTACTGGAGCGGAAAGACGGGCTGTTCCGTTATTCGATGGCTGATGCCAACGGCGCGACCCGCGAGAAGATCGTCTACGCCGCGACCTCGGTGGCCTGGGGGTGGACGGTTGGAACTGGCAGCTGGCTGGACGAATATCTCGAAGAAAGCCGTGCCTTGCGCAACCTGGTGATCGTCATCAGTATCGTCGCTGCTCTGGCGCTGGCAACGCTGGTTTATCTGCTGGTCAATTTCCGCCTGCGTTCGCTGGGGCAGATGGTTCAGGAAGTGGAGCGCATCAGCCAGGGCGATTTGCGTGCGGTTGTGCAGGGGGCCGAGCCAGGCAGCCGTAATGAGGTGCACGCCATTGCCACGGCGTTCAACCAGATGGCGGAAAGCATGCGCAATCTGGTGCGTGGTGTTTCCACCTCTTCTTCGCAAGTGGCCGTCGCCGCCGGCGAGTTGCAGGATGCCGCCAATTCGGCGCTGGCCGCTTCCGAGCAGGCTTCTGTTTCGGCTTCGGGGATCGCGGCTTCGGTCGAGGAATTGTCGGTCAGCATCACGCATGTCGCCGACAATGCCAACCAGGCGGCCCAGATTTCGGAGGATGCCAAGGAAGTCACTGGTTCGGGGCGTGACGTGGTGTACCGCGCGATGACCGAACTGGAGCGTGTGGCAGGCGATATCAATGAGTCGGCCGCACTGATTCAGTCGCTCGGTGAGCGTTCCAAACAGATTTCCAGTGTCGTTGGCGTCATTCGGGAAATTGCCGACCAGACCAATCTGCTGGCGCTCAATGCTGCCATCGAGGCGGCCCGGGCCGGCGAACAGGGACGGGGTTTTGCCGTGGTGGCCGATGAAGTGCGCAAGCTGGCCGAGCGGACTTCACTGTCGACCCAGGAGATTTCCACCACCGTCCATGCCATCCTGGAAGAGACCGGGCGGGCCGTCCAGCGCATGCAGGATGTCAGTACTAACATGAGCGGCAGCGTTGGCATGGCCCGGCAGGCCGGCGACTCGCTGGAAATCATCGACCAGCGGGCGCAGCAGACCGTCGAAGTGGTGCACGGAATTGCCGACAGCACGCGCGAGCAGAGTTCGGCCAGCCAGGAGATTGCCCGCCTGGTCGAAAACATTGCCCAGTCGGCCGAGGGCAGCAACAGCCGCGCTGTCCGCAACAGCGAGCGGGCGCAGAACCTGCAGCGTCTGGCGGCCGATCTGCAGGCGCAGTTGGCTCGCTTTACCACCTGATTGCCCGGCAAGCGGCTAAAATTCGTTTCTTCCCAACACGGCGCCTTGCGGGGCGCCGTTTTCATTGCGACCAATGCCCTACCTAAAACTCTCCTCTGCCTGCCTTGCCTACGGCCATGTGCCGCTTCTCGATCACGCCGATTTCCTGCTCGATCCGGGTGAAAGGGTGGCTCTGATCGGTCGTAACGGTACCGGCAAATCCTCTTTGCTCGCCGCAATGGCAGCCGGTAGCGGGCGCGGGCGGCTGGACGATGGCGAAGTATGGGCGCAGCCCGGCATTCGCGTCGGCTACGTGCCGCAGGAACCGCCTTTCGACGCCGAATCGACGGTCTTCGAAGCGGTTATTTCCGGCATGGGCGAAAACGCGACCCTGCTGGCGGAATACCACGAGATCTCGCACCAGTTGGGTGAGCCGGATGCCGACCACGACACCCTGCTCAACCGCATGTCGGAACTGCAGCACGAGCTTGAGGCGCGCGGCGCCTGGGCCTACGAGGCGCAGGCCGAGCGCGTCATCGAGCGTTTCGGGCTGGACCCGGATGCCAAAGTAGGCAGCCTGTCCGGCGGCCAGAAGAAGCGCCTGGCGCTGGCCCAGGCCCTGGCAGTTGCGCCCGAGGTGCTGTTGCTCGACGAGCCGACCAACCACCTCGACATCGCGGCCATCGAATGGCTGGAAAACCTGCTGATCGAATCCGGCGTCACGCTGTTTTTCATCACCCACGACCGTTCCTTCCTCGACCGCGTGTGCACGCGAATTGTCGAGCTCGATCGCGGCAAACTGGTCAGCTTTCCCGGCAGCTTCAAGGAATACCAGTTGCGCAAGGAGGCGCTGCTGCATGAAGAGGGACTGGCCAATGCGCGAGCCGACAAGCTGCTCAAGGAAGAAGAGATCTGGATTCGCAAGGGCGTCGAAGCGCGGCGGACGCGCGCCGTTTTCCGCGTCCAGCGGCTTGATCAGCTGCGGGCCGAACGTCAGGCCCGGCGCGAGCGGATGGGCAAGGTCAATCTGCAACTCGATTCCGGCGACAAGAGCGGCAAGCTGGTGGCCGAACTGGAGCATGTCTTCAAGTCTTACGGTGAAAAGCCCATCGTTCGCGATTTCTCGACCCGCATTCAGCGCGGCGACAAGATCGGCCTGATCGGCCCCAACGGCGCCGGCAAGACGACACTGCTGCGGCTGATCCTCGACGAAATCAAGCCGGATTCCGGCATCGTGCGGCAAGGCACGAAAATGGATATTGCCTATTTCGACCAGTTCCGCACCCAGCTCGACCCCAATTCGACGCTGTCCGACGTCATTTCACCGGGCTCGGACTGGGTCGATATCGGCGGCGCCCGCAAGCACGTGATCGGTTACCTCGAAGACTTTCTGTTCGCGCCCGAGCGCGCCCGTTCGCCGGTCAGTTCGCTCTCCGGCGGTGAGCGTAATCGCCTGCTGCTGGCCCGTCTGTTCGCCAAGCCGGCCAATGTGCTGGTCCTCGACGAACCGACCAACGACCTCGACATCGAAACGCTGGAACTGCTCGAAGAACTTCTGCAAACCTACGAAGGCACGCTGTTCCTGGTCAGCCACGACCGGACTTTCATCGACAACGTGGTGACCCAGACCATCGCCGCCGAAGGCGACGGCGTCTGGAAGGAATATGCCGGCGGCTACACCGATTGGGCGACCTACAAGGCCAGCCTGGCCAAGGATGCACCGAGGGCCAAGGCAGAAGCCAAGCCCGCTGCCAAGGCGCCAGAGCCCGTCAAGGCCGTCGAACCGGCCAAGCCGAAAGGCGAGAAGCTGTCGTGGAAAGAGCAGCGTGAACTCGAAGAACTGCCCGGCAAGATCGCCGGGCTGGAGGCCGAGCAGGCCGAACTGGGCGAGCGTCTCGCTGATGCCTCCATCTACCAGACCGATCCGGCAGCGGCGCAAAAGGCATCAGACCGCCTGGCCGCCATCGATGATGAATTGATGGCCATGCTCGAACGCTGGGAAGGGCTTGAGGCACGCGCCGGGAACCCGGCGTAAGTCTGCCGCTCCAACAGGTCTATTCGAGGAAGCCGAAATGAATACCAGCAAGTCCACCTGGCGTACTCCGCTGGTCATCCTGACGGTCGGCTGCATCATCCTGACCTTGTCGATGGGGGTTCGTCATACGGCCGGCCTCTTCCTGCAGCCAATGACGACCGATCATGGCTGGAGTCGGGAAACCTACTCCTTCGCCTTCGCCATCCAGAATCTGGTCTGGGGGCTGGCTTCGCCCTTTGCCGGGGCGCTTGCCGATCGCCATGGCGCGGGGCGGACGGTGGTCGGGGCGGCAGCACTCTATGTGATCGGGCTGGTGCTGATGTCGCAGGCCGGCACGCCGCTCAGCCTTGATCTCTCGGCCGGCGTGCTGATCGGCCTGGGGCTGTCGGGAACCACGTTCGCCGTGATCATGGGTGTCATCGGGCGCCATACGACCCCGGAAAAGCGCAGCCTGGCGCTCGGTATCGCCAGTGCAGGCGGCTCTTTGGGCCAGTTCGCCGTATTGCCAATCGGCCAGATGCTGATCTCGACGTATGGCTGGCAGAGCGCTTTGGTGCTGCTGGCCTGTGGCGTCGGCCTGATCGCACCGCTGGCCTATGCCATGGCCGATGGTCACAAGCCGTCGGCCGGCGCCGGGCAGTCGGTCGCCGAGGCCTTGCGCGAAGCGGGTGGCGAGCGCAGCTTTCATTACCTGTTCTGGAGCTATTTCGTTTGCGGTTTCCAGACCGCCTTCATCATGTTGCATCTGCCGTCCTATCTGGTGGACTTCGGGATGTCGGCCAATGTCGGCATGACGGCGGTGGCACTGATCGGCCTGTTCAACATCTTCGGCTCATTCATCTTCGGCTGGGGCGGTGGGCGGTCGAGCAAAAAAAACCTGCTGGTGCTGATCTACGGGCTGCGCGCCGTGGCCATTCTGATCTTCATGCTGGTGCCGCTGACGACAGCCGTTGCCTGGACATTCTCCGCAGTGATCGGTGTGCTCTGGCTGGGCACGGTGCCGCTGACCAACGGGCTGATCGCCCAGATTTTCGGCCTGCGCTACATGTCGATGCTGACTGGCGTGGTTTTCCTCGGCCACCAGCTGGGCAGCTTCCTCGGCGCCTGGCTGGGCGGGCGCATCTTTGACGAGACGGGCTCCTACTCGCTGGCCTGGTCGCTGTCGATCGGACTGTCGGTGCTGGCGGCGCTGTGTTCGTGGCCGATCAATGAAAAACCGCTGGTTCGCCAGGGGGCTGCCGCTTGAAGCCGCAGTGGCGCTGGTTTCTCGGTGGGGTCGGCGTGGCGCTGGCGCTCCTGCTGCTGGCGCTGATTTTCATGGCCTATCAATCCCCTGAACTGCTGCTCGACTGGGCCAACCTGCGTTACTGCGGCTAGGTCGGCCTCAGGCGGCGGGTCAATCAGCATCCTGGCCGTCGGCCTCACGGGCTGGCATCGGCTCAAGGCCGAGGCGTTGGCGGACAGCTTCCGGCGTGATGTTCAGCAACTGGCCGATATCCGTGTAATCGTCAGGCAATGCCGGGTCGTTCCAGCCATGCGATGAATGGCGTGCCAGGCGAACGGCCAGGGTGGCGTTCTTGACCCGCGGATTCTCGGCGTGCTCATCGTCGATCAGTCGCTGCAGCAATTCCGGCAGATGCCAGGCGCGACAGAGCTCAAGCTGGATTTCGAAGAAGGTGAAACCCAGCGTGTTTTTCTGGGCATCGGCGCTGCGCATCGTCGGATGGGCTTTTTGCTGTTCGAGAATTTTCAGACCAAGCGGGGGCGCGGAGCACCACACCAGAATTTCGGCGAGGTCGTGCAGCAGTGCGGCAATGCGCACCTCTTCCATATTGATGTCGTGGCGCCAGATGGCCCATTCCTGCGCGTAGTCGGCAGCCCGCTGGGCGCGACGGATGATCTGGAGCACGCCCAGCAGGGCTTGCGGGCCAGCCTCCTTGAGCTGATCCTCAATGGTGAATAATTCGCTGAAGTGCCGGAAGAAAGGCTCGATCCCGGCCATCATCACCGCACTGGCGATGGTCGTGATGTCCCGCTGCAAAGCGCGGCCGCGCAGCGGCTGAATGTAGGCCAGGACTCGCACGGTCATGATCGGGTCCTGCAGGATCAGTCTGGCCAGTTCGCGGGCATCGACCCGGTCGAGGTCGGCACGCATTTCCTCGATTCGCCGTTTGGTCACCCGCAGGACAGGCAGACCGTTGTTGCTGAACAGCAGGGTCCAGGCGTCAATATCCGGCAGCGGGTGATCGAGCATGTTCTGTTGGCCCCTGAAATTATTGTTGAATCAAGCTCAAGGAGTTTAAGGGGGCGGACGGTGCCGGGCAAGGGTAGGGGCGTGCGATAATCGACAAAGATCAAACATTCCCTTTCCTGCCATGCGCTACGCCATCGTTCCCGTTACTCCTTTCGACCAGAATTGCACCGTTTTCTGGTGCGAGAATACCCGTCAGGCGGCAGTGATCGACCCCGGTGGCGATATTGAACGCATCCTTCGTCTACTCGAAGATGAGAAACTGACGCTGGCCAAGATACTCGTTACCCACGGCCATATCGACCACGCTGGCGGTGTTGCGGCGCTGGCCGAGCAGACCGGGGTGGCCATTGAGGGGCCGCATGAAGAGGACCGCTTCTGGATCGAAGGCATGCCGCAACAAAGCAAAATGTTCGGCTTTCCGAATGTCCATAGCTTCGAACCGACCCGCTGGCTGAAAGCCGGCGACAAGGTGACGTTTGGCGACGTCGAACTCGATGTCCTGCATTGCCCCGGTCATACCCCCGGCCACGTCGTCTTCTTCCATGCTCCCAGCCGGCTGGCGCAGGTTGGCGATGTCCTGTTCCAGGGCTCGATCGGGCGTACCGACTTTCCCCGTGGCGATCACGACACGCTGATTCGTTCGATCAAGGAACAGCTCTTCCCGTTGGGTGATGACGTTGATTTCATTCCCGGCCACGGCCCGATGTCGAACTTTGGCGAAGAGCGCAAATACAATCCCTTCCTCAGCGGCCGCTTCGGCTGATCAGTCGGCAGGCCGGATTTTCGCTGCCCAGCTGTAGGCATCGAGTTGGGCCTCAAGATAGCTCTCGGCATCAATACCGAGTTTTTCGAGCAGCGCCGCGGCCTGTTTCAATTCGTGCCGGTCGGCTGCATCGATCACGCTAAGCAATTGGCCCAGCGTACCTTCATGCTCGGCCAGTGCCTTCTGGATGAGCGCCGGTAGCGGTAGCTGATGCAGGATCTCCGTCATCGGCATGTTGAGCAGGACGTCGAGTAGCGAGAAGGTGCCGATCATGAAGGCGGTGTCTTCCCGGTTTTCGAGTGTCGGCTCCAGTTGGCCAACCAGTAGTTCGAGGATACGGCCACGCGAAGCGGCTTTCTGGAGCAAAGGGGTCGGGTGTTGCCCGTTATTCGGGTCCGAATAGACCAGTAACTGCAGCCAACGCTGCAACTGGCGGCGACCAAGCAGATTAATCGCCTGAGCAAAACTGGTAATCGGGCTGCGCGGTGCCAGTGCCGCTGAATTGACCAGCCGGAGCAGGCTGTACGACAGCTTGGCTTCCTCGCGGAAAACGGTTTCAAGGTCGCCGGTATCGGCATCGCCATCGATCAAGCTGAGCAGTTTGAGCAGTTTGAGCCGGGTGATGTCAGCCTTGTTGTTGCTCGCCGTGCGAGTCAGCAGGAATTCGCAGGTGGACAGCGCGCAGGCGTTGCCCAGCAACCACTCGCGGTCACTATGGGAATGCACGTCGGTGGCGACGACCGTTGTCCGACTGGCCATGCCATGCAGGGTGAAGGGCGGCAGGCAGCGAGCGTGGCTGGCGCCGATCAGCAAATAATCCCAGGTGCCTGTCGCCGGCAGTTTGGCGTTTGCCCATGCCGCAAGCCCGACCTTGCATTTGTTCTGGCGGAGCCGGGCTTCAAGTTGTTTGAGATTTTCTTCGTTGTCGGGCGCGGGCTCTGCCGGGAAGACACTGACCGCACGTTCGCCGAGACGCGCCGAGACATTGCAGCTGCTGGATGCCGGAAGGAACCACGGCAGCCGTTGATCAAAGTGATCAAGTTGCGGCGCAGCGCACAGCCGGGCAAGGATTTCGTCATTGGCGCCGGGGGCTAGCTCGACCTTGTAACCCGACCAAGCATCATCGGCGCCGAGCAGTGGCTGGATGAAAACAGGGTCCGAATGGTTCATTGCATGTTCTCTTCATTATTTTTGCTAATCCTAACAAACTTGCCAGAGCGAGTCTTTGCGAGAATTGAAAATTGTCGCTAAAAGCAGCCAAACGTTGCGTCACCGTATAATCGGTGCATGCCCCCTGACTACTGGACCCAAGCGATCAGCGACCTGTCGCGCCACGATGCCGCCATGGCCGAGCTGGTCGAGCGCTATGCCGGACTGTCGCTGGTTTCGCGCGGCGACGCGTTTGCGACGCTGGCCCGCTCCATCGTCGGCCAGCAGATTTCCGTCAAGGCGGCCGATTCGGTTTGGCGGAGATTTTCCGAGCAGGTGGGCAGCGTGACGCCGACGCAGATTCTGGCGGTTGGCGAGTGCGGACTGGCCGGCTGTGGTCTGTCGAAACGGAAAACCGAATATCTGCGCGATCTCGCTGGTCATTTTTCCAGCGGGCAGCTTGACCCATCCGCCTGGAGCGGGCTGGACGACGAAGCGATCATTGGCGAACTGGTCGCGGTCAGGGGTATCGGTCGATGGACGGCCGAAATGTTTCTGATCTTCAACCTGATGCGGCCTGATGTCTTTCCGCTCGATGATATCGGTCTGCAGCGCGCCGTAAACGAACGGTATTTCAAGGGTGAAAAACAGCCGCGCCAGATCCTGGCTGAATTTGGCGAACGCTGGCGCCCGTGGCGCTCGGTCGCGACCTGGTATCTGTGGCGCAGCCTCGATCCGGTGCCCGTCGAGTACTGAGGCGGTAGCCTTTCTGCCTTTGGGGTAAAATGCGCCCCAACTTAGCAAACGAGCAGTCCATGAAAACAAGTTTCCTCGACTTCGAACAATCCATTGCCGATCTTGAAGCCAAGATCGAAGAGCTGCGCTTCGTGCAGGATGATTCCGCCGTCGACATCTCCGAAGAGATCGATCGTCTGGAGAAGAAGAGCGGCCAGCTGACCAAGGACATCTATGCCAAGCTGACGCCATGGCAGATTTCCCAGGTTGCCCGTCATCCGCAACGCCCCTATACGCTGGATTACCTGTCCCTGATCTTTACCGATTTCGAAGAGTTGCACGGCGATCGCGCCTTCGCCGATGACCACGCTATCGTCGGTGGTCTGGCTCGCTTCAACGGCCAGCCAGTCATGGTGATCGGCCATCAGAAGGGCCGCGACACCAAGGAAAAGATTTATCGCAACTTCGGCATGCCGCGTCCCGAAGGCTACCGCAAGGCCTTGCGCCTGATGAAACTGGCCGAAAAGTTTGGCATTCCGGTGATGACCTTCGTCGATACCCCGGGCGCCTATCCCGGTATCGATGCTGAGGAGCGTGGTCAGTCCGAAGCCATCGGTCGCAATTTGTATGTGATGGCCGAGCTGAAGGTGCCTGTCATCGTCACCATCATTGGCGAAGGTGGTTCCGGCGGGGCGCTGGCCATTGCCGTCGGCGACACCTTGCAGATGCTGCAGTACTCCACCTATTCTGTGATCTCGCCGGAAGGCTGCGCTTCCATCCTCTGGAAGAGCGCCGAGAGAGCGCCGGAAGCGGCTGAAACGATGGGCATCACGGCGCAACGTCTGAAAACCCTGGGGCTGGTCGACAAGATCATCAACGAACCGCTGGGTGGGGCGCATCGCGACCATGCGGCGATGGCGCAGAACCTCAAAAAAGCCCTGCAGGATGCCCTGAAGCAGCTTTCCGGGCTATCTACGGCCGAACTGCTGGCAACGCGCTACGAGCGGCTGATGAGCTATGGCCGCTTCAAGGAACAGGCTGTCAGCTGATCTTTGCGCACGGGTTGGCCAATTCCTGGCGGCCCGTCTTGCCCCGGATGAACGCCTTGCCGTGGGCCTGTCCGGTGGTTGCGACTCCGTTGTCCTGTTGCACCTACTCTCCCGGCTGGGCTTTGCCGGGCGGCTTGAGGCCATCCACGTCCATCACGGACTTTCGCCAAATGCCGATGCCTGGGCCCGGTTTTGTGTCGACTATTGCACTGGCCTGGGCGTTCCGCTGACCATCCGCCATGTCTCTGTCGATACCGCTTCCGGTTTGGGGCTGGAGGCGGCGGCGCGCCAGGCACGTTATGCCGTTTTTGCTGAAGTGGCTACTGACTGCCTGCTACTCGGGCATCACCGCAACGACCAGGCTGAAACCGTGTTGTTCAATCTGCTACGTGGTGCCGGGGTGACTGGCGCCGCCGGTATGCCGGCTGAACGACAATTCGGCCGCTTGCGTTTGCTTCGGCCGCTGCTCGCTAGCTCCCGCGCTGAAATCGAAGCCTGTGCCACATCCGCCGGCCTGGCCTGGGTCGACGATGAAAGCAATGCCGACATCGCCTTGACGCGCAATTTTCTTCGCCATGAGGCCATGGCCGCACTTGCCCAGCGTTTTCCGGCGGCTGAAGCATCGCTGGCGCAGGCGGCGGTCAATTTTGGCGAGGCGGCTGGTTTGCTCGACGAGCTGGCCGAACAGGACTGGCAGCGGATTTCTGAAGGGGAGGCGGCTCGCCTTTCGGAAATGCGGACGCTTTCACTGCCGCGCCTGAAGAATCTGCTGCGGCATCGCTTGCGCCGCCTCGGATGGCAGGTGCCGGTGGCGGCCCGTCTAGATGAGTTCGCCCGCCAATTGCAGTCAGCCGGCCCGGATCGCCATCCGGAACTGGTCTTGCCGGACGGCAAAATGCGAGCCGGGCGTGGCCTGCTGCACTGGATGCCGGAAAAATAACAAACTGTTACCAAGCGCCTTTCCGTGGCGATTAGGCATCAGTTACAATCAACGGATTACTTTCTTCATATACAGGCCATGATTACCGGATCCATTGTCGCCATCGTTACGCCCATGCATGAGGATGGCTGCCTCGATTTGAACTCCTTTCGCAACCTGCTCGACTTCCATGTCCAGGAAGGCACCGATGCCATCGTCGTCGTCGGCACGACCGGCGAATCGCCGACGGTCAACGTCGAGGAGCATTGCGAGCTGATCAAGGTCGCTGTCGATCACATCGCCGGCCGCATTCCGGTGATCGCCGGAACCGGTGCCAATTCGACGGCCGAAGCCATCGAACTGACCGAGTTCGCCAAGAAGGCCGGCGCCAACATGGCGTTGTCGGTCGTGCCCTACTACAACAAGCCGACTCAGGAAGGCCTCTATCGCCACTTCAAGGCGATTGCCGAGGCGGTCGAACTGCCGGTCCTGCTCTACAACGTGCCAGGTCGCACCGTGGCCGACATGTCCAACGACACCATCCTGCGTCTGGCCGAAGTGCCGGGTATCGTTGGTGTCAAGGATGCGACCGGCAACCTCGATCGGGCCTGCGATCTGATCGCCCGTGCCCCGAAGGATTTCGCCCTCTACACCGGCGACGACATGACGGCCGTGGCGACGATCAGCCTCGGCTTCCACGGTGACATCTCGGTGACCGCCAATGTGGCTCCGCGCCTGATGCATGAAATGTGCGTTGCAGCGGCCAGTGGCAACATCACGAAGGCCCGGGAAATTCACTTCAAGCTGCTGGCTTTGCATCGTGACCTGTTCTGCGAGGCCAATCCAATTCCGGTCAAGTGGGCAGTGCACAAACTGGGTTTGATGCCTAATGGCATCCGCTTGCCTTTGACCACGCTTTCCGAAGCCAATCAACCACGTGTCCTGGCTGCGCTGCGCCAGGCCGGCCTCGTCGCCTGACGGAGTAAAGAAACATGAATCGTCGGCTTTCCGGCCTCGCCCTATCCTTGCTCGCCATCGCGCTGGCCGGGTGCAGCATTCTTCCAGACTCGCGCAAGATCGAATACAAATCGGCCGGCAAGGCGCCGACGCTCGAAGTGCCGCCTGATCTGACACAGGTCACGCGTGATGACCGCTATCTGGTACCTGATGCCGCCGGCAAGGGCAGTGCGACATTCTCGGCCTACAGCGCCGACCGGACGCCGCTGGCCCAGGCACAAAATTCCACAGTGCTGCCGCAGGTCGACAAGGTGCGCGTCGAGCGTTCCGGCAATCAGCGCTGGCTGGTCGTTGCCGTTCCGGCAGACAAGCTGTGGGACACGGTCAAGGACTTCTGGCAGGAAACCGGCTTCATCATCGCCGTCGAACGTCCCGAAGCTGGCGTGATGGAAACCGACTGGGCCGAAAACCGCGCCAAGATTGGCCAGGACTTCATCCGCAATACCTTAGGGCGCTTGCTGGACTCCCTGTATTCCACCGGCGAGCGTGACAAGTTCCGTACGCGCTTCGAACCTGGGGCAACGCCGGGTACGACCGATATTTTTGTCAGCCATCGGGCAATGGAGGAGGTCTATACCTCGTCAGCCAAGGATGATACACGTTGGCAGCCGCGTGCCGCTGATCCTGAGCTGGAAGCAGAAATGCTGCGTCGCCTGATGGTGCGCCTGGGCTCTGAAGAAAAGCGTGCCGAAGTTTCGCTCGCCGCCGCCAAGGCCGAACCGCGCGCCAAGCTCGCCAAGTCGGATGATGGTGCCGGGACCCTGGAGGTATTCGAGCGTTTTGACCGTACCTGGCGTCGTGTCGGTCTGGCGCTGGACCGTGTCGGCTTCACCGTTGAAGATCGCGACCGCTCGCGTGGCCTGTACTTCGTGCGTTACGTTGATCCAGAAGTCGATAACCGCAAGAAAGATGACGGTTTCCTGTCCAAGCTGACGTTCTGGAAGAGTGCTGAGCCCGTCAGTTCAAAGGTGCAGTACCGCATCTACGTTAGTGAAGATGGCCAGCAAAGTGTCATCAAGGTTCTGTCCACCGAGGGCGGTACCGACAAGTCGGAAACTGCAAAGAAGATCCTCAGCCTGCTCCTTCAGCAGTTGCAGTGATCCGTTTTGCCTCGCTCGGCAGTGGCAGTGCAGGCAATGCGCTGCTGGTCGAGCATGAGGCAACCTGCCTGATGCTCGATTGCGGCTTCGGGTTGCGGGAAACCGTAACCCGGCTGCAGTGTCTGGGCCGGCAGCCGGCCGATCTGGCCGGTATTCTTGTCACCCATGAGCATGGCGACCATGTCGGTGGTGTTTTCCGACTAGCCCGTAAATTCGGGCTCCCGATATGGATGACGCACGGAACATGGAGTGCGTGCCGGGAAAACGATGCAGGCCTCGATCTGCGCATTATCGATAGCCATCGTTCCTTCTCCGTTGGTGACCTTGAAATCTTGCCCTTCCCGGTCCCGCATGACGCCCGGGAACCTGTCCAGTACGTATTTTCCTGTGCCAATACCCGTCTCGGGGTGCTGACCGATATTGGAGAAACGACGCCGCATGTCTGCGACGTTTTATCTGGCTGTGCCGGGCTGGTTCTTGAGTTCAATCATGATGCCGGGCTGCTGGAGCGCTCAGCCTATCCGGTATCGCTCAAGCGGCGCATTGCCGGACGTTACGGACACCTTGAAAATTCTGCGGCTGCTGCGTTTCTTGATTCGATAGACTGTTCAAGCCTCCAGCATCTGGTGGCGGCGCATCTGAGCGAGCGCAACAATCGGCCGGAACTGGTGTTGAGCCTGATTGCCGAGACGCTAGGGTGCTCTGATGAGTGGGTTGGAGTGGCGACCCCCGAGCACGGATTTGATTGGCGTAGTCTGGCCTAGTGGAATTTCGCAGGCAATAAAAAACGGGGCCGAAGCCCCGTTTTTCTTGAAAGCAAGAAGGATTACTTCTTGGCTTCCATGCCGGCCATGCCAGCTTGTTCAGCAGGCTTGGCAGCTTCCATGCCGGCCATGCCAGCAGCTTGTTCAGCCGGCTTGGCGGCTTCCATACCGGCCATGCCAGCTTGTTCAGCAGGCTTGGCAGCTTCCATGCCGGCCATGCTAGCCGGTTGGGCAGCAGGAGCAGCAACCGGGGCCGGAGCCGGAGCGGCAGCAGCCGGTTCTTCCTTCTTGCCGCAAGCGGACAGGGCAACAGCGATCAGAGCAGCAACGAGAATAGACTTATTCATGGGGTTTCCTTATCGACAAGAACCAACAAAATCTGAGTTTTCAGAGATCAGGAGCTACCTGACCAGTCCAAGATTATAACAATATATTGTTCTTGTTGGGCGTCAGTTGTTGCTCTGCATCATGGCAATCGAGTATCAGAGACCGAGGGCGGTAACGCTTACGCTTTCGCCGCCTTCCGTCCATATTTCACGAAAACGTGTCAGATACGGACGAACTTCATCGATCTCATCGATCAGCAGTTTGCTGCGGGGCAGATCGCGTTCAAAGCGGATAAGGGCGTGCTTGTCATCGACAAGAATCATGCTGTCCCGCAGATGGGCTAGTTGTGGCGGTGTTTCCTGAGCTGCCGCAAGGTGTCCATAGGTGCTCATGAGTTTAAGCACTATCGGGTTTTGCTGCCGGAGTGGCGAGGCATTACGCAGTGCGATCTGCAGGGTATCTTCGTGCCCGGCTTGCACAAGGCGCTTGATATGGGCCAGGCGGGGTTCCGATTCCAGCTTCAGAGAGGACAGATCTTCGTCGTAAATTCTGATTTTCTGGCAGGCAATGGCCAATAGCCGGTCGATTGCCGTTTGGTAGTCTGCCCAGGAGGTGATTAATTCGCGAGCCATGGCGCTTAGTGTAACCGATTGATAGAATTCGCGCTTTTTCGGAGTCGACCGTGCCGATCGGGATTGTCGTATCGCTGGACCACGAAGCACGGGGCATTACTCGTCAGGACGGCAAGGCCATTTTTGTTGATGGCGCCTTGCCTGGTGAAACGGTTGAGTACGCCAGCTTCCGGAGAAAATCGAAGTTCGAGTTGGCGCATCTGGTCAGCGTGCTGAAGCCCTCGAATGCGCGTGTCGAGCCACGCTGCCCGCATTTTGGGGTCTGCGGTGGTTGCGCCATGCAGCACATGGACCCATCCGCTCAGGTCGCTGCCAAGCAGCGCATCCTTGAAGACAGCCTCTGGCACATTGGCCGCGTTCGTCCGGAAACCATGCTGCCCCCAATCCAGGGGGAGTCGTGGGGGTATCGGCATCGCGCTCGCCTTGCCGTCCGTCGGGTATCGAAAACTGGCGGCATGCTGATCGGTTTTCATGAGTGGCGCAGCAGCTACATTGCCGATATTCGGAGTTGTGCCATTCTGCCGCCGCATGTATCGGCCTTGTTGATGCCGATGCGTGAGCTGCTTGGTGCCTTGTCGGTCGCCGAGCGCATACGTGAGCTTGAAGTGGCGGTGGGCGAACACTGCACAGCGCTGCTTTTACGTATCCTTGATCCGTTGACCGCTGCCGACGAGCGCCTGTTGCGCGATTTTTCCGACCGCCACAAGGTTGTTTTCTATTTGCAGCCGAAGGGGCCGGATACGGTCTATCGCTTTTATCCGCAACCCGGGCCGCGTCTATCGTACACGCTGCCGGAGTTTGGTCTGGAGCTGGATTTCAAGCCGACTGATTTTACCCAGGTCAATCATGCGGTCAATCGAGTGATGGTTCGCCGTGCCTTGCGTCTGCTTGACCCGCAGCCGGATGAGCGGATTGCCGACATGTTTTGCGGCCTGGGTAATTTCACGCTGCCGATTGCCCGGTCCGGGGCGATGGTGCTTGGTGTTGAAGGTAGTGCTGCATTGGTCAGGCGTGGGCAGGAAAGTGCTGCGGCCAATGGGCTGGCAGATCGCGTCAAATTCGGCGTTGCCAACCTGTTCGAATGCACTGAACAATCGCTGGCCGCCCTTGGTCGTTTCGACAAAATGCTGATCGATCCGCCGCGTGAGGGGGCGGTTGAGCTGGTCCGGGCACTCGGCAAGGACGCGCCGCAGCGCATTGTGTATGTCTCCTGCAACCCGGGAACGCTGGCCCGCGATGCGGCAGTGCTGGTGGCAGAAAAGGGCTACCGCTTTGTCTCGGCAGGTGCGGTCAATATGTTTCCGCACACCGCGCATGTCGAGTCGATTGCTGTTTTCGAACGGCCGGCCATGGTGGATGGAGCACTTGTCAGCGCGTAAAAAAGGCGGCCTCGGCCGCCTTGTCGTTAGCGTAGAGCGTGTTCAGTCGCGTTCGCCAGTAAAAGCCATGATTAGTTGCAGCAGGCTGACGAAAACATTGTAGACGTCCAGATAGACAGCCAGCGTGGCGCTGACGTAGTTGGTTTCGCCGCCCTGAACGATACGGCTGATGTCGTACAGGATATAGGCCGAGAAAATACCAACGACCGCGACAGCGATGGTCAGCGACAGTGCCGGAATCTGGAAGAAGATATTGGCGACAGCGGCGAGCAGCACGACAATCATGCCGACGAACAGGAACTTGCCCATGCCGGTGAAATCCCGCTTGCTGACCGCTGCTATCGTCGACATCGTGAAAAATACCGCACCCGTACCGCCAGCCGCCATGGCGATCATCGAGCCGCCGTTCGAGAAACCGAGTGCGACTTGCAGGATGCGTGACAGCATCAGGCCCATGAAGAAGGTAAAACCGAGGAGCAGGGCGACGCCCACGCCGCTATCCTTGTTCTTCTCGATGCCCCACATAAAACCCATGGCAATGCCCATGAAAAGCAGGAATGCCATGAACGGGCTACCCGCCAGGAAGCTGAATCCCATCTGGATGCCGACTAGTGCGCCGATGACGGTCGGCACCATGGACAGGCCGAGCAGCATGTAGGTGTTACGCAGAACGCGGTTCTGCTGCAGTGCGAGCCCCGAAGAGCCTTGGTTGGCAATCTCGAAGTTGGTGTTCATGCGGGAAACTCCCTTGTATTGTTTCGACAGCTGTTAAGACTAACGGAGCGGGGCCGAAGTTTCAATTATTCCGGTGCAATCCGCCTGGATGGCGCTGCTGGTGATTGTGCTATCATGCGCGCCTCGCGGGTCTGTGGCAGAGCGGTTGAATGCACCGGTCTTGAAAACCGGCGTGGAGAAATCCATCGTGAGTTCGAATCTCACCGGACCCGCCAGAATTCCTTGTTCAGCAAGGCATTTCTTGCATTTGCTTACCGTCTCGCCATTCATGCTCTTGTCGCAGGCTTGAGACATCAAGTGCCTGAGCACTCGTGATCAATCCAAGTTCATTCCGGCATTGCTGTCTCTGCGGTCAGAGATCCAGAAAGTCGCCGACTTCCTGCGAGCGAGCCATGGTGTCGGCGTAGCCCAGGTCGATCAGGGCTCGTGTATAGGGTTTCTCGAACAGGAGGTAGCTGGTCAGCGTGCCGTTGCGGCGGTTCATGCCACCTATTCCACCGAGCATCATCTTCATCGCCCACGGCAGGGCATTGGTGTGTTCGGTGGCGATTCGCTCCAGGCGCTCGGATGGCGAAATGATCAGGGTGCGGATTGGGCGCAGCGGAATGTCGCTGGTTTTTCTTGCTTCGGGAGGAATGGCGGATAGCGTGCGGTTGATTCGCTGCATTCGTTCAATGTCGACGGCCAGACTGTCGAGAAAAATGCTGGAAAGAGCGTGCCCGGCGATTTGTGCCAGCGAGGGGTGGCCGTCGACGCGCCGCCTTTCCTGGTGTTCATTCTTGCGGCCGGCGCCGACGATCAGTACGCGTTCGGCACCGAGGTGGATGGCCGGTGAGATTGGGGCCAATTGGCGCATCGATCCGTCACCAAAATATTCACGATGAATTTTGGTGGCGGGAAAAATAAACGGGATGGCACTTGAGGCGAGCAGATGGTCGACCCCGATCTCGGCGCGGATACCAATGCGCTGGACGCGGCGCCATGGTTGGGCTTCAGGGTTGCCTTGGAAAAAATTGATGTTGTCCCCGGACTCGTAGCCTGAGGCCGAGATGCTCAGGGCGTGCAGGGCGCCATTGGCGATGGAGCGTTCGATGCCACTGAAATCGAGGTGGCGGCTCAATAATTCGCGCAGCGGGGCATTGTCGAGCAGAGAGCGTGGCGGGTTGCGGAGCAGCCAGCCCATGGTCAGTGTCGATAGCCAACGTGCCCCCGAGAGACCAATGCCCAGAGGGTCGGCGCGATAGATGTCGCCGGCGTGCATGTTGCGCCAGAAGGAGGCGAGAACGGAGACGGCCTTGCCGAAGTTGTCAGCCAGGCAGGCGATGCTGGCCGCGTTGATAGCCCCGGCCGAGGTGCCGCAGAGAATGGGGAACGGGTTTTGCCGGCGGTTGTTGGAGAGCTTGGCAACGGCCAGCAAAACGCCGACCTGATAGGCCGCACGCGCGCCGCCACCGGTGAGTACCAGTGCTGTATTGGGGATGGGACCGGGGGGCTGGTTCATGGCGATCCGGTGCCCTGTCCGGGTGAGGCTGTTCCGCGTTTATCGCCGGTCTTTTTTTGCATCTCACGCTCCCCGGCATCCGGTGATGCCTTTGCTTTATTCCAGCAGTATAGAGGGAGATGTTTTTTGGCTCAATCCAGCTTGGTGCGTAAAGCATCGGCCCAGCAGTTGGGCGTTTCGTAAAGTCGTACCTGCTCCAGTTGCAGGTGGTTGCCGTAGGTGTCCCGGTAAACCGCATCGAGTCGCTCGAAAGCAATTCTGGCCAGATTTTCGGCAGTCGGCACGCGATCGAGGATGACTGTCTTGTGACCGGGTAGCGATGAGAGGAAGTCGACAATCGCCTTGTCGCCGGCGAAGGCAAGGAAGGCGTGGTCCCATTCCTTGACCAGGTGGGTATTGGCCAGATCCTTGACTTGCGAGAAATCCATCACCATGCCATTTGCTGCATCACCCGCTTTATCGATCACGCTACCAGACAGGGTGATCTCGATGGCGTAGCGATGCCCGTGCATATGGCGGCACTGACTTTTGTGGTCGGGGATGCGGTGCCCGGCATCGAATTCGAGACGGCGGGTAATCAACATGGGCGTATTGCTCGACAAGGCGGTCGCGGATTATACAATGCGCCATGCTCTCCATCGATGATCACCGCCGGGATAGTGCCGGCTTGCTTTACGTCTACCCCGTCGTGTCGCGCCGCGCCGGTGGGGTGTCGATCGGCATCAATCTCAATCCCAACAATGCGTGCAACTGGGCCTGTCTGTATTGCCAGGTCGAGAACCTGACGCGCGGCGGGCCGCCGCCGATTGATCTGGATCGTTTGGAGGCCGAACTGGCCGGATTCCTGGAGGATGCATTGCATGGCGACTTCATGCAACGGCAGGTGCCAGCAGAGGCGCGACGCTTGATGGATGTGGCTTTTTCCGGGAATGGCGAGCCGACCAGTGCCGCAGAGTTCGCCGAAGCGGTTGCCCGGGTTGGTGAGGTGCTGAACAGATTCGGCCAGGTCGGCAAGCTGATGGTGCGGTTGATTACCAACGGCAGTCTGATGCATCGCCCGGATGTTCAATCAGGCATCCGGCACTTGGCTGAACTTGGTGGGGAGGTCTGGTTCAAGGTCGATCGTGCTATGGCGAGTGAGGTGGCAGAAATTAACGGTGTTCCCAATTTTCCGGAAAAGACGGCAAGAAATCTGGAAACTTGCGCCGACCTCGCGCCAACTTGGATTCAAACCTGCTGGTTTGCGCTGGATGGTGTTACGCCATCAGCTGAATCACGCATGGCCTACTGCGACTTTCTACGCCCGTTGGCCAAAAAGCTGGTCGGTGTGCATCTTTACGGTTTGGCCAGGCCGTCGCTGCAACTGGCGGCGCCACGTCTCAGTGCGTTGTCGGTCATCGAGTTAACTGCTTTTGGCGAGCAGATAGAAAAAGAAACGGGCATCCGGGTTGCTGTCTCCCCGTGATGCCCATTTTCGCGATTGATGCCCTTGTTCGGGCAAAAATCAGGCTGCTTTTTTTGCGTGGCTGCGAGCCGATTTCTTCAGGGACTTGAACAGTTCCGGTTCCTGCGACTTCAGATACTCGACCACTTCCCAGTCGTCACGCTTGATGCTCTTGATGTCTACCTGCTCGACGTGGACCAGGCGCAGCAGTTCGCGCACCGGCTTCGGCATGCTGCGACCGCTTTCATAACGGGAGCCGCCACTCTGCGTAACGCCCAGGGTGGACCAGAATTGTTGCTGGTTGAGGCCGAGCTTGCGACGGATTTCGCGGGCGTCGATTTTTTCGATGGTCTTTACAGTGCTCATCATCCATTCTCCATACGCTAGTGTAATAAGGTTACCCAAGCATCTTAGCGAGGTATGACTTAGGTAATACGACTAAGTGTATATATGACTATGACGTTATGCAAGTGCTAATTTCGTTAAATTCGTTAAATGCGGTGATAATTTTTTGTCTGCTTGATAATCTTGTCTTATGTTTGACTCGGTAAATGAACGGCGGTGCCGTTGTTCTTCCGGAATTTAAGAGGATGTTCTAAGATCATTCCGTTCAATTAACTGTTAGGTCGGGAGCAAGCGATGCAGGTTCGGGAAATCCTTCGCGTCAAGGGCGGCACGCTTTTTACGGTGACGCCGCAGCAGTCGTTGGCGGTTGCCATCGATTCCATGGCGGATCTTGATGTCGGGTCACTGGTGGTCATGGATGCCGGAAAGATGGTCGGCATGCTGACCTTCCGTGAGGTTCTGCTGGCCCTCAAGCAGCATGCATCGAGTCCGGAAGGCATGACGGTGGGCGATGTCATGGTGGCCGACCCGGTAACCGCCTTTCCAGATATGGAGGCCAATGACTTGCGCCGCCTGATGATCGAAAAGCGCTCGCGTTACCTGCCGGTGGTGGATGGCGAGACGCTGATGGGAGTCATCTCCTTCCTCGATGTGGCCAAGGCGGTGCTCGAAGAGCAGAGCTTCGAGAACAAAATGCTGAAAAGCTACATCAAGAACTGGCCAGGCGAAACGCCTGCCGCCTGATGTGGCGGTGGTTCGAACAGGGGCGGCTCTGGCCGCCTTTTTTATTGCCGCGTTGTAGTTGGGCGGCAAAAGGCAGCTGAATTTCACAGCGTGATAAACTCATCGTCCCTACCAAGATCGTGTCCCATCCATGTCCGGCAATACATTTGGCACTTTGTTTACTGTTACCTCTTTTGGTGAATCGCATGGCCCGGCTATCGGCTGCGTGGTCGATGGTTGTCCACCGGGGCTGGCTCTGTGCGAGGCCGACATCCAGGCGGAACTGGATCGCCGCAAGCCCGGCACTTCTCGTCATGTGACGCAGCGCCGCGAACCGGATACCGTCGAGATTCTCTCCGGCGTCTTCGAGGGCAAGACGACAGGCACGCCGATTGGTCTGCTGATCCGCAATCAGGACCAGCGCAGCAAGGATTACGGCAACATTGCCGATACTTTCCGTCCTGGTCATGCCGACTATGGGTATACCCAGAAATACGGTTTTCGCGACTATCGCGGCGGCGGCCGTTCCTCGGCCCGCGAGACGGCGGTGCGCGTGGCGGCCGGGGCGATTGCCCGCAAGTGGCTGCACGAACGCTTCGGGGTGGCGATTCGTGGCTGGATGAGCGCGCTGGGTCCGATCGAGATTCCGTTTGTTGTTGCTGATGACATTGATGGCAATGCCTTCTTTGCTCCGAATGCTGCCATCGTGCCGCAGTTGGAGACCTACATGGACAACCTGCGCAAGTCGCTCGATTCCGTGGGGGCCAAGATTACCGTCACCGCCACTGGCGTGCCGCCAGGCTGGGGTGAGCCGGTCTATGACCGCCTGGATGCCGAGATTGCCTACGCGATGATGGGGATCAATGCCGTCAAGGGGGTTGAAATTGGTGCCGGCTTTGCCTCCGTTGCCCAGAAAGGCAGCGAACACGGTGACGAAATGACACCGCAGGGTTTTGCCAGCAATCATGCCGGCGGTGTCCTCGGGGGCATTTCGACCGGGCAGGAGATTGTGGTCAATATGGCGATCAAGCCGACCTCCTCAATTGCCCAGTCGCGTCACTCAATCAATCGTCAGGGCGAGGCCATTGAAGTGGCCACCGAAGGCCGCCATGATCCCTGTGTTGGCATTCGTGCTACACCGATTGCCGAAGCGATGCTGGCTCTGGTACTGATGGATCACGCTTTGCGTCACCGCGCCCAGTGTGGTGACGTGGTATGTGCCACGCCGCGCATTCCCGGGAAAATCGCGTAATATTTCTGTTTTTGCCGCGTTGGCGGCAGGTCAATGCAATAGGGAGAGAAAATATGCAAGTTGATCACCACGATCTGTATCAGGAGTTTCCGGAGTTCAAGGACGGGATTGATGCGCTCAAGTCCGGCAATGCCTATTTTTCCCGGCAGTTCGCCTCCTATAACCGCCTGACCGGCAAGGTCGAAGATCTGGAAGAGCATGACATGCCAGTCGCCGACTTCACCATCGAAGATATGAAGAAGCAGCGCGTCAAGTTGAAGGATGAGATTTACCATCTGCTGCTCGCCTTCCGCGCCGGCCAACAATCCGTCAAGGCCTGATAGCGCCTTTGCCTGACGCTGCATCCGGTAAAATCGCCGGATGCATGCTTTGCCTTACTGGCGCCTCTCGGGCTACTACTTTTTCTACTTCGCCTTCATTGGCGCGTTCTCGCCCTACTTTGGGCTCTATCTCCAATCCCTGAATTTTTCTGCCTGGGACATCGGTCTGCTGATGTCGCAGATGCAATTGATGCGCCTGTTTGGCCCCAATCTGTGGGGTTGGCTGGCTGATCATTTTGGTCGGCGCGTGGCCATCATTCGCCTGGCGGGCGCCATCGGACTGGCTGGATTCACCGCGTTTTTCTGGCTCGACAAATTGCCCGCCATGCTGGTTGCGATGGCGGTGCTGGCTTTCTTCTGGAGTGCCGCACTACCGCTGGTCGAAACGCTGACATTCGATCATCTGCGTGAAGAGCGTGGGCGCTATAGCCGTATCCGCCTATGGGGTTCGATCGGCTTCATCGTCGCCGTGATGGCCACCGGGGCGCTGCTGGATGTCGCGCCACCTGTGGGAGTCCTCTGGGTGTGCTGGATAATTCTGGCTGGCATCCTGGTCTATGCACTGACTCTGCCCGAGGCGCCACCGATCCCGCATGCCCGAGACGCGCAGCCGATTGGCGACATTCTCCGCCAGCCCAAGGTCGTCGCGCTGATGGCTGCCTGTTTTGCCATGTCAGCGGCGCACGGTGCGTTCTACGTTTTTTACTCGATCCACCTCGATGCGCACGGCTATTCCAAGACAGAGGTTGGTTTGCTCTGGTCGCTTGGCGTGGTGGCCGAGATCGTTGTGTTCATGTTCATGGCGCGTCTGGCGAAGCGTTTTTCGCTGCGCGCCATTCTGCTGGCCTGCTTTGCCGCTGCAGTCATTCGTTTTCTGCTGATGGGCTGGGGCGTCGAATCTGCGGCCGTCATGGTCTTTGTGCAGTTGCTGCATGGCCTGACTTTTGGTGCCTATCACGCCTCCTCGATTGCTGCCGTCAACCAATGGTTTCCGGGCAAGGCGCAGGGGCGGGGGCAGGCGCTGTACTCCAGTCTGTCGTTTGGTGCCGGCGGCTTGCTCGGTGCCTTGATCAGTGGTCGAACCTGGGAGTGGCTGGGGTCGGGCTGGACTTTTACGCTTGGCTCGGTCTTTGCGCTGATAGGCTTTCTTCTGATCTGGGGCTGGGTTGGCGGTAATGCGGCGCTCGATGCCCCGGAGCGGGCAAAAACCGGCGATCCTGTGCAATAATTCAACGCTTTACGGCTCACTTAAAGTTCCATGTCGAAGACCCTTTACGACAAGCTCTGGGAGAACCACGTTGTCCATCAGGAAGCTGATGGCACGGCGCTTCTCTACATCGATCGTCACCTCGTCCACGAAGTGACCAGCCCGCAGGCTTTTGAAGGCCTGAAGCTGGCTGGCCGCAAGCCGTGGCGCGTTTCCTCCATCGTTTCCACGCCGGATCACAATACACCGACCGATCACTGGGAAGAAGGAATCAAGGATCCGATTTCCCGCCAGCAGGTTGAAACGCTCGACGCCAATATCCGTGAAGTCGGCGCTTTGGCCTATTTCCCGTTCAAGGATCCACGCATGGGTATTCTCCATGTCGTCGGTCCGGAAAATGGCGCGACGCTGCCCGGTATGACAGTTGTCTGTGGTGACTCGCATACTTCGACGCACGGTGCTTTCGCCTGTATGGCGCATGGTATCGGTACCTCCGAGGTCGAGCATGTGCTGGCCACGCAGTGCCTGCTGCAGAAGCGCTCCAAGACCATGCTGATTGCCGTCGAAGGCAAGCTCGGCAAGGGCGTTACCGCCAAGGATGTGGCACTGGCCATCATCGGTACCATCGGTACGGCCGGCGGCACGGGTTACGCGATCGAATTCGGCGGCAGCGCCATTCGCGGTCTGTCGATGGAAGGTCGCATGACCCTGTGCAACATGGCTATCGAGGGCGGTGCACGCCTGGGCTTCGTTGCGGTCGACGACACCACGATCAATTACCTGAAGGGCCGTCCTTTCTCGCCGACTGGCGAAGTCTGGGATCGCGCCGTTGCCTACTGGCGTACCCTGCATTCCGATGCCGGTGCCCAGTTTGACCGCGTCGTTTCGCTGAAGGCAGAAGATATTCGTCCGCAGGTGACCTGGGGTACTTCTCCCGAAATGGTCGTGGCTATCGATGCCATCGTGCCCGATCCGGCCAAGGAAGCCGATCCGGTCAAGCGCGAAGGCATGGAGCGGGCGCTGCAATACATGGGTCTGAATCCGAATACGCCGATCAGCCAGATTGCCATCGACAAAGTATTTATTGGTTCCTGCACCAATTCGCGCATTGAAGATCTGCGCGAAGCGGCGTCGGTACTCAAGGGGCGTCATGTTGCCGCCAACGTCAAGCTGGCGCTGGCCGTGCCGGGCTCCGGTCTGGTCAAGCGGCAGGCCGAAACCGAAGGTCTGGACAAGGTATTCGTGGCGGCCGGTTTTGAATGGCGCGAACCGGGTTGCTCGATGTGTCTGGCCATGAATGCCGATCGTCTGGAACCGGGCGAACGTTGCGCCTCGACCTCCAACCGCAACTTCGAAGGCCGTCAGGGCCCGGGTGGGCGTACCCATCTGGTCAGCCCGGCGATGGCCGCAGCGGCGGCGATTGCCGGTCGTTTTGCGGATGTCCGCGACGTCCTGTAAGCGGTGATGCTCATGCGTTCAATTTCAATTTTGCTGCTGGCTCTGGTCTTTGCCGGATGCAACACCGCGCAAGGCGTCAAGAAAGACGTCGCGATCGGTGCCGAGAAAACCGGTGAGGCTCTCCAGAAAGGTGGAGAGGCGGTAGGCAGCGCGTTGAACAAGACTGGCGAAGTGGTCGGCGAAACCCTGAAGAAGGGTGGCGAGGCCGTGCAGAAGGTGGTGAATTAATGGAAAAGTTTGTTCGTCTGGAAGGTCTGGTTGCTCCGCTCGACCGCAGTAACGTCGATACCGATGCAATCATTCCGAAGCAGTTCCTGAAATCGATCAAGCGTTCCGGCTTCGGCCCGAATGCCTTTGATGAATGGCGCTACATGGATGTCGGTCAGCCTGGTCAGGATAATTCCGGCCGGCCGAAGAACCCGAATTTCGTGCTTAATCAGCCACGCTATCAGGGGGCCGAGGTGCTGCTGACCCGTGCCAACTTTGGCTGCGGCAGTTCCCGCGAGCATGCGCCGTGGGCGCTGCTCGATTTCGGTTTCAAGGCGATCATTGCCGAGTCGTTTGCCGACATCTTTTTCAACAACTGTTTCAAGAATGGCATCCTGCCCATCGTGCTGCCGTCCGCTGAAATCGAGGCGCTGTTCCAGCAAGTCGAGGCAATGCCCGGCTACAAGCTGGTGGTCGATCTGTCGGCTCAGACGGTAGTGCGCCCGGACGGGCATGGCGTTCCGTTCCAGATTGACGCTTTCCGCAAGGAATGCCTGCTCAATGGCTGGGACGACATTGGCCTGACCCTGCGTCACGCTGAAAAAATCCGCGAATTCGAGGCCAGGCGCCGTGTTGATCAGCCCTGGCTGTTTTCTTAGTTATTAGTTATTAGGGGCTTGAGCTGTTAGTGAGCAAGGGCATTGCGTGCTCACCGCGCTTTTAGCTTAATTCTGAATCCTAACCACTGGATCCTGAAATTATGAAGATTTGTGTTCTGCCGGGTGACGGCATCGGTCCTGAAATTACCGCCCAAGCGGTGCGTGTATTGAACTCTCTCGATCTCAAGTTCGAGATGGAAGAGGCTTTGCTGGGTGGTGGTGCGGTCGATGCGACAGGAAATCCCTATCCCGAAGCGACGCAAAAGCTGGCCCGCGCTGCTGATGCCGTGCTGCTTGGTGCCGTTGGCGGCCCGAAGTGGGATGCGCTGCCGCGCGAGCAGCGTCCGGAGCGGGGCCTGCTGGGCATCCGCAAGGATCTGAACCTGTTTGCCAATCTGCGCCCAGCCATTCTGTACCCGGAACTGGCCAACGCTTCGACGTTGAAGCCGGAAGTGGTCGCCGGGCTGGACATCCTGATCATCCGCGAACTGACTGGCGATATTTACTTCGGCCAGCCGCGCGGTGTGCGCGAGGAAAACGGCGAGCGCGTCGGCTTCAACACCATGGTCTATAGCGAGTCGGAAATCCGCCGCATTGGCCATGTTGCCTTCCAGGCGGCCCAAAAGCGCGGCAAGAAGCTGTGCTCGGTCGACAAGATGAATGTCCTCGAATGCACGCAACTCTGGCGTGACGTGATGATCGAAATCGCCCACGACTACCCGGATGTCGAGCTCAGCCACATGCTGGTCGATAACGCCGCGATGCAACTGGTCAAGGCGCCGAAGCAGTTCGACGTGATGGTCACCGGCAACATGTTCGGCGACATCCTCTCGGATGAAGCATCGATGCTGACCGGTTCGATCGGCATGTTGCCGTCGGCCTCGCTGGACGACAAGAACAAGGGCCTCTACGAACCATCGCATGGCTCGGCACCCGACATCGCCGGCAAGGGCGTGGCCAATCCACTGGCGACCATCCTGTCGGCAGCAATGATGCTGCGCTACACCTTCGGACTCGAAGAGCAGGCACTTCGCGTTGAAAACGCGGTCAAAAAGGTTCTGGCTCAAGGCTATCGTACCGGTGATATCTACGAGCGCGGCACGAACAAGGTCGGCACCAAGGAAATGGGCGACGCCGTGCTGGCGGCGCTGTAAAAAGAACACGAGTTTTTCACGGAGAGTGATGTCATGAAGAAGGTTGGTCTGGTTGGTTGGCGCGGTATGGTGGGTTCGGTCCTCATGCAGCGCATGGTGGAAGAGGGTGACTTTGCCCATATCGATCCGGTGTATTTCTCGACCTCCGCTGCTGGCGGCAAGGCGCCGGTGTTCGGTGGCAAGGAGGCTTCCCTGCCTTTGCAGGATGCTTCTTCGATCGACGCACTGAAAGCTTGCGAAATCATCATTACCTGCCAGGGGGGTGATTACACCAAGGAAGTCTTCCCGAAGCTGCGTGCAGCCGGCTGGAACGGCCACTGGATCGATGCCGCCTCGGCGCTGCGCATGGCCGACGATGCCGTGATCGTGCTTGACCCGGTCAACATGAACGTGATCAAGGACTCGCTGGCCAAGGGCGGCAAGAACTGGATCGGTGGCAATTGCACCGTTTCCCTGATGTTGATGGGTCTTGGTGGCCTGTTCCAGAACGACCTGATCGAATGGGCGACGTCCATGACCTATCAGGCGGCTTCCGGTGCTGGCGCGCAGAACATGCGTGAACTGATCTCGCAGATGGGTGCCATCCATTCATCGGTGGCCGGCCTGCTGGCTGATCCGGCCTCCGCCATTCTCGACATCGATCGCAAGGTGGCCGAGACCATCCGTTCGGATGCCTTCCCGAAGAAGAACTTCCGCAATACCCCGTTGGCCGGTTCCCTGATTCCGTGGATCGACGTGCCGGTTGAAGGCGGTCAGTCCAAGGAAGAGTGGAAGGGCGGCGCTGAATGCAACAAGATTCTCGGCCGGCCAGCTTTCCGCTCGCCGGGCTCGATCCCGATCGACGGTTTGTGCGTGCGCATCGGTGCGATGCGTTGCCACAGCCAGGCGCTGACCATCAAGCTGAAGAAGGATGTGCCGCTCGATGAAATCAGCGACATGCTGGCCAAGGCCAATCCGTGGGCCAAGGTCGTGCCGAACGATCGCGAGATATCCGAGCGTGAACTGACGCCGGCTGCCGTGACCGGTACGCTGACTGTGCCAGTCGGTCGCCTGCACAAGATGGCCATGGGGCCGGAATACCTGGCTGCCTTCACCTGTGGCGACCAGTTGCTGTGGGGTGCCGCCGAGCCGCTACGTCGCATGCTGCGTATTTTGCTTGATGCCTGATTGATGTTTTTGGCAAATAAAAAACCGGGGCCGATACCCCGGTTTTTTATTTGTTGGGAATATGCCAAAAGGCAACTGATTAGAAGTCAGTTTAGCTTGCATTGCTAAATGCATGATGTTAATTTGAAAGTCCCAAATTCCACACTCAGGGTTTCGCTGTGAACGAAACTAATCACACCAAGTTCAAAAAGCGTGCGGCAGCCCTTGCCGTCGCATCATGCATGTCGCTTGCACCATGGTTTGCCGAGGCTGCCGGGCTCGGTAAACTGACCGTGCTCTCCGCGTTGGGGCAGCCCTTGCGGGCTGAACTAGATATCGGCGCGACCAAGGATGAGTTGGCCGGAATGACCGCCCGACTTGCCCCGCAGGATGCCTTCAAGCAAGCCGGGGTCGATTTCGCCACCGTCCTGCTCGATCTTCGTTTTGCGGTTGAAAAACGTGCCAATGGACAATCGGTGGTCAAGGTGTCGTCGGCCAAGCCGATCAATGAGCCCTTCCTCGATTTTCTGGTCGAGTTGAACTGGCCGGCCGGTCGCCTGGTTCGCGAATATACCTTCCTCCTCGATCCGCCAGAAATTGCGGCCAGCCAGGCATCTCGTCCGGTTGCAGAGGCGCGGATTGTTGAAACGGTGCGTGGCGGTGGTGCGGCAGAAAGCCGGCAGACGCCAGTCAAGGCTCCAACGGCGCGTCCGGCGCCTGCACCCAAGCTTGCCGCTGAGCCCAAGAGGGCCGAGGAAAGTACCGGAACCCGAGTGGTTCGGCAGGGTGAAACGCTGCGCAAGATTGCCGACGAATCTAAGTACGACGGCGTCTCCCTTGAGCAGATGCTGGTTGGTTTGTTCCAGAGCAATCCGGATGCGTTTATCGGACAAAACGTTAATCGTTTGAAGGCCGGCGCTATTCTGAATATTCCGGAGAAATCTGCGGTTGAAGCAGTGGCTCCGGCAGAGGCAAAGAAGATTTATGTGGCTCAGGCGGCTGACTGGAATGCCTATCGTCAGAAGCTTGCCGCATCCACTGCCAAAACGCCCGCCAAGGACGAGAGCGCAGCATCGCAGGCCAGCTCTGGCAAGATCACTGCCAAGGTAGAAGAAAAGGCCGCACCTGCCGAGCAGTCCAAGGATCAGGTCAAGGTAGCTCGCACCGATGCCGCAGCCAAGGGAGCGGCTGCAGCGAAGGCGGCTGAGGCTGCAGATCAGGTTGCCAAGGACAAGGCCCTGAAGGAAGCACAGGACCGTATGGCGGTTCTCGAAAAGAACGTCAACGAGTTGCAGAAGCTTCTGGAAATGAAAAACCAGAAGCTGGCTGAGCTTCAGCAACCGCCGGTCAAGAAGGAAGAGGCCAAGGCGCCAGAGGTGGTGAAGCCGGTTGAGCCGCCGAAGCCTGTCGAGGCTGCTAAACCGCTGCCCAAGGTTGAAGAGGCACCGAAGCCTGCGGAGCCGTCGAAGGTGGTTGAAGAGGTCAAACCTGTCGAGCCGGTCAAGCCGGCCGAGCCGGCGAAACCAGAGGTTCCCAAGCTTGAGGAGAAGCCGAAGGCGGTAACGCCGCCTCCCGCCCCAGCTCCCGCGCCTGCGCCTGCGCCGGTTGTCGAGGAGTCGTTGCTTGATGATCCGCTGCCGCTTGTCGGTGGCGGTGGAATACTGGCTTTGCTGGCCGGTTATTTCCTGCTCAAGCGTCGCCGCACGCAAAGTTCTGCCCTGGAAACAACGGCTGCACCGATGCCATCCAGCCTCGGTCCTAATTCCGTCTTCCGCATGACCGGTGGGCAGAGTGTCGATACCGGCAATACACCACCGCAAACCGGCGAATTCAGCCAGACCGGCCCAGGCACCATCGATACCGATGAAGTCGATCCGGTGGCTGAGGCTGACGTCTATATGGCGTATGGTCGTGATACCCAGGCCGAGGAAATTCTCCTTGAGGCGCTCCAGAAGGATCCGCAACGGACGGCGATTCACGCCAAACTGCTTGAGATTTACGCTAACCGGCGCAGTTTGAAACAGTTTGAGACCTTGGCCAGCGAGTTGTATGCGCAGACCGCTGGTATCGGTCCGGACTGGGAGAAGGTTGCTGCTTTGGGCGTGGGTCTTGATCCGAACAATCCGCTGTACTCCAGTTCGCGTGGGTCGGAGGCGGGTGATGCAACAATGGTTGCTGCCCCGGCAGCGGCGCTGGGACTCGCGGCGGCGGTCGCTGATGAATTGCCCCTGATTGCTGAAGCGCCAGAAGCTTTGCCGGAGATCGCCTTGCCTGATGATTTCGAGCGGGACACGATGGTCCTGCCGAAAGCGACCGAGTCCTCGGTTGAGCCTGTGGCAGAGGAGCCGGCAGCCGATGCCATGGCGCTTGGTTCTGATGCCATGACTCTCGATTTCGATCTTGGCGAGCAGACTGTTGCTCCGGAGATCAAGGTGGTGGCTGAAGAGCCGGTCAATGAGGGGCTGAATTTCGACGCGGCAATCGGTACCGACTCCAGCGCACTGGATTTCGACCTTGGCGGTGAAATTCCCGAGCCCGAGATTGTTGCAACGGTTGTTGATCAACAGGGTGGGTTCGACAATCTCGAAGCTGACGTTGATTTTGGCTTTGACGTTGCCGAGCCGCCATTGCTGGATAGCGAAGCGCCAGCCGTTTCTTCGCCGGATTTCTCACCGGAGGGGACGCTGGTCATGCCGTCGGCTACCGACAATGAAGATCTTGACGTCGGACTGGGTACCTGGGTTGGCGCTGATGGCGAGCCGGGTATCTCGACCAACGAAGCGCCGTCGGCTGAGTCGCCTGTCGCTGGTGGTGGGGTGGTGGACACCGATACGCTGATGTCCCAGACAATCGTCAATCCGCTGGCCGGAACGGATACGCTGGTCAGTGCCGATATTCTGAACTTTGGCGGTGGCGAAGAGAATCCGACACTTTCCAATACCGTGGTCAATACAGGTATCGTTGATGCCGACTCGCTTGAGTTCGATGTCAAGCTGACCGATTCCATGTTCCTCGGACAGCCAATGGTTCCGCCCGATTTTGATATCGGTTCGATCAACCTGGATTTGTCGGCCGAGCCTGCCGTGGCGCCGCTTGAAATGGCTGCTGTCGAGCCAGCCCCGGCTGCCGATGTGGCAGCTCATGATGCGCAGTGGGAAGAGGTAAATACCAAGCTCGATCTGGCCAAGGCCTATGAAGAAATGGGCGATCTCGAGGGGGCTCGCGAGCTTCTGCAGGAAGTTGTTGGCGAAGGCTCGGTCGATCTGGTTGAGCAGGCACGGACCATACTCGGCCGAATAGGCGGGTAGAATTCAGGCTTGTGATCGGCACATGGCCCCGCAAGGGGCTGTGTGCATTTTGGGAGCCCGGTTTGCATCCTTCTTGTGCCTTGATCGTCTGGCTGGCGGCTGTGCTGGGCGTGCAATTCGTCGGATATGTCGGGCTGGCGATTTTGTTGCTCGGCATTTTGCTGCTGACGCCGGCTTCTGTGGGGCGCTGGTTGGCCTATGTCCGCCGGGCGCGCTGGTTGCTGCTGACGCTGTGGCTGATCCTGGCCTATAACACGCCGGGCGAGGCATGGCAGGACTGGGCTTGGGCACCAACCGATGAGGGTATCGCCGAAGCCAGCTTGCAGGCGGCTCGACTGCTGGTCATGCTGGCCTGCCTGGCCTGGCTGTTCGTTAATGTCGGACGCGATGGCATGGTTGGCGGCCTGTGGTGCTTGCTAAGACCATTTCGCACAGCGGGTCTGGATATCGAGCGCTTGGTCGTGCGTTTGTCACTGGTCCTCGAAAATCTGCAAATAGTTCCGGAAAAGGGGGCGTGGCGACGAATGCTGGTGGTCGATGCGGTGCAGGCGGGCGGTCCTGAGGTACTCCATCTGGAAGTTTTTCCCTGGGCTGTTCGGGACACGCTTGTGCTGGTGGCGGCGGCTGTCGGCTTGATGGGAGCGGTATTGTTGTGAGAATTGCACTGGGGATTGAATACTGCGGCACCGCATTCCATGGCTGGCAGAGTCAGGCTGGCGGAGGGACGGTACAGGATGCGCTGGAGGCAGCGTTGCGCGAGATCGCCGGGGTGCCGGTCGGAGTGCTCTGCGCGGGGCGGACCGATGCCGGGGTGCATGCAACGCATCAAGTGGCCCATTTTGATACCTTGGTCGAGCGTCCGCTGACCGCGTGGGTTCGCGGCGTCAATTCACATCTTCCGGCGGGCGTGGCCGTGCGTTGGGCCCAGCCGGTGGCTGAGGAATTTCATGCCCGCTTCAGTGCCCGAGGCAGGCGCTATCGCTATCTGCTGCTCAACCGTCCGCAGCGTCCCGGCTTGTGGCAGGGGCGGGTGGGCTGGTTTCACTTGCCGCTGGATTTGACGGCGATGCAGGCGGCAAGCGCACGGCTGCTGGGAGAACACGATTTTTCTGCCTTCCGGGCGGCAGACTGCCAGGCCAAGTCGCCGATCAAGACCATGTCGCGGGCTGAAGTGCGCCAATGCGGCAACATGTTTGTCATCGATTTCGAGGCCAGTGCCTTCCTGCATCATATGGTGCGCAATCTGGTCGGTACCCTGGTCTATATCGGCAAGGGGGCGCAGCAAGCTGGCTGGGTCGATGAGTTGCTGCAGATGAAGGACCGCAAGCTGGCAGCGCCAACCTTTTCGCCGGATGGCCTGTATTTTCGTGGCCCGGTTTATGAGCCGCACTGGGGATTGCCAGATCCTGATGACGATTTCCTCGACGGAATGCTGAAATGAAGACCCGAATCAAGATTTGCGGACTGACGCGCGAAGAGGATGTCGATGCGGCGGTGGCTGCCGGTGCTGATGCGATCGGTTTTGTCTTTTATCCACCGAGTCCGCGCTATGTAATGCCGCAGCGGGCGGCTGAGCTGGCCAAGCGAATCCCGCCTTTTGTCGATGTCGTCGGGCTGTTCGTCAATGAAATGCCCGAACGGATTCTGGCTGCCTGCGAGGCTCTGCCCATCAACGTCTTGCAGTTTCATGGTGACGAGGATGCAGCCTATTGCCAGCAGTTCGCCCGCCCCTATCTACGGGCGGCGCGGGTGAGGCCGGGCCTCGATCTGGTAGAATTCGCCAGTTCGTTTCCCGATGCCCGGGGGCTGTTGCTGGATGCCTTTGTCGAGGGCTACGGTGGCGGCGGCCATGTCTTTGACTGGACGCTGATTCCGCCTGACCTGCCCGGCTATCTGGTGCTTTCAGGCGGATTGACCGCTGGGAATGTCGGCGATGCCGTGCGGCGCGTACGCCCGGTGGCTGTCGATGTCTCGTCAGGTGTCGAAATGAGCAAGGGAATCAAGGATCACTCGAAAATCGCTGCCTTCGTGGCGGCAGTACGGAAAGCTGATGAGTCAATATAACTTCCCCGACGCCAAGGGCCATTTTGGCCCCTACGGTGGTGTTTTCGTGGCCGAGACGCTGTTTGGCGCGCTCGACGAATTGAAGGAAGCCTATGCCGCGGCGCAGGCTGATCCGGCATTCCGGGCCGAATACGAATACGAATTGAAGCATTTCGTCGGCCGTCCGTCGCCGATCTACCACGCCAAGCGCTGGTCCGAAATGCTCGGCGGCGCCCAGATCTACCTGAAGCGGGAAGACCTGAACCATACTGGCGCCCACAAGGTGAATAACTGCATCGGCCAGGCCATGCTTGCCAAGCGCATGGGCAAGCCGCGTGTGATCGCCGAAACCGGTGCCGGCCAGCACGGCGTGGCGACTGCCACCGTCGCTGCGCGTTACGGCATGGAGTGCGTGGTTTACATGGGCAGCGAGGACGTCAAGCGCCAGGCCGCCAACGTCTACCGCATGAAACTTCTCGGCGCCACCGTCGTCCCGGTCGAATCCGGCTCGAAGACGCTGAAGGATGCGCTGAACGAAGCGATGCGCGACTGGGTGACCAACATCCACAACACCTTCTACATTATCGGCACCGTCGCTGGTCCGCATCCGTACCCGATGCTGGTTCGCGATTTTCAGAAAATCATCGGCGAGGAATGTCTGGTCCAGATGCCGGAAATGACCGGCCGTCAGCCCGATGCAGTCATTGCCTGCGTCGGTGGCGGTTCAAACGCCATGGGCATCTTCTACCCGTACATCAACGCTGATGGCGTTCGTCTGATCGGCGTCGAAGCGGCCGGTGACGGCATGGAAACGGGTCGTCACTCGGCTTCGCTGACAGCGGGTGTGCCCGGCGTGCTGCACGGCAACCGCACCTACCTGCTGCAGGATGAAGATGGTCAGATCATTGAGACGCATTCGGTCTCGGCTGGCCTGGATTACCCGGGCGTCGGCCCGGAACACGCCTGGCTGAAGGACTTGGGCCGCGCTGAATACCAGCCGGTCACCGACAGCGAAGCGCTGGCCGCCTTCCATACCCTGTGCCGCATTGAAGGCATCATCCCGGCGCTCGAATCCAGCCATGCGCTGGCTTACGCCGCCAAGCTGGCGCCATCGTTGGCCAAGGACAAGATTCTGCTGGTCAACCTCTCCGGCCGGGGTGACAAGGATATGCATACCGTGGCCGAAAAATCCGGAATCGTTTTCTGATGTCGCGCATCAAGTCCGCTTTTGATCGGCTCAACGCCGAAGGCCGCAAGGCGCTGATTCCCTTCATTACCGCCGGCGATCCTGATGCCGCATTGACGCTGCCGCTGATGCATACGCTGGTTGAGGCCGGTGCCGACGTCATCGAACTGGGCGTCCCATTCTCTGATCCGATGGCCGATGGTCCGACCATCCAGCGCGCTTCCGAACGCGCCTTGGCCAAAGGCATGACGATGCGCAAGGTGTTGCAGTTGGTCGTTGAGTTCCGCAAGACCGACAGCAAGACCCCCGTCGTCTTGATGGGCTATGCCAATCCGATCGAAGCGATGGGCCTGGAGAAATTTGCCGCTGCCGCTGCTCAGGCCGGTGTCGATGGTGTGCTGGTGGTCGATTATCCGCCCGAAGAGGCAGCTGCTTTCGGTGCTGCCATGAAGGCACAGGGCATGGACCCGATTTTCCTGCTGGCGCCGACCTCGTCGGCCGAGCGCATCGCCCATGTTGCCGAAATCGCTAGTGGTTACGTCTATTACGTCTCTCTGGCCGGCGTCACCGGTTCCGGTGCGCTGAATGTCGAGGCGGTGGCCGAGCGCCTGCCGCTGATCCGCGAAAAGACCGGCCTGCCAGTCGGCGTTGGTTTTGGCATCCGTGATGCCGCGACTGCCGCGCGCATCGCCGGTATTGCCGACGCAGTCGTCGTCGGTAGCCGGATTATCGAAGAAATTGAAAAATCGACGGCTGAAACAGCCTGCGCCAATGTGAAAGCGCTGGTAGCAGATATTCGTCGTGGTGTGGATGAGGTGAAAAAATGAGCTGGCTGACCAAACTGCTTCCCCCGAAGATCAAGCGTGAACAAGGCCCCCAGCGCCGCGGCAACCTGCCGGAAGGTCTGTGGAGCAAGTGCCCCTCCTGTGAGGCGGTGCTCTACGCCACTGATCTGGAAAACAACCTCCAGGTCTGTCCCAAGTGCGGTCATCATAATCGCCTGAATTCCCGTCAGCGCCTTGATCTGCTGCTCGATGCGGAAGGCCGTTTCGAGATCGGTGCCGAGGTGTTGCCGGTCGACAGCCTGAAATTCAAGGATTCCAAGAAATACCCGGATCGTCTGATGGAGGCCAATGAAGCCACTGGCGAGAGCGACTCGCTGGTCGTCCTGCAGGGCGCCATCAAGACCATGCCGGTGGTCGCGGCAGCTTTCGAGTTTGAATTCATGGGCGGTTCGATGGGCTCGGTGCTCGGCGAGCGCTTTGTGCGTGGCGTGCAGGCCGCGGTTGAACAGAAGACGCCTTTCATCTCCATCACCGCTTCCGGCGGCGCGCGGATGCAGGAAGGTCTCTTTTCGCTGATGCAGATGGCCAAGACGACGGCGGCACTGACCAAGCTGTCCGAAGCTGGTTTGCCCTTCATCTCCATCCTGACCGACCCGACCATGGGCGGGGTTTCCGCGTCCTTCGCCTTCGTCGGTGATGTGGTGATTGCCGAACCCAAGGCGCTGATCGGCTTTGCCGGCCCACGCGTGATCGAACAGACCGTGCGCGAGACCTTGCCGGAAGGCTTCCAGCGCTCCGAATTCCTGCTGGAAAAAGGCGCCATCGACATGATTGTTGATCGTCGCGAGCTGCGCGATCAGGTCGCCCGCGTTCTGGCGCTATTGCAAAAACTGCCGGCTGCCGCTTGAAGACGCTTGAAGACTGGCTGACCCATCTCGAAGGCTTGCACCCAAAGGGTCAGGCCGGCATCGAGCTTGGGCTGGATCGCATTCTGCAGGTCAAAGAGGTCCTTGGGCAGGTTCAGCATTGTCCCGTGATCATCGTTGGTGGCACCAATGGCAAGGGGTCAACCTGCGCCTATCTGGAAAACATCATCGATCGCGCCGGATACAGGGTGGGGTGTTACACCTCGCCGCATCTGCTCGCCTACAACGAACGCGTTCGCCTGAATGGCCGGTCGGCCAGCGATGAGGCCTTGTGTGCGGCGTTTGCCCGCGTTGAGGCGGCACGTCAGCAGGCCGGCAATGTCGCGCTGACCTATTTCGAATTCGGCACGCTAGCCGCTTGGGAAGTGTTTGCCGAGGCCGGCGTTGAGGCGGCGATTCTTGAAGTCGGTCTGGGCGGTCGACTCGATGCCGTCAATGCTTATGAGCCCGATGTCTCCATCGTGACCACGGTGGCCCTCGATCACACTGACTGGCTGGGCCCGGACCGCGAATCGATCGGTTTCGAGAAGGCCGGTATTTTCCGTGCCGGCAAGCCGGCGCTGTGTGCCGATCCAAAGCCGCCGCAAAGCCTGCTTGATCACGCCGCCGCCATTGGTGCTGATTTGCGTCTGATTGGCCGTGATTTCGGTTTTGAAAGACCAAGTGCCGAAACCAATGAGAATCGTCTGCAATGGCGCTGGTGGTGCCGTTCCGGTGGTCAGTTGATCAAACGGGCGCTGGCCTATCCCGGCCTGCGCGGGCCGACACAGCTTTACAACGCAGCGGTGGCGCTGGCTGCGCTGGATGCCATTTCCGCCAAGCTGCCGGTGACCATGCAGGCCATTCGTCCCGGGTTGATCGAAACTGAGCTGAATGGCCGCTTTCAGGTGGTGCCCGGCAAGCCGGCCATCGTGCTTGATGTCGGCCACAATCCGCAGGCCGTCCGCGTGCTGGCCGACAATCTGTCGAGCATGGGTTTCTTCGACCGCACTTTTGCCGTGGTCGGCATGCTCAGTGACAAGGATATTGCCGGTGCGCTGGCACCGCTCAAGGGCAAGGTCGACGTCTGGCACGTTGCGACACTGGGTGGTCCGCGCGGCACCGCCGCCGAGATACTGGCCGGCATCATTGCCGATACCGGGTTGGGCGGTGAGGTGGTCTGTCACCCTTCGCCGCAGGAGGCTCTGCAGGCAGCCAAGGGTCAGGCTGCTGAAAGTGATAGAATTCTGGCCTTTGGATCTTTCTATACGGTGGCCGGTGCGCTTGAAGCGCTTCGGAAAAAGCCCTGATCATGGACGACAACGACGCCCAGTTGCACCTCAAGAAACGCGCCCGCCGCCGTCTGGTCGGGGCGGTTTTCTTCGTTTCCGTGGTGGCCGTGGTGCTGCCCATGGTGATGGATCACGAGCCGCGCCAGACCGTGCCGGATGTCGAGATCCGCATTCCCGGCCAGGAAGAAAAGTCGTTTGCGCCCAAGTTTGCCGCGGTGCCGGTCGAGAAGCCGGCTGCCAAACCGGCCGAAGTTCCTGCAGAAAAGGCGCAGGCTGTGGTGGCGCCTGAAGTCAAGCCGACAGCACGCGTGCTGGAGATCGTCAAGGCGGATGACAAACCGGCTGAAAAGCCAGCCCTGAAACCTGAGAAAGCGCCGGAAAAACCGGCCGCCAAGCCGGTTGAGAAACCCGCCGAAAAAACGGCCGATAAGCCCAAGGCCGATGATGCCAAGCGGGCCGCAGCGATTCTGGCCGGGCAGGCGGCTGAAGCCAAACCTGCTGCCAAAGCTGGTGAATATCTGGTGCTGATCGGTGCCTTCTCCAACGAGGCCAACGTCAAGACACTGAAGGCCAAGCTGACGGAGCAGGGCATCAAGACTTTCAGCGAGCCGCTCGATACCCCGCAAGGCAAGAAAACCCGCGTCCGGGCCGGCCCCTTCCCGAATCGTGAGGCTGCCGACAAGGCGCTCGAGAAAATGCAGCGCATCGGTGTGTCCGGAGTTGTTGCTGCCAAGCCATGACGGGATTTGACTACGTTGCGATCGGCATCGTCGGCGTGTCGCTGATATTCGGTCTGTGGCGAGGTGTGGTGGGCGAGATTATCGCGTTGGTCGCCTGGGTGCTGGCGATCTTCGCTGCCGTGGAGTTCGGGGCGGTGGTTGGTCGGACGGCGTTTGCCGGACTGGCCGATCCGGCATTGCGGACACTGGCAGGTTGTGTGGTGATATTTGTGGGTGTGCTGGTCGTCATGGCCTTGTTCAGGATGGCGGTGCGCAGCATGGTCAAGGCGCTGGGCCTGTCCGTGTCGGACCGTATTCTCGGCATGGTCTTCGGTCTGGTCCGTGGCCTGCTGGTGTGCATGGTGCTGGTCGGACTGGGGGGAATGACCTCGGCGCCGATGCAGGCTTGGTGGCAGGATGCGACCTTGTCGGCACCTTTGGAAACCGTCGTCTTGGCCACCAAACCCTGGTTGCCGGACGATTTGGCAAAACGAATTCGATTTAGCTAGGCAGGAAATACTATGTGCGGGATTTTGGGTGTAATGGCGACAACGCCGGTCAATCAGCTGCTTTATGATGGTCTGATGGTGCTACAGCATCGCGGCCAGGACGCAGCTGGCATTGCGACGGCGGAAGGCAACACCTTTCACCTGCACAAGGGGCCGGGTCTGGTGCGTGACGTATTCCGCACCCGCAACATGCGCGCCTTGCCTGGCAACTGCGGTATTGGCCACGTCCGTTATCCAACCGCCGGTTCGGCCTATAACTTTGCCGAGTCGCAGCCTTTTTACGTCAATTCGCCGTTCGGCCTCGTTCTTGGTCATAACGGCAACCTGACCAATGCCGAGCAACTCAAGGGCGAGATGTTCCGCCTCGACCGCCGGCACATCAATACCAATTCCGACTCCGAAGTGCTGCTCAACGTGCTGGCCCATGAACTTCAGTCGTCGGCGCATGGTTACGAACTCGATGTTGATGCCATCTTCCAGGCGGTCGGTGGTGTGCATCGCCGCTGCCGTGGCGCCTACGCCGTCGTGGTGCTGATTGCCGGCTATGGCCTGCTCGCCTTCCGCGATCCGCACGGCATTCGCCCTCTGATCTACGGTCAGAACGAAACGCCGGAAGGTATGGAATACCTCGTCTCTTCCGAATCGGTTGCGCTCGATACCCTGGGTTTCAAGATGGTGCGCGACATCGAGCCGGGCGAAGCTATATTCATCGACTTCAATCATCAGTTGCACAGCCGTCAGTGCGCGCAACAGCCGATGTACGCGCCGTGCATCTTCGAATACGTCTATCTGGCCCGGCCGGATACCGTGATCGACGGCGTTTCGGTTTACGAAGCACGCCTGGCCATGGGTGAATTGCTGGCCGAAAAGGTCAAGAAGCATATCCCGATCGAGGAAATCGACGTTGTCATCCCGATTCCGGACTCCAGCCGCCCTTCGGCCATGCAATTGGCGCAGGTGCTCAACATTCCGTTCCGCGAGGGTTTCGTCAAGAATCGCTATGTCGGCCGGACCTTCATCATGCCGGGTCAGGCCATGCGCAAGAAGTCGGTGCGCCAGAAACTGAACACCGTAGGCCAGGAGTTCAAGGGCAAGCGCGTGTTGCTGGTTGACGACTCCATCGTGCGCGGCACGACCAGCCACGAAATCGTCGAAATGGCCCGTGCCGCTGGTGCGGTCAAGGTCTATTTCGCTTCGGCTGCGCCTCCGGTTCGCTTCCCGAACGTTTATGGCATCGATATGCCGACCCGCTCCGAGCTGATCGCCACGGGCCGCACCGATGCCCAGATCGCCGCCGAAATTGGTGCCGATGCCCTGGTTTATCAGGATCTCGATGCCTTGAAGCAGTCGATTACCAATCTGCGCGCCGACCTGACCGTGTTCGATGCTTCCTGCTTCGATGGCTCCTATATCACCGGCGACATCGATGATTATTATCTCGATGCCATCGAGAGCAAGCGCGGAGGCAAGCCGGTCAAGAATGACGACGATGCTGATGGTCGTTCTTCTCAGCAGATGGTGCTGGGCTTGGCCAATGGTGGGCAGGAGTAATGACTGAATTGCCGAATTACCGTCCGGAAACACTGGCGGTTCGTGCCGGTCAGGAACGCAGCCAGTTTGGCGAGCATTCCGAAGCCTTGTACCTGACCTCCAGTTTCGTCTTCAAGAGCGCGGCGCAGGCGGCAAAACGTTTTTCCGGTGAAGAGGAGGGGAATGTTTACGCCCGCTTCTCCAATCCAACTGTCACCATGTTCGAGGAGCGTCTGGCTGCGCTGGAGGGCGCCGAGGATTGTGTCGCCACGGCGAGCGGCATGTCGGCGATCATGGCTGCCGTGCTCGCCCATCTCAAGCAGGGTGATCACATTGTTGCCTCGAACAGCCTGTTCGGCGCGACGGTGCAGTTGTTCAACAACATCCTGTCGCGGACCGGCATCACGACCACCTTCGTGTCGCATACCGATCCGTCGGCCTGGGAAGCGGCGATTCGCCCGGAAACGAAGCTGTTTTTCCTGGAAACGCCGTCCAATCCGCTGACGGAAATTGCCGACATTCGGGCGCTGGTCGCCATTGCCCATGCCAAGGGTATTCTGGTCGCTGTCGACAACTGTTTCTGTACGCCCATCCTGCAGCGTCCGCTCGATATGGGGGCTGATCTGGTCATTCACTCGGCCACCAAGTTCCTGGACGGTCAGGGGCGCGTACTGGGCGGTGCCGTCTGCGGCCCGAAGAAGCTGACTGAAGAAGTTTTCAAATACCTGCGCACGGCCGGACCGACCCTGTCGGCCTTCAACGCCTGGGTGCTGCTCAAGGGTCTCGAAACCCTGAAGCTGCGTGTCGAGGCGCAGTCCACCAATGCCGCAAGGCTGGCCGCCTGGCTGGAAGCCCATCCGAAGGTGGCACGTGTTTTCTATCCTGGCTTGCCGTCGCATCCGCAGCATGAGTTGGCGAAAACCCAGCAGAAGAGTGGCGGTGCCATCGTTGCCTTCGAAGTGAAGGGGGCTCGCGAACAAGCCTGGCAGGTCGTCGACAACTGCCGCCTGCTATCCATTACCGCCAATCTCGGCGACACCAAGACCACCATTACCCATCCCGCCTCCACCACGCATGGCCGCATTTCCCCGGAAGCCCGGGCCGCGGCCGGCATCAATGAAGGGCTGCTGCGCATCGCAGTTGGCCTCGAAGCGGTGGAGGATTTGCAGGCCGACCTCGAACGGGGTCTGAGTCTGATCTGATCGTCTGAATTTCTACGCGCCGACAGCGAGGGGGCGCAAACAACCGGAGCAGGGCATTTCCAGAATAACTCGGGAAATTGCCCAAAATTGAAATCCGGTTTCTCCTGACCCTCGCTGTTTCGTTGCTCCCTGGCCGTTCCGGTCGGGCTTTATCCAAGGATTCCCATGCATTTTTCCGATCTCGGCCTGAAGGCCGAACTCCTGCGCGCCGTTGCCGAACAAGGCTACGACACGCCGACCCCCATCCAGCAGCAGGCCATTCCGGCCGTCATGACCGGCCGCGACCTGATGGCCACGGCACAGACCGGTACCGGCAAGACGGCCGGCTTCACACTGCCCATCCTGCACCGCCTGTGCAGCGGTCCGAACGACCGCCTGACCCGCGTGGCCAAGGCGCCGCGCGTGCTGGTCCTGACGCCGACGCGCGAACTGGCCATCCAGGTTGAGGAAAGCGTGCGCACCTATGGCAAGCATCTGCCGGTCAATTCGCTGGCCGTCTTCGGCGGTGTCGGCATCAATCCGCAGATCGCCAACCTGCGCCGCGGCGTCGATGTTCTGGTCGCGACGCCGGGCCGCCTGCTCGATCACGTCCAGCAACGCACGGTCGATCTGTCCAAAATCGAAATTTTCGTCCTCGACGAAGCCGATCGCATGCTCGACATGGGCTTCATTCGCGACATCCGCAAGATCATCGCCCTGCTACCGAAGCAGCGTCAGAACCTGATGTTCTCAGCCACCTTCTCGCCGGACATTCGCGAACTGGCCGCCGGCCTGCTGCACAATCCGGCCTCGGTCGATGTCGCGGCACGCAACACGGCCGCCGAAACGGTGACCCAGCGCGTCATCGAAACCAATCGCGATCAGAAAAAAGAGTTGCTCTGCCACCTCTTCGAAACGCGCGGTTGGAACCAGGTGCTGGTTTTTGCCAGGACCAAGCACGGCGCCGATGCACTGGCCAAGACGCTGGAAAAATCCGGTATCAAATCAGCCGCCATCCACGGAGACAAGTCGCAAGGCGCCCGTACACGTGCCTTGAGCGATTTCAAGGACGGCAAGCTGGTCGCGCTGGTCGCCACTGACATCGCGGCACGCGGCATCGACATCGACGCGCTGCCCTACGTGATCAACTACGAACTGCCCAATGTCGCCGAAGACTACGTGCACCGCATCGGCCGCACCGGCCGGGCTGGCATGGAGGGCGAAGCGCTTTCGCTGGTCAGCCATGACGAACGCGGCAGCCTGCGCGACATCGAACGCCTGATCAAGCGCGATCTCGAGCGTGTGGTTATTCCGGGCTTCGAGCCGTCGGCCATTGCGCCGCCGAAGCCGGTTCAGCCGCCGCGTGGCGCGCGCAAGCCGCAACCGGGTCGGCCATCCGCTCAAAAAACAGCGCAAAAACCGGGACGGCCACCGCAACATCACAGTGGCAACCGGCATCGCTGATTTGCATTGATTTACCGACAACTCGCCAGATGGCGACTTGTCGGCCCTCCAAAAAACGTCTACTGTGGAAACTTAAGCCGTTACTTCATATTGTTAACGGCGTTTCTTAAGGTGTTTTGGAGGTCGGGATGCCCCCCCCGCAAAAAGTCCGACTCGGCGACCTGCTGATCCAGCAGGGTCTGCTGACCGACGAACAACTGAAGATCGCGCTTGACGAGCAGAAACGCACCGGGCGCAAGCTTGGGCGCGTTTTTGTCGAGAGCGGCTACGTCACCGAGGAAGGCATCTCGCAGGCCTTGGCCCGGCAGTTGCGGATTCCCTTCGTCAATCTCAACAGCTTCACACCCAAGCCTGACCTGATCAAGCTGCTGCCCGAGGCGCCGGCCCGGCGTTTCCGCGCGCTGGTTCTGGATCAGCTGCCTGATGGTCGTTTGCAGATTGGTCTGGCTGATCCGACCGATTTGCAGGCTTATGACGAGATCACTCGTCTGGTCCGGCGCGAGATCGATCTCGCGGTCGTCACTGAAAGCCAGTTGCTGGCCATGGTCGACCGCGTTTATCACCGTGGCGAACAGATCACCGGTCTGGCCAAGGAACTGACGGCTGAACTGGGCGACGTACCGATCGAGTTTGGCGATCTGCTCGGCTTGAATCCGGGCGCCGAAGATGCGCCGGTCGTCAAGCTGCTGCAGACCGTGTTTGAGGAAGCCATGCGTTTGCGCGCTTCCGACATCCATTTCGAGCCGCAGGAGAAAGCACTGCGCATCCGCTTCCGGATCGACGGCGTGCTGCACATCCAGACCGAAGCCGATGCCAAGATATCTTCCGCTGTTGCCCTGCGTCTGAAGCTGATGTCCGGCCTCGATATTTCGGAAAAACGACTGCCGCAGGATGGCCGTTTCAACATTAAAGTACGGGCCAATCCCGTTGACGTCCGTATTTCCACCTTGCCGACACAGTTTGGCGAATCGGTGGTCATGCGCTTGCTGAACCAGAACACCGGTCTGCTTGAGCTTGAGAAGATAGGCATGCCGGAGCGTGTGCTGGAACGCTTCCGCCACGCGCTGAAGCGGCCGAGCGGCATGGTGCTGGTGACCGGTCCGACCGGTTCCGGCAAGACGACGACGCTCTATGCGGCGCTCAACGAACTGAACAGCCCGGAAAAGAAGGTCATTACCGTCGAAGACCCGGTCGAGTACCGGCTTGCTGGTTTGAATCAGGTGCAGGTGCACGAAAAGATCGACCTCTCCTTCTCGCGCGTGCTGCGTACCGTGCTGCGCCAGGACCCGGACATCGTGCTGATCGGCGAAATGCGTGACCAGGAAACGGCTGAAATCGGTATGCGAGCTGCGATGACCGGCCACCTGGTGCTGTCGACCCTGCACACCAACGATGCCGTGTCGACGCCGATCCGCCTGCTCGACATGGGCGTGCCGCGCTACATGGTCGCGCTGTCGGTGCATATGGTCGTTGCCCAGCGTCTCGTTCGCGTTATTTGCAGTAATTGTAGTGAGGCCTATACGCCAACACCGAATGAACATGAGTGGTTGCGCTACGAACTGGGCGACCAGGTCGATAAGCACGGCTTCCGTCACGGTCGGGGCTGCGCGCACTGCGCCAATACCGGCTATCAGGGTCGGACGGGCGTCTATGAATTCCTCGAAATGAGCGATTCGGTCGTCGAAGCGATCAACCATGAGGACCCGGGTGAATTCATGCGTGTTGCCCGGCAGCAGATGGCCGGCGAGACGCTGCGCCGCGATGCGGTCCGCCTGGTGCTGGCCGGCAAAACCAGCGTGGCAGAAGCCATGCGCATCAGCAACCAGTTTGAGGAATAAGCCGGGGTGGCCAACTTTGCCTACAAGGGACGGGATGCCGGCGGCAAGCTGATCGAAGGCGTGCTCGAAGGCGCGTCAGCGGGTGGCGTGGCTGATCTCCTTCTTGGGCGGGGCGTTACTCCGGTTTCCATTCGGGAAACGTCGACCAAGTCGAGTGTTTCCAGTGGCGGTGGCGGCATCAATTTATTCAAACCCACGGTTCAGCACGTCGATATCCTGCTCTTCTCCCGGCAACTGCATACCTTGCTCAAATCTGGCGTGCCGATCATGCGCGCGCTGAGCGGCCTGCAGGATTCAGCGACCAATCCGGCGATGAAGGAAGTGATCCGCGACGTTCGCGAGAGCCTGGAAGCCGGTCGGGAATTATCGGTATCGCTGGCCCGCCATCCCAAGGTTTTCAACTCTTTCTATATTTCCATGGTGCGGGTCGGCGAGGCGACCGGCCTGCTCGACGAGATTTTCCTGCGCCTGTTCGATCACCTAGAATTCGAGCGTTACATGCGCGAGCAGGTCAAATCGGCGCTGCGTTACCCGATGTTCGTGGTGATTGCGATGGCAGCAGCAATCGTCGTCGTCAATATTTTTGTCATCCCGGCCTTTGCCAAGGTGTTCCAGGGCTTTGGCGCCGAATTGCCGCTGATGACCCGGATACTGCTCGGGTTCTCCAATTTCATGGTGACCTGGTGGCCGGCCATGCTGATCGGCCTGATTGTTGCCGTCCTGGCTTTCCGCACCTGGGTGGGGACAATGGCCGGGCGAATGCAATGGGAAGCGCTGGTCCTGCGTTTTCCGATTGCCGGCAAGATCGTCCGCAAGGCCGCAATGGCCCGCTTTGCCCGCAGCTTTGCGCTGGGCATGCGCAGTGGTGTACCGGTTATGCAGGCGCTGACCAATTCCTCGCAGACTGTCGACAACAGCTATATCGCCGCCAAGATCGAAGGCATGCGCGATACGGTCGAACGCGGCGAAAGCGTCTTGCGCGCAGCCATCGCATCCAGCTTCTTTTCGCCGGTGGTCCTGCAGATGGTGGCGGTTGGCGAGGAATCGGGCGCGCTGGACGATATGCTGGAAGAGGTCGGACAGATGTATCAGCGGGAAGTCGAGTACGAACTGAAGACCCTGGGTCAGCAGATCGAGCCTATCCTGATCGTCGCCCTTGGTGCGCTGGTGCTGGTGCTGGCGCTGGGTATCTTCCTGCCGATGTGGGACCTCGGCAAGGTGGCCATCAAGCGATGAATGAGCATGCGGCGCTACTACGAATTCGCGTTTGTCGTCATTCTCATCGGCCTGATGTCCTTGTTTCTGATGCGGGCGATCGAGTCGACGCGGGTCGAGGTCGAAGAGTCGCTGGTTCAGTCCGAGGTGGCCAACATCCGTATTGCCCTGGTCGAGGTTGTCGCCCATCGGGAAAGTTTTGGCGGCAACCTGCCGAGGAGTCGAAACCCGCTCGACTGGATTTCAGCAAAACCGGCCAACTATCTCGGCGAGTTGGATGGCATTCCGGAAAGAAATTCGGTCTGGTATTTCGACCGGAAGGCCGAGGAACTGGTTTTTCGTTTTCGCGATGGGCACCGGGCCCGCTTTCGTTTCAGTCGCGAAATAGCAACAGAGCGGTCAGCTGCGGTGCTGGCCGGGGTCGGTTTGTCACGACTTGATGATCAACATGAATAAAGCTTGAGAAAGAAGGTCCATATGTCTAAAGTACTAAAATTTACAGCCGTTAATGGAAATATGAACAAAGCTCTCATTTCCGACAAGCAAGCTCAGCGCGGCTTTACGCTGATTGAACTGATCGTCGTGATCATAATCCTTGGCATTCTGGCAGCTGTCGCTTTGCCACGTTTTATCAATTTGCAGCGCGATGCCCGCATTGCCAAGCTGGAAGCGGCGCGTGGCAGTGTGCTGGCCGCCTCGGCGCTGTCGCATGCGACGATGCTGGCCCGGGCTGGAGTTGCGGATACAGGGCCTCTGGCTCCCTGTCCGGGCGGTGGCGGCACGGCGAATAACACGGTTTCCGGAGCCGGCACGGTTTGTACCGAAAGCGGCATCGTCAACATGACCAACGCCTATCCGGCGGTCACGGCGATCGGCACAACGGCCGGTATTCTGTCGATGGCCGGCCTGACCGGTGTCTTCATTCCGACAGCGGCACAATTGCAGACCGAAGGCTATACCTATGGTGGCGCCGCAGGTGGCACTGCAACTTTTGGCGTGGTTGGCGCGACAGCTGCCGGAACCTGTTTGTTTACCTACGCGCCTGCTGCTGCACCTAATGCAGCGCCGACGATCAGCGCTCTTACGACGACCGGATGCTAATTTTTAATTTGAGGAGTTGAATGTGAAAAATGTACAAAAGGGTTTTACGCTGATTGAACTGGTTGTTGTGATTGTTATTCTTGGCATTCTCGCCGCGACCGCGCTTCCGAAATTTGTCGATCTGTCGGGTGATGCGCGCAAGTCGGTGATCAAGGGAGTGGCCGGTTCGATGGCTTCTGCCAATGCAATGATTTATGCCAAGGCACAGGCGGCAGGTACCCTCGGTGACTCGACGACACCTGCAACGATGACGATTGGCGGGGTTTCCGGTGTCACCATTGAGTATGGTTTTGCCAACAGCGCGGCTTCACTGGCGAAAGTCATGGATTTAAATCCAGCTAACGATTTCGATACGACTGTAGACCCCGACATCCGCTTGGCCAAAGCGCCTACGCCAGCGAGTTGCAAGGTTGCCTACACCAAGGCCGCTGCGGGTGGTGCACCGACTTACGTCATTACCGATTCGGGTTGCTGATTTCTCGCATCGGCTTGACGATGATCACCTTTGATGGAAGGCCTGGCCTGAAAGCCGGGCCTTTTGTCTTTAATGCCGAGCCCGGAAACAGGGTGGGCAGCGCTGGGTTCAGTCTGATCGAACTGGTTGTTGTCATTGTGCTGCTCGGCATCGTGGCAGCCGTGGCCATTCCGCGTTGGCGAGGAGGCAGCGGTTTTGAAGAGCGAGCCTTGCACGACCAGGTCGTTGCGGCGTTGCGTTATGCCCAGAAATCGGCGGTGGCTGCCCGGCGGACTGTCTGCGTCAGTTTTACATCCAGTCCCTCGAAGGTGACTTTCTCGATTTCCAGTGCTCACGGCGCGGCCAATTGCAGCGTCGGCAGCTTGCTGGCGGGGCCTGACGGGACGAATTTGAGCGTGGCGGCCAGTGGCTCGATCACGATGACCTCATCGGTTAGCAGTTTTACCTTCGATGCTGCCGGGCGGCCCAGTGCGGCGGCGAGGATCACTGTTTCCAGTTTGCCATCGACACTGGCGATCACCGTCGAAAGCGAGACGGGCTATGTGCATTGATTGCCGCGGGACTCGTCAATCCGGCGTTTCGCTAGTCGAGCTGATTGTCTTCATCGTCATCGTTAGCGTCGGCGTGATCGGTCTGGTCTCAGTGATGAATCCGCTGGTGCGTTACAGCGCCGACCCGATGGAAACCAAGCAATTTCTAGCCATTGCCGAATCTTTGCTTAATGAGGTTTTGCATCAACCCTACACTTGGTGCGACCCGGATGATGCTGCCGCGTCCACGGCGCAATCCTATGCGGGGTGCGCCAACCCGCAGAATGCCAGCACACCGACGCCGGGTGAGACTCGCTACGGAACCGCACCGGGAACAGCATTCGACAATGTGGCGGACTACGGTGGCTTCTCCAAAGCCAATATTGATGATGCTTCCGGCGGGAATGCCATGACGGGTTATACCGCCAGCGTTGCGGTTGCCACGGTCGGAACCGCTTTGGGCCTGGCCGACGATACGGCAGCCTTGAGTGTGAGCGTGACGGTGAGCCGTAACGGGCATTCCTTTTCCTTGACGGGCTATCGCTTCCGCTATGCGCCGCGCTACTGATTTCCATCCAGTATCGGCTGGCGAACGCGGCTTCACGCTGGTCGAGGTGATTGTCGTGATCGTCATCACCGGAATATTGCTCGGTATTGTCGGCATGTTCGGGCGCCGCCAGATCGACGCCTACGTCGATGTGAGCAATCGTGCCGAGCTTTCCGATGCGGCCGATACTGCCTTGCGTCGGATCGCTCGCGACCTGCAGTCGGCATTACCCAACAGCGTGCGCCAGCCTGCTAATTTTCTCGAGTTCGTTCCGATTCACGACGCAGGACGTTATCGGGCGGATATCGATAACGGCGGTAGTGGCAACACACTCGATTTCGGCAGTGTCACCGACAATAGCTTTGACGTGCTAGGGCCAGCAGTAACGATTACCGCAGGCGATGAACTGGTGATCTTCAATCTCGGGCAGACGGGCTCGGATGTCTATGCGGGGAGCAGTCGGCGGGTAATCGCCACTGCGGCGGGCAGCGTGTCGAGTCTCCAGTTCACGCTGGGGAGCGCCCCGAACCAGCAGTTTCCGCTAGCCTCTCCGAGTAGCCGATTCCATATCGTTGGAACGCCCGTGACCTACGAATGCTCGGCAAATGCAGGCAATCCCGAACTTGGTACGGTCATCCGGCATTCCGGTTACGGCTTCCAAAGTAGTCTTGCTTCGGTACCGTGGCCCTTCGGGGGCGTGTCGGCGGTATTGGTGAACGGTGTGTCATTTTGTTCGTTCAGCTATACCCCTGCGGTATTGCAACGTAACGGACTGGTTGTTCTTCGGCTGACGTTAACGCGGAACGGGGAATCGGTCGATTTGCTGCATCAGGTCGATGTCCTGAACACGCCATGAAACCTTCTTTGGATCAATTCGCTCATCGATCGCGTCAACAGGGCGTGTCGATCATTACCGCCATTTTCTTGTTGTTGCTGATGGCGATCCTGGCGGCAGCGATGGTTTCCTTTGTCTCGACGGCACATGTCAATCTCGCCACCGATATTGGCGGCGCCAGGGCCTACCAGGCGGCTCGTGCCGGTGCCGAGTGGGGGATGTTCCAGCTTGACCCCAATGCACAGTCGTCGTCGTTGCCGCCCTGTATCGATGGGACGCCGGCAATTCCTGATCATGCGGTTACCGTGACTTGCTCAAGTTCGACTTATACCGAGGCTGGGCGCCAGATCGGCATTTACCGGATTGTTTCTGTGGCGACTGCAAGTGTCGCCAAGCCTCCTGGCGTTGAACGGCGAGTCGAGGTAACGCTGGAGAAATGCCGGGATTCATCGATTGCCGCAGCGCCTTATGATTGTTAGAAGAAACCAAGGGATATGAAGGGGCGTGCCGTGAAAACGATTAGTCACCGAATCCGCAGAGCGTATGCGGCGATGCTGCTTGTTCTGTTGTGCGTTTTCACCGGTGAAGTATTGGCGGCACGAACGATCACCTCGGCGACGGTCGATGGCGGCTTAGTGACGACGGTGGCACCCGGGGCATCGATTACGACAGTAGTCAATGTCACGACGAACGGCACGAGTACCGCCAACGATTGGCTATGCACGACTTGGGCCATTGCAACGTCATCGCCGGGGACGCCGACAGCGGTCAATCATTCCAACTACACCTCCGTTGGGAGTTACTCGGAAACTTTCTCGCTGACGGCGCCGTCGGTTGCCGGAACCTATAACGTTTATCTTGTTGCCTACAATAACGATGCGTGTACCAGTGGTGCATCGACGATTTATACGCTCTCTTCTGCAGTGATCGTGGATGCCAACCCTAATGTGCTTTCCATTAGCCGTTCCAGTAGTAATCCGGCGGCACCCAATACGGCCGTCACCTGGCAGGTACTGTTCGACAGGTCGGTGACCGGAGTTGATTCCGGCGATTTCTCCCTGATTCAGGGGAGTGGTGCAACGGGGGCGAGTATCACAGGGGTGTCTGGCTCTGGAACGACATGGACGGTGACGGCAAATACCGGGACCGGTACAAGCGGCACGTTGCAACTCAACCTGGTCGATAACGATACGATCGTCAGCAGCAGCGATAGTACGAAGCTGGGTGGGGCCGGGGCAGGGAATGGCAATTTCTCCGGTGAAGCTTATACGATTATCTCGAATACCTGCGGGCAGCCGGCCAACACGCCGAGTGGTCTGGTATTGACCTGTCAGTGCGACAGCTTTGGTCGCAGTGCCCTGAACCCGTCGCCAATGTTTACCAGCAGCAGCTGGATCGTATCAACCAGCGATGTGACAGGTGTTGTGCCTTACCTGAATACGAGTACTGGTTTTTTGCGGCTAACCGAGAATACCGGTAACAACGCGAAGGCCGCGACGGCACCTGGGTTTTTCCCGGCGGCAGGCAACTATATCTCGGTCGAGTTCAAGCACTATGCATATAACGGCAGCGGGGCCGACGGGATCGCTGTGACCTTGTCGGATTACACCGTGCCGGCGGTGCCCGGGGCGTTTGGCGGTTCGTTGGGCTATGCCCAGAAAACCTCTGGTGGGACAGTTCCCGGATTCGCTGGTGGTTGGATCGGTATTGCTGTAGATGAATATGGAAACTATTCGAATCCCACAGAGGGGCGTATCGGTGGCCCCGGGTTTATTCGCGATGCAGTTGCAGTACGCGGATCCGGTTCAGGAACCTCCGGGTATCCCTATCTAGGTGGATCGGGGGCTACCCTAACCCCGGGGGTTGATAATGCCGGTTCTACCACCCCCGCCTATGGACACTATTATCAGGTCGTTGTCGATGCGCGGAATGCTGCATCCGGGCAGACATTTGTCGCAGTTAACCGGGATACCACCGGAACGCGCGCCAGCTATGCTTCTGTCGTTCCCTCTTTCGATGCTTTCGCGGCTGCGACTGTTGCTGGTTACACCCAGGCAGCGGTACCAACCAACTGGCAATTGTCTTTTACAGGCTCGACTGGTGGTTCGACCAATATTCACGAGCTGGATGAGGTTCGAATCTGTGCCCAGTACTATGTTCCTCCCGATGGCGGTACTGCCGGCGGGTTTAGTGCCATTGATGATGCCTATTCAAGCACCATTCAGAACTTTTTGACGGGACACATCTATACCAAGCTCGTTGGCACCGCCTTCAGGCTCAAGCTTGCTGCCCTTTCCAACAGCCAGATCCTGACGACGTATGCCGCCGGCGGCACGAAAAATGTGGCGATCAAGCTGGTCGACAACAGCGATGGCGCGTGCGGTACCGATGCGAACCGGGCGACGGCTTGTGCCACGACTGCCTGCAATGGCAAGACGGCGGTGGCCGGGGGTAGTCAGACGCTGGCCTTTGCATCAACTGACAAGGGAATCAAGACAAGCGCTGATTTCACGATCAATACGGCCTATTCGAATCTGGTAGCAGTGATGACCGAGGGCGCCGTGACCGCGTGCTCGGTCGATACCTTCGCTGTCCGGCCGACCAAGTTTACGAGCGTTACCTCTTCGGCAAGCAATGCCACCCTGACAGGTACCCCCAAATTCAAGGCGGGAACCGATAGTTTTACGCTAACGGCGACAGCGAATGCCGGCGGCTATTCGGGAGCGCCCAAGGTCAGCAGTAGCGGCATGAGTGCGACGGCAGCCGGATGGACGGTGGGTAGTCTGTCGCCGCAGGTTTTCCCGAATGCAACATCAGGTGCATCTACGTCGGTGGCGACCGGTTCATTCACCTATTCGGAAGTGGGGAATTTCCGATTCCTCGGTTTTGACCCGGCCAGCAATACGACATTGGTGCGCGGTATCTATGACGACGACTGGGTTGCCGTGGATAGTGCGGCCACGAAGAACGATTGCATCGCCGGCAGCTATTCGAATACCAAGGATGCTTCGGGCAAGTATGGTTGCCTGTTCGGACTTCAGGACAGCGGCACCTCGGCGCCAAATTCTGTTCTGTTCGGCCGCTTTATCCCGGATCGCTTTGCTTACCTTGGTGGCAGTGTCAGTCCATTCTGCGGTTCAGGTGCCAAACCCTTCACCTACATGGGCCAGCCGCAAATGGGCATCGCTTATCGATTGCAGGCAGTCAACGGGGCAGGCATCGTGACAAGGAATTACTCGCAGGCCTTGGGTTATCCCGTTGCAAACCCCAGCCTCGTGGCCGAGGATCAGGACGCGGCGAATCAAGGGTGCGATCTGGTTAGCAGAATCAGCGGGTTATCGTCCGCACAGTGGTCGTCCGGACTCTACGTGGTCAATGATGCCAACGCGGACAATGTACCGGATAGTTCGGCCGTTACCTTCTCCCGTCCTGCATCGCCAGTCGCATTGAGCCTGGCGACTTGTGTGGCGAATCGCGCCAGTGCAGGCGGCCCCTTCTGGTTGCTCGATATTGGCGTTGCCCTGAACGACGTCACGGATGGTGTGGCAATCGATAGTCTGGATATGAATTCGGCGACGGCCGGTGTTTGTGCCGGAGCCGCTTGCTCGGCACGCAAGATCGGGACGACGGGCGTTGCTTATGGGCGTTTGTGGTTGAACAACGCCTACGGCTCGGAAATGTTGCCCTTGTCTGTCCCTGTACTGGCGCAATATTGGAGTTCAGCCGGCTGGAAAACAAACAGCTACGACAGTTGCACCACGCTGACCCAGCCGACGCGACAGGATACCGGGAACGCCGGACTGGTCTTCTACGCACCCCCAGACACCGCACGAAATGCGCTCGCACCGGGCGAGGCCATTGCACAGATGAATGGCTCAACGGCCTCTTCCGTTGTCATGGTCGGTGGCGATGGAAATCTGATCCTTCGCGCCCCGTCTTCTGCAAGTGTCGGTCCAGGCACTGGAAATTTTGGCTATGTCGACGTAATTGGCGGCAAATTGACACCATCGGCATCTTGGCTGCCGGCGTCGGGAAATGCCCGTGCCTGCTTCGGATCCTGTGGCCCAAGATCTCCAGTTATCTATTTTCGAGAAAGATATTAAAAGTAAAAAACCATTGAAAAATAATGCGTTGCTGGCTATCCTTCTGAAAAAACTTAAGGTATTTGGACAATGTGGCGGAATTTCGGGGTGAAGCTTGAGGAGGGGTGGATGTCAGTCGTCAGAAACGGCGATCGCATCGATCTTGCCCATGTCATCCAGTCGGTTGGGAAACGCCCTGAGATCAAGCTTTGCGAGTCGTTCCGCGTCGAGAAGGATGAGCGCGACGCGCTCTCCCGGTTGGCTCAAAGCCGGGGACTCAAACGTTATCGTTGTGCCGCCCTGCTTGGCGAGGCCGAGTATCGGCTGGTCCAGGTCGAGGCTCCCGCCGTGCCACCTGAAGAGCGTCTGCAGGCCTTGCGCTGGCGCTTGAAGGACGTCGTCGATTTTCCGCTCGATGGTGCCGCCATCGCCGTGGCCGACATTCCCGTTGAAGGCGGTCGGCAGGCCAGCGTTTTTGCCGTTATCGCACCGAAAGCGGTGGTGGGCGAGCGGATGGCGCTGTTCCACGAATCGAAGGTGCCGCTGGAAGCGATCGATATTCCCGAAATGGCCGTGCGCAATGTGGCGGCGCTTTTCGAGGAAGCCAATCGGGGGCTGGCCTTTTTGGCGCTGACCCAGGGTGATGGCTTGTTGACCATCACTTATCATGGTGAGCTCTTCCTGTCGCGGCGCATCGAAGTTTCGTCGGCGGCCCTGGCTGAAGCTGATCCGGACCGTCGCCTGCAGATGCTCGAGCGTCTGGCGCTCGAATTGCAGCGTACCCTCGATAACTTTGATCGCCAGTACGGTTTTATCTCGGTTTCACGCCTGCTGGTTGCTTCGGAAGTTGACTGCGCGGGTGTCGTGGCCGCATTGGGCCAGAATCTATATTTGCCGGTTCAGGCAGCTGATTTGGGCCTGGTCGCTGAATTCAATGCCTTGCCCGAACTGCGCTCTGCTGAGCGGCAGGCGCAAAGCCTGCTGGCCATTGGCGCAGCCTTGAGGGCCGAGGCATGAGCCAACAAATCAACCTGCTGTTGCCGGAGCTGAAACCGCGCTTTGACTGGCTGGCGCTGCCGGTGGTGGCTTCGCTCGCCCTGGCCGGGTTGTTGTTGCTGGTTGGGCTGTCCACGGTGACGGCAATGCGGGCGGATAGCCTGCGGGAGAAAGAGGCGGCGATCAAGACGCAGTTGCTCGCCTTGCAGCAACAGGTGCAGACGCTGGGGCATTCTCTGGGCGCGCGCCAGGGTGATTCCATGCTGGACAAGCAGATCGCGGCAGTTCGGCTTGGGGTGACGCAGCGCCAGGAGGTGCTGAATGTCATCGGCCAGGGTGAGGTGACCGGTAGCAATGCCTATTCCGGGTTGCTGAAGGGGTTCTCGCGGCAGGGGCTGGAAGGCGTCTGGCTGGTCGGCTTTGGTTTTGCCGACAAGGATATCGAAATTCGCGGCCGGCTGACCGATCCTGCCTTGTTGCCGACCTATATCAACCGCCTTAATTCGGAACCGGCCTTTGCCGGTCGGCGATTCTCGGCCCTCGACATGAAGGGTTTTGATCCGGTCGATGCAAAACGCGACGAGGCATCGGGGGCGGTGGCCAAGCCCAAGGTTACGGCGCGTTACACGGAATTTGTGCTGCGCACGGCGCAGGAGAAGGCGCGATGAATAGCCTGCGTCAACTCTGGACCCGGCTGAATGAGCGATATTCGTCGCTGGCCAAGCGCGAGCGGCAGTTGGTCGCGGTAGCGCTGGTTCTGGGGCCGTTGCTGATTGGCAATGCCTTGTTCCTGGACCCCCAGCGTGCGCGCATCAACGGCGTGGAAAATACCATTGCGACCGAAAGCGCTTCAGCGGCCCAGTTGCAGTCCGAAGCGGCCAATTTGCAGCAGCAATTGTCGATTGATCCCGACGCGGCCAGGAAGGCCGAACTGGCTGCCCTGAACGGCGAACGGGACAAGCTGGACGAGCGTTTGCGCCAGCTTGGTTCGGCGCTGGTTCGGCCGGATGAGATGAACGGCTTGCTTGAAGGGCTGTTGGCCCGAAATCCCGGGCTGCGTCTGCTCAGCCTGAAAACGCTGGCGCCGCAAAGCGTGCTGCAGGGCGACGCGGCGGCGAAAGAAGGGGAGGCCAAGTTGGCCGAACGTACTTTCGATCTCTACCGGCATGGTGTCGAAATCCGTCTGGAGGGCAATTACGGCCTGTTGCAGGCGTATCTGGCCCAGTTGGAAAAGCTGCCGCAGCATCTGCTCTGGGGCCAGTTGAGCTACAGCGTGATCGACTACCCACGATCTGAAATGACCCTGACCGTGTACACCTTGAGTCCGGACCGGACATGGCTGGCGCTATGAAACGGCTATTTCTCGCCTTGCTCGTTGTGGTCTCGTCGGCCCAGGCCGAATCGAGCGACCCGACACGCCCGCCAGCCGCATGGCTGAATTCGGTCGACGGGGCTGCCCCGGGCGCCGAAGGTTCCAGTGGCGGTTTGCGTCTGCAGTCGGTGCTCTTGCGGCACGGCGGACGGCCGGTTGCGATCATCGGTGGCAAGACCGTTGCCCTTGGCGAACAGGTTGGCGGTGCAAAGCTGGTGCGCCTGACAGAACGAGAAGCGGTATTGCAGGGGGCGGATGGCGTGACGCATCTTTTCCTGACCCCCGATGTTGAAAAACAAATGATTGTTACGCCCAAATCCCGCAAGACAGGGAAAGCAGGGCCAGTGAAGGATCTGCCATGAGCAAGATTTTGATAGTCGCTATGTCGGTGCTTCTGCTGGCTGCCTGCAGCAACCAGCACTCGCGCCGGGGGGATGCATTTGATCGTGCCGGCCAGGAAATTGGCGCTGCTGCTGCCGGCAAGGCGAACCGGTCGCAAGGCGATGTCGTTGGCCAGGCCATGGTGCCGCCGCTGCAGCTTGAGCAGCCGGTTGCCGCCAAGCCCGAGCCGCGTTTCAATCTGGCCGTGAATAACGCCCCGGTCGGTCAGGTGTTGAATGCCCTGGTTTCCGGTACCCAATACAGCATGCTCTTTCCGCCCGAACTGTCGGGTTCGGTCAGCCTGAACCTGAAAAACACCACGGTGCGCGAGGCGCTTGAAACGCTGCGCGATGTCTATGGCTACGATTACCGTTTCCAGGGCAACCGGATCTACGTGCAGCCCAATACCATCCAGACCCGCCTTTTCAAGATCAATTACCTGGCCAATCGCCGACTCGGTACCAGCGACATGCGGGTGACCGGCAGCTCGCCGACGACTTCCAATTCCGGTTCGCCCTCGACTGCGAGCACCGCCCAGCAAACGGGTGGCACGACGGGCGGCACGACCAGTGGTACAGCTCAGCGAGTGGTCGATAGCGCTCGCGTCCAGACGACATCGGACTTCGATTTCTGGAAAGATCTAACCGTGGCACTGTCGACCATCGTCGGCAATCAGGATGGTCGCAATGTCATCGTCAATCCAGGCTCGGGGGTCGTGCTGGTCAAGGCGACGCCGGTCGAGTTGCGGGCGGTCGATGAATATCTGAAGGCCACCCAGCTGGTCGTCGAGCGCCAGGTGATGCTGGAGGCCAAGATCATCGAGGTCTCCCTGAACGATTCGTACCAGACCGGTATCAACTGGAGCAAGTTTGGCGGCATCGCCAACCGTTTCTCGTTGGGAGTCGTTGCGCCGAGCGCGACGCTGGCCGGTTCCGGTGCAATCAGCGGGTCGGCGGCCGGCATTTCCGGTGGCACCTCGGTAGCTGCCATACCGGGTAGTGGCGGTGCCATCGGTACCGGGCCGACGGGCCGCGGCTTCTTCGGCCTGACCTTCCAGTCCAATAATTTCGCGGCGCTGCTTTCCTTCCTCGAAGGACAGGGCGACGTTCAGGTGTTGTCCAGCCCGCGCATCGCGACGACCAATAACCAGAAGGCCGTGCTCAAGGTCGGTACCGACGATTACTTCGTGACCGGCATCAGCACCAATGTGACGACCGGCACCGGTACCGGCGGCAATGTCGTGACCCCGAATATCACGCTGCAGCCTTTCTTCTCCGGCATTTCGCTCGACGTGACGCCGCAGATCGACAATGAAGGCAACATCATCCTGCACGTCCACCCGTCGGTCAGCGTGGTTGAAGAGAAGAGCAAGAGCGTCAATCTTGGCGACCTCGGCACCTACACGCTGCCCCTGGCATCAAGCACGATCAACGAGAGCGACAGCATCGTCCGAGTTCAGGATGGCAGCATCGTGGCCATTGGTGGCCTGATGAGCCAGGAACAGAACACCAGCCGCTACGGGCTGCCGGGAATCAGCGGCGTGCCGGGCCTTGGCCTGCTGTTCGGCCAGAAGAGCGTTTCCAACCGCAAGCGCGAACTGGTCATCCTGATGAAGTCGACAGTCATTCGGGGCGAAAACTCCTGGCGCGAGGTTGCCGGTGAGTCGCAGGAGCGCATGCAGGCGCTTGATCCGCGTCAGCAACGCCACATCGAGTGGCAATGACATCGCTGGTAACGGCAGCAAAGGTAGGCAGCATTGTATCTTGACCATTTCGGCCTGACTGAATTGCCCTTCGGCATTACGCCGGATACCAGCTACACGGTGATTACGCGCAGCCATCAGGAGGCGCTCAATACCCTGCTTGTTGCCCTGAATAGCGGCGAGGGCTTCATCAAGATTACCGGCGAGGTCGGGACCGGCAAGACGCTGCTTTGCCGGCGTCTGCTGCAGGCCCTGCCGGAAGGCGCAATCTCGGCCTATTTGCCCAATCCCTATCTCGCACCGCGAACCCTGTTGCTGGCACTGGCCGAAGAACTGGGCGTCGCAGTGAGTGCCGACAGCGATGATTACCACGTGCTGAAAAGCGTTAATCAGGCAATGTTGATGCATGCGGCAGTGGGGCGACGGGTCGTTGTCTGCATTGACGAGGCGCAGGCCATGCCGCTGGAAACGCTGGAGTCGCTGCGCCTGCTGTCCAATCTGGAAACCGAGAAGCGCAAGCTGCTCCAGATCGTCCTGTTTGGCCAGCCGGAGCTCGATCGCAAACTGGCCGAGCCCTCGGTTCGCCAGTTGCTGCAGCGGATTGCCTTCCACTACCGTCTGCATGGCTTGTCTCGTGAGGAAGTGGCCAAGTATCTGGCGCATCGCCTCCGGGTGGCGGGTTATCGCGGTGAAGATGTATTTGGCCCACGTGCCGTCCGCTGCCTGCACCGGGCCAGCCGGGGTACGCCGCGCCTGTTGAATATTCTGGCCCACAAGGCCTTGTTGTCGGTCTATGGCGAAGGCAAGCATGTGGTGGGGGCGGGGCATGTCCGTCAGGCCGCCGGGGATACCGAAGGCGCTGCTTCGGCAGGATGGTGGTGAGATGAGTCTGATCAACGACATGCTGCGCAATCTCGAGACCAAGCGTCCCGACGATCTGGCGCGCCAGAATCTGCAGCGCGAAATCCGTTCCCTGCCGGCAGGATCGAACGATCGTGGTCCAGGCCTCAAATGGCTGATGGTCACAGGATTGTTGCTGGCGATTGCCGCAGTACTCCTTTACGCCAATGGCCGGCTGTTGCCCTTGCTAGGTCTTGAACCAGAGCCGGTCGTCGCACCGCCTCCACCTGTGGCAGCGGCCCTGGTGCCGCCTCCGGCACCTGCTGTGGTCGAACAGACGGTGGATGAAAAATTGCGTCTGGCGTCAAATCTTGAAGTCTTGCCGCTCCCCGCTGCGCCGATCCTGCCTGTGCCGGATCCGGTCGTGCCATTGGCTGCCACGAGCGCCGCGAATAGTGATCCGGGCCCGGCTGTATCAGGAACCCCCAAGGCGGCGCCTTCAGGCCCGGTAGGGCCAGTCAAGATTGAGAAAAGTCCGATCGCGGCAACCCCGCGCGACCGTGCCGATGCCGAGTACCGCAAGGCAGAAAATGCGCTGGCTTCCGGCCGCAGTGCCGAAGGCCTCGACGGCATGCGGGCGGCGTTGAAACAGGATCCATCCTATGTTCAGGTTCGTCAGGCGCTGCTCCGTCAGTTGCTCGACCTGCGCAAGACCGATGAGGCGATGCTGGTGCTGCAGGAGGGTGTTGAGCTTCAGCCGGCCCAGACTGGCTGGGCGATGTCCCTGGCCCGGCTGCAACTCGAACACGGCGATCTGGCTCAGGCCGATCGCACGCTGGCCCGTTCGCAGGCTTATGCCGAAGCCAATGCCGACTATGCCGGTTTCCAGGGGCACCTGAAGTCCCGTCTTGGTGCCCAGCGTCTGGCGGTTGGCCATTATCAGCGGGCAACGCGCCTGGCACAGAACGAAGGCCGCTGGTGGCTGGGTCTCGGGCTGGCGCTGGAAGCGGATGGCCGGGTTCCCGAGGCAAAAGATGCGTTCCGGCGTGGCTTGGCTTCGGGCACACTGTCGGCCGATCTGACGGCGATTGCCGAACAGCATCTGCATTAACAAAGCATTTTCCCGTGTTCCAGCCGGTCATCTGACTGTCACACGCGCGTAGAATTCCCCCTGTTGGCGGCGTCGACCGCCACGCACAATAAAAGACCAGGGAGAATCAAATGCCAATCAAACTCGTCCAGTCGACGGTTTCTGCCTATCAATATCCGCTGCTGATCAAGCAATTGCTGCTGACGCCACTGGCCATCGCGCCGGAGCAGGAGATTACCTATCAGGGCAAGCTGCGCTACAACTACCGGACACTGAACGAGCGAATCGGCCGGCTGGCCAACATGCTGGCCGGGCTGGGGGTCGAATCCGGGCAGACGGTGGCGATGATGGATTGGGACAGCCATCGCTACCTCGAATGCTTCTTTGCCGTGCCGATGATGGGCGCCATCCTGCAGACGGTGAATGTGCGGCTCAGTCCGGAACAGATTCTGTACACGCTGAATCACGCCAAGGCCGATGTGCTGCTGGTGAACAGCGAGTTCTTCGCGATCCTGACGCAGATTGCGGCGCAACTGGAAACGGTGAAGACCATCGTCCTGATCAGTGATGAGACCGAAATCCCGGCGGCGCCGGTGGCGATGGCCGGTGAGTATGAGGCCCTGCTGGCCGAGGCTTCTCCGGACTACGATTTCCCGGATTTTGACGAAAACGCCCAGGCGACGACCTTCTACACCACAGGCACCACCGGCAATCCGAAAGGCGTCTATTTCAGCCATCGCCAGCTCGTGCTGCATACGCTGGGCTGTGCCGCCGCGCTCGGCGGCGCCAACCGGCAGGGGCATATCCACCGCGAAGATGTGTATATGCCAATGACGCCGATGTTCCACGTCCATGCCTGGGGCTTCCCGTATCTGGCGACGATGATGGGCGTCAAGCAGGTTTATCCGGGGCGCTATCAGCCGGAAGTGATCTGCCGCCTGATCAGCACCGAGGGCGTCAGTTTTTCGCATTGCGTGCCGACCATCCTGCACATGATCCTCAGCCATCCGCACGCCAAGACGACCGATTTCACCGGCCTCAAAATCCTCATTGGCGGCGCCGCCATGCCCGAAGCAATGGCCATTTCCGCCCAGAAGCGCGGCATGGATCTGTTCACCGGCTATGGCATGTCGGAAACCTGCCCGGTGCTCAGTCTGGCGCACCTGGAGAGTGCCGATCTCAATCGCTCGCTGGAAGAACAGGCGGTGATCCGCGCCAAGACCGGCCGGCCGTTGCCGCTGGTCGATCTGCGCATCGTCGATCCGGAAATGGCCGATGTGGCGCACGATGGCAAGGCGACCGGAGAAGTGGTCGTGCGTGCCCCGTGGCTGACCCAGGGCTATGTCAGCGCGCCGGAGGCTTCCGAAGGATTATGGGCCGGCGGCTATCTGCACACCGCCGACATCGGCAACATCAACCCGGCCGGTTACCTGAAGGTCACCGACCGCATCAAGGATGTGATCAAGACCGGCGGCGAATGGACCTCCTCGCTGCAACTGGAAGACATCATCGCCAAGCATGAGGCGGTGCATGAAGTGGCGGTCATCGGTGTGCCGGACGACAAATGGGGTGAGCGCCCACTCGCCTTGGTGCTGCTCAAGCCAGAGCATGTCGGCCAGATCACCGAGCATGCGCTGCGCAACTATGCGGCTCATGCCATCGAGGTGGCCGGCATTTCGCGCTACGGCGTGCTGCTGCAGGTCAGCTTCGTCAAGACGCTGGTCAAGACCAGCGTTGGCAAGATGAACAAGCGGCTGATGCGGGCTGATCCCGAAGCACTGCGCATGTAAGGGATGGCCCCGTTCCGTTGATCGGGGCCGCGCGATTTGCCGGGAAGCAATGGCTTCGATGCTCGGCAGCATCGACAGTTACGGACGAAACCCCCACCCAAGGAGTTTCGTCCGCCAGCCGGGCGTATCAGTCAGACGCCTGACTGCCCGGTCCGGAAGGTCGTGATCAAAGCATCAAAACCCGGCAGCGCACTGCGTTTTGCCAGTAACTCGATCATCATGACCTTCAATTCCAGGCCTTGAGAATCACGCAATATTTGCACCACGCCTGATCAATCAGCAGCTTAGGGTTGTGGCTGTCCAGCAACCGTAAAGTTTTCCGACATGATTTCGGGGTAATGGCTAGAGTTTCCCGAATCGCGGCCTGGCAACTGGTTTTCTGGCCCCAGCCTCGCTGGCCAGCATCAGGCCGAGCGCAGTCTGGCCAGCAGCTTGTCGTGCCAGCCGGAGAGCAGGAGCATTGCCGTGCTCGATCCGATCAGCGCCATGAACATGTCCGACTGGGTGTCCCACTGGTCGCCCTGCGTACCCAGAAACTCGTCGGCACCCTGGCCCAGGTAGAGCGCTGCACCCCATTCGATCAATTCGTAAACAGCGCTGATCGCCATGGCGATGCAGATGCAGAGGAAACCGGTCATCTTGCGGCCCCGGACATAAGCGCCACGGATCAGGATTTCGCGGGCGACCATGGCTGGCACGAAGCCCTGCATGAAATGGCCAATCTTGTCATACGGATTGCGCACGGTGCCGAGCACGTCCTGCATCCAGAAACCGAGCGGCACCCGGGCGTAGGTGTAGGCGCCACCGGCAATCAGAATCAGCGCATGGATGGCGATCAGCACGGTGAGCAGCGTCGTCAGCGGGTAGCTGCGTCGCGTCGCGATCATCAGCGGCAGGGCAATCAGCACCGGGGCAACTTCCATGACCCAGGTCAGCCGCTCGTAGGGAGCGATACCCGAAACGACCAGCACCGCAATGACGATGGCGGCCAGTGTGGCATTCAGGGTGTCGCGTTGTTCCATATCAGCCCTCGTTACGGATCAGGTCGAGCAATTCTGCCCCGTAATGCTCGATCTTGGCGCTGCCCATGCCGGTAATGCCAGCCAGCAAGCCATGGCTGACCGGGCGGACTTCGGCCAGTTCGCGCAAGGTCTTGTCGTGCAGGATGACGTAGGCGGGAACTGCCTGCTCTCTGGCCGTATCGGCCCGCCACTTGCGCAGCAACTGGAACAGCGCGTCATCGGCTGGCGACAGATCGCTGACAACCGCGCTGCTCGACGAACGGGAGGGCGTCGATTTGCGTTTGACCGGGCGGCGCAGTTGGACCGTGCGCTGCCCCTTGAGCACTTCGCGCGCGGCGTCGGTCAGTTGCAGCGCGCCGTGTTCGGCCATGTCGACATGAACCAGCCCGGCCGCAGCGAGCTGCCGGAAAACACTCTTCCAGGCATGGTCGTCGAGATCGCCGCCGACGCCGAAGGTTGGCAACTGGTCGTGATTCCATTGCTTGACCTTGTCAGTCGCCTTGCCGCGCAGTATGTCGGTCAGGTGCGTGACGCCGAAGCGCATGCCGGTGCGGAAGATGGCCGACAGCGCTTTCTGCGCCGCCTGCGTGCCATCCCACAATTCCGGCGGTTCGGTGCATACGTCGCAATTGCCGCAGGGCTCGCGCTCTTCACCGAAGTAATTGAGCAGCACCTGGCGCCGACAGCGCGGTGCTTCGCAGTAAGAGAGCAGGGCGGTCAGACGCTGCGATTCGAGGATTTTCTGGCCTTCGCCGGCACCGGACTCGGCAATCCGCGCATGCTGCAGCGCGACGTCCTGCATGCCGTAGGTCATCCAGGCTTCGGACGGTTCGCCATCGCGGCCAGCGCGGCCGGTTTCCTGATAATAGGCTTCGATACTTTTCGGCAGATCAAGATGGGCGACGAAGCGGACATCCGGCTTGTCGATACCCATGCCGAAAGCGATCGTGGCGCACATGATCAGGCCTTCCTCGCGCAGGAAGCGGCGCTGGTTGGCGGCACGTTCGGGCGCCGGCAGGCCGGCGTGGTAGGGCAATGCCGGATAACCTTGGGCCGACAGCCATTCGGCTGTTTCCTCGACCTTCTTGCGCGACAGGCAATAGACAATACCGGCCTGACCTTTGCGCCCGGTCAGGAAACCGAGCAACTGCTTCTTGGCATTGTCCTTTTCGACCACGGTGTAGCGGATGTTCGGGCGGTCGAAACTGGAGAGGAAAACACGCGCTTCGCTGAGGCCCAGTCGCTGCAGGATCTCGCTGCGCGTTGCCTGGTCGGCGGTAGCGGTCAGGGCGATGCGCGGCACCTGTGGGTAACGCTCGTGCAGCGCCGACAGTTGCAGGTATTCCGGCCGGAAATCGTGGCCCCATTGCGAGACGCAATGCGCTTCGTCGATGGCGAATAGCGCCAGCTTGCCGGCTTCGGCCAGCGCATCAAGCATGGCCAGCGTGCGGTCGAGTAGCAGGCGTTCGGGGGCGATATAGACGAGGTCGAGATTGCCGCTGAAGATGGCCTGCTCGACCGCCTGCGCTTCCTGCCAGGCCAGTGTCGAGTTCAGGCAGGCGGCCTTGACACCAAGCTGGATCATCGCATCGACCTGGTCCTGCATCAATGCGATCAGCGGTGAAACGACCACGGCACAGCCGGGACGGAGCAGGGCGGGAATCTGGTAGCACAGGCTCTTGCCGCCACCGGTCGGCATCAGGACCAGCGCATCGCCACCGGTCGCGACGTGGTTGATGATCTCGGCTTGCTCGCCGCGGAAGGCGGGGTAGCCGAAGACGTCACGCAGGACGTTTAGTGCGTTTGGCGCGGTAGGCAAGGGGATTCGATCAGCTTTCAGTGAGGATGGCTTCGCGCGTCAGCATCTCGCCATCCCAGGCCAGACACTCGCCGCGATCTTCATGCCAGTCGGCCAGCACCCAGCGTTCGACGTGGATGCCGTCAATAATATGATCATGCTTGCTGGGTCGATGCGTGTGGCCGTGAATGAAGGTGCAGTAGCCATGGTCGCGGATGAAATCATCAGTCGCTGCTGGCTGCAAATCAGTGTAAGGGTCGGTCTTGGCTTGCTGGCTGGCCCGGCTACGCCAGCGCATGACGCGGGCCATCAAGCGGCGCAGGAAACGCGGCTTGGCCAGCATCGTTTTCTGCCAGGCCGGATCGCGAACCTTGGCCCGGAAGGCCATGTAGTCGGCGTCATCAAGGCAGAGAGCATCGCCATGCGAGAGGACGAAGGACCATTCGGACAAGGCGAGGTCGTAAGGGTCGGCCAGCAGCGTCGCGCCCGTTGCAGTAGCGAATTGTTCACCCAGCAGAAAATCGCGGTTGCCGTGCATGAGGTAAATCTTCAGGCCGGCATCGCTGGCAGCGCGCAGGGCGGCAACGATTTTTGCGTGATAGGGGGCGTCGATGTCGTCATCGCCGATCCAGGCCTCGAACAGATCGCCGAGGATGTACAGCGCCTCGGCCTGGCGGGCGCGCCCCGACAAAAAACTGAGGAACAAAGCAGTCGCCCCGGGTGACCGGGGCGACAGGTGCAGATCGGAGATGAAGAAGATCAAACGATCTCGGCCTTCTCGATGATCACATCTTCAGCTGGAACGTCCTGATGGAAGCCCTTGTTGCCGGTCTTGACGGCGCGGATCTTGTCGACCACATCCAGGCCTTCGACCACTTCGCCGAACACGCAATAGCCCCAGCCCTGGCCAGATGGCGACTTGAAGTCGAGGAAGTCATTGTCGACGGTGTTGATGAAGAACTGGGCGGTGGCCGAGTGCGGATCGTTGGTGCGAGCCATGGCAATCGTGCCGCGCTTGTTCTTCAGGCCGTTGGCGGCCTCGTTCTCGATCGGTGCCTGGCAGGGCTTCTGGTTCATGCCCGGTTCCATGCCGCCGCCCTGGATCATGAAGTTCTTGATGACGCGGTGGAAAATGGTGTTGTTGTAATGGCCGGCTTCAACGTAGGAAATGAAGTTGGCAACCGTCTTCGGGGCCTTCTCGGCGTCCAGGTTGAGGGTGATGACACCGTGGTTGGTGGTGAGCTTGATCATGGAAAAACCTTATTTTTCAGAGATGATTTTGACGTTCTGGATGACAACGGGCGTCGTCGGAACATCGGTGTAGTAGCCAGCGCTGCCGGTCGGCACCTTGGCAATCTTGTCGATCACGTCCATGCCCTGGGTGACCTTGCCGAAGACAGCATAGCCCCAGCCACGCGGGTCGGCGCTGGTGCGGTGGTTCAGGAACTCGTTGTTCTTCAGGTTGATGAAGAACTGGACGCGGGCGGAATGCGGGTCTTGCGTGCGAGCCATGGCGACCGTGCCGCGGTCGTTGGTCAGGCCATTGGTGGCTTCATTCTGCAGCGCCGGGGTCAGGGTTTTCTTTTCTTCCATGGCCTTGCTGAAGCCACCGCCCTGGATCATGAAACCGTCGATGACGCGGTGGAAGATAGTCGCCTCGTAGAAGCCGTGCTTGGCGTTGTAGAGGAAAAATTCGACTGTTTTCGGCGCTTTTTCCGGGTACAGCTCAAGCGTGAATTTGCCCAGATTAGTGGTCATTTCCACGGTCGGGGCCGCCCAGGCGAGCACCGAGGCCAGCAGGCCAGCGGCAAGAACGGAGACTTTTTTCAACATCAGGCACTTCCTTCGTAAATGATTTTCCATTTGCCATCTTCGCGCAGCCAATACTGACGCTTCTTCATCTGGTTGTTCAGGTTGTTGCTGCGATAGTCCTGATCGAAGGTGACGACGACGACTTCATCCTTGCCCGGGTTGCGGAACACGGACAGGTTGTCGACCTTGACCTTGATCCATTCCTTACCGGTATTGACCTGCTTTTTCTGGGCGGCGTATTCGCTGAAATTCTGTTCGCCCGCCTTGAACCGTGGCGAGTAGTGCTTCAGGTAGCGGTCGGTATCGCGGCTTTCCCAATCGGCGCGCCAGGCGTCGATGGTCTTGTTCAGCTCATTGCGTTCCTTCGCCCAGTCGTCCAGCGACAGCCATTCGACCGAGTTGCTGATGATCACCGGGGTCAGACCGACTTGCAGGTTCTTGGCAACGACGTCGAGATCCTGGTTGGTCAGCACGACGCAGCCGTCGGAGGCGCGCGGCGGGCGGGCAAAAGTGTCGGACGGCGTGCCGTGCAGCCAGATGCCGCTGCCACCGCGTCCCTGACGCTTGTCCCATTCATTCGGATAATTGATCGGAAAGGCACCGCTGCCGTAGAGGTCAGCCAGCTTCTGCTTGGGCAGGTTGGCCGTGACGTGATAGACACCAACCGGTGTTTTCTTGTCGCCTTCGACCAGTTTTTCCGCGCCCAACTTGCCATGCGTGATGTAGTAGTCGGCGACAAAACGCGGCCGCCCATCGTTTTTCTTGTCGTTCTCGTACAGGTAGAGGCGGGAACGTTTGGTGTCGACCACAATGGCGTAGCGCTGGTCCGGTTGCATCTGCAGCAGGTAGCGTGGCACGAAATCGGCCGGCGGTTTCTCGCGGTAGGCCTTGAGGCGGACAAGGGCTTCGGCACGCAGATCGGCTACCTTGTCGGCGGGAGCGTCATTGAGTGCGCCAAAGGTCTGGATCGGCTGCGTGCGAGCCAGCAGCAGGTCACCCTTGATCAGGTTGGCCAGGCGGTAATTCGGGTGCTGGCGGAGCAGGGCCTCAGTCAGTTGCAGGGCATTGCTCAGGCGATTGGCTTCGATTTCGGCAAAAATCCTGGCCAGCATCTCTTCCGGGCCGGAGTCCGAAATGGTCGCCGCAAATGCCGAGCCGGAGGCGAGCATTTCGGCTGCGCTTCGTGAGCTCGGGGCGGTCGCGACCGATTCGAACTCGGCCAACCGGGAGGCGTTCGGTTTGTCTGACAGCTTGGCCAGAGCCCCGGCAGCCACCAGGGCTGCCACACCGGCCAGAAAGAATCTTCCATTTACCAAAAGCGGGCGTTTTCTTCCTTGATCTGCCACTTGCTGCCATTACGAACAAAGATCAGCGTTTTCGTCGTCGAACTGCTCAGGCCGGTCGCCTTGTAATGCTGACGGAACTTGGCCGTCGCCTTGTCCCCATTGACGGTAATTTGCGGGCTGTCGAAGGACACGGAAATCTTGCCCCCCTTGCCGGCGATGCGCTGCTCGCGCTCCTGTTCCCAAGCCTTGCGATTCATCCCCTTGGGCGTGTCGAAGTCTTGCGAATAGGCGTTCAGGTAAGCGCGCATATCCTTGCGGGACCAGGCATCTGCCCAGGCATTCATGGCCTTGAGAATGTCGTCGTTGGCGCTGCTGGCGGCCTTTGTTGGGGCTGGCGCTGGCGCAGGAGCAGGTGCTGCAACCGGGGCCGGGGTGGTGGCAACAACCGGTGCCGGAACCGGCTTGGCCGATGGCGTGGCTGCAGCGGCACCCGGCGTGGCGGTGACGATCGTCGCGCTGGCGGCAGCGGGTGCAGGTGTGGCCGGTTTGACTGCGACAGGTGCGGCCGGCGTCGGGGCCGGAGCGGCAGCCACTGCTTGCGGCTTGACGTTACCCTTGCCAGAGGTAGTGATCAGGTCACGGATCAGGGCCAGCTTGTTCTGGGTCGTCGAGTTGGAATTGTCGAGTTGCAGTGCCTTGTCGTAAGCCTGGCTGGCCAGCTTGGCATAGACATCACCCAGGTTTTCGTAGGCGATGGCGTAGGACGGGTGAGTCCTTATGGCCATTTCCAGCGCCGTGCGGGCCTTGTCGTACTGCTTTTGCTGGGCATAGAGTACGGCGAGGTTGTTGTAAGGTTCGGGCAGTTCCGGATAGTCTTCGGACAACTTGGTGAATACCCCGATGGCCTCGGCCGGCTTGTTCATTTCGGTATAGATCAGGCCCTTCAGGAAGCGACCCTGGGCATCCTTCGGGCGGCTGCTCAGGTAGGCATCAACCTTTTCCATGGCTTGCGGATACTGGCCTTGCTTGATCAGGCGCTGCACTTCCGGCAGGTTGTCGGCAAAGGACGGGGAGGCAAAACCGATGGCCAGGCCGATCGCCAGTGCACGCAACGTTTTGAGCTGCTGAAAACAGGGCTGGAGCAGGGAAGTTGAGGTCATCGCTATGCTATACTTTTTGACGTTATTTAATCCTTCGATTCTACCAAAAACGCCGGTGAATCCATAGGTTTTAGCGTGCCGGCGGCGCCTCGAATTGATCTCCGCATGCTCAAGATATACAACTCCCTCAAGCGCGAAAAACAGGTTTTTACCCCGATCGAACCGAACAAGGTTCGCATGTACGTTTGCGGCATGACGGTCTATGACTATTGCCACCTCGGCCATGCCCGGGTAATGGTCGTCTTTGACATGGTCTACCGCTGGCTGAAGGCTTCCGGTTACGACGTCACCTATGTCCGTAATATCACCGACATCGACGACAAGATCATCAAGCGGGCGATCGAGAATGGCGAAACGATCCAGCAGCTGACCAATCGCTTCATCGCCTTCATGCATGAAGATGCCGATGCGCTTGGCGTGCAGCGGCCAGATCATGAGCCGCGGGCAACCGAATACGTGCCGGAAATGCTCGATCTGATCGGCAAGCTCGAAGCCAATGGTCTCGCCTATCACGCGACCGATGGCGACGTGAATTACGCCGTCCGCAAGTTTCCTGGGTATGGAAAGTTGTCTGGGAAGTCGCTCGATGACCTGCGCGCCGGCGAACGGGTAGAAGTCGATTCAGCCAAGCAGGACCCGCTCGATTTCGTGCTCTGGAAGCATGCCAAGCCGGGCGAGCCGGCCTGGGAGTCGCCGTGGGGCGAGGGGCGGCCGGGTTGGCACATCGAATGCTCGGCCATGAGTTCCAAGCTGTTGGGCCAGCATTTCGACATCCACGGTGGTGGCCAGGATCTGCAGTTTCCGCACCACGAGAATGAAATCGCCCAGTCGGAAGGTGCCAACTGCTGCAATTTCGTCAATTACTGGATGCACAACGGCTTTGTCCGCGTCGATAACGAGAAGATGTCGAAGTCGCTGGGTAATTTCTTCACCATCCGTACCGTGCTCGAGCAGTTTGATGCTGAAGTCGTGCGCTTCTTCATCCTGCGCGCCCATTACCGCAGCGCGCTTAACTACTCGGATGCCCATCTCGATGACGCCAAGCGTAGCCTGGACAGCCTGTATTTTGCGCTACGCGATGTGCCGCCGGCTGCGCTCGAAATTGACTGGAACAACGAATTTTCGTCCCGTTTTGCCGCGGCATTGAACGAGGACTTCGATTCGCATGGGGCAATTGCCGTGCTGTTCGAACTGGCGGCCGAGGCCAATCGTCAGAAGAGTGCAGAGTTGTCCGGTTTGCTGAAGGCGCTGGGCGGGGTCATCGGCCTGCTGGAGCGTGAACCCACGGCTTACCTGCAGGGCGGGGCTGGTAGCAGCAGTCTTGACGAAGCAGCCATCGGGCAGATGATCGCCGACCGTGCGGCGGCCAAAAAGTCCAGGAACTTTGCCGAGGCTGACCGTATTCGCGACGAACTGAAGGCGGCCGGGATCATTCTCGACGACAGTCCGCAGGGTACAAGCTGGCGGCGCGCCTGAATAAAAATGGCCCGTCCGAGGACGGGCCATTTTTTTGTTAGGGGGTCGGGTTATTTGATGACCTTGCCGCCGGCGCCCACGACGGTCAGTTCGACGTAGCGGGATCCCTGGCGGCTGTTGGCGCTGTAGTTGATCTTGAAGCCGCCCAGATCGAAATTCTGCAAGCCCTCAAGCGTGGACACGAGTTTTTCGCGGGTGACATCCTTGCCGGTCTTCTTGAGCGCTTCAGTCATCAGGCGGGCCGTGATGTAGCCTTCCAGGCCGTAGTAGGAGAACTTGTCCTTCTGCTTGTCGAGCAGGCGCTGATAGTCCCGGACGATGCCGATGGTGTCGTTCCAGGGATAAGGGACAACCTGGGAAATGCCGATCCCGCGGGCATCATTGCCCAGTTCCTGGGCCAGCACTTCGGCGCCGACCGGCGACAGGGTCAGGAACATCGGAAACTGTCCCAGTTGCTTCATCGCCTTGACGAAGGCAGCGGTCGGTTTGTACAGGGTGACCATGACCACGGCCTGGGGATTGACCTTGCTGATCGCTTCGGTTGCCTTGGCAACATCCAGCGAGTTCCGCTCGACCGTTCCGACCGCAACTGGTGTGAGGTTAGCCCGCTTGAGCGCATTGGTGACGCCCTCCAGACCTGACTTTCCGAAGCCGTCGTTCTGGTAGAACACGGCAATGTTTTTCAGACCCAGCGCGATAATCTGGTTCACGATCGCTTCGGCCTCATCGGCATAACTGGCGCGAATATTGAACATATAGCGGCTGTTCGGGTTGCTGGCCGGTGGTTCACGCAGTGTCCCGGCGCCTGAGATGGTGCCGACCAGCGGTACCTTGGCCGGGCCGAACACCTTGTTCATGGCTTCGGTGGTTGGCGTCGAGCCGTAGTAGCCCATCAGGGCGAAGACCTGCTTGTCCTGGATCAGCGCTTTGGTATTGGCCAGGGTGCGTTCGGTTTCGTAACCATCATCGATGGTGACCAGTTCGACTTTTCGCCCGTTGACGCCGCCGCTTTTGTTGACCTGGTCGAAATGGGCCAGCATGGCTTCCCGCATCTGCATGCCGTACAGGCCGTTCGGGCCGGTAAAGGGGGCGGACATGCCCAGCGTGATGCTGGAATCGGTAACGCCGACCTCGGCATGGGCCTGACTCAAGCCCAGTGCAAGCAGGCTGGCTAGAAGTATTTTGTACAGTGATTTCATTGTCTCGGTTGCCTTATGGTTGGGCGATACTTGATGGCACGATGGAGAATGGTCTTGTTAGCTGACAATTTGCTTACAGACCGGGATCAGTGCTCAAGCCAATGAGCGAGGGGAAATTTGCGGACATAAAAAAACGGGCTGGCGCTTGGCGCACAGCCCGTTGGCTCATTGGAGAAATCCTCGCCGTTTATTTGACCAGCTTCCCGCCGGCGCCGATCACGGTCAGTTGGACATATTGTGAACCCGCACGGTTGTTGGGGCCGAAGCTGATGCGGTAGCCGCCAAAGTCCTGATTCATGCCTTCAAGGGTGGAAACCAGTTTTTCTCGCGTCAGTTCCTTGCCGCCCGCTTTGCGGATGGCCTCAGCGGCCATCTTGGCAATGACAAATCCCTCAAGACTCATGTAAGAGTAGGGCGCTTGCTTGCCGACCAGGTGCTGGTACTCCTTGACAATCGCAATGGTGTCGTTCCAGGGGAAGGGCATGACCTGTGAAATGCCGATACCACGCGCGTCGTTGCCCAGTTCCTGGGTCAGTTGGTCGGCGCCGACCGGCGACAGGGTCATGAACATCGGGTTCTGGTTGGCCTTGCGCAGCGCCTTGACCATCGCTGCGGCCGGTTTGTACAGCGTGACCATGACCACGGCCTGCGGATTGACCTTGGCGATGGCTTCAACGGCCTTGCCGATGTCTTCAGAATTTCGCTCGACCGTGCCGGTAGCCGACGGGGTCAGGTTGTGTTTCTTCAGCGCAGTGTTCAGGCCCTCGAGACCTGCCTTGCCGAAGCCATCATTCTGGTAAAAGACAGCGATGTTTTTCAAACCCAGGGTCGCCAGTTGGGTTCCGATGGCTTCTGCCTCATCGGCGTAGCTGGCGCGCTGACTGAACATGTACCGATTGTGGGGATTGCCGGCAGGCGGCAGGCGGAGAGACATCGCACCGGAAATGCCGCCGATCAATGGAACGTGAGCCGGGCCGAAGACCTTGGTCATTGATTCGGTGATCGAGACAGAGCCGTAGTAACCCAAGAGTGCGAATACCTTGTTGGTTTCGATCAGGGTCTTGGAATTGGCGACCGCCTTTTCGGCTTCGTAGCCATCGTCCATGACCGTCAATTGAAGCTTGCGTCCATTGATGCCGCCATTCTTGTTGACCTGGTCGAAGTAGGCGGTGATGACATTCTTCAGTTCTTGCCCATGTCCGCTCGCCGGGCCAGTGAGCGGGGCTGACATGCCCAGCGTGATGGTCGTATCGGTGACGCCCGTTTCGGCAAGTGATGGCTGGCTTGATGCCAGGCCGAGCAGGCAGGTTACCAGAATGAGGCGAATCGCTTTCATGGGTTTCTCGCTATGAAGTGCCGGATTATTTCTAAATTATAGGGGGGGAAAGCTTGCCGTTGTCACAAAAGCACGCGTGAAAGGGATATTTGTCGTATGAAATGTGGAAAATATTGTCTTTTGCCTTGGATGCGAGAGAATTCCCTGTCTGGTCTCGCCCGAAAAATCCCCGGAATCGAGAATTCCGCCATCACTCCCTCGCGTGCTGGATGTGGACAAAAAAAGACCCGGGCACGGGCTCGGGTCTTCATTCATTTGGCCGGAAAAGTCAGCCCACTAATTATTCCGCAAAGAAATCCTTGACCTTGTCCATCCACGATTTGGAGCGCGGGTTGTGCTTGGCGTTGTTGTCCTTGCTTGACTCTTCCAGTTCGCGCAGCAGTTCTTTCTGACGCTCAGTCAGATTGACCGGGGTTTCGACCACGACATGGCACATCAGGTCGCCATGGGTATGGCTGCGAACCCCCTTGATGCCCTTGCCGCGCAGGCGGAAGATGCGGCCAGACTGGGTTTCGGCCGGAATCTTGATCGATGCGGCGCCGTCCAGCGTCGGGATTTCGATTTCGCCACCGAGTGCTGCGGCGGTGAAGGAGATCGGCATTTCGCAATGCAGGTCGTTGTGATCGCGAGTGAAGACGGCGTGCGGCTTCAGGTGGATCTGGACGTAGAGATCGCCCGGGGGGCCGCCATTGACGCCATGCTCGCCTTCGCCGGATAGACGAATGCGATCGCCCTCATCGACCCCGGCCGGAATCTTGACGGCCAGCGTCTTGTGCTGCTTGATACGACCAGCGCCATCGCAGCTCTTGCATGGATCGGCAATGAAGCGACCGGTGCCGTGGCACTTGTGGCAAGTCTGCTGGATCGAGAAGAAGCCCTGTTGCAGGCGCACCTGGCCGGAGCCTCCGCAGGTCGGGCAGGTCTTGGGCTGGGTGCCGGCCTTGGCGCCGGAGCCGTTGCAAGGCTCGCAGACCTCCATGGTCGGAATGCGGATTTTGGTTTCCGTGCCGTGGGCAGCCTGTTCCAGCGAAATTTCCAGGTTGTAACGCAGGTCGGCGCCACGGTAGATGTTGGAGCGACCACCACCTCCGCCACCACCGGCCCGGCCGCCGAAAATCTCGTCGAAAATGCCGCCGAAGGCATCGGCAAATCCGCCGCCACCACCGCCGCCGAAGCCGCCACCACCCATGCCGGATTGTGGGTCAACGCCAGCGTGGCCGAACTGATCGTAGGCCGCACGTTTCTGGCTGTCCGACAGGATTTCGTAGGCTTCCTTGGCTTCCTTGAATTTCTCTTCGGCGCCTGGATTGTCCGGATTGCGGTCCGGGTGATGCTTCATGGCCAGCTTGCGGTAGGCCTTCTTGATCTCGTCGTCGGATGCGTCGCGGTTGACGCCGAGAATCTCGTAAAAATCGCGTTTTGACATTATTTCTACCCGTCAAGTGACAAAGGCGCCGAGCGCCGCCGGAGATTTCCGGTAGGCTCGGCGCCGGGCTGTGAGGCCTGGGATTACTTCTTGTCCTTGTTCACTTCGGTGAATTCGGCATCAACGACATCACCCTCAACGGTCTTTTCACCAGCCTCGGCCTGCTGGCCGGCAGCCCCGGCGGCAGCGCCTTCGGCCTGTTGCTGGGCGTACATCTTTTCGCCGAGCTTCTGGGCGGCCGCCGACAGTGCTTCGGTCTTGGCGGTGATGGTTTCCTTGTCGCCATCGCGCAGCACGTCCTCGACATCCTTGATGGCGGCTTCGATAGCAGCCTTTTCACCGGCATCGAGCTTGTCACCGTATTCGGTCAGCGACTTCTTGACCATGTGCACCATGCCGTCGGCCTGGTTGCGGGCATCGGCCAGTTCGTGCGCCTTCTTGTCGTCTTCGGCGTGCAGCTCGGCGTCCTTGACCATGGCCTGGATTTCAGCCTCGCTCAAGCCGGAGTTGGCCTTGATGGTGATCTTGTTTTCCTTGCCGGTGGCCTTGTCCTTGGCCGTGACGTGCATGATGCCGTTGGCGTCGATGTCGAAAATGACTTCGATCTGCGGCGTGCCACGGGGCGCCGGCGGAATGCCTTCCAGGTTGAACTGGCCGAGGCTCTTGTTGCCGGAAGCGACTTCACGCTCGCCCTGCAGGACGTGGATGGTCACGGCGGACTGGCTGTCGTCGGCGGTCGAGAAGACTTGCGAAGCCTTGGTCGGGATCGTCGTGTTCTTCTGGATCAGCTTGGTCATGATGCCGCCCAGGGTTTCGATACCGAGGGAGAGCGGGGTGACGTCGAGGAGCAGCACGTCCTTGACTTCGCCCTGCAGCACGCCGCCTTGGATGGCCGCGCCGACAGCAACGGCTTCGTCAGGATTGACGTCTTTGCGCGGTTCCTTGCCGAAGATTTCCTTGACCTTCTCTTGCACCTTCGGCATGCGCGACTGACCGCCGACCAGGATGATGTCGTCGATGTCGCCGATCTTGCAGCCGGCATCCTTGAGCGCCATGACGCAAGGGGCAACGGTGCGCTCGACCAGTTCATCGACCAGCGATTCGAACTTGGCGCGGGTGACCTTGAGGGCCAGGTGCTTCGGACCGGAAGCGTCGGCGGTGATGTAGGGCAGGTTGATTTCGGTCTGCTGGCTGGAGGACAGTTCGATCTTGGCCTTTTCAGCGGCTTCTTTCAGGCGCTGCAGGGCCAGCACGTCGGCCTTGAGGTTGACGCCGGATTCCTTCTTGAATTCGTCGATGATGTAGTCGATCAGGCGCTGGTCGAAGTCTTCGCCGCCGAGGAAGGTGTCGCCGTTGGTGGCCAGCACTTCGAACTGCGTTTCGCCATCGACATTGGCGATTTCGATGATCGAGATGTCGAAGGTGCCGCCGCCGAGGTCATAGACGGCGATCTTGCGGTCGCTCTTGCTGGTCTTGTCCATGCCGAAAGCGAGGGCAGCCGCGGTCGGTTCGTTGATGATGCGCTTGACTTCGAGACCGGCGATGCGGCCGGCGTCCTTGGTCGCCTGACGCTGGCTGTCGTTGAAGTAGGCCGGCACGGTGATCACCGCTTCGGTAACTTCCTCGCCGAGGTAGTCTTCGGCGGTCTTCTTCATCTTGCGCAGCACTTCGGCCGAGACCTGCGGCGGGGCGATTTTCTTGTCGCGTGCTTCAACCCAGGCGTCGCCGTTGTCGGCCTTGACGATCTTGAAGGGCATCAGCGAGATGTCCTTCTGCACTTCCTTCTCTTCGAAGCGGCGGCCGATCAGGCGCTTGACCGCGTACAGCGTGTTCTTCGGATTGGTCACGGCCTGGCGCTTGGCCGGGGCGCCGCACAGGATCTCGCCGTCTTCGGTGTAGCCGATGATCGACGGGGTGGTGCGCGCACCTTCTGCGTTTTCAATAACCTTCGGCTGGCCGCCTTCCATGATGGCGACGCAGGAGTTGGTGGTGCCGAGGTCAATACCGATGATCTTGCCCATTTTTGATTCCTTAAAGATGAATTGCTGATGTTCGTGAGTTGGGGGCGCCGCCCCTGATTTCAAGTGTTTATTTACCCTTGGCAACCATGACCAGGGCTGGACGCAGCACGCGGTCGGCGATCATGTAGCCCTTTTGCAGGACGGTAACGACGGTGTTGGCTTCCTGTTCGGAATCGACCATGCCGATCGCCTGATGCTTGTGCGGATCGAATTTCTCACCGGCTGGATTGACTTCATTCAGCGCGTTCTTGTCGAAGGCGGAGACCAGTTGCTTGAGCGTCAGTTCGACGCCGGACTTGAAGCTGTCGACGGTCTGTTCCGGTACAGCCAGTGCGGCTTCCAGGCTGTCCTTGACGGCCAGCAGTTCGCCGGCAAACTTCTCGACGGCAAACTTGTGTGCCTTGGAAATGTCGTCCTGGGCACGGCGGCGAATGTTTTCACCTTCGGCCTTGGCGCGCAGCCAGGCATCGTAGTGTTCAGCCGCCTTCAGTTCGAGGGCACGGAATTGCTCTTCGACGCTCGGCAGGGTATCGGTGTGTTGTTCAGCCGTCGGCTCGGCGACCGGTTCGACAGCAGGTTCATTGCCCAGCATGGCTTCCTGGGCGTTTTCGGGGTTGGACATGCAGGTTTCTCCAAAAAAGCTGTTTCAGTAGTTTGGGCCGGAAAGCTATCTTTCAAGGGCGATTGGCAAAATTCTTTATCGGTGAAATCTTCTACAGCTCCCAAGGCGCCGTGCTACGATAATTCGGTGACTTTTTCCCGCGCATCCTGAATGGAAACAATCGGCAAATATCGCGTGGTTCGCGAACTGGGCAAGGGGGCGACCGCCACGGTCTATCTCTGTGACGACCCGGACTCCGATCGTCAGGTCGCCGTCAAGGTCATCCGCTTTGGCCAGGACAGCGCGGCGATGTCACGTCGCATGCGCAAGCTTTTCCAGAATGAGGGGATGGTTTCGACGCGACTGAACCACCCGAATATCGTCCGGGTCTACGAGGCCGTCGTCGAGGACGAATTCGCCTATCTGGCCATGGAGTACATCGAGGGCTTCTCGCTCGAAGAGCATACCCGCATCGATAAATTGCTGCCCATGCACCGGGTGATCGGCATTATCTTCAAGTGCTGCATGGCGCTCGACGCCGCCTATCGGCAGGGCATCATCCACCGTGACATCAAGCCGGCCAACATCATGGTGGCGGCCAACGACGAAGCAAAAATCGCCGATTTCGGCCTGGCGCTGAACATGAACAAGGACATGGATCGCGACTCCACGTTCATCATGGGCGTGGGCTCGCCGGCTTACATGTCGCCGGAACAGATCAAGGGCTATCCGCTCAACCAGAAAACCGATCTTTATTCATTGGGCGTGCTGCTCTTCCAGTTACTGACCGGGCGGCTGCCGTTCCGTGCCAATAACCAGGCGACGCTGATCTATCGCATCATCAATACCGATGCGCCGGCTGTCACCGCGCTCAACCCGAATTTGCCGGAGGGTCTCAATGCCATCCTGCGGCGGGCGCTGGAAAAGGATCTCTACAGCCGCTATCGCAACGGGGCGGAGTTCGCCAAGGATTTGTCCGCAGTGCGCTATCAGATGCTCGAAGAGGACGATACCGCGCAGGACACCAGTCATTTCGAGACCTTGCGCCGGCTCGACTTCTTTACCGAATTTGAAAACATTGAGATCTGGGAAGTGTTGCGCGTCGCTGTCTGGCGCGAGGTTTCGCCCAATGTGGCCTTGATCCGCCAGGGAGAGCGCAACAAATTCTTTGGCGTCATCGTCTCCGGATCGGTCGAAGTGTCGATCGATGGCAAGGCCTTGTGCCGTCTCGGTGTCAGCGAACCTGTCGGTGAGGTGGCTTACCTGCACCCGGCCAGCGATCAGCGTTGCTCGACGGCCGTTACATTGGAACCAACGCTTTTCCTGGAGATCAATGCCGCTGCGCTGGCGCTGTCGTCCGAGGAGTTGCTTGAGCGCATGAAGAATGTCTTGCTTGCCCGAATGATCAGCCGGATGCGTGAAGTTAACCGGATTGCCGCTGCCCAGGGGCTGCCTGCGGTGCAGAGTGCGACTGGTTCGTTGACCGGCGGGTCGCGCTCGGGCGGCGGCATGGACCTCACGCTGTCACCCATGTGAAAACCGCCTCCGAAGAGGCGGTTGTGTCTTGGCGCTGATTCCTAGACCTTGAAGCGACCAACCAGACTGGCCAGTCCTTCGGCCAGACGCTTGAGATCGTGTGCCGCGCCAGCCGTTTGTTCGACCGTGCCGGAGTTCTCGCGGGCCATGCCGGCGATGGCTTCTATACTGGTTTCCACGTCGCCAGAGAACAGGCGCTGCTGGTCGGTGGCTGAGGCGATGGCGTCCAGTCCATGGCCGACTTCCGTCACCGAGCCGTTGGTCGCCTGCAGGATGTTCGATACCGAAGCGACGGCCGATTGGCTGGACTCCAGATGCTCAAGCCCCTCCTCGATGCTGCGTCGGACGGCAACCGACTGGGCGCTGAGTTTGGCCGTGATGGCATCGATTTCGCTGGCGGAGCGCGAAGACTTCTCGGCCAGCTTGCGTACTTCGTCGGCCACTACCGCAAAACCGCGCCCCTGTTCGCCGGCCCGGGCGGCTTCGATGGCTGCGTTGAGGGCCAGCAGGTTGGTTTGCTCGGCAATATCCTTGACCTCACGGGTCATCTGGGTGATCGATTCGGTGTTGCGGACAAAATTGTTGACCGATTCGGCCATTTCCTTGACCGCATGTTCAACGACATTCATTTCGCCAAGCAGCACATCCAGGTTGCGGCTGCCTTCATTGGCCCGGGCCAGACTTTCCTGGGATTGATGCTGGACATGCTCGGCACTCCGGGCGATCGACGAAATGCTGGAAACCAGTTGTTCGACGGCGGTCGCCGCCTGGTTCGATTTCTCGTTCTGCTGATGGGAGCTTTGTGTGACACGGTCGGCGTTGTCCGACAGTGCGGCGACGCGGGCCGAGACTTGGCTGGCGGAATCGCGGACCTGACGCACCAGTTGGTTGAAGTTTTCCATCATTTCGTTGAAAACGGCAGCCGACTGGCCGACTTCATCGCGCCCCTTGACCGGAAGGCGGCGGGTCAGATCGCCCTCGCCGCGGGCGATGTCGCTCAGGCCCTTGCGCAGATCCTCCAGCGGCACAGTCACGAAATGGTTGGTGATCAGATAGATGATGACCAGCAGGGCGCCCAGTGCCGCCAGTGCAACGCCGGCAATTTTCAGGCGGAAGGCCGAGACTTCGGTCTCAACCGAGTCAAGCGACACCTTCATGCTGACGACGCCGAGCACGGTCCCTTCCGCCACCTGGTGGCAGACGACGCAGTCTTTGCCGAGATAGTTTTTCGAGGCCTTGGTCGGGTTGATGACTTGCAGGTAAGAGCTGCCATTGGCCGATTCGACGGACAAGTGAGGCGTGCCGGAGGCCATGACCTGTTTCTCGAGCGGGTCAAGATCACGACCGGCTTTCGTGTCGGGGCCATAGAGCTTGCTGACGGCGTCGCTGCGGGCGACATGCAGATCCTTGATGATCGACAATTGCTTGATCTGGTCGAGAAATACCTCGCGCTGCCCGACCGTGCCGGTGATCATCATGCCGGTCAGTCCGGCCATGGTCATCTCGTGGATGCTCTTGGAAAAATCCTGAGCCTGTCGAATGGCGGTGTCTTTGGTTGCCTGGGTTGTCCAGACGATGGCGCCGGCCCAGATGATGGCGAGAACAACCCAGATGGCCGCGGTCAGGCGTACCCAAATCTTCAAATCGGCAAAGCGCAGCATTAAATCCCCTTGGGTCTCCCCCGCCTTGAATGGTCAGGCGGTCAAATCAATTTGCTGGATTGTGCCAGCCGTACCAGATTCCTGCAAAAAGATTGCAGAAGTGCGAATTTGCCCCTGTAGTTCATTGGCATTCGTCTTGATGTCAAATGGCGTGCCGATGCGGCTCAGCGATATGGCACCGACGCCGGCCGTGGCAAGCGACTGCAGTTGCTTGGCGCCGTCTGCATTCTGCGTCCAGACTTGTAGTTGCCCGAATGCAGCATCGTTTTCATCGATCCAGCCGTTCTTGTCGCCGTCCAGTTTGGCCAGTTCCTGAAAGCCGTCACCCGAGCCCGGTCCAAACAACTCGCTGCCGTTATTGATCTTGCCATCCTGATTCCGGTCGAAAACCAGAAAGCCGCTGCCCGGGGCGACGAAATTGATTTGCTCATTGCGGCCATCGGCATCAAGGTCAAACGAAAAGCGCTGATTGCTCAGTTGGGCGGCCGTGCCGGAGAAATTCAGGACCAAGGGATCGGTCTTGCGGGCCGCATCGCCAAGGCGCAGGCTGACCGTGCTTTCCTCGTGGTAACTCCGTGCCATCGAAAGCTGCAGATCGAAGCTGATTTCTCGACCATCGGCGGTCGTTACCTTTCCGCTGGCAGCGAAACTGGTTTCCTCGGTTTCGGTGTAGGACTCGTGATAGTCGTACTCGACGCCGTAGCCGGCTGCTTGCGCTGGCTGTGAGGTGTTGGCGGAAGGAGGCGCCGCGACTGCCGGCGCCGTCTCTTCCGTGTGTAGATCACTGGCGTTGAAGACTTTGATCCGTTGTCCGGTCAGCAACTCCAGCAAGGAGCGGATCAGCGTCAGTTTCGGGTCGTTGTCGACCTCGTCATTTTCTGCGTTGTCGGTCGCCTGGGTGCTGCTGGCGGCTTTTCCGGCGTCGGAGAGGGTGACGCTGTCGGTCAGTCGAGGGCGAGCGGGCTGGCCTTCATCTCCAAAGTTTGGACGATGCGGGCCAACCCACATTTTCAGTGATTCGCTGACTTCATGCTGCTGCGAGCTGACGTGCGACGAGGCCAATTGCAGGCTGGCGCTGGCGATTTTCATGGTGGCCTCCGCGGCGTGTATTTCGACACACTGTTAACGGCCGTCAGCGGAGAAAGTTAAGGCCTGTAAAGATGCGGCTGTAGCCAGCGTTTCAGCGTGCCGAGGTCGAGAGCGCCGCTCTGGCGGGCGATTTCGCGCCCGTGTAAAAAAATCGCCAGGGTCGGAATGCTGCGAATATTGAAGCGGGCGGCCAGTTGCTGTTCGGCTTCGGTATTGACCTTGACCAGCCGGGCGTAGGGTTCGAGATCGATGGCGGCCTGATGGAAGTTTGGTGCCATCTGGCGGCATGGGCCACACCATGGCGCCCAGAAATCGACGACGACCGGCAGGTCGTTGCGGGAAAGGTGACGGTCGAAATTGGCCGCAGTCAGTTCCAGCGGTTCGCCGGTGAGCAGTGGCTGCTTGCATTGGCCGCAGTTCGGCGCGTCGCCCAGTTTTGCGGCTGGAATGCGATTGACCGCCGCGCAGTGCGGGCAGACGAGGTGCAGGCTTTCGGACATGTCAGACTCCAAATATCAGGTTGTTCTGATATTTGTGCCAACTCGCTGATTTCAAGTCCGGGCGCCAAATTTGAAGGCTTCGCGGGCACTGGTTTCCAGCGCATGCGGGTCGAAGGCGGTCTTGGTTTCCCAGCCGCCCAGATGCTGCTCGGCAATGTCGGCCAGGGCCTTGAGCCAGGCATCGTCTTCATTGAGCGCCGGGATGTAGTGGTATTCCTTGCCGCCTGCCTTCAGGAAATCGTCGCGGCCTTCCTGGGCGATTTCTTCAAGCGTCTCCAGGCAATCGGCAACGAAGCCGGGGCAGATGACGTCGACGCGATGAATCCCCTTGGCGCCCCATTCGAGCAGGGTCGGCGCCGTGTAGGGCTGCAGCCACTCAGCCTTGCCGAAACGCGACTGGAAGCAGATCTGAAACTGTTCCGGCTTCAGATTCAGGCGCTCGGCGAGCAAGCGGCCGGTCTTGTGGCATTCGCAGAAATACGGGTCGCCGAGATCAAGGCTGCGCTTGGGTAGTCCGTGGAAGCTGATCAGCAGGCGGCCGTTGTCGCCCAGCGAGCCATTTGCCTGCCAATGCTTGCGGACCGATTTTTCGAGCGCGGCGAGATAGCCTTCATGGTCATGGAAGTTGCGGACGAAGCGCATTTCCGGCTGATTGCGCGTCTGCAGCAGCCAGCGCGAGGCGTCGTCGACGACCGTGGCGGTCGTGCTGGCGGCGTATTGCGGGTACATCGGTACGATCAGGATGCGGCTGGCACCTTCTGCCTTCAGGTGAGCCAGCACATCGGCCACGGCTGGCGAGCCATAGCGCATCGCATAGGTGACGGTGACGTGATGGCCGCGCTGGCCGAGCAGGCCCTTCAGTAGCTTGGCCTGGCGCTCGGTATGGACACGCAACGGCGAACCCTCCGGCATCCAGACCGAGGCGTATTTGGCGGCCGATTTTTTGGGCCGGGTATTGAGGATGATGCCGTTGAGGATCAGCCACCAGAGCGGCTTGGGAATTTCGACGACGCGCGGATCGGACAGGAATTCCTTGAGGTAACGCTTCAAGGCCGGGGCAGTCGGGGCTTCCGGGGTGCCAAGATTGACGAGGACGACGGCAGTGGTTGCCGGTTTGCCGTGGCGGTGCGGCGGCTCGGGGAGAAAACGGGGCATTAGGGCATGTACTCAGTGAGCGCAGGGCTGCGCAAGGGGTTAGCGGGGATGCGGTGCAAGGCGTCGGTCGCGCTGTGCAGTAATCTGCACAAGCGAGCGGCAACGCGGCAACGTGCCCCGTTAACCCCTTGCCCTTCGGGTTTGCCGGGACGGGCGGTCGCCGGCGTTGCTCGGCTTGGGAATGGAACGACCATTCCCGGCGCCTCGCGTCTTGGCGCCCATCCCGTCCCGGCAAACGCAGTCCCGTCGCTCACTGAGTACATGCCCTAGTTGTCCGATTTGTAGGAGAGGGCGCTGGAGAGCAGGCGGGCGGTGATGTCGACGATGGGGATGACGCGCTCGTAGGCCATGCGGGTCGGGCCGATGACGCCAACCGAGCCGACCACCTGGCCATCGACGGCGTAGGGGGCGGCGATGACGCTGCATTCGTCGAGCGTGGCGATTCCTGATTCGCCGCCGATGAAAATTTGTACACCTTCGGCACTGTTGGAGATTTCCAGCAGGCGCATCAGGCTGGAGCGTTGCTCGAACAGGTCGAACAGTTCGCGCAGCCGCTTCATGTTGGAGGACAACTCTTCCACATCCAGCAGGTTGCGTTCGCCGGAGATGACGTAGGGCGTGGCATTTTCGGCCATCGCGGCATCGCCGGCATCAAGTGCCAGGGCCATCAGGGGCTTGATGTCATCACGCAGTTGCTTGATTTCAACGCTCAGGCGATGGCGAATCTGTTCGAAATCGAGGCCAGCAAAATTCTGGGTCAGGTAATTGGCGGCGCTGACCAGCTCGGACGGCGAATAGGCCTTGTCGGTGGTGACGATGCGGTTCTGCACGTCGCCATCAGAGGTGACGATGATCAGCAGGATGCGTTTTTCCGACAGGCTGAGGAATTCGATCTGGCGAATCCGGCTGCTCTGGCGACGCGGTGCGATGACGACACCAGCAAAATGGGTCAGGCTGGACAGCAGTTGCGAGGCGCTGGCGATGATCTGGCCCGAGGGGCGGCCATGCAGGGCTTCTTCCATCTGGCCCATCTGGCGGGCTTCAAGCGGCTGCACGGTGAGCAGACTGTCGACGAACAGGCGATAGCCGCGGGCCGTTGGAATACGGCCGGCCGAGGTGTGCGGGCTGGCGACAAACCCAGCCTCCTCGAGGTCGGCCATCACGTTGCGGATGGTGGCTGGGGACAGGTCGAGGCCAGAATACTTGGACAGCGCGCGTGAACCAACCGGCTGTCCATCGGCAACATAGTGTTCGACCAGGGTCTTGAGCAGGGTACGGGCGCGTTCATCAAGCATGGGGCGATTGTACAAAAAACCGGGGCCAGCGCCGTAACGCGTTTTTTATGCAAGAATTCGACCCCATGAACAGAGGCTTCGCTTCCTACCGCTCTCCCCGGACCATCGCGCTGGTCGGCAAATACCACAGCCTGGAAATTGCCGAGTCGCTGCGCCGTCTGGCCGAATACCTCTATGAGCGCGGCGTCTCCGTCTTTATCGAGCGGGAAACCGCTGAGCACATCGGCAAAAAAGTCGACCTGTCGCGCTGGGTGACCTGCGGCTTCAACGACATCGGTGCCCATGCCGACCTCGCCATCGTGCTCGGCGGTGACGGCACCATGCTCAATGCCGCGCGTCGGTTGGCTCGTTACTGCGTGCCGCTGGTTGGCGTCAATCAGGGGCGCCTCGGCTTCATGACCGACATCGCCCGCAACGACATGCTGACCTGCATGGACGATCTGCTCGACGGTCGCTTCGCCCCGGAGAACCGGATGCTGCTGGCCGCCGAAGTGACCCGTGACGGCAAGGAAGTGGCTTCGAACATGGCGCTCAACGATGTCGTCGTCGACAAGGGTGCCATCGGCCGGATGATCGAATTCGAGTTGTTCATTGACGGTGAATTCATTTACAACCTGCGCTCGGATGGCCTGATCGTCTCGACGCCGACCGGCTCCACCGCCTATTCGATGTCAGCCGGCGGTCCGATCCTGAATCCGACCCTGACCGGCATCGCGCTGGTTCCGCTCTGCCCGCATGCGCTGTCCAATCGGCCGATCATCGTCAATGACAATACGGACATTGAACTGCGCATCGTCAATGCCGACGATCCGCGGGTGCACTTCGATGGTCAGGTGACGCTCGACCTGGAGCGCGGCGACTGCGTTCGTCTGCGTCGTTCCGAACACACTATCTGTTTCCTGCATCCGCCGGGTTACAGCTATTTCGCCATGCTGCGCCAGAAACTGCAGTGGAGCGAACGGCCGAAAGGGCCCTGATGCTGCGGCAACTGACCATCAAAGATTTTGTCATCGTCGACCGGCTGGAGCTCTCGTTTTTGGCGGGCTTCGGCGCCTTGACCGGGGAAACCGGCGCCGGCAAGTCCATCCTGATCGACGCGCTGGCACTGACCCTGGGCGAACGGGCGGATGCCGGCGTCGTCCGTTCCGGCTGTGAAAAGGCCGAGGTGGCCGCGACCTTCGAGATTTCTGCGCTGCCTGAAGTGAGAACCTGGCTGGTGGCCAATGATCTGGATGGCGACGATGAACTGCTGCTGCGTCGCGTCGTCGATGCGGGTGGCCGTTCGCGGGCCTATATCAACGGTTCGCCGGCCACTGTCCAGCAATTGCGCGAAGTTGGCGAATGGCTGGTCGATATCCATGGTCAGCACGCCCATCAATCGCTGCTGCGTTCCGAGGCCCAGCGCGTACTGCTTGATACGCATGCTGGTCTGAGCAGCTTGGGCGGTGAAGTTGCCGCTGCCTGGAAAAACTGGCGTGAGTCGGAACAGGCTCTGCGCAGTGCCAGTGAGGGTGCCGATGCCCTGCTTCGTGAGCGCGAACAACTGCAATGGCAGATTGGCGAACTGAACGGCCTGGCCTTTGGTGACGACGAATGGGCGACGCTTGATGTCGAGCATCGCCGTCTCGGCCATGCCGCCAGCCTGATTGAAGGCGCCCAGTATGCCCTGGCCGTGCTTTCTGAAGACGAGGGCGCCTGTGAGCGCCAAATCGATGGCGTGACGACCCGACTGGCCAGCCTGGCGGAATACGACCCGGCGCTGGCGGAAGTGGCCGAGCTGCTCGGTTCGGTGCAGGCAGAACTTTCCGATGCGGTCTCTACCTTGCGTCGCTATACCGACCGGGTCGATCTTGATCCGGCTCGTCTGGCCGAGGTTGAGCGCCGGATGGATGCGGTGATGAGTCATTCGCGCAAATATCGTGTCCAGCCGGCCGAATTGCCAGGTTTGCTGGCCGGTTGGCGGCAACGTCTGGCGGCGCTGGATGAGTCGGCTGATCTGGCAGCACTGGAAACCAAGGTGGCGGCTGCCAAAGCGGCCTATCGTGCAGTTGCGGAAAAGCTCTCGCTCGGCCGCAAGAAAGCCGCTGCCGAGATGGGGCTGGCGGTCAGCGAAATCATGCGCCAGCTGGCGCTTTCCTCCGGAAGATTCGAGGTCGCCCTGGTGCCGGTTACAGACGGTGCGGTCTATGGCCTGGAACAGGTCGAGTTTCGCATTGGCGGCCTGGCCGGCAATGAAGCCAAGTCGCTGGCCAAGGTGGCTTCCGGTGGGGAGTTGTCGCGGATCAGCCTGGCGATCCAGGTGCTGACTTCGCGTTCGGCCAGTGTGCCAACCCTGATCTTCGACGAGGTCGATGTCGGGATCGGCGGCGGCGTCGCTGAAATCGTCGGTCGCCTGTTGCATGAGCTGGGCTGCGAACGTCAGGTTTTGTGCGTAACGCATCTGCCGCAAGTGGCAGCCCAGGCCAACTGGCAGTGGCAGGTCAGCAAGTCAACGCATGATGGTGTGACCCTGAGCGCCATTCAGCCGCTCGATGAAGAGGGTCGGGTTCAGGAAATCGCCCGCATGCTGGGCGGTGTCGAGATCACCGCCATCACCCTCAGGCACGCCAGCGAACTTCTTGGGACAAGGGCCAAAAAGGCAAAAGCCTAAACCAGGCCAAGCAGGCGCAGGGTAGCGAGCAGGGCCAGTAGCAGGAAAAATACGCCGCTGATCCGGTGTATCCATTTCAAGGGCAGGTGGTTGAGCAATCGGCGGCCGGCAAAGACGCCGAGCAGCGAAGTGCAAGCCAGTGCCAGCGTGGCGCCAACCCAGGTGGCGCTGGCGTCAGCCGCGCTACCCATGCCGGCGACGGCAATCTGCGTCTTGTCGCCGAACTCGGCGAGAAAGATCATCAGGAAAGTGGTCGCGAAGATGCCGTGCCCCGGTTTTTCCTCGATTTCCTCGTCATCCTCTTCTTCCTCGAAGCGCAGCGCGCTGATCCCGAATACGGTGAATAGCACGGCGACGGCCAGCGTCACGACCCATTCAGGTAACCAGGCTGCAACGGCTGCACCAAACAGCACTGCCAGCAGGTTCAGTATGGCGAAGGCGGCAACTGCACCCAGCACGACGGGCAGCCCGCGATGGCGGGCGGCCAGCGTCATGCAGACGAGCTGGCTCTTGTCGCCGAATTCGGCCAGGGCAATCAACAGGAACGTGGCGCCGGCCGAGGACAGCCAAGCCCCCGGGGCAACAACCGCAAGATCAGGCATCGAGAAGTTTCAGTAAATCAGGACTTGCTGTCCGGATTGTCGCGGTGCGGGCACTCGGCCTTGGTGCATTGGGCGTAAAGGTAGAGCGCGTGATCCTGAATCGCGAAGCCGCGTTCCTTGGCAATGGCATTCTGACGTTTTTCGATTTCCGGATCGTAAAACTCTTCAACGCGGCCGCAGTCGATGCAGACCAGATGGTCGTGGTGCTTGCCGTGATTGATTTCGAAAACCGCCTTGCCTGACTCGAAGAAATGGCGTTCAAGCAGGCCGGCCTGTTCGAACTGGGTCAGCACGCGGTAAACCGTGGCCAGGCCGATGTCCATGTTTTCATTGATCAGCATTCGGTACACGTCTTCCGCCGTCATGTGACGCAGGGTGCTTTTTTCGAAAAGCTCCAGAATCTTCAGGCGGGGAAAAGTGGCTTTCAGCCCCATGTTCTTGAGGCTTTGCGGATCGCTCATCGTGGAAATTCCAGAAATTGTTCGGGCAGGCTAAATGCTGATTTCGGGTATGATATACCGCTTCAAAGCCGATTGAGAAACTCCGGAATCCCGAATGCGCCGTTCCCGTCTATTGCTCGTTGCAGCATCCTGCGCGCTCATTACCGCTTGTTCATACAAGCCGAGCTTCATCAATGAATACAAGATCGATATCCAGCAGGGCAATGTCCTGTCGCAGGAGATGGTTTCCCAGTTGAAGCCGGGGCAGACCAGGGATCAGGTCCGCTTCCTGTTAGGGACGCCGCTGGTCACCGATATTTTCCATCAGCAGCGCTGGGATTACGTCTATCACTATCAGAATGGCCAGACTGGCCGGGTCGAATCGCGCAAGTTCGCTGTCTTTTTCGATAGCGAAGGCCGTCTGGAGCGGGTTGATGGCGATGTCGCCGTGGCCGATACCAGCGAGCTGACCGCGCCGATTGCCAAGAGCCGCCTGGTCGATCTCGGATCGCTGCCCGGCGAAGCAGCCGACAAGCCGCTTCCGCCGCGCGAGGAGCCGGGCTTTTTCCGGCGTGTCATGAACATGTTTGGATTCTAGGAATGAGCGCTACACGCATTGGAGTCGTTGGGGCTGGTGGTCGCATGGGTCGCATGCTGATCGAGGCAACGCTGAAGGATGATCGCCTGGTTCTGGGCGCGGCTTTCGATGTGCCGGGTAGCCCGGCGCTTGGCAAAACGGCAGGCGAACTGGTTGGTATGCCTTGTGATGTCGTCGTGACCGACGACGTCGCTGCCGGCCTGAAAAATATTGATTGCCTGATCGACTTTACGCGCCCGCAGGGTACGCTGGTTCATCTCGAACTCTGCCGCAAGGCGGGGGTTGGCATGGTGATCGGGACCACCGGTTTTGAGGCAGATGGCAAGGCCATCATCGCCGAGGCTGCCAAGGATATTCCGGTTGTTTTTGCGCCGAACATGGCGGTGGGCGTCAACGTCGCGTTCAAGTTGCTTGAGACGGCTGCCCGCATATTGAATCAAGGCTACGACATCGAAATCGTTGAGGCGCACCATCGTCTCAAGATCGATGCCCCTTCCGGAACCGCGCTGCGCATGGGCGAGGTGGTGGCTTCTGCGTTGGGTCGCGACCTCGAAGAATGTGCTGTCTATGGTCGTGAAGGTGTGACCGGCGAACGCGATCCCTCAACCATAGGTTTCGCTACCGTGCGCGGCGGCGATATTGTTGGCGATCACACGGTCATGTTCTGCGGCATTGGGGAGCGTGTCGAAATCACCCACAAGGCCAGCAGCCGCATGCCTTACGCCTTGGGCAGCCTGCGTGCAGCCCGCTTCATGGCCGGTCGCAAGAGCGGATTGTTCGATATGCAGGACGTTCTCGGCCTGCGCTAGTCTTCATGAAATCCAGGCTGCTCGCGAAACAGCTTCAGGAAATCTTCGGCGGCGAAGGTGCGCCGCAGTTCCTGATGCTGCTCGAGCAGGCGCGTGCCGTACAGCAGCATGCCTTGGCGGATGGCACCGAAAAGCTGCTGGCGACGGTCGATTCGACCTATCGGGCCTATGCTGGCCTCAATCTTAGTGGCTGGCATACCAAACTCTCCGGTGACGCCCTCACTGACTGGAATATCGGAAACGGCACCATCGATTCCGGGCGTCAATGGAAAGAGATGCTTGGTTACGCCGATGGCGATCTCGATAACTCGATCGCCCAGTGGCAGCGCATGGTGCATCCCGACGATTTGCGACTGCTGCAGACGCGGATTGATGCCCATATCCTGAATCAGGATAGTCACTTTCAGGCCGAATGCCGCTTCAAGGCGCGTGACGGCCAGTGGCGCTGGTTCCTTTTGCGCGGTGCGGTGGCCGCCCGAAATACCGAAGGCAAGGCGGCTCGGCTGCTGGTGTTGCAGCGCGACATCAGCGACGTCAAGGCGGCGGAATCGGCGCTGATCTCGGCGAAAGAGGTGGCCGAATCGGCCAACAAGGCGCGCGGGGCGTTCTTGGCCAACATGAGCCACGAAATCCGGACACCGATGAATGGCATCATCGGCATGACCGAATTGGCGCTCGATACGCAACTGGATGCAGAGCAGCGCCATTATCTGAAAACGGTGAAATCATCCGCCGAGGCGTTGCTGACCATCGTCAACGATATTCTGGATTTTTCGAAGATTGAAGCCGGCAAAATGGAGTTCGAGTCGCTGGTTTTCTCGATGCAGGACACGGTACTCGAGGCGGTGCGAGTCCTTGCTGTCAGCGCCCACAAGAAAGGGCTTGAGCTGGTGGCCGACGTCCGGCCGGAGGTGCCGGCGCGCATTGTTGGCGATCCGACGCGTTTGCGGCAGGTAATCATCAACCTGATCGGGAATGCCATCAAGTTTACAGAGCACGGCGAAGTGGTGCTCAAAGTGGAGGTCGATCAGTCGACAGAGCACTCGGTTTATCTCCGTTTTTCAATCCGTGATACTGGCATCGGGGTTCCCGCGGACAAACAGCAGGCGATCTTCGAGGCGTTTTCCCAGGCGGATGTATCGACTACCCGGCGCTTTGGCGGAACGGGGCTGGGCCTTGCGATCAGTGCGCGCCTGGTGCAGTTGATGGACGGCAAGATCTGGCTCGAGAGTACGCCGGGTCAAGGTTCGGTTTTCTCATTTACCGGACGTTTCGGGATTGAGGAATCGACATCGGTACGCCCCTTCGAGGCGCGGTTTGGCGGTCGGCGCGTCTTGGTTATCGAGGATAATGCCACCGTTGGGCAATATCTGGTCGAGCTTCTTGAGCAGCTTGGCATTCAGGCTTCTTTGGTTGCGGATGGGCCGGCTGCAGTGGCGGCGATGGAACGAAGTCGGGCGCTGGATTTTCCCTACGACTATGTTCTTGCCGATGCCAACATGGATACCCCGGCGGGGTTTGCCCTGGCGGAGTCCTGGGGGAAATCCTCGCGGGCAGAAAAGCTTATCGTCATGCTGACGACAGAAAACCAGCGGCACGACTTGGGTCGTCTGCGCGAAATTGGTGTTTCTGCTCATCTGGTCAAGCCGATCGGTAGCGCTGATCTGGTCGATGCCTTGGCTCTGGCTGAGGGGCCTGATAGCGAGGAATTGAGCGATTTTGTCCTGTCAGAAATAGATCTGGGTGGCCTCGCTCAGGATTCTTCCGGAGCGCTGAATATCCTGCTGGTCGAAGATAATCCGGTCAATCAGGAATTGGCAACCCGGCTTCTGGAGCGCCTGTCGCACCGGGTAACCCTGGCAAATAACGGGGCTGAAGCGGTCGATCTGTTTGACAGTGGTCACTTCGACGTCATCATGATGGACATGCAGATGCCGGTGATGGGCGGTGTCGAGGCAACCGAGGCGATTCGGTCGCGCGAAATGCGGCGGAGCTGGGTGGTGTCGCATGAGCTAAAGCCGGTCTACATCATTGCGATGACGGCCAATGTCATGGCGGCAGATCGGGATCGCTGCCTGGAGGCTGGGATGAACGACTATGTCGCCAAGCCCTTGCGAACAGCCGAGTTGTATGCAGCTCTCGATCGCGCTCGCGGCGGTGTCGGTGACAATGAGCCATTCGATCAGGCTGCGCCTTCGATTGGAACCTCTTCGCAACTCGATCTGGGCGCTGCGCTGAGTGATATTGGAGAGCCGGAATTATTTGCGACCATGGCTGGCATGTTGCTGACCGAGTGGGATGTTCATCTCGGGCGGGTCAGAAAAGCCATTGACGCAACCGATGCCCACGAGGCACGAATGCATGCCCATACCCTGAAAAGTCTGCTCGCCATGTTCCATGCCGAACACGCGCGACGTCGGGCCATGGAAATCGAGCAGGCGACAATGGCGGTCGAAAATGTCGACTGGGCGAACTGCCGTCGTCTCTACGCCGCCCTGGCGGACGAAATGGCCTTCATCAAACCGTCGCTGGCGCACTATGTCGAAACGCGTGTAATCCCTTGAATTTGCCTGAAAAGGCACTTTTCGGCTAGAATAGTAAGGTTAAAAAGCACAAGCGGGGAGGCGCAAGCCTTCCCGCTTGGCACATGATAAGCAGAAAATATTTGGAGAGCCGACGTGTCACTGCTGCCCTCATTCACACCCGCCATTCTCGCCCTCGCCGACGGAACGGTTTTCAAGGGCCAATCCATCGGCGCTGATGGCGTAACCAGTGGCGAAGTGGTGTTCAACACCGCCATGTCCGGCTATCAGGAAATCCTCACCGATCCTTCCTATTGCCGTCAGATCGTCACCCTGACTTACCCGCATATCGGCAACACCGGTTGCAATGCGGAGGACTTTGAATCCAATGCCAATTACGCTGCCGGCCTGGTCATTCGCGACCTGCCGCTGGTCGCGTCCAGCTGGCGTACCCAGGATGACCTGTCGTCCTACCTGAAAAAGCACGGCATCGTCGCCATCGCCGGCATCGATACCCGCAAGCTGACCCGTATCCTGCGCGAAAAGGGCGCCCAGGCCGGCTGCATTCTGGCCGGAGAAGTTGACGAGTCCAAGGCGCTGGCCATGGCGCGTGCTTTCCCGGGTCTGAACGGCATGGACCTGGCCAAGGTGGTTTCGGCCAAGGCAGGCTACGACTGGACTGAGGCTGAATGGACGCTGAAAGGCTATACCCAGCGGACCGAAGCGCGTTTCCATGTGGTTGCCTACGATTTTGGTGTCAAGAAAAACATCCTGCGTATGCTGGCCGAGCGTGGCGTCAAGCTGACGGTCGTTCCGGCCCAGACGCCAGCCGCCGACGTGCTGGCCCTGAAGCCGGACGGCGTATTCCTGTCTAACGGTCCTGGCGATCCGGAGCCGTGCGATTACGCCATTGCTGCCATCCGTGAATTCCTCGACCGCGGCATTCCGACCTTTGGCATCTGCCTCGGCCACCAGTTGCTGGCTCTGGCCTCCGGTGCCAAGACGCTGAAGATGAAGTTCGGTCACCACGGGGCCAACCATCCGGTCAAGGACATGGATACCGGCCAGGTGCTGATCACCAGCCAGAACCACGGTTTTGCCGTTGATGGCGATTCCCTGCCGGCCAACCTGCGTGCCACCCACGTCTCGCTGTTCGACGGTTCCCTGCAAGGCATCGCCCGCACCGATGTGCCGGCTTTCTCCTTCCAGGGTCACCCGGAAGCCAGCCCGGGCCCGCACGACGTGGCCTACCTGTTTGACCGCTTCCTCGACACCATGACGCGTGGCGTTGCCGCGCTGCAGCCGGCGCAATAAGGCGAGAGACAAGAAATGCCGAAACGTACAGACATAAAAAGTGTTTTGATTATTGGCGCCGGCCCGATCATCATCGGTCAGGCCTGCGAATTCGACTACTCCGGCGCCCAGGCCTGCAAGGCCCTGCGCGAAGAGGGTTACAAGGTCATCCTGGTCAACTCCAACCCGGCGACCATCATGACCGACCCGGAGATGGCCGACGTTACCTACATCGAGCCAATTACCTGGCAGGTCGTCGCCAAGATCATCGAGAAGGAGCGCCCGGATGCGCTGTTGCCGACCATGGGCGGCCAGACGGCGCTGAACTGCGCGCTCGACCTCGACCGCGAAGGCGTGCTGGCCAAGTTCAACGTTGAACTGATCGGCGCCTCCAAGGAAGCCATCGACAAGGCCGAGGACCGTCAGAAGTTCAAGGATGCGATGACCAAGATCGGTCTCGGTTCCGCTCGCTCGGCCACTGCGCACAGCATGGAAGAGGCTTACCAAGTGCAGGCGATGATCGGTTTCCCGACCATCATCCGCCCGTCCTTTACGCTGGGTGGTACGGGCGGTGGTATCGCCTACAACATGGAAGAGTTCGAGACCATCTGCAAACGCGGTCTCGAGGCCTCGCCGACCAACGAGCTGCTGATCGAAGAATCGCTGCTCGGCTGGAAGGAATACGAGATGGAAGTGGTCCGCGACAAGGCGGACAACTGCATCATCATCTGCTCGATCGAAAACCTCGACCCCATGGGCGTGCACACCGGCGACTCGATCACCGTTGCCCCGGCCCAGACGCTGACCGACAAGGAATACCAGATCCTGCGCAATGCCTCGATCGCCGTCCTGCGCGAAATTGGCGTCGATACCGGCGGTTCCAACGTCCAGTTCTCGATCAATCCGAAGGACGGTCGCATGATTGTCATCGAGATGAATCCGCGCGTGTCGCGTTCGTCGGCCCTGGCCTCCAAGGCGACCGGTTTCCCGATTGCCAAGATTGCCGCCAAGCTGTCGGTCGGCTACACGCTGGACGAGTTGTCGAACGACATCACCGGCGGCAAGACGCCGGCTTCGTTCGAGCCGTCGATCGACTACGTTGTCACCAAGGTGCCTCGTTTCGCTTTCGAGAAATTCCCGCAGGCCGATGACACGCTGACCACGCAGATGAAGTCGGTTGGCGAAGTGATGGCCATCGGCCGGACTTTCCAGGAGTCGCTGCAGAAGGCGTTGCGCGGTCTGGAAGTTGGTGTCGATGGCTTCAATCTGAAAACAGTTGATCCGGCCACGATCGATGAGCAGTTGGCTCGTCCGACCCCGGATCGCCTGTGGTACGTGGCTGACGCTTTCGGTATCGGCATGTCGGTCGAGCGCGTCTTCGAACTGACCAAGATCGACCCGTGGTTCCTCGTCCAGATCAAGGAAATCGTCGATCTCGAACTGGCCGTCGAAAAACGTGATTTGGCCTCGCTGTCGGCTGAAGAGCTGCGCTATCTGAAGCGCAAGGGCTTCGCTGACCGCCGTCTGGCTTACCTGCTGAAGACGAGCGAAACCGAATTCCGCAACCGTCGTCATGCGCTGGGTGTCCGTCCGGTTTACAAGCGAGTCGATACCTGTGCGGCTGAATTTTCGACCGATACTGCCTACATGTACTCAACCTACGAGGATGAGTGCGAGGCTAATCCGACCGACAAGAAGAAGATCATGGTCCTTGGCGGCGGTCCGAACCGTATCGGCCAGGGCATCGAGTTCGACTACTGCTGCGTGCATGCCGCCATGGCCATGCGCGAAGACGGTTACGAAACCATCATGGTTAACTGCAACCCGGAAACCGTGTCCACCGACTACGATACGTCGGATCGCCTGTACTTCGAGCCGCTGACGCTGGAAGACGTGCTGGAAATCGTTGCCATCGAAAAGCCGGTCGGCGTCATCGTCCAGTACGGTGGTCAGACGCCGCTCAAATTGGCGCTGGCCCTCGAAGCCAATGGTGTGCCGATCATCGGCACCAGCCCGGAATCCATCGACGTCGCCGAAGACCGCGAGCGCTTCCAGAAGCTGCTCCATGAACTCGGCTTGAAGCAGCCGCCGAACCGCACCGCGCGCACCGAAGAAGATGCCCTGCGTCTGGCCCAGGAAATTGGCTATCCGCTGGTGGTTCGTCCGTCCTACGTCCTCGGTGGTCGGGCCATGGAAATCGTCCATGAGCAGAAGGATCTGGAGCGTTACATGCGCGAAGCCGTCAAGGTTTCGCACGATTCGCCAGTGCTGCTTGACCGATTCCTGAACGATGCCGTTGAATGCGACGTTGATGCCCTCTCCGATGGCGAGGAAGTGATCATCGGCGGCGTCATGGAGCACATCGAACAGGCTGGCGTGCACTCTGGCGATTCCGCCTGCTCGCTACCGCCATACTCACTGGGCAAGGTCGTGCAGGACGAGTTGCGTCGCCAGACCAAGCTGATGGCCAAGGCATTGAACGTTTGCGGCCTGATGAACGTGCAGTTCGCGATCAAGGACAACGACGTCTATGTGCTGGAAGTGAACCCGCGTGCCTCGCGCACCGTGCCCTTCGTTTCCAAGGCGACCGGTCTGCAACTGGCCAAGATCGCCGCCCGCTGTATGGCGGGCCGCAGCCTGAAGGATCAGGGCGTGACGGCTGAAGTCGTGCCGCCGTATTTCTCGGTCAAGGAAGCCGTTTTCCCCTTCGTCAAGTTCCCGGGCGTCGATACTATCCTCGGCCCGGAAATGAAGTCGACCGGTGAAGTCATGGGCGTTGGCGTTACTTTTGCCGAGGCTTTTGTCAAGTCGCAACTGGCGGCCAGCGTCAAGCTACCGCGTTCCGGCAAGGTGTTCCTGTCGGTCAAGGATAGCGACAAAGCCAAGGCCATCGAGATCGCCCGTCACCTGAGCGAGGCCGGTTTCCATCTGGTCGCCACGCGCGGAACGGCGCATGCGATCGAAGCGGCCGGTCTGCCGGTGCAAACGGTCAATAAATTCACCGAAGGGCGTCCGCACATCGTCGATATGATCAAGAACAACGAGATTGCCTTGATCATCAACACGGTGGAAGAAAAGCGTCAGGCCATCAACGACTCGCGTTCTATCCGGACGTCCGGCCTGCAGGCCCGCGTGACGATGTACACGACGATCTGGGGAGCCGAGGCAGCCGCCGAAGGTATTCGCCATCTTGGGGAACTCGTGGTGTATCCGATCCAGACGCTGCACGAGCAGCTTCACTAAGACCAACCTGAACCGCCGGGTAGCCCCTGTTTCGGGCGCCGGCGGTTTTGCTTTTGCTGGAAGAAAATATGAGCAAAGTTCCTTTGACCGTGGCCGGTGCCGAGAAATTGCGCGAAGAGCTGCATCGACTGAAGACCGTCGACCGCCCGTGGGTGATCGGTGCGATTGCCGAGGCTCGTTCGCATGGTGACCTCTCCGAAAATGCTGAGTACGACGCCGCCAAGGAACGCCAGGGCTTTATCGAAGGGCGTATCCAGGAAGTCGAGGGCAAACTGTCCAATGCTCAGATCATTGACCCCAAGCTGCTCGATGCCGATGGGCGCTGCGTCTTTGGTGCGACGGCCGAGATCGAGGATCAGGATTCTGGCGATAGCGTGACCTACCAGATCGTCGGCGAGGATGAGGCCGACATCAAGGCTGGCAAGATTTCTGTCAATTCGCCGATGGCCCGTGCCCTGATCGGCAAGTATGCCGGTGATATTGCACAGGTGCAGGCACCTGGCGGTATTCGCGAATACGAAATCATCGACGTTCGCTACGAATAACTCAGTGCGGAAACTGGCCGAAGCGCTCTATCTTGCTGCTATTGCCCTGTGGGTGGGTGGCCTATGGGCGATCGGTTATCTGGCAGCTCCAGTGTTGTTTGCCAGTCTGGGCGACCGTCAGCTGGCAGGTATCGTGGCGGGCAAACTCTTCGCCCTGATTGGCTGGGTAGGGCTGGGCGGTGCGTCCTATTTGCTGATTTTCCTGGTCTCCCATTGGCGCGGCCAGGTATTCAAGCGGGCCGTCTTCTGGCTGGTGATTCTGATGGCACTGATGGTGGCGGCCAGCCAGTTCGGGATACAGCCTCTGATGGCCCAACTAAAGGCGGATGCCTTGCCGCGGGAAGTCATGGAAAGCGTCTTGCGTGACCGCTTTGCTACTTGGCATGGGATTTCCAGCATCCTCTACCTAGTGCAGAGTCTGCTGGGTTTGTGGCTCGTCGTCTGGAGTGGTCGGGGGCTGAAGTAATCAGCCCTGATGGGCGCGTTTGGTCTTGCGTGGTTCGGAAGCGGGGCGGCGCGAGTTTTGAGTTTTCTTGGCTTCGGCGGCAACTTTTTCGACCGGCGCCGGACGAAAAACAACCAGCAGCTTGCCGATGTGTTGGACCGGAGCGGCATCCAGCTGCGAGCAGATTTGCTCGTAATAGGCGATTCGATCATCCCGGCTGTCGCCATAGACGCGGATCTTGATCAATTGGTGGGCCCGAAGATTGAGATCGATTTCCTTGAGTACGGCCTCGGTGAGGCCGTTTTCGGCAATCGATACAACGGGATTCAGATTATGTGCCTGGGCGCGTAGTTCAGCGCGTTGGGCAGATGATAATTGCGGCATAGTAAACCTTTCAAAAACGGCATTTTACCGAATGAAAAGAACCAGAACCAGTAAAGCTTGGATGCGTGAGCATATCAACGACACCTACGTGCAGCTCGCGAAGAAAGAAGGCTGGCGTTCCCGCGCTGCTTTCAAGCTGATGGAGATGGATGACAAGGATAATCTGCTCAAGCGCGGAGAGGTCGTGGTCGACCTCGGTGCAACGCCGGGTGGGTGGTCGCAGGTGGCCGTCAAACGGGTTGGCGACGGTGGCCTCGTCTTTGCGCTTGATTTGCTGGAGATGGAGCCAATCCACGGGGTCCAGTTCATTCAGGGCGATTTTCGTGATGATGAAGTCCTCAATCAGCTGGAAGAAAAGCTGGGTGAACGTCAGGTAGGGCTTGTAATGTCCGATATGGCCCCCAATATGTCAGGAGTACCCCTTGTCGATCAGGCGCGCATCATGCACCTGGCCGAGTTGGGCCTTGAGTTTTCGCGGGCTCATCTGAAACCAGAGGGCGCTTTTCTGGTCAAAGTATTTCAGGGAACGGATTACGAGACTTTTCTGAAACAAATGCGCGAGACGTTCAAGACCGTCGCCGTGCGTAAACCCGATGCTTCACGTGATCGTAGCCCAGAGCTTTATTTGCTCGGACGCACATTGCGCTGAGACTTTTGTTTAGAATGGCATTTTTGTCGCTCGATGCTGTAGAAGGAGAGCAAGCTTGAACAACATGTTCAAAAACCTCGCAATCTGGCTGGTCATTGGTCTTGTGTTGATGACAGTCTTTAATCAGTTCAACAACCGTCAGGTTGCGACCGGTGCCGTCGAATACTCCCAATTCATCGAGGAAGTGAAGGCTGGCCGTATTTCCAAGGTGGTCATGGAAGGCCGTACGCTAAAGGCGACAACGAGCGAAGGTAAGCGCATTACCTCCTACGCGCCACCCGATCTCTGGCTGGTCTCCGACCTGCTGAAAAATGGCGTCAAGATCGAAGCCAAGCCGGAAGAGGAGCCGTCGTTCCTGATGAACCTCTTCGTCAGCTGGTTCCCGATGCTGCTGTTGATTGGTGTCTGGGTCTTCTTCATGCGTCAGATGCAGGGTGGTGGCAAGGGCGGGGCTTTCTCGTTCGGCAAGTCGAAAGCCCGCATGATGGATGAGTCGACCAACGTCATCACCTTCGCCGATGTGGCGGGTTGCGACGAGGCCAAAGAAGAAGTCCAGGAAATTGTCGATTTCCTGCGCGATCCCTCCAAGTTCCAGAAGCTCGGTGGCCGTATTCCCAAGGGCGTTCTGATGGTCGGCAACCCGGGTACCGGCAAGACCCTGCTCGCCAAGGCTATCGCCGGTGAAGCCAAGGTGCCGTTTTTCAGTATTTCCGGTTCCGACTTCGTCGAAATGTTTGTCGGTGTTGGTGCCGCCCGCGTCCGCGACATGTTCGAGAACGCCAAGAAGCACGCCCCGTGCATCATCTTCATCGATGAAATCGACGCGGTTGGTCGCCATCGCGGCGCCGGCCTTGGCGGCGGCAACGACGAGCGCGAGCAGACGCTGAATCAGTTGCTGGTCGAGATGGATGGTTTCGAGGGCCACTCTGGCATCATCGTGATCGCTGCAACTAACCGTCCGGATATTCTGGACCCGGCGCTGCTGCGCCCCGGCCGTTTCGACCGCCAGGTCGTCGTGCCGCTGCCGGATATTCGCGGTCGCGAGGAAATCCTCAAAGTGCATATGCGCAAGGTGCCGATCGCCGGCGACGTCAAGGCCGACGTGATCGCCCGCGGGACCCCCGGCTTCTCAGGCGCCGACCTGGCCAATCTGGTCAATGAGGCTGCCCTGTTTGCTGCGCGTCGCAACAAGCGCCTGGTCGACATGGATGACTTCGAGATGGCCAAGGACAAGATCATGATGGGCGCCGAGCGCCGCAGCATGGTCATGACCGAAGACGAAAAGATGAACACGGCTTACCACGAGTCTGGTCATGCCGTGGTCGCCAAGCTGGTACCCAAGTCCGACCCGGTACACAAGGTGACGATTATCCCGCGCGGTCGCGCTCTCGGCCTGACCATGCAGTTGCCGGAGCAGGACCGCTACGCCTACGATCGCGAATACCTGATGAGCCGCATTGCGGTGTTGTTTGGTGGCCGCATCGCCGAAGAATTGTTCATGAACCAGATGACCACTGGCGCTTCGAACGACTTCGAGCGTGCCACTGCGATGGCTAGGGACATGGTGACCCGTTACGGGATGTCCGATCTGGGAGTGATGGTTTACGGCGAAAACGAGGGTGAAGTCTTCCTTGGTCGCTCGGTGACCCAGCACAAGAACGTGTCAGAAGCGACCATGCAGAAGGTCGATTCCGAAATTCGTCGCATCATCGACCAGCAGTACGCTTTGGCGCGCCAGCTGCTGGAAGAAAATCGCGACAAGGTCGAGGCGATGACCAAGGCGTTGCTCGAGTGGGAAACCATCGACGCAGAACAGATCGATGACATCATGGCGAGCAAACCCCCGCGTCCGCCAAAGCCCTCTCAGAGTTCATCGCGTGCGACGACGCCGACGGATACCCCGGGAGCTGAGCCAAGCGCGACGGCACCCGCCTGATCTTTCCAGACTTTGAACCGGCCGGGAGCGCTCTCCCGGCCTTTTGTTTTTCTGACATGAAAAAAATTCGCTGCGGCCATTTTCTGCTTTCCCTTGATCGTCCCTTGTTGATGGGGATCGTTAATCTGACACCCGATTCATTCTCCGGGGATGGCTTGGTCGGTGACGTCGATCGGGCCATCCGGCATGCTCGCCAGCAATTCGAAGCGGGGGCGGATATTCTCGATATCGGTGCCGAATCTTCCCGCCCGGGGGCTATCCCTACGCCCGAGCATGAAGAGTTGCGGCGCTTGATACCGGTTCTCCGTGAGATTTCGGCCTGGGGGATTCCGGTGTCGGTTGATACCTACAAGCCTGGTGTAATGCATGCGGCGCTTGAGGCTGGTGCAACGATGATCAACGACATTACCGGCATGACGGATCCAGATGCTCTGGCTGTAGTGGCTTGCAGTGACTGTGCTGTCTGCCTCATGCACATGCAGGGTGTGCCAGGAACGATGCAGCAGGCGCCGGTCTATGAAGACGTCGTCGGCGAGGTCAGGGGGTTTCTGAGAGCTGCTGTTGAGCAATGCCAGCAGTTCGGTCTAGCCGAAGATCGGCTGGTTGTCGATCCAGGATTCGGCTTTGGTAAAACGCAGGATCACAATCTGGCACTTTTTCGGGCTTTGGACGAAGGGCTCGTTGGTGATTTGCCGATTCTGGTAGGCGTCTCCAGGAAATCGATGCTCGGGGCAATTACGGGGCGTCCCGTCGGTGAGCGATTGTCTGCCAGTGTCGCCGCGGCCCTCATCGCGGCACAAAAAAATGCGAAAATACTACGTGTGCATGATGTGGCAGCAACCAAGGATGCCTTGGCTGTCTGGTCAGCAATCGAAAAGGGGATCTCGCAGTGACTAGAAAATATTTTGGTACCGATGGCGTCCGGGGACGGGTTGGTCAGTCGCCAATAACGCCGGATTTCGTGATGCGACTGGGCTATTCGGCTGGGAAGGCATTGCTGGGTCGAAGCGAAATGCCGAGTGGAGACCGCCCGGCGGTACTGATCGGCAAGGATACGCGCCTCTCGGGCTACATGCTTGAATCAGCACTTGAGGCCGGTTTTTCTGCAGCTGGAGTCGAGGTTTGCCTGGTAGGTCCGCTGCCTACGCCTGCGGTTGCTTATCTCACCCGTGCCTTGCGCTTGCAGGCTGGTATCGTCATTTCGGCATCACACAATCCGTATTACGACAATGGCATCAAATTCTTCTCGGCGCAGGGCACGAAATTGCCTGATGAAGTCGAGCGGGCCATCGAAGAGGGGATTGATCAGCCGATGGTCTGTGCGCCACCGGCGGATCTGGGAAGGGTTCGGCGGATTGAGGATGCGCGCGGTCGTTACATCGAATTCTGCAAAAGCACCTTTCCCAATGACCTGGATCTACGTGGGCTGAAAATTGTCATCGATTGTGCGCATGGCGCCGCTTATCACATCGCGCCGAGTGTCTTTCACGAACTTGGCGCTGAAGTGGTAAGTATTGGTGTGCAGCCCAATGGCTTGAATATCAACGATGCGGTCGGGGCAACGGCGCCCAAGGCGCTGTGTGAGGCTGTACTCGCCAATCGCGCCGATCTTGGCATTGCGCTCGATGGTGATGCGGACCGCCTGCAAATGGTGGATGCCGACGGCAATCTCTATGACGGCGACCAGTTGCTGTATGCGATTGTCCGTAGTCGCGCTCGTAGTGCCCCCGTAAAAGGTGTCGTCGGCACGCTGATGAGTAACCTCGCCTTGGAACATGCACTCGGCAAACTGGGTATTCCCTTTGTTCGAGCGGCGGTTGGTGACCGCTATGTCGTAGAAATGCTCAACGAAAAAGGATGGCTCTTCGGTGGCGAAAACTCCGGGCATATTCTTGCTCTCGATCGTCATACCACGGGGGATGGCATTGTCGCTGCATTACAGGTGCTGGCTGCCTTGCGTGAGTCGGGAGGAAGCCTGAAAGAACTCTTGGGAGGGCTGATTCTTTATCCCCAAAAGTTGATCAATGTGCCTGTGGTGCGCGGTTTCTCCTGGAAGGAGCATCCAGCGATCGTAACGGCACTTGCCGATACAGAGGCCGGTCTTCAGAGGCGGGGCAGGGTGCTGCTACGTGCCTCGGGAACCGAGCCTTTACTCCGAGTAATGGTCGAGGGGGAGGATGCTGTCGAGGTTGCGTATGAGGCCGAGAAACTGGCTGCCGTAGTTCGTGAGTCAGCGCAGTCAAATTGCTGATTTTGCTATTAGTATTGACCGAAAAATCATCGGGTCGCTATAATCCGAAGGTTTTTCGCCAACAGAATCGTCTAGCGCATGCGTAGAAAGCTCGTTGCAGGTAACTGGAAGATGCATGGCGGCCTTCAGCGAAATGCTGAACTGCTTGAGCGTATCAAGGCTGGCGTTTCCGGGGTGGCGTGTGAAGTCGCTGTGTGCCCGCCATATCCTTATCTTGGTCAGGTGCAATCGATTCTATCGGGTTCGTCGCTGGCTTGGGGGGCGCAGTCAGTAAGCGAGCATCCTTCTGGTGCTTTTACCGGCGAAGTGGCGGCTTCCATGTTGCTTGAGTTCGGTTGTCGCTATGTGTTGGTGGGGCACTCGGAGCGTCGTGCGCTTTACGGTGAAACCGATTTGGTTGTCGCGGCAAAGTTCGATGCGGCTCAGAAGGCTGGCCTGCTGCCTGTTCTGTGCGTAGGTGAAACCCTGGCAGAGCGCGAGGCTGGTTTGACTGCGGTGGTCGTTGCTCGGCAGTTGTCGGCAGTCCTGAATTGCTCTGGAGTGGCTGCCATGGCCTCGGCTGTGGTTGCTTATGAGCCGGTTTGGGCAATCGGGACGGGGGTGACAGCGTCTCCGGAGCAGGCTCAAGAGGTGCATGCGGCGATTCGTGCTCAGATTGGGGCGCGGGATCGTGAAGTGGCGAACGGTTTGCGTATTTTGTATGGTGGCAGCGTCAAGCCTCAGAATGCGGTGGAGTTGTTTGGGCAGGTTGATATCGATGGTGGTTTGATCGGTGGTGCTGCCTTGGTTGCGGATGATTTTCTGGCGATTTGCCTCGCGGCAAATTGATAGGCTGATAAATGAACTGGCTTTTTTCTCTTGTTTTGACGATCCATATTTTGGTAGCGATCGTAATTATCGTTCTCGTACTCATGCAGCACGGTAAGGGGGCTGATATGGGGGCGGCATTTGGTAGCGGTGCCTCTGGTAGTCTTTTTGGTGCAACTGGTTCGGCTAATTTTCTCAGTCGCGCGACAGGTATTCTCGCTGCCGTCTTTTTTGTTACCAGTCTGACATTGGCTTATATCGGCTCCAATAAGCCAAAAACGACTGGCAGTCTGATGCAAGAACCGGTACAATCGCAGCCTGTTTCGCAGCCTGCTTCGGCCGGCGCTGAATCGCCTGTTGCTCCTGCTGATGTGGGGTCTAGGGCAAAAGATATACCGAAGTAACGCAAGGTAATTTACCCGGCATCAGTCCTCGTTGGGTGGGTTATAAAAATGTGCCGACGTGGTGAAATTGGTAGACACGCTATCTTGAGGGGGTAGTGGCGCAAGCTGTGCGAGTTCGAGTCTCGCCGTCGGCACCAAAAAACTGGGGCAGTGGCCGCAAGGTACGCTGTTTCGAACAAGAAACTGAATATTGGCGGCGGATAATGGAAAACTACTTTCCAATCCTGATGTTCGTTCTGGTGGGGATTGCAATTGGTGTTTTGCCTGTTGCAATGGGGTTTATTTTGGCCCCCAGCCGTCCGGACCCGGAAAAGCTCTCACCCTACGAGTGTGGCTTTGAGGCATTCGAAGATGCGCGCATGAAGTTTGATGTGCGCTTCTATCTGATTGCAATTCTTTTCATTTTGTTCGATCTGGAAATTGCTTTCCTGTTTCCTTGGGCGTCGATTTTTAAAGACATCGTTGCCACAGAGTCGATCAAGATGTTTGGCTTTGTTGAAATGCTGGTATTCGTTGCCATTCTGGTCATTGGCTATATCTACGCCTGGGCCAAGGGCGCGCTCGAATGGGAATGAGGCTCGCAAATGGCTATTGAGGGTGTCCTTCAGGAAGGCTTTGTCACCACTTCGGCTGATAAGCTGATCAATTACATGCGCACCGGCTCCCTGTGGCCGATGACCTTTGGTCTGGCGTGTTGCGCGGTGGAAATGATCCATGCCGGCGTTTCTCGCTATGACTTGGATCGTTTCGGTGTGGTTTTTCGTCCGAGTCCTCGTCAGTCTGATGTGATGATCGTCGCCGGTACGCTGACCAACAAGATGGCGCCTGCGTTGCGCAAGGTTTACGATCAGATGGCTGAGCCGCGTTGGGTTATCTCAATGGGGTCGTGTGCCAACGGTGGTGGTTATTATCACTACTCGTATTCCGTGGTGCGCGGTTGTGATCGCATCGTTCCTGTCGATATCTACGTTCCGGGTTGTCCGCCGACTGCTGAAGCACTGATCTACGGGATCATTCAGCTGCAGAACAAGATTCGTCGTACCAACACCATTGCTCGTTAATTGCCAAGGCTGATTCGATATGTCTGCCAAGCTGGAAACGCTTAGTCAAAACCTGCAGGAGCATTTCGGCGACAAGCTTAAGTCCCTGAAGCTTGCGCTGGGTGAGGTAACCATCGAAGTCGCTGCTGCTGACTATCTTGGCGTAATGGCTGCATTACGTGACGAGGCGGCTTTTGGTTTTGAGGAAATGATCGATCTCTGTGGTGTCGATTATTCAACCTATGGTGATGGCGCCTGGCAGGGTGAGCGGTTTGCTGTCGTTGTTCATCTCCTCTCTGTGGTCCATAACTGGCGCCTGCGTGTTCGTGTTTTTGCCGAAGACGAGAGTTTTCCGTCGGTTGCGTCGATTGTCAGTGTCTGGGCCAGTGCCAACTGGTTCGAGCGCGAAGCATTCGATCTCTATGGCATCGCTTTTGTGGGCCATGACGACCTGCGCCGCATCCTGACTGATTACGGTTTCATCGGGCACCCGTTCCGCAAGGATTTCCCGATTTCCGGTCACGTCGAGATGCGCTATGACCCCGATCAGGCTCGTGTGATCTATCAACCGGTCACCATCGAGCCGCGCGAAAACACCCCGCGTATTGTGCGCGAAGACACCTTCGGGGATACTGCTCATGGCTGACATCCGCAATTTCACGCTTAACTTTGGTCCGCAACACCCGGCGGCACACGGTGTGCTGCGTCTGGTGCTCGAACTGGACGGTGAAGTCGTCCAGCGCGCCGACCCGCATATCGGTTTGTTGCATCGGGCGACCGAGAAACTGGCCGAAACCCGGACCTGGGTCCAGTCCGTGCCCTACATGGACCGTCTCGACTACGTGTCGATGATGTGCAACGAGCACGCCTACTGCCTGGCTACCGAAAAATTGCTCGGTATCGAAGTGCCGGAACGCGGCAAATACATCCGCGTGATGTTTGACGAAGTCACTCGTATCCTCAATCATCTGTTGTGGATCGGCTGTCACGCGCTGGACGTCGGTGCGATGACCATGGCGCTCTACACCTTCCGCGAACGCGAAGACCTGATGGACGTCTATGAAGCCGTCTCGGGCGCCCGCATGCACGCCGCCTACTATCGTCCGGGTGGTGTCTATCGCGACCTGCCGGACCGCATGCCGCAGTATCAGGAGTCAACCTGGACCAACGCCAAAAAGGCCGCCGAGAAGAACGAGAACCGCAGCGGTTCCGTGCTCGACTTCCTCGAAGATTTCACCAATCGGTTCCCGACTTACCATTCCGAATACCACACCCTGCTGACCGATAACCGGATCTGGAAGCAGCGTCTGGTCAATGTCGGTGTCGTGACGCCGGAGCGCGCTCTGCAGATGGGCTTTACCGGCGCCATGCTGCGTGGCTCGGGCATTGCCTGGGACTTGCGAAAGAAGCAGCCGTACGCCGCTTACGACAAGATCGATTTCGATGTGCCGGTTGGCGTCAATGGCGACAGCTATGACCGCTACCTGGTTCGCATGGAAGAAATGATCCAGTCGAACAACATCATCAAGCAATGTATTGCCTGGTTGCGCAAGAATCCCGGCCCGGTGATCACAGACAACAACAAGGTGGCGCCGCCACCGCGCGAAAACATGAAGACCAACATGGAGGAGCTGATTCACCACTTCAAGCTCTTCACGGAAGGTATTCATGTTCCGGCCGGTGAAGCCTACGCGGCTGTTGAACATCCCAAGGGTGAGTTCGGCATCTACTTTGTTTCCGATGGTGCCAACAAGCCTTACCGGATGAAGATCCGTGCTCCTGGTTTTGTCCACCTGGCTGGTCTGGACGAAATGTCCAGAGGCCACATGATTGCCGACGTCGTTACGATTATCGGTTCCCAAGATATTGTTTTTGGCGAGATTGACCGCTGATGTTTTCCGCTGAAACCCTCCAGAAGTTTGCGCGCGAAGTCGCCAAGTACCCCGCTGATCAGAAGCAATCAGCGTCGATGGCTTGTCTCGCTCACGCCCAGGAAGAAAAAGGCTGGCTGGCCCCCGAATCCATCGAGGCCGTTGCCAACTATCTCGGTATGCCGCCGATGGCAGCCTACGAAGTGGCCTCTTTCTACAACATGTATGACCTGAAGCCGGTCGGTAAGTACAAGATCACGGTCTGTACCAACCTGCCTTGTGCGCTCTCCGGTGGCTACCATGCCGGCGAATACCTGCAGCACAAGCTGGGTGTCGGCTACGGCGAAACGACGCCGGATGGTAAATTTACGTTGAAGGAAGGTGAATGCATGGGGGCCTGCGGTGATGCGCCGGTCTTCATCGTCAACAACCGCTCGATGTGCAGCCACATGCACCCGGAACAGATCGACAAGCTGCTTGAGGAGTGCAAATAATGGCCATGCTTGGTTCGATCAACGGCGTCCTGATGGAAGGCTTGGATGGCGATAATACCTGGCACCTCAAGGATTACGTGGCTCGCGGTGGTTATGAGCAACTGAAGCGTATCCTAGTCAACAAGATGACCCAGGAAGACGTTATCAGCGAAGTCAAGAAATCCGTGCTGCGGGGTCGCGGCGGCGCCGGTTTTCCGACGGGCCTGAAGTGGTCCTTCATGCCGCGCTCCTTCCCTGGTGACAAGTACGTCGTCTGCAATACCGACGAAGGTGAGCCAGGGACCTTCAAGGACCGCGACATCATGCGCTTCAACCCGCATGCAGTGATCGAAGGTATGGCCATCGCCGCCTACGCGATGGGCGCCAACCGCGGGTACAACTATGTGCACGGCGAAGTCTGGCAGGAATACAAGCGTTTTGAAGAAGCACTAGACGAAGCTCGCGCTGCTGGCCTCATCGGTCAGAATATTCTCGGTTCCGGCTTCAATTTCGAGCTCTTCGCGCATCATGGCTACGGTGCCTATATCTGTGGCGAAGAGACTGCGTTGCTCGAATCAATCGAGGGCAAGAAGGGGCAGCCGCGCTTCAAGCCGCCGTTCCCGGCGTCCTTTGGCCTCTACGGCAAGCCGACTACGATCAACAATACCGAGACCTTCGCTTCTATCCCCTTCATTCTGAAAATGGGTGGCGAAGAATTCCTCAATCTGGGTAAGCCGAATAATGGCGGTACCAAGCTGTTCTCGGTCTCCGGTCACGTAAATCGCCCAGGTAACTACGAAATTCCACTCGGTACACCGTTTGCAACTCTGCTCGAAATGTGTGGGGGTATGCGTGGTGGCCGTAAGCTCAAGGCCGTTATTCCTGGTGGTTCTTCTGCCCCTGTCATGCCGGCGGAAGTCATCATGGATTGCACCATGGACTATGACTCGATCAGCAAGGGCGGTTCAATGCTTGGCTCCGGTGCGGTCATCGTCATGGACGAAACGGTTTGCATGGTCAAGGCGCTGGAGCGTCTGTCTTTCTTCTATTACGAAGAGTCCTGCGGCCAATGCACGCCCTGTCGTGAGGGTACGGCCTGGATGTACAAGGTCGTGCATCGCATCGAAAACGGTCTCGGCAAGCCTGAAGATCTCGATCTGCTAAACAGCGTGCTCGGCAACATTGCTGGTCGTACCATCTGTGCGCTCGGCGATGCAGCAGCCTTCCCGGTGCAAAGCTTCATCAAGCACTTCGGCAAGGAATTTGAGTACCACATTGAAAACAAGACCTGTCTGGTTCCCAAGGATGTGCAATGGGCTGGCAGTGGCTTCCACAAGATTCCGGCCTGATGGCTACGGGTTGTAACGAAACTAACGACGACAAGTCAGGCTACAAGGTAGCGACATGCTAGAAATCGAGATCGACGGCAAAAAGGCGCAAGTGCCCGATGGCAGCACGGTGATGGATGCCGCGCAGCAGGTGGGCGTTTACATTCCGCATTTCTGCTACCACAAGAAACTTTCGATTGCCGCCAACTGCCGCATGTGTCTCGTGCAGGTAGAGAAAGCACCGAAGCCGTTGCCGGCTTGCGCGACGCCGGTGACCAATGGCATGAAGGTCTTTACCCACTCCGAACTGGCCGTTAAGGCCCAGAAGGGGGTGATGGAGTTCCTGCTGATCAATCACCCGCTGGATTGCCCGATCTGCGATCAGGGCGGCGAGTGCCAGTTGCAGGACATGTCGGTCGGCTACGGCCCGATGAAGAGCCGTTACACCGAAGAAAAGCACGTCGTTTTCCACAAGAGCGTCGGTCCGCTGATCTCCATGGAAGAGATGAGCCGCTGCATTCACTGTACCCGTTGCGTCCGCTTCGGTCAGGAAATTGGCGGCATCATGGAACTCGGCATGGCCAACCGCAACATGCATTCCGAGATCATGACCTTCGTCGGTCGTACGGTCGACTCGGAACTGTCGGGCAACATGATTGACCTTTGCCCGGTTGGCGCGCTGACCTCCAAGCCTTTCCGCTACACCGCGCGTTCCTGGGAACTGCAGCGCCGCAAGTCGGTCAGCCCGCACGATTCCGTCGGCGCCAACCTAGTCGTCCAGGTCAAGCACGACAACGTGATGCGAGTTCTGCCGCGTGAAAATGAAGAAGTTAACGAGTGCTGGATCTCCGACAAGGAGCGTTTCTCCTACCAGGCGCTGAATTCCGAAGAACGCCTGACCAAACCAATGGTCAAGCAGGGCGGTGAGTGGAAGGAAGTAGACTGGAACGTTGCGCTCGATTACGTCGCACATGGCCTGAAGGATGTTTCCCGCGAGCAGGGTGGGGATGCGCTGGCCGCTCTGGCCGCCCAAAGCTCAACGCTCGAAGAGCTCTTCCTGCTTGGCAAGGTCATGAAGGGCCTGGGCAGCAGCAATATCGATTTCCGTCCCCGCCAGAGTGACTTTTCCTCCGATTCCAAGCGTGTGGGCGCGCCTTGGCTGGGCATGCGCTTGGCCGAGATCAAAGATCTCGACGGTGCTCTGGTGGTTGGGTCGTTCCTGCGCAAGGATCACCCGCTGATCGCTCAGCGCTTGCGTCAAGCCGCCAAGAAATTCACCAAGGTCAGTCTGCTTTCGGTGACTGGTGATGATCAACTAATCAACCTGCACGCCCGCCTGACCGTGGCGCCTTCCCAACTGGCTGCTGCGCTGGCTGCCGTTGTCAAGGCTGCCGCCGAGATCAAGGGTGTTGCAGTCCCGGTCGCTGTCGAATCGGCGGTGGTTTGCGAGACGAGCCAGAAAATCGCTCAGAGTTTGGTTGACGGCGAAAAACGCGCCGTGTTTCTCGGTAATGTCGCGACCCAATCGGCTGATGCCACGCAATTGCATGCGCTGGCTCAGGAGCTTGGCAAGCTGACTGGTGCGACCGTCGGTTTTCTTGGCGAAGGTGCCAACACCGTGGGTGGTTACGCTGCCCGAGCCCTGCCCTCTGGTGCCAATGCCTGGCAAATGTTCGAACAACCGCGCAAGGCTTATGTTCTGATGGGTATCGAGCCGGAATTCGATTGCGCCAACCCACAACTGGTTATCGGTGCGTTGAAGCAGGCCAGCCTGGTGGTCTATATGTCGGCCTTCAAGCATGCACCGGCCCTGGAATTTGCCGATGTGATGTTGCCGATCGCTCCCTACACGGAAACCTCGGGTACCTTCATCAATACCGAAGGCCGCGTTCAGAGTTTTAATGGCGTAGCGAAGGCGCGTGGCGATGCTCGTCCGGCCTGGAAGCTGTTGCGCGTGCTTGGCAACGTCCTGAATCTTGATGGATTCGGCTATGCCTCCAGCGAAGAAATTCGCGACGAAGTGCTGGGTAAGGGTGCTGAATTTGTGGGCGGCCTGAGCAATGAATTGAACGGCGTTGCGATCTCGATTCCGGCGAGCGGAGCTAGCGGTTTGCAGCGGATCGCCGATGTGCCAATTAACTTTGCCGACCCGATGGCCCGCCGCGCACCGGCTTTGCAGCAAACTGCCGATGCGATCGCACCAACTGCCCGGATCAATGAGCAGACTCTGGCCCAAATCGGCATTGCCGAGAATGCCACGGTTCGCGTTAAACAAGGCTCAGGCGAGGCTGTGTTGGTTGCCAAGGCCGATAACAATGTCCCGGCCGGTTGTGTTCGGGTGTCTGCAGCACATGTCAGTACTGCGATGCTGGGCGACATGTTCGGTTCGATTTCCGTGGAGCGTGCATAAATGGACGCACTGATGAACTTCGGTACCGGGATTTTTGGCGGTGCCTGGCCTGCCGTCTGGACACTTATCAAAATTGTCCTGATCGTCGCTCCGATGATGCTCGGCGTTGCTTATCTGACCTACTTCGAGCGTAAGGTCATCGGCTACATGCAAGTACGTATCGGCCCTAACCGGGTTGGTCCGTGGGGGCTGATCCAGCCGATCGCCGACGGCTTGAAGCTGCTGATGAAGGAAATCATTGTTCCCAGCGGCGCCAACAAAGGTATCTTCATCATCGCCCCGATGCTGGCTATCGCGCCGGCACTGGCGGCCTGGGCGGTGGTGCCCTTTACCGACTCGCTGGTCCTGGCGAACATCGATGCCAGCCTGCTTTACATCATGGCTATCACTTCGATGGGCGTGTACGGGATCATTCTGTCTGGCTGGGCCTCTAACTCCAAATACGCGTTCCTAGGGGCTATGCGTTCCGCTGCTCAGATGGTTTCCTACGAAATTTCGATGGGCTTCTCGCTGATTTGCGTACTGATGGTTTCCAACAGCCTGAATCTGGTCGAGATCGTAAATATCCAGGATCATGGACGCTTCGCCAGTTGGGGGCTGAGCTTCCTGTCTTGGAACTGGTTGCCGCTGTTCCCGATGTTTCTGGTTTATCTGATTTCCGGGGTCGCTGAAACCAACCGTGCGCCGTTCGACGTCGCCGAGGGTGAATCCGAGATTGTTGCTGGCTTCCATGTTGAATATTCCGGGATGGCCTTCGCGGTTTTCTTCCTGGCTGAATACGCCAACATGATTCTGGTTTCGGCACTGACCGCCATCATGTTCCTTGGTGGCTGGCTGTCTCCGGTAGGCTTCCTGCCCGATGGCATTCTCTGGCTGTTTGCCAAGATGTCCGCAATTCTGTTCCTGTTCCTGTGGTTCCGGGCGACTTTCCCGCGCTACCGCTATGACCAGTTGATGCGTCTGGGCTGGAAAGTCTTCGTGCCGATCTGTCTGATCTGGCTGGTTGTTGTCGGCGTCTGGATGATGTCGCCGCTGAATATCTGGAAGTGAGGAGAGACTAATGGGTTCGATGAAGGAAATCTTCAACAGCCTCTTCCTCAAGGAATTGTTGAAGGGGATGTCGGTGACGGGCAAGTATTTCTTTGCCCGCAAGATCACCGTCCAGTATCCGGAAGAAAAGACGCCGCAGAGCTTCCGTTTTCGCGGTTTGCACGCGCTACGCCGCTACCCGAATGGCGAGGAGCGTTGTATTGCATGCAAGCTGTGTGAAGCCATTTGCCCGGCACTGGCCATAACCATTGAGGCTGAACCGCGTGATGACGGTTCCCGCCGCACGACGCGCTACGATATTGATCTGACCAAGTGCATTTTCTGCGGTTTCTGCGAAGAGGCTTGTCCGGTTGATGCTGTCGTCGAAACGCGGATTTTTGAATATCACGGCGAGAAGCGTGGTGATTTGTATTACACCAAACAGATGTTGCTGGCTAACGGCGACCGCTACGAAGATCAAATCGCAAAAGATCGCGAACTTGATGCTTCTTACCGATAACAGGTGCTAGCGATGGATTTTCAAACTGCGGTTTTCTTTTTCCTGTCGGCGATTCTTGTCTTCGCGAGCCTTCGCGTGATCACCGCCCGCAACCCGGTGTACGCGGCGCTGCATCTGATTCTGGCCTTCTTCACCTGTGGCGGTATCTGGGCCCTGCTGCAAGCAGAGTTCCTGGCCATTGCCATCATCCTCGTCTATGTCGGTGCGGTCATGGTGCTGTTCCTGTTCGTCGTGATGATGCTCGACATAAATCTCGATCGGATTCGTCAGGGTTTCTGGAACTATCTTCCGCTCGGCGCTTTGCTCGGTCTGCTGATGGTCATGGAAATGGGACTGGTACTTGGTAGCAAGTACTTTCAGGTCCCGGCAACTGAAGTCATCTTGCCGGCTGGAATATCCAACACCAAGGCTATCGGTGCGTTGATGTTCAGCGACTATGTCTATCCGTTCGAACTGGCTTCACTCATCCTCTTGGTCGGCATGATCGCTGCGATTGTGCTGACTTACCGTGGCCCGAAGAAGTCCAAGTACACCAACCCGAATCAGCAGGTCTTCGTCAAGGCGAAGGATCGCGTCCGCGTCCTGCAGATGCCGGTTGAAAAAGACTGAACCCAGGGAAGACCATGCTCACTCTGTCACTCTCTCATTTCCTGATTCTGGGCGCGATTCTGTTCGCGATCAGCGTCGTCGGCATCTTCCTGAACCGGAAGAACCTGCTGGTGTTGTTGATGGCCATTGAATTGATGCTGCTTGCGGTCAATATGAATTTCGTGGCGTTTTCCCACTATCTTCAGGACCTCTCCGGCCAGATTTTCGTCTTCTTCATCCTGACTGTCGCCGCTGCTGAATCAGCGATTGGTCTGGCCATCCTGATCGTGCTGTTCCGCAACCTCAAGAGCATCCATGTGGATGACCTGGGCAGCCTGAAGGGTTAAACATGGAAATGCAAAAACTCTATTTGCTGGTACCGTTGGCTCCGTTGATTGGTGCCATGATTGCCGGCCTTTTTTGTCGGGTCATCCCGCGCTGGGGGGCACATACTGCCACCATCGCCGGTGTCGCCATCGCCTTTATTGCCTCAATCGTCATCTTCAAGGATGTCCAGGCTGGAAATGTCTACAACGGCACGGTCTACACTTGGCTGACCAGTGGCGAATACAAATTCGAAGTTGGCTTCCTGATCGATACGCTGACTACCACGATGATGCTGGTTGTTACCTTCGTGTCGCTGATGGTTCATATCTACACCATCGGCTACATGCAGGAAGATCCGGGTTACAACCGCTTCTTTAGCTACATCTCATTGTTCACCTTCTCCATGCTGATGCTGGTGATGAGTAACAATTTCATGCAGCTATTCTTCGGTTGGGAAGCTGTCGGTCTGGTTTCCTATCTGCTGATTGGTTTCTGGTACACCCGTCCGACTGCCATCTTTGCCAACATGAAGGCTTTCTTGGTCAATCGCGTTGGCGATTTCGGTTTCATTCTTGGTATCGGTCTGGTTCTCGCCTACACCGGCTCGCTTGATTACGCGACCGTTTTCAAGAAGGCTCCGGAATTGGCGAACGTCACGATCAATCTATTTGCCGGCCGTGAGTGGGCGACCGTTTCGCTGATGACCGCCACCTGTATTTGCTTGTTCATCGGCGCTATGGGCAAGTCGGCACAGGTTCCCTTGCATGTTTGGCTGCCCGACTCCATGGAAGGCCCGACCCCGATTTCCGCGCTGATCCATGCCGCAACGATGGTTACAGCAGGTATCTTCATGGTTTCCCGGATGTCGCCGTTGTTTGAGCTTTCGACTACCGCACTGTCGTTCGTGATCGTGATTGGTGCCATCACGGCGTTGTTCATGGGCTTCCTCGGTATCATCCAGAATGACATCAAACGCGTCGTTGCCTACTCGACGCTTTCCCAGCTCGGGTACATGACCGTTGCACTGGGTGCGTCTGCCTACTCCGTCGCCATCTTTCACCTGATGACCCACGCTTTCTTCAAGGCATTGCTGTTCCTGGCTGCCGGCTCGGTGATTATCGGCATGCACCACGATCAGGACATCCGCAACATGGGTGGTTTGCGCAAGTACATGCCCATTACTTGGATCACCTCACTGATCGGTTCGCTAGCCTTGATTGGTACGCCTTTCCTCTCTGGATTCTATTCCAAGGATTCGATCATTGAGGCAGTGGCGCTCTCTCACATCCCAGGTGCTGGCTTCGCTTACTTCGCCGTTCTGGCTGGGGTCTTCGTGACTGCCTTCTACTCGTTCCGCATGTACTTCTTGGTTTTCCACGGCGAGGAACGTTTTGGTAAGGCTGATGACGCACATCATCATGAGCACCACGGTGATCATGACGACGAAGAGACCTCGCACGACCATCACCATGGTCTGGCACCGGGTCAGAAGCCGCACGAAACGCCTTGGGTTGTTTGGTTGCCGTTGGTACTGCTAGCGATTCCATCGGTTGTCATTGGCTTCGTCGCAATCGGTCCCATGGTCTTTGGTGATTACTTCAAGGGTGTGATCTTCGTCGACCACCACGCTCACCCAGCGATGGAACATCTGGCTGAGCATTTCCACGGTGCTGTTGCCATGGGTCTGCATTCCTTTACCAGTCTGCCCTTCCTCCTTGCCTTGGCTGGTGTCGTTCTGTCGTGGTTCTTCTACATGAAGCGTCCGGATATTCCGGCTGCCATTCAGCGTCGTTTCTCGGCTGTTCATACGCTGTTCGAGAACAAGTATTACTTCGACAAGTTCAACGAGGCCGTCTTCGCTGGTGGTGCCCGTATGCTGGGCAAGGCTTTCTGGCGTGGCGGCGACGTCGCCGTGATCGATGGGTTCATCGTCAATGGCTCGGCCAAGCTTGTTGGATGGATTTCATCCGTAACCCGCCTGTTCCAGACCGGTTACGTTTATCACTACGCTTTCACCATGATCATTGGCGTCTTTGTGCTGATGACCCTGTGGATCAACCGCGCCTAGTCGTGAATAGTTCGCAGAAAAGCAAGGAATAACATGTCGACTTACCCGCTGCTATCTCTCGCAATCTGGATTCCGATCTTCGCCGGGCTGGTGGTGCTCACCACCGGTGGCGACCGGAACGCACCGCTGGCACGGATGCTTTCCCTGGTTGGTGCAGTTGCCGCTTTCTTGATCACTATTCCGCTTTGGACTGGTTTTGATGTCGCTAACGGCGGCATGCAGTTCGTGGAACTGAAGACGTGGATTCCACGCTTCAACATTAACTACCATCTGGGTGTCGATGGCATTTCCATGCTGTTCGTGGTGCTGAATGCCTTTATCACGATCATCGTGGTGGCCGCTGGTTGGGAAGTTATCCAGAACAAGGTTGCCCAGTACAACGCAGCCTTCCTGATCATGTCCGGTCTGATGAACGGCATTTTCACCTCTCTGGACGGCGTGCTGTTCTACGTCTTCTTCGAAGCATCGCTGATTCCGCTGTATCTGATCATCGGGGTATGGGGTGGCCCGAACCGGGTTTACGCCGCCTTCAAATTCTTCCTCTACACCCTGTTCGGCTCTCTGCTGTTCCTGCTGGCGCTGATGTATCTGTTCATCCAGTCCGGCGGTAGCTTCTCCATTCTCGAATGGCACAAGTTGCCGATCGCTCTCGGTCCGCAGATCTGGCTGTTCCTGGCTTTCCTGATTGCCTTCGCCGTCAAGGTGCCGATGTGGCCGGTGCATACCTGGTTGCCGGATGCCCACGTTGAAGCCCCAACCGGCGGCTCCATCGTTCTAGCCGCCATTGCCCTGAAGCTCGGCGCCTACGGCTTCCTGCGTTTCTCGCTGCCCATTGCACCGGATGCTTCACATGAACTTTCCGGCTTGGTGGTTGCCCTGTCGCTGATCGCGGTGGTTTATATCGGCTTTGTTGCCCTGGTTCAGGAAGACATGAAGAAGCTGGTGGCTTATTCCTCCATCGCTCACATGGGTTTTGTGACACTGGGTTTCTTCATGTTCAGTTCCATGGGCATCGAGGGCGCGCTGGTTCAGATGGTTTCCCACGGTTTCGTATCCGGTGCCATGTTCTTCTGTATTGGTGTCATGTACGACCGAGTACACAGCCGCCAGATCGCCGATTACGGTGGTGTCGTCAATAAGATGCCCAAGTTTGCAGCGCTATTCATGCTGTTCACCATGGCTAATTGTGGTTTGCCGGCCACTTCGGGTTTCGTCGGTGAATTCATGGTCATCCTGGGTGCCGTCAAGTTTAACTTCTGGGTGGCTTTTGCCGCGGCGAGTTCGATGATCGTTGGTGCAGCCTATTCGCTGTGGATGTATAAGCGCGTCATCTTTGGCGATGTGGGCAATCACCACGTGGAAGAACTGACAGATATCAACAAGCGTGAATTCGCCATCCTGGCAGTGCTGGCAGTCGCCACGCTGTGGATGGGTGTCTATCCGCAGCCTTTCACCGAAGTTATGCACGCCTCGGTCAACGACCTGCTGCATCACGTTGCCATCAGCAAGATTCAATAAACGGTAGCCGACATGTTCGACAATTTCGTTGTCCCCAATCTTCTGCCCGCCGCGCCGGAAATCTTTCTGGCGACGATGGCCTTGGCCATCCTAATGATCGATTTGTTGGTCAAGGACAGCCGGCGCACCGTCACCTTCGTGCTGACCCAGCTGACGTTGATCGGTTGTGCCGCCATTCAGTTTGCGACCAGTACCGGTGAAATCACCTATACGTTCAGCAACATGTTCGTCGACGATCTGATGTCCGACTTGTTGAAGCTGTTCCTCTACATGACGGTCGTCATCGTCATGTTCTACTCGCGTGGCTACGTTATCGATCGCGAGTCGATGAACAAGGGCGAATACTATGTGCTGGCGTTGTTTGCGACGCTTGGCATGATGGTGATGATTTCCGCCAATCACTTCCTGACCATCTACATCGGTCTTGAGCTGCTCTCGCTGTCGCTCTACGCCATGGTTGCGATGAACCGTGACTCCGTGGTTTCCACCGAAGCCGCGATGAAGTACTTCGTTCTCGGTGCCTTGGCTTCCGGTCTGTTGCTTTACGGCATGTCGATGATTTATGGCGCCACCGGTACGCTGGAAATAACCGGCATCGCCGAACGGCTCTACGGCGGCGGTGTTAACAAGAGTGTGCTGGTTTTCGGTCTGGTCTTCCTGGTCGCTGGTCTCGCTTTCAAGTTGGGTGTTGTCCCCTTCCATATGTGGATTCCCGACGTTTATCAGGGCGCCCCGACCTCCGTTACGCTGTTCATCGGCTCGGCCCCCAAACTGGCTGCCTTCGCCATCGTCATGCGCTTGCTGGTCAATGGCCTGATTACCTTGGCTGCGGATTGGCAGGCCATGCTGGTCATCCTGTCGGTACTCTCGATGGCCATCGGTAATTTGGCTGCCATCGCCCAGACTAACCTGAAGCGTATGCTGGCCTATTCCGCTATTTCGCACATGGGTTTCATGCTGCTCGGTATTGTCACCGGTGTGGTTGGCGGTGATGCACGCTATGCATTGAATGCCTACAGCTCGTCGATGTTCTATGTCATTTCCTACGTCCTGATGAGTGCCGGCACCTTCGGAATGATTCTGATGATGGCGCGGGTAGGTTTCGAAGCCGAGGAGCTGGAAGACTACAAGGGCCTGAACAAGCGTAGCCCCTGGTTTGCCGGCATCATGCTGATGTTGATGTTCTCGATGGCTGGCGTTCCTTTCTTCATCGGCTTCTTTGCCAAGTTCTCCGTGTTGCAGGCGGTCGTTGCTGCCGGACCGGGCTATCTCTGGCTGGCCATTGTCGCCGTCCTCTTCTCGCTGATCGGTGCTTTCTACTACCTGCGTGTGGTCAAGTTGATGTACTTCGACGCACCAGCTGATGACACGCCGCTTTCCGCACCGCTTGACATGCGCATCCTGATCTCTGCCAACGGTTTGGCAGTGGCCTTCCTGGGGATTTTCCCGCAAGTCATCATGTCCCTCTGCGCCTACGCGTTGTTGCGTTCGCTCTGATGGCGGGCTGAAAGAAGGATTAAAGAACGCCCCGCTAGTCGGGGCGTTTTACTTTTGGAGAGTTTGTTATGTCGCATGATGCGCACTTGCTCGAATCGGAAGTCTCGACTGAGACTGTTTTCAAGGGCGCGTTGCTTAACGTACGCAAGGATGGCGTCCTGTTGCCCAACGGTAAGGAATCCATTCGGGAATACATCGTTCATCCCGGCGCTGTCGTCGTCCTGGCTTTCCTCGATAATGGCAACCTGCTGTTCGAGCGTCAGTACCGTTATCCGCTACGCCGTGTCTTTCTCGAGCTTCCCGCAGGAAAAATCGATCATGGCGAAGCCATCATCGATACCGCTCGCCGTGAACTGAAGGAAGAAACTGGTTACATCGCCAGCGAATGGGAATATCTGGGGGTGATGCATCCATGCATCGGCTACTCGGATGAACGCATCGAGATATTCGTTGCCCGCGGCCTGTATCTGGCCGGAGAAAAGGAACTCGATCATAACGAGTTTCTTGAGGTGTTCGAAATGTCGCCAAGCGAGGCCAAGCAAGCGGTTTGGGATGGCCGCATCACCGATGCGAAGACCATTGCCTCGTTATTCTGGCTAGACAAGCCCTGATGCGCTCCGAGTGAATGCTGTGGCTGGTTGGCAGAAGCAGCATTCGGCGCCATCATCGGCTGGCGCGCCAAAGCGAAAGGACGTGCGAGTTGTGCGGTAATTTTGGGTCGAAAAATCACGCTGCCGAGGCGTCGACCGATGAGCATTCAAGGTCCTGTGGTTTGCCCAAGCGTCTCCGGGTGATTAACGGCTGCTACTCTTCCAGCTTCCAACACAATTCTGCTTAAAGTACTTCAAGGCGCGATCCATATGGGAATCAGGCATCTGGGGGTCGTTGTCTGCCAGATGGATTTCTGCATCAGGCAGCAAATCCTCCGACCACATCGCCTTGAGGTCTTCGCGCTGCTCGAATGGTGCATGTTCATCGATAAACGCCAACACCGACTTTGAGTCGAAGCCCGTGGTACGAAATGCCGTGATGATGCTCTTCGCTTCTTTGAGCAGCGCGCTGGCTTTTGGCGGATGGCCCGTAGCCACGCTGAGGAAAATGGTCGCCAGCACGGCTGGGTCGTCGGCGTTGCCTTTGGTGATCCGCACCCATTCCTTGGCGACCAGCTTGTCGTAGGCGACAAGGTCGTCCTCGTGGACGTCACGAACAAAGAATGAGCCCTGTGCATCTGCATGCAGAATCTCATCCGGCGTTTTTTCCACGGATTTGAGTCGTGGCAGCACGCTATCAACAAATTCCTGCATCGACTGCCTGGTCATCTCGACAAAAGCCTCCGGGGCTTCCCGAAGAAAGGCATCAAGCGATGCCGGCTTGGGCTTGAAGGATTTCTTGCGAAGGGTTTCGACCAGCTTGATGAATTCGCTCTTCGAGGGCATCTCGAGCGGTTTTGCACCGACGTAAAGCAGCAACATGGCAGAACGAATGAGCTCGTCGGCGCTGAAGTCCTCGCATTCCTCCGGTTTAACGTTCAGGCATCGGGCCAGCCAACGGGCAAAGTCGATCCGCATCTGATTGGCCTGACATTGTCTGAGCATTGCCCGATAGCTGGCACAGGTCAACGGGAATGCAAACGAACGCTCGTTGACGAATATCTTCTGGGCCAGGGGATCAGCTTTTCGTCCGTACAGGCCGTTATCAACGGGCATTGCGTGCAATCGCTTCAACATCTCCGAGCCACCACGGGAGTGTGACAGCAGGCTGTTGTCGCGCAATGAGAGGGCTGCCGTTTGCAAATCACCGTTGGCGAAGTCTTCCAGGTAGAGGCTGATCAGATTTGTCATCCGGGCCGTAGCAGTTTCCAGGTCGGTCCGCAAATAGGCAGTGCCGAAGTGGTCGGCAATCTGGACGATTCCTTTCGGGCCATCGGCTTCCATCTTGCTGATGTGGTCGCGCGCGAGAATGCCGCGCTTTAAGCCATAACGAATGGCTTTTTCGAAAAATGGACGATCATCGACAATAGCAACGGAGTTTTTCACTGGATCCATCCTCAGAGCGCCGATTCCTCGTTGTCAAAGGACGCTGCCGAACTCGCCGCCGGCTTGCGTTCCATCACCGGCGGTTCTTCAAGCACTTCGATACGGTGCTGCAGGCGGTCGCGCAAGGTGATCACGATCTGCTCGAAAATGTCTGAAAGCTCATAACGCAGCACCCAGGCGGTTTCCATCCAGTCCCGGTCGGAAATTTCCGAGCGTGAAACCTTGGGGCGTGAGCCGGTAATCGAATTGCCTTCATGGAGCGCTTCGTCAATCTCTTCGATTTTCTCGTTCAGCCAGGAGATCGATTTTGATTCATGGCCATGCTCAGCGTTGAAATCCTCGGAAAAGACACCGGAGATGGCAAAAGCCAGCAGTTCATCATCGCGTTCGCCGAAATAATTGGCCAGCACTTCGTAGCCGCCCTCCATCTCACCGATTGCTTCAAGGTATTCGGCCGTCAGGTCGTCATCGCGATAAAGGACCGCGTTCATCATGCCGTGCAGGGTGGCATGGGTTTCGTCGCGATAGCGGGCCTCGAGAACAACGGCCCGGGCAAACTGATCGGGCGTGACGACCATATTGACCACCGATTGCTTCGATCCGTCAAAGCCCCGCATCACGGCCAGCAAGTCCTTCGGCGGAATATCGTTCAAGACCGTTACGAGCGCGTCATCACCCTCGATATCAGCGATATTGGCGAGGGCAGTTTCCGCACCCTTCAGGTCACCGGCGAGGATGAGTTGGGATGTCTTGATTACGACGGGATGTGTCATGTCATGCCTTATGGGATAAATCGGATTCTGCTTGGTCGCTGTGAAAAATGAAGGAGGAGGTGGATCAGGACTTCAGCGAATCGAAGCCTTGCTCACCCAGCCAGTCGTCACCGGCTTCGGCCAGGTCGCGATCGTCCTCATCGTCCTCTTCGCGTTTATTCCGCTCGTCGCCGGCTTCTTCATCGTCGCTGGCTGGCAAGGCCGGCGCCGTGTCGAATTTCCGGATGAACTCGAGGCAGGCGGCGGTCACCATGAATTCTTCACCGGCCCGTTCGGTGAGGACTGCATCCAGATAGGAACTGGCCCATGGTTCAAGTGTCACCAGGGAAGACAGTTGATCCCAGCTGGGAAACTCCTCGTCATCCGGCTCACACCGCACGGCGGCGGCCAGTGCCTTGGGGTTGGCAAAGGAAAAACTGTCGTAGAACACCGGGACGACCATTTCCGGACTGAACTCGATCATCGGCAGGATGGACTTCAGTTCCTGTCGTTTTTCCTTGAGCCTGGCTTTCAGCGCCGAGTTGCCCTCCGAATCGTTCAGCAAGTCCTGGATCTCGGCATCGTAGGAAGCTGCCAGTTCGGAAAAATAGAATGACTTGTTCATTGTTGGATCTTTTCCAAATAGCTGGACCAGATTTCGCGGGCGACGGCTTGCGGGTCGTCGATCAGGCTGGTGCGGCGGGTCTCGTCATACGCCTTGCGGCGATCTACGTCCGCCAGCACTTCGTAAGCCTCCTGTACGGCCCGGAATTTTGCCGCTGCATCCAGCTCAGGATTTCGGTCGGGGTGAAACTGGGCCGCCTTCTTTCGATAGGCGCTCTTGATGATTTCCGTGGTCGCATCTGGCGATACGCCCAGTAATCCGTAATAGTCTTTCATGGTTCCTTCGTCTGTGGCCAGGTCGGGCGCATCTGCAATCTGCCGGTGTCAGCTTGTGCACCGGGCGCATCATATAACAGCGCGCCAAAGCTGTTCCCGCAAACAAAAACACCCCGGCAGCACCGAATGTGAGGGACGGCATAAGCTGGGAGTTCTTCATCAAATTGCTTTATATGTTGCGATTTTTCACGCCAGCCTTCCATGTTTCACGCTACTAACTTTTTAAACTGCTGAATTATAGGGTGAAAAGATTGCACTATTTGCTGCCTTCAGTGTTCCTGGGTGACGGTGATGTGACTATTCTTGATGCTCACTATTTGGGATCAGGTGAGTGATAGGGATCAGAGGAAACATCTACGCCAAGCGATGATGGCCAGTAGGGAGCTGTTAATAAAGTGGTGAAATTCTGTTGACAAGTGGGATGTGTATCTCCATAATGCGCCCCTTCGCTGCTGACGGATCTTCTGAAACGGCGCGGCGACTGATCTTTAACAAATTGGACAACCGATAAGTGTGGGTGTCTTGATGCGAAGTGACTTCGGTCACACAAAAGCATTAAAGGCAAACGCACTGAA
>JAYREA010000007.1:0-158416 GCA_041909135.1 Azonexus sp. | reverse complement strand
AAGCAGCGTGACGAGGGAAGAAAGTACCGCGACCAACGTCCTCACCGGAAATGCGCACACCGTAGCCGGAAACCAGCAACGAGGCATAGGCCAGGTTCTCGGCCATACCCCAGTCTACCGGTAGCTTACCTTCGCCCATTGCAGCACGATCTTCCGCAATCTTCTTGACGCGGGAATGCAGGACGTAGCCTTCGGGGAAGGTGGTCAGGCGCTTGGACAGACGCTTCAGTTCCTTCATCGGTACCGTGGTATCACAGGTTTCGATGTAGTTCTTGGTCAGGAATGGCGTCCAGTCGATGGTGTTCGGATGCTTGTAGCCAGCCAGGACCGGGTTGTACAGCAGTTCGCCCTTGTCCAGATGTTCGCGGTATTCCTTGATCATCTGGTCCGGGCCATCAGCCGGCAGTACGCCTTCGGCAATCAGCTTGTCGCCGTATACCTTGCGGGTACCCGGATGCTTGCTGATGATCTTGTACATCAGCGGCTGGGTGACCATCGGTTCATCCTGCTCGTTGTGGCCAAGCTTGCGGAAACAGATGATGTCGATGACGACATCCTTCTTGAATTCCTGGCGGAATTCAATCGCCAGCTGGGTCACCAACGCGACAGCTTCCGGATCGTCGCCATTGACGTGGAAGATCGGTGCGTCGGCCATCTTGAAGATGTCGGTACAGTAATGACCCGAACGATAGTCGCGCGGATCGCTGGTGGTAAAGCCGATCTGGTTGTTCACCACGATATGCAGTGTGCCACCCGTGCCATAGCCGCGGGTTTGGGCAAAGTTGAGCATTTCCTGGTTGACGCCCTGGCCGGCCACGGCGGAATCGCCATGCACAACCACCGGCAGAACCTTGGATTTGCCCTCTTCGCCGCGACGGACTTGACGGGCGTATACCGAACCCTCGACCACCGGGTTAACGATTTCAAGGTGCGACGGATTGAAGGCCAGCGTCAGGTGGCAAGGACCTCCCGGCGTGGACACATCGGAAGAGAAGCCCATGTGGTACTTGACGTCACCGGCCGACAGGTCACTCTTCTTCTTGCCTTCGAATTCGGCGAACAGCATGGACGGTGCCTTGCCCAGCGTATTGACCAGCACGTTCAGACGGCCACGGTGGGCCATGCCGATAACCACTTCGTCGATACCAAGTTTGCCACCGACACGAATGGCTTCGTCCATGGAAACGATCAGCGATTCACCGCCCTCCAGGGAGAAACGCTTCTGGCCGACATACTTGGTATGCAGGTAGCGTTCCAGGGTTTCAGCGGCAGTCAGCCGTTCCAGCAAACGTTTTTTCTGCTCGGTGCTATAAGTCGGACGCGAACGAATGGTTTCCAGACGCTCCTGCAGCCAGCGCTTTTCGTTGTAGTCGGACATATACATGTACTCGACGCCAACAGTGCCACAGTAGGTCTGCTTCAGGGTTTGCAGAATATCGCCAAGAGTTGCCGATTCGGGCAGACCCTTCAACGAACCAACGCTGAAGGTCTGGTTCAGGTCGCCATCAGTAAAGCCGTAGAAGGACGGCTCCAGTTCGTCAATCTTCGGACGCGGCAAACGCTTGAGCGGATCGAGTTCAGCCCAGCGCGTACCCATCGAACGATAGGCCGTAACCAGTTGGCCAACCGCCGATTGCTTCTTGTTGTCGCCACCGGCGGCTACTGCTGCCGGACGGAAACCGCCATCCTTGCCCAGTTCGGCAAAGGCAGCAACGACCGGCGCATGCGCGACATCACGCGCAACAGCACCCGGCATCTGGGCCAGACGGTCAAAATAATCGCGCCACTCAGCCGGCACGGAAGTCGGATCATTCAGGTAATTTTCGTACAGCTCTTCAACAAACGGCGCATTGCCGCCAAAGAACATCGTGCTGTCGAACAATTGATTCATCGTAGTCATAGGCATCCCCTCTAGGGTGTTATTGTCCTCTGCAGCTGCATTTTGCAAAGCCACAAATCTCCACGGGTAAAAAAAGGGCGGCCACACGGCCGCCCAATTTCTTCCTTAGCCGCGTTGGGCAAGCGGTACTACGTCGCGCTTTGCTGCACCCATGTACAGCTGGCGCGGACGACCGATCTTGTACTCCGGATCGGTGATCATTTCTTCCCACTGCGTCATCCAGCCGACCGTACGGGCCAGCGCGAAGATACAGGTGAACATTTCGGTCGGAATGCCGATGGCCTTCTGCACGATGCCGGAGTAGAAGTCGACGTTCGGGTAGAGCTTTTTCTCGACAAAATACGGATCTTCCAGGGCGATCTTTTCCAGTTCCATGGCCAGCTTGAACAGGCGGTCGTTTTCCAGACCCAGTTCAGACAGAACGTCGAAGCAAACCTTGCGCATCAGCTTGGCGCGCGGATCGAAGTTCTTATAGACGCGGTGACCGAAGCCCATCAGCTTGAAGGAATCGTTCTTGTCCTTGGCTCGGTTGATGTACTCGCCAACCTTGGAGACGTCACCGATCTGCTCCAGCATCTGCAGACAGGCTTCGTTGGCGCCACCGTGCGCCGGGCCCCATAGACAGGCGATGCCGGCCGCGATACAAGCGAACGGATTGGCACCGGAGGAACCAGCCAGACGCACCGTGGAGGTGGAGGCATTCTGCTCGTGGTCGGCGTGCAATGTGAAGATGGTGTCCAACGCGTTGACCAGAACCGGATTCGGGACATACTTTTCACACGGATTGCCGAACATCATGCGCATGAAGTTGGCGGTGTAATCCAATTCATTGTCCGGGAACATGAAGGGCATGCCCGTGTTGTACTTGTACGCCATGGCGACGATGGTCGGCATCTTGGCAACCAGACGGTTGAAGCTGATGTTGCGATGTTCTGCGTCGGAGAAGTCCATCGCATCATGGTAGAAGGCGGACAGCGCGCCAACCACACCGGTCATTACAGCCATCGGGTGTGCGTCACGACGGAAACCGGAGAAGAACTTGGCCAGTTGCTCATGGACCATCGTATGCTTCTTGATGGTGCCCTCGAAATCGGACTTCTGCTTGGCATTCGGCAATTCGCCGTTCTTCAGCAAATACGTAACTTCAAGGAAATTGCAATTTTCTGCGAGTTGCTCGATGGGATAGCCGCGATACAAGAGCTGCCCAACATCACCGTCGATGAATGTGATCTTGGACTTGCAGCTAGCGGTGGAAAGGAAGCCGGAGTCGTATGTAAACAATCCGGTCTTGGCACCAAGGGTACGAATATCAACGCAATCGTTGCCGTGCGTCGGGGTCATGATCTGGAAATCGACGGGAGCCTGTCCATCGATTGTCAAAATTGCCTTGCGTTCAGTCGTCATGGAGTCTTCCCTTTACAGGTGTTGGTTATCACTGCAATGCCAAAAAAAGCGGTCAACATTCCCAAGATAGAATGCAAACCTTACTCAACTCTTACGAATCAGCGCCACCATGTGCGCCAAGCGAGGATCATCAATCTCTGCTTTGCCTGTCAGCAAATCCCAGAGATCGTAATCCTCCATGTCTGCAAGCTCCACGAACGCCTGTTGCTGATCGTCGCTGAGCTTCTCAAAGTCACCACCATCCAGAAAACGCGTCAGAGTGATGTCAAGTTCAAGAAGCGCACGACGAATACAACGCCAGCGCAAGCGCTCGTAGTCCGCTCTTTCCATCAGACGGCGCGACGAACCATCATGTCCTTGATCTTGCCGATGGCCTTGGTCGGGTTCAAACCCTTCGGGCACACGTCAACACAGTTCATGATGGTATGACAACGGAACAGGCGATACGGGTCTTCGAGGTTATCGAGACGTTCGTTGGTTGCCTGGTCGCGGGTATCGGCGATGAAGCGGTAAGCAGCCAGCAGGCCGGCCGGGCCGACGAACTTGTCCGGGTTCCACCAGAACGACGGGCAGGACGTCGAACAACAGGCACACAGTATGCATTCGTAAAGGCCATTCAACTCTTCACGATCTTCCGGCGACTGCAGACGCTCGCGTTCCGGCGGTGGATCGTTGTTGATCAGGTAGGGCTTGATCGAGTGGTACTGCTTGAAGAACTGGGTCATGTCGACAATCAGGTCGCGGATGACCGGCAGACCAGGCAGCGGACGCAGCACGATCGGCTGCTTCAGGCTGTCTATATCGGTCAGACAGGCCAGACCATTCTTGCCGTTGATGTTCATGGCATCGGAACCACAAACACCTTCGCGGCAGGAACGGCGGTAGGAGATCGCGTCGTCCTTGGCCTTGAGCTTGGTCAGCGCGTCGAGCAGCTTGCGGTCAGTCGGTTCGAGTTCGACCGAGATGTCCTGCATGTACGGCGCGTCATCCTTGTCCGGATCGTAGCGATAGATACTGAATTGAACCATGCGTTTGCTCATTCTGGACTCCGATTAGTACGAGCGCGTCTTGAGGGCTACGGCCTCGACGGTCAGGGGTTGCATATTGACCGGCTTGTAGCTGATCGAGTTATCAACCGGCGAGAACAGCGTGTGCTTCAGCCATTCCTTGTCGTTACGACCGTTCGGGAATTCGGCCGTATCCGGCGCATCGTCGCGGACGTGGGCACCGCGGGATTCCTTGCGGGCTTCAGCAGAAATCATCGTGGCCTTGGCGACTTCGATCAGGTTTTCCATTTCGAGCGCTTCGGTACGAGCCGTATTCCAGGCCATCGACTTATCCTTGATCTCGAGCTGGCGAGCCGCCTTTTCGACTTCGAGAATCTTTTCGACGCCCTGCTTCAGCATGTCGCCGAAACGGAAAACGCCAGCGTGGTCCTGCATGGTGCGCTGCATGGCCAGGCGGGTTTCGTGCACGTTGGCACCGCCCTTGCGGTTATCCAGGGCACTGATGCGAGCCAGGGTCTTGTCGGCAACATCCTTCGGCAGCTCACGATGAGCGCGGCCAGCCTTGAGATCTTCAACAGCAGAGTCACCGGCCGACTTGCCGAAAACCAGCAGGTCGAGCAGCGAGTTGGTACCGAGACGGTTGGCACCGTGCACCGACGCACAGGCACATTCGCCACCAGCATAGAAGCCCGGAACGACACTATTCATGTCGCCACCCTTAGGCATCACGACGCGACCGGAATAATGGGTCGGAATACCGCCCATCTGGTAGTGACAGGTCGGAACGACCGGCAGCGGTTCCTTCAGGCAATCGACACCGGCGAACTGTAGGCCGATTTCGTGGATGCCCGGCAGGCGTTTCATGATGGTGGCGGGATCGAGGTGGGTGATGTCGAGCAGGACGTAGTCCTTGTTGACGCCACAGCCGCGGCCTTCCTTGATTTCGGTCGCCATGGCGCGCGAAACCACGTCACGCGAAGCCAGATCCTTGGCGTTCGGCGCGTAGCGCTCCATGAAACGTTCCTTGCTGGAGTTACGCAGGATGCCACCTTCGCCGCGCACACCTTCGGTAATCAGCACGCCAGCACCGGCGACGCCGGTCGGGTGGAACTGCCAGAACTCCATGTCTTCGAGCGGGATGCCGGCACGAGCGGCCATACCCAGGCCGTCGCCAGTGTTGATAAAGGCATTGGTCGAAGAGTAGAAGATACGGCCGGCACCGCCGGTCGCGAAAATGGTAGCGCGAGCGTGGAAGATCACGATCTGGCCGGTTTCCATTTCCATGGCGGTGATGCCGAGGACATGGCCCTCTTCGTCGCGAATCAGATCCAGCGCCATCCACTCAACAAAAAACTGGGTATTGGCCTTGACGTTGCGCTGATACATGGCGTGTAGCATGGCGTGACCGGTACGGTCAGCGGCAGCACAGGAGCGACGCACCGGCTTTTCGCCGAAGTTGGACATGTGGCCGCCGAACGGACGCTGATAAATCTTGCCGTCGTCGGTGCGGTCGAACGGCATGCCGTAGTGTTCGAGCTCAACGACCACTTCATTGGCCTTCTTGCACATGAACTCGATCGCATCCTGGTCGCCGAGCCAGTCGGAACCCTTGACGGTATCGTACATGTGCCACGTCCAGTGGTCTTCCTCAGAGTTACCAAGGGAAGCAGCCACACCGCCCTGCGCCGCAACCGTGTGCGAGCGGGTCGGAAAAACCTTGGACAGCACGGCGGTCTTCAGGCCGGCTTCGGACAACTGGATCGCGGAACGCAGACCGGCACCACCGGCACCAACGATCACGGCATCAAATTTCAGAACAGGAATACTCACGCTTACAGCCTCCAGAGAATCGCAGCAGCCCAGGCGGTATAGCCAACCAGAGCGCAAATGGTCAGGACGTGCAGGGTCAGGCGGATGCCCGTCGGCTTCACGTAGTCCATCCAGATGTCACGCACGCCAATCCAGGCGTGGTAGAACAAGCTAACGAAGAAGAGGAAAGTCAGGAACTTGATGACGCCGTTGGCGAACACACCCTGCCAAGCTTCAAAGGTATTTGGACGAACCACCAGCAAAACAGCGGCAATCAGAACCGAATAGACGGCCATGATGACCGCAGTGGCGCGCTGGGCAATCCAGTCCTTCAGGCCGTAATGGGCACCGACAACAATACGGTTGATCACAGCAGAACCCCCCAAATCAGGATCGCGGTCAGCGGAAGACTCACGCCCAACACCATACCGGCAGACTTGTTAGCAGCTTCTTTTTCGATGCCGACATGCAGATCGAGAAGCAGGAAGCGGATACCGGCACAGAAGTGATGCATGAACGCCCAGATCAGGCCCGCCAGAATCACTTTAACCAGGAACATCCCGGCAATTGCCTTAACCCCGGCAAAACCCTCCGGAGAGGCCACACTAGCGCCAAAAAGCCAGAGCAGAAGCGGCAGACAGAGAAACAATCCCACGCCGCTGACGCGATGCAAAATTGAAACCTTGCCTGGCAACGGCAACCTAATTGTAGTCAAGTCCAAATTTTTTGGACGTTTCTTGATGGTCATTTCTGCCATGAACGTCATCCCTCGCGTGAAGATGCGGTTATCCGCTTTTACGTGGTTTGAAAAGAGCTGTAATTATACATTCAAAACCAGCCAGAACACGCCACTCCGGGCGCTTTCCGACCTAACCCGAAAGCATGGGTCTCTCAACCCAAATCGTTTCGGTAATAGTGTCGCCGCGTGCAATACAGACCACGGCGCCACTCAACCGGCTTATTTCCGTAGGTATAAGCCGTTCGTTCGACAAGCAGGAGCGGCTCACCTTTTTGCACTCCAAGCAACTCGGCGCTTTGCACATCAGCCGCGACCGCTCGCAAATGCTCTTCCGCATGAATCATTCGTACGCCGAAATCGCCTTCAAAAAGGCTGTACAAGGAGCGCTCCCCTCCACGCAACCCTTCCAGCGCCAAACCATTAAACAGATCAGCAACGAGATATATCTGATCAAAGACCACTGGCTCACCGTTGAAACGAAGCAAGCGCTTCACATGCAAGACACTGTCACCAGACTGCAAGCCTAGCGCCTTGGCCACTTCAGGCGTCGCCGCAATGGTTTCGCAGAAAAACGGGTCGCTGACCGCATGCGTTGCCTTGGCATCATCCGGCACCAGGCGCAGAAAACGATAGAAGGAGCGCGGATCACTGTGCGTGGCGACAAAGGTCCCCTTCCCCTGACGCCGAACCAGCAGGTTCTCGGCAGCCATTTCATCGATCGCCTTGCGCACCGTTCCCTGACTGACATTGAAACGTGCAGCCAACTCCCCCTCGCTGGGGATGGCATCACCCGGCCCCCACTCCCCCTGCTCCAGGCTACGGATTAAAAAATCCTTGATCTGGCGATAGAGTGGACTGAAGGTCGGCGAGGACAAACGGGGGGCAGGACGGGAGACGTCACGGGTCATAGGGCCAAATTTCAGCACATTTAAGGCGGACCGTCCACGAAAAGTTGTCTTATATAAGACATATGATGAATTGACAGGGAAACGCCGAACTTCTAACATCACGAGTCTCTCGCGCCGGCTGACGCAAGGGATAAATTCAAGGCCGGCACCCGAGCAAATTCAAACAATTCAATCACGCAGTTTCATTACAGGAGCGATACATGTCCAAAGCCCCCATGCGCGTAGCTATTACCGGCGCCGCCGGCCAGATCGGTTATAGCCTGCTGTTCCGCATCGCCTCCGGCGAAATGCTCGGCAAAGACCAGCCGGTCATCCTTCAGTTGCTCGACCTGCCGCAAGCTCAGCAAGCCGTGAAGGGCGTGATGATGGAGCTGGAAGACTGCGCTTTCCCGCTGCTCGCCGGCATGGTTGCCACCGATGATCCGAATGTCGCCTTCAAGGATGCCGACGTTTGCTTGCTGGTTGGCGCTCGTCCGCGTACCAAGGGTATGGAGCGTGCTGACCTCCTGACCGCCAATGGCGCCATCTTCACCGTTCAGGGCAAGGCCATCGCCGAAAACGCCAACGAGAACGTCAAGGTTCTCGTTGTCGGCAACCCGTGCAACACCAACGCCTTCATCGCCGCTGCTGCTGCCAAGAAGGTTGGCCGTACCAACCCGAACAACTACCACGGCATGCTGCGTCTGGACCACAACCGCGCCCTGTCGCAACTGGCCAACAAGATCGGCCGCCCGGTTGCTTCCCTGAAGAAGCTGGTCGTCTGGGGTAACCACTCGCCGACGATGTACGCCGATTACCGCAGCACCACCTCCAATGGTGACAGCGTCAAGGCCCTGATCAACGATCACGCCTGGAACAACGACACCTTCCTGCCGACCGTCGGCAAGCGCGGTGCTGCGATCATCGAAGCCCGTGGCCTGTCGTCTGCTGCTTCCGCCGCCAACGCTGCCATCGATCATATCCGTGACTGGGTGCTCGGTTCCGACGAATGGGTCACCATGGGTGTTCCTTCTGACGGCTCCTACGGCATCCCGGCCGGCATCGTCTACGGCTTCCCGTGCGAGTGCAAGGGTGGTTCGTTCAAGATCATCCAGGGTCTGGAAATCGATGAATACAGCCGCGAAAAGATGAACTTCACGCTCAAGGAATTGACTGACGAAGCCGAAGCCGTCAAGGACATGCTTTGATAGCTGGTAGCTGCTAGTTATTAGCAGTCAGCAAAAGCAGGGGCCGCGGTAAAATGCCGCGGCCCTTTTTCTTTTCAACTCAACCCCAACAGCTCGATCCTAATAGCTCGCCATGCGCCATCCCAAGACAGTTCTTTTTGCCGGTGAAAAGCCCTTCCCCATCCTGCCGGCGGTCGACCATTACGCCGGCTCGGAAAAACTGATGCGCAAGGCGCTTCAGTTACAAAAGGAACTTGGTCCAATCTTCGATATCACCTGCGACTGCGAAGATGGTGCTCATGCCGGCGCCGAACGTGAGCATGCCGAAATGGCTGCTGCCGTAATCATGAGCGAGGACAACCAGTTCAACCGGGTTGGGGCACGCGTTCATGACGTCACTCACCCCCACTGGCAGCAAGACATGGAAATCCTGGTCAGCCGGGCTGGTAGCCGCCTACCTTTCATCACGCTCCCCAAACCATGCAGCGCCGGTGACGTTCAGGTGCAGATCGAAGCACTGCGTGAGATCGAACAAAAATTCGGCATCGACCACCGGATTCCCGTTCACGTGCTGATTGAAACCCATGGCGCCCTGCGCGAAGTCTGGGAAATCGCGGCCCTACCCGGCGTCGAAAGTCTGGATTTTGGCTTGATGGATTTTGTCTCCGGCCATCACGGCGCCATTCCCGGCAGCGCGATGAAAAGCCCGGGGCAATTCGATCACCCGCTGGTCGCCCGCGCCAAGTGCGAAATCAGTGCTGCCGCACTGGCCAACGGCATTGTTCCGTCGCATAACGTGACGACTGAACTGAAAGACATCGCGTACATCCGCAACGATGCGACATGTGCCCGAAGCGAATTCGGCTTCCTGCGCATGTGGAGCATTCACCCAAACCAGATCGTACCCATCGTCGAGGCCATGCGCCCGGATTTCTCTGAAGTACAGGCCGCCGCCGAGATACTGATCGCCGCCCAGGACAAAGATTGGGGCCCGATCCAGCATGAAGGCAAACTGCACGACCGTGCCTCCTACCGCTATTACTGGGAGTTGCTCGACCGCGCCCAAGTTACCGGCATGGACATCCCGGCCGCAGCGAAGCAGCGTTTCTTTGCCTGAAGAACTGCCGATTCTCTACCGCGATGAACACATTGTTGTCATCGACAAGCCTTCCGGGCTGCTGGTTCATCGTTCGGAAATCGACCGCCACGAAACGCGCTTCGCCATCCAGATTCTCCGCGACCAGATCGGCCAGCGCGTCTGGCCGGCACACCGACTTGACCGTGGCACTTCCGGCGTCCTGCTTTTCGGACTAAACCCGGCCATGGCCAGCCAGCTCGGAAAACAGTTTGAGCAAGGCAGCGTAGAAAAAGCTTACTGGGCTGTTGTCCGGGGCTACCCGGCAGAGTCGGGCAGCATCGAGCACCCGCTGACCCGCCAGCGTGATCCTTATGAGTTCAAAGGCGAACAGAGCAGCACCGAGGCACAGCCGGCGCTGACCCGCTTCCGGAAACTGGCTGAGATCGAGCTGCCGGTCGAAATCGACCGTTATCCAAGCAGCCGTTACGCACTTCTGGAACTGGAACCGGTCACCGGACGCCGGCACCAGATCAGGCGCCACTTGAAGCATCTTGCCCACCCGATCATTGGTGACGCCACCTATGGCAAAGGGCGTCACAACCGCTACTTCTCTGAGCAGCTCGGCAGCCACCGCTTGTTGCTAGCCTGCGTCGGGATGTCGTTCAACCACCCTGTCAGCGGGCAACGACTGGAAATAAAAGCGCCAGTATCCGGCGAATTCGCCGCCATACTGGCGCGCTTTGGCTGGCCGGTCGATCAGTAGCCGATCGACGCCTCAAGCTCTTCGAGATGTTTCATTTCACGCTCGAGGTCGACCATATCCTGACCCAGCGCATCCCGGGCTGAAACCATGCCCAGCGGCGCCCCGTTCGGATCGACCACCGGCACATGGCGGAAGCCGCCTTCGGCCATCATGTAGAGTGCGTAGGAAAGCGGTTTGTCTGCGCCTATCGTCTGCGGATCCGCGGCCATCACCTGATCCAGCATGGTCACATCCGGATCAAGGGCAGCGGAAAGGATCTTGTTCAGCGCATCGCGCTCGGTAAAGATGCCAGCGATTCGGCCATCCTCAACGACCAGCAAGGCACCGATCTTCTTTTCCGTCATCAGGCGGCAGGCCGAACGTACGCTCATTGTCTTGCTGGCCGTAACCAGCGCACGACCATCGAGCAGGTTTCTGATTATTCTTCTGGGCATGTTTGTCTCCTTCGTTATATGAACATGTAACGCGCTTCCCACCACGTTGGAAACCGTCACAAGGATGAAGACTACCCTGCCTTTATGACGATTATCGCAATGGCTATGAAGATGATGACAATACCGATCAGTTCTACGTTCAATGAAAACTCAAAATTTCTCAGGGCGTCAATTCGTAAACGACGCGAACCCGTGCATCTGCCTTGGAGAGCTCGATAAAGCCGATACCGCCAGGATGAGACACCACCCATTTCAGAACTTCTTCCGGCGACCCAAGCTTGGTGGGCGGTTGCATGCGGCCAGAGAATACCTGTCTCGACCAGTAAGCGTTGATTTCCGAGAGATCCTTGCCGAGCAGCGCGTTGTAAAAGCGCGCCCGATCGGGATGGGAGTCCAACATATCAACGGGCTGAGCCTCGATGCCGTTGAAGAACTGCCTGGTACGTCCGAAAAATAGATTCACCACCTCGTTGCGCGTCATTGCCGCCACACCGCAGCGTGCATTGACGACCACGACAAGCTCGGCACGCACTTCTGCCGCTGGCTGAAGCAGCAACCAGGACAGCATGCAGAGAAGGAGGAGGCGACGAACAGGCATCTGCTTAGAAGACGAAATCTACCGCCAGTGAATAAATATCCATCTTGCCGGACCAGCGACCACTCGAAGGGTCGTTGCGGTACGGAAAAATCGACGTTGGATCGCCACGCACGCCATCCCACTGGGCCTTGATTGCCGTATTCCTTGCAACATCCCAACGCATGCCGACGATGCTTGTTTTTTGATCTGAATGGGAATCGGCCATCACATGGCTGATATAAGGGTCGGCACTAGTCCGCCGTACCGATCGCACCCAGGAATAGCCGAGGTAAGGGGTGACCTCGCGAATTCTGTAACCGGCCAGCACATAGCCACCATCCGAGCTTTCAAGTGCATTGTTACCTTGCTCGATATGGTTCAGCATCAGCTGAAGCTGCCATGGGCCCTGGTCATAGACCGCACCGAGAGAGTAGTAGTCGGTACGCTTGTCTTTTGTAGACAGATATTCAGCCGATGCCGCAGGCACCAAACCGCCGATCGGTAAATCATGTTTGAAGGTGATATTGGCGTAACTGGCGCGAATCAACCAGGACGAGACCTGATATTCGAGAAAGCCCCCGACCATCGGCGAACCCTTGATGTCCCATTGCCGGTCAGCCAATGGAATCTTGCCGTCGGAATTGCCGTAGAAGGCCTTGAGGCGCAGCAGGTTCTCACCAATAGGCAAGGTATACGCAGCATCCACACCATGAATGCTGTAAAAGGGCAAATACCAGAAGTAATCCCCGGGCGGGCGGACGGTCAGAAAGGAATAGCCGACCCAGCGAGAGTCCGCCATCATGAAGAACTCCGTCCCGAGACGCCCGGCGCGCAAGCTCAGATCTGGCGCCGGATCGTATTTGACGTAGGCCCAGGTTATCTCCGGATTGTATGTCCTGTCGTAGCGGTAACGGATTGTGGACTGAACCACAACCTCGAGCTGCTTGTTGATGTGCCAGCCCCCCTGGACGCCCAGCACGCTGTCGATCCGCCCATCCCATTCCTTCTTGATGCCACTCGGTTGGGATAGATCGCGCACAAACTCCAGGTCGTTACTGGTCGTTCTGGCCATCCCCAGGGTACCAAAACCCTGCAGACTGAAGGCCTGTTCCGGCTCAGCCAAAGCCGATACGGCAGCGAGCTGTGCGATGGCACAGCCGACTGTCAAAAGTCTGAACAAACGTCCAGCATTTATCGGGCGCAAAATCTTGGCGACGAGCATCTTTGTTTTAAGCAAGCTACTCAGCAGACGGCTGGCTTCAACCAAAACCCCACGAAATATATCGTGTGGTTTTGAATCAACCAGCTTGCAGTTCAGGCAAGGCTATTTTCTGTTCGGTACTGAACTGATAGTCCTTGAAGATATGCTCGGTCGACAGAACCTGGTAGCTACCATCTTCAAGGCGGCGGGTCGTGTCCTTCAGGCGATAGGTCAGGTGGCCGCAGGTCCAGATGTCGAAATTGCGCATGTGCGTGCACAGACAGGTCTTGTCCATGACCGTTACCTTGCGCGCCCCCGGGTGCGCCGCGATTTCGCGATTGTAGGCAGTCACATACGAGCACTTGCCGTTGGCATCGAGCAGGTAACCATAGGCTTCGCAGTTCGGGCGAATACCGGAACCGATACCCGGGCTGCCCTTGATCATCCGCATCGGGTAGCCGGTCGGCGAGATCTGATTGACCTCGATATCCTCTTCGCTGGCCTTGAAGTACTCCTGCTTGACGGCAGTTGGCAAACCGCATTCTTCGGCCACGGTAAAACGGGTGGCAACCTGGACGGCAGCCGCGCCATTTTCCAGAAAGGCGGTCGCATCGGAGCCGGTAAAGATACCGCCAGCCGGAATGACCGGGATATCCAGATTTTCGTTTTTCAGATACTGGATGACTTCAGCGACGATGGTGGCCAGGTCGTACTGCGCCCAATCCATGCCAAAACCAAGGTGGCCGCCGGCCAGCGGGCCTTCGACCACGACGTAATCGGGCAGACGGCCCGTACGGAAATTCTTTTTGATGAACAGTTGCAGGGCGCGTACCGAGGAAACGATGATGCCCAACTGCACGTCACGGAAACGCGGGTGATCCTCGATCAGTGCGAAAGAACCCAAGTGCAGGCCAGCCGCCAGCGTGATGCCTTCAATGCCCGCATCCATCGCGGCAGTCATGCGAACCTTCAGCGTCTCTTTCGGCGCGTTCATGGTCAGCTTTTCCATGCAGTTGATGAAAATCATGCCGTCGCCCTTTTTGCGCGACATGGAGGCTTCAACGTGCAGGCGGGTGGCTTCTGCCAGCTTGCCGAGATCGAACTGGACCGGTGACTTGTCTTCGTTTTCGACGTTGTACTTGTAAAGCGCGAGCTTATCCTTGACGAACTTAGTCTTGTAGCGGCGATCCGAAACCGTCTTGATCATTGCGTCGGAAATATGGCCGACGCCTCCCAGACGGGCCACTTCGACCGCCAGATCGGCGCTCGAAATATCGACACCCATGCCACCGACCATGATCGGTACCAGCTCATGCTTGCCAAGCCGCAAGCGGAAATCATCCACACGCTTCATCATTATCCTTATGGAAACCGGCCAGCATCCCCTCTTCCCCGGCCAAGATCGGAATTTTACGCCAATGTGAAGACCGATGCTTGACGAGCCGGGGATAAATCAATTTTGTCCGCGCTGAGTGTCGTTAAACTTGCGACTTAGATACTTCATCCGGCAACAGGTTCGCCATGCGCGTTTCAAATCATCCCTTCTGGTTGGTCGGCTTCCGTCCATTCTTCACCCTGGCTTGCCTGGCCGGCATGTTGCTGCCAGTGCTCTGGGCACTGATGTTTAGCGGCACCCTGCCAGCCCCGGCTACTCCTTTTACGTCGGTGCAATGGCACGCCCACGAGATGTTCTTTGGCTTTGGCTGGGCGGTGCTCGGCGGCTTCCTGCTGACCTCGACCAAGAACTGGGTCAATATTCGCGGCTATCACGGCCTGGCCCTCATGTGGCTGGCCGTAGCCTGGATCATCGAACGGCTCGGCATGAGCTTTGGCGGTGCATTGCCGATGCCACTCTTCCTGCTGGTGAACAACCTGTTCCTCGGCAGCATCATCGCCATGCTGATGTGGACGCTGATCCGCCATCGCGATCAGGACAGCTATCGCGACAATGCCTTTTTCCTGGTGATGTTGCCGGCCTTCATCTTCGCCAAATACCTGATGCTGGCGGGTGGCGACTTCACGGCCGGCTACAGCATGGCCATCGCGCTTTTCCGGCTGGCCTTCCTGGTCATGCTGGAGCGCACACTGACCGGCTTCATGAAGGCCGCCTTCCAGGCCCAGATCCTGCGTCACCCGTTGCTGGACATGGCGATCAAGCTGCTCGGTCTGCTGCTGGTCATCGAATTTGTCCTGCCGCGTTCATTGACCGCTGTCATCTCGCTACTGCTCGCCACGCTGCTCGCCATCCGTTTTGTCTACTGGACGCCGCAACTGGCCTTCAAGCGCATCGACATCGGCATCATGTACGTCGGCTATCTGTGCATCGTTGGCCAACTGCTGATCGAGGCCATCGGCCATGTCGTCAGTTTCGTCTGGGTCGGCTCGGTATCGGTGCATCTGTTCACCTTCGGCGCCATGGGGACAGTCATCCCGGCCATGATCATCCGGATCTCCAAAGGCCACACCGGGCGCAAGGTGGTCTTCGATGGCATCGACCGACTGGTGCTCTACATCATGCTCGGCGCCCTTTTCGTCCGTGTCTTGCTGCCACAACTGGCACCTGCCGCCTATCTCGGCTGGATACACCTTTCGGCCGCCTGCTGGCTGATTGCCTTCGGTATCCTGGCCTGGCGTACGATCCCGATGCTGCTGCAGCCGCGCATCGACGGCAGGGAACATTGATTCGTGGGATACTTCGCCCCCCGCCGTCCGTCCGAGTAAGCCATGCACCCCCGCAACAAGAATGCCGAAGGCTACGATTTCGCTGCCCTGGCTGCCACCTCGGCGGCCCTGGCCAAGCACATCAAGACGACGCAGGCCGGCACACCGAGCATTGACTTCGCCAATCCGGCCGCCGTCAAGATGCTCAACCGGGCGATCCTGATGCATCACTATGGGGTCAAGGGCTGGGATATTCCGGCCGGCTACCTGTGCCCGCCGATCCCCGGCCGGGCCGACTACATCCATAGCGTGGCCGACCTGCTCGCCACCTGCAACAAGAAAAACATCCCGAGTGGCCCCGGCGTTCGCGTGCTCGACATCGGCACCGGTGCCAACCTCGTCTATCCGCTCATCGGCCACGCCGAATACGGCTGGTCCTTCCTTGGCGTCGATATCGACGAGGCAGCGCTGGCCAATGCGGCAGCCATCATCGCCAAGAACCCCGAACTGGCCGGTGAGATTGAACTGCGCCACCAGACGGTCTGGGAAAACATTTTCACCGGCCTGCTACGCTCCGGCGAGAACTTTGACCTGTCGATCTGCAATCCTCCTTTCCACAACTCACCTGATGACGTTCATGCGGTCAGCCAGCGCAAGTGGAACAACCTCAACAAGCCAGGCGCCAAACGCGGCGCCGCTGAGCCGCGCCTCAATTTCGGCGGCGGTGGCGCCGAACTGTGGTGTAACGGTGGCGAGCGCGCTTTCGTCAAATTGATGATCGAGCAGAGTTGCAACATCCCGAAGCGGGTGATGTGGTTCACCAGCCTGCTCTCGCAGGGCGACAACCTGCCGCACATCGAAGCCGCGCTCAAGAAGGCCAAGGTCGTCGAGTCGCGCATCATCCCGATGGCGCAGGGCCAGAAACAGAGCCGACTGGTCGCCTGGACTTTCTGTGGCAACGGCGAACGCGAAAAATGGCGGCGCGAGCGCTGGACTGCCGCACCCTCCTATGCCGTTCCGGCCTTTGCTGAACAGGCCGCTGCGGCGCCGCCGGAAACCGACCCCGTATAATTGCTGGTTTTCTGCTTGGAAATTCGCCCGTGTCCGATCGCCTTGCCGTCCTGCCCCAATACCTGATCCCGAAACAGGCGCTGACCGCCCTCGCCGGCAAGCTGGCCTCCAAGGAAGCAGGTAGCCTGACGACCAGCGTCATCCGTTGGTTTGTCGGTCGCTACAACGTGAACATGGCTGAGGCAGCCAACCCGGACATCGCCAGCTACAAGAGCTTCAACGAATTTTTCACCCGGCCGCTCAAGGAAGGTGCCCGCCCGCAGGCTGATGCCGACTTCATCAGCCCGGTCGATGGCGCGATCAGTCAGTTCGGCCCCATTGAACGTGACCAGATTTTTCAGGCCAAGGGCCATAGTTATTCGACCACCGCGCTGGTCGGCGGTGACCGCAAGCTGGCCGAACAATTCGAGAACGGCAGTTTTGCCACGCTCTACCTTAGCCCGCGTGACTATCACCGCATCCACATGCCCTGCGACGGCAAGCTGACGCGGATGATCTACGTGCCTGGCGAACTGTTTTCGGTCAATCCGACCACGGCGCGCGGCGTACCTGGTCTCTTCGCCCGCAATGAGCGCGTTGTCTGCGTTTTCGAGTCCGAGTTTGGCCCGTTTGTACTGACCCTGGTCGGTGCCACCATCGTCGGCAGCATGGCCACCGTCTGGCACGGCATGATTAACCCGCCGCGTCCGGGTGTGGTTCGTGAATGGCGCTACGACGGCGAACAGGCCATCACCTTGAAAAAAGGTGCCGAAATGGGCCGCTTCCTGCTCGGCTCGACCGTCGTCATGCTCTTCCCGAAAGACAGCCTCGCCTTCAACCCGGAATGGACGCCCACCCGCGCCATCCGCATGGGCGAACAGATGGGCAACAAGGCGGCCTGAAACCACCCCCGGGCACTTACTGAAAAGCCCCGGGCGCCAGCGCGCTGCCTGGGCGCATTGAGCGACTACCGACTGGAAAGCGGAATTCCGCATCGGGCAGGAGTTCCACCCCCCTCGCCTGACCCGGCGGCCGGATTGCGCCACGCAGCGGTGACGTGGTGGTCAGCCGCAGCGGGACCCCGCCAAGCTCGATCAACTCGCCACGCGCGACAAGGCGGTTCCCGTCAAACCGCCCCTGGGCCGGCTTGAACAGATCGCCGGTGCCGACCATCAGATTATTGAGCAGCCATACCTCGACGTCGACGCTCATCTTGTCGAGGCGCACATTGACGAAATTGCCGGCCGGCGCATCGTTGATCAGCGTGTTGTGGGCCATGTACAGCGCATTGTCCGGCCAGCGCTGCCCTTCAGCCCCGTAGGCGACAATGCTCGGATTGTCAGTGCCGGCACTCTGGCCAATGGCATTTCCGATCACGTAGGCCACACCGCCATTGGGAAACTCCAGTTCGTAGGAGGCCCTGCCCCCAGCACCGTCGACCAGCATGTTGTAGAGGATGTGGTTCTCGCGGGCCCGCGACTTGACCAGATGGCCAAGGTAGCCGTTATGAAACCGGCTGCCGCGCAAGACAAACTTGCCGATCGCCCCGACATACAGCAGGTGGTGCAAGTCGCCTTTGTGGCGTGGCGCGTCGCCGAATTCGCTATTGACGACTTCCAGACTGAGTTCCGGAAAATTCGCCGTCAGAATGCCCATTTCGTTGTCAAAAAAGGCACAGGAACGGACGGTGAGGTTTCCCTTTTCGAAGCGGATGCCGGCCCCGTTCAGGCTCGGCACCCGCGCCCCACGAAACTCGATATTCTCGATTGTCACCTTGCCACCGCGTACAACCCAGATCGCCTTGCCCTCGGCGCTCTGGCCATCGGCCAGCATGACCGGTCGCTGGCCGACACCACGGATCAGCAGGTTGTTTTGTGTCCAGACCGCCGGTTGAGCGCGGTAATCGCCAGCGTGAATCTCGATCACCTCACCATCCTTGGCCAACCGGGCAGCCTCGGTCAACGTCGAAATCTTTTGGCCAGGACCGACGCTCATGGTGGCCGGCAAATCGGCGGCACGGACCAGTTTTGCTTCTTCGGACAAAACCATCAGGCGCCCGTCCGGCGTCCGGCGAATTTCGCCGCGATAATCGGGGACCGGCGGCAATTTGTCCGGCAGTTGAGCCCCCGCCCATCCAGCCTGCAAGACAAGAAAGGCTACAACAGAAGAACGCAGGATGTAGCGACGGAGACTTTCTTGGATCATGGGCATCTCCAGGCGGAAGGGAAGTGGCAGAAACCAGTCGAACCCCATGAAACGGCAGCGGTGATGCATTTGTCAACTGACCAGTCCATGGCAATATTCGCCTTCCGGTCAAAGCGGTGCCGACAAGCCGTTCCGGGTCAGCATTTGTTTTCATTTCGCCCTGTCAGGAGATCACCATGCCCCATGCCGTTTCTTCGCCCATTGGCGACTCGCTCCGCCGCGTCTGTCTTGCAGCGCTGCTGCTGGTCGCCTCAAGCTTTGCCGTCGCTGAAGCGCCACAACAGAAGACCCAGGTTCCCGGCTACTACCGGCTGATGCTCGGCAGTTTTGAAGTCACAGCGCTGTACGACGGCGCCATCGATCTGGACGAGAAATTGCTGAAGAACATCCAGCAGCGCGACATCCAGCGCCTGCTGGCCCGTGAATTCCTCAAGGGGCCCAAGGTGCAAACTGCCGTCAATGCCTACCTGATCAACACCGGCAGCAAGCTGGTACTGGTTGATGCCGGTGCCGCCAAGCTGTTCGGGCCGGTACTCGGCAACATTGTGGATAACCTGAAGGCCGCCGGCTATGCGCCGGAACAGGTCGATACCGTACTCATCACCCATCTGCATGGCGACCATGTCAATGGTCTGGTCACGCCAGAAGGAAAAGCCGTCTTTACCAATGCCGAAATCTGGTCCGCCAAGGCCGACAATGATTTCTGGCTGAGCGAGGATATCGCTGCAAAGGCACCGAAGGACTTCCAGCCCTTCTTCAAGATGTCGCGCGACGCCGCTGCCCCTTATCTTGCCAGCGGCAAGTGGAAAACCTTCGATAGCGACCGCGAATTGCTGGCAGGCATTTCCAGCGTCGACACCCATGGCCACACGCCCGGCCACGCCAGTTATCTCTTCCAGAGCGGTGATCAGCGGCTGTTGATCCTCGGCGACCTGGTGCACAACCACGCCGTACAATTCGCTCGCCCTGAAGTCGCCTTTGAATTCGACAACGATCCGAAACAGGCTGTCATTGCTCGCAAGCGCGTCTTCCATCAGGCCGCTCGCGAAAAGCTGATGGTTGCCGGCATGCACCTGCCCTTCCCGGGCATCGGCCACGTCCGCAAGGAACAGAAAGGCTACGCCTGGGTGCCGGCCGAATTCGCACCACTGGCCAAGTAAGATGCAAATCTGGGTCGATGCCGACGCCTGCCCCGGCGTCATCAAGGAAATCATCTTTCGCGCCGCCGAACGTCGGCAGATCCAGACCATCCTGGTCGCCAACCAGATGCTGCGCACGCCGCCATCGCGCTTCATCCGGGCCATTCAGGTGCCGAGTGGCTTCGACGTCGCCGATGCGCACATTGTCGATCAGCTGACGACCGGTGATCTGGTCATCACTGCCGATATCCCGCTTGCCTCGCTGGTCATCCAGCGCGGCGCCCACGCCCTGAATCCACGCGGTGAGATGTACACCACCGCCAACATTCAGGAACGCCTGACCATGCGCAACTTCATGGAAGACCTGCGTAGCGCCGGGGTTCAAACGGGTGGCCCCAATGCCTTCAGCCAGGCTGACCGGCAGGCCTTTGCCAACCAGCTTGATCGCTTTCTGGCGAAAATCCCTGCCGCCTGACGCCGCTTTCCATTTATCGATGCGGGCCGCCTCGCCCTCGTCGCCAGTCGTTGTGGCAGCCAACCGTGGCCCGCAAGGGAAACCGGAAATCTATGCCGAAATTGCCTGAATAGCGGACCGCTGCCCCGCTCTCCACGCTGAGCCAGCCCACCAGCAATGTGCCGACCACCAGAAGCGGCCAGATCAAAATCAGCGATAACTTTGTTGCAAAGTTTGCGCTACACTTTTGTCATTAATTGAAGAAACCCAGGAGGGCGGCATGCATCTCCGATTCTTTGTTTCCTCCCCCGGCGATGTCGGTGACGAGCGCATCTTTGCACGACAGGTGATTGATGAGCTGTCCAAAGACCCCATGCTGCGCGGCACGATCACCTGCGAAGCGGTTTGCTGGGATGACCCGGCCGCCCCAGTCGCCATGCCGGCCACCCTGACCCCGCAAGAAGCCGTCAACCGCGGGCTCTTCAAGCCATCCGACTGCGACGTGGTTATCGTCATCCTCTGGTCCCGCTTCGGAACCCCGCTTCCGCCCGAGATGGTACGCCCCGACGGCACCCCATACCTGTCCGGTACGGAATGGGAATTCGAGGATGCAATCAACGCCGATCCACCGCGCCATACGCTGGTTTACCGCCGCAAAGGCATACCGGAGATGGGCAACCCAGCTGACAAAGCCACTTTCGACAATCGCGTAAGCCAATTTCGCAATGTCGACGATTTCTTCAAGCGCTTCCGCAATCCGGACGGCTCACTGAACGGCGGATATTCCGAATATGACTCACCGCAGGAATTTCGCGACCAGTTACGCCACCATCTACGCGAATACATCCATACTCGGCTGAGTAGTGCAAAAGGTAACGACCAGGCCCGTCGAAACAAGGCGGTACCACCCTACACCTTAATCACCAAGGCCCTGTCCAACCAACAGGTCGTGCCGATCATCGGGCGCGGCGCCAGCTACTCCGGCCGTCCAGCCGACGCCTGCTGGGATCCCCAAACCCTGCAATTTCTACCGAGTGGTGTCGAGTTATCGCAATTCCTGGCCGATGACACCGAGTTTCCCTCAGATAGCGAACGCGACCAACTCGCCGAAGTCGCCTCCTATTACGAAGCCTTCCACACCCGCGCCGCCTTGCACGAACGACTGCGCCAAGTGATGGCACCGGACACCTTGGCTCACGTGCCTGTCCCGCCCCTCTATACTTTTCTGGCACAAGCTGCCGCCAAGGCTTCCCTACTAATCATCACCACAAATTACGACACCCAGCTCGAACAAGCCTTTCTCGCCGCCGGCCAGCCCTACGATATCGTCGTCTATTCCGAATTGAAAGACCTCGGCAACGCGGTGATGTGGTGGCCACATGGCGCCAGCCAGCCACAGACCCCGTCGCCCAACGAACTGTACATCGACCTCAAGACGACCACCGTGATCTTCAAGATGCACGGATCCATTCAGCATGACCCCGAGTGGGATAGTTTCGTGATCACCGAGTCGGACTATGTCGAATTGCTCGCGCGCATCGCCAGCAAGTCGGCCATTCCTGCCCTCTTCTCCACCCACTGTCGCGACCGCAGCCTGCTTTTCCTCGGCTACAGCCTGCGTGAGTGGAGTTCGCGCACTATTCTGCAAAGCCTTAACCGCTTCTTTGCCAAGCGACTGGCCAGCCTGACCGATGACGAGATCCAGTCGTGGGCCATTGATGAGCGCTTTTCCGAACTCGAACTCAAGTTCTGGCAAAAACGCGGGGTCTATCCGTTCGAGATGGGCATCGACCGCTTCATCGAACAACTGCGCGCAAGGTTTCTGCCATGAATGCCAGTAACGAACGGGAAATCTGCCCCTACGTCGGGTTGCAGCCCTTTGAAGCCAGCGATCGTGATTACTTCTTCGGACGCGAACGCGATCAGTGCATCATCATTTCCAACCTGCTGTCGTCGCCGCTGACCATCCTGTACGGATCGAGCGGCGTCGGTAAAAGCTCGCTACTGCTCGCCGGCGTCGTACCGCAATTGCATAAGGAACGGCCGCAGACCCCGGTTGTTGTTTTCCGCGACTGGGGCAATCCCGGCTTCCAGCAGGCGCTGACGCGAGCCTGCATCGACGCAGTCTGGTCAAACAACGTGGACCAGCCCAAGCCGGCAGAGACCCTGCCTTTCGACGAAATCGTCCGCGCCTGCGGTGAAGCGGCGCATGAAACCATGCTGATCATCCTCGACCAGTTCGAGGAATATTTTCTCTACCACCCGAAATCCAGCACCCCCAACTCCTTCGAGGCCCAGTTCGCCCGAGCGGTCAATCGCGACAATGTCGATGCCGGCTTTTTGATTGCGCTGCGCGAAGACAGCTTGGCCAAGCTCGACCGCTTTCAGGAGCGCATCCACAACCTGCTCAGCAATCGCATCCGCCTCAACCATCTCGACGCACCCGGCGCCACCCAGGCCATCGTCGAGCCGCTGAGTGTGTGGAATGGCCGCCTGACGGCGGGGCAAGCACCGATGACCATCGAGCCGGCCTTGGTCGCCGCCCTGCTCAAGCAGGTGCAAACCGGCAAGGTCCAGGCCGACCGCCACGGCGGCAGTGGCGCTAGCATCGACGACGATCTACGCATCGAAGCCCCCTTCCTGCAACTGGTCATGGTCCGCCTGTGGGAAGAGGAACGGCAGCAGGGATCGGCCACCCTGCGCCTGACCACGCTAGAAAGCCTGCATGGTGCCAACGAGATCGTGCATAACCATCTTGACGGCACGATGACCCGCCTCGACCCGCTGAGCCAAGCCGTCTGCGCCCGCTTTTTCGACCGCCTGGTCACGCCGAGCGGCAGCAAGATCGCCTGCTCCACCAACGACCTCACCACTTGGGCCGGCGACCTCGCCGCTCAGGTTCCGGCCGTTCTGGACACCCTGACCGACTCCCGCAACCGCATCCTGCGCCCGGTGGCCGCCCCTGATGACCCGGAAAGCAAGCGCTACGAAATTTTCCACGATGTCCTCGCACCAGCGATACTCGACTGGCGACGCCGCTTCGTAGACCGTGAAAACCGCATTAAAGCAATCCAGCAAGCCAAGGAAGAAACCGCCAAGCGTTCCCTGCGCTTGTGGCTATCCATTACTGGCGCGATGACCATTATTGCCGTCGCCGGCTGGCTGTATGCCTCACTTGAAGGCCAGCGGACCGAAGCCAGCCTGAAAGCAGCCGAAGCGATAGCTCTGGTGCAAACCAACCCCAGCCGTGCCCTCGATCTCGCCATCGATGCGGCCAGCAACCGCATCCCGCTCGGCCTGTCGCCCAGCGTCGCCACAGCCCTCGGGCTAACGCCCGTCGATACCGTCGAAGACGCGCTGCGCTTGGCAGCGCAAGCCCAGTCCAGGCTCCTCGAATGGACTCTTCCGGTCAGCACCCGCACCGTCTCGGACGTCGCTTTCAGCCCGGACGGTCACCTCTTCGCCACCGCTGACCGCGAACGCCGGGTGTCGATCTGGGCCATTGGTGCGCAAGCCCCGACCAAACCGCTACTGGTTCTGCCGCACGAAGAATGGGTGCGTCGTGTAATTTTTCTGCCCGGCGACGGTCGGCTGTTGATCACCGCCGCTGGCGCCAACGCCTATTTGTGGAATCTCGACGACCCAGCCCGCCCCAAACGCGTCTTCGCCAATGGTAGTAAGATTTTCAGTGCCTTGGCGCTGAGCAAGGATGGGATTTATCTGGCCACTGCCGGGCAAGGCAAGGAGCCGCGCGGCGATAGCGCCATCAAGGTCTGGGCCGTTCAAGGGCCTGAGGAAAATGCATCGCCAATCGGCGACTTTGACGCCAATGGCGCCTGGGTAATGGGCCTCGCCTTCAGCCCAGATGGCTGTTGCCTGGCGAGTAGCGCCGTCGTCACCCGGGAAGGCAGTTCGCCAGCGACGCTGGTCATCCGCTCCGTACTCCAGGGCAAAACCTTGCTCACGCTTCCCTTCAACGAACCCAGCGATGCAGTAACCTTTACCCCGGATGGCCAAAGCTTGATCAGCGGCAGTCGTGACAACTGGGTACGCGTTTGGAAACCGGTTGAAGGCAACCTGGACCAATTGCTGGCCAAGCTCGCCAGGGGGCAGCCGGTTAGGGACAAGATCAACTGGGTAACCCACGTTTTGGCTGGCCATACCGAGCGGATTCGCAGCCTTGATATAAGCCCGGATGGTCGCTATCTGGCCAGCGCCAGTGGTGATTGGAATATCAAACTCTGGAACACGATGACCGGCGAAAATCTCCACACCCTCACCAACCACACCAGCTATGTTGAAGCCGCCCGCTTCAGTCCGGCCAGCACTAACCTGGCCAGTGCATCGCGGGATGGCACAGTCAATTTCTGGAATATCGGCGGCCACAACAGCAGTATCACCAGCGTCGCATTCAATCAGCAAGGCAATCTGCTGGCTACGGCCAGCACCGATAACACGGTACGTCTGTGGGATATCGCCGGCGACATCCCCGAACAACGCCGCGTTCTGGACGGCCACGACAAAACGGTGTTCCGGCTCAGTTTCGACCCAAGCGGCCGGTTCCTGGCCACGGCTGGCTTTGACAAGCAGATGATCGTCTGGGACACCACCAAGGGTGAGATCATCCGTCGTTTCAAAGATCATCAGGACGAATTGCGCGATGTCGCCTTTTCCCCGACAGGCCGCTACGTGGTCAGCACGGGTGCCGACGGCAAGGCCTGGCTCTACACGGTTCCCAACGACCCGATAGCCGGCACCGACTGGCCCTCAATCAAAATTACCCACGGTAACGAAGACAGTTCGATTACCTCCGTTGCCTTTCACCCCAACCAAGAAACTTGGGTAACGGCGGCAAATGACAACGTGGAACAGATTCGTCTGTGGAATTTTGGCGGACAAGCACAGGGGAGCCTTTCCTTGCCCGACGAAGTACGCCGCCGGGGATTACCTTCCCCGGACATCGCCATCAGTCCGGATGGCCAGACAATCGCCTGTGTCGTCCGCCGAACTGTCCTGCTCTGGCCTTTCAGTGCCTTTACGCAAAACCAGCCGCCACGACAAATGCAGATCTCCGGAGAAAACCGCTCAACCTGCTCCAACCTGAGTTTCAGCCCCGATGGCCGCTATCTTGGGGTTGCTTGCAGCGATGGTGGAGTACGCCTGCTCAATCCACAAACCCTGGCTCTCAAAAAGACGATTACCGTCCACAAGTACGGGGTCAATGACCTTGCGTTCAGCCAGGATGGCAAGCGCTTGGCCACGGCAAGCATTCACAACTTCCACATCTCGCCAGTCGATTTCGCCGACCTACTTAATGTCGCACGCCGTCTGCAGACACGGCGCACTGAGGAAGCCACCTCAATCGCCCCTCGGTAGTCTCGGCGCCCGACAAGAGCCATACCTCCCTCAAAATATTTACCACCCAAACAAAAGCCCCCACCGGTTTCCCGACGGGGGCTTTTTTCTGGATTCCCGATTATTCGGGAATAACCCTCTGTATTACATCTCGACCGTAGCCGCCTGTTCCACAAACTCCGGAATCTGGTCGAAGTTCATGTAGCGATAGACTTCACTGGCCTTGGCGTTCACCAGCTTGATCTGCTCCATGTATTCCGGAACGGTCACGATGCGGCCGGCCAGCGCGCACATGGCGGCCAGTTCGGCGGAACCCAGATAAACCTGGGTGTCGATGCCGAGGCGGTTCGGGAAGTTACGGGTCGAGGTGGAGATCGCGGTGGAGCCCTTGCGGATCTGTGCCTGGTTGCCCATGCACAGCGAGCAGCCCGGCATTTCCATGCGGGCGCCGGACTTGCCGAGGACGCCGTAGTAGCCTTCTTCGGTCAGGATCAGCGCATCCATCTTGGTCGGCGGAGCGATCCACAGACGGGTCGGGATGTCGGACTTGCCTTCGAGGACCTTGCCGGCGGCACGGAAGTGGCCGATGTTGGTCATGCAGGAGCCGATGAAGACTTCGTCGATCTTGGCGCCGGCGACTTCGGACAGCACCTTGACGTCGTCCGGATCGTTCGGGCAGGCCAGGATCGGTTCGGTGACTTCGGCCAGGTCGATTTCGATCACAGCAGCATACTGGGCATTGGCGTCAGCCTTGAGCAGCGTGCCGTTGGCGATCCAGTCTTCCATGGCGTTGATGCGACGCTTCAGGGTGCGGGCATCCTGGTAGCCTTCGGCGATCATCCACTTCATCAGGGTGATGTTCGAACGCATGTACTCGACCATCGGTTCCTTGTTCAGGGCGACGGCACAGGCGGCAGCGGAACGCTCGGCGGCAGCGTCGGACAGTTCGAAAGCCTGTTCGACCTTGAGGTTCGGCAGACCTTCGATTTCGAGGATGCGGCCGGAGAAGACGTTCTTCTTGCCCTTCTTCTCGACGGTCAGCAGGCCTGCCTTGATGGCGTACAGCGGAATGGCGTTGACCAGGTCACGCAGGGTGATGCCCGGTTGCATTTCGCCCTTGAAACGGACCAGTACCGATTCCGGCATGTCCAGCGGCATGACGCCGGTGGCGGCGGCAAAGGCGACCAGACCGGAACCGGCCGGGAAGGAGATGCCGATCGGGAAGCGGGTGTGCGAGTCACCGCCGGTACCAACGGTATCCGGCAGCAGCAGGCGGTTGAGCCAGGAGTGGATGACGCCGTCGCCCGGACGCAGCGCAACGCCGCCACGGGTCGAGATGAAGGACGGCAGTTCGCGGTGCATGCGGACGTCGACCAGCTTCGGATAGGCAGCAGTGTGGCAGAAGGACTGCATGACGAGGTCGGCGGAGAAGCCGAGGCAAGCCAGATCCTTGAGTTCGTCGCGCGTCATCGGGCCGGTGGTGTCTTGCGAACCGACGGTGGTCATCTTCGGCTCGCAGTAGGTGCCCGGCAGGATGCCGGTCACGCCGCAGGCCTTGCCGACCATCTTCTGGGCCAGCGAGTAGCCCTTGCCGTCGTCGGCCGGGTTTTGCGGCAGACGGAACAGGGTCGATTGCGGCAGGCCGAGGAATTCGCGGGCCTTGGTCGTCAGGCCGCGACCGATGATCAGCGGAATACGACCACCAGCGCGGACTTCGTCGAGGATGACGAGGGTCTTGAGCTGGGATTCGGCGATGGTGGCACCGTTCTTGGTGGCAACAACCTTGCCGGTGGCTTGATCGACGGTCAGTTCGATTTCATCGCCCATGTCCATCTGGTCAGCAGCGATTTCGATCGGCAGAGCACCGGCATCTTCCATCGTGTTGAAGAAGATCGGGGCGATCTTGGAACCCAGGCAGACACCGCCGAAACGCTTGTTCGGCACGAAAGGAATGTCTTCGCCGGTGAACCACAGCACGGAGTTGGTGGCGGACTTGCGCGAGGAACCGGTACCGACCACGTCACCGACGTAGGCGATCAGGTTGCCCTTGGCAGCCAGCTTTTCCAGTTGCTTGATCGGGCCGCGCGAGCCCGGCTCGTCAGCTTCGATACCCGGACGCGGGTTCTTCAACATGGCCAGCGCGTGCAGCGGGATGTCGGGACGCGACCAGGCATCCGGCGCCGGCGACAGGTCGTCGGTATTGGTTTCGCCGGTGACCTTGAAAACGGTCAGCTTCTGCGACGCCGGCACGGCCGGGCGCGAGGTGAACCACTCGCCGTCGGCCCACGATTGCATGACGGCCTTCGCGTTGGCATTGCCGCCCTTGGCCAGTTCGGCCACATCGTGGAAGAAGTCGAAAACGAGCAGGGTCTTCTTCAGGCCTTCGGCAGCAACCGAGCCACAGGTACCGCAAGCGAGCAGGTCGATCAGCGGCTTGACGTTGTAACCGCCGAGCATGGTGCCGAGCAGTTCGGTCGCTTTTTCCTTGGAAATCAGTGCGCAGGCTTCTTCGCCCTTGGCGACTTTGGCCAGGAACTCGGCCTTGACCTTGGCGGCGTCGTCGACACCGGCCGGCACGCGGTAGGTGATCAGCTCGACCAGGGCAGCTTCTTCGCCCTTCGGCGGATTTTTCAGCAGGGCGACCAGTTCAGTGGTCTGTTGCTTGGACAGGGGCAGCGGGGGGATACCGAGGGCTGCACGCTCTGCTACATGGGCGCGATAGGCTTCAAGCACGGCGACTTCCTTTCGTAAAGGGTTGCTCTGAGAAACGAATATTTTACGACAACGGCGGTGGCTTGATGGTTCGGAAAATAACAGCCGCCAACCGTGACTTGCGAGTCTTATATATTTTATATGTTATATCACCTGTAAGGCTAGACCCGGAGCTCGCAACAACGGGGTAACTCATCGTTTTGCCCATTATTTAGGCACACATAGCAAAACCCTTGTCGCTCAATGAATTGCGACACTTGTCCCGAGCTTATCCACAGCCTTGTCCGACCCGAATGGGGATAAACGATGCTTATCGCCGAGCAAGGCATAAGCTGCTTCCATTTTCCCGAGATGCCCTGTTCCCGGGCGAAAACCTGATTGCCCGGACAGCGGGCTCACCTGCCTCAATCTTCGTCTTCGTATCCGTGCTCGGCCTCGAGTTCCTGAGCGAACCGATCGGCCAGGTCAGCACGCCCCTCCCTGGTCTTGATGAGCTCAAGCAATCGCTCGAAGGCATCATCGTCGATGCAACCGGAGGCGCGATTGACCGACAGGACATGCACCAGGAACTCGATGTTCTCCAGATCCTTGCCACTCCCCGGAGCACTGCCCAAAGCCGAGGCGAGTGCACTCGCCAATGAAGCCGCTTCACCCTTGGCGGGTTTGGGCACAACGTCGTGATGCGCGGCTTGCACGATCCTTAGCATATCCGGATGGTCTTCGTGGAGGGTGTGTTCCATGGGGCGAGTTATAGAAGAAATGAGGATCGACAGTTTCAAGCCATCAGGCCGGCACGGCAAGTGCCGGGCGAAACATGGACGAAGGCGCTTCAACTCAGCGGCGGCAGGCCAAAGCGCTGCCTGGCCCGGGCGCAAGCCGGGTGAGCAGTATCGAATTCGCGGCAGGGCGAAGGGCGAACTTCGTAGATCGTGCAGGTCACCTCCTGGCCTATCGTGCCGGCCAGAGCGACACAACGCGGCGAGGCAGCGTCGGTACCACACAGGCGAACGATGGCCGGGGTGACCGGCACCGTCATCGCAACGGGAACGCCCTGCCCCCAGGGGAAAGCCCCCCCCGCCAGTTCGGCCGGGTGAAAATCGACACGAAAGCTGGCGCAGCAGGCGCCACAAGTCTGACAAACGCTCATCCCAGATTGATCCGGCAACGCCATAATTGATGGCTGGAAGCGAGGTATTTCTTTTCGAAGGGCGTCATCGGGTTGTCGGTTTGCCAAGGCTCGGCGACGACCGTCTGGCCGGATAGCAGGCTCAGCGCCAAGGCCATTTCCTCGATGTAGATGTGCCAGTTGCTGCGGCATTCCAGTTCGCCGCCGAGTTCCTTCCAGACGGGGAAAACGGCATGCCCCTGCCAGCGGCGGGCCAGATGGCCGATCTTGGGCCACGGGTTCGGGTAGAGGTTGTAGTGCCGGGCCAGACGGATACCGCTCTCGGCCAGCAGGCGCCAGAAATCGACCAGATCGGCGCGGACCAGCAGCGCGTTGGCCGGCATCGGCAGCGGTTTGCCACGACTGATGCGATCGAGCGATTGATCGACGCCCAGCACGAAATGATCCGGATAACTTTCGGCGATGCGCTGCGTACTCCAGCCGACGCCGCAGCCGGCATCGAGAATCAGCGGCGCCTGCGGATTCCAGTTAGCGCGGGCGGCCAGCGCCACGGCCAAGGCCTCGCGGTTGTAGTCGGCAACCGGCTTCTGAAACGGGTGCGCCATATGCTTCAGCACGAGCGCTTCCAGGTCACGGTGCGGCCCGTCCTGCGCGCTGGAAATGAAGCGGGAATTTCCTTCGATCAGGCTATCCATCACGCCGCCAGTTGCTCTTGGTTCATGAGGCCGGCTTCGATCATTGCCGCATCGATGTCGGCAGCCCCCTTGATCGGCCGCAAGCGGTCGTAAAGCAGCTCGGCCTCTGGGTAATTCCGCCGCATCATGGCCAGCCATTGCTTGAGCCGGCCGCCGGCATGCACCGGCACCACTTTCTTGCGCACGCCCAGCCAGTAGGTGGTCACCGAGGGCAGGATTTCTTCCCAGCCGCCGGTTTCCTCACCGCGCGCCCGTCGCGCCAGCAGCGGGTCAGCCACCGCACCGCGGCCCACCATGATGTCGGCACAACCGGTCGCCTGCTGGCAGTTGCGGAAATCTTCCACGGTCCATACCTCGCCATTGGCGATCAGCGGAATGTGAATGGCGTCCCGCACCCTGTCGATCCACACCCAGCGCGCCGGTGGGCGATAGCCGTCAGTCCGGGTACGGCCATGCACGATCAGTTCGTTGATGCCGGCGGCTTCCAGTGCCTGGGCGCAATCGATGGCCCGGCTGGTGTCGTCGATACCGAGGCGCATCTTGGCGGTGAAGGGAATATGCGCCGGGACGACGGCGCGCACGGCACTGGCAATTTCGTTCAGCAACTCCGGCTCGCCGAGCAGCGCCGAACCGCCGCGATGACGAAACACGGTCGGTGCCGGGCAACCGAAATTGAGATCGACGCCAGCCGGATTGAGCGTCACCAGTCGGCGGGCGTTTTCGGCCATGTAATGCGGGTCGGAACCGAGCAGTTGCACGCGCATCGGCGTGCCCGTGCGGGTCTTGCTGCCGTTCAGCAGTTCCGGACAAATCCGCTCGTAGGTCTTGGCCGGCAAAAGCGTATTGGAAACCCGGACAAATTCGCAAATGCCCCAGTCGTAACCGCCGATGTCGGTCAGCACGCCACGCAACAAATCGTCGGCGAGCCCTTCCATCGGGGCAAGAAGAATGCGGGACATCGTGATGCTTTCGAAGGTGCGCTGAAGAGGCCGCATTATAATCCGCCCCATGCTGCGCTTCGTTCTCGATACCAACGTCGTCCTCGATCTCTTCCACTGGGGCAATACCGATGCCGTGCCGATCATGGCTGCGCTGGAAGCCGGGCAAATCGAGTGCTTTGCCGATCGGCGCACCCTAGATGAGTTGCAGCGGGTGCTGACCTATCCGCAACTCAAGCTGACACCGGAAATGATGTCCGAGCGCTACGCCCGCTACAGCAGCCTGATTCAAATGGTTCCTGAAGGCGAAGCCCCTCCCCTGCCCCGCTGCAAGGATAGAGACGATCAGAAATTTCTCGAACTTTCCGCTCGCTGCAAGGCTCACGTCCTTGTCAGCAAGGATAAAGCGCTACTAAAGTTGAGGGGCCGGACGACACTGGGCTTCCAGATTGTTCTCCCGGCCCTTGCATCAAAGTTGATTGTTGGCCCAAACGAATAGACCGGAGAAAAAATACTGTTAGCCCAGCGCAGTAATTGTTAAAATCAACAACAATGTAAAATTCGCCGCGAAATATCAATGTATATTCTCACGGCACCCTTCGATACGTGCAGGTATTAGGAGAGATGATGGCCAATATCGTCTGGATGCAAACCGGCGCCTGCAGCGGCGATACGATGGCCTTGCTGTGCGCCGACCGGCCCAGCGTCGAAAACCTGACCCAGCAATACCAAGTCAATTTCCTGTGGCACCCGTCCCTGACAGCCGAACGGCGATTCGGTGACGTCCTGGAGGCGGTCACCAGCGGTCGGGAAAAGCTCGATATCCTGTGCATCGAAGGCAGCCTGATGATCGGCCCGAACGGCAGCGGCCTCTACGACACCTGGAAGGGCCGAGCCAAGATCGACATCGTTCGACAACTGGCCCCGCTGGCCACGCACGTGGTGGCAATGGGCACCTGCGCTGCTTTCGGTGGCGTTCATGCCGCCGGCCCGAACCCGACCGATTGCACCGGCCTGCAATTCATGAAAGATGAAGCCGGTGGCCTGCTGGGCGCCGACTGGCGTTCGCGCAGTGGCCAGCCGGTCATCAACGTGGCCGGCTGCCCGGCCCACCCGAATACCATCACCAAGGTGCTGGCCATGCTGGCCGAAAATGAACCGCTGAAGCTGGATGCGCTGAATCGTCCTTCTGCGTTTTTCGCCAGCCTCGTTCACCAGGGCTGCACGCGCAACGAGTACCACGAATACGACATTGAGGACGACGTGCTCGGCGGCCGCGCCTGCATGTTCTTCAGCCTGGGCTGCCGCGGCCCGCAGACCGAAGCGCCGTGCAACACCGAACTGTGGAACGGCCATAGCAGCAAGACCCGAGCCGGTGTGCCCTGCTTCGGCTGTACCTCAGCCGATTTTCCGCCCGACCGCGATCTGTTCGTCACACCGCGGATAGGTGCCGTTCCCAAATTCCTGCCGCTCGGCGTTGCTCGCGCCAAATATATGGCCTACAAGAATCTGGCCCGCGCCGCCGCGCCGGAGCGGGTCATCAAACGTGAGATGGAGCCATGAGCCGCGTTACTGTCGACATCGATCTCAACCGCGTCGAGGGCGATCTCGAATTCCAGCTTGATCTCGAAGACGGCATCGTCGTCGATGCGCGCTGCATCGGCACCCTGTATCGCGGCTTCGAGCAGATCATGATTGGCCGCGCGCCGCGCGATTCGCTGGTCATCACGCCACGCATCTGCGGCATCTGTGGCACGGCTCACCTCTACGCCGCCACGCTGGCGCTGGAGCAGATCGCCGGCATCACCCCGCCGGCCCATGCCGTGCATGTCCGCAACCTGTGCCTGATGGCCGAGACGCTACAAAGCGATCTGCGCCAGACTTTCCTGTTTTTCACGCCGGACTTCTGCAATCCGGTTTATGCCGGCCACCCGCTGGCCGCTGAGCTGAGCGAGGCTTTTGCGCCGCTCAAGGGCAGCGTTGTTCGTGGCTGCCTGAAAAGCACGCGCGAGCTGGTCGGCATCGTCGCCATTTTCGGTGGCCAATGGCCCCATTCGACCTACATGCTGCCGGGCGGCATTGTCCAGCCGGCCAACAACCGCCGCCTGCTCGATTCCCGCGATACGCTGGCCAGCGTGCGCGCCTGGTTCGAGCAAACCGTGATCGGTGGCGATCTCGACGAATGGCTGGCCCTCGCCAGCGGCGAGGCCCTGTTCCGCTGGCAGGCTGCCAGCCCGGCCCGCGACCGCAGTGCGGCTGGCCTGTTCACCCGCTTTGCCCGCGATATCGGCCTGCACAAACTCGGCCGCGGCACCGGCCACCTGCTCAGCTATGGCGTCAATCACCGGCCCGATGGCACTGGCAGCGAACTACCGGCCGGCTTCTTCAATGCCGATACCGAGCAAGTCGAGCCCCTCGACCAGCGGCAGATCAACGAGCATGTGCGCCACAGCTGGTTCCTCGACTATCCCGGCGGCAAGCATCCGTGGCAAGGCGAGACCATTCCCAACCACCAGCCGGGCACCGACCGCTACACCTGGGCCAAGGCCCCGCGCTACGGTGACAAGGTGGTGCAGACAGGGCCGCTGGCCGAATTGCGCATTGCCGGCGACCCGCTGATTACCGACCTGCTGGCCAGCGAAGGCGACAACACCTGGCTGCGCCAGTTCGCCCGCCTGCGCCGAGCCGGCCGGCTACTGAACTCGATGGCAGAAACGCTGCAAGCACTGAAACCCCTGGTCAATGAACCGCACTTCATCGATCCCGGCATCGATGTCTGGCCGGATGGCGAAAGCTACGGCCTGGTCGAGGCGGCCCGCGGTGCGCTCGGCCACTGGCTGAGCATCAGGAACGGCGTCATCGAGCGCTACCAGATCGTCACCCCCACCGCCTGGAATGCCTCGCCCCGCGACAGCAACGGCCAGCATGGCCACTGGGAAAGCAGCATCATCGGCCTGAAGGTGCCCGATCCGGAAAACCCGGTCGAGATCGGCCATATCGTCCGCTCTCACGACCCGTGCCTGGTCTGTACCGTCCATTTCATCGGCAGCCATAAAAAAACGCATTTCAATGTCTGAACACAAGCGGCTACGCATCCTCTGCTTCGGCAACGCCTTGCATGGCGACGACGGCTTCGGCCCGACCGTCAGCCTGGCATTGCGGCGGAAGGCGCTGCCGACTGGCGTCGAGGTCGTCGACTGCGGAACGCGCGGGCTCGATGCCTGGCACCTGTTCGAAGACTGCACTAACGTCATCATCATCGATGCGATGGCCGGAGAGCAGCCGGGCAGGCTGCACGAACTCGACCCGCATCAAGTACCCGTCGAAAGTGCCGGCAGCGGCGGCCATGGCGCCGGGGTGGGTTACCTGCTGGCGGCGATACGCGAGATGATTGCCAAACCGCCGATCATCAAGGTCATCGCGGTCGAAATCGGCGCGGTTAAAAGCTTTTCGCCGGGGCTTTCGCTGGAAGTCGCGGCCGCAGTGAGCGAGGCCATTGAGCGCATTCAGCACTGCTGTGCCGCGATGGCCGGGCATGACCCGGACGAACTGACCAACGAACTGGAAATGCTGCGCCAGGCCAATCGGGCGCTGGAGGCCGAGCTGACCACGTGCACCGGGGCACTCGACCAGTTGATCAGTGAGCAGGAAGACCAGCAGGACGAACTGCACAAACGATCACGGGAACTGGCGATGCTGCAGGGCGCGGTCGATCGCGCCATCGACACCATGGCCGAGATCATCGTCTTGCTCGGCCCCGATGGACGAGTCACCCGCGTCAACCGGCTGCTTGAAACGGAACTGGGTTACACCGCGCAATCCCTGGTCGGCGCTTATTTGGAGGACTGCCTGCCGGAGGCTGGTCGGAGCGCCCTGCGCGCCTTATTGCCCGGCGAGGCCCCCCCGCCCTTGCTGCTCGACGCCATCCGCGCCATGGGCGGGCATTTTGAAGCCGAGCTCAATTTCCGACACGCTGCTGCAAAGTCGAATGATGACATCGAAGGCACCGTACCCTATCTGGTGCACGCCAGCCTGATCCATAGCCAGGCCGGCAAACTGGAAGGCGCCATTGTCGTATCGACCAATATCTCGGCGCTCAAGGCCCGCGAAAAAGCCCTGCGCAATAACGAGCGCCAGTTGCACGAAACGGCCGAGGAACTGCGCAATCACCGCGACAACCTCGCCACGATGGTCGAAGAACAGACGCGTGACCTGCGCCGGGCCAAGGAGCAGGCGGAAGAGGCCAGTCGGGCCAAGAGCGACTTCCTGTCCAACATGTCGCACGAAGTCCGTACCCCGCTCAATGCCATTCTTGGGCTGTCCGACATCTGCCTGCTGACCCCGCTCACGCCCCAGCAAAATCAGTACTTGAGCAAGATCCGTCTGGCCGCCGACCATCTGCTCGGCATCATCAACGACATTCTCGATTTCTCGCGCATCGAGGCCGGCAAGCTAAGCATTGAAAAACTGAGCTTCGAGCTGCCATCACTGCTCGAAGAGATCAGCGACCTGCTGATCGGCCGGATCGAAGAGAAGAACCTGGAACTTTGCGTCGACATTGCCGCCGAGGCCAGCCGCAGCTTCGTCGGCGATCCCCTGCGTCTCAAGCAAATCATCATCAACCTGCTCGGCAACGCCATCAAGTTCTCGGACAAGGGCAGCATCCTGCTTGGCTGTGCGCTCGAAAGCAGCGACTGCGCCAGCACCCTGCTGCATTTCTCAGTCAGCGATGAGGGCATCGGCATTTCGCAGGCCCAGCAGGAGATGCTCTTCTCCGCCTTCAGCCAGGCCGACACCTCGACCACCCGCCGTTTCGGCGGCTCCGGCCTGGGGCTGGTGATCTCCAAGCGCCTGGTCGAACTGATGGGTGGTCGTATCTGGCTGGAGAGCGAGGCCGGAAAAGGCAGCACCTTCCACTTCACGGTCCGCCTCGACCATGCTGCCAACACACCTTTGCTGCTCGACCAGCTGCGCAGCCATCTGGCCCAATATGCCGGGCGCAGCCTACTCATCGTCGACGACAACCCGGTCGCCGCCCGGACACTGGCCACCCAGTGCCGCCAGCTCGGCCTGCACGCCGAAAGCTGCCCATCCGGCGAGTTGGCCATCAGCGCACTGACCCGGCCGGGCGCCAACTACCTCGCGGCACTGGTCGATTGGCACCTGCCGGTTGGCATGGATGGTCTGGAGACCGTCAAGGTCATCCGCAGCATGCTGGGCACGCAGGTACCACCGCTGATTCTGATGAGCGCCCAGAAAACATCAGACGCCAGCATCCTCCGCGACCAGCCAGCCGATGCACTGCTGCTCAAGCCATCCAGCGTGCGCCACCTTTATGCGGCCATTGCCCGCCCGCTGCACCTGCCGGAAATTGCCATGCAGGCTTCGGCGGCGCCGCCCCTCGATCTCTCGGGGATCGCCCTGCTCAGCAATACCGACATTCTGGTCGTCGACGATATCGAGCTCAATCGCGACCTGATGCGTGAGCTGTTCGCCACTGCCGGCCTCAATGTCCGCCTCGCCAGCAATGGCCGAGAGGCCATCGTCGCGATCCACCAGAAAAAGCCCGACCTGGTGCTGATGGACTGCCAGATGCCGATCATGGACGGTTTCTCGGCCACCCGCCAGCTCCGCACCCAGCCGGAATACGCCAAGCTGCCGATCATTGCGCTGACGGCCGGTGCGCTGGATCATGATCGCGAGCAATGTCTCGCCGCCGGCATGAACGCTTACGTCACGAAGCCGGTCAATCTCGAAAAGCTGCTCCGCGTCATCGCCGAGCAGCTTGCGCCGGGCTCGGCAGCCCCCATGGCAGCGCCGCCAGCGCCATTGCCTCCAGCGCCCCCCAATGCAGGAACGACAGCACCACGCCCCGAAATCACCCAGTTGCCGGACCTGCCCGGCATCGATGTCGCCGGCGGGCTGATGCGAGTTCGCAACAAAGTCGATTTTTACTGCCGCATGCTCGTCAAATTCCGCGATACCCATGGCGCCTCCCTGTCGGCCGAGCTTCGTGCGGCCCTCGATGAGGGCAACCGGCCGGAAGCCATTCGCCTGGCGCACTCGGTCAAGGGCATCGCGCTGAGCCTTGGCATTGACGGGCTTGGCGAACGTGCCTTGAACCTGGAAATGAAACTCAAGGACCCAACGGCCACCGATGTTTCACCCGAGCTAGAGCACTTGCTCAGCGAGCTGGCCCAGATCCGCCAGGTCTTGCAGGCACTGGGCTGACAGCGGGCCCGTCGGCCCTTGGAGCGAGGGCTTGCTGCTCCCTGAACAGGGTCGCCAGCCAATCAAAAGCCACTGCCAGGAAAGGCAACTCGCATCAGGCGGGGATTATGCTATTGTCAGAAACAGGCATACAAGCATGACATTCAGTTCAGGTGTATCGCTTGTTTGTCGCCAGATACTGACCCTTTTGACACAGCAACTTCATGGCCAAGAAACCGGCATTGCACCGAAACAGCAGGAAACCGGCTGGGCTTCCCACCGTCTGGCTGGCCGCCGCGCTGGTGTTCTCCAGCCTGAGTGCGCTGTTGGGATACGACCTCTACAACTCGTACAACCGTGAATTTGCCGGCGTTCAACGCGACGCGGAAAACCTGACCGGGGTGCTGGAAAGGCAATTCACGGCCAGTGGCGAGAAAATCGACATCGTGCTGCGCGAAGCTGTCCATGAATACACGCCTATCGTCACCGGTAAGATCTGGCGTGAGGTTTTGAAGGCCAACCAGGATCTGCTTCGGCGCGAGGCCGTGGTGCCCGAAACGCAGGATGAAAGCCTGCGCGTGATCGATGCCGATGGGCGAGTCATTTTCAGCGCCGGCGATTCGGCAGCACTACCCGAAGTCAACGTCAAGGACCGGGCCTACTTCCTGAAACAGAAAATCACCCCCTCGGCAGGCCTGGTCATCTCCGAACCGATACTGTCCAGATTCACCGGGAAATGGCTGTTCACCCTCAGCCGTCGCATCGATTACCCGGATGGCCGCTTTGCCGGCATTGTCCAGACCGCAATGCGTGCCGATTATTTCCAGAACGCCTTCAAGGCGATCGACATCGGCGAACATGGCTCGATTGCCATGCTATCCAACGACTTTCGGCTGGTTGCGCGTTACCCGATCCTCGACGCAGTGCTCGGCAAACCCTTTGAACAGGGCGAGATCAAGGCTGGATTGGACCAGGGGAAGAGTATCGGAGCCTACCAGGCGGTTTCCCGGGACGACGGAATGAAGCGGCTGTACAGCTATCGCCGGCTGGAAACCTTGCCTCTCGTCATCTCGCTGGGTGTTGCCCCGGAAGATTTTCTCAAGGGTTGGGAGCGGAAGGCCTGGATCTACGGTATCAGCTGGCTGGCCTTCGGCGTCGCCCTTGTCGTGCTGATCCGCCTTGCCGAAAGACGCGCCGGGGAAATCGAAAAGCTGAACGGCCAGTTGGCCGAGAAAGTCGATCAGGCCGAAGCGGCCAGTCAGGCGAAAAGTAATTTCCTGGCCAACATGAGCCACGAAATCCGAACGCCAATGAATGCCATCATCGGCCTGACCCATATTCTCAGGCGCGACAAGGTCACACCGGCGCAAGGGGAAAAACTGGCCCGCATCGCCGGCGCGGCCGATCATCTGCTTTCGGTGATCAACGACATTCTCGACCTTTCCAAGATCGAAGCCGGCAAGGTGGCGCTGGAGAATGAAAATTTCTCGCCGGAGGAAATGCTGCAACGCATCTGCAACATCGTGGTCCTCCGTGCCCAGGCCAAAGGTATCGAACTCGTCGTCGACGCAGGCGACCTGCCGCCATTGCTGAATGGCGACGTGACCCGGCTGGTACAGGCCTTGTTGAACTACCTCGGCAACGCGGTCAAATTTACTGAAAATGGCTCAATCGTCGTGCGCGGCAAAATCGTCGAGGAGACAGCAAAGGATGTGCTTGTCCGCTTCGAAGTCGAGGACTCCGGTATCGGCATTGCTGCCGAGCACCTCGAGCGCCTGTTTGCTGCCTTTGAACAGTGCGATGCATCAACCACACGACGCTTTGGTGGCACCGGTCTGGGCCTGGCAATTTCCAGGCACATCGCCACCTTGATGGGCGGCGAGGCGGGGGTCAGCAGCACCCTGGGCCAAGGCAGCACCTTCTGGCTCACGGCCCGCCTGGGCAAGGCGCATCAGGAGGCCATTCCCTTATCGACCGAATTGGCCGGCCGGCGCGCCCTGGTGGCAGACGATCTGCAAATTACGCAGATGGTGCATTGCCACCTGCTCCGCCAACTCGGGCTGTCGCCGGAGGCCGTGGTTTCCGGACCGGCAGCGATTGCCGCCATCGAGAAGGCCGATGCCGAGAACGACCCGTTTTCCATTCTGCTGCTCGATCTGCTGATGCCCGGCCAGGGCGGCATGGATACCCTGGCAAAAATCCAGAAACTGCCACTGAAGCACCCGCCCATCTGCTTGCTCGTAACCGCATCCGGTGACACCGGCATCGCCATTTCGGCCCGAGCAGCCGGATTCGCCGATGTGCTGGTCAAACCGATCAATCGCTCGATTCTCGAAAAAGCGCTGTCACCACATTTCGCCCTGTCGTTGCCCCAAACCGGGCCGGAGAACGCAGGCGCGGAGCAGACTCTGCGGCGGGAGTACGCCGGCGCAAAAATCCTGCTGGTCGAGGATGAGCCGATCAATCAGGCCATCGCACGGGAATATCTTGAAGAGGCAGGACTGAAGGTCGGCCTGGCCAATCATGGCAAGGAGGCGCTCGAACTGGCCGAGAAGGAAGCATTCGACCTCATCCTGATGGATATGCAAATGCCGGTCATGGACGGCCTGCAGGCGGCTCGCCTGATTCGTTCGCTGCCTGCCTATTCGACGGTCCCGATCATCGCCATGACTGCCAACGCCTTCGCCGAAGATCGCGCCAAATGCCTGCAGGCCGGCATGAGCGACTTCATCAGCAAGCCCGTCGAGCCAGCCATATTCTTTTCGACCCTGCTGAAATGGCTGACGCCCGGCAAAGGCTGACCCGGCGCCTTGTCGAATCAGCCCCCCATCGCAGCGGTATGAAGAGAGGCTACCCCGGGTCAAACGCTCAGTTCGGGGTGATGGCGTAAGCGCCGTTCGGCTCCCATTTGACATTGGCGTCAAGGACATATGCGGTCAGTCCCGGTTTCGCCTGGCGCGCCTTGTCCAGCGCGTCACCGCTGCGCCCACCGGTCGAACAGAAAAAGATAACCGGCTTGTCGGTCGGCAGTTCGCCCACCCGTTTTTCCACCATGGCAATCGGGATGTTCACCGCCCCCTTGAAGCTGCCCTTGGCAAACTCGGCCGGATCCCGCACATCGACCAGAAATACGGAATCCGGCGCTTCCTTGAGAATTCTTTCAAAGGAGGCAATGCTGATCGCGTCTTTGTCGGCCGTGGTCTGGATCATCGGCTTTGACGCTGCCGCCACACTCGGCCCCGGACCATAAAGCCTTACCCAGCCCGGGTAGCCCTCAGGCACGACCTTGACCTGCTGGTAGCCCAGCTTCACAGCCTTTTCCGCCGAGTCGGAACTCAGCTTGCAGGTCAGCCCCCCGCAGTAGAAATACAAAGGGCTGTTCTTGTCGGCCGGCAGGCGATCGACCAGTTGCTCGAACTCGGCATCCGGCAGGCTGATGGCGCCGGGAATGTGGCCCTTGTCGTATTGGCGCTCTTTCGGGCGCGAATCGATCAGCGTCAGCGGCACGCCCTGGTCGAGTTGTTTTTTCAGGAAAGGAATCGAGACTGCGCCCAGGTGGCCGCTCTTGAGCCAGCCCGGGTAGCCGGCGGCATAGACCTTGATGTTGGTGTAACCCCGATCTTCGGCCTTGAAGGCGGCGTTGTGACTCAGCATGCACTCGAAGCCGTCACAGTAGAAAATCAGCAGCGTGCCTTTATCCTTGGGCAGGCGATCGGCCAGCTTGTCGAATTCCTTTTCCGGCAAATTCAGCGCGCCCGGGATGTGGCCGGGGTCGAACCGGCGTTCTGTCGCGCGGGCATCGATGATCTGAACGCCATCCGGCTTGGGCAGGACGGCATATTGGGCGACAAAATCCGTGTCGACCAACTGCTCGAACCAGCCATCCTTGACATCGAGTGTCACTTCCTCGGCGGCACCGGCCGCAGCAACGATGAACTCGCCAGGAGCAGCCGCCAGTGCGGCAAGCAGGCCCATGCAAAGCAGATTTCGATGAAGCTTCATGTTGCGCTCCTCCGTGTGATGACCTCAGCTTAGCTTGCCCGACGTCGGAAGACCCAGCTTTTCGCATCGGAAACTTCCGGCACGAAGGCATAGCCGTCGTAGTCGAATTCCTTCAGTCCTTCCGGTTCGCTCAGCCGGTTGTCCAGCACGTAGCGCGTCATCAAGCCGCGCGCCCGCTTGGCGTAGAAGCTGATGATCTTGTACTTACCGTTCTTCCAGTCCTCGAACACCGGCTGGATTACTTCGCCATCGATCTTGCGCCCGACAGCTGCCTTGAAATACTCCTCGGAAGCGAGGTTAAGCACCACCGGCCGCGACATTTCAGCCAATTCGGCATTGATCGCATTCAGCAGTTGTTCGCCCCAGAAAGCATAGAGATCCTTGCCCGCCTTGTTGGCAAATCGGGTCCCCATCTCAAGGCGGTACGGCTGGATCAGATCAAGCGGCTTGAGGATGCCGTAGAGCCCGGACAGGATGCGGACGTGCTGCTGGGCGAAGTCGAGGTCATCAGCCGAAAGCGTTTTCGCGGCCAGCCCGTCGTAAACGTCGCCGTCAAAAGCGAGCACCGCCTGCTTGGCATTTTCCGGCGTAAAGGGCAGCGACCAGTCAGCGTAGCGGTTGAAATTGAGCAGGGCCAAGGGATCAGACAAATCCATCAGATTGGCAATATCGGCCGGCGACAGCTTGCGCAATTGCTTGATCAGCGTTTCCGACTGCTTCAGATAAGCCGGCTGCGTGAACGTGGCGATATGCGGCGGCGTCTTGTAGTCCAGCGATTTGGCGGGAGAAAGGAAAATAAGCATGGTCGTGACTCTTGGGAAACTAAGGTTTGTGCTGTGCGTCATTTTACCGGCTGGTAAAATCTCCTCTTTGAATTTTCTGGAACACCCATGAAACGCACCCGCTTTGGCTCACGCGACCGTCTTTCCCGCGACGCAGCCGAACTGCAACGTCTGGCCGCCGGCCTTTCCGAATCCGGCGGCAAGCTGGAAGACGCCTACTGGGAAGCGCAACTGGCCGAGACCGTCGATAGCCTGTTGAAAAATGGGGCCGAAGATGACATCAACACCGCCCTCGATCGCCTGTTCGAGGCCAACCCGCGCGGCCACGACGAACTGGCCGACATGGTCGAATCGCGGGCCGAAACCAATCGCCTGGAAGCCCTGGGCCAAAGCTTCGACATCCAGCTCTTCGCTGCGCCAGTGCTGGCCTGGTCGCGCTTTTCCATCCCCGCCTGCCCGCTGCCCAAGAGCACTTTGCAGGCGTTGGCCGTGCAACTCGGCGCCCATGTTTTCGGCGGCGAGGCCAAGCTCGCCATCGCCGATTTCCTGTTCAGCCCCGACCAGTTGCCGCGCAGCTTTTGTGACACCTGGCAGTTGACCCGCGAACTCGGTGAAGCTGCGCTGGCCGGCAAGCATCTCGCCATCGACACGGCCGGCATGGCCGAAACCAACCGTTTCCTGTCCGATGTCCGCTACATCGTCGGCGCCATCGCCGTGCCGCACGGCAAGCCGCTGTTCCGCTGGAACGAGGCGGACGGCAACCGGGAAGCCTCGCTCAAGGAATGGATCAAGCAGGGCAGCCCGAATCTCGAACCGCTGCTCACCGGCTGCGCCTGGCAACCGCTGCTGGCCGACTCCTACCATGCCGCCTGTCGCAATGCCGACCGCCTGTCCCGCCCCTATTCACTGAAGGCCTCGGTCGCGTTCCTGCAGACTATGCTCGGTCTGATGCCGGCCGACATCCGCGCTGTCGTCGGCCCGTGCTACGACCGCCGGATGGAGGAATATCGCGTCGGCCTCGGCCCGACCACTGGCGACGAGATCTACCACGGCATCGTCTGGCCCTTGCTCGGCGCCGAAGACGAAGCGACTGACGCAGCCGGCGAAATCGAGGCCGTGCTGCGCGAAGCCGGCGTCAAGGACGTGCTCTTCCTCGACCACCATTTCCCGATGGAATTCTGCGACGACTGCGGCGCCCCGCTCTTCCCCAACCGCGAAGCCGAACTGGTGCACGCCGAAATGCCGGAACAGCCCACCGCCAACTCGCAAGTCCTGCACTGATGGCGCCAACCCCGTCATTCCCACGGCCCCATCATTCCCGTGGCTCCGTCATTCCCGCGCAGGCGGGAATCCAGGGATTCCGGACTACTGGATTCCCGCCGTGGCGGGAATGACAAACTGAAACCATGACCCAATCTTCCAACGCCGACTGGCTGGCCCGCAGCCAGTCCGCCGTCTGGCATCCCTGCACGCAGATGCAGCACCATGCCCAGACCGGCTCACCGACCCATCTGCCGCTGGTCCCCATCGCCAGCGGCAAGGGCGCCTGGCTCTACGACTTCGACGGCAAGCGCTACCTCGACGGCATCAGCTCGTGGTGGACCAACCTGTTCGGCCACGCCAACCCACGCATCAACGCGGCGCTCAAGGATCAGCTCGAAACCCTCGAACACGTGATGCTGGCCGGCTTCACGCACCAGCCGGTCGTCGAACTGTCCGAACGCCTGTCAGCCCTGACTGGCGGCGCACTCGGCCATGCCTTCTACGCCTCCGACGGCGCCTCGGCCACCGAAATCGCGCTGAAGATGAGCTTCCACTACTGGCGCAACATTGGCCGACCGGAGAAAGCCGAGTTCCTCTGCCTGGCCGGCAGCTACCACGGCGAAACCGTCGGCGCGCTGGCCGTCACCGACGTCGCCATCTTCAAGGATGCCTACGCGCCGCTGGTCCGCGCCGCCACGGTGATTCCCTCGCCCGATTCCCGGCTGGCCGAAGCCGCTGAAACGCCGGCCGATGTTGCCCGCCGCGCCGCCGCCGCACTCGAAGCCCACCTCGAAAAGCATGGCGAAAACATCGCCGCACTGATCGTCGAGCCGCTGGTGCAAGGCGCCACCGGCATGGCCATGTACGACCCGGAATACCTCCGCCTCGCCCGCCAGTTGTGCGACCGCTACGAAGTGCACCTGATCTGCGACGAAATAGCCGTCGGCTGCGGCCGCACCGGCACCTTCTTCGCGCACGAACAAGCGAACATCCGCCCCGACCTGATGTGCCTGTCCAAAGGCATCTCCGGCGGCTACCTGCCGCTTTCCATCGTGCTGAGTAGCGACACCATCTACAACGCCTTCCTCGACGATTCGGTCGCCCGCGCCTTCCTGCACTCGCACAGCTACACCGGCAACCCGCTGGCCTGCCGCGCCGCGCTGGCCACGCTCGACATTTTCGAGTCCGACGACGTTCTTGCCGCCAACCGCCTGAAATCAGCCAAAATCAGCACCGCCCTCGCCCCGCTGGCCGAGCATCCGCAAGTACGCCACCTGCGCCAGCGCGGCATGATCGCCGCCTTCGACGTCGAAACCGACGACCCGTATTTCTCCCGCCGCTTCTACCGCGCCGCCCTCGACCGAGAAGCCCTAATCCGCCCGATCGGCAATACCGTCTACCTGATGCCGCCGTATATCGTCAGCGACGACGAAATCGCGCAACTTGGACAGTCCGTTGCCGGATCGCTGCAAGAGGCTCTGGCAAAGTGAACGCCACGATGTCTACGGACAACCGGACAAAAATCGGCTGGCTGCATTGCCTACTGCCGGCCGGCAGCTTATTGATAGGCATCAGTCCCTGCCTGGCTGGTATCGCATGGAAAAGATGATTCGCACGACGGATGGATTGAGCCTGTGGTCCGAGGCTTTCGGCAAACCCGGAGATCGCCCGATTCTGCTGATCATGGGCGCGATGAATCAGGGTATTTTCTGGCCAGATGCCTTTTGCAGCCGCCTGGCCAGTTTGGGCTACTACGTTGTGCGCTACGATCATCGTGATACCGGCCTGTCGTCGAAAATCGATTATCAGGCGCAGCCCTACCGGCTGGCTGAATTGACGCAGGATGCGCTCGCCGTATTGCATGGTCACAATTTACCCAAAGCAACCGTGGTCGGCCTGTCGATGGGTGGCTATATCGCCCAGTTGCTGGCCATCGAGCATTCCGAGGCCGTTGAGCGCCTGGTACTGATTTCCAGCTCGGCCGACCAGCGCCCCTATATGACTGCCACCATGGGGCAGCCGGCCGTCGGCCTTACGCTGCCGGGGCCTGGGCCAGCCCTGCTCGAGTACATCCAGGCGACAATCGCCCGCCCCCCTCGCTCGGCGATTGAGGTCGAACAGAATCTGCTGACCGGCTGGGCGATTACCTACGCCGGCCAGCGCGAATTTCCGCTCGCCCAGATGACCGTCGCCCTGCGCCAAGCCGCCGGGCGCACGGACAATCCACTGGCTGCCCTTAATCATGCCCAGGCGGTCGCCGCCTCTCCGGATCGGCTGGAGAGCGTCAAAGCCATTCGCGCACCGACACTGGTCATCCACGGCTCGAGCGACACCTGCCTACCGCTCGCCCATGGCGAATACCTGGCCCGAAATATTCCTGGTGCACGCCTGCAGACCCTCCCGATGGGCCACTCGTTCATGTGGTCCTGGGATGATGAAGTGCTATCCAGCCTGACGAGCTTCCTTGGCGAAGACCTGATTGATCATCCTTCCCAGACGAACCATGATTGAAGACCGCCTAAACACCGAACTCGCCGAAATCGCCACCGCCGCTCTGACCCGCCGTCGCCGCGTGCTGGAAACTCCCTGCGGCCGGATGGCCACGGTTGACGGCAAAAATGTGCTGAATTTCGCCAGCAACGATTACCTCGGGCTGGCCGGCAATGCCGACATCGCCCAGGCACTGGCTGATGGCGCGCTGCAATGGGGGGCTGGCAGCGGGGCATCGCATCTGGTCAGCGGTCACTTGGCGCCGCATGAGATGCTGGAAAAGGAAATCGCCGATTTCACCGGTTTCCCGCGCGCCCTGACCTTTTCCACCGGCTACCTGGCCAACCTCGCCGTGACGCCAACCCTGGCCGGCCGCGGCGATGCGGTATTCGCCGACAAGCTGAACCACGCCTCGCTGATCGACGCCATGCAACTGGCCAAGGCCAACGGCGCCGATGTCCAGCGCTACCCGCACAACGACGTCGCTGCACTGGAAAAGCTGCTGTCTGCCAGCACGGCAGCGCACAAGATCATCGTCACAGATGCCGTGTTCAGCATGGACGGTGACCTCGCGCCGCTACCGCTGATCTTCGCGCTGGCTGAGCGCTACGACGCCTGGCTGGTGATCGACGATGCCCACGGTTTCGGCGTCCTTGGCCCGCAGGGCAAAGGCAGCCTCGGTCATTTCAATCTGCCAGCCTCGCCACGCATCGTACTGATGGGCACGCTGGGCAAGGCGGCCGGTGTCGGCGGTGCCTTCGTCGCCGGGTCGGCAACAGCCATCGAATACCTGCTGCAGAAGGGCCGCAGCTACATTTTTACCACCGCCCAACCGCCGGCCGTCGCCTGCGCACTCTCTAAAAGTCTGCAACTGATCACCAATGGCGATGCCCTGCGCGCCAACCTGATGGCCCGCATCGGCCAGTTGCGCGACGGCCTGGCCGGCCTGCCGCTAAAGCTGCTGCCCTCGCTGACCGCCATCCAGCCGTTGATCGTCGGCGACAACGAGGCCGCCGTCGCCCTCGCGAAAGCCTTGTGGGAGCGCGATCTGTGGGTGCCGGCCATTCGCCCGCCGACCGTACCGAAAGGCACGGCGCGGCTACGCATCTCAGTCTCGGCAGCCCACACCGACGCTGACATAGCCCAATTGATTACTGCCTTGAAAGAACTCGCATGAGCGCTCCCCTCGTTTTCCTGCCCGGCTGGTGCGTCGGCCGTACGCCCTTGAATGCTGCGGTTGATGCATTGAACGGGCAAATTTTCGACCTGCCCGGCTATGGCAGCGCACCGCTGATCGCTGACTTTTATGCCGCTGCTGACGACATCGCGGCTCGCCTGCAAGTGGGCACCACGCTGGCAGGCTGGTCGCTCGGCGCCCAACTGGCGCTGGCTGTTGCCGCCCGCCACCCGGACAAGGTCGGCAAGCTGATTCTCGTCGCTGGCACCACTTCCTTCGTCCAGCGCGACGGCTGGCCGCATGCCATGCCTCCCGACATGCTGGCCGAGTTCGCGGCCGGCATTGCCGCCGATGTCGAGGCCATGCTGCCGCGCTTCGTCGGCGGCTTCAACCGCGGCGATGCCCGCGCCAAGGCCGTGACGCTCGAACTGCTCGCGCTGGCCGACCCGCGCCCGGCCGGCGAAGTGCTGGCCACCGGCCTCAACTGGTTGCGCGACATTGATCTGCGCAGCCTTGCCCCGCAGGTCAAGGCGCCGACCCTGCTCATCCACGGCGCGGTCGATCCGCTGATGCCGCTTGGCGCCGCTGAAGCGCTGGCCGCCCTGATTCCCGGGGCGCAACTGGAAGCATTTGCTGACTGCGCACACGCCCCCTTCATTTCCCGGCCGGATGATTTCATCGCCACGGTACGTCGCTTCCTCAATGACTAGTGCCATAAAACCGAAGGCTGGTACCAGACCTTCCAAGGCGCGCATCCGGCAGTCGTTCGAACGCGCCGCTCCAACTTACGATAGCGCCGCTGCCATCCAGCGCCGCATCTGCGTCCGACTGGCTGAAGATCTGCCGGACATCGCCCCGGCCCGCCTGCTCGATGCCGGTTGCGGCACCGGCTATGCCCAAGCCGACCTGCAAGCCCGCTTTCCGGAAGCGCACAGGGTCGCCCTCGACCTTTCACCCGGCATGCTGCAGCGGGTTTCTTTACCGTGCTGCCGGGTAGCCGGCGACCTGGAACACCTGCCACTGGCGGACAACAGCCTGGATCTGTACTGGTCCAGCCTCGCTGTGCAATGGTGCGACCTGGCGATCGCGCTACGTGAAGCGCAGCGTACCCTGCGGCCGGGCGGGATTGTTGCCCTGGCCAGCCTCGGCCCCGCCACCTTCCATGAGTTGCGTCACGCCTTTGCCGACGTCGACGAGCACCGCCACACACTGGCCTTCCATAGCCCGGCCGAAATCCGGCAATTAGCCAGCGCTGCCGGACTGGCCGCCATCGAGATCAAGAAAAGTACCGAAATCGCCCATTACGCCGACTTCAAAACCCTGCTCCGCGCCGTCAAGGCGATCGGCGCCAATCAACTCGGCGACGGTCGGCGGACCAGCCTGATGAGCCGCACCAGCTTCCAGCGTGCCGAAGCGGCGTGCGAACAACTCCGCGTGCCAGCCGGTTTGCCGCTGACTTACGATGTGATTTACCTCTACGCCCGAAAATGAGCCAAGCCTACTTCCTGACCGGCACCGATACCGAAATCGGCAAGACCTTCATCACCTGCGCCCTGCTCCAGCGGGCTGGTCTGGATGGCCTGCAGGCGGTCGGGCTGAAACCGATTGCCGCCGGCACCGATGCCGCCGGACTGAACGATGACGTCGAAGCCATCCGCGCCGCCAGCAATGTCGAACTGGCGCGGGAAATCACCAATCCCTATTGCTTCAAGCCGGCCATTGCCCCGCACATTGCCGCGGCAGAAGAAGGCATGTCCATTGAATTCGAGCCGATCAAGGCCGCCTGCGAGCAGGCGCGACTGCAAGCCGATCTGGTCATTGTCGAAGGGGTTGGCGGATTTTGCGTACCGCTGGGGACTGGTTACGGCACAGCCGATCTGGCGATCGAACTCGCCTTGCCGGTCATCCTGGTCGTCGGTATGCGACTGGGCTGCATCAATCACGCCATGCTGACGGCAGAAGCGATTGCCCGCCGAGGCCTGAAACTGGCCGGCTGGGTGGCCAACCGCATCGATCCACAAATGTCGCGCTTCGATGAAAATCTGGCCACTTTAAAAACACTGATTGCGGCGCCGCTGCTCGGTGTCGTGCCGCACGGGCCGCAGGACGGCACCATGGGCGCCGCCGGTTTCCTGCACTTACCGGATGCTTAACACCGTCGCAACTTCGCGCAAGCGCTGCTGAAGACCGGCAACCGCATCGCCGAGGCCGGCGATATCGCCTTGCCTTGCCTGCTTCTCAACCACCATGGCATCGGCAGCCCCGGCGTCATCCGAAAACGTCGCCAGCAAGCCTTTGATGGTGTGTGCCTCACGCTGCAGCGACAAGGCATCGCCGGCCGTAAAAGCCAAAGCGATGGCGGCACAGTTGTTCTCGACATCCTGAAGATACATATCGACCATCATCGAATAAATATCTTCGTCACCACCCAGGCGCTCAAGAATCGATTCCCGGTCCAAAACGAAAGCTTGCGCCATTTTTCTCTCCATTTCACACTCGCTACCTTGAGCAGCGCGCGTTGCCATCATGTTCAGATCTGCGGAATTTCCTCGTCGCGGAAGCGCTGACGAATTTCCAGAATTTGTTCCCAGCCCGCCAGGAAAGCTTCAATGCACAGCGGGTCGAAATGCTTGCCACGCCCGTCCTCGAGAAACCGGCAGGCATCGTCCAGCGACCAGGCACGTTTGTACGGGCGCTCGGAAGTCAGCGCATCAAACACGTCGGCCACCGCGACGATCCGCCCGAACAGCGGAATCTGGTTACCTTTCAGGCCAAATGGATAACCGCTGCCGTCGTATTTTTCGTGGTGCGAAATGGCCACCTCGGCACCGGCCTGCATGATTTCTGAACGGCTATCCTTGAGCAATTCGTGGCCTATCCGCGAATGCCCCTTCATCACCTCGAACTCTTCCGGGGTCAGCTTGCCCGGCTTGAGCAGGATGTAATCCGGAATACCAATCTTGCCCACATCGTGCATCGGCGCTGCTTCGAGCACCAGTTTCTGTGTCGTGGGGCTGAGGTCCAGGCCCTGGGCAATGATCTGCGAATAGTGCGCCATGCGCTGGATGTGCGCCCCGGTCTCCGGATCGCGGAATTCGGCAGCGCGCGAAATACGAAAGATCAACTCTTTTTCGCGTTCGCGAATCTCGGCGGTTCTCGTTTCAACCAGTGCCGAGAGATGCTCGGCACGATCGGCCAGGAATTTCTGCCCGGTACGCAGCGACAGCATGTTGCGGGCGCGGGCCGAAAACTCGATGCGATCGATCGGCTTGGTCAGGAAATCGTTGGCGCCGCCGAGCAGGGCATCGTAGCGAATATCCTTCTGATCGTTCGCCGTGATCATCAGCACCGGAATCTCGTTCCGCCCATGCAGCGCACGAAAAGCGCTAATGAATCGGAGGCCATCCATGTCCGGCATCATGTAATCGACAATGACCAGATCGGGCACATTCTCGCGGCACCATTCCAGCGCGGCAATCGGCTTGTCGAACAGGATCGGGGTGCAGTCGCCCAGTTTGAGCACCAGCGCCTTGATCAGGGTCAGATTGATGTCGCTGTCATCGATGATCAGGACGGTATGCATGAGCTCTCTTGCTTGCGGATCAGTTGTTTTCGGCAGTATATAATGCCCCGCCATGAAACTGCTCTTCGACCTCTTCCCCGTCATCCTCTTTTTCGCCACGTTCAAATATGCGGAAAAGAGCCCTGAACTTGCCGCCAGCTGGATGGGCGCACTGCTTGGCTCTGCCCCGCCCGACATCAAGGTGGCACCGGTGCTGCTCGCCACCGTCGTCGTCATCGCCGCCACCATCGCCCAGATCATCTGGGTGCACTTCCGGCACGGCAAGGTCGACAAGATGCTCTGGGTCAGTCTGGTGCTCGTCGTCGTCTTCGGGGGCTTGACGCTGGCCTTCCAGAACGAAGCCTTCATCAAGTGGAAACCGACCATCCTTTACTGGGTATTCGCCGGCAGCATGGCGTTCAGCGCCTTTATCCTGAAAAAGAATCCAATCAAGGCCATGCTTGGCGAGCAACTGACGCTACCCGAGCCCGTCTGGGGCAAGGTCAACCTGTCGTGGATCGGGTTTTTCCTGCTCATGGGCGCGCTGAACCTGTTCGTCGCCTTCAATTTCCCGACCGATATCTGGGTCAATTTCAAACTGTTCGGCGGCATGGGCCTGATGCTCGTCTTCGTGCTCGGCCAGGGCATGCTGCTGTCCAAATACGTTGAGGAAGAAAAATAATGCTCTACGCCATCATTGCCGAAGACAAGTCCGGCACGCTGGACAAGCGCCTCGCCGCCCGTCCCGCCCACCTGGAGCGTCTGCTGGCGCTACAGGCCGAAGCCCGCCTGATCCTGGCCGGCCCGTGCCCGGCCATCGATTCGCCCGATCCCGGCCCGGCCGGCTTTTCCGGCAGCATCATCATCGCCGAATTCGCCTCGCTGGCTGCCGCCCAAACCTGGGCCGATGCCGACCCTTACATTGCCGCCGGTGTGTACGAAAAAGTCACCATCAAACCGTTCAAGAAAGCCTTGCCGGCGTGAGCGCTGAAACCGTCGCCCTGCTGCGCCAGCGCCTGGCCGTGCTGCAACCTGAATCGATCACCATTGTCGATGACTCGCACCGCCACGCCGGCCATGCCGGGGCTCGCGATGGCGGTCATTACCAGTTACAAATTGTTGCACAGGTATTTGCCGGTAAAAGTACCATAGCCCGTCACCGCATCATTTATGATGCGGCAGGTGACTTGATGCGTGGCCGGATTCATGCGCTCAGCATCTGCGCCGAAGTGCCCGGCGAAGTATAATTTTTCTGTTATTCCCTCCATCCAAGGATAGATACATGTTCAAACTCTCCCGCCTGGCCGCCCTGCTTGTCGCCGGTGCCATCGTTTCCGCTCCGGCTCTCGCTGCCGACAAGGCCAAGGCTTTCGCCACCGTCAATGGCCAGCCGATCTCGCAAAGCGTCTATAACGCCTTCATCGCCGAACAGCAGGCTCAAGGCGCCCCGGATTCGCCAGAACTGCAAGGTGCCGTCAAGGAAGAACTGGTCCGTCGCGAAATCCTTGCCCAGGAAGCCAAGAAGAAGGGCCTCGACAAGAGCGCCAACATCCAGGGCCAGATCGAGCTAGCCAAACAGGCCGTTCTGATCCGCGCCTACCTGTCGGACTACGTCAAGGCACATCCGATCAGCGAGGCCCAGCTGAAGGCTGAGTACGAACTGATCAAGAACAATCTCGGCAGCACCGAATACAAGGCCCGCCACGTGCTGGTCGAGAAGGAAGAAGACGCCAAGGCCATCATCGCCAAGCTGGACAAGGGCGAGAAATTCTCCGAACTGGCCAAGGCCTCCAAGGATCCGGGCTCCAAGGACAAGGGCGGCGAACTCGGCTGGAGCTCGCCGAACGCCTACGTCAAGCCGTTTGGCGAAGCGCTGGGTAAGCTGAAGAAGGGTGAATACACCAAGGCCCCGGTCAAGTCCGATTTCGGCTACCACGTCATCCAGCTCGACGACTCGCGTCCGATGACCCCGCCGCCGTTCGATCAGGTCAAGCCGCAACTGCAACAGCGCGCCAGCCAGCAGCAGGTCGAGAACCTGGTCAAGGAACTGCGCGGCAAGGCCAAGGTCGACTAAACCTTTACCGAGCATGCGAGAATGCCCACCCTGCGGTGGGCATTTTTCATTTGGGGGGAGGGATTCGTGTTCAACAGCCTGAAAAAACTGTTCGGCAAAAAGCCCGAAACCGAGGGCAAAGCCTCAGCCGAATCGACCAATGCCCCGACCCGCCCGGTCAGGGATGTCCCCTTTCTTCGCCGCGAGGCGGTTTTTGACCGCAGCAACCGGCTGTCCGGCCATCTCTTTCGCCTGCAACAATCGAGCGTGCCGGCCAATGCCGACGACAGCAAGCAACGCAGCCTCGACCAGACCCTGCTCGACACCCTGAATGCCAGCCCCGAGGCCTGGAACACCAGCCTCGCCTTCATCCCGCTCAGCTCGTCCAGCCTGGATCTTCCGGCACTTGACCGCCTGAAGAAGACCAACATCGTTCTGCTCATCCAGCTGGCAGCCGACGCCGAAGCCGACATGGTCTGCGAAGCAATCGGCCAACTGCGCCAGCGCGGCCTTCAGGTCGGGGTTTTCCGCCAGCCCAAGCATCGCGCCTTTGCCAAGGTCATCCAGCAGGTCGATTACGCAGCGATCGATGTCGGCGGCAACGAAGCCAATGCCGTGCGGGATTTTTCCGCAGCCATCCGCTCTGGCGGACGGGAACAGCCAATCCGGCTTTTTGCCTGCAATATCGACACTTTCGACGATCATCTTTTCTGCCACCAGTGGCACTTTGAAAATTTCCATGGCAAGTTTGCCGAATCGGCGCCCAAGCTCGAGAACGAAACGAGCGGCGACCCGCACAAGGCCCAGTTGCTCAACCTGCTGCGCCTGGTTCAGGGTGACGCCGAAACGCCTGAAATTGCCGCAGCGATGAAACAGGACCCGCTGCTCAGCTTCCGCATCCTGCGCTACCTGAACTCGCCGGCACTGGGCCTGACCCGCCAGATCGACTCGCTGGAGCAGGCCCTGGTCATTCTCGGTCGCCAGCGCCTGAGCCGCTGGGTGGCTGTCCTGCTTTTCTCGGTCCGCGACCCCCATCTCGGCGACTGGCTGATGATTGAAAACGCCCTGACCCGTGGCCGTCTGATGGAGGTGCTTGGCGAACAAAGCATGCCCGGGCAAGCGCACGACGCCTTGTTCCTGACCGGGATTTTCTCCTGCCTCGATCGTCTGCTCCGCCGACCGCTGGCCGAAACCTTGAACGATATTCCGATCTCCATGGACATCCGTCAGGCCCTGCTGGAACGGAGCGGCCCTTATGCCCCGCTGCTGGCGATTGCCGAAGCCAGCGAGGCTTTCAATCCGCCGCTGATGGAAAGCACGGCCCGGGCAGCCGGGGTCGACCCGGACGGCGTCAACCGGGCCCTCCTGGCCGCCACCGCCTGGGCGAGCGAAGTCACGGAATACTGGGAATAGTCGGCCCCGACATTGGCGAAAACTTGATGCAGGTCGAGGCAAAAATCCTGCTGTGATGGCTTAATCCCGGCCAAATGAGCTTTCGTTTCATCCTCGCCCTGCTCGGCTTGTGCCTCTCGTTCACAGCCTTCGCCGACCAATCATTGCAAGCCTGGCTCGACACCGCGCTACCGGGTACGACCTTGCGCCTGCCGCCCGGCACTTACCGCGGCCCGGCAACGATCGACAAACCCTTGACACTGGAAGGCAACGGCAAGGTCATCATCGACGCCGGCGGCAAAGGAACCGTCCTGACCATCAAGGCCGACCGGGTGACCTTGCGCGGCCTGACCCTGCGCGGCAGCGGCGACTCCCACGATGCGATCGACGGCGGCATCATGGTGACGGAGGGCAAGGAGCTGCTGTTCGAAAACAACGTCATTGAAGATGTGCTGTTCGGCATTTCGCTGCACCGGACCAGCGACAGCATCGTCCGCAACAACCGCATCCGCGGCCGGGCAGTCGATTCGGCCGACCGCGGCGATGGTGTTCGCCTCTGGTACAGCACTGGCAACCGTATCGAAAACAACGACATCGCGCAGATACGCGACATCACCATCAGCAATTCGCCGCACAACCGCTATACCGGCAACACCATCCGCGACAGTCGGCGGGCGTTCAATCTGCTTTTCTCGCATCGCAGCCTGATCGAGCGCAATGTGCTGGAAAAGAACTCGACCGGGATCATCGCGCTGAATTCGGATGGCCTGCTCATTCGCAAGAATCGCATCCTGCATGCCATGGATGCCTCGGGCGCCGGCATCGCACTGAAGGAGACCTCGGCAGCGCTGATCATCGACAACGAAATCGTCCATTGCGCCCACGGCATCATGGCCGATTCGCCGATGGATGCGATCAACCGCATCGTCTTCATCAACAACGTGATCGCCCACAACATTACCGGCATTTATTTCTATGGCGCCAAGGGCGGCCACATCGCGATCAACAATACCTTCAAGAGCAACCTGTGGCCGGTCACCATCATCGGCGACGGCGACCCGATGAACGACACGTGGTGGGGCAATAGCTGGGATACCTACGAGGGCTTCGATCTGGACGGCGATGGCTTCGGCGACCGGCCACACGAGCTGCACGTCTACGCCGACCGCCTGTGGATAGAAACGCCGAGCGCCACGTTCTTCCGCAACTCCCCGGTTCTCGAGCTGCTCGACTTTCTCGAACGGCTGGCCCCGTTCTCGACGCCATCGCTGATCCTGCGCGATACCGCGCCGCGCATGCGGAAAGCGCCGTAGCAGATGCTGCCGCGGGACTGGCCGACGATCCCTGACTTCAGTCCAGCCAGTCGATCAGGTCGTCGATCAGATCGTCGACGGCGCCCAGCGACAGATTGAAGAAGGCGCAGGCATTCGGCGCCGCCTTGTCCCACTCCTGCTCGCCATTGCCGCTGCCATGCAGACGAATGATGTGCTCGGCCAGGACGCAGACGGCAATCAGGGCGCGCGCCGTGTCCGAAACACTGCCCGGCTTGGCCAATACACTGTAATCGTGGTGATAGAGCACCCCTTCGGCGACAAAGTCGGCAAGGTGCCAGCGCTTGGCCAGGAAGTAGCCGACAACGGCATGGTTGGTTCCCAGCATGGCGTCTTCAACGTCGGTAAACCCGCGGTCTTCGGCGGCATTGGCGGTCGCCAGGACTTCCCTGGTCTGCGCAAAACGCTTCATCAGCAACGGAATGCCGCAGTCATGGAACAAGCCGAAGGTATAGGCCACATCGGGCCGGACACAGCGCAAGCGCTTGGCCAGTTCGGCCGAGACGCGCGCCGTCTGCGCCGAGCTCTCCCAGAAACGATCCATCGCGGCATCCTGATCGCCGGCCAGCGCCAGTTTCAGCAACTGCGAGACCACCAGACTGAAGATGCTCTGCATGCCCAGCACGTTGATCGCCTGCACGATGGAAACCAGTTTGCCCCCGGTCGAGAAGGCCGGCGAATTGGCGATCAGCATCACATGCCCGGCCAGCGCCACATCCTGGCTGATCAGGCGGGCAATTTCGCGTTGATCCGGCACCTCTTTCTTCAACTCGGCATCGAGTTCGATCAATACGGCAGGACAAGGGGGAATATCCACCCCGTTCAGCATGCTCTGCAACGGCATTTCTTCAGCGACTGCGTTCATTAAAAGCCTCCGGTTGGCGGCAGACTACCTGTGAATAGCAGCACTGGAAATATAACTAAAGTCATAGCTGATATTCGTCACCACCGCCCTGCATGGCCATTTCGACGACATGCCGGGACAAATGCGGGGCAAACAGGGCGATCAGATCGTAGTCGTAACGCCTGAGGTAGGTGCCGCGGCGCAGGGCCAGCCGGGTGGTGTTGGATTCAAACAGGTGAGCGGCGTCGATGGCGACCAGTCCGGTATCACGCTGCGCATCGAAAGCCAGCGCCGAAATGATGCCCAGACCGAGGCCCAGGCTGACATAGGTCTTGATCACGTCGGCATCGAGGGCGGTCAGCGCGACATTCGGCTGCGCGCCAATCCGCTCAAAAGCCCGATTGATCCGCGAACGGCCGGTAAAGGCGGTGTCGTAGGTGATCAACGGCCAGCGGGCGAGTTCGTTCAGCGACAGCGGCTGGGATTGCAGAATGGGGTGCCCGGCCGGCGCGATCACGCAGTGCGTCCACTGACGCACCGGCAAGGTAATCAACTGGGGATACTGATCAAGCGCTTCGGTGGCAATACCAATATCGGCTTCCCCGGCGACCACCCACTCGGCAATCTGCGTCGGGCTGCCCTGGTGCATTTCGAGCTTGACGTCGGGGTGCTGGGCAACAAAATCGCGGACCACAATAGGCAAGGCGTAACGGGCCTGGGTGTGCGTTGCGGCCAGAACCAGCCGGCCGGTATCGCCCGAGGCAAACTCGCCGCTCGCCCGCTTCAGGTTTTCCGCCTCGCGCAGGATGCGTTCGGCAATGCCCAGCACGACCTTGCCCGGCTCGGTCACCCCGGTGAAACGCTTGCCACTGCGCTCGAAAATAGCCACCCCCAACTCCTCCTCCAGCAACTTGACCTGCTTGGAAATGCCTGGCTGGGAGGTGTAAAGCGACTCGGCCGCCTCGGAGACATTCAAGCCCTGACGCTGGATTTCAACGATGTAACGCAATTGTTGGAGTTTCATTTCAGTTGCGGGCCCCTGGTCACTGCTTGTTAGCAAAATGCCGGTCGCTAAGGACTAGCGACTCCTTATTAATAACTAAAAGCTATACCAATCTAACTCAATATTCTTTTTGTTTCAAATAGCCGCTGTTAACATGCGCGCCATGGATTATCTCTACACCCTTTCCGGCTTTGCGGTCGGTGCCATTGTTGGCCTGACCGGCGTCGGCGGCGGCTCGCTGATGACACCGCTGCTCGTGCTGCTCTTCGGCGTGCCACCGGCCACGGCCGTTGGCACCGACCTGCTCTATGCAGCGATGACCAAGGCGGGCGGCACCGTGGCGCACGGCAGGAAAGGCCATATCGACTGGGCCGTCACCGGCCGCCTGGCCGCGGGCAGCATTCCGGCTGCCGCCATTACGGTCTATATCCTGTCGCAACTGCCGAAAGGCAGCAATGTCATCGGCCAGCTCATTTCCAACGGCCTCGGTTTCGCGCTGCTGCTCACCGCCATTGCCATCCTGTTCGGTCGCAAGCTGCGCGACTATGCAGCGAAGCATGAAGATTCACCGCTGCGCCAGTGCTGCCTGGGCAAGATCACTGTCGCGGTCGGCGCCATCCTTGGTGTTCTGGTCACCATCTCTTCGGTGGGTGCTGGCGCCCTTGGCGTCGCCGCCCTGTTTTTCCTCTACCCAAAACTTTCTCCGGTCCGCATTGTCGGATCGGATGTGGCCCATGCCGTGCCGCTGACGCTGGTTGCCGGCCTCGGCCACTGGATGTTGGGCGGCGTCGACTGGGCGCTGCTCGGCAGCCTGCTCCTCGGTTCGCTGCCCGGCATCTGGCTGGGCACCCAGATTTCTGCCAAGGTGCCGGAGCACATCCTGCGCCGCCTTCTGGCCGCCATGCTGGTGCTGATCGGCACCAAGCTGGTCTTTGCCTGACGATTACCCCAAGGACGTTTCATGTACAAATACGATGCCATCGACCGCCAGCTGATCAACCAGCGTGTCGACCAGTTCCGCGATCAGGTCCGCCGCTGGAAAGCCGGCGAGCTGAGCGACGACGAATTCCGCCCGCTGCGCCTGCAGAATGGCCTGTACATCCAGCGCCACGCGCCGATGTTCCGCATTGCGGTACCTTACGGCATGCTGAGTTCAGCCCAGTTGCGCCGGCTCGGCGAGATTGCCAGCAAGTATGACCGCGGCTATGGCCACTTCACGACGCGCCACAATCTGCAACTGAACTGGCCGAAGATCGAGGATGTGCCGGACATGATGGCCGAGCTGGCCGAAGTCGAGATGCACGCCATCCAGACTTCCGGCAACTGCCTGCGCAACATCACCACTGACCCGTTCGCCGGCGTCGCCGCCGACGAAGTGATCGACCCGCGTCCGCTGGCCGAAATCCTTCGTGAATGGACGACCTTCCACCCGGAGTTCGCTTTCCTGCCGCGCAAGTTCAAGATCGCCATTTCCGGCACCCGTGAAGACCGCGCTGTCACCTGGTTCCACGACATCGGCCTGCACCTGCAGGAGCAGAACGGCGAAGTCGGTTTCCGCGTCATCGTCGGCGGCGGGTTGGGCCGGACACCGATCCGTGGCCAGGTCGTCCGCGAATTCCTGCCCTGGCAGCACATCCTGACCTATTGCGAAGCCATCCTCCGCGTCTATAACCGAGCCGGCCGCCGCGACAACGCCTACAAGGCGCGCATCAAGATTCTCGTCCAGGCCACCGGCATCGAAGCCTTCAGCCAGCAAGTCGAAGAAGAGTGGGCTTACATGAAGGATGGCCCGGCGACGCTGACGCAAGCCGAATTCGACCGTGTTGCCGCCCATTTCACCGCACCCGCCTACGAAAAACTGGGCGAGGCTGCATTGCCGGACGACAAGGCCTTCCACAACTGGCTGGCCCGCAACACCCATGCCCACAAGGTGCCTGGCTACGCCGCCGTCACGCTGTCGCTGAAAAAGCATGGCATCGCGCCGGGCGACATCACTTCCGAGCAGATGGCAACCGTGGCCGATCTGGCCGACCAGTACAGCTTCGGCGAACTGCGCATCAGCCACGAGCAGAACATCATCCTGGCTGACGTCAAGAAGAGCGACCTGCATGAAGTCTGGCAGAAGGCCAAGGCCGCCGGGCTGGCAACGCCGAACATCGGCCTGCTGACCGGCATGATCTGCTGCCCGGGTGGTGATTTCTGCGATCTGGCCAACGCCAAATCGATCCCCATCGCCAACGCCATCCAGGCCCGTTTTGACGACCTCGACTACCTGTTCGACATCGGCGAGATCGACCTCAACATCTCGGGTTGCATGAACGCCTGCGGCCACCACCACGTCGGCCACATCGGCGTGCTCGGCGTCGACAAGAACGATTCCGAGTTCTACCAGGTCACGCTGGGCGGTCGCCAGGGCAACGACGCCAAGCTCGGCAAGGTCATCGGCCCCTCGTTTGCCGCCGATGAAATGCCGGATGTCGTCGACAAGATCATCAAGGTCTATATTGAAAACCGTCACCCCGACGAGCGTTTCCTCGACACCCTCGATCGCGTCGGTATCGACCCCTTCAAGAACCGCGTCTACGAAGGCCGGGCCCATGGCAAGGCCAAGGCCGCACAGCAGGAGGCTGCATAATGGCTCAACTGATCAAAAACAACTCAGCAACCGTCGACACCTGGAAAACGCTCGAAATCGCTGAAGGCGAAATGCCGGAAACGGTCGCCCTGCCGGCCGGTGACGTCATTTTCCCGCTCGCCGTCTGGCAAGCCCGCAAGACCGAGATCATTTCCTGCCACAAGCGCATCGGCCTGCTGATCCAACCGGACGAGCGCGTCGAAGACATCGCTGCCGATCTTGAGTACTTCATCGTGATCGCCGTCAATTTCCCGAAATTCGTCGATGGCCGCGGCTACTCGACGGCCAGCCTGCTCCGCCAGCGCTACGCCTATCAGGGCGAACTGCGCGCCGTCGGCGATGTGCTGCACGACCAGTTGTTCTTCATGCAGCGCGTCGGTTTCGACAGCTATGCCCTGAAGGACGGCAAGAACGTGGTCTATGCCATCGAAGCCGGTTTCAAGCCGTTCAGCGATGCCTACCAGGCCTCGACCAACCAACCGCAACCCTACTTCCGCCGCCGCGCCTGAGAGAAGCGATGACCCCCAGCCTGCTCAACATCACACCAGAACTGACCGCCAGCGTTGCCGCCAAGACCAAGGTGCTCAAAGCCTTGCTCGCCGACATCGCCGCCAACTGGTCGACGGCTGCCTTTGCCAACAGCCTGGGCGCCGAAGACATGGTACTGACCGACCTGATCGTCAAGGCCAAGCTGCCCATCGAAATCTTCAGCCTCGATACCGGCCGCCTGCCGCTCGAAACCTATGATCTGATCGCCGCGGTCGACAAGCATTACGGCCTGAAACTGAAGCTCTATTTCCCGCAGGCCGAAGAAGTCGAAAGCTACGTCCGCAACCACGGCATCAACGCCTTTTACGAATCGGTCACGCTGCGCAAAGCCTGCTGCTACGCCCGCAAGGTCGAACCGCTGAAACGCGCCCTGGCCGGCAAACGGGCCTGGGTCACCGGCATGCGCGCCGAGCAGGCAGCGACGCGAGGCAACCTCGCCGTCCGTGAGTACGATGAAGGTAATGGCCTGGAAAAATTCAATCCGCTATCTGACTGGACCGAGAAGGAAGTCTGGACTTACATCAAGCAGAACGCCGTGCCCTACAACGCCCTGCACGACAAGTTCTACCCCAGCATCGGCTGCGCCCCCTGCACCCGCGCCGTTTCGCTCGGCGAAGACGTCCGCGCCGGCCGCTGGTGGTGGGAGAACCCCGAGTCCAAAGAATGCGGCCTTCATTTGAAGGCTACCTCGTAAGTCGGTATTTCGTCGTTGGTTTACTCGCCCAGCGACGTTAAGCCGCGTAGCGGCCGGCGAAAAAATCCGGAATTCCGGGCGTGAGGCTTGCACGTGAAGGGCTGATCCATTTCAAGCACGACTGAAGTCCGGCTAGACGCCGGCTTCTTCAGGGAAACCTCAGCGCACTCCCTGCTGCACATACCTTGTGAATCAATACCGTGGAATCAGGTTTATATCGAACCTCTAGCCAAGTTGGCGATTGCACCGCAACACGATGTCCCGGTCAAGACCGCCAAATCTGGCGGGGCTCTCTTCAGAAATTCCGGCCAAAACTCTCCTTGGCATGGCATCGATCACGCCACCAAAAAACTGCCATGGCACTGCCAAAATGCCAAACGGCAGCACCCACCGCGCTCATGCCAAAGGCAAGCGACTGATTAATATATATTTAATTGATTCTCCATGCTGGCACGTTACTTGATATAGATGTACCCGATGCGCAACGGATGACGAATATCCTCGTCTCCTGGCGACACCAGACTTGCGTAAATTTCGGCGGGGCTTGCCCCGCCATCTTTTTGCCTGCCCACGCGGCAGAAGGCGAACTACACTGTATTGGAAGCTGCAATCCAGACCTCGCAAGCCATGCCTCTACGCGCCCTCGTTCTAGCCTTGATGCTGGTTGTCGCCCCAATCTCCGGATGGTGCGAAAACCGGGTCGAATTGCATGTTTTCTGGTCGCTCAGCTGCCCTCACTGCCAGGAAGCCCTGCCGCAGTTGAACGCCTTGGCCGCCGAGCACCCTTGGCTGGACCTGCAGACGCATGAAATCAGCCAATCCGCCATTACGCTGCAGCGCTTCCGGAGCATGGCCGAGGCCCTTGGCGAAACGGCTCAGGCCGTGCCCACCCTGTTTTATTGCGGCCAGATGGAGGTGGGTTGGAACGAAAATCCTGACCATATCGATCAATTACTCGGCCGCCTCAAGGCATGCCACGATGGTCAGCCGCTCTCTGCTGCCAGTCGCACGCTGTCGCTGCCCCTGCTCGGCGCGATCGATCTGGGCGCCTTATCGCTACCGTTGCTGACTATCCTGCTGGCCAGCCTCGACGCCTTCAATCCCTGCGCTTTTTTCGTCCTGCTTTTTTTGCTGTCACTGCTGACCCATCAACGCCAACGTAGCCGCATGCTGCTGATCGGCGGCGTTTTCGTGACCTTCTCCGGCCTGCTCTATTTTGCCTTCATGGCCGCCTGGCTCAATATTTTCATGGTGGTCGGCAACCTGGCCTGGATCACGGCGGCAGCAGGCGTCGTGGCGGTGCTGATCGGCGCGCTCAACATCAAGGATTATTTCGCTTTCAAGCGCGGGCCTTCGCTGTCGATCAGCGAGACGCGCAAGGCCGAGTTGTTCCAGCGCAGCCGACGCCTGCTCCAGGCCGAACGGCTACCGAGCATGCTGGTGGCGACAGTTTTGCTGGCCATTGCCGCCAATTTCTACGAATTGCTGTGCACCGCCGGCTTCCCGATGGTGTTCACCCGCCTGCTCACCCTGCGTGAGCAAGGTGCCGGCCAGCACTATCTTTATCTGCTGCTCTACAATCTGATTTACGTCCTGCCCTTGCTGCTGATCGTGATTGGCTTTGTTCGCACACTGGGCAGCCGCAAGCTGAGCGAACGCGAAGGCAGACTGCTCAAGCTGCTCTCCGGCCTGATGATGCTCGGCCTCGGCATTCTTCTGGTGTGGGTGCCGACAAAGCTGGACCAGCCCACATTTGCCTTGCTGGTTCCCCTCGGTGCCATCGCGCTGACCTGGCTGATCGCCCGCTGCACCCCCGACTAGATCACCCTTCCAGGGCTTTCAGCCGACGGTACAGGGTGCGCTCCGATAGCCCGAGCTGACGTGCCAGTTCCTTGCGGCTCCCTGGGAAACTGCGCGAATACTCAAGCAAGACTTGGTCGGTCAATAGTGTTTTCCCAACTGCCTTGGGCTGCGCCTGCAACAATTGATTTTCCCCAGCGCCGGGTAGATGGCGCAGATCGATTTCGTCGCCGTCGCACAGCAGGCAGGCACGCTCCAGCAAGTTGCGCAATTCGCGCACATTGCCCGGAAAAGCGTAATCGCGCAGCCAGGCGACGGCCTGGCGGGAAAAGCGGAGATTGCGCCCTGCCGCAAGACGAGAAAGAAGCGCTTCGGCCAACAGCATGATGTCTTCCCGGCGATCGCGCAGGGCCGGCAGATGAATGGGAAAAATATTGAGACGATAGAACAAATCCTGACGGAAGCGCCCGTCAGCCACCATGTCGGCCAGCGGCCGGTGTGTGGCCGACACGACGCGGATGTCAGCCTTGAGCAGTTCAGTTGAGCCGACCCGGCGGAAAGTGCCGGTTTCAAGCAAGCGCAGCAGCTTCACCTGTATGGCCAGAGGAATATCCCCCACCTCGTCGATGAACAGCGTGCCGCCAGCTGCTGCCTCGACAAGGCCCACCTTGCGGGTGACAGCCCCAGTGAAGGCGCCGCGCTCATGTCCGAACAACTCGCTTTCGAACAGGGTTTCGGCCAGCCCGGAGCAATCAACGGCAACGAAAGGCCTGGCTGAGCGCCGGCTCAACTGGTGAATGGCGTTGGCGACCAGTTCCTTGCCGGTGCCCGATTCGCCCTGCAGCAGGACCGCGGCGTCCGACGGCGCGACGCGTGCCACCATTTCCATCATTGACAGAAAAAGCGGCGAACGTCCAAGCAAGCCCCGGGCGTGTTCCTCGCTGCGCTGCACTGGCAGGGGATCAAGTTTCTCGATGTAGTAGGCGATTTCACCGGTGTCGTCGCGGATGGGCGTCAGCTCGATGTTTTCGAACTGTTCGCCGAGATGGGTATGGTGCAGATGCACGATCCGCTCGCGCTGCCCAGAGCGCAGGCTGCGCTGCAAGGGGCACGATTCACCCGCCTGGTCACACGGCACCGGGTAATGATGGGAAACCTCATAGCACTTGCGTCCGACCACCTCGCGCTGCCCAACCCATTTCTGCCGGTAGGCCTCGTTGGCCGCCAGGATGCGGTAATTGCGGTCGCACAGGATATGCGGCTCGCTCAGGCTTTCGAGAAAGGACACCAGTTCGCGGGGAGGCTGCTCTAGTTTGGACATGGTGGCGCTCCGATCAGATGTTAACTGCCATTTTAACTGCCACCGCCAAAAAACTGCCACATTTACTGCCAAACAGCCCCGCAGCAGCCTTTTTCAGACAACATAAGCTAATGATTTTATGAGCTTTAATTTCACCAGTCGACTGGCACGCATATTGATAAGTAAATGCGGTCATTCCATTTATTTTGCCTTCCGGGACACGCACCATGCAGAAGCTCATCTTCGCCCTTGGCCTCATCCTGCTCACCGCCCAGCCGGCCAGCGCTGATGACCACGCCCAGCACCAGCCGCCGCAAACCGTCGACTACGCGCTGATCCTGCCGGCCAACCTGCCCCACTTGCTGCGCACCTCGCTCGACAAGGCCGAGGTGCTGGGCCTGAACGATGCCCAGCGCGACGTATTGCGCGAGTTGATGGCGGAAGCCCCGCTCAAGGTGTTTTCCCGCCTGTCGCAAGCGGAAAAGCTGGAGCAGGCCATCGCCCGCGACCTGCTCGACAACGCGGTGCCGCTCGCCGACTTGCAGCCACGGCTGGACGAGTTGGCGGCACTCAAGCGCAGCGCTACCGAGGCGCAGATCGCCACCATCAACCGCATTCAGGCCTTGCTGAGCCGGGAACAGTTCCGCGAATTGCTCAAGTTCATCCCCATCACTGACCGCCACTGAGGAGTAAGAGATGTCCGAATGCCTGTGCCAAGGTGAATCCTTCACCACCTGCGCCAGCCCCACCCGCCGCCAATGGATGATGGCCACCGTCGGTGCCGGCGGGGTGCTGACCATCGCTGCCGTGGTGCCCTTCGTTTCCAGCCTGATGCCTTCCGAACGGGCCAAGGCAGCCGGCGCGCCGGTCGAAGTCGACATCGGGAAACTGGCCCCGGGCGAGATGCTGATCGTCGAATGGCAGGGCAAGCCGGTGTGGATTCTCAACCGGACGCCGGAAATGCTCGCTGCGCTGAAGAAGGCCGAGCCGATGCTGGTCGACCCGGCCTCGGAAAAGCATCAACAGCCGGCCTACGCCACCAACGAGACCCGGTCGCGTCGCCCCGAGATGCTGGTCACCATCGGAATCTGCACCCATCTCGGCTGCTCGCCTTCCCCCGCTTTCACGCCGGGCGAAGCGGCACTTGGTGCGGACTGGCCGGGCGGCTTCCTCTGCCCCTGCCACGGCTCGACCTTCGACTTTGCCGGCCGCGTGTTCAAGAACAAGCCGGCGCCGACCAACCTGGAAGTGCCGCCCCACAAGTACCTGAGCGATACGCGCCTGCTCATCGGCAGCGACGAGCAGGACAAGGCCTGAACATAAATAACTGCCCCAATCCTCAATGCGGTTTAGTTAAGCGTCATTCCCGCGAAAACGGGAATCCAGACACCACGCATTTACTGGGTTCCCGCTTTCGCGGGAACGACAAGCTCAAGAGTTTTTCCACTAACTGAACCACATTGGCCCCAACCCCTCTTTTCTCCTGAACGACAGAACACCATGCAAATCGCCATCAGCAGCCAGAATCGCAAGACGATCACCAGCCATGCCGGCAAGTGCCGCAACTTCTGGATCTACGACATCGAACAAGGCCATGTCAGAGACAAGCGCCTGATCGAGTTGCCGATCGAACAAAGCTTTCACGCCAGCCACCGGCAGTTCGCTGCGCCACTGGCCAGCATCAACGTCCTGATTACAGGCAGCATGGGCAACGGGCTTTACCTGCGCCTGAAGAGTCAGGGCGTGCTGCCCGTCGTCACGGCGGAGGAAAACCCGGACGAGGCAGTGCGCGCCTTTCTGGCGGGCGCCCTGACCGCCCTGCCGTCCGTGCCCAACAACCATTGCCACGAGCACGACCATGGGCACGCCCATTAAGCTGCTCTGCGCTCCGCTCGGCCTGGGCGGCCTGTTGCTGGCCGGCCTGCTCGGTGCGCAACCGGCCCTGGCCGACAATGCCCGAATGGCGGTTCAGGTCGATGGTCTGCGCGACGACAGCGGCAATCTTCGCGTGTCGCTCTACCGCGAACCGGACAGCTTCCGCAAGGAAGACCGGGCCTTCAAGCTGCTGAGCCAGCCGGCAAGAAAGGGCAAGACCAGCCTGGTGTTCGACGACATTCCGCCCGGGCGTTACGCGCTCATGGCCTATCACGATGCCAACGGCGACAACAAACTGAACCTGCGTTTCGGCATGTTTCCGCTGGAGGGCTACGCCCTGTCCAACAACCCGCAGGTTGTCGGCCCGCCACGCTTCAACGACAGTGCCTTCGATTTTCCGGCCGCCGACGGGGCGCCGATCAACCTTCAAATCAAGTATTGAGCCATGGACAAATCAGCGATCAATTCTTCTCAAACCGGCCTTTCGGCGCGCCACTCGGCAGCCGGCAGCCAGGCCGGCCTGCAAAAGGCCGAAACGGAATTCGGCGCGGCTGCCCGCTGCCTGCAGGCCCTCGGCCATCCGCTAAGCCTGCGCATCCTGTGCCTGCTGGCCGATGGCGAAGCTTCAGTCAGCGAAATACAGGAACGCATGGGCCGGCCGCTACCAACCATCTCCCTGCATTTGCACAAGCTGGCCGACCGCGGCGTTTTGCGTTCCCGCCTCGTCGGCACCCGCACCTACTATGCGCTGCGCAACTCGCAGATCGCCGCACTCGTCGCCAGTATCCGAATCAATTACCTGAACTGATTCTTCACCACGGGAAGCACCACGATGAAACAAACCCTGCTCCAAGAGAAATACCCCATCTTCGTTGCCGAAATCGCCAAGAACGAAACCACTTACCGCAGCGTCGACGAACTGGTCGCCTACTACCGGGCGCGCATTGCCGAGAACCCGAAAGTCCAGTTCATCGGCGTCTTCGACCACTACGCCCACACCCGCAAAATCGAGGGGCCCATCGTCGAGGGCATGACGGCGGCGGTCGACATCATCTTCTGCTTCGGCTTCGCCATTCCGACCCCCCAGATGCTTGCCGTCCGTCCCCGCTCGATCGGCGTCGCCGACATGGGCGACAAGTTCGTCATCAGCTTCCTCGAAGCCCCCATGCAGCCGGCCAACCAGGCCATGGAAGCGTGGACCATCGCCCTGCGCAACGCCTGACTATCAACCCACCCAAGGACCATCATGAAAAAATCCCTCTTCGCCGCCGCCAGCCTGCTGGCCTTCTCCGCCGCCCATGCCGACCCGCAAGCCGCGACCATCATCCTCAACTCGGCCAGCCCGATGACCCAGGGCATTGCCCTCGTCCTCGCCAACCAGATGCAGGGCCAGGGCGCCCAGGTCCAGGTGCTGCTCTGCGACAAGGCCGGCGACCTCGCCCTCAAGGATGCCGGCGGCGACAAGCTCAAGCCGCAGGATGTCACCCCGGCCCAGTTGCTCGACGGCGCCATCAAGAAAGGCGCCACCGCCAACGTCTGCGCGCTCTACCTGCCCAACAGCGGCAACACGCCGGACAGGCTGAAGGACGGCATCACCCCGGCCAAGCCGGACGCCATGGCCCGCACCGTGCTGGAAGCCCAGCGCAAGGTGCTGGTTTTCTAAGACGCAATCCGCCATGTCCACACTCGCCGTTCTCGGCCTGGCCAGCCTTGGCAGCATCGGCGCCATGGCCGGCGCGGCGGGCATCGCGGCTGCCCCGGACCGCTGGCGGGCTCGCCTGCTGCCGCTGCTGCTCGCCTTTTCGGCCGGCAGCATGCTGGCCGCCGCTTTTCTCGGCATGCTGCCGCGCGCCTACCGCAGCCTGCCGCCGCTGGTCGCCGGCGCCTGCGTGCTGGGCGGCCTTGGCCTGATGCTGGCCATCGAGCGTTTCAGCCACTGGCACCACTGCCACGCCGACGACTGCAGCGAACGCCGCAGCCGCGGCCGCCTGATTCTCTACGGCGATGCCTTCCACAATTTCGTGGACGGCATCGTCATTGCCGCCGCTTTCCTGACCTCGCCGGAAGTCGGCCTGGCTGCCACGCTGGCCGTCATTGCCCATGAGGTGCCGCAGGAAATGGGCGATTATGCGGTACTGGTCGACAGCGGCCTGGGCCGCTGGCAGGCGCTGGGCTGGAACCTCGTGTCGGCCCTGGCCACCCTGCCCGGCGCCCTGCTCGGCTATTTCCTGCTGGCCGAAGCGCAGGCCCTTATTCCCTACGCCCTCGCACTGTCCGCCGCCAGCTTCCTGTACATCGCCTTCGGCGACCTGCTGCCGCGCATCCACGGCCAGACCGACCGCCGCCAGCGGCAGTGGCAATACCTGATGCTGGTCCTCGGCATGGCCGGCATTGCATTGATCCGGCTGCACCATGGCTGAGTCTGGCAGGCGTTTCCTCGCTGCGCTGGCCCTGCTGCTCGCCGCCAGTAGCCACGGCGCCGAGCCCATTCCGACGGCCAGCGTCGTGCGCTTCAATACCGTCTGTGGCAACTGCCACGAAGGTCAGTGTAGCGGCCGCCTCAGTTTTCATACGGGGTCCAGGGAGGCGCGCGGTCACATGCAGCGCTACCTTGGCAGCATCACCGATAGCGAGGCGGAAAACCTGTTCGGACTACTCCGCCACACCAAGGAGCAATGCGCCCATTACCCGCTGGCCAGCCCGCTACGGATCGGCCACCAACTTGGCACCAGCGAACTCGCTGCCTGGCGCAATAGCCGGGAAGGCGGCTACTTCATTCCGCTGGGCGCGCTCGGCAAGGGCGAGTATCTGCTCCGCCTCGATTTTTCAGTCGCCGGCAATGGCAAGGTGAAGGTCACCGACGATCGTTTCGAACCCCTTGCCGAGGAAAGCCTCTGCCCGCAACAAAACGCCCTGGAATTTCGCTTCAAGGCAGAAGGCGGCCCTTATTTCCTGACCATCAAGGCGCCGATCGTACTCGATTCGCTGCGCCTGAACGGAGTAACAACGCCTTGAAACGAAGCATCGACAAAGCCATCTCCATCATCTGAGAGCACCATGAGCCACACCGCCACCCTGCCCCTGCCTTCGGAAGCCCCTGCGCCCCGCCGCCTGCCCGGCGACCTCGCCATCTGGGTCTTCATCCTGTCCGAAATGCTCGTCTTCGCGGTGTTCTTCACTGCCTATGCTTTCGCCCGGGCAAAAAACGTCGAACTGTTCAACGAATACCAGCAGACGGTAAATCGCGACCTCGGGGCGCTCAACACCTTCCTGCTCATCACCGGCTCGTGGTTCGTGGTGCGCGCCGTGCAGGCGGCACATCGCGACGATCTGCCCGCCGTGCCGATGAACATCCTGCTCGGCTTCCTTTGTGGCGGCGGTTTCCTGATCGTCAAGGTGATCGAGTACGCCGCCAAGTTCGGGGCCGGCATCAGCATGTCGACCAACACCTTCTACATGTTCTACATCTCGCTGACTTTCTTTCACTTCATGCATGTGATCCTCGGCATGGTGATCCTTGCAGTGATCTGGGCGCAAGCCCGGAAGGGGGCATACACCAGCCGGGATGCGCACGGCCTGGAGAGCGGCGCGGCTTACTGGCATATGGTCGATCTGTTATGGATCATCCTTTTCCCGCTCGTTTATGTGATGCGCTAATCATGGACATGCTGAAGAATCCCGCCCATCGGGCCTGGCTGGTATTGATTGTGGCCACAGCCATTACCTGGTATCTCGGCGAGGTCGGCGCGGCCGGCACCGCTGCCATCGTCGCCATGCTGTTCATCGCCTTCGTCAAGGGTCGTCTGGTCATCCTCGATTTCATGGAACTGCGTGAGGCTCCCCGGATGTGGCGCGTTCTGCTCGAAGCCTGGCTTTTCATGGTTTCCGGGCTGATCCTGCTGGCCTACTGGCTGTCGCTCCGTTGAAGCGAGTTGCCCGATGACCCCGGCTGCCGAACAGGCTTGGCGGCGGATAACGCAAATCGGCTTTTTTACCCTCTTCGTCCTGGCACCGGTCTTTGACCTGCTGCGCTACGACCTGGTCGAGAAGCACGCTTACATCCTGACCTTTCCCTGGCACCTGGGCATCGACGACCTGCTGGCCAAGCGCATCCCACCGGGCCAGGCAGTACGCAACATCCTGTTTCTGCTGATCTTGCCGCTAGTGCTGGGCTTCGTCGGCTTCATGGCCGCCGCCCGCCGCTGGGGCCGGCTCTACTGCGGCTGGCTGTGCCCGCACTTCGGCATCGTCGAATGGCTCAACAGCCTGTTTATCCGGGCCACCGGCAAACCTTCGTTATGGGAAAGCAAAGCGCTGCCTTCCATTCGGCCCGACGGCCAGCCACGGGTCCGTGATTGGCGTGCCTGGCTGCCCATGCTGCCCATCGCCGCCGCCAGCGGTTTCGTCTTCACGCTCGCCGCGCTGACCTATGTGATGCCGCCGCGCCACGTCTATGGCAGCTTACTCAAGGGCACCCTGCCGTCCGGCGAAGTCTGGCTGCTCGCGGCCGGCACCCTCGCCTTCAGCCTGGAACTGCTCTTCGCCCGCCACCTGTTCTGCCGCTACGGCTGCTCGCTTGGCATCTTGCAAAGCCTGGCCTGGATGAGCAACCGGAGTGCCCTGGTTGTCGGCACCGAGCGTCCGCGCCTGAGTGAATGCGCTACCTGCCAGCAGGGCCAGGGCAGCGCCTGCGATGCCGTCTGCCCGATGCGCCTGAAACCCCGCAACCTCAAGCGCTGGATGTTCTCCTGCACGCAGTGCGGCCTGTGCATCGACGCCTGCACCACCGTCAACCAGAACAATCCGGCCGGAAGCCTGCTGCACTGGACCAGCGGCGAGGCCGCCCGAGACAACGAAGCAACCTTCTCGGCTGTAGAGGCAAAACGACCGCCTTCCCGTAACATGCAGCCCAGCCCGCCACCAAACAGCCAACAGCCATGACCGGAATTTCCGCCAAATTTCCCCGAAAACGCCGCTTTACCCTGCTGCTCGGCGGTTCCGCCCTGGCTGCCGTCGCCTACTTCAGCCTGGGCGGTGAGCGGGCCGAGGTGGCCCGTGTCGAACGTGGGGAACTGCGCCAGGCCGTGGTCGCCAGCGGCCGGGTACGTACGCCGCAGCGGGTCGAGGTGGCCAGCCAGATCACCGGCCGGGTGACGAACGTTGCCGTGCGCGAAGGCGATGCGGTCACCGCCGGCCAGGTGCTGCTGCAGTTCGATGCCGCCGAGTGGCAAGCCAGCGTTGCCCAGGCCAAGGCCAGCCTGGCTCAGGCCGAAAGCCGCCTGCAGCAGATCGGCGAAGCCAGCCTGCCGCTGGCCGAACAGAGCCTGCGCCAGGCCGAGGCCAACGCCCGCCAGGCCGAACGCCAGTATCAACGGGTCGGCGAACTGGTCACCAAGGGCTTCTACAGCCCGGCCCAGCTCGACGATGCCCAGCGCACCCGCGATGTGGCGGCCAGCCAGTTGCAGGCGGCGCAGATCCAGGCGGCCAACAACCGGCCGCAAGGCAGCGAGGTGCGCGTCGCCCGCAGCAATGTCGAACAGGCCCGCGCCGCGCTGGCCGTGGCCGAAGCCCGCCTGGCCTACGCCACGCTGCGCGCCCCGGTCGCCGGCCGAGTGCTGACGCGCAGCGTCGAGCCGGGCGACACGGCGCAGCCCGGCAAGGCCCTGCTCACCCTGGCACCGAACGGTGACACCGAGCTGACGGCGCAGATTGACGAAAAGAACTTCGGCCTGCTCGCCCTCGGCCAGAATGCCCAAGTGTCGGCCGATGCCTACCCTGGAGAGCATTTCCCGGCCAAGCTCAGCTACATCGCGCCGTCGATCGACGCCCTGCGCGGCTCGGTCGAAATCCGCCTGGCCGTGCCGCAGCCGCCGGCCTACCTGCGCCACGAAATGACTGTCTCCATCGACCTCGAAGCCGCCCGCCGGCCGGACGCCCTGAGCCTGCCCTGCGACAGCGTGCGCGAAGCCGGCGGCCAGTCGTGGGTGATGGCGGTACGTGACGGCCGCACCGTGCGCCAGCCGGTCAAGCTCGGCCTGCGCGGCGCCGGGCGCTGCGAGGTGGTCGATGGCCTGAGCGAAGGCGAAGCGGTGCTGTCGGCCAGCGCGACGCTCGGTGAAGGCCGTCGGGTATCGGTCGCCAACCGCAAAGCCGCGCCGCAATGAAACCCTGGATGCCCTTCGAATGGATCGCCGCCGTGCGCTTTCTGCGCGAGGGGCGGATGCAGTCGCTGCTGATCATCGTCGGCGTCGGGGTCGGCGTCGCCGTCATCGTCTTCATGTCGGCGCTGCTCTCCGGCCTGCAGGCCAACCTGATCAAGCGCACGCTGTCCTCGCAGGCCCACATCACGCTGCTGCCGCCCGAGGAAATCGCCCGCCCCCAGCAGGCCACCGACACCACCGCCCTGCGCCTGCAAAAACAGGCCCAGCGCCTGCGTGCCATCGGCCAGTGGCAGACCTTGCGCGACCGTCTGGAAACCTGGCCGGAAATCGCCGCTGTGTCGCCGGTCGCCTCCGGCCCGGCTTTTGCCGTGCGCGGCGAGGCCAACAAGGCGATCAGCGTGGTCGGCATCGAGCCGGAACGCTACAACCGCGTCATTTCCCTGGCCGAGCGGCTGACCGCCGGGCAGTTGCGGGTCGGCGCCGGCGAGGCGGTGATCGGCATCGAACTGGCCAAGGATCTCGGCGCCGAGGTCGGCGACAAGCTGCGCCTGAGCGCCGCCGACGGACGCAGCGACACGCTGACCATCACCGGCCTGTTCGACCTCGGCAACAAGGGCGTCAATGCCCGCAACGTCTATGTCGGCCTGCGCACGGCGCAAAGCCTGCTCGACCTGGTCGGCGGCGTGTCGAGCATCGACCTGGCGCTGCACGACCTCGACCTGGCCGAACGCCTGGCCCGCCGCATCGCCGGCGAAACCGGGCTGACCGCCGACTCATGGATCAAGACCAACGCCCAGTTCGTCACTGCGCTGACCTCGCAGCGCGTGTCGAGCAACGTCATCCGCTTCTTCATCGCGCTGTCGGTCGCCTTCGGCATCGCCAGCGTGCTGGTCGTTTCGGTCATCCAGCGCGGCAAGGAAATCGGCATCCTGCGCGCCATGGGCGCGACGCAGGCGCAGATGCGGCGCATCTTCCTGCTGCAAGGCGGCATCGTCGGCTTTTTCGGCTCGTTGCTCGGCTCGGCACTGGCCTGGAGCTTCCTGATGCTGTGGCAACTACTGGCGCGCAACCCGGACGGCACGCCGATGTTCGTCATCGGTGTCGAACCCGGCCTGGTCGCCCTGGCGGCCGGCGGCGCCAGCTTGGTCGGCATCCTCTCCGCCCTGCTGCCGGCCCGTCGTGCGGCGCAACTCGACCCGGTGGTGGCGATCCGTGGCTGACACCAGCGACCGCGTCCTGCACCTGGCCGGCATCCGCAAGTCCTACGGCAGCGGCGAGGTGGAAAGCGAAATCCTGCACGGCATCGACCTGACGCTGCGGCGCGGCGAGTTCGCCGCCCTGATCGGCCCGTCCGGCTCCGGCAAAAGCACGCTGCTCAACCTGATCGGCCTGCTCGACCGGCCGAGCAGTGGCCAGTTGCACATCGACGGCGAAGACAGCGGCCAGCTCGACGACACCGGTCTGACCCGCCTGCGCGGCCAGCGTATCGGCTTCGTCTTCCAGCATCACCACCTGATCCCGGCTTTCACCGCCGAGGAGAACGTCGCCATGCCGCTGCTCGTCGCCCGTGGCCGGCCGGATGCGGAAATGTTCGCACGCGCCGGCCACCTGCTCGACCAGGTCGGCCTCGCCGACCGCAAACAGCACCTGGCCAACCGGCTGTCCGGCGGCCAGCAGCAGCGCGTCGCCATCGCCCGCGCCCTGGTCACCAACCCGTCGCTGGTGCTAGCCGACGAGCCAACCGGCAATCTCGACACCCACTCGGCCGACGACGTTTTCGCCCTGCTCCGCGAATTCAACCGCCGCCAGCACACCACCTTCCTGATCGTCACCCACGACCCGCGCCTGGCCGCCCGCTGCGACCGGATCATCGAACTGGTCGATGGCGGCATTGTGGCCGACAAGGCAGTGGCAACAGCCTGACGGCCGGTTTTATGTCGCCGGCTTTTTGCCGAACAGCGTATCGGTCAGCTTGACGTACCACGCCGCCGACTGCACCTGGATGATGTAGGCCAGCGTGATGACCAGTGCGGCATCCGAGCTGGCGCTACCGAAGGCGTTCATGGCCAGGGCCAAGGCAATCGACAGGTTGCGCATCACTGTGCCATAGACCAGCGCGATGGCATCGCCGCGCGGCAGCAGCAGCTTGGCGACCACGGTACTCAGCAGGTAGTTGCCGAGATAAAGCGCCAGCAAGGGGCCGAGCAGTTGTAGCAGTTCGGCCGGCCGGGCGGCCAATTGTTCGGCTTTGAGCGCCATCGCGACGAAAACGATGCCGAGCACGCCGAGCGTCGAAAACGGCGGGAAACGTGGCGCCCATTCGGTCTGGAAGGCCTTCTGGCCGTGCTTCTTGAGCAGGTAGGCCTGGGTGAAATGGCCAGCGACCATGGGCAGGAAAACGATGAAGGCGATCTGTGAAAACACCGCCATCAGGTCGACCGGCACGGTGGCACCCATCAGCCATTGCACGTAGAACGGCGTAGCCAGCGAACCGAGGATCAGGCCGAGCACCGTCATTTTGACCGCCGCGCCGAGGTTGCCACCGGCAAAGCCGGTCCACGAAATGGTCATCCCCGAGGTCGGCAGCAGCGCGGCAAGCAGCAGGCCCATGGCGTAATACGGCTGCTCCGGGAAGAAATACCGGCCGAGGCCGAAGGCAAAAAACGGGACGATGCCGAAGTTGATCACCTGGGCCAGCAACTGCGCCTTGCTATCGCCACCTTCCAGCACCTTGGCCAGCTTCAGGCTGACCATCATCGGATACACCATCAGGAAGGTCAGCGGCACGATCAGCGTCTTCAGCCAGCCGACCGGCACGGCCAGGCCGAACAGGAAACCGGCCACCATGACAGCGGGAATGGCGCGCACCAGATGCTTCGAGAGCATCGACAACAATTTCAACATCTTGCTTCTCCAAAGGCCCCGCAGCCAATGTATTTAAGCATTCGATTATATACAGAAGGTGATAGTAGCTGGCATTTGTTGCCTTCAGAACGGCCAATGATTGGGCCAAGCGCATGAAAACGCCCCCATCATTCCATCGGATATGCGTGAAAAGCCGTGCAGTCCAGTGAATACGATGAAGGCAACTGCCTGGAAAAATTCAATCCGCTGTCGGAGTGGACCGAGAAGAAAATCTGGACCTACATCAAGCAGCACGCCGTGCCCTACAACGGCCTGCACGGCAAGCTCTACCCCAGCATCGGCTGCGCCCCTGCACCTGCGCCATCTCGCCGGGCGAGGATGTTCGTGCGGGACGGTGGTGGGAGAATCCTGAAACCAAGGAATGCGGGTTGCACGTCAAGGGCTGATCCCGCTCAGGACCATCAGAACCCGGCTTCGAGCCGGGTTTTTTGTTGGCTGACGCTAAAATGTCGGACGGATAGTGGATTAACGCTTGAGCATGAACTCCACGGTCAACCGGAAAAAACGGCCGAAAATGAAATGTGCCCTTGGGCTCGAAAAGAATCCAAGCCACGCAAATCAACGGCTAAACAAAAGGAGTTACGGAATTGACAGTAAAAACTCTGGCCGTCCTGATGTTCTGTTGCGTTCTATCGGGTAGCGCTTACGCGCAGGGCGATGAAGATCAATGTGGCCCCGATGCTTATGCTGCCGTGAACAAAAGCATGAAGATCACCCGGTTATCACCCGACAACGTCGTCTCCGCCGCTTGTAGAACATGGCCCTACAAGACCAATCTGCTTCTGGCTGTCTTTGGCTACGACGAGGGGGTTAAATACGAAAAAAAGCTGCTCGTCTCGGTCATCGACAAAAAAACTAAACGTGTCGTCAGCAGCTTTCAGGATACGTTCTACGAGGATGCCATTACGGAAGTTGGTGGGAACAGTCTGAAGCTTGATACGGCAAGGTATCAGCTTACCGAAAACGTGAGAGCGTTCGGCATAAGGTTCAATAGCACAGCCCGGGGAGCAAGTTGCGGCGAGGCGCGCTGGGGCAATGAACTGACGCTTTTTGTGCCGGAGGGAAAGAATTTGCGCCCCGTCGCGAGTCTGAACATGTATCAACAGCAATGGCACCGCGGTTGCCCTGCGGCAATGTCATCGGCACTCTGGGAAGATGCAACATTGACTGTTGGCATGGCCAAATCCGCCACGAATGGCTTCCAGGACTTGGAAATCACCGCAAAAATAGAGGTCAATGCCATTGAATCTCCGACCGAGACCCTAAAAAACCGGATCGAGCAGCACACCCTGCGTTACGACGGAAAATACTATAAAAAGGAACGGAACCTCGTCCCGTGGTGGTTGGCAATCTGATCCAGTTGTTGGCGAGAGCTCGAACCAAGCCCTAGGCCAGCAGCAAATGCTGGCCACCAATCTTCCCAATCTCCGCAGCAGGCACCCCGGTTTCCCTTGCAAACTCGGGCCAGCTCCTGATCGCCTCCCTGACCTTCCTGATCACCCGGGGCGCAGTGCCGATCTTGAAACGATCGGCTTCGGCCAGCAGGTCGGCTTCGCTGAAGTTCTTGAATTTCCCGTTGACCGACATGAGGTGCTGGTTGGTCCATTCGCCGGCCGGGTTGTGGGCGAAGGTGATGTCGTAGGCGGGGGACAGGGCCCAGGTTTCGTTGGCTTTTAGCCGGAACGAGATGTTCTTGGTGTGGTCATCGCAGTTGCGGGCCATGACATTGAAGGTCATGCGCCGGAAGGCCTCTTCCTTCTGCTCGTAGGGCAGCCCGAGTTTGTCCATGACCAGGAATAGCTGTGAGTAGGCGTTGGTGCCCTTCTTCTTGTAATCCAGGTGGTCCATGGCGCACAAAGTCTGCATGTGGTGGCGGACGGCGCCGTCTTCGCGGTCGAAACGGCGGGTCATGAAGTGGGCGCGGCCGTTTTCTTCGAGTAGCCGGCATTCCATCATCTCGATGCCGGCCGCCCTGGCCATCAGGTAGTACGCCTGCTCGATGCGGCCATAACCACCCGAGGCGCCGAGTTCGAGATCTTTGCCGATGCCGTCGAACTTGAGCAGCCAGTGTTCGAAGCCCTCGCCGGCTTCGAACTGCCCGGAGCGCACTTCGTTGGTCGTCCGGTTCCAGGCGATGACCGCCTTGGCGCGCGCCCCGCCGGCCGAGGTGCCGACGTCGATGATGCTGCGCAGGGCGGCGTCGGTCTGCTCGTCGTCTTCTATCGTCCCGGCGACGGCCTTGCGCGCTTCGTTCACGAGGTCACACAGTTCGATGGGCGTCGGCTTCTGGCGGATGGGCCCGCGCCCCGGTTTGAAAACCATGGCCCCCATGGCGCGGCTGCCCATGTAGGCCAGGCGGTCGATTTCAGAAACCTGGCTGGCCGGGATACCGCGGTCGGCCATGTATTTGTTGATCAGGGCATTGCCGAAATCGTCTGGCAGGGCATCGCTCAGTAGCGCCGGCAGCGCCTTGTAGGTTTCGCGTGGCAAATCGGTAAAGATGTAGGGGTCTTCGCGCAGCGGCATGCGCAGGGGGGCCGGTTCAACCCCTTTGGCGATGAAGCTCGGCGCGTAGGCAAAAGCATAGAACCCATAGCTCGGGTCGAGGGCGACCGCCCCCATGAGTTGGCCCCAGAGATGGACTTCAACACGGTCGACGTGTTTGTACGGTGCAGCGCGGGTACGACGGGGCTTGGGCGGAGTAGCCATGGCTGTCTTTGCCTTATTTTGACAGGGACGACTTCACCCGAGCTGACGTAGCTCGCTGCCGCTCGCGGCGGGCGCGAACCATATTCAAGGGATTGATGGTGGCGGTCGGCGCCAGGAGCATTAACCAGTCTTCCCGACCGAGCGCGCGAACCACGGAAAGCAGGCTGGCGGTACTGGAGCCCGTGCCCGCCTCCAGATTCTGCAGCGCCCGGCGGCTGATTCCAGCCCGTTCGGCCAACCGGGTCTGGTCAATGTTTCGGCTCAAGCGGAGCTTTTTAAGCTGCTCACCCAATACTGTTTCGAGTTCGGCTAGCGTATGGCTGGTCTGCATATCAATACTCCATAAGGCGCACCATTACGCGCTTAATTTTAATACTAGACAACTACGCGCATCTTTTGACTCACTATATCACGAATATAAAATTCTTTAACGCGCATAATAATGCGCTCTACATACCTAATACGTATTAACACGCATTATATTGCGCTTTCAATAAAAATATTACTGGTAGAGCAGCGTAGTCCGTGTAGCGAACCCGGCATCAAGCAACCCCCAGAACATCCTGCCAAGCGGGCGCAAGAGCGGATATCCGACAGAGCGCAGGCTTTCGGCAAAAAACGCGATTACCACGGTCAACCGGGAAAATGGGCGGAAATGAAATTCCTCCCGGCAGTCGAAGGTTTCAGCTTCGCATTCTGATTGGAGCAGCCATTTTTCCCTGACCAACGCTCAGATCACAGCCAGCCAGCGGCATCACTCCGCCCGGCGTCCGCAGCAGGTCAGCCAGGGTGTAGCCGTCAAGGACGAGGAACATGGCCTTCAGGGCTTCATTGAGAATCGCCGGCAGGCAGCAGGCGCCCTGAATCCGGCAGGTAGACTTGTCGGCAAAGCATTCGGCCAGGGTGAAATCGTTTTCGGTATGGCGAATGACCTCGCCGACAACAATCTCGCTCGGCTGGTGGGCCAGGCGCAGGCCGCCGCCCTTGCCGCGCACGGTCTCGATATAGCCGCCACGCCCGAGCTGATGGACCACCTTCATCAGATGGCTCTTTGAAATGTCGTGAGCGCTGGCGATCTCGGCAATCGTTGCCAGCCGGTCTTTTTGCACGCCAAGGTACATGAGGACGCGCAGGCTGTAGTCGGAAAAGGCGCTCAGTCGCATGGTCGATTGAAAGATATATTCAAAATATTGCTTATGGTGGTCTTGGTTGATAGCATCAAGATTCATTTTATTGATATCTTATGCCCGCCTGTGGCGCAATTCGCCCAGCTGGTCATCGCCGGAATACTCATGGCCAAGCAGCCTGCAAAAAAGATCATTGAAATCAAGCCAGTTGTCGATCCTGACGCCAAGGTCTATCCGCGTTCGATCAGCGGACCTTACACCCGCTGGCGCTGGGCCTTTGTCTGGCTGACCCAGATCATTTTCTACGGCCTGTGCTGGCTGCCCTGGCACGGTCGCCAGGCCATCCTGTTCGACATCGATACCCGCAAGTTCTATTTCTTCGACCTGGTGCTCTGGCCGCAGGACACGATCTATCTCGTGCTGCTGATGATACTTGGGGCGTTCACCCTGTTCCTGTTCACCGCCGTCGCCGGGCGATTGTGGTGCGGCTATACCTGCCCGCAAACGGTTTATACGGAAATCTTCCTGTGGTTTGAAAAACTGATCGAGGGCGAACGGCCGCAGCGCATCAAGCTCGATGCAGCGCCGTGGTCGCCGCGCAAGCTGGCGATCAAGAGCGCCAAGCACGCGACGTGGATACTCTTTTCGCTGTGGACGGGAATCACTTTCGTCGGCTATTTCATGCCGATTCACGATCTGGTTAATGACCTGATCACCCTGTCACCCGGTGCCTGGTCGTCTTTCTGGGTGGTTTTTTACGCCTTCGCCACCTATGGCAACGCCGGCTTCCTGCGCGACCAGATGTGCCGCCAGATCTGCCCCTACGCCCGCTTCCAGTTCGTGATGTTCGACCCCGACACGCTGATCATCGCCTACGACACAGCGCGTGGCGATGCCCGCGGCCCACGCGCCAAGGGAGCCGACCCCAAGGCACTGGGCCTCGGCGATTGCGTCGATTGCGGCATTTGCGTCCAGGTCTGCCCGACCGACATCGACATCCGCAACGGTTTGCAGAACGAGTGTATTGGCTGCGCCGCCTGCATCGACGCCTGCGATCAGGTCATGGACAAGATGAACTACCCGCGCGGCCTGATCCGCTACTCGACTGAAAACGCGGTCAGCATGCGTTATTCGACGCTGGAAATCATCAAACGGGCAGCCCGGCCGCGGGTCATCATCTACACGGCAATCCTGCTGGCGCTGACGGGCGCCACCGCCTGGTCGCTGGCCACCCGCGTGCCGCTCAAGGTCAATGTCCTGAAGGATCGCAACGTCTTGTCGCGGGAAGCGGACGACGGCTCGATCGAGAACACCTACCGCCTGCAGATCATGAATACCGGCGACCAGACCCGGACGTTCCGGATCAGTATCGCCGGCGTCGAAGGCGCCCACCTCAAGAGCGACAGCGAAGTCACCATACCTGGCGGCGAGATCGGCAGCGAAACCGCCATTGTCAGCGCCGAACCGGGCGCCACCAGATCCGGCGCAACACCGATCAATTTCAGCGTGAGTGACGTCAACGACGAAAAGGTTGCTGTCACCGAAAGCTCTAAGTTCTGGATGCCATGAGCGACAGAAATTAGCGGCGAAAAAATCCCGGCTACCAACGCCGGGATTTTTTTCACTGCAACATACCAACTAGCGCTTGGTCTTGCGCCGTTGGCAACCGGCAGCAACCAGTGCCATGCCCAAGAGTGCCAAGGTTGCGGGCTCAGGAACCGTGACCGGCGGCGCCGAAGAGATCGCGCCAACCGCGTCGATATCAGCACCGATCGTTGCGCCATTACCCCGTTCGCCTTCTCTTGGGTCGTCGGTCAGGCGCACATACGAGAAAAAGTCCGACACACCAAAACCGAAGGCATCAATGTCGATCCCTGACGTGGAACCAGTGACACTGCCGACTTCAGACCAATTCAAGCCATCCTTACTGATCTCAACATAGGTATCTTCGACATCCGGTCCCACTTCGAAAATCCACAAATCCAGGGCCGAGTTACCACTGCCAGTCAGTGAATTATCGGTAAACCTTAAGGTGATCCTCCCGCCATCACCAAGGGTAACAAAACCCACGCCTGAACTGCCGGTTGGAACACCGAGCGACTGCAGCGGATTTCTCGCGCTCACCTCTGGTCCCGTAGCACCACCAAACGTTGGCTCATAGGAAACGACGGCGTCGGCAAACGACGAGGCGCCCCCGGGGAATTCCACACCGCCGTACATCACAGCCTGGGCGGAAACGCTGGCAAACAGACCAATCGCAGCGATCATGCCATTCACAACGCTGAGCGATTTGTTGAATTTCTTAGCAAACATGATCTTTCTCCATCGACAGAACTACGCCAAAGATCAAGCAAGATAAACACCTGAATTAGCAAGGTATTGATATTGATCGGTATTATTTTTCGATGGCCGACAACCAGACGAAGGCTGTAAAAAATATCGACATCGCATATCCACTTTCGATATTCCCCCTCCTGGCCAGCAACGGAGCACGCATGCATCCGCATTGGCACCGCCCTCGCCATCGCCACCACCATATCGAACGTGGACTTGAGGGATGTTCGGCATATTAAAATCAGCCTGCTGCCTGTGCGGCAAGCCAGCCCAATTGGGCACCTCCATCGGCCGTATTTTGATGCAGAATGACTAATCGCTCTTTTTTCTCATGGCGCGTGAAACACCTAAAACAGCCGCAGGCAATGCACCATGACGTATATCCATCGAAAACTCAAAGAAGTCCTGACCCCAACTCATGGCAAGCCTCACCCCCCAAGAAACACCCCGGCCCAAGCGACGGCGCAGGGGCCTTTATCTTTTGCTCGGCACGCTGGTCATCGGCTGCGCCGCCAGCACGGTTGGCTGGATCGAACTGCAGGAATCGAATTTCCAGGCCCGCTACTTCAACGAACTGGCGAAAACCTCCACGTGGACCGTTGAGCCCGGCGCCAACAAGGACATCTGGTTTCCTTACGCCGGGCCTTACGAGCAGCGCCTGGGCTATGCGCAGCTGAATACTTTCCTGCCGCGCCTGACTAATTCCGGCTTCGCCGTCGACGCGCAAGCTCGCCAATCCCAAGGGTTTCGCGACATTGTCGCGCTTGGGCATTTCCCCATTTACCGGGAAAAATCGCGGGCCGGCCTGCGCATCCTCGATCGCCACGACCAGCCGCTCTACGACAGCCAGTATCCACGCCTGCAGTACGCCGACTTTGAGGCGATTCCGCCGGTGCTGGTCGAAGCGCTGCTGTTCATCGAAAACCGCGATCTGCTCGACCCGAACACCCCGAAACACAACCCGGCGGTTGATTGGGGCCGGCTGGCCCGGGTCGGGGCCGGACAAGCCTTGCGTAGCGCCCACCTCGGCGGCGGCGGACGAGCCGGGGGCAGCACGCTGGCGACACAGATCGAAAAATTCCGCCACTCGCCCGGCGGCCGCACGCGTGACACCGACGACAAATATCACCAGATGATGTCGGCCGCCCTGCGCGCCTATCAGGACGGTGAGGAAACGATGCCGGCCCGCCGCCGCATCGTGCTCGACTTCATCAATTCGGTGCCGCTCGGCGGCATTCCCGGCTACGGCGAAGTCAATGGCCTGGGCGATGGCCTTTGGGCCTGGTACGGGCAGGAATTCGCCAAAATCAACCAACTGCTGGCCGATCCCAAGGCCGATCTGACCGAGCGGGCGACCGCCTTCAAGCAGGCGCTCTCGCTGTTCGTCGCCCAGCGCCGGCCTTCCGGCCTGCTCGGCGATACCACGGGCCGCCTGAACGCCCTGACCGACAGCTACATCCGCCTGCTGGCCGAAGACCAGCTGATTCCGGCAGACCTGCGCGAGGCGGCACTCAGGGTGCAGATCAATCCGCTGCGCCAGGCCCTGCCCGGCGAGGAGGTTTCATTCGTCGAGCGCAAGGCAGTCAACGAGATCCGCGGCACGCTTGGCGATCTCCTCGATGTCGACAACCTTTATGCCCTCGATCACTTCGATCTGGCCGCGCACAGCACGCTCGACGGCCCCAGCCAGCAGGCGGTGACGCGGATCCTGAACCGTCTCGCCGACCCGGCCTTCCTGGCTTGCGCCGGCTTCAAGGAAGCTCGGCTACTCGCCAAGGGTGACCCGAAACAGGTCAATTACAGCCTCACCCTCTACGAGCGCACGCCGACGGCCAACGTCCTGCGCATCCAGGCTGACAACCTGAACCAGCCGCTGGACATCAATGCTGGCACCAAGCTCGATCTCGGTTCCAGCGCCAAGTTCCGGACGCTGGTTTCCTACCTGCTGGTGGTCGCCGACCTGCACAAGCGTTTTGCCGAGCTGCCGCCGGAAGAACTGGCCAAGCTGCCCCGCCATCCCGCCGACCGCCTCAGCAATTGGGCCATTGACAGCTTGCGCGCCAAGCCGGAAATGCCCCTGCAGGAACTGCTCGAAGCGGCCATGGAGCGGCGTTATTCGGCCAGCCCGGGTGAAACCTTCTTCACCGGCGGCGGCATCCACCGTTTCAGCAATTTCAAGCATGAAGACGACGGCCAGACGCCAACCGTCGCCGGCGCCCTTGAGCAGTCGGTCAATCTCGTTTTTGTCCGGATCATGCACGATGTCGCCCACTATCACGCCTATGAAGCGGTCGACGCCCCGGCCCGCGGACTGCGTGACAAGGATGACGACGAGACCCGGCAGGCCTTCCTGAACCGTTTTGCCGAACGCGAAGGCCTCGGCTTCTTGCGCACCTACTGGCACAAATACCGCGATGTGGCACCGGAGGACCGGCTGGAAGTGCTCAGCGACTCGGTCCCGGCCCGGCCCGTGCCACAGGCTGCGGCTTACCTGAGCGTGCTGCCGAAGAGCGATTTCGCCAGCTTCCTCGCCTTCATGCGCAAGCAGCTGGGCGACAAGGCCGGCACCGACGCCGGCCTGCGCCGCCAGTTTGATGCCCATGCCACCCGCCAGTACAACCTGGCCGACCAGGGCTATCTGGCCCGCGTCCATCCGCTGGAGTTGTGGTTGGTCCGCCATCTGCAGACCGAGCCGAAAGCTACGCTCAAGGACATCGTCTCGGCCAGCGTCGAGGCCCGCCGCGATGCCTCGAAATGGCTGTTCGCGCCGCGCTTCAAGCACGCTCAGCAGGTCCGCATCGACATCGTCGTCGAAGTCGCCGCCTTTGAGCGCATCGCCGAAGAATGGCGGCGCCTCGGCTATCCGTTCGAACATCTGGTGCCTTCGCTGGCCACCTCGATCGGCAGTTCGGCCGACCGGCCGGCTGCCCTCGCCGAACTGATGGGCATCGTGGTCAACGACGGTGTCCGTCGCCCGACGGTGCGCATCGACGGCCTCCAGTTCGCCACCGACACGCCCTTCGAGACACGCCTCAAGCGCCAGCCCGAAGCCGGCGAACGGGTCATGCCGGCCGAAGTCGCCCAGGTCACCCGGCGCGCCCTGCTCCGGGTTGTCAATAGCGGCACGGCCCGCCGCATCAAGGACGCCTACCGGGACGAAGAAGAAAAGCCGCTGGCCGTCGGCGGCAAGACCGGCACCGGCGATCACCGCTCCAAGGTCATCGGTGCCGATGGTGGGGTGCGCAGCGCCAAAGTGATGAACCGCGCCGCAACCTTCGCCTTTTACATCGGCGATCGTTTCTACGGGGTCGTTACCGCCTTCGTTCCCGGTTCAAAAGCGGCCGGCTACGACTTCACCTCGGCGCTGGCGGTCCAGATTCTCAAGGAAATGGAACCGGTCCTGCGCCCCCTGGTCGCCGACCGCCCCGCAGCGGAAGGCAAGTGCAAGGGCTGAGGCGCCACAACCCTCGCATCTAACCTGCACAGGCGGGAATCCGGCGCACCGATTTTCCGGATTCCCGCTTTCGTCAAAACGCCACAATTCGCGCCCCCTCAGTAAAAACCACACTTTGCTGCATCGCAACAAAATGGTAGTCTTTGGCGCATAAAATAACGCGATCCAAGCGAGAAACAGCATGAGTGAAATCGATCTGAAGAGTTTCTTCCTCGAGCAGGTTCGCCTGTTCGAAAACTTCCCGGCCGACAAGGTCGAGGAAATTGTCATCAAGTCCCGACTGGCCACCTACGAGGGCAACGAGGCCATCCTCGAAACCGGCGACGAAGGCCGTTTCATCGGCGTCATGATCAGCGGCCATGCCGAGATCTCGATGACCGACAATACCGGCACCCGCGCCGTGATCACTCAGCTGGGCGTCGGCGATGTCTTCGGCGTGATGTCCCTGCTCACCGGCGACCGCATCGTCGCCGACGTCATCGCCGGCAATCGCTGCTTCGTGCTGATGATCCCGCAGGATGTCTTCAATACCCACATCCTGACCAACCCGAAGGCGGTCGGCTATCTGTCCCGCCTGCTCGCCGAACGCACCCGCGCCATGTCGGTCGACCTGGTCACCGCCCAGGCCAATGCCATCACCCGCTCGACTGATCCCTATGCCTTGTCGCTGACCACCAACCAGCCGGGCAAGGTCGTCGTCATCAACGTCGGCATCAGCCAGATCCATTTCGGCATCTACGACACCGAGGAATCCGGCGCTGACGTGCACGGCATCATCGACCATGCCGACCAGCAGGTAACGCTGATCACGGTCATGGTTGGGCCGCAGCAGAAGACCATGGAGCACGCGCCGTTCAAGCTGTCCGACCTGTTCAAGGTGATGCAGGAAGCCACCGCCCTGCTCGGCGAGGCCTTTACCTTCCATCCGGAAGACGTCACCGCCGTCGGCCATCGCGTCGTCCATGGCGGCAACCGTTTCTCCAGCTCGGTCGTCATTACGCCGGCCGTGATTGCCGAGATCGAGGAACTGGCGCTCTTCGCACCGCTGCACAATCCGGCCAACGTCGCCGGTATCCGCGTCGCCATCAAGCAGTTCCCGAACGTGCCGCAAGTCGCCGTGTTCGACACCGCCTTCCACCAGACGCTGCCGCCCTACGCCTACCTCTACGGCCTGCCCTACGATCTCTACAAGCAGCACGGCATCCGCCGCTACGGCTTCCATGGCACCTCGCACCGCTACGTGTCGCTGAAGGCCGCTGAAGTCCTGAAGCGCCCGCTTGGCGAACTGGAAATCATCTCCTGCCACCTCGGCATTGGTGCCTCGCTGTGCGCCATCGACCATGGCCGTTCGGTCGATACCACGATGGGCATGACCCCGAGCGATGGCCTGATCATGCCCAGCCGCTCGGGCAGCATCGACCCGGCCGTGATGATCCATCTGATGGACCAGCACAAGATGTCGCCTGAACAGTTGTCGACGCTGATCAACAGCGAAAGCGGCCTGAAGGGCATCTCCGGCATTTCCAGCGACATCCACGACATCGAGACCGCTGCCAGCGAAGGTCACCACCGCGCCCTGCTCGCCCACAAGGCCTACTGCTATCAGGTGCGCAAGAACATTGGCGCCTACGTCGCGGCGATGGGCGGCATCGATGTCCTGGCCTTCACCGGCGATGTCGGTGAAACCAGTGCCGCCGTGCGCAGCCTGGCCTGCCAGGGACTCGAATTCATGGGCATCAAGCTCGACGAGGAAAAGAACCGCAACCTCGGTCGGATCGATGGCTACCAGATCATTTCGGCCGATGACTCGCCGGTCACCATCCTCGTCGTCGCCAACGACGATGAACGCCTGGTCGCCTGGGAAACGCTGCGCGCCATCGAGCGCAACGCCCTGCTGGTCGCGGCCAACGCCGAAGAGGCACCGATCCCGGTGGAAATCTCGGCCCACCACGTGCACCTGTCACAAGGCGATGTCGAAAAGTTGTTCGGCCCCGGCCACCAGCTGACGCCGATGCATGAACTGTCGCAACCCGGCCAGTTCGCCTGCGAGGAACAAGTCCATCTGGTCGGCCCCAAGGGCCGGATCGCCAAGGTCCGCGTTCTCGGCCCGACACGCAAGGAAACCCAGGTGGAAATCGCCATGACCGAGCAATTCAAGCTCGGCGTCCAGCCGCCGATCCGCCAGTCCGGCGACCTGACCGGCACGCCCGGCGTGACGCTGGAAGGCCCGTACGGCAGCACGGTGATCGAGCGTGGCGTCATCTGCGCCCAGCGCCACATCCACATGACGCCGGAAGATGCCATGCGCTTCCACGTTCGCGACAACTATGTCGTTCGTGTCCGCATCGAAGGCGAGCGCCAACTCATCTTCGGTGATGTCGTCGTCCGCGTGAACCCGGGTTTCCGCCTGGCCATGCACATCGACACCGACGAAGGCAATGCCGGCAATATCCAGACCGGCATGCTGGGCTATATCGAAGAAATCCAGAACCGGCACTGAGCTACAGTTCGCTGGACAAAAACAAGGGGATGACCGAAAGGTCATCCCCTTTTTGCTTGGACAGAATGGCAGGAAATCAAATTACCCGATGATTTTTCTGGCTGCCTTCACGACAGCGATTTTTCGCACCCTTCATCCAGCTTGATCTGATTTCGCCCTGCGGCTTTGGCCTGATACATCGCGTTATCAGCGCGTCGAAGAATGGCTTCGCCACTTTCGCCACACGGTGGGAACAAGGTCATCCCCAGGCTCGCCGAGCACTGATGCTCGACCGTTTTCCCGGATTCCTCTTCGGTATCGAAGGTCAGGGAATAGGTATCAGCCAAATCATCACGGATACGTTCCGCAACATGTTTAGCCTGCAGCCAGGCCGCGTGCAGCGTTGGCGCGACATTGACCAGCAAGACGACGAACTCATCGCCGCCAAGACGGGCCACGGTATCCTGCTCACGCACACAGCCGGCGAGGCGTCGAGCTGCCTCCTGGAGCAGCAAGTCACCTGCAATGTGGCCGTACTGGTCGTTCACCGGCTTGAAATTATCGAGGTCCAGATAGATAACGGCGCCATAGTTGCCACTGCGCTGACTCAAGGCCAACGCTTTCGCCAGGTGATCAAAAAACAGGCGTCGGTTCGGCAGGTCGGTCAGGGCATCGTAATACGCCAGCTGGTGGATGGTCCCTTCGTATTTCATCCGTTCAGTCAGGTCGCGAACTGTGGCCAGGATGACGGACTCACCATCCAGATCGACGATGCTGGCACTGACTTCGACTGCCAGCGCCGCACCGTCATCAGGTCGTTGGATGAGCCAATCAAACCGATGTTGCCCTTCCGTGTTGACGATGGCGATGTGGGCTGCACTCAACTCGACGGAAGGTGTTCCACAAGCCTGAACTGGCGGTGAGAAGTCAGCCGGGGTTTGTCCAAGGCAAGCCGCCTTGCTGGATAGTCCGAGCAGCGCGATCGCTGCTTGATTGCAGTCGATGAAGCGAGCCTTCTGGTCAAGCAGGAGAACAGCATCCCGACTACCTTCGAACAAGGTCCGAAACCGTGCTTCGGAACTGGCGACGGCGCGTTGGGCCTCTTTGAGTTCCGTTATGTCGATTGACAATCCAATCAAGCAATCGGAATCACCGGCCCGGTGCAACAGTTGCTTGATTGACCAGAAGTAGCGCCGATTTCCATTGCTCCCCGGAAAATACTCCTCGCCGGCTTGCCGCTCACCGGTTTCAAAAACCTTGTCGTCGAATTCCTTGAGGCGCTGAGCCTCTGCGGCCGGTAACAGTTCAGCGTCGGTGCGACCAATCATCTGCTCCGGGCTGCGCTGAAACAGCTCCGCAACCTTTGGACTGACAAAGAGGTAGCGGCGGTCGTGTCCCTTGATATAGAAATGACCATCGATATTACTGAGCAGCATGTCCAGAAAGGTTCGCGACTCACTCAGCAACGCCTCAATTTGCTTATTGTGGGTGATGTCAATGGAAACGCCCGAAAGGCCGGTGATTTTGCCTTGCTGGTTGTACACCGGGCTCTTGACCGTTAAATACTCATGCTTCTCGCCGCCCGACTTGGTAACTCGAAACTCTTTCTGTTCAACGGTTTGACCGGTACTCAGTACCCGCAGGTCATCCTGTTTGAGCTGAGTGGCCGTGGTCGGCTCGAAGAAATCGTCAAGAACATGCCCCACGATGTCTTCCCGCGCAGCCCCGACCATGGCGCAGAAAGCCTGGTTGGCAAAGGTGTAACGGCCGCTCAAGTCCTTGCTATAGATCGAGGCCCCAAGGCTATCGGTAAGCATTTGCAATGAATGCAAATCCCCCTCGGACAGGCTATCTGCATTCAAATAACCAACAGCTTCCATCACCCGCTCCCAGTGAAGCACTCATCGAATATTTTGCGCTTATTCGTAACCGTCATCAAACACGAGCCTCAGCCTGCGCAGCGGGATTTTTTGCACTGGCAGCGAAGCGCGGGGTGACGTGTCAAAAACTCAGGTCACGGATCAACGCGGTGCATTGGCAGGGATTTTCAGCAAGTCATCAAGGAAGGCTTTGGCCGGCAAAGAGAGGACCTTGGAACGCAAATGAACGACGCTCCACATACTGCGCAAGGGAAAACCTTCAACGTCAAGGATGGCCAGACCGAGTTGCTCGGGGTGCGCTCCCAGCGCCTGGCGGGAAAGCACGGTCAGGCCCATGCCGCTGGCCACCAGGTCGCGGATCGCTTCGTTGCTGGCCAGTGACAGACGAACCTTGAGCGCAATGCCGGTGGCCTGCAGGTGAACGTCAATCACATGGCGCGACCCCGAACCCGGCTCGCGCAACAGAAATGGCTCGCCGGCGAGCGCTTCCAGCCTGATCGTTTTCCCAACGGCCCAGTGCGTGGCCGGTGCCAGCAGCACGTATTCGTTGTCGAGAAAGGGATGGCTCACGATGTCCAGCTCGTCCGGCGGATAGGACATGACATAGAGATCATCCTGATTGGCATTGAGGCGCTGGACGATTTTTTCGCGGTTGGCTATCTCAAGCTCGATGTCGATATCCGGGTAACGCTGATAAAAGGCGCCAAGCATCCGGGGGAGAAAATGCTTGGCCGTCGTCACCAGTGCAACGCGCAATTTACCGCGCTTGAACCCTTTCAGATCGTCGATGGATGACTCGAAACGATTCCAGACATCATCGAGTTCGCGCACCGTCATCAAGAGCTCTTCACCCGCCGAAGACAAGGTAATTTCCCGGCCAGTTTGCTCGAATAGCGGCAGCCCGATGGTGTCCGCGATCTGCTTGATCTGGATCGACACCGCCGGCTGCGTCAGATGAAGCACCTCTGCCGCTTTGGTAAAACTCAGCTGGCGGGCAACCTCGGCAAAGGTTTCGAGCTGGCGAAAGGTAATCCGGCGGCGCGGCATATATAAGTTTTGGCAAATGGAAAGTGATAAATACTTTAATTGGATTTAATTCTCTGTCAAGGCGAAAGTAGCGCTGTCCCCGCCGCTAAGGGGACATCTGCCGCACCCACATCCACAGAGGAGAATCACCATGCGTCATTACCCCACCAACAGCCCCGAAGCGATCGGCCGCATTCTTGCCATTGCCATGATGGCCGACGGGGCCATTGATTCCGGCGAACTGGCTGCGCTCGAAAAGAAGGACATCATCAACAGGATCGGGCTGGACCCGGACCGCTTTGACAAGGTGTTCTACGAATATTATGAAGATCTGCTGACCAGCGCGCATCGCCTGCCGAGCGGGCAACTGGAACTCGACGGCGTCAGCATTGGCAAGTTGTTCGATGAAATTCGTGACCACGGATTACAAAAACTGGCCCTGCGCTCAATGCTGGACATCGTCAATGCCGACCGTCAGTTGAATGGCCGCGAAGCCGCACTGGTTGCCCAGGCTTTCCGGCACTGGCAAATCGAACGCTACGAAGTGGCCGACACCACCACCTTGAGCCATCAGCATCTGCCGCTGGTGAAATCCGCCGAAATTCACCTCTCCTGAACTTCGGGGCGGCTGTTCAGGCGGCCGCCCCGATTCTCTGCTTCATGTTCGAGACTGCCCATGCCCTTCGAGCCTGTCATTCTTTTTTTCCTGCTCGGCCTGCTGGCTGGCATTGCCCGCTCTGACCTGAAAATTCCCGGCGTTCTCTACGAGTCGCTGAGTATTTTTCTTCTCCTGGCCATTGGACTCAAAGGCGGAATTGAACTGGCCAAATACCCGCTGGCCAGTCTGGCCGGGCCGGCCGCCATCGTTCTGGCAGCAGCAACGCTGATTCCGCTCACCGCCTTTGCCATTCTGCACCGCCTGGGCCGGCTGAAGCGCGCCGATGCGGCATCGATTGCCGCGCACTACGGTTCTGTCAGCGTCGTCACCTTTGCCGTGGCCGCCAGCTTTCTCACGCGGCTGGATGAAACCTTTGAAGGCTATATGGTCGTCTTCCTCGTCCTGCTCGAGTTCCCGGCGCTGGTGCTCGGCGTCATTCTGGCCCGACGCAGTGGTGGGGCAACCGGTTTGGGGCCGATGCTGCATGAAGTACTCTCCGGTAAAAGCATCGTCTTGCTGGTCGGCGGCCTGCTCATCGGCTGGATCGCCGGCGCCGACGGCATCAAGCCGCTTGACCGGCTGTTTCTCGATCTATTCAAGGGGGTTCTGGCCTTCTTCCTGCTCGAAATGGGCCTGGTGGTTGCCAGTCGCCTCGGTGATCTGCGCAAGGCGGGCGGCTTCCTGCTGGTCTTCGCCATCGCCATGCCGCTCGCCGCAGCCGGCCTGGGTTTGCTCACGGCAACCCTGATCGGTCTATCCGTGGGTGGTGCCGTATTGCTCGCGACGCTTTTCGCCAGCGCCTCCTACATCGCGGCACCGGCCGCCATGCGCATCGCCATTCCCGAAGCCAATCCAGCGCTGTCGATTGGCGCGGCACTCGGTATTACCTTTCCCTTCAACCTGCTGGTCGGCATACCGCTCTACCACGGCATGGCGACCCGCCTGATCGGTGATCTCTGATGAGTCGCGACCTGACCACCCGAAAACTCCTGACCGTTATCTGCGAAGCCGGCCTTGAACGAGCCATCGCGACCGACCTCGGCCGCCTGGGCGCGCGCGGCTACACCATCACCGATGCCAGGGGACACGGCGCGCACGGGGAACGGGATGGCCTGTGGCCGCCCAGTGCCAACATTCGCGTCGAGGTCCTGTGCGATGCGGTGGTGGCTGCAGCGATCGCAAGCGATCTGAAAAGCCGCTACTACGCGCAATACAGCATGGTGATTTTCATCGCCGATGTGCAGGTGCTGCGCCCCGACAAGTTTTGAAGCGGGCAGCAGTTTGCCCCCAACTGCCCTTACTCAAATATCTTCCATCGCCCCGAAGGATTTCCTTTTACGGCCGAGCCTGATTTCCTTCCAGCCAAAAATAACTCACCCCTCAATGACCCCCATCTCCTTCAGCACCTCATGCGCTGAACGAAAGGCGTCGATAGCCAGCGGAAAACCGCAGTACACGGCAGCATGGAGTAGCGTTTCCTGGATTTCCTGCATCGTCGCACCGTTGTTGATGGCGCCGCGGACATGGCCTTTGATTTCGGTGGCCCGACCGAGGGCAGTCAGCATCGAAAGGGTAAGCAGGCTGCGGGTTTTCAGGTCCAGCCCGTCACGGCACCAGGTCGTACCCCAGGCGTTGCGGGTAACGAATTCCTGCAGCGGCGCGGTAAAGGCATCGACATTGGCGAAAGCCTTGTCGACAAAGGCCTCGCCCATCACCCGCTGGCGCATCTGCAAGCCTTGCTCGAATTGTTCATCACGATTCATGGGGTATCTCCGAAAAGCTGGACGGTGATGTTCCGTCGCAAAGCGCTCAGCTTACGGAGAGTGCCGCGGATCGTCCATTTTTGGTCATGGGACGATCCGCCCGGGCCTGGCCGAAGCCAGTGTCAGGCATCCAATCACGCGTAGAAACGCCCACCACATGCCGCCATCTCGCGAATCTTCCCGGTAACACGATATTGCGGCCCAAGATGGCCATGCTTCTCGCCGAGTTCAACGATTTTGGGCAGACCAAGCCAGTCCGCGTATTTCAGCGGGCCGCCCAGATATTGCGGATAGCCGATGCCGAGCAACATCGCCACATCCAGCTCCCCGGCTGTTGCCACCACGCCATCCTCCAGTGCCCGGGCGGCTTCCAGGATCGAACAGAGCATCATCCGCTCGATGATTTCCGAATCTGACACCTCCTTCGGGGGGGCTGACTGAATGGACTTCAGAAGCGGGTAACTATCCTCGGCCACTATTTTCTTCGGCTTGCCGTTTGGATCGTTCTCATAACGGTAGAAGCCAATGCCGTTCTTCTGTCCGTAGCGCTTGTTGGTCACCATCACTGCCAAGGCGTTCCGTTCCTGCTTCGGCATGCGCTCCGGATAGCCGGCCGAGATCACATCGAAGACATGGCAACCGGTATCGATGCCGACCACATCCATCAGGTAAGCCGGCCCCATTGGCCAGCCGAAGTCTTCCATGACCCGGTCGATGCGGACGAAATCGACGCCATCGGCCACCAGATCGATGAAGGCACGGACATAAGGTGTCAGGATTCGATTCACCAGAAAACCGGGGCAATCCTGGACAACGATGGGTGTCTTGCCCATGGTGACGGCGTAATCGACGGCGGTGGACACCGCGACGTCGCTGGTCTGGCTGCCCTTGATAATTTCGACCAGCGCCATGACCGGCACCGGGTTGAAAAAGTGCATGCCGACGAAGTTCTCCGGGCGCTGCAGCGGCGCGGCAATCTCGTCAATGCGCAGGCTGGAGGTATTGGAAGCGATGATGGTATTCGGCCCAACCACTGCTTCCAGCTCGCTCAGTACGGCATGCTTGATCTTCAGATTTTCGATCACGGCCTCGACCACGACATCGCGATCGGCGAAGCCGGAGTAAGCCAGTTGCGGCAGGATCGAGGCCAGCACCTGCTGCCCCTTGTCCTCACTCAGCCGACCATTCTTGATCTGGCGCCCAACCTGCTTTTTGGCTTCGGCCATGCCCAGATCCAGTTGCCCCTGAGAAATGTCCTTGAGGCGAACCGGTATGCCCTTGAGGGCACTGGTGAAGGCGATGCCGCCACCCATGATCCCGGCGCCCAGCACGGCAGCCGCCTTGACTGGCCGGGCATTGGCCCGATGTTGGTTGAACAGTTTCTTCAAGGCCTGCTGATTGTGAAAGGCCTGGATCATCGCATCGGCCGCCTGAGTCTTGGCAACCCGGATCAACGCCTGTCGTTCGTAATCCAGCGCACCATCACGCCCACAATCGGCACCCCTCGCCATGGCCTCAACAGCCATGATCGCTGCGGGCTGATGCGGCGACGTACATTTTGACAATCGCGCCAGGGCATACGAGAAAACGGCATCCAGACTCGCCTTGTCTCCGGGTAACGGCCGCATTTTTTTCTGCCGGCAGGCATTGGCGTCAATGTCACCGGAAATCGCTTGCCGCAAGAGATCCTTTGCGTGATCCAGCAGTGCATCGGCCGGGCTGACCGCATCGACCACCCTGGCAGCCTGGGCCTCGGCCGCCCGACGGGGTTTGCCGCTGGCGATCCAGTCAATCGCCACTTCGGCGCCCCCCAGACGCCCCAGTCGGACCGTGCCCCCATAGCCGGGGAACAGGCCAAGGCTGACTTCCGGCACGCCGATCAGGGCATCATCGGCCATCACCCTCAGAGTTCCGCTCAGGGCGAATTCCAGACCACCGCCCAGCGCCATGCCGTTGATGGCCACCACGCTGGGCATCGGCAAATCCTCGAAGTCGCAGAAGATATGGTTGGCCCATTTCATGTGGACGTCCAGTGCCAAGTCGTCGCGGGAGAACAGTTCGCCGAATTCCTTGATGTCGGCGCCAGCAATGAACTTGTCCTTGGCGCTGGAAACCAGCACGCCCCGAATGCTTGAGTCGCCCGCCAGCAGGGCGACAACACGCTCCAACTCCTGTAGCGTGGCGCGATCCAATTTGTTGATGGCATCACCCTGGCGATCGAAAACGAGGTGGGCGATGTCGCCATCCAGACGAGCGAGCTTGATGCATTGCCCTGTAAACATGCTTTTCTCCTGAAATTCAGGCCGCCTGACGGACGGCGTTCATGGTTTGTTAAGTGCGGCAGAGGCGCCAATCTAGGCGGCAAATTCCCGACGCAATTCGCGCTTGAGCAACTTTCCGGCCGTGTTACGCGGCAACTCCTGCTTGAAGAAGATGTACTTGGGCACCTTGAACGGCGCGATCTTGCCCTTGGCGAAGTTGATCAACTCGTCTTCGCTGACGCTGGCGCCCGCCTTCAGACTGACCACCGCGCTCACCGCCTCTACCCATTTTTCGTCGGGCAAGGCAATAACGGCCACTTCAGCGACGGCCGGATGCGTGTATAGGCATTCCTCGACCTCACGGCTGGAAACAACCACCCCGCCGGTGTTGATCACATCCTTGATACGGTCACAGATGAACAGGAAGCCATTTTCATCGAAGTAGCCGACATCGCCGGAATGGAACCAGCCGCCCTGGAACGCCTCCTCGGTCTGCTCGGGCTTGTCCCAGTAGCCGATCATGGCCTGCGGCGTGCGATGGACGATCTCGCCCATTTCGCCGACTGGCATGTCTTCCAGCTGCTCATTGACCACCCGGGTCTCGACGTTGAGAATCGGCCGCCCGGCCGAGGCTGGCGCAATCAGATGATCCTCCGGGGAAAGCACCGTCGCCAGCGGCGCGATTTCGCTTTGCCCATAGCAGTTGAAAACCCGCAGCGAACTCAGGCGGCGACGCAATTCTTCGAGAATGGGTACCGGCATGATCGAAGCACCGTAGTAGCCCTTGCGCAGGCTGGAAAGATCGTGCTGATCGAAACCCGGGTGACGGAGCAGCGAAATCCACACCGTTGGCGGCGCGAAGAAGGAGGTGATGCCTTCACGAACGATGGTGTCGAAACACACTTCGGGCAGCGGGGCCGGAATGATCAGCGAGGTTGCCCCCATCAGCAGATGCGGCATCAGGAAGACGTGCATCTGGGCCGAGTGATAGAGCGGCAGCGAGGCCAGCGAGCGATCCGTCGCGGCGATTTCGACAGCGACAATGGCACTGCCGTATTCGGCCAGAAGGGCCCGATGGGTCATCATCGCTCCCTTCGGGTTGGCCGTGGTACCGGAGGTGTAGAGGATCTGGGCGACGGCGTTCTCGTCGATCTCGACATCCGGCGCGTACTCTGCACCGCGCTTTTGCGCCTGGGCCAGTACGTCAAATTCGCTGCCGTCGTAGAACGTACCGTACAGCACACACGACAACTCAGGCTTCAGATGCATGACATGTTCGGCAATGGCGACATCGTGAAACACAGCCTTGGCACCGGACTGATCAAGGATGTATTTGAGTTCCCCTTCGGTCAGCGCATAGTTGATCGGCACATGGATCAGCCCGGCCCGGTTGCAGGCCAGCCAGAGCAGCGCATAGGCATCCGAATTCTTGCCGTAGGCGGCAACACGGTCACCCGGCAGCAAGCCCTGGGCAAGCAGGCCATTCGCCACGCGATTGGCTGCGATGGAGAGCTCCTGGTAGGTCCAGCGGCGCTGCCCGAAGATCAGCGCCTCCTTGTTTGGCGAGCGACGAACGGCGCGCTGAAGTGCGTCGCCCAGCGTGTTGCGAATGGTCTGTTTGATTTCCGGCATCAGGGGGTATTGCATGATCGTGATCAATCCTTCCGAATTCGTGGAGAAAGCCATTACCTTCAGGCCAGGCGCTCGATGATGGTGGCGGTGGCCATGCCGTGGCCGATGCACATGACCTGCAGGCCGAAACGGCCGTTGCACGAAGCCAGCCCGGAGAGCATCTTGGCCATCAGGCCGGCACCGGTGCCACCCAGCGGATGCCCGTGGGCAATCGCCCCGCCCCATGGATTCAATTTATCCATATTGGGCGAAAACTCGCGTGCCCAGGCAATCGCCACCGTAGCGAAGGCTTCATTCACTTCGATCCAGTCCAGATCGGCAATGCCCAGACCGGCCTTCTTCAACGCCAGGTGGGTGGCCGGGATAACGCCGGTCAATTGCATGACCGGATCGGAACCAACAACTACCCGCGCCTTGAAGCGCGCCATCGGCTTCAGGCCAAGACGGGCAGCCGCTTCGGCGCTGCCGAGTACGATCGCTGCGGCACCATCGGACATCTGGCTGGCGTTGGCTGCCGTCACCACGCCGTTTTCCGGCGTCCGGAAAACCGGCTGCATGGCCGACATTTTTTCCACATCGATCACTGGCCGAATACCCTCGTCGTGAGCGAAGGTGATCGCGTTGCCGTCCTTGTCGACGCCTGCCGTTGCAACAATCTCCTTGTGCACACCGGCCAGCCGGGCAGCATGGGCACGACGATGACTTTCCCGGGCGAATTCGTCGCATTCGCTGCGGCTGATCTGCCAGTGGTCAGCGATCAACTCGGCGCTCTCCACTTGATGCGGAATGGCGTACTGCGCCGTAATGCCGGGGTGCAGGTTGTCGAAACCCTTGAAATCACCCTTGCCGAGCGTCAGGTCAAGGAACATCGGCACCCGGCTCATGTTCTCGACGCCACAACCGACGGCAAACTGGGCATCGCCGGCCGAAATCGACTGGGCCGCAGCATGCACCGCGTACTGGCTGGAGCCGCACATGCGATTCAGGCTGACCCCGGGTATCGCAGCCGGCAGGCCAGCCAGCAAGACCGCTTGACGGGCAATGTTGGCGCCCTGCTCACCGGCCTGACTGACGCAGCCGGCGATCACGTCGGCAATATCAGCGACCGCGACACCGGAGCGCTGCACGGCTTCCTTGACGATACCGGCCAGCAGTTCATCGGGCCGGGTTTGGCGGAAGGCACCGTTGCGGCGACCGAAGGGGGTACGGATAGCGGCCAGGATGACTGGATCTTGTAGGTTCTGCATGCTGTTTCCTTTTTTGAATTGTGCCGGTTCGCAGGGCTCAGCCCCGCTCCATTTCCCGGGCGATGATGTTGCGTTGAATTTCACTGGTGCCTTCGTAAATCTGCAGCACCTTGGCGTCGCGGAACAGTTTTTCGACCGGGTACTCGGTGCTGTAGCCCATGCCGCCAAAAATCTGGATGGCCTCGGTCGCCGACCACATCGCGGCATCGGAAGTGAAGGCCTTGGCGATGGAGGCCTGGACGGTATTGCGCGGCCCGTGGTCGGCCAGCCAGGCCGACTGGTAAGTGAGCAGACGCGAGGCCTCAAGACGGATGCGCATGTCGGCCAGACGGTGGGCGATGGCCTGATGATCGATCAGGCGCTTGCCCATTGACTGGCGTTCAGTCGCGTAGGCCAGCGACTCATCGACACAGCGCTGGGTCAGGCCAAGACCGAAGGCAGCAACCATCGGCCGCGACTGGTCGAAGGTGCGCATGGCGATCGAAAAGCCCTCACCTTCAGCCCCAAGTCGGTTTTCCTCGGGTACGAAAACCTGGTCGAAGAACACCTCGCAGGTCGGCGCCGCCCGCTGCCCCAGCTTGCCCAGGGGCTCACCGACCGAAAGGCCGGCCGAGTCGCGCTCGACGATGAAGGCGCTAATGCCCTTGTGGCCCGCCGCCAGATCAGTTTTGGCGAAGACGACCATGAAGCTGGCCAGCGAGGCATTGGAAATCCAGATCTTGCTGCCGGACAACTCATAGCCGCCGGCTACCCGTTTGGCCGTAGTGCGAATGGCCGACGAGTCGGAACCTGCGCTCGGCTCGGTCAGGGCAAAACTGGCGAATTCACCGGCTGCCAGACGCTGGAAATACTTGCGCTTCTGCTGCTCGTTGCCAGCCAGCACGATAGGCTCGGCAGCCAGGGCGTTGATGCACAGCGTGGTGCCGATGCCCAGGCAGGCCCGGCAAAACTGCTCAGTGACCAGAGCCACTTCCAGGCAGCCCAGACCGGCACCGCCATATTCGACCGGCAGGACGATGTTCAACAAACCAAGCTCCAGCGCCTTTTGCTGGATACTGAGTGGAAAAATCTTGTCGGCGTCGGCCTGAGCGGAAAATGGAGCAATTTCCCGGTCGGCGAACTCGCGGGCCAGGTCCTGAATCATGCGTTGCTCTTCGGTGAGCGAGAAGTCCATCAGTGTTTCTCCGAAATTTTGGCAAAAAGGGGCCTCAAACCGCCTTCGGCGGCATTCAGCAGTCAGTCGTGGAACCGGCTAGCCCGTTGGCGCCGGTTTAGGGGCCGGGCCTAGCGCCCGCGGAATTCAGGCATACGCTTCTCCGCGAAGGCACGGACGCCTTCGGCGAAATCCTCAGTCAGCGCGGATTCAAGGAATCCTCGCTCCTCAGCCTGCAGCTGGTCAGCCAGGCAGCGTTCGAACGAGTCGTTGATCAGGCGCTTGGTTTTTGCCAAGGCCAGCGTCGGACCGGAAGCCAACCTCTTGGCCAACTCCGCCATGGCTGCATCCAGCGCAGCGGCCTCGACTACCCGGTTGATCAGCCCCAGTTCATGGGCCCGTGATGCATTCATCCGTTCGTTGAGCAAAGCCATTTCCATCGCCCGTTTCGGCCCAAGCAGGCGCGGCAGGCTGTAGGTCGAGCCGCCATCCGGCGAGGCACCCAAGCCACTGTAGCCCAGCGTGAAAAAGGCGGTCGTGTCGGCAATGACCAGATCACAGGAGGCGACCAGCGAAAAACCGAAACCAGCTGCCGCCCCGCGCACGACGGCCATCACCGGCTTGTCCATGCTGCGAATCCGCGAGATCGCGCCATGCACCTCATCGATCATCCGGTTGAGCTGGGTCCGACGCTCGGTCGGTGCGGCATCAAGCAGGCCATGAAACCAATGCACATCGCCGCCAACCATGAAGTGTGGACCGGCGGCGCGCAAAAGCACCGCCCGCACCGAATGGTCGATCGCCACTTCGTCGAGACTGGCCCGCAAGGCGAGCGCCATTTCCATATCGAGCAGGTTGCGGCTTTGCGGCCGGTTGAGCGTCAGTGTCGCGACCCCGCCCTCCCGGCTAATCGTGATGGCGCGTTCAGACATGAGCCAGCCCTCCCTTGCCGTACATGGCCTCGATTTCCTTTTCGTAAGTCTTGTAGACGCTGCTGCGGCGGACCTTCATGGTGGCGGTGACCTCACCGTCATCGTGGTCGAGCTCCTTGGTCAGCAGATGGAACTTCCGCACCTGCGAAACCTGGGCCAGCTTTTCATTCCACTTGTTGATTTCCTCGTTCACCAGTTCGCGCACCTGCGGGCTTTCGACCAGGGAACGGAAGTGGGTGAAGGCCATCCGGTTGCGCTCGGCCCATTTGCTGACTGTCTCGAAATCGATCTGGATCAGCGCCGACACGAAGTTTCGACCGTCCGCCACCACGATGCACTCCTTGATGTACGGGCTCGACTTCATGCAGTTTTCGATTTCGGATGGCGTTAGGTTCTTGCCACCGGCGGTGATCATGATGTCCTTCAGGCGATCGACAATCTTGATGTCGCCGTCGATCTCCTTGACCACATCGCCGGTGTGCAGCCAGCCGTCTCGGATCGAGGCGGCGGTCGCTTCGGCGTTCTTGTAGTAGCCGGCGAACACCGCCCCGCTGCGGACCTGCAGCTCGCCCGTTTCGGCGATACGGTAATCGACGCCGCTGATCGCCGCGCCGACGGTGCCGAGTTGCACATGATCAAGACGCTGGCCGAAGATCATGCCGCTCGATTCGGTCAGGCCATAGACCTCGACCAGCGGCACGCCGAGCGCCCGGAAGAAACTGATGATTGCCGGCGAAATCGGTGCCGCACCGGTCAACGCCACCTTGGCGTTGCGCAGACCGATGTAGTTCTGCAACGCCCGGAGGATCAGCACATAGTAGAAACCGAAGGTCAGCTTTTCACCCAGCGTGCGCTGGTGGGCCGCCTTGCAGGCAAAGTTCTCGCAGGCCGCCAGGGCCTTGTCGAACAGCTTGCGGCGCAGGCTGCCGGTTTCGTGGATACGGATACTGATCGAGGCATGCAGCTTTTCCCAGATGCGCGGCACCCCGAGGAATAGCGTCGGCGCCACTTCCCGCAGATCTTCCTGCACGGTACGCAACGATTCGCCGAAATTGACCTGCGAGCCGAGGTAGATCGGCGTGAAGGTGGTGAGCATCTGCTCGGCCACATGGCACAGCGGCAGGTAGGACAGGTGCCGGGAATGTTCGTCGAGGTCGAGGCGCTCAATGATGCCCGGCGCCACGGCTCGGATGTTGCCGTAGCTGATCATCGCGCCCTTCGGCTTCCCGGTTGAACCGGAGGTGTAAATCATCAGGCCGATATCGTCGAGCGACTGCTTGGCCAGCACCTCTTCGATCAGGCTGCGATGCACGGCTTCGTAATCGACGCCCAGGGCTTCGACTTCGGAAAAAGCCAACACCTTGTCGCGGAATTCGGCCGGCGTATTGCGCAGCCCCTTCTCTTCCATGACCACGATCTTGCGCAGACGCGGCAGGCTGCCGATGGCGGCCAGCACCTTGTCGGTCTGCTCCTGATCCTCGCAGATCACGACGTCGATATCGGCATGCTCCAGCACATAGGCGACCTCGTTGGTCGGGCTGGTCGAATAGACGCCGACCGTAACCGCACCGATCAGGCCGGCCCCCATCTGCGCCAGCACCCATTCGACACGGTTCTCCGAAATGACGCCGATGTGACCACCCGGCTGGACACCCAGTGCGCACAGGCCGAGGCCGAAGTGGCCGGCACGGCGATAGTAGTCCTCCCAGCTGATCGGGTTCCAGATGCCGAAATCCTTCTGCCGGATGGCGACCCGGTTCGGCTGCTGCTGGGCGCGCTGGCGCAACATCTGCGGCAACGTCAGGTTTTCCAGTTCCATGCTCATGACAGCCACCGTTTACGCCGCTTGTAATGTTTGATATCGCGAAAACTCTTCATTTCGCCGCCATGACCCATGCCAAGGTAGAACTCACGGACGTCCTGGTCGGCGGCCAGCTTCTCGGCCGGGCCATCGATCACCACCTTGCCGGTTTCCATGATGTAGCCGGTATGGGCCACCGCCAGCGCCACCGAGGCATTTTGCTCAACCAGCAGCATCGAGACCCCTTGCTCGGCATTGATGCGGGCGATGATCGAGAAAATGTTCTCGACCAGCAGCGGCGCCAGGCCGAGCGAGGGTTCGTCGAGCAGGATCAAGGTCGGTCGGGCAATCAGCGCGCGGCCGATGGCCAGCATCTGCTGCTCGCCGCCGGAGAGGTAACCGGCCAGGCCACGCCGACGCTCGAACAGGCGTGGGAAGTATTCATAGACCAGGTCGAAATCCGGATTCGCGCCACCCCGCCCATTGAGGGCGTAGGTGGCGGCAACCAGATTTTCCTCGACCGTCAGGTCTTCGAACACCCGCCGCCCTTCCATCACATGAAAGAGACCGGCGCGGACCAGTTCGTGCGGCGCCAGACCGGCCGTATCGCGGTCATTGAAGCGAATGGTGCCCCCGGTCAACTCACCATTTTCCAGGGAAAGCAGCTTCGAGATGGCCTTCAGCGTGGTGCTCTTGCCAGCCCCATTGGAGCCGAGCAGCGCGACAATCTCTCCCCGCGGCACTTGCAGGGAGAGACCGCGCAGCACCTGGACTGCGTTGTTGTAGATGACCTCGATGTTGTTGAGGTCGAGAACCAGGGGCTTGCTCATGCCGGTATCAGTCCAGGTGGATCCAGTCGGAAGCCGGCAGCATCTTCTGCTGCTTGGCATCGAAGCGGTAGATGCGACCAACCGGAATGGAATTGCCGCGAACGGTAATCGGCACGCCAACCACGCCACCGGTGTCGAAGTTCTTGATGCTGTTCAGCGAGGCCTTCAGGTTCTTGCCATCGAGCGGCTTGCCGGCATCAAGGGTGCGCTTGGCAGCCTCGGTGAATAGCATGGCGGTCAGGAAGCCCTGCATGTAGGCGTTGGACTGGTACTCCGGACGCATCTTGCGGATCTTGTCCAGCATTGGTGCCTTGGCATCGGTCTCGTAGTAGTAGCGGAAAGGCATGACACCCATGAAGCCCTCGGCCGCCTCGCCCATCTTCATCACCATCGAGTTGTCCATCGACCAGAAGGTACCCATGAACTGGCTGGTCATGCCCATCTTGCGGGCCTGCGAAATGAACTCGGGAATCGGTGCCAACACGTAGCCATGGAAGATGGTGTAGTCAGGGGCGGCGCGGCGCAGCTTGACGATCTCGGTAGAGACATCGACGCTGCCCGGCGGCGTCATGATCTTGCCGGTCACATTGAGGCCGAGCTTCTTGGCCAGCGCCTCGCCCTCGTCGATCGGGTCGCGCCCGAACTCGGTGTCGGAATAAACCAGTGCCACCTTGGCGCCCGGCTTTTCCTTGGCAATGTGGCGCATCAGGATGCCCATCATTTCCGTGTAGTCGGGGCCGACCAGGAACTGGTTCGGATACTTCTTGGGATCGTTGATCTCGGTCGCAAAGGAGGCACCGGCCATCATGATGCTGCCCATGCGCTCCAGTTCCGGATTGATCGTCTTGGCGAAGGCGGTCGAATCGCCGTAGTACAGGTTCACCTTGTTCTGGCTGGTGATCTTCTTGAACGCGGCGACCGAAGCATCGACCTTGTAGGCCGTATCCTCCGGCACGTACTTGATCTTGTGCCCCTTGATACCGCCGGCGTCATTGACCATCTTGACGTAGTCGGTGATACCGGCGTGGATGCCGATGCCGGCGAAGGCAAAGACGCCAGTCATCGGGATCGAACCGCCGATGACGATATCCTCCTCGGCCTGCGCCAGCGGTGCAGCGATCAGGCTGGCAGCAGCAGCCAGCGAACCCAGCCATTTGATGATGTTCTTTTGTTCCACGGTGACTCCTCCGTTGTTATCCCTGGGCCCGGAAAGGCCACAGGTGAAAGAAGCGGCGCACACGGCGCCACAGTTCCTGAAGCCCAAGGGGCTCGAAGATCAGGAATCCGACGATCAACAGACCAAACACGATGGTCCGCACCGGCGAAAGAATCACGGCGCCCTCACTGCCCAGCGGCAGCCAGCCAACGATCAGCTTGAGGACTTCCGGCACCATGGTCATGAAGACAGCACCGAGGATGCCGCCAAGGATGGTGCCCATGCCGCCGACGATCACGGCGGCGAGGAAGAAGATGGACATCATCAGCGGGAAGCTTTCCGGCGTGACGACGCGGAAGAAGTAGGCCCACAGCCCACCGGCCACACCGGCGTAAAAGGACGACAGGGCAAATGAGGTCAGCTTGTAGCGGAGCAGCGGAATGCCCAGCACCTCGGCCGAGATGTCGCGGTCACGGATGGCGATGAAGGCGCGGCCGATCCGCGTACGGAACAGGTTGGCGGCACAGACCAGCATGGTCAGCGCCACCGGCACGATCAGCCAGTAAAGGCGGAACGAGGTATCCAGCGGAATGCCGAAGAAGTTGGCCGGCGGCACCGTCATCCCGCCCGTGCCACCGGTCAGGCTGCTCCAGTTGGCAAAGACAAAGTGCAGGATGAACGAGGCGGCAATGGTCGAGATCGCCAGATACAGTCCCTTGACCCGCAAGGATGGAATGCCGACAACGACACCAACCAGCATGGCAACAGCACCACCAGCCACCAGGTTGAGCACGGCCGGCGTACCGAAACGCTGTTCCAAAATGGCCACCGTGTAGGCGCCCAGGCCCATGAAAGCGGCCTGACCAAGGCTGACCAGGCCGGTATAGCCGGTCAGGATGTTCAGCCCGGTGGCGCTGGCGATGTTGATCGCAACCAGACAGGCCAGATAGAGCCAGTAATCATCGACGACGAAGGGGAATACCAGCAGGCTGGCGCCGAGGAGGCCCAGCCAGATCCACTGGGTCCTGGTGTCGAACAGCGACTCGTCGTGGGCGTAGCTTTGCTTGGCGGTACCGATACGCATCAGAGCCTCTCGATTTCATGGGTGCCGAACAGCCCGTAAGGACGGATCATCAACACCAGGATTAGGGTGGAGAAAGTGGCAAGCAGTTTGAATTCACCACCGAGATAGCCGCCAGCCAGGGATTCCAGCAGCCCGATGCCGAGGCCGGCAACCAGCGCGCCCAGAACGGAATCCAGCCCGCCGACAATGACGACGACCAGCACCGACAGGCCGAAAACGCCCATGCTCGATGAGAGGCCGCCAATCGAGCCGACGACGATGCCGGCGATGGCGGCAATCATGGCAGCGGCAATCCAGGCCAGCGAGAAGACGCGCGGCACATTGATGCCGACCGAGTAGGCCGCCGCCTGATCGGAAGCGGTAGCCCGCAGCGCCACGCCACCGCGCCAGAAGCGGAAAACCACCAGCGCGATGATGATCAGTGCCGCCGCCACCAGGAAACCGTAAAACAGCTTGGGCGAAATGAAGGCTTCACCCAGCATGATCGGATCGGATGGCATGAACTCCGGCAGACGCTGCTGGTCAGCCGTCCAGATCAATTCCACCAGGCCGATCATCACCGACGACAGGCCGACCGTGACCATGAACACCGAGATCGGCGATTCGCCCAACATCGGCCGGATGGCCAGCCGCTCGACGATGGCGCCGCCAATGCCACTACCGATGATGGCAGCAACGATGGCCACCCAGATCGGCCAGCCGAGATTGGAGGCCATGCCGAACATCAGGTAAGCACCGAGCATCAGCATTTCGCCAATGGCCAGATTCACCACCTTGGTCGCCTTGTAGATCATCACAAAGGCCAGCGCGGTCAGGGCGTACAAGCCACCGCTGCCGATACCGGCCAAGGAAATTTCGAGTAAGTAGAGCCAATCCATGTCAGGCCACCTTTGCCACAGCGGGTTGATGCAAGCGGGCACGCAGTTCGCTGACGTCGCCGGAACCAAGGTAAGCGCGAATCACCTCCGGGTTCTCCTGAACCTCCTTGGGCAGACCATCGGCGATCACCTGACCAAAGTTGAGCACCACGACGTGATCGGAAATATCCATCACCATGCCCATATCGTGTTCAACCATCAGCACCGTCACGCCCCACTCCTCACGCACATCGAGAATGAAACGCGCCATATCTTCGGTTTCCTCGCGGTTCATGCCGGCCACCGGCTCATCCAGCATCAGCACGCGGGGCTTCATGGCCAGGGCACGAGCCATCTCGACGCGCTTCTGCAAGCCGTAGGACAAGGCAGCGACCGGTTGATGGCGAATATGGTCGATCTCGAGGAAATCGATCACCTTTTCTTCGATTTCGCGGCGCAGTTCCATTTCCTCGCGCCGCGCCCTGCCGAAATAGAGCAGCGCGTCGAGCACACCCGTCTCAAGATGACAATGTCTGCCAAGTTTGATGTTGTCGAGAACGGTCATCCCGCGAAACAGGGCAATGTTCTGGAAGCTGCGTGCCAGCCCCAGCCTGGCCCGGGCGGGCGGCCGCAGGCCGGAGATGTCGTTGCCATCGAAACGGATACTCCCGGCACTCGGCCGGTAAAACCCCGAGATGGTGTTGAACAGGGATGTCTTGCCGGCACCATTGGGGCCGATCACCGAAGTGATTGAACCCGGCGCCACCTCGAAGCTGACCCCATTCAGGGCCTTGACCCCGCCAAATGCCAAGCCCAGACCGGAAAGCTCCAGTATCGGGTTGGATGAATTCATCTTCACTCCGGCCTCCTCCTTAAGTTGTTACCGGAACTCCGGGGGACCAGGAAGTCTGCTCAACAAGGTGACTTTCAGGCCAGCCATAACATCTGTCTCATTTGTCTTTCAGTCGCTCACAGGCGCTGACCAAACGCCTCGAAACCTTCTGGTTTTCTGTATTGCACTGGCGATTGGTGAAATTGATTTTACTAAGCATAAATTTTCAGCGCTTGCCGGTCACGCCTAAAAACTTGCATAATCGGCCAAATTTTCCTGCAGCCTGCCCGCCACCTCCGGACGTTTTCAAGGCCAAATCTGATGAACAAGTCCTCGACCACGGTCCCGATTCAGTTCATCCACAACCTGCTGGATGGGCTTGTGCTGGATGACCAGCAACGCGTCGACTACCTGCAGCGACTGGGGATTTCACCGGATCTGCTCGAAGAGTCCAGCGCCCGCGTGACGACTGACCAGTTTGCCGGCCTCTATCGCCTGCTGGCCCGGGAAATCGACGATGAAACCCCTGGGTTTTTTTCTCGCCCCTTACGCGGCGGAACGCTGAAATTCTTGTGTCTGAGTGTGATCGAATCGACCAACCTGATCGCCGCCCTCTATCGCTATACCCAGTTCTTCCGGCTGCTGCTCGACGACCTGGCCTTTGAACTGGATAACCGGGACAGCCTGGTTCGACTGGCCTTGATCCCCAAAACCGACAAAGTCCGCCAGAACTACTTCGCTCAGGAAATGATGCTCAAGCTGGTACACGGCATGGCATCGTGGCTGGCCGGGCGCAAGATGCCGTTGGCCCGGATCGACTTCACCTATTCCCGGCCGGCTCACGTTTCCGAATACGTCTTCCTTTATCCGGGGCCTGCCTATTTCGACCAACCGGTGACCGCGCTCTATTTCGAGAGCGAGCAGTTGCAGAGGCCGATCCGCCAGGACAAGCATTCCCTCGGGGAATTTCTGGCACGGGCACCGGCGGACTGGATGTTCGTCTCATTTGCCGAACGCATTGTCAGCCACCGCGTGCGCGAACATCTGGAGAAGCGCCTGGATCAGGCAACAACGATCGAAGATGTTGCCAAGGCCCTGCATTTTTCGCTGCGCACCCTGTCACGGCGACTCGGCGAAGAAGGTACCAGCTTCCAGGCGATCAAGGATGAATTGCGGCGCGACGTAGCCATCCAGAAGCTGACCAAGACCCGTATCCCGGTGGCCGTCATCGGTAACCAGATCGGCTTCGACGATCCAACGACTTTTCACCGCGCCTTCAAGAAATGGACGGGCAGCCCGCCTGGCGCCTATCGACGCAAAACGAAGTAAGCCCGCCGCCAAGCACAGGCAACCGACAACAAAGCGACCGGGCTCGGTCGATCAAGCTGGCGCGTGGAATGCCACAGGCAACCACAGGCGGAAGCAGGTACCTTTACCGGGGGTGCTGCTGACATCCAGGCGCCCGCCATGTTTCTTGACGATGATGTCGTAGGAAATCGACAAGCCGAGCCCGGTGCCTTTACCCACCGGTTTGGTCGTGAAGAAGGGCTCGAAAATCCGGCGGCGGACTTCGTCGCTCATGCCCTGCCCGCTATCCTCGACCTCGAACCAGACATGCGACTTCTCCCGTCCTGAACGCACGGTAATCGTTCCCTGCTGCGGGATGGCTTGGGCCGCATTGACCAGCAGATTCATGAAAACCTGGTTGATCTGGGCCGGTACGCAATCGACCGGCGGAATATCGCCCAGTTCGCGGATGACCTCGGCCTTGTATTTCAGCTCATTCCAGACGACATTCAGGGTGCTCTCCATCGCGGCGTTGAGATCGGCCGGTTCATGCCCGGCATGGTCGACGTGGGAGAAATCCTTGAGGTCCTGAACGATCTTGGTGACGCGGCTCAGACCTTCCTGCGATTCGGCCAGGAGCGAGGGCACGTCTTCGCGCAGAAATTCGAGATCGGCCGACTTTCGCGTCGCGGCGATCACCGCCGCATCGCCCCCCTCATAGGCTGCAATCACGTCGAGCAGGCGCCCGACATAGGTTTTCAGCGTGCCGAGATTGGAATTGACGAAGCCGACCGGATTGTTGATCTCATGGGCAACCCCGGCCGCCAGCTGGCCGATGGCGGCCATTTTTTCGGACTGCAGCAATTGCTGCTGCGCTTCTTCGATCTTGCTCAACAAGGCCGTCAGTTCGGCTTGTTCGCTGGCCAACTGCTGGTTGGCTTCGGCCAGCGCATTGGTTCGTTCCTCGACCCGTTGTTCGAGACTGATATTGGCTTCGTTGAGATTCCGGTTCTGCTCGGAAACGAGCGAATAAAGCCGCCCCAGCGCCTCAAGAAGCACGACGGTGCCGGTATCTGCCGACTTTCTCTCGGCCTCGAACGAGTCGGCGGCGCTTCGCCCCTGCTTGATGGCGAGCATCTGGCGAGCCATGGCCTGGTCTTCGCCAAGGATATGCACGGTCAGCCAGGTTGCGAGGAAGCCGTGCAGGGTTTCGGCCGGCTTGGCCATCGCCGCGCGTGATCGCCACAAGGCAATGACCTGTTCGATAAATTGATGGTGATGGGCAAAATGCTGTTCGCTATGGCGCGGGTCAAGTCCCAGGTCGCGCATCATTTGCTCTTCATCGTGGAAGTGGTGCTGGGCGTATTTGGCCAGTTGATGAAACAGTGCCTGCAGCCTCTCCTCGGAAATATCCTGCCCGGACAGGGCATCCCCCAATTCGTTGATGATCGCGACCAACTGTTGATGCTGCGTATCGACCAGTTGAATACCCGTTTCAAAATGGGCATCCCAGATGAATGTTTGCATGTTCAGTTTTCCCCGGCCATCGGGCCAAGCACCCGGAGAATTTCCTCCAGACTGGTCGCGCCTTCGCTGACCCGTTCCGCCGCGTGGTAGGCAATGTTGCGCAGGCCTTTCTGGCGCACCATGCGGCTGATTTCCAGAACGCTGGCGCCACTGCCGATGCGGTCACGCAGATCGTCGTCCAATGTCAGGATTTCGTAGATGCCGACCCGTCCCTTGTAGCCGCTGCCATGGCAACTGCTGCAACCGCGCCCCCGGCTGACCTCCCCGATCTGGCTGAAGATGCCGCCCAGACGGGCAAGCACAGCCGGGTCAGCGGCGACGGTTTCGCAACAATCGGGGCAGACATGGCGGACCAGGCGCTGGGCGATGATGCCCTCCAGCGCCGTGGCGACGACATAGGGCTTGAGGCCGAGATCGAACAGCCGGGCGATGGTGGCGACCGCCGAATTGGTGTGCAGCGTCGAGTAAACCAGGTGACCGGTCAAGGCTGCGTGAAAAGCCACTTCCGCCGTTTCAAAGTCACGGATTTCACCGAGCAGCACGACATCCGGATCCTGGCGCAGCAAGGCGCGCAGCACGGCCGGGAAGGTCAGGCCGATCTTTTCGCGAACCAGCACCTGCCCTGCCATGTCGAGGTAATACTCGACCGGATCTTCGATGGTGACGTAGTTCTTGTCGGGTGTGGCATCGTGCTGGAGCAGCGAATAAAGCGTGGTTGTCTTGCCGCTGCCGGTCGGACCGGTCGCCAGGATGATGCCCTGCGGCTTGGCCACCATGTTGGTAACCCGCGGCAGATCAATCGGCGAGAAGCCGAGTTTATCGAGCGAGTGAACGGTGGAGTTGCGGTCGAGAATGCGCATCACCACTTTTTCACCGTTGATGGTCGGCAAGGTGGAAATGCGCAGGTCGACCATGCGCATCGGGGTCTTGACCGTGATCCGCCCGTCCTGCGGCCGACGGCGCTCGGAAATATCGAGCTCCGACATGATTTTCAGGCGCGACACCAGCGATTGATGCAGATGGTGCGGGATATTGATCTTGTCCGAGAGCACCCCGTCGATGCGGTAGCGCACGATGACGCTCTTGGTGCGCGGCTGGATGTGAATGTCCGATGCCCCGAGACGAATGGCTTCGAGAATGATCGCATTGGCCAGGCGAATGGCCGGCGGCGAGTCCGTATCGCGCAGCAGGTCTTCGAGCTTGGTCGCATCGTCATCCTCGATGACGATTTCTATCCCTTCGTAGGGATCGACCGCACTGACCAGGGTTTCCAGTTCCTTGAAATCGACCTCGCCATTGCCGTAGAGCTCGTCAATTTTTTTGCGAATCGCCGCAACGTCGGCCGTCACCGCATTGATGTCCAGGCCGGCCGTGAAGCGCACCTCGTCGATCAGCCCCTCATCGAGCGGATCGGCCATGGCCAGCATCAGCCGGCGACCTTCGAGCTTGAGCGGCAGGACCAGCTGGCGCTGGCAGAAGCTGCGGGGAACGAGATCGGCCAGCACGGCATCGATGCGGAACTCCGGCAGTTGGACCTCTTCGATCATCATCTCGCGCTTGAGCAGTTCGCGAATGCGTCGCTCCGGCACCCAGTCCTTCTCCAGCAAAAGCGCGATCAGCGGCTCCTTGCGCTTTTGCTGCAGCAAGGTCAGCTCCTGCAATTGGGCGGAAGTGAGCAGGCTCTGCTTGTGCAGCATGATCCCCAGACGGCTGCGGTGGGTGGCCGCCAGTCGGGAAAGGGCAGAAATCTCCTTCGATTTCTGGACGTTTTCCGCCTTCAGGCTGCGGTTGCGCGTGATCAGGTCGAACTGCTCAAGGGCCAGGGCGACGGTCACCCGCAGATCATCGTCGTTCCATGGCTTGAGGATGAATTTATAGACCGCCCCCTCGTTGATCGCCCCCATCACCGCATCGGTATTGGCATGGCCGGTGAGCATGATGCGGATGGTGTCCGGCGAGCGTTTCTTGACCTCCTGCAGGAACTGGGCGCCATTCATGCCGGGCATCATGAAATCGCTGATCACCAGATGCACCGGCCCTTCGGCCAGTTTGTCCAGCCCCTCCTGGCCGCTCCAGGCGGTAAGCACTTCGTAATTCTCCTGCCGGAAGACACGACTCAGGGCCTTGACGATACCCGGCTCGTCATCGACGAAGAGCAGGCGATAGCGCGGCGGCGTCAGATGTGTGGCCGGGGCCTGCGGCGCCGCGGTCTTGCCGGTAAAGAGCGAGGAATAATCGGTCATTTCGGTACCGGGAAGAAAAGGCTGACGGTGGTGCCGGCATCGGGCTGGCTATCGAGCGCAATCCGCCCACTATGGGCGAGCACGATGTTGCGGGCGGTGGACAGGCCAATGCCGACGCCGGCCCCGACCGGGCGGGTCGTGTAGAAAGGTTCGAAAACATGCTCCAGCTGCGCCGGGCTCATGCCGATGCCGTTATCGTGGATGCGAATGGCGATCCCTTCTTCATTGGCCTCCGATGAGATTTTCACCTCGCCCGGGCGCTTGGCATCCTGGATCGCCTGCATGGCATTGCGGATGACATTGAAGAAAAGCTGGTTGATATGACCCGGCAGACAGACGATCCGGGGTAACGGCAAGAGCTCGAAGCGGATACTGATCCCCGCCGGCTTCTGTGTTTCAGCCATGCTCACCGCCTGATGCAGGCAGTCGTTAAGGTCGGCAAATTCCTGAGTGGCCCGGTCCACATTCGAAAAACCCTTCAGGTCGGCAACGATACGGGCGATTCTTTCCAGCCCGGAGGCGCTCTCCTTGAGCAGGTCAGCGCAGTCTTCGATGACGAAGTCGAGGTCCATGGCCTGCCAGGCCTCGGCGGCAGTACCGGGTTGCGACTTCAGCTTGGCGATTTGCACCAGGTAGTTGCTGAACGAGGAAAAATTGCTGCGCACGAAACCCAGGGGATTGTTGATCTCATGGGCCATGCCCGCCGCCAGTTGGCCGACCGAGGCAAGTTTCTCGGCCTGGTAGAGCATCTGCTGGCGTTCTTCGAGCTGGGCGGTTTGCTTGCGGACCCGTTCTTCCAGTTCTTCCGACAGCGTTTTGTAACGGGCTTCGGACTCCATCAGGCGGGCATGCTCGCGGCGCAGCGATTCAAAGTCTTCGGCCACCGCTTCGAGATGCAGGCTGGAGGCCATCTTGAAGCGGACCTGCGAGCGCAACAGCGCCAGCAGCAGATTGCCGGCCGCTCTCAGGGCCGGCGTGTCGGCCGAGCTGCTGAGCAAATAGGCAATCGGCTCCAATTCAAGGATCAGCGGTTCCCGCCGGGCTTCAGGCGCCGGCAGTCCCCAGAAAACCGTTCCCACCTCATCGGTAATGGCCAGATCGCCACCGAGCAAGGCGGCCAGGGCCGGGCCTATTTTTTCAACCAGCGGCGCATCGAGCAGATCGTCCAGCCGCCACTCACGGTCGAAGCCCGGGCTCATGGCTGCGCCCCCAGCGCCCCGGCGACAAAGGCCTCTTCATCCAGGCCGTGACGGCTGGCCAGTTCATAGTCAGCGTTGAAGCGCCGATAAACGCCGCGCAACAGGGTGGCAAAGGTCGCCGCGATCCCCTGCCCGGTCAGTGCCACCGAAAAGACCAGTGGCCAGGGGGCGGCTGACCAGCGATCACGAACTTCCGCCTCCGGCGTGGCGTTTGGCAAGTCGCACTTGTTGAACTGGACGACCAGCGGCAAGTGTTCAAAATCAATGCCGACCCGGGCGCAATTCTCCGCCAGGCTCTGGAAGGACTCACTGTTATTGGTTTCCTGAGTGCGGTCGGCATCGGCCACGAAGACGACGCCATCGGCCCGCGACAGCACCGCCTTGCGGGTGCCGTCATGGGCCACCTGGCCCGGCACGGTAAACAGGCGGAACTTGATCAGCAGGCCGGAGGGCGCCCGAAAACCGAGGGGCAGCAGATCGAAGAACAGGGTACGGTCATCCTTGGTTTCCATCGTCATGATCTCGCCCTTCATGGCCGGGGCGAGCAGATCATGCAGACGCAGCAGATTGGTCGTCTTGCCGCTTTGCGCCGGCCCGTAATAAACGAGCTTGAAGGTCAGGAAAGCCGGATTACTGTCAGGCATGGATGATCATTCCCTGGCCTGAAACTCGGGGTCGAGCACGACGGAACCATCCGGCCCCCAATTCACGTCGGTAATGCCCGGTTCAATACGTTCGAGGCGCTCGGCTTCCAGTTGCTCCGGCGAAATATCGCCCATCTCCAGACGCACCAGATTGGCCAGTTGGCGGTTTTCCAGCATCAGATCGCGGTGTGCCAGGGCCTGGCCGATTGCCGACATCAGATCGTAATCGTTCCACGGCTTGCCGATGAAGCGCTCGATGCCGACTTCGTTAACCGCCCGGACCAGGGCATTGAGATCGGCGTAACCGGAAAGAATCAGCCGGGAGGCATCGGGCTGGATGCTCTTGGCCGCCTTGAGAAACTCGATGCCATCCATGCCCGGCATCCGGTAGTCGCTCATGAACAGGTCGAACTCTTCACGGCGTGCCGCCTCCAACGCCGCCTCCGGCGAATTGAAGGCGGTCACTTCCAGCGCATAGCGCTTGTTGCCGCAGACGCACGGGGCGAGGCGCAAGACCCGCTTCAGGGAACTGAGGATGGAGTCCTCGTCGTCAACGATCAGGATACGGCTCATTTTTCCTCCTGGCGGATGTAGAGCGTCAGCGCGTGTTGTTCGGTCGATTCCATCCGGAGCAGCTGCGCAATGATTTCGGCAGTCAGCGCACTGCCCTTGGCCAGCAGCATGTAACCGTCGCGGTGCTCGAGATCGCGCGAGAGGACCATGCCCGGCTTGAGGTGCATGGTGCGCAGCGGCACTTCGCTGGCGCCGGTCTTCTTGGTTTCGGCCAACAGCTTGACGAAGGCATCGACTGCCGTCGGGTCGTAGCGCTTGCCGCGATTGTCGATCAGGAAATTCAATGCCTCCGCCGGCTTGAGCGGGCGCTGGGCCAGCGTGCCGATGAGCAGGGCATCGTAGTCATTGACGACACACAGGATGCGGCTGCCCTGCGGAATGGCGATCCCGGTCAGACGATCGGGATAGCCACTGCCGTCGAAACATTCATGATGATGACGCACCAGCACTGCGGCATCCTTGAATTTGTCGATGCCCATCAGAATATTCTGGCCGACCACCGGGTGTTTCATCACCAGATTCCGCTGCTCGGCGGTCAACATGTTGTAGGGCTTGGCCAGCAATTCGTCGGGCAGGCCGAGCTTGCCAATGTCGTGCAACAGGCCGGCCAGCATGACGTTCTGAACCTCGGCATCGGGCAGCCCCAGGCGCTGGGCAACGCTGCGCGCCTGCTCGGCGACGCGTCGGCCGTGGCCCGACATCTGACTGCCGACCGGCCCACCCCGCAACTCGATGACCCCGGCAAAGACCTGGACACTGGTCAGGAAGGACTTCTTCAGCTCGCCGTGCGCCTGTTCGACAAAGCTCAGCGCCTGACGCAATTCGGCGGTACGGTCGGCCACTTTCTGCTCCAGACTGGCATTGAGCCGCTTCAATTCATCGTTCTGGGCCTGGGTCAAGGCACTCAGACGCTGGTTCTCGGATTCGAGGCGCTGGCGTTCGGTCGCTTCCCGGACGATGGTGATGATCTCGTTGTCATCCCAGGGCTTGGAAATATAACGATAAATTTCCCCCTGATTGATCGCCGCGACGGTAGAGGTGATGTCGGCATAACCGGTCAGCAGGATGCGCATGACTTGCGGCCAGCGGTTCCGCACCTCCTTGAGGAAGGCGGCACCGTCCATTTCCGGCATGCGCATGTCGGAAATGACCAGATCGACCGACTCCCTGGCCAGGATCTCCAGCCCGGCCGCACCGCTCTCGGCAATGAAGATGCGGTAGCCGTGCGGGCGAAAAAGCCGGCGCAGCGCCGAAAGGATGCCCGGCTCGTCATCGACGAAAAGTAGGGTCGGGACGCTCTGTTCCTCAGTCACAATGATCTCTCCACAGATTCTTTTTCAGCGGTCTTTTCTTGATGGACCGGCAGGATGACACGGAATGTCGTTCCCTGGCCAAGGCTGCTCTCGACCTCAAGGCGGCCGTGGTGCCTCTCCACGATGCTGTAAGCCAGGGACAATCCGAGACCGGTGCCCTGGCCAACCGGCTTGGTGGTGAAGAAGGGTTCGAAGATACGGTTCAGGTTTTCGGGGGCGATCCCCACGCCGCTGTCGCTGACCTCGACGCAGACCGTATCGTCGCCCCGGCAAGCGGTACGAATGGTGATCGTACCTTGATTCTGGATGGCATGACCGGCATTGACCAGCAGGTTCATGAAGACCTGGTTGAGTTGCGAGATCAGGCAGAAAACCGGCGGAATGTCGCCATATTCCTTGATCACCTTGCACTTGTACTTGAGCTCGTTCCAGACGATGTTCAGCGTCGAATCGATGCCCTGATGCAGGTCGGCCGCCTGCCATTCCTGCTCGCCGACGCGCGAAAAACTCTTCAGGTCCTGGACAATCTTCCGCACCCGGCCCAGTCCATCCTTCGACTCGCTCAACAGGCTGAAGATGTCTTCCTTGACGAAAGAGTAATCACACTCATCCTTAAGGTGGCTGACTTTTGCCAGGGCGGGAGACGACTCCCCCATCTCGCCGGCCAGTTTGTCGTAGGCCTCGATAATGGCCATCAGGTCGTGCAGGTAGCCATCCAGCGTGCCGAGATTGGAGTGCACGAAACCGATCGGATTATTCAGCTCATGAGCAACGCCGGCCGCCAGTTGCCCGATGGAAGCCATTTTTTCCGATTGCAACAACTGGTTGTGCGCCTCTTCAAGACGTTTGTTCAGCTTTTTCTGCTGGGCCAAGGTTTCATCGACCGCCAGTTGCTGGGTCCGGCGCTCGGTAATATCAGTCAGGACGCCATCGTAAAAGAGCGCCCGGCCCTCGGCGTCGCGGCGCACGATGGTGCGATCGAGCACCCAGATAACCTCATTTTTCGCCGTCAGCAACCGGTATTCCTGTTTGTAGCCTTCCGCCCCGGCTGCTGTGTTGCGGCTGACCTCGTCGGCAATCCGTGCCAGGTCATCGGGATGAACGATTTCGCTGAAAGCGGGCTTGCCGGCCTTCAGGTCATCCGGGGAATAGCCCCATTGCTTGACATTTTCGGAAACGAAAACGACCGGCCAGCCCTCGCTGTTCGCCCAGCGGAAACAGACTACCGGGCTGGCATTGACCACCTGCATGGCCAGCCGCAGGGCATTTTCCATGCGTTGGCGGCGGACAATCCGCCAGGTGTCGTTACCGATCAGCTGCAGTGTTTCGATGTCATAGTCGGTGTAATCGCCGGCTTTGTTCCCGACGCCGGCCAGCATCCTGACGGCCCCACCCTCCGTGACCGGAACGCTGAGGAAGCGAAGGAGCACGGAATGTCCGTCCGGCAGCCCGCGCTTACCCTGCGCCGCCGGATAGTCGTTGACCATGACCGGGGCTTTTTGCCGGGCGGCATCCGCCCAGATGCCGGCTTCAGCCAGCGGGTAGTGCTGATCAAAGGCTGCCGTGCAGTATTTTTCCAGCGTGTTGCGCGACCAGGCCACCAGTTCGATGCTGTTCCCGTCGTCATGGACGAAGTGAATGAAGCCGATGGTGCTCCCGGTCAGCGTCTCAGCGCATTCGAGCGCGTATTGCATGAACTCTTTTTCCGGGAGTGCCTCTGCCTTGATCGGCAGTTCAAGCAGGACGGCCGAGCGTTGGTCCCGCTGGAGCAACTGTTGTTCGACCATTCGGCGCTCGGTGACATCGAGGGTGATTCCCCCCAGGTCAGTCGTGCCATCACCGCGCGGAATGGCAAACTTGATCGACTGATAGTGGCGCTCACCGAAACTTTCCTCGATGACCTCGGTTTGGCCACTGGCCATGATGCGCGCGTCATCGACCAGCATCTTCTCGCCGAACTCGCCCGGGAAAAATTCCTGCGAGCGGCGACCGATCATGGCCGCCGGCGTCAAGCCGAGTTGTCTGACAAAACCACGGCTGGCGACCAGAATTCGCGAGTCGGCATCCTTGATATACGCGGCACCCGGAAAATGATCGATGAAACGCTGCAGCGTCTTTGCCGACTCCTCCCATTCCCGTTCGGCCAGAATCCAGTTGCTGATGTCCTGAACCACCACGGCAAACGATTTGCTCCGCCCGTCGGCATGCCGGATGACGCGGACGGAGACATGGGTTTCGACCACCGACCCATCGCCTCTCAGGAAACGTTGTTCAATCGAGTAGCCATCGGCCTGGCCAGCCAGCAACCTGGCGAAATTGGCCTGGCTCGCCGCCAGATCGTCCGGATGAATCAATTCGGGCCAGCTTTGCCCGATCAATTCATCGTTGTTTCGCCCGAGGATGCGGCACAGCGCGGGATTCACCTCCAGGCAACGCTGATCTGTCCCGACACTGGCCATACCCACCATGGCATGGTCGAAAATGGCACGGAACTGTTGCTCCACCCGCCGCTCATCCCTCGCTCCGAGGACGATCTGGCGCGCCCCCCAGGCGGCCAGCAGCATGAGCAGCGCGGCAAATCCCCAGGGGTTGAGCTGATGCTCGGCCAGCAGCCAGGTACCAAGCAGAATCAGCAGGGCTGCCGGTAGGAAAAACCGCAGAAATACGCCGCGCAAGCTAGTTGGGTTCATCGTGAGCGAAAAAGGTTTGGCGCTGATTGTCCTTGGCCATCCGGAACGCTTCGCGGATCTGTTCGCGCAGCTGGTCATCGTCCCACGGCTTGGTCAGGAATTTATAGATCGCACCGCGATTGATCGCGTCGGTGACCGAATCGAGATCGGTGTAGCCGGTCAGCACGATGCGGACGGTGTCCGGATAAAGCTGCCGGACGCGGGCAAAGAACTCGGTGCCTGACATCTCCGGCATGCGCTGGTCGGAAAGGATGACCTGCACCGGATTCTTGGCCAGCAGTTCAAAAGCATCATTGGGCGAGTTGGCGGTGAGGATATGGAAACCCTCGCGGCGCAACAGGCGCGACAGCGCCGAGAGAATATTGGGTTCATCATCGACGACCAGCAAGGTCTGGCCATGTTCGACCGGCTTATCCGCCAGGGCCAGACGTTTGTTGCCCGCCAGCAACTGCTCGAACTGCCCGGCGGGCAAGGCCGGGCTGAACAGATACCCCTGCATCGAGTCGCAACGCCGGCCACGCAGAAAACTGGCCTGCGCTTCGGTTTCCACGCCTTCGGCGAGCACGCTGAGGTTGAGGCTGCGGGCCATGACGATCGCTGCCGTGGCAATCGCCGCGTTGACCGGGTTTTCGATAATGTCGCGGACGAAGCCCTGGTCGATTTTTATCTTGTCGAACGGGAAGCGCGAAATATAGGCCAGCGAGGAATAGCCGGTTCCGAAGTCATCGAGCGAGAGCTTGGTACCGAGCTGCTTCAAGGCCTGGCACTGGGCAATCGCTTCATCGATGTCATCGATGAAGGCACTTTCGGTAATTTCCAGCTCCAGCGCGCCTGGTGGCAATCTGGTTTCACTCAGCACCTGGCGAACGAGGCCGGCCAGGTCGGGCTGACGAAACTGGCGGGTCGACAGATTGACGGCAACCCGCAGGTTGGCCAGGCCGAGATCGAGCCACTGCTTGGTCTGCTGGCAAGCCGTGCGCAAGACCCACTCGCCAATCGGCAGGATCAGGCCGGTTTCCTCGGCAATCGGGATGAACTCTGCCGGCGAAACCGGGCCGAACTGCGGCGTGTTCCAGCGCAGCAGCGCTTCCATGCCGATCATGTTGCCGCTTTCAAGGCTGATCTGCGGCTGGTAATGGACGGCCAGCTCATTGCGTTCAAGGGCATGGCGCAGCGCCGCCTCAAGTCCCAGGCGGCGAGCCGCGTTGGCGTCCATTTCCGGCGAATAGAAGCGGAAAGTGCCACGCCCGCCTTTCTTGGCGCGCAACAGCGCGGCATCGGCGCACATCAACAGCGCGTCAGCCTCTTCACCATTGCGCGGGGCAACGCTGATGCCAATGCTCGCGGTCATGACCAGCACCTGCCCCTTGATCTCGAAAGGAACGGCAATCGCATCGAGCATGCGCTGGGCGAGCGCAATGGCATCGCTTTCCTGAGCCAGGTTGGACATGACGAAACCGAATTCATTGCCGGAGCGACGGCCGACGGTATCCCCCTCCCGGACCTGCAGATTGAGGCGACGGGCGACCTCCATCAGAACTTCATCGCCGACCGGCGGGCCGAGCGTGTCATTGATGAAACGAAAGCGATCGAGGTCGAGCAGAATCACCGCCGTTTCGCGCTTGAAACGGTGGGCGGCGATCAGGGACTGGCCCAGGCGGTCGGCAAACAGCGTGCGATTGGGCAGGTTGGTCAAAGGGTCGTAGCTGGAAAGGTACTGGATGCGCTCCGCCGCTGCCTGACGCTCCGACAGGTCGCTGAAGATGCCGACGTAGTGCATCAGCCGCCCCTGGGCATCGCGCACGACCGAGATGCTCAGCCATTCGGTCACCAGATCGCCATCCTTGCGCCGATTAGTGATTTCACCCTGCCAATTGCCGTGGCGATTGAGGCAATCCCACATATCCCGGTAAAACTCGGCGCCGTGAATGCCGGAGCGAAGAATGTTCGGTTTCTGATTGAGCACTTCGCTGGCCGAATAACCGGTAACCTTGGAGAAGGCCGCGTTGATCAGCAAAATTTTGCTATCCGGATCGGTAATGCAGACGCCATCGCTGATGCCGCCGAAGACGGCGGAGGTCATGCGTTGCTCGGCTTCCAGTTCCTTGCGCTGGCTGATGTCGACCATCGTACCAAGCGTCAGCAGGGGCGCGCCCTCGGCATCGCGGCGAATCACCTTGCCGCGCACCTCCATCGATACCCAGTGCCCGTCCTGATGCCGCAGGCGCATATCGTCGATATAAATGTCATCGCCCCTGAGCAACGCCTCGGCCAGGTAATTTTCAGTTCTGCCGCGATCCTCCGGATGGATCAGGTCCATGCGGTCGGCAATCGGCGCCGTGCCCGCTTCCCGGCCCAGGAGATGCGACAGCGAGTCGTACCACAGGCTGGTTCCAGCCTGGTGGTCGTGCTCCCATATGCCGAACCCGGAACTTGAAAGCGCCACCTGAAGACGCGCGTCAAGCTGCTTGTTTTCGGCCACCCGACGACTGACCTCCTGCTCCAGCCAGACCTTTTGGCCGGCCAGCAGATCGCGGGAGCGCTTGAGTTCGAGCTGGCTCTCGACCCGGGCCCGCAGGATGGCCGGCTTGATCGGCTTGGTGATGTAGTCGACTGCCCCTTCGTGCAGCCCTGCCTCTTCCTCGTTCGGGTCGTCGAGGGCAGTGACGAAGATCACCGGAATATCGCGGGTTTCCGGGTTGGCCCGCAATTGGGCAAGGACGGCATGCCCATCCATGCCGGGCATCATGATGTCGAGCAGGATGAGATCGGGACGCGGCTCAAGTTGGGCGTAGCGCAGGGCGGTCGGACCGTTGCTGGCGACACGGACATTGATGCCCATTTCGCGAACCATTTCGGAAATGGCGGTCAGGTTGACCGGGATGTCATCGACCGCCAAGACAATCGGCTTGCTGCCAAGCATTGCGTCCGCTGCCGGATTTGTCATTTCTCGCTATCCCGCCTTCTGTCCTGTTAGTGCGAGTTTCCCTCGACTGGCTCGGTACGACAAGGGAAGCAGTGCTTCCCGACAAAATTTTATTGAATCTTTTTCTGAACACTGCCCAGCAGCAGCAAGGCAGCCTCGAAATTATAGGTACTGATTTCATGGCTGAGAATTTCACACTCAACTGGACAGCGGACCTTCAGGGCGGGCTTGAGACGGGCAAAGAAATGCGTTGACTCAGCATCGCCCATCGCCAGGAATTCGGCCAGCCGCGCCAGATTTTCGGCCAGCGGCAAGTCCTCGGCCGATGCATCGCCGGTTTCCGGCGCGATTACCGGCGCGCCCGCTTCTGGCAGGTACCTGGCGAGGACGGCATAGAGCATATCCGGGTCCACCGGTTTGGAGATGAAATCGGTCATGCCGGCGGCGAAGCATTTTTCCTTGCTATCCAGAAAAGCATCGGCCGTCAGGGCAATGATCGGAATAGCGCTGCCGCCTGGCAATTGGCGAATCTGGCGCGTCGCATCGAGGCCACTGAGCTGCGGCATCTGAACATCCATCAGGATCAGGTCGAATTTTTCCGGTGCGAACTGCGCTACCGCAGCCACGCCATTTTCGGCAGTTTCAACCTGCAATCCGATGGCGCCAAGCAGCTCGATCGCAATTTCACGGTTGATCGGCTCATCTTCGGCCAGCAGGACAGCCCCGCGCAGCGCCTTCGCGCCCTCGCTGGCCGAAGGCATTTGCTCCGGCCAGAGCGTATCGTCGCCGGTTGCGCCAAGCCGGGTGGTAATCCAGAAGCAGCTGCCGGCGCCCGGGTTACTTTCGACCCCGACATCGCCGCCCATCAGCTGCGCCAGATGGCGGGCGATGGCCAGGCCAAGGCCGGTGCCGCCGAAACGGCGGGTGGTGGACCCGTCAAGTTGCTCAAAGGCATTGAACAGACGGCTGCAATCGTCGGCCGAGATGCCAATGCCGGTATCGCTGACGGCAAAGCGGCAAATCATCTCGCCGCCCTCGCTGCCCAGCAATTGGCCGGAAATCGTGATCGAACCCTGCTGGGTGAATTTGATCGCATTGCCGGCAAAATTGAGCAGCACCTGGCGCAGACGCGTCGCGTCACCCAGCGCCCGCGCCGGCAGGTTCTCGCTGCTGATTTCAAGCTTCAGCCCCTTGCCCGCCACCTGGTCCTGCACCAGTGCGCCAACCGCCTGCAGAAGCTCGACCGGCGAGAAGACATTGCGCTCGAGAAGCAGCTTGCCGGCCTCGATTTTCGAAAGATCGAGAATGTCGTTGATGATTTTCAGCAAGTGCTTGGCAGCCGCTGAAACCTTGAGCAGCTTTTCGTGCTGCGCCGGGTCGAGCGGGGTTTGCTGCAGCAGATAATTGAGCCCGATGATGGCATTCATCGGCGTACGGATTTCGTGGCTCATGTTGGCCAGGAATTCCGATTTCGAGCGATTGGCGGCTTCCGCCGTTTCCTTGGCAATGGCCAGTTCCCTGGTCCGCCGCTCGACCAGTTGCTCCAGATGCTGGCGGTGGGCGGCCAGCTCGGCTTCATTGCGCCGCCGCTCGGTAATGTCTTCCTTGACGGCGACGTAGTGAGTGATCGCCCCCTGTTCGTCACGGACCGGCGAAATGGTGGCCAGTTCAAGATAGCAGGAACCATCCTTGCGCCGGTTCATGAACTCGCCGGACCAGGTCTTCCCGGCCAGCAAGGTCGGCCAGAGCTGATCATAAGTGGCTCTCGGCGTTTCGCCGGAATGCAGGATGCTCGGATTGGCGCCGAGAACCTCTTCGGCCGTATAGCCACTCGAACGCTGAAATGCCTCGTTAACAAAAATGATTTTGGCATTGATGTCGGTGATCACGATGCTGGCCGGGCTCTGTTCCACCGCCGTCGACAGGCGCCGCAAATCCGCTTCGGCCAGTTCGAGGGTGGCCAGCTTGGCGGCCAGTGTCTGATTGAGCGACTCGATGGCCTGACGATCGTCCTGATTCTGTTTTTCTCTATCCTGCAGCGCTTTCGTCATCTCGTTGAAGCGCCGAATCAGGATTTCCAGTTCGCTCGGCATCCTGATTTCCGGAATGCGCGTTGAAAACTCGCCTTGCGCCACCTTGTCCGTGGCGTTCTTCATTTGCTCGAGCCAGGTTTCAATCAGGCGATAAAGATAGAAACGACCGAGCAAAATCGAGCACAGAGTCAGCCCGATCAGCTGCCCAATGCGCAACCAGAAGTGTTCCCGGAGGCGGTCCTGCGTTTCGTTGATCGGTGCCGCGACGCTGATGATCAACTGCTCATCGGCCACCCTGACGGGGGCCAGCACATACAGCCGCTCGATGCCGTCCAGACTGGTCATGATGACACTGTCCCGGCCTTCGCGGACCGCGGCGACAAAGCGTGCCCGGCTTTCCTCGCTCAACGACTTGTCCCGCCACAGCGCCGGGTCCGGGAACCGGGAAAGGACGTCACCTTTCGCCGAAAACAACGTGGAGATCCAGTTTTCCGGCAAGTTGTAGCTTTTGGTAAAGCGGTCGAACCAGCTGATGTCGCTCGCTGCAAAGAGGGCTGCCCGAATATTGCCCTGCTTATCGCTGAGAGGAAAACCAAAAACGATGCCCGGCTTGCCGGAGATCTTCCCGGTCAGGAAATATCCCTTGGTCAGCCCCTTGCCTTGCTGCACCTCCTGAAACCAGCGCCGGTCAGTCACATTGACGGGCGTGGTCAAGGGCAGCGCGGCACAGAAGACCTCGCCGGTCGGCAATGCCGCACCGATATTCGAAAATCCGTCGAAAGTCGTGATCAGGCGGCGGCTCAGGCCACTGCACTCATCCGGGTCCAAATCCCGCATGTTGTCGGCCAGCGCCATCGTCCGCAACAGCAAACCGACATCTCGCAGGGAGGCGTTTTCCTCGATCTGCACGCCCTGGATCATCAGGCGAGCCTCGCGCTCGATCTGCTCGGTGGCATGCTGGAATTCGATGCGGTAGTCACGGATGGTCAGCCCGACCAGTGGCAGGAGGACGATAGCCAGTGCCAGCCAAAGGCGGCTGCGCAAGGAAAATTTCGAGAACAACATGATCCGGTCGGCTAGCCCATGACGATCAACAAGGTGACAATATTCAACCGGTTGACGAATTCTGTAAATCCATAATTTCCAGACAAAATTTTTGCCTCGACCAGCCTGCTCGCCCAGCCCGTTGAGCGCTTGGCAATGGGTGCCACATTTCACTGAGCCTTTTCGGCACCTTGACGTAAACTGCGGGCCGCAGCATCGCCGCTGCCTCACCATTCACGCCTTTGGCAGGACGCCCGATGCAAAACGAACACTTCATTCCGGGCAAGGATGCCTCGCTCGAACACTCCATTTCCTCGATGCAGGCCAAGCTGGCCGCCCGCAGTTTCGAGATCGAGGAATGCTCCTGGCTGAATCCGGTCGACAACGTCTGGTCGGTGCATGTGCGTAATCGCGCCTGCCACCTGATGTTCACCAACGGCAAGGGCGCCACCAGGCTGGCCGCCCACGCCAGCGCGCTGGGCGAGTATTTCGAGCGCCTGTCGTGCAACTACTTCTGGAATCACTATTACCTCGGCGATGCCATCGCCAACCGCGAATTCGCCCATTACCCGCGCGAACGCTGGTTTCCGGTCACCGGTGCCGACTGGCCGAGCGAGCTGCTGACGCCGGAACTGCAGGCCTTCTACAACCCGGAAGGCAGCATCCCGGCCGAAGCGCTGATCGACATGAACACCGGCCATTACGAGCGCGGTATCTGCGCCATTCCTTACGTCCGCCAGCGCGACGGTGCCGAGGTCTTCATCCCGGTCAATATCATCAGCAACCTCTACGTCAGCAACGGCATGTCGGCCGGCAACACGCAGGCGGAAGCCCGTGCCCAGGCGCTGTCGGAAATCCTCGAACGCCACGTCAAGTTCAAGGTGATCTCCGAAGGCCTGTGCCTGCCGGACGTGCCGGAAGAAGTCATCGCCCGCTATCCGACCATCGCTGCCGGCATCCAGGGCCTGCGCGACGCCGGCTTCGGAATTCTGGTCAAGGACGCCTCGCTCGGTGGCAACTACCCGGTGATGTGCGTGACCATGCTCAACCCGCGCGACCAGGGCGTTTTCGCCAGCTTCGGTGCCCACCCGCGCTTCGAAATCGCCCTTGAACGCGCCCTGACCGAACTGCTGCAGGGCCGCGCCCTCGAAGCGCTGGACGGCTTCCCGCCCCCCGGCTTCGACCTCGATGAAGTCGCCAGCGCCCCGAACATCGAAATTCATTTTGTGGATTCGAGCGGCATCGTTCATTGGAACTACTTCGGCGAGACGCCGGACTTCGCGTTCGCCGACTGGAACTTCAACGATCTGGAAAACGGCAAGACCACCGACGACTACGCCTGGCTGGCCGAGTGCATCCATGCCGACGGCCACGACATCTACGTCGCCGACTTTGATCACCTCGGCGTCTACGCCTGCCGCATCCTGGTCCCCGGCATGTCGGAGATCTACCCGATCGACGATCTGGAGTGGGAAAACAACAGCAACGGCGCGGCCGTCCGCCCGGCCATCCTCAATCTGGCCGAACTCGATGAAGACCAGTGCGGCCAGTTGCTCGACACGCTGAACGAACTGAACATCGCCGACGAACGCCCGGTTGCCGCGCTGATCGGCCTCGCCCCGGATGCCGGCTCGCTGTGGGCCGACCTGCGCATCGGCGAACTGAAGACCATGCTGGCGCTGGCTGTCGGCGATACCGATGCGACGCTCGAAGGCTGCGAATGGATACGCCAGTTCGAGCAACTCGACGCCGGCCGTCAGCGCGTGTACCGCTGCATCGCCACCCTGCTCGAAATGGAAGACCCGAACATCTTCGAAGATGCGCTGGTCAGCCTCTACGGCGAGGAAACGCTGGACATGGCGACCGACCTGATCGACGGCGAAGTCCGCTTCTTCGGGCTGGTTTCACCGGGCCTCGACCTCGCCGGCTGCGACCTGCACCAGCGCCTGCTCAAGGAATACGCCAAGGCAAACGCCAGCCCGGCTCAAGGCGCCTGAAAGACCCGAAAGGCACGGGGAGAAGCCGCCTAGCTGCTCCCCGGCCAGGGTTCAAGGCTGTGTCCTGGCCAGCCATTTGGCCAGCATCGCATAGAGCCTGCCGGGATCGACCGGCTTGGCGATAAAGTCGTTCATGCCAACCTCAAGGCAGCGCGCCTTGTCCTCGGCGAAGGCATTCGCCGTCATGGCCAGAATCGGAATGTCCGCCCCGCCAGGCAGCCCGCGAATCTGGCGGGTAGCGGTCAGGCCATCCATCCGCGGCATTTGCATATCCATCAGGATCAGGTCGTAGGTGTTACGGCCAAGCATTTCGATAGCGACCAGACCGTCTTCGGCCACATCGGCGATCAGGCCGACATCGTCGAGCATGGCCAGCGCAATCTCCTGATTGATTGGCTCATCCTCGACCAGCAGGATTCGACATGCCGGGTAAGCGCGGCGCAGAACATGATCGGCACCGTCGAATGATGCACCGCCATCAAGCACATCATTGTCGGTTTTCTTCAGCCGGACAGTCAGCCAGAAAGTGCTGCCCTGCCCCAGCACGCTGCTCGCACCGGCATCCCCGCCCATCAAATGGGCAAATTTCCGGGTGATCGCCAGGCCCAGCCCGGTGCCGCCATAGCGGCGCGTGATCGAATTGTCGGCCTGTTCAAACGCTGAAAAGAGCCTGGGCAGATGCTCGGCCGCGATGCCGATTCCCGTGTCCTCGACCTCGAAACGCAGAAGCATGCTGTCGGCCGTCTCATCGACCCGCCTTGCCCGCAGGGTCACGCGGCCGGATTCGGTGAACTTGATGGCATTGGTCACGTAATTGAGCAAGGCCTGCTGCAAATGAATCGGGTCGCCGAGCAACGGGGGCAAAGTCGGCTCACAGTCGACCGAGAGTTCCAGCTGCTTTGCCTGGGCACGATCGCGAAGGATGGCCGCGACATTGTCCAGAACGCCGGCCACCCGCAGGGGTGCCGCCTCGACCGAGAACTTCCCGGCCTCGATTTTGGACAGGTCGAGAATTGCGTTGATGGTTTCCAGCAGGTGCTCGCCGGCCAGCTCCAGACGGTCCAGCCTTTCCATCTGATCGGGTGCCAAGCCAGCACGCCGGATCAGATGGGCCATGCCGGTAATCGCATTGAGCGGCGTGCGGATTTCGTGCGACATATTGGCCAGGAATTCGCTCTTCGCGACGCTGGCCGCCTCGGCCAATTCCTTCGCGACAGCCAGCTCCATGGTGCGTTCCGCCACCAGTTCTTCCAGATGCTGGCGGTGCTGTTGCAGCTCCTCTTCGTTGCGAACCTGCTCGGAAATATCCCGACTGATCCCGAACAGCCCGACCACCCGTTTCTGCTCGTCAAATAACGGCCACTTGTAGGTCTGCACGTAGCCGCGCACGCCTGCGGCGTCGTAGTAGGGATCAATCTTGTTGAGCAAGGGCCGGCCTTCGGCAAATACCGGGTACTCCTCTTCCTGATAGATCCGGGCTGTATCCGGCGGGAAGACCTCGCGGTCATGCTTGCCGATCATGTCATGCCAGCTGGCGTGGCCGGTAATCTCGGCCAGGGTCTGGCTGCAAAAACGGAAACGACTATTGGCATCCTTGAAATAGACAAAATCGCTGGTCTGATTCAGGAAGGCCTCGAAGTCCCGGTTGAATTCGGCCAGCTTCCTTTCCGCCTGCTTGCGCTCGGTAATATCGACATCCATGCAAACCAGTATTGGCTTCCCTAGCGTTTCGCCAGGGATGGCAAACATCGTCGACTCGACCCAGCGCAATTGATCATCGCGCGTTCGGATTTCGTGTTCGGTAGACTTTATGGCCTCACCGGTCACCACAATCTCGCCCAGTCGGCGCATGAAATCGGTCGCCTGTTCCCGCGAAAAAATCAGCTGGTCCAGCGTCTTGCCGACCGCCTCCCCGGCCGACCAGCCGGAAAGCCGTTCAGACGCATGATTCCAATAGATCACCCGGCCCTGCGGGTCGTACCACTGGACAGCCACATCCGGCGTATTTTCGAGGGTGGCCGATAATTGCCGGCCGGATGATTCGGCCCGCTCCCTGGCCTGCGATGCCTGGCTCAAGGCCCGACCGAGCACCAGGAAAGCCCCGAGCACCAGCAATGCCACCACCGCCATGCCCACACGCAACAGCCAGAGATTATCGGCCCGGGTCGGCCAGCCGCCGCGCGGCACTGCGGCCAGCTGCCATGAGCCATGCGGCAGATTGATCGCGGCCAGCACCGGCGACTCGGCAAACAATTCCGGCCGGCCGAAGAACACCTCGCCGTCGGCACCTTTCCCGTCCCTGCCGCGAATCGCAATCTCGATCGGCAAACTTTCATCCCGCAAGCCGCTGTTCCGATACAACAGTTCGGCATCGACGACGGCGCTGACCACCCCCCAGAAATATTCCTGACCCGCCGCGTTCGGCAGGTAAACCGGCAAGCGCGCCACGATGCCGACACCGCCCTGGACAAGATTCAGCGGACCGGCCAGGACGATCTGGCGAGTCAGCCGGGCCTGGTCGGCGGTCTCGAACTGGGCTGGACTGTTTCGGTAATCGAAACCAATGGCCTTCTGATTGGCCTGCAGGGGGTAAACCAGGCAAATCACCATGCCCGGAGCAACGGCAATGTTGCGCAATTGCGTGCGGCCGGCAAACAACGGCTGGGCGGCCCGTTCAAAACGCGCCTGAACCAGATCCGGCTCCAGCGCGACGACCCCGACCAGGCCGCGAACCAGCTGGATATCGCCATTGAGATTACCGTCGAGCCGATCCCGGGACCGGGTCAGGTGTTGCTGCACTTCGCCGCGGACGGTGCTGGCATAACGTTCGTTATTGATTCGCTCGGCGACATAGGCAGCCAGCGCCATGCCGCAGGCCAGCAGGGCCATGACCGCATAAAAGACCCCGCGCCTCATTGTTCGCTCCCCCGCCGTCCGGCCACACAGCCTCCCTGCGACCGGAATGTCAGCCGACAGTCATGCGCGACAATCATCGAGATCAATCTGCGGCTCCGGTGGATATAACGAAACAGTTCGTATTGGGTGATTCTAGCGAGGCCGCGCGGCCGGAGGCAAAAACTATCGCGGCAAAGCAAGGATTTTCCTGGCGGTATCGCTTGTGAAACCAGAACTTGGCAGGCCGAACAGGTTCTAACCGACAGGCTGGAAGAATCGCGCCACCCAGCCGGCAAGGAGGGTGCAATGGAAGCCAGTAGCGGAACCCGTCTTGAGCATGACTCATTCGGCAGCATCGAGGTTGCCAGCGGGCGCCTGTGGGGCGCGCAAACGCAACGGGCGCTGGAGCACTTTGCCATTTCCAGCGAGCGCATGCCCGGCGAACTGATCCATGCCCTGGCCACGATCAAGGCGGCCTGCGCCAGCGTCAATCGGGAGCTCGGCCTGATGAAACCGGCCATGGCGGCAGCCATCGTCATCGCCGCCAGCGAAGTGGCGAATGGCCGCCACGACGACGAGTTCGTGCTGCCGGTCTGGCAGACCGGTTCCGGTACCCAAAGCAACATGAACATGAACGAGGTGCTGGCCAACCGCGCTTCAGAGCTGCTCAATGGCCCACGCGGTAACGCCCGCCTCGTTCACCCCAACGACGATGTCAATCTCGGCCAGTCATCGAACGACATTTTCCCGACCGCCATACATGTTGCGGCGGTAATCAGCATCACCCGAAAACTGCTGCCGGCGATCAGACAACTGGCCACGGCGCTGGAAGACAAATCCAGCGAATTTGCCGACATCATCAAGATCGGCCGCACCCATCTCCAGGACGCCACGCCGCTGTCGCTGGGCCAGGAGTTTTCCGGCTACGTGGCCCAACTGCGCCACGCCGAAGCGCTGATCAGCGCCGGCCTGTCCTCGCTCACCCCGCTGGCCGTGGGGGGAACGGCTGTCGGCACCGGCCTGAACACGCACCCGGAATTCGGCCCCCGGGTCGCCGCCGAGCTCGCCATCCGCACCGGCCTGCCCTTCACCAGCGCACCCAACAAGTTTGCCGTACTGGCGGCGCATGACGGCCTGGTGGCCGCCCACGGCAGCCTGAAAATGCTGGCCGTGGCGCTGATCAAAATTGCCAACGACCTCCGCTGGCTGGCCTCCGGGCCACGCTCCGGCCTTGGCGAGATCAGCCTGCCCGAAAACGAACCGGGCAGCTCGATCATGCCCGGCAAGGTCAACCCGACCCAGTGCGAAGCGCTGACCATGCTCTGTTGCCAGGTCATGGGCAACGACGTGACCATTGGCATCGCCGGCGCTTCCGGTCATTTCGAACTGAACGTCTACAAACCGGTGATCGCCCACAATTTCCTGCAAAGCGTGCGCCTGCTGAGTGACGGCATGCTCAGCTTCGAACGCCACTGCCTGCGCGGCATCACGGCCAACCGGAAACGCATTGCCGAACTGATGGAAGCCTCGCTGATGCTGGTCACGGCGCTGACCCCGCACATCGGCTACGACAAGGCCGCCGAAATCGCCAGGCTCGCCAGCCACGACGGCACGACGCTGAAACAGGCAGCGCTGGCGCTCGGCTACGTCTCGGCCGAAAACTACGAACGCTGGGTCGTGCCGGCCGAGATGGCGTATCCGGGAACGCCTTTCCCCCCTCATAACTGAACGGAATATCACTTCCGCGGTCGACCGGGTAAAGCTAGCCGGATTTCCTGATTTTCCGGCCACACCGGGGGAAGGAATGACCGATATATTCCTCAGTTACACCGAACGGGACCGGGACACGGCGCGGCGGATTGCCGGGGTGCTCGATGCGGCCGGCTGGAGCGTCTGGTGGGACCGGCGGATTCCGGCCGGGGAAACCTGGCGCAGCGTGCTGGAACATGCGCTGGAAGACATGCGCTGCATGGTGGTCTTGTGGTCGGCCAAATCGATCGAAAGCGAGTGGGTATACGAGGAGGCCAGCGAGGGTCGCCGACAAGGCAAGCTGGTGCCCGTGATGATCGAGAACGTCCGCCCGCCAGCCGGGTTTCGTGAGATCCAGGCGGCCGACCTGACCGGCTGGGATGGCTCGCCCGATTTCGATGGCCTGCGCATGCTGCTGGCGGACCTCGAAAACCTGCTCGGCAAGCCGGCGGTGAGCGCAGCGGATAACGGAAGATCGGCTGGCCGACACCCGGCCGGACAAGCCGATACGGATAAGACAACTGACCTGCCTTACGGCGCGACGGAATTACCCGGCTATTCCCCCCCGATCACACCGCAGGGCAAACCGCGCTGGCCGCTTTGGGCGCTGGCCGGTGGCCTGCTGGTGGCGGCCGCGGTGGCCAGTATCGGCCTGTCGTCGCGGCCGCCAGCCGTACCGGTCACGCCAGCCCCGGATTCGGCCTCTCGGCAAGCGGAGCGCAGCGCGCCGCCTGCCGTCACCCCGCCGGCAGCAAGTCACCAACCAGAAGTTAGCCGTGACACACATGCAGCGCTGGAGGTATCGACAGCACCACCAGCGCGCAGCAGAGCCGTGACGGAGCCATCCACGGCCAGCAAGCACACCGCTTCAACTCGCCCGTCCAGCCACCGCTGCGCCGATCTGCTAGCGCGGATTCAGCTCGGCGAAACGCTTTCCGCGGCAAGCCAATCCAGATTCGACAAGGAGTGCCGGCAATGAAAACCCGATCGCCCTACCCTTCGCCTGCAGCCTGGCACGCCTTGGCTTTCGCGGCGCTGCTGCTGGCCGCTGGCTGTGACAGCCTCAACAAATTCACTGCTCCCGCCCCGCCCCCCGCTACGACCACGCCGGCCACGCCTCCGCCGGCGCAGCTTTACGACAAGGCGGTACTGAGCGCCGCCACGGCCTTGTTCACCAACGCCAAACTGCCGCCGGCCGGTAGCCCGGCCCTGCCAAAATACCCGCTGGTGATCGACCCGCTGATCGACGGCATGACCGGCGCCCAGTCGGTGCAGACCAAATCGATGGGGCTCCGTCTGGCCGCGCTGATGCGCGACCACTACCCGCAGTTCGACGTGCAGGAGTTTTCGGCAGCCAATGTGGCGAAGAGCCCGCTGGTACTGATCGGCACCTTCACCGGGGTCAATGCTGAACGAAAGACGACCGGCAGCCGCGAGGCCTACCGCATCTGCTTTGCGCTGGCCGACCTGCGCAGCGGCAAGCTGGTCAGCAAGGGCCTGGCCTTTGCCTTGCCGGATGGGGTGGACCCGACGCCACTGGCCTTCTTCCGCGATGCGCCGGCCTGGTCCGAAGACCCGGCCACCGAGGGCTATATCAAGACCTGCCAGGGCACCAAGGCCGGCGACCCGATCAACCCGCTCTACCTCGACCGCATTCTGGCGGCCTCGGTGGTGGCCGAAGGCATCGAGGCCTACGAGGCCGGCCGCTACCGCGAAGCGCTCGATTTTTACACCAGCGCCCTGGCCATGCCATCCGGCGACCAGTTTCGCGTGCACAACGGCATTTATCTCGCCAACTGGAAGCTCGGCCGCCAGCAGCCGGCCGAAGCGGCCTTTGCCAAGGTCGTCGACTACGGCCTCCAGCACCAGCGGCTGGCTGTCAAGCTCCTGTTCCGCCCCGGTTCGACAGCCTTCATGGCCAACCCGGCACTGAGCGGTGCCTATCCGGTCTGGCTGAAAACCATTGCCCGACGCACCGGCGATAGCGGCAAGTGTCTGGAAATCACCGGCCACACCAGCCCGACCGGGCCGGAACCCTTGAATGAGCGGTTGTCACTGCTGCGGGCCGAAACCATCAAGTCGCGCCTCGCGCAAGCCGCCCCCGGTCTGGACAAGCGGATGATCGCCAACGGCCTAGGTTCGCGGCAAACCATGGTCGGCAACGGCCGCGACGATGCCAGCGATGCGCTGGATCGCCGGGTGGAATTCAAGGTGATCGAATGCTAGGCATGATCAATTCGTCGTCCCCGCGCCCCGCAGGAATCCACAGCGACGCGCCAGCTTTGCTGGCCGTCTTGCTGTGCAGGGGCCTCATCAGTACCCTTGGGGTGCAAAGGCGGGGACCCAGCACCTTGGTTTTCCTGGATTCCCGCCTTCGCGGGAATGACAAATCGGGCGTCGGTTTGACAGTTGCGACCGACTGCTACGGTCAACCGGGCTTGCTACGGAACGTAAAAAACGGCCAAAAACGAAATATCGGCCGAATCAGGCGTTCAGCGCGCCGCAATAACCCCGCAGGCAATCCGCTTGCCCGAATTGCCGGCCGGTTGCGACTTGTAGTCGTCCGGATCGGCATGGATCACGACACTGCGGCCAACGACGCCAGTCATGCCGTTCAGGGTCAGGCCTTCGATCTCGGCGCTGTAGCGCGCTTCGCCAGCCGCATTGGCGACCAGATTCGGCATGTCGCCGCCGTGCCGCTCCATGCCGGCATGATGGCCATGCGCTTTGGACATTGGATTGAAGTGACCCTTGGCGCTGCTCGCATCCGGCGCACTGCAATCGCCAGCCTCATGGACGTGGAAGCCATGCTCGCCCGGGGTCAGGCCACTGACCATTGCCTCGACCCGCAAGCGACCAGCGGTTTCGGAAAAGCTGACTTTGCCGGCCACCGCGCTACCCGAGCGGGCCTGCAACTCGGCGCTGGCCATCGGCCCGGCAGTGGGTGTGGCACAGGCAGCCAGCAGAACCACGGAACAGATACTCAAGGCAAAACCGGAATGCAATTGCATGGCTGTCTCCTTCAAGGCGATTGAATGGCCCGGACGACACACACGGGTATTTGAAGGACATGATTCGGCGAAATACGTTCCGCTTGCCAGATCACTCAGTTTATAACTATTGGAAATAACAAGATGCGCACTTGTTCTTAAAAGAATATTTAGGCCTTTGCTACAATGTGCCCCATTCGACAATCCCCGCGGATTACCCAAGCAATGACTCAACGTTCCACCCTCTCCCATCTCGACTGGCTCGAAGCCGAAGCCATCCACATCATGCGCGAAGTGGCCGGCCAGTGTTCCAACCCGGTGCTGCTCTTCTCCGGCGGCAAGGACTCGATCTGCATGCTGCGCCTGGCCGAAAAGGCTTTCCGCCCGGGCAAGTTCCCCTTCCCGCTGATGCACATCGATACCGGCCATAATTACCAGGAAGTCGTCGCTTTCCGCGACAAGCGCGCGGCTGAACTCGGCGAGCGGCTGATCGTGCGTTCGGTTGAAGACTCCATGGCCCGCGGCACCGTCGTGTTGAAACATGAAGGCGAGTCGCGCAACAAGCATCAGTCGGTGACCCTGCTCGAAGCCATCGAGGAATTCGGCTTCGACGCCTGCATCGGCGGCGCCCGTCGCGACGAGGAAAAGGCCCGCGCCAAGGAACGCATCTTCAGCTTCCGCGACGAATTCGGCCAGTGGGACCCGAAGAACCAGCGCCCGGAACTGTGGAGCCTGTACAACGCCCGCAGCCACAAGGGTGAGAACATCCGCGCCTTCCCGATCTCGAACTGGACCGAAATGGATGTCTGGCAATACATCGAGCGTGAAGGCCTCGAACTGCCGAGCATTTATTTCGCCCACAAGCGTCCGGTCGTCATGCGCCAGGGCGCCATCGTGCCGGTCAATGTGCCGCTGGTCGGCGGCGGCGTCGCCAACCCTTCCAAGGCCGGTGAAGAAGTTATTGATTTGCAAGTGCGCTTCCGCACCGTCGGCGACATTTCCTGCACGGCTCCGGTTGAGTCCGATGCCGACGACGTCAGCAAGATCGTTTTCGAAACCGCCACCACCACCATCACCGAGCGCGGCGCTACCCGTCTGGACGACCAGACCAGCGACGCCTCCATGGAACAACGCAAGAAAGAAGGGTATTTCTAGGATCGAGTTATTAGGATCGAGCTGTTAGCAAAACCGCTCACTCGATCCTCGATCCTCGATCCTCGATCCTGAACGGAAACCATATGTCCACCAACGAAAACTACGAAGACCACGGCCTGCTGCGCTTCCTGACCTGCGGCAGCGTCGATGACGGCAAGAGCACGCTGATCGGCCGCCTGCTGTTCGATACCAAGACCATCCTCGCCGACACCCTGTCAGCCATCGCCAAGACCTCCGAAAAGCGCGGCATGGGCGCGGTCGACCTGTCTCTGCTCACCGACGGCCTGCAAGCCGAACGTGAGCAAGGCATCACCATCGACGTCGCCTACCGCTACTTCTCGACCGGCACGCGCAAGTACATCATCGCCGACGCCCCGGGCCACGAGCAGTACACGCGCAACATGGTGACCGCCGCGTCGACCGCCAACCTCGCCATCATCCTGATCGATGCGCGCAAGGGCGTACTGACCCAGACCCGCCGCCATTCCAAGCTCGCCTCGCTGGTCGGCATCCCGCACCTGATCGTCGCCATCAACAAGATGGACCTCGCCGATTACTCGCAGGAAACCTACGAGCGGATCAAGGGCGAATACCTCGAATTCGCTGCCAAGGTTGGCATCGAAGACATCCGCTTCATCCCGCTCTCGGCGCTCAATGGCGACATGATCGTGGACCGTGGCGACAAGCTGAACTGGTACGACGGCCCAACCCTGCTTGAAATGCTCGAAACCGCCCCGGCCGCGCACACCGAACACACCGAGAAGTTTCGCTTCCCGGTCCAGTACGTCTGCCGCCCGCAGGATTCGGCCAACCCGGAACTGCACGACTACCGCGGCTTCATGGGCCGCGTCGAAGCCGGTTCGATCAAGGTCGGCGATGCCGTCACCGTCCTGCCCTCCGGCCGCGAGTCGACCGTCAAGGCCGTGCAAATCGGCGGCGTCGATATCGGCGAAGCCTACTGCGAACAATCGATCACCCTGCTGCTGGCCGACGAAATCGACACCTCACGCGGCGACATGATCGTGAAATCCAGTGAAGTGCCAGCGGCAGTAAAGCAGATCGAAGCCACCGTCTGCTGGATGGCCGAAGCCCCAATGGACCGCGCCCGCACCTACCTGATCCGCCACACGACGCGCGACTCGAAAGCCAAGCTGGCCGCCATCGACCATCGCCTGGATGTGAACACGCTGGAAAAAGTCCCGGCCGAAAAGCTGGCCATGAACGACATCGCGCAAGTCACCTTCAAGCTTGCCCAGCCGCTATTCGCCGATCCCTACCTGGAAAATCGCGGCACCGGGGCTTTCATCATCATCGATGAGAGCAACAACAATACGGTTGGGGCCGGCATGATTCTGTAATTGACGCTTCCCGAGCCAATCAGAACGCCTCCATTTTGGGGGCGTTTTTTTGCTTCAGGAATCTGCCGTTGAAGCAAAACAAGAGACGTGAAGACGAAATTTCTGCCATATGTGACACACGGAAGCAGACGTTGAGGAACGGGCTAACTCAGCCGCCTGCTGAGGCGTGACGCCATAGCTTCGGGTATTCGTCTGACTACTTTCAAAACTGGAGTGGCTATTCGAATGAGCGCTGTTGTGAAATATCGTTTTGGCTGGTTACGTGCGGTTATTGCCTGACACACCGTCTAGTCATGGAAGCGCGAGATTGCTCCTAAGACTATCGGAACTCTATCTGGTGATGAGTAAGACCTACGATGAAAGCAACCCCAAACAGCACCCAACCAATCTTTCTTGATAGCTCCCCGAGCCTCTGGTAAAGGTCTTCATTGTTACGACGATCATAATGATCCATCACGACAGCCGCCAAGTGTACCGAAGCACATAGCATCGCCGCATACATTATCCATGCGGAAATACTATGGAAATGTGATGCCGTTCGCTTTGCTATCGGCACTATTAGGTCGTCACGGCGAATGCCCCAAAACCCGTATGCAACCATTCCGAGCGATAGCAGGAAGTTGACGATCCTCGTCTTTAGTGCGATTCGATTTGGAACATACGTGCCATCGGCTGCTATATATCCGGGTGATCCATCGGATGACTCAGACTTAGTTAACACGTCAATTCCCGAACTCTGGGCACCTGTGCAGGAGGGCACATCATGAACCACTTTGATATCCTTGTTAATTCGCTCGATCGCTTCCTGCCGACGCTTTTGAGCAACGTCTGATGGATATTGAAGCTCTTCATTCATTTGATGACTTTGGTCTTTTGTTTTTTGAAATCAAAGAGGCCAGGCTCGCGTTTTCAGTAGTGGCCGAGCCATAAAACGCCGATAGCATACCTGTTGCACAACTGATTGTCCGCTTTGGGTGAAGTGACCTACTGCTGCACTTGGCCGGTAGCACCCTTTATCAGTGACCCGCAGATTACTTCCCGGCCGACGACGTTCTTGCTTCCCCATCCGCCGATCTACGCACGCTGCGCGCCAGTTCGATCAAGGTCGGCTTGGCTTTCAGACCTGATCGCTCGCAGTATTCCAGATTGACGTCGAACATCAGCCGCTTGCCTTCCAGGGCCAGCATGATTCCCACCGATGGCAAGCCGCCCTTGTCGGTAACCGTCAGGGTCGGCTGGTTGCCGAGAATGGATCTTATTTTCGGCAGGTTGGCCACCTCGCTGGCGCCGACATAGAGAATGTCGCAGGCGCGGATTGGCGTTGGCGTCGTCAGGCGGGCGATCACGATGCGCTGGCCGTTCACCCGGCGGTCGTAATAAGCCTGCATCGCCACCCCTACGTCTTCATCGCCGAGCACGCAAACATGGAAGTTGGCCCGCCGGGACTCCGGCCAGTCGAACAGGTAGGCGAAGTTGTACAGGTAAGCTGCCTTCATCTCGTGCTCGGCCACGCCCTGGGCGTTTGCCGCCAGGCTGGAGCAGAAGAGGAGAAGGAGGACCAGGGCGCGCATGCTTAGGCTCAGAGGTCGAGGTTGAGCTGGAACCAGTAGGTCCGGCCGTCCATGCGCAGGGCATCGATGCCCGTTCCCGGCGCCCAGTTGAAGGGCGACACCACTTCGTAATCGCGGTCGAACAGGTTGCGGATGCTGAACGAGGCGGATAGCCCATGCCATTTCCGCTCAGTGGAGAAAGTCAGGTTGGCGAGGCTGACGTCGCCCAGCCGGCGCCGCTCAGTTGTCAGGCGCGAGCCGAGGTATTGGGCTTCCAGGCCGGCACGTATCCACTCGCCGGGCAACGGTGCAGTGAGCTGAAACTTGCCCAGCAGGTTGGGAGAATTGACGGCATCCTCGCCACTCGTATCGTGGGAATGCTGCCATGCACCGCTGGTTCGGGCACGTATGCCGTTATCCCAGCGCGCCTCGAATTCCAGTTCCAGGCCGTGGGCCTGGCTGCTGCCGACGGCGGCAAAATCTTGCAGGCCGGTCACATCGACCATTTGCTTACTGCGCCGATACTCGTAGACAGTTCCGGTGAGGCGCATCCGGCGATCCAGATCATGCTGGACCACGAACTCCTTGGCGGCCACGTACTCGGGCATCGCGCTGGAACGATAGAACGACTGGTCGTCGGCATTGGGCATGCGGAAGGCCTCGCTGTAGGAGGCTTTCAGCGTGGTGCGGAAATCGGGCTGGAAGATCAGCGCCACGCGCGGGCTCCAGTTACCTTCGAGGTCGCTGGCCTTGTCGTAGCGTGCGCCGACATTGAGGCGCCAGCGATCATGGAAGCGGAATTCGTCGGCAACGTAAAGACTGGTCGTATTGCGTGAAAAGGTTTCCTTGGCGCTGTAGGCACTATCGATCCGGCCATCCGGATAGAAATATGCCCGGCTCAGGTACTGGTTGAAGTCATTGCGATATTCCATGCCGAACACGATGGAATGGTTGGCAAACCATTTGCCGACGAATTTCTGATCGAGCCCCCACCAATCGGCCCGATGCTGCCGCTGGGCAAAAGGCGTCGGGTCATCGATGATCCGGCGGCCTTCGTGCGCGTAATGGCCAAAATAAAAGCGCGATGCCGAATACAGATACAGGCCGAGATCGGTTTCGTAACTGGCGTTCAGATAGCTGTTCTCGTCGTCGATGGTGAATGGCTTGTTGAAGACGGAGAACTCGGTTGCCTTGGTCGGCACTGTTTTGCTGCGATCGACATAGCCGGCCTCGACCGCGAAGCCCTCGTAGGCAAACTTGCCGAAAAAGCGCTTGTTGCGCTCGTCGTCGATACCGTTCGCCCAGCCGTGGTTATTGGCCGGCGTGTCGTAGGCCGGAAAATAGTGGTTCTGCCCTTGCGAACTCATTGATGAAGCCGAGAGCAGCAGATCGGCGCCGTTGTCGAAGCGCTTGCCGAAGGTAGCGCGCTGCCGGTAGGTATCGAAACTGCCGGCCTCGGCCGAGAGTTGCAGGCCATTGAAGTCGCCCCCCTTGCGGGTGACGATGTTGATGATGCCGAGCATGGCATTGTTGCCGTAGGTCACCGAACCGGTACCCGGCACATACTCGACGCGCTCGACCAATGCCAGGTCAAGCAGACCGGATTCATCGATGTAGGCCTGGTTGAACAGGCTGTCCTGCGTCACATAGCCGTCGATCAGGACCATGATGCGGCCGGTGTAGTCCCCCGGCGCCCCGAAGCCGCGCCCACCCATGTACTGGTAGCGGCGGTCGGAGGTCGTGTACAAACCGCGCATGCTGTTGATCACATCGGCGATGGTCCGGTAACCATAGGCGCGGATGTCTTCGGCGGTAACGATGGCGACGGCAGACGGCGAGTCGCTGATCTGGCGCACCAGTTTCGAGCCGGAAACGACCTCGCGCTGCACCAGTTGCTCAAAGGGCACGACGGCAAGGTCGTCGCCGCCTTCAGCCAGTGCGGCGTTAGCGGTCAAGGCCAGACCAAGTGCCAGTTGCCACGGCTTCAAGCGGCAAACCAGATGTCGTGATCGGCTGTCTTTTTTCTTGATTCGGATCGCGTTCAACATCCGCCCCTCTTTTTCTCAATGTTCATTATCGCGCAGATGATGAAATGGCGCTCAGCGCCTGCAAAGTCATGTCAAAGGGATGGATTTTGCCAGCCTTCCTGGGTGCCGTTAATCCCGGAACGCAAACAAATACCCAAACGCCTTATATTCAAGCCTCTATCGCGCCGATGAGCAGCCTTGCTTAAATGGTAGGATTGCTTTTTAAGGCTTTTCGACCATTTTGTTGCGAAAAAGAACAGCTTTCGACTTTTGCCGCCCCATTCCACGCCTTGCCTGATTTTTACGCCATGAACAAAACCCAAAGAATCCCCCTCGCCATCGGTATCGCAGCTTTGGTCGGCGCAGGTTTCTGGTATTGGAGCGGGAATCGGGCCCCGGCCACAGCCCCGAACAAACCTGGTGCCGCGGTGCCGGTCACCGTTGCCAAGGCGCAAAGCGGCGAAATACCTGTTTTCCTGAACGTCGTCGGGCGGGCTGAAGCCTACGAAGGCGTCACCGTCAAATCAAGACTGGATGGCCAGGTTCTGGCCGTGGCCTATACCGAAGGGCAGGCCGTCAAGCAGGGTGATGTCCTGGTCAGGCTCGATCCGGCCGATTTCAACGCCAAGGTGGCGCAGGCCGAAGCCATTGTCGCCAGGGATCAGGCGCAACTGGCCAAGGCCCACGCCGATCTGGAACGCTACTCCGGGCTCAAGGCGCGCGGCTTTGTCTCCGATGAAAAGGTCAATGAGGTTCGCACCAACGAAGCCGCCGCAGCCGCTACCCTGAAGGCGGATCAGGCCACGCTCGAACTGGCCCGCCTGCAACTCTCCTACACCACCGTCCGCTCCCCCTTCGCCGGCGTCGTCGGGGCCCGGCTCGTCTTCCCCGGCTCATCGGTCAAGATCAATGACACGGCATTGGCCGTCGTCAATCGGATCAACCCGCTCTACGTCACTTTCTCCATTCCGGAGCGCCATCTACAACGCCTGCGCAACGCCATGAGCAAAGGCCCAATGACCGTTCAGATCGCCCTGCCCGGCAGCAAGGATGCGCCTTTCGAAGGCTCGGCAAAATTCATCGACAATGCGGTCGATGCGACCACCGGCACCATCCAGATCAAAGCGCTGCTCGAAAACAAGCAGGCGCGACTGACCCCGGGGCAATTTCTCAATGTCAGCATGATGCTCGACAAGATGGCGGATGCCGTTCTCGTGCCCAACGAAGCGATTCAGCAGGGTGCCGACGGCAACTTCCTCTATGCCGTAAAGCCCGACGAGACAGTCGAAGTCAGAAAGATCGAAATCATCGCCAGCCATCAGGGCAATTCCGCTCTTACCAAGGGAGTCGAGGTCGGCGAGACCGTGGTCACCGATGGCCAGCTCCGGCTGACACCGGGCGCCAAGGTGAGCAGCAAGCCGCTCAATGCCGAGGCAGCCAAGCCCAAGGCCCCCGAACCAACGGCTCCGGCAAAATAAGAGGCGGGCCATGACGCTACCCGAACTCTGCATCCGCCGGCCTGTGATGACCACCCTGATGATGGTGGCCTTGCTCATCTTCGGCATCATCGGCTACCGCGCCCTGCCGGTGTCGGAATTGCCGGCTGTCGATTTCCCGACCATTTCGGTCACCGCCAACCTGCCCGGCGCTTCGCCGGAAACTATGGCAGCGGCGGTCGCCACGCCGCTTGAAGGCCAGTTCTCGACCATCGCCGGCCTCGATTCGATGACTTCGACCAGCGCCCAGGGCTCGGCGACCATCACCCTGCAGTTCGCGCTTGACCGCAACATCGATGCGGCCGCCCAGGATGTCCAGTCGGCCATCGCCGCCGCCCTGCGCAAGCTGCCGCCGAACATGCCGACGCCGCCGTCGTTCCGCAAGGTCAATCCGGCCGATTCGCCGATTTTCTATATTGCGATGTCGTCGCCGACGCTGCCCCTGTCGCTCGTCCATGAATACGCAGAAACCCAGCTGGCCCAACGGCTTTCAACCATTCCCGGTGTTGCCCAGGTGCAGATCTACGGCTCGCAGAAATTCGCCGTCCGCGTCCAGGCCAACCCGGACCAGCTGGCGGCTCGCGGCATTGGCATCGATGAACTGCAGCAGGCCATCGCCCAGGGCAACGTCAATCAGCCGGTCGGCCAGCTCGATGGCAACCGCCAGACCTTTGCCCTGAAGGATAACGGCCAGCTCAGCAACGCCGCCGCCTATCGCCCGTTGATCGTCACCTGGCGCAATGGCGCACCGATTCGCCTGGAAGACGTGGCAACGCCGATCGACAGCGTCGAGAACACCCGCATCGCCAGCTGGAACGTGGACAAGCGCGCCATCGTGCTCGCCGTGCAACGCCAGCCGGGCGCCAACACCATCGAGACGGTCGATGCGATCAAGCGCATCCTGCCTTCGTTCCAGGCCAAGCTGCCGGCTGCGGTGACAATGAAGGTGCTGTTCGACCGCAGCAACTCGATCCGCCACGCCATCGATGACGTCCAGTTCACGCTGATCCTGTCCGGTTTTCTGGTCATCATGGTGATCCTGCTGTTCCTGCGCAATTTGTCGGCCACCATCATCCCCAGCCTGGCGCTGCCCATTTCCGTAGTCGGCACCTTCGCCATGATGTCGGTGCTTGGCTACAGCCTGGACAACCTGTCGCTGCTCGCCCTGACGCTGTCGGTCGGCTTCGTCGTCGATGACGCCATCGTCATGCTGGAAAACATCGTCCGCCACGTCGAGGCCGGCGAACCGCCCTTTGAGGCGGCGATCAAGGGGGCCAAGGAAATCGGCTTCACGATCATCTCGATGACCATTTCGCTGATCGCCGTGTTTATTCCGGTGCTCTTCATGCAGGGCATCGTCGGCCGCCTGCTGCATGAATTCGCCGTCACCATCTGCGTCGCCATCCTGGTTTCCGGCTTCGTCTCACTGACCCTGACGCCGATGCTGTGCAGCCGCTACGTCAAGCACGCCGATCCGGACTCACATGGCCGTGTGTTCCAGATGTTCGAGCATTTCTTCGAAGCAGTGCTCGGCGCCTATGAAAGAACGCTCAAGCTGGCCATGGGCCACCCGCGCACCATCCTGGCCAGTTTCTTCGCCACGCTGCTGATTACCGGCTACCTGTTCACGCTGGTTCCCAAGGACTTCATACCCAGCGGCGACTCCGGCCAGATCATCGCCTTCACCGAAGGCGCGCAGGATGCCTCCTTCGCCTCGATGGTCGCCCACCAGCGGGCGGTGGCCGAAATCGTCGCCCAGGAGCCGGACATCGCCTCCTTCATGTCGGCGGTCGGGGCCGGCGGCATTCGACCAACGGCCAATACCGGCACCGTCTTCATGATCCTCAAGCCGCTCGACGAGCGTAAATCGACGCCGGACCAGATCATCCAGCGCCTGCGCCCGAAGCTGGCAGCCGTGCCCGGCATCAAGGTCTATATGCAGAACCCGCCAGTGATCCGCATCGGGGGCCAACTGACTGCCGCGCAGTACCAATACACCCTGCAGGATACCGATCTCGACGAACTGTACGAATGGACGGCAACGCTGACTCAGAAGATCCGCCAGTTGCCTGGCTTCGTCGATGTGACCAACAACCTGAGCAACCTCAGCCCGGTCGTCGGGCTGGACATTGACCGCGACAAGCTTTCCTCGCTCGGCCTCACCTTCGGCCAGGTCGAAGATGCGTTGCAGAGCGCCTTCAGCGCCCGCCAGGTGTCGACCATCTACGGCTCGACGGCGCAATACCAGGTCATCCTCGAAGTCGCCCCGGAATTCCAGGCCGACCCGCAGTCGCTGTCCCGCATCTATGTGCGCGGCAACGGCAAGCTGATCCCGCTCGATACGGTGGCCCGGTTCACGCGCAAGACACAGGCCCTGACCGTCAATCACCAGGGTCAGCTGCCGTCGGTGACCATTTCGTTCAACCTGCTGCCCGGCGTTTCGCTGGGCGATGCCGTAGACAAGATCAAGGCACTGGAACAGGAAATCCGCGTTCCGGTATCGCTAAGCACCAGCCTGCAAGGTACAGCGCAAGCTTTCCAGTCGTCGCTGCAGGGCCTCGGCATCCTGCTGCTGGTCGCCGTACTGGTCGTCTATCTGGTCCTCGGTGTGCTCTACGAAAGCTTCATCCATCCGCTGACCATCCTCTCCGGCCTGCCCTCGGCCGGTCTCGGCGCCTTGATCACCCTGCTCATCTTCAAGGTTGACCTCAGCCTCTACGCCTTCGTCGGCGTCATCATGCTGATCGGTATCGTCAAGAAAAACGCCATCATGATGATCGACTTCGCCCTCGAAAAGCAGCGCAAGGAGGGCGTCCCGCCCGGCGAAGCGATCTTCCAGGCCAGTCTGGTCCGCTTCCGGCCGATCATGATGACCACGATGGCGGCGCTGGTCGGCACCCTGCCCATCGCGCTCGGCATCGGGGCCGGTGCCGAAGTACGCCAGCCGCTGGGTCTGGCTGTCGTGGGTGGCCTGATGCTGTCGCAGCTGCTCACCCTGTATCTGACGCCAGTCATCTATCTTTATCTCGACCGCTTTACCGAAAAGTCCGAAGTTCCGCCCGAAACGGCAACCGCAAACTGACCGCTCAGCGGGAGTCAACGGAAGCGCGGTCGGTCGCGTTAGGCTATAAATAAGTCATGCGCAAAACGTCATTCATCCTCCTCGCCGCCGCGCTGCTTGCCCAGTCCGCCGGTGCTGAAATCTACAAATGCCGTCTGCCCAATGGCAAGACGGAGATTTCGAACGCCCCCTGCACCAGCGGCACTACCGTCACGGCGCGTCCGGATGAAGCTGTACCGGAAGCCACTCGCCAGCAGGCCGAACGCGACGTCGAACGCATGCGCAACTATGTCGATAAACGCGAGGCAGCCCAACGCGCCGAACAAGCCGCCGAACGCCAGGAGCGTGCCAGCCAGCGGCAAGCCACCACCAGCACCCCGTCCCGCACCTACGGCGACCCCGCCGCCTGCCTGCGCGACCTCAGTCAGCAGGCGCTCGAAGCCTCGCAGCGCGCCCAGCTCGAAGCCGAATGCCGCAGCCTGATCAAGCCACCGGAAACCGTGCAACAACCGGTCTACGTGCCGATCTATGGCGGCCAGCCCCGGCAGCACCACCACTTGCCGCCACCACCGAAACCCGCCCCCCATCCGCCCGCCCCTTCGATTACCATCTGCCCGCCCAACAACAAGAATTGCGCTCGATAGGCGACACACCGACCAACGCCGGGCCGCATTCCCGTACAATTCCGCAGCGCCGTATGCAAACGGCAAGATCGCTTTCAAATCAGAGAAAAGCGACCAAAAATAGCGCGTGCAGGATTGAACGACCGACTCGCAACGAGCCAGAGGATGATCCTCTGCCAGATTGCAGCTGACATCAAAAGGGAAAAAGGTGGGACTACTCGATAAACTGAAGGCCCTGTTCGGACAAGAGCCTCAAGCGCAGGCGCAGGTGCAGGCCAAAGCACAGGTACAGGCGGACGAAGAGGCACTGCTCCCCGAGAGCGGTGTCGCCGAACGCCGCAAGCGGGCCCGGGTCAATGCCCGCGAAGGCACGAAGGTTCTGATCATTGACGATTCGAAAACCATCGTCGTCGCCCTCAAAAAATTCCTGCGCTCGGCCGGTTACGAAACCATCGAAGCGCTGGATGCCGAGTCTGGCCTTGCCCTGATGCAGGAGCAACGGCCGGAGCTGGTCTTTCTCGACATCGTGCTGCCCGGCATGAACGGCTTTGCCGCCCTGCGCACGATTCGCCGTGACCCGCAGCTACGCGACACCCCGGTCATCATGATGAGCGGCAACGAGCAAGCCATGGAGCAGTTCTTCGGCACCCGGATCGGGGCGGATGATTTCATGAAGAAGCCCTTCTCGCGCTACGAGATCTTTTTCCGGATCGAGCGCCTGCTCGATGAAAATCTGGTCCCACGCCGCGTCATCGCGAAAACCGACCAGCAAGCGACTGCCACGCCCACTCCCTGATTCATCCGGCCATGATCGCCAAGCTCAAGACATTTCCTGCCCTGCCGGAAACCACCGTTCTGGCCGGCATGAGCCACGTGCTGGTGGTATTGCCCGCAACGCAGGAAATTCCGACGGCGTGCCCGGAATACCCTTTGTTGACAGCAACTCTGGCCCGGCGGCGTCTGGAAGCCGATGAACTGGGCGATGCCCCGGTAGCCGCCAACTCGGCAGAGGGTGGTTTACGCGTCTGGCTGATGCTCGATCCGGCCAAATCGACTTTCGACAAGCTGACCCTGTTGCGCGAAGGCATAGCGCTCCTGCTCGACGAGGAACCCGCCACGATCGACGTGCTGGTCTGTGCCGAATCCGCCGCTTCAGGCGGGATGGCCGATCTGGCCACCTACGTCGGGCTGGCCAATGGCACGCCGCTGCCTAACCGCAAACAGGAAGATGCGCCACGCGCCCTGGAATCGCTGCACATCTGGGGCTGCGACAGTGCCTCCGGCCACGCGCAATCGCTGGCCGAAGGCAACCTGCTGGCCCGCAGCCTGACTGCACTGCCGCCCAACGAGCTGACGCCCACCGCCTACCGGGCGCGCATCGCCGAACTGGCCAGCCAGCACGACTGGGAAATGGAAGTTTTCGACCTGCCGCGACTGCGCGACATGGGCGCCGGTGCCTTCACTTCGGTGGCTCAGGGCAGCGAGGCAAACGACGCGGCAATCGTCCGCATTTCGCTGATTCCGCCCAACGCCCGGGCCCGCGTCGCTTTGGTCGGCAAGGGCATCTGTTTCGACACCGGCGGCCATAATCTGAAATCGGCCGACTCGATGATCGGCATGCATGAAGACATGGCCGGTTCGGCCGCCGTACTCGGCATCCTGCACGCTGCCAGCCAGCCAGCCCAGCCCCTGCGCATCGACGCCTGGCTGGCCTTGGCCAACAACGATATTTCGCCACGCGCCAGCCGCCAGGGCGACATCGTCACCGCCCTCAATGGCACGACCATCGAGATCGTGCACACCGACGCCGAAGGCCGCATGGTGCTGGCCGACACGCTGGCCCTGGCCGGGCGCAGCAAGCCTGACCTGATCATCGATTTCGGCACGCTGACCTACACGATGATCAACGCCCTCGGCTGCCGCTACTCGGGCATCTTCGCCAGCAGCGACGAGCTCGGCGCCCTGGCGGTGCGCGCCGGATCGGCCAGCGGCGAGCGGGTATGCAGCTTCCCGATGGACGCCGACTACGAAGACGCCCTCGACAGCAAGGTCGCCGACATCTGCCAATGCAGCCTCGACGACGATGCCCCCGACCATATTCATGCCGCCCGCTTCCTGAAACGTTTCGTCGGCGACCTGCCCTGGCTGCACATGGACCTCTCGGCTGCCAGTTGCGAGGATGGCCTGGGCGCCATCGCCACCGACCAGACCGGCTTCGGCGTTGCCTGGGGTATCAGCTTCCTGGCCGCCTGGACCAAACTCGAATCGACCGGCAAGTAGTCCCTTCCACAGGAGAAAGCACATGTCCCAGCCCGCCCTGATCATCATTGATCTGCAAAACGATTATTTCCCCGACGGCAAATTTCCGCTGTGGAATGCCGAAGGCACGCTGGCCAACGTCGAGCAAGCCATTGGCAAGGCGCACGCCAAGGGCATCCCGATCATTCTCGTCCAGCACGTTGCCGATGCCAGCAAGGGGATCGCTCCCTTCTTCAACACGGGAACGCCGGGTGTAGCCATCCATCCGCGCATCCTCGCCGCTGCCCCGGAGGCGCCCGTCGTCATCAAGTCATTTGCCGACAGCTTCCACAAAACCACTCTGGAAGCAACGCTGGCGCAATGCGGCATCGACGAGCTGCTGGTCTGCGGCATGATGACCCAGAACTGCGTCACTCATACGGCGATCTCAAAGGCCGCCGAAAAGTACAAGGTCAGTATCCTGGCCGACTGCTGCACGACGGTCAGCGAAATCCTGCACAAGATCGCCTTGAATGCCGTTTCGACCCGGCTCACTGTCGGTCTGGCCACCAACCTCCTCTAGTCTGCCCACCGCTTCATCGCCCACCGAGACTCACACCATGCCGCAGGTTCTCATCCCTATTTCCGACGCTGCAGCCGCCGAGAAAATCATCGCCGACACCCGGACCTGGCTGGAGCGCGCCGTCATCGGCCTGAACCTCTGCCCCTTCGCCAAGAGCGTGTTCGTCAAGAAGCAGGTGCGCTACGCCCTGACCGGGGCCGCTACGGCCGATGAACTGCTGGCCGAACTGGAACATGAACTGACCCGGCTCGCCGAAACCGACCCGGCCGAACTGGACACCACGCTGCTGATACATCCGCAGGCGATGACCGACTTCCTCGACTTCCATTTCTTCCTTGGCGAAGTCGATGCCTTGATCCGCAATCTCGGCTACGAGGGCGTTTTCCAGATTGCCAGCCTGCATCCGCAATACGAGTTCGCTGGCAGCGAGCCGGACGACATCGCCAATTTCACCAACCGCTCCCCTTACCCGACGCTGCACCTGCTCCGTGAAAGCAGCATCGACCGCGCCGTGGCGGCCTTTCCCGATGCGGAAGCGATTTTCGAGCGCAATATCGAAACGATGGAACGCCTCGGCCACGAGGGCTGGAAGAAGCTCTGGCTGAGCTGAACGCCCGGCCCGGCCAGGTGTTTACTTACCCTTGCCAGCTGGCCGCTTGGCTGCTTCGGTATCGCCTGGCTGATCTTCCTCACCCTGCGCATGGAGCAGCCAGACAAGGTCACTCCCCTGCACCGGCATCGGAATCATCTGGTTCCAGCTCCAGCGGAACACCGGGCCGCTGGGCACGTAGCGGGCAAAGACCTCGCCACGCGAACTGACACCGAAAAAGGGCCAAGGCCCGAGGACGGATTCCTTGAGTTGTGCATCGGTCATGGTGCGCCTCCTTCTGCGGGCTGAACAACAGAGTCAGTCTGCGCCGTCTTGCCCGGTGAATCAAGGCATTGCAGCGCGCACCTCGGCACCAAAGGAACGGGCCGCTGTCGCGGCCCGCCAACCCTGCCCACCACCGCCTTTAATCAGGCCGTTTCGTGCGCCGCGCCATCCTTGCTCTGGCTACCCAGCGTCAGTTCGGTGTTTTCGCTGAGCGCAAAGAAGAAGGCTTCGACGGCATTCGGTTCGCCCGAAGCGGCAAACGTCGTCTGGCCGCACTCGCACTGGCCGACCCAGATCGCATCGATACCGCGCAGGCCACGCGTGCTGACCGGGTGAATGGCCGTCACATCGGCCTTGCAGCCATTGCAGACCAGCTTTTCCGGGCGCGTTGCCTCGATTTTTGCCTGCGCCTGAGCGATGCGTTGCGCTTGCGTGCCGCGGTTTTTGGCTTGTCCCATGTCGGTTCCCCACAAATTTCAAAGGCTGGCAGGATACAGGAGTTTCGCGCCGCCACGGAACACTGACTCAGTCCCCGGCAAAGCAAAATCGCCGCTTGCCTTCGGCCTTGGCTTGATACATGGCCAGATCGGCGCAGCGAATAATGACATCGGGCGTGTCTGGCTCGCCATCACGGGGAAACAGGCAAATGCCAATGCTGGCGCTGAGCGCCTGCCCAGCGGGCAATCCAGGAATCGGCTGTTCAATCACGGCAATCAATTTTCCGGCCAGATGGGCGGCGCTGTCACAGGAGCCGATATCGTGCACCAGCAGGAAGAACTCATCTCCGCCGAGTCGGGAAACGGTATCGGTCTCACGCATCGCCAAGGCCAGGCGCCTTGCCACCTCACGCAGGGCCATGTCGCCCCGATCATGGCCAAGCTGATCATTGACATCCTTGAAGCCGTCGAGATCGACAAAAAACCCGGCATGACGCGCCGAGTCACGGCGGGCCAGGGCCAGCGCCTGATTGATCCGGTCATCGAGCAGTTCACGGTTGGGCAGGCCGGTCAGCCGGTCATGCAGTGAGCGATCAAGGTGAAGCTGCCGCTCGTCTTCGAGCTGCAATTCGCGCAGGAATAGCTGACGCGCCTGGTACTCGGCCAGGTAACCAGCAGCACCACCAATCATGTTGGCGGAAATGATGAAAAAGTTCTGGCTGAGCAACATCGCTTCCGGGAACTGCCGCAGATAACCGAAGAGAATGTTGTAGAGCACCAGGATCAGGACATTGACGACCAGGGCATGGATAAATCGCGCGCCGATCAGGTTATAGGTGTAGAACGTCGCCAGCATCAAGCCCGGGTAATAGAAGTTGCTGCTGGCAACGGGCAAGAGCCAGAGCATGCCGATCAGCCCAAGCGCGGCGGTAAATCCGACCAGCGAAAGCGACAACTGATTGATTTTTTCGAAGCATGGAGAATAGGTAAGCACCAGCACACCGGCCGGAACGAGCAAGGCCAGAACACGGATCAGCCAGACCTGCCCGATCTGCTCGGGAGGAATGAACAGATGCTCCAGTGCCCCATACGAAAAATAGACCACGATGCCGACAAGGATCGCCGCCCGGCCTTGCAGGCGCAGGCGCGGCCCGCGATGCCAGGCAAAGGCGCGCTCCGTCGCGGAGTCATGAAAGCTGAGCGTCAGCGGATGCATTCGGTTCATCTTCAACGCGCCTTGAAGGAACTTCACTCTGAGGGTAGCGGGAGCACTATCAAAGAATGCGCCTCGGTTATGACCAACAGCATAGGCCCTGCCACCGCGGGCGATAAGGTTTTTTTCCCCAATATCCGAAGCCCAGGCTCTATGGCAATATGCGGGGATGCATGCCCTGCCCCACCTTAGCGTTGTCGATTGGTTGTCCCTGGCGGTGTTCTTCGCCTGCTGGGCCGGTTATGCCTGGTATTCGGAACACAGTCAGTGGGGCGCCAACGGCCTGATCCGCACGACCCAGCAATATCGGCTGAAATGGGCCTACCGCATGCTCGAACGCGACGTGCGAGTCACCGATTCGACACTGATCGGCAATCTGGTCACCAGCGTCTCGTTCTATGCCAACACCACCATCTACATCATCGCCGGCCTGGTTGCCGCCCTCGGCGCCTCGGACAAGCTGATCAGCTTCACCGCCGACCTGCCCTTCGGCAACACCGGCAACCGCGAACTGCTCGAAATCAAACTGATGCTGGTGCTGGCCAGCTTCGTGTACGCCTATTTCAAATTTACCTGGTCGCTGCGCCAGTTCAACCTGCTCTCCATCCTGGTTGGCGGCGCCCCTTTCGGCCAATCCGGTGAAGCCGGAATCGACGCCTACGCCCGGCGGGTGGCCAGCGCCAACAACCTGGCCGGCGATGACTTCAACCGCGGCATCCGCGCCTACTATTTCGGGCTGGCTGCTTCGGGCTGGCTACTCAATTCAGCCGCCCTCAGCCTGCTCTCGATCGTCGTGCTGGTTGTGCTGTTCCGGCGCGATTACCGCTCGCCGGCCCTGCACATCCTGCGCGACTAATCGCCGTGACCCCGAAAAGCCAATTGGCCGGCATCGGCTTCGGCCTGCTCGCCTACGTCATCTGGGGCTTCTTCCCGCTGTTCTTCCGGCAGCTGTCCCATGTTTCCCCCATGGACGTACTGTCCAATCGCGCCGTCTGGGCCTGCGTTTTCGTTGCCATCCTGCTCACACTGCGCCAGCGCTGGGGCAAGGTCCTGGCCATTCTCCGAACGCCTCGCCAGTTCGCCATGCTGGCACTGGCTGCCTTGCTGGTCGGCAGCAACTGGCTGATGTTCCTGTGGGCCGTGGCCCATCAGCAAGTCGTTGCCTCCAGCCTGGGCTATTTCCTGACGCCGCTGATCAATATCCTGCTCGGCCTCGTCGTGCTCAAGGAACGCTTGAATCGCCTCGAATGGATTTCGGTCGCCTTCGCCGTGGCCGCCATTGCCAATGAAGTGCTGACGCTGGGCAGCCTGCCCTGGGTATCGCTGTTTCTCGCCGCCACCTTCGGCACCTACGGACTGGTCCGCAAACAGGTGCCGGTCGATGCCATTTCCGGTCTCTGGCTGGAAACCCTGGCCATGCTGCCGATCTGCGGCCTCTACGCGCTCTGGGAGGCGCAGAGCGGGCACATGGTCTTTGCCGCCCAGGACGCGTCGACCGCCGCCCTGCTGGTCGGTGCCGGCATCCTGACAGCGCTGCCGCTGATGGCCTTTGCCGCCGCTACCCAGCGACTCGACCTGGCCACTGTCGGCATGCTGATGTACATCAACCCGACCATGCAGTTTGTGACCGCCGTCTGGCTCTTTGGCGAACCCATGCAAACCGAGCGACTGATCAGCTTTGGCCTGATCTGGATCGGCCTGTTCATTTTCAGCTGGAGCATGTGGCAAAAATACCGGCGGCCGGCCTGATGTCCCGCACCCTGCTCTACGCCATCGTCTTCATCGAAGGTTTCTGTTCGCTGGGCGCCGAGGTCATCGCCTTGCGCCGACTGGTGCCGCACATCGGCAGCTCCATCATCGTCACGGCACCCACCATCGGCTTCTTCCTGCTCGCCCTGGCCCTTGGCTATGCCTCGGGCGCCAGGGTAGCCGCCAACTATCAGCGCATCGTCGCCCGCAATTTCCTGATTTCCGCTGCGCTGGCCGGCCTTGGACTGGCCGGACTCAGTGTCGACTGGATGTTTGCCCATCTGCAGCCAGTGCTGGTTGCCTACCTCTGCTTCATCGGTGGCGTACTGTGCCCGCTCGCCTGGCTGCTGGGTCAGACCGTGCCCATCCTGACCAACCTGATGCAGGCCGAACGCACCGGCGAGGCGAGCGGCCTGGCGCTCTACTGGTCGACACTCGGTTCCTTCCTCGGCTCACTGACCCTGTCGCTGATCGTCATGCAATGGCTAGGCGTATCGGCCGCCGTCTTTGCCTGCAGCCTGGGGCTGCTCATTGGCGCTCTGCTGCTGGCCGGGCGAAATCAAAAATTTGCCGTGCTGGCCATTGTGACCGCCGCCATCGCTGCCGCCTTCAACAGCCAGCACCGCGTGACGGCAGACACTGCCTACGCCGAATACATCGTCGGCCCGGCCGAAATCACCAATCAGAAAAATCCGCGGGCCTTCATGGTCAACAAGTCCCTGGCCTCGCTGATCGATGACAGCCAGCCACCGAACTACACCCGCTACATCAAACACCTGCGCCAGATCCTGCTCGACGATCTCGGCTTCAAGGACAAGGAAATCCTTGTCCTCGGCGCGGGCGGCTTCACGCTGTCACATCTTGAGCCACTGAATCGCTACACCTATGTCGACATCGACCCAGCCATCCGTGACATCGCCGAAAAGCACTTCCTGAAAGAACCTTCCCGTGGCGAATTCATCGTCGATGATGCCCGCCGCTTCGTCGCCACCAGCGAACGTCGCTTCGACGCGGTAGTCGTCGATGTATACAGCGCGCACACCTCGATCCCCAGTCATTTGGTCACCCGCGAATTCTGGGCCGGCACCCGCCGCGTCCTGAAAGCGGATGGCGTACTGCTCGCCAACCTGATCCTCGACGGCAAGCTGGAAACGCCCTATGCCCGCAATCTGCTGGCCACCATCGATAGTGTTTTCGGACGTTGCGCGGTCGATGTGCTGCACAAGGGGAAAGCGCTGGCCAATGTCGAAGTCAGCTGTTTTGCCAGTAGCCACCCCGCCGCCAGCAGCATTTACGTGGACGAAAAAAACCGCGCCGATCTGGATCTGGCGCGCTCACGCTAAAGCCGGGATTTTTTGTCGGGGCAAGCAACTGCCCCGAACCCGGCCGGTTAGCGAAACGCGAAATTCACCCCAGGCGCCGCCGAGCCTCGAACAAACAGACACCCGCCGCTACGGACACATTCAGGCTTTCAACGGTGCCGTGCATCGGAATCTTGACCAACTGATCGCAATTTTCGCGGGTCAGGCGGCGCATGCCCTCCCCCTCGGCACCCAGCACCCAGGCTGTCGCCTTCGGCCACTCGGCGGCATAGAGATCGCTCTCGGCCTCACCGGCCGTGCCGATCACCCAGATCTCGCGTTCCTGCAGTTCGCGCAAGGTGCGGGCGAGATTGGTCACCATCACGTAAGGTACGGTTTCGGCGGCACCACATGCCGTCTTGGCCGCCACATCGGTCAGACCGACAGCCCGATCCTTGGGCGCGATCACCGCATGCACCCCGGCCGCATCGGCGACGCGCAGGCAGGCGCCAAGATTGCGCGGATCGGTAATGCCATCGAGCACCAGCAGGAAGGCCGGCTCTTCGAGCGTGTCGAGTACGTCGTCAAGATGCGCCACCTTGCGGCCACCTTCGATGCGAGCGATCACCCCCTGGTGCCTGGCGCCCGGCGCCATTCCATCCAGGCGTTTGCCATCGCTGGCCACGACGTTGATACCTTGCAGCTCGGCATGACTGAGCAGATCACGAGCGCGCGCATCGTGGCGCGTCGCGTCGATCAGGATTTCCTTGACCGAGCCCGGGTCATGACGCAATTTGGCGGTGATGGCGTGAAAACCGTAGATCAGGCGGGAAGACATGACTGCTTTCGTAATTCAGGATGGCGGATTCTACCGCGTCGGCAGGTAGCACCGGATAGCTGCCGTGATGGTGCAGCCTTCGAAAAAGGCCTAGAACTGCTGGAGCAGGGAGTCCTCGCGGGAAATCCAGCGTGACAACAGCAAATCGTGCAAAGCGATGTGATTGGTCATCCAGCGCGCCAGCAATGCGTCGAGTTCACGAATCCTCGACACGACATGCAAGGCATCAAGCGAAGAAACGATTTCCTGCACCTTGGCGGCAATCTCGGCATGATCTTCCATGTGCGCCTGGCAAACATCCCGATCGACCATGATCATCAGCGAGTCACGCATGATGCTCTCTTCGGTCTTGAAGTGATCGAGAATGAAGGCAAAGACATCACCCAGCATGCCAATCAGTTCGTTCTCGCAAGCCTCCCGGCGGTCAGACCCGCAACCACTGCAATTTGAAAACACTTTGTGGTCGATGCAAACCTTGCGCAGATTTGCGATGGAAGAAACCAGAAATCGATGCTCGAAATCGATCAGCCGGTGACCGGTAACCAGTTCCGGGGGCAACTCTCCAGTCATCCGCCAGTGGGCGGCAATACCGGACAATGCATCGGCGGACTCATCCCGGCAAATCGGGATTGAAGCCGTCCGTTGTTTGGTCATTGCCACTCCAGAGGTATTAATTCCACTCATTTTATTACGATTTAATTGAACTGAACGAACCATATTCATTTCTGAGCAATACTGACGTTAAAGAAGTATCAGATCAGCTCCGGGGAAAAAATTGCTGTCCGACCATCAGAAACGCTGGGGTGTAGATCAATGGGCGGCCCACCTGAGCAGCCGCGAACTCCCGTGCATGCCGCGTTCAAAAGCCATGTTGCTGGCCCTGGAAAGCTGCCAGGGCGAACAACTAGCCGCCCGGGAACTCGCCGACATCGCAGCCGGTGACCCCTTCCTCTGCCTGCGCGTGCTGCGCGAGGCCGAGCGCCGACGCGTCCAGCGACTGGGACACGAAACCACCACGCCGCTTGCGGCAGTAATGCAAATCGGCACGGATACCTTTCGCCAGTTGCTGCTCAACAGCCCGGAAACCGATGAAACCGACGTCGGCCTCGCCAGCTGCGAAACCAGCGCCTATCTGGCACGGCACCTCGCCCTGCGCTGGGGATCTGGCCGGGCCGACATTTCCCCGGACGAAGTTGCCATGGCCGCCTTGCTGTCGGAACTGGGCGAACTGCTGCTCTGGCTGTTTGCCCGCGAGCTGCCCGAAGCGGCCCAGGCTGCCCTGCACTCCGGTCGTTCTTCACGCTCCGCCCAGGCCCAGCAGGATGTCTGCGGCTTCCGCTTCAAGGATCTGACGCTGAAGTGCGCGACGATCTGGCACCTGCCCTCGCTGCTTACCCAGTTGATTCGTGGGGTCGACAACCCACGGGCCAATCTCTCCCGCCTTTGTGTCGACACCGCCCGGCATCTGGCTTCCGGCGGTCCAGACGACCCCGCCTTGCCGTCCGACATCGCCGAAGCCAAGCACATCATCCCCGGCGCCTCGCTGGAGTGGCTGTCCGAGCAATTGCCCGGCCTGGATGAAGCACAGGTGGCCAGCATCGCCCACAAGGCGGGCGATCTGCTCGATCCGACCCACCACTGAGGGCGAATGCAGTCATCAACGCCGTTTGGCTATCGCTTTGCGCGCTGGCTTAGCGGCACCAGGCTTGGCCTTGCTGGAAGACGGCTTCTTCCTGGCCGGTTTGGCAGAAGTCTTTGCCGGAGCCTTTGCTGAGGTCTTTGCCGGTCCCTTGGTGGATCTCTCGGCAGGTGCCTTGGTTGCCGGGACCGGCGCGCCGGAAGATTTAACCGGGGTCTTGACTAGCGACGGCTTGCTGACCCCCTTGGCGGTTGGTTTGCCGGGCGGCCTTCTGCCACGGAGCGCGTTATCTTCCCCGGCCAGCACAAAGTCGATCCGGTTCGACTCAAGATCGGCCCGCACCAGCCTGACCTTCACCCGATCGCCGAGGCGGAAACGCTGCCCGGTCCGTTCGCCAAGCATCTGGTGCTTGATGTTGTCGAACTGGAAGTAATCGGAGCCCAGCTCCGATACGTGCACCAGCCCTTCGATATAGATGGTGTCGAGCGCAACGAAAAAGCCAAAGGCAGTCACCGCCGAAATCGTCCCCTCGAACTCTTCGCCAATGCGCTCTTTCATGAAGAAACACTTCAGCCAGTTCTCGACATCGCGCGTCGCCTCATCCGCCCGCCGCTCAGTCGACGAGCATTGCAGACCAATATCGTCCCACTCGCGTGACGGCACGTATTTCTCGCCGGCCAGCACCGCCTTGATGGCGCGATGTACCAGCAGATCGGGATAGCGACGGATCGGCGAAGTGAAGTGGGTGTAATGCTCATAGGCCAGACCGAAATGCCCGACATTGTCCGGGCTGTACATTGCCTGCCGGAGCGAGCGGAGCATCACCGTCTGCAGGAGCTGGAAGTCCGGACGCGGCTTGACCTTCTCGAGCAGCAGGCCGTAATCCTTGGCCCGCGGCTCATCACCACCGCCCAGAGCCAGCCCGAACTCACCGAGGAAAGCGCGCAGATTCTTCAGCTTGTCTTCGGATGGCGACTCGTGGATGCGATAAAGGCAGGTCTGCTTGTGCTCAGCCAGGAAGTCAGAAGCGCAGACATTGGCGGCCAGCATGCACTCCTCGATGATGCGATGCGCATCGTTGCGCACCACCGGCACGATGTTCTCGATCTTGCCCTGCTCGTTGAACAGCATCTGGGTTTCGGTCGTTTCGAAATCGATCGCGCCGCGCTGACCACGCGCCTTGTGCAAGGCAGCGAACAGCTTGTAGAGATTCTGCACATGCGGCAGAACGCTACGGTGCACATCGCTTTCCGGTTTTTTCTCACCAGAAAGCCACGACCAGACGAGGTTGTAGGTCAATCGCGCATGCGAACGGAAAACCGCCGGATAAAAACGATACTTGCCGATCTTGCCGGTGCTGCTGATCTCCATGTCGCAGACCATGGCCATGCGCTCAACATCCGGGTTCAGCGAGCAGATACCATTCGACAGTTTCTCCGGCAACATCGGTATGACCCGGCGCGGGAAATAAACCGAATTGCCGCGCTCCAGGGCCTCCTTGTCGAGGGCCATACCCGGTTTGACGTAATGCGAGACGTCGGCAATCGCCACCACCAGCCGCCAGCCGCGGCCTTTTTTCTCGCAGAACACCGCGTCGTCGAAGTCGCGTGCCGTTTCACCATCGATGGTCACCAACGGCAACTCGCGCAAATCCTCTCGACCAGCGTAATCGGCCTTTTTGACCTTGTCCGGCAGCGCCTTGTTCTCCTCAAGCGCCGCCTTCGAAAACTCGAACGGCAAATCGTGCTTGCGCAGCGCAATCTCGATCTCCATGCCCGGATCGGCATAGTTACCCAGCGTCTCGATGATCTGGCCGATCGGCTTGGAGTACTTGCTCGGCTGCTCGATGATCTCGACCATCACCACCTGGCCGGACTCCGGCTTGAACTTCGGCTTCTTCTCCGGCGGCACCAGAATATCCTGCGAAATACGCTTGTTCTCAGGCACCACGAACACCACACCGTGCTCGACGAAGACTCGCCCGACCACCCGGGTATTGACCCGCTCGGTTACCTCGACAATGCCGCCTTCGGGTCGCCCCTTGCGGTCGATACCAGTCACCCGGACCAGAGCCCGGTCGCCGTGAAGCACTTTGCCCATCTGATGCTGGTCCAGAAAGATGTCGGCGCTGCCGTCATCTGGAACCAGGAAGCCATAGCCATCCGGATGCCCCTGCACCCGGCCCGGCGTCAGACTGGCCCGCTCAGGCAGGATGTAGGCCCCCTTGCGGTTGCGCAACAACTGGCCTTCGCGCTCCATGGCGCCAAGCCGGCGCTGGAACATCTCGCGCTCAGTGCTGGTGATATCGAGCAATTCAATCAGTTCGGCAAACTCAAGCGGCCTGCCTTCATCCGCCAGCACCTGTGAAACATATTCGCGTGACGGCAAAGGGAATTCGTAGCGGGCTAATTCACGCTCGAAAAAGGGATCGGCTCGCCGGATTTTGGACAGCTTCTTTCTTGACATTAACTTTATTTCCTCTAAAATTCGCGCTCTTCACACCTGTGCCCAGGTGGCGGAATTGGTAGACGCACTAGTTTCAGGTACTAGCGGGTAACTCCGTGGGGGTTCGAGTCCCTT
>JAYREA010000006.1:111369-178242 GCA_041909135.1 Azonexus sp. | reverse complement strand
AACCGTGTTTACACCGAAGGCAAGGGCGAGAAGCAGCCGGTTACCGGCGACAAGTGCAAGGGCAATGCCAAGACCAAGGCCCTGATCGACTGCCTGCAGCCGGATCGTCGCGTCGACATCGAAGTCATCGGCACCAAGTAATCCGACTACGCTTCAACGAAAAGCCCTGCCTCGGCAGGGCTTTTTTACGTTTGGAAAAATGATGCAATCTCTCCGCCGCTTGTCCCGCCTGCTGATCCTTGCCCTTTTGTCGACGGCGACCGCAGCTATTGCCGCCGATGCCTCGCGGCCACGCATCGGCCTCGTGCTAGGTGGTGGTGGGGCGCGTGGTGCGGCCCATATCGGCGTCCTGGAAGTCATGGAGAAATTGCGCATTCCGGTCGATTGCGTCGCCGGGACCAGCATGGGGGCACTGGTCGCCGGCACCTGGGCAGCCGGCATGTCGCCAGCGACGATGCGCCAGAATCTGGCCGCGGCGGACTGGGGCGACATGTTCATCGACGATCCGGAATATGCCGAACTGAGCCATCGCAGCAAACAGATGGCCCGGCGCTATCTGCCCGGCTCGGAAAGTGGCGTCATGGCTGACGGCATCAAGTACCAGCCCGGCATGGTGACTGGCCAAAAGATCAAACTGTTTTTCAATCAATTGCTCCGCGCCAATCAGGGCGAACGCAACATCGAAGACTTGCCGCTACCGCTATCGGTCATCGCGACCGATATCGGTACCGGCGAGCGCGTGGTTTTTCGCGATGGGCCACTGACGCAGGCGATGCGCGCCAGCATGTCGGTGCCCGGCCTGCTGGCCCCGGTCGATCATCAGGGCCGCAAGCTGGTCGATGGCGGCCTGGTCGATAACCTGCCGATTGCCGAAGTGCGCGAGCGTTGCCAGGCCGATGTGGTCATCGCGGTCAATGTCGGTTCCCCCCTGCTCAAGGCTGAAGAAGTTGGTTCGCTGCTCACCGTTTCGGCCCAGATGATCGCCATCCTGACCGAGCAGAATGTCACTCGATCGCTCGCCCTGCTGCGTCAGGGCGACATCTACATCAAACCCGATCTTGGGCCGATCACGGCCGGCGATTTCAGCCGGCATGCCGAGGCGGCTGACCTTGGCCGGCAGGCCGCCGAAGCGATGCGCTCTCAACTGGCCCACCTGGCGCTCGACGAAGCGAGCTACATGGCCTGGTGGCAGGGTATCGAAGTCCGGCGCAGAAATTCGCTGCGCATCGACGAAATCCAGATCACCGGGCTGAACCGGATCAATCCGGCGGCCATCGAGCGGCATTTGCATGTCGAACCCGGCGAAACCATACGCCCGACGGCGATCAACCGCGATCTGCTGCGCATGTATGGCGATGGCTGGTACGAAAGTGTCGATTACACGGTGCTGACCCAGCGCGACAAGAACATCCTCCGTGTCATGCCGCTGGAGAAGCGCTGGGGCCCGGACTACATGCGCTTCGGCATCAACCTGCAGGCCGACAACAGCCAGGGCACTTCCTTCGGCCTGCGCGCCGCCTATCACTCGACCTGGCTCAATCGCCTCGGTGGAGAACTGATCGTGACCGGCGACGTCGGCTCGACCAATCGCCTCGGCGCCAGCTTTTATCAGCCGCTCGAGGCTCGCCAGCGTTTCTTTGCCGAAGCCACGACCGGCATCGAGCAGAGCCGCCTGAATATTTATCAGGATGACCGACGAATTGCCCAGTACAAGGTGACCGAAAGCGGCTTTGGCGCCTATCTTGGCGCCAATATCGGCGTCCTCGGCCCGGTCCGGGTGGGCTGGCTGCAGCGCCATCGCTACTACGACCCGGATATTGGTGTGCCGGCTTTGCCCAAGGCCGATCAGGCATTCGGTGGCTGGAAGATCGGCCTCGACTTCGACCAGTTCGATCGCATGCACTTCCCGACCCGCGGCTGGGCGGCGCAGCTGTCTTATTTTGACTCCCCGGAAGCCGATTATTCGCGGGCCGATGCCAACCTGCAGGGCGCTTTTTCACTGGGCGGCACCGTCTTCAATGCGCGAGTGCGCTATACCGCCTCGCCGCGCGGCACCTTGCCGGTCTATGACGCGGCCCAGCTCGGCGGTTTCCTGAACATGACCGCCTTCGCCCCGAACCAGCTGATCGGTGACGATGTCCGCTATGCCGGCCTGCGCACCGAGCAGATCATCGGCAGCCTGCCGCTGGGCCTGCGCGGCGACATGCGCCTCGGTCTGGCGCTGGAAGCGGTACAGCTTGGCAAGCGATACACCGAGACCAATCGTAGCGGCATTCTCGACTCGGCCGCCATCTACTTGGGCGGCCAAACCCCGCTCGGGATGGCCTATATCGGCTTCGGCTACTCGACGAGCCGGGTTTCCAACCTTTTCCTGTTTATCGGGACGCCCTGAGCCAAAAACAGGTGGCATACTGGGCAATTCACTGTTCTGGAGAGAAAACATGAAATCACGTTTCCTGTTGCTGATGGCTTCCTGTCTGTTGTGGGCGGGTGTCGCGCTGGCCCAGATCAATATCAATACCGCGAGCTCGGAACAACTCGACGGTTTGAAGGGGATTGGACCGACCAAAGCCCAGGCCATCATTGATTACCGCAAGAAAAATGGCCCGTTCAAGTCGGTCGATGAGTTGCAGAATGTCCCGGGTATCGGCCCGGCCACGCTGAATGACTTGCGTCGCGACGTGATGGTCAGCGGCGTCTCTCGGCCGTCTGCAGCAGCGCCGGCATCGGCCGCCCGGGCGACCGCCGAAGCACCAAAACCGATGGCCCTGCCGCCGGCCCGCCCGCTGGCCAGGTCGAATCCCGAACCGGCTCGCCCCGCAGCCCCGGCGATGCCAGGCAAGAGTGCACCGGCCCCGGCGCCCGTGGCCGCTGAAAAGCCGGCCGCCCCCATGGCTCCGGCAAAGCCCGCCATGCCGGGCAAACCGGCGGTCGACAGCAAGCCGGCAGCGGCGCCTGCCGCCGTGACCGAAAGGCCGGCTGCTCCGGCGGCCCCGGCCCGTCCGGCCATGCCCGGCAAAGTGACGAGCGAGGCCAAACCGGCCTCTCCCGTCGCGCCTGCGGCGAAGCCAGCCGGCCCGGCAACACCTGCAATGCCCGCCAAGCCGGCCGCGCCGGCCCGACCGGCGACGCCGGCTGCCAACTAGGCGCCAGAACGAGGTTTGCTTGAACGATAGCCTGACCCTCTGCGCCACCACGCGCCTGGCCCAAACCCTGCGCGGCGAGTTGCCGGCCGAGCAGGCCGTCTGGCGCACCCGGCAGGCGCTGACGCTCGGCCAGTGGCTGGCAGCGCTGGCCGATGAAGCCTTGCTGACCGGCATCGCCGAACCGCCGGTGGCGCTCGATACTTTTTCCGAGCGCCTGCTCTGGGAAAAGGTCATCGCTGCTTCACTGACCGAGGCGGCGCCGTTGTTCGACATTCAGGGCATGGCGGCTTCGACTGCCGAGGCGCAGGCCTTGTGCCGGGTCTGGAAACTGCAGCCGGCGGGCAGCCAGCTTTCCGATGAAGCGAAGCTGTTCATCGGCTGGCAGGCCGACTTTGAAAAACGCTGCCGGGCCGGGGGCTGGATCGATGGTGCCGGCCTGCACCGGCAATTGATCGACCTGATCGGGGCCGGGCACTTTACGCTGCCGGAGACGATCCTCTTCGCCGGCTTTGACCGCTATACGCCGCTCGAACAGGATCTGATGGCAGCGCTGAAGGCGCGTGGCGTCGTTGTCGATAATGCGCCGCGATTCCCGGTCGAGCGCAGCGCGCAGGGCCGGCTGGCCTGTGCCGATGTCGAGGCTGAATGCCGGGCGGTGGTTGCCTGGGCCAGGGAGCAACTGGCGGCTAATCCGGATTGCCGCCTTGGCATCGTCGCGCCCGATCTGGCCGGTGTGCGCGACCGGCTTGAATTCCGGCTCGACGATATCCTGCATCCGGCACTGATCCGCCCCGATGCGGCCGAGGTGCCACGCTGTTTCAATTTTTCGCTCGGGCGGGCGCTGGCCGATCTGCCGCTGATTCGCATTGCCCTCGATCTGCTGGCGCTGGGCAGTGGTCGGGCCAAGGTCGAGCAGTGCCGTTTGTCCGCGTTGTTGCTGGCCGGCGGCTGGTCAGCGGCCGAGGCCGAGGCGGATGGGCGGGCCCGGCTCGATACCGCCTTGCGCCGCGATTTACCCTATTTCACGACCTTGCCCGCCCTGATCAAGCTGGCCGGGCGGCTGGCCGACAACGAACCGCCGCTCTGCCCGCAAACAATGGCTGCACTCGAAGCCTTCGCCGAGACGGCCGGTGCAGCTAGCCGCAAACTGCTGCCCGGGCAATGGTCCGCTGTCTTCAGCGATTGCCTGAAGGCCGCCGGCTGGCCGGGTGATCGGCCCTTGTCCAGCCATGAATTCCAGGCCCGGCGTGCCTTTGGCGAGGTGCTCGACGGCTTTGGCCGGCTCGATGCACTGCTTGGTCCGCTGGGGTTTGCCGAAGCGGTACGCCGCCTGTCGCAGCTTTGTCGCCAGCGCCTGTTCCAGCCGGAAACGCGCGGCCGGCCGGCCATCCAGGTGCTCGGCGTGCTCGAAAGTGCCGGCCTGGGCTTCGATGCGCTGTGGGTGATGGGCATGAACGACGACCTCTGGCCGCCGCCACCGAGGCCCAATCCGCTGCTGCCGGCCGAAATGCTGCGGGCGGCCGGAGCAGCGCATGCCAGCGCCGAGGTCGAGCTCGATTTTGCCCGGCGCGTGCATGCCCGCTTGGTGCACTCGGCGCCGGTCGTCACTTTTTCCTATGCGCAGGCTGAAGGCAATCGCGTACTGCGCCCCAGTCCATTGATTGCCGGCATTTCATCGCTGGGCGAAATGGCCGCTGAAGTCGGCACGCTGGCTCGGCAAATGGCTGACGCAGCGGCGGCGTCGGTCGACCTGATCGACGATGCGCTGGCACCGCCGGTGGCCGATGGCGAGAAGGTTTCCGGCGGCAGCTGGGTGCTGCGCGCCCAGGCCATCTGCCCGGCCTGGGCCTACTACCAATACCGGCTGGGTGGCGAGGCGATGGACGAGCCGGTCGAAGGACTGGACCCGGCAGCGCGTGGCACACTGGTTCATGCCGCACTGGAGTCCTTCTGGACAGCGATCCGCTCGTCCGCAGCACTGGCGGCGCTGGGCGAACCGGCCCGGCAACAGACCATTGGCGAAGCGGTCGCCAAGGCGCTGCAAGATTTTGAACTGGATCGCCGCGTCACCCTGCCGGCCCGTTTCCGTGAGCTGGAAGCGGCACGCCTGGCCAAGCTGCTCGATGTCTGGCTGCAGGTCGAAGGCAAGCGCGGTCTGCCTTTCGATGTGGTCGCCTGTGAGCAGCCGGCCGAAGTCGAGATCGAGGGCATCAAGGTCAAAATGATCGTCGATCGCATCGACCAACTGGCCGATGGCCGGCAGGTCATCATCGACTACAAGACCGGTGCCAGCATCGATACCAGGAACTGGGCGGAACAGCGCATCACCGAGCCGCAGTTGCCGATCTATGCCGCGCTGGTCAATGACGAGGTGGCGGCCGTGGTCTTCGCCAAGGTGCTGCTCGACAAGCCGGCTTTTGCCGGGGTGGCCGACGAAAAGGACATTCTGCCCGGCGTTCAGGGCATCGGCGACGACAAGCAGAAAATCTTCGATCCGGCCGAATTTCCCGACTGGATCGCCGTCATCACCCACTGGCGTGAGCGCCTGCATGCGGTGGCGAAAGAAGTGAAGGCCGGGCAGGCTGGCGTGGTGTTCGCCGATGAAAAAAACCTGCAATACTGCGAAGTGCTGCCGCTGCTCCGTCTGCCCGAACGTCGGCGTTTGCTGGCTGAAGCGCAGCTGGGGCGTTCTGGTTGAGGCAGTGCCGCTGGCTGTGAAGGCGCCCTGGGCCAAGGCCGGGTTTTGGGGTCCAATCTGGCTCGGCTTGTCTTAAATCAAGCCTTGTTTGCAGCGATAAGACAAAAATTAAAGCAGGGGACTCCGATGTATCCCCGCAAAACTCTGGAGAGATGATCCGCCGTGTTGTCCAAGCTCCTCATGCTGCTGCAACGCTGGAATGGCTGGCGATTGTGGACTGTCCTGACCGTGGGGATCGTGCTCGTGGTCGAGTTGATCGTTTCGGCCATGGGACTGATCCTGAAGGGCGAGGTCACCTGGGATTATCTGCTGACCGGCTTTGTCGCCGCCATCATGGCCGCGCCGCCCAGCCTCGTGCTATTGACCTTCCTGCTTGGCGAGCTGGCCGGGCGGCAACAGAAATTCCTGTCGACCAGCCTGCTGCGTGTCGAGAGTCGCCTGGCGATGGCGCTGGAAGCCGCCCAGATGATCTGCTGGGAGCTGGATGTCGTCGACGGCAGCCTGCAATACGATCCTTCGAGGCTGACCTTGCTCGGGATGGCGACCGTGGACGCGCCGCGTGATTTGCCCGCCTGGCTGGCGGCTGTGCATCCGCAGGATCAGCCTGAGTTCGTCAGCGCCTATGCGGCCGCCATCCAGTCAGGTGCGCCGGGCTTCGACAGCGAGTACCGGGTAAAGCTGGCCTCGGGTGACTGGGGGTGGGTGCAGACGCATGGCACCATTGTCGAGCGTGATAGCAACGGCCAGGCAAGACGGGCGCTCGGCATCACGATGAATATCGCGGCGCGCAAGCAGGGCGAGGCAGAGCTTGCGCAGTACCGGGACCATCTTGAGACCCTGGTGAGCGAGCGAAGCGCGGCCTTGCAGGCCGCACATAACAAATTGCTTGATACACAGTTCGCGATGAACGGGGTCGGCATCGGTATTCGCTGGTCAGAGGCTGCGACCGGGCGAATAATCGATGCCAACAATTTCGCCGCTGAAATGCTTGGTTACACCCCTGAGGAGCTACTCCGGCTGCGGGTTTCCGACATTGATCCGCATGCCGATCAAAAAGAGCACGGCAGAATCGTTGCCCAGCTTCGTCGGAAGGGATACCTGCGCATGGAGTCGACGAACCTGAGCAAGAGCGGGGCGCTGATTCCCGTCGAGTTGACACTGCATTACCTGCCGGCCATGAACGAATTGCCGGAACGGGTCATTGCCTTCCTGGTCGATATCAGCCAGCGCAAGGCGGCCGAGGCAGCGCTGGTCGCGGCCAAGGAGGCAGCCGAGGCGGCGAACCTGGCGAAGAGCGCATTTCTGGCCAACATGTCGCATGAAATCCGGACGCCGCTCAATGCCATCACCGGCATGTCCCACATCATCCGTCGCGTCGGCTTGCCGCCGGACCAGCTCCGGCGCCTTGAGAAAATCGATGCGGCCGGGGAGCATTTACTGGATGTCATCAATGCCATTCTCGATCTTTCCAAGATCGAGGCCGGCAAGCTGACGCTGCAGGAAAACGAGGTCAGCGCCGTTGGCATTGTCGACAATGTGCTCGCCATGCTGCTGGATCGGGCGAATGCCAAGGGACTCAGCCTGACGGCCGAAACCGGGAATCTGCCCGCGCACTTGCTGGGCGATGCGACCCGGCTGCAGCAAGCCCTGCTCAATTACGCCGGCAACGCCATCAAATTTACCGAGCACGGCAGCATTGTCATCCGCCTGATGGGCGATGAAGAGACTGAAGACCGCCTGCTGCTGCGTTTCGAGGTGCAGGATAGCGGGATAGGTATCGCCCCTGAGGTACTTGGCCGACTGTTCAATGTCTTCGAACAGGCCGACAACTCGATTTCCCGGAAATATGGCGGCACCGGCCTCGGTCTCGCCATCACCCGCAAGCTGGCCCAATTGATGGGTGGCGAGGCCGGCGTCACCAGTACGCTGGGGGCGGGCAGTACCTTCTGGTTTACGGCGCGTCTCAGGAAAGTTCGCGGCGAGGAGGCTGGTTTTGCGAAGGTACGGGGTGGCAGCGCCGAGAAAATTCTCCGGCGCGATTACCCGGGACGACGGATATTGCTGGTTGAAGATGAGCCGGTGAATCGTGAAATCGCCCGGGAATTGCTGGCGGAAGTCGGACTGGCCGTCGATGTGGCGGAAGACGGCAGCGTGGCCGTCCAGTTGGCCGTAGACAACCAGTACGACGCCATCCTGATGGACATGCAGATGCCGAAAATCGACGGGCTGGAGGCGACGCGGCGGATACGGGCGATGCCGGCCTATCTCGATGTGCCGATCATTGCCATGACGGCAAATGCCTACGCCGAGGACCGGAGCGCCTGTTTCGAGGCCGGGATGAATGATTTTGTCGCCAAGCCGATTCGTCCCGACCGGATTTTCGAAGCCCTCGCCAGAGGGCTGTCCTCCCCGAGAACTTGAGGCAAGGCCTGGCCCGGCGTAGGATTCGGCGCTGCCTGCCGTGATGCCATTGCCGGTCGAAACCGGAAAAACTGAATGAAAGCCGCTTGCCCGTGACCGCTGCGTTTGACCGCCTCGAAGAAGACAAAACTGCTCGTCAACGCGCCCTGGAGGTTGCCTCGTTCATCGTCGAGGCCCCGGCCGGGGCCGGCAAGACAGAGCTGCTGACCCAGCGCTACCTGCGCCTGCTGGCGGTGGTCGAACACCCCGAAGAAGTCCTGGCGCTGACCTTTACCAACAAGGCCGCGACCGAGATGCGCGACCGCATCCTTGGTAGCCTGGAACTGGCGGCCGACGACCAGTTGCCGGAGCAGCCGCACAAACAGCTGACCTTCGGGCTGGCGAAGCAGGTGCTGGCCCACGACGCGGCACGTGGCTGGAGCCTGCTCGGTCACCCCGGCCGGCTGCGCATTACGACGCTGGATGCACTGTGTGCCAGCCTGGCTCGCCAGATGCCCTATCTCAGCCGCTTCGGCAGCCAGCCGGGCGTCAGCGACGATGCCGAAGCGCACTACGCAACCGCCGCCCGCCGGACGCTGGAAATGGTCGAGTCCGGTGGCGACGATGCCGAGGTGGTGGCCGAGGCGCTGGCTTTCATGGACAACAACGCCGGGCGGTTGGAAAAACTGCTGATCGCCATGCTCGGTCGGCGCGACCAGTGGCTGCACCACGCCTCGCGCATCGAAAGCGGGGCGATGAAGGCCGAAGTCGAAGCCGGCTTTGCGGCGCTGATCGAGCGTGATCTGGCCGCGGTCGGCGGCTTGCTCGACGGCCGGACGCAAGCGCTGCTCATGCCCTTGGCCCGCTTTGCGGCGGCCAATGTGCCGGGTCTGCTCGATGCTATCGCCGACTGGAGCTCGCCCTTGACTGCGGCGATTGCCGATCTGTCGCCATGGCAAGCGGTGGCCGGCCTGTTGCTGACCGGCACCGGCACGCTACGCAAGACCGTCGACAAACGCATCGGCTTTCCAGCCGACAAGACGTTCGCCGACCAGAAAAAGGCCATGCTCGAACTGCTCGGCGATCTGCGCGGTGTGGCCGGGTTGGAAGAGGCGCTGGCCATGTTGGTCAAGCTGCCGCAGCCGGAACTGAGCGAGGCCGAGTGGGCCACCGTCGAATGCTTCTCGCGCCTGTTGCGGCTGGCGGCCGGGCAATTGTGGCTGGCCTTCCAGGAAGCCGGCGAGGTCGATTTCATCGAGATCGCCGCCCGCGCCGGGCTGGCGCTCGGCGATGACGAAGCGCCGACCGATCTGGCCCAGGCGCTCGACTACCGCATACGCCATCTGCTGGTCGACGAATTCCAGGACACCAGCCCGAGCCAGGTCGGCCTGATCGAAAAGCTGACCCGTGGCTGGATGCCGGACGATGGCCGGACGCTGTTCGTGGTCGGCGACCCGATGCAGTCGATCTACCGTTTCCGCAAGGCCGATGTCGGGCTGTTCCTGCGCGTCCGTGAGCGCGGCATCGGCGGCATCAAGCTCGGCCACCTGCGCCTGTTCCGCAACAATCGTTCCTATCCGGGCATCGTCGATTGGGTCAATACGGCCTTCCCGAGCATCTTTCCGGCTGAAGACAGCCCGGAGGCGGGGGCGGTGCGCTATGCCGAGTCGGCCGCCACGCGGTCGGCCCGCGAGGATAGTGGCGTCTTCGTGCATCCGGTCATCGAGCGCGAAGGCAGCGATTCGGCCGGCGACGAAGCCTGCCGGGTACTTGCCATCATCCAGCAGGCCCGCCGCGAAACGCCGACCGAACGCATTGCCGTGCTGGTCCGGGCCCGCAGCCACCTCGATGCACTCGTCGCCGAAATACGCCGCAGTGCGCCGGATCTGCGCTTTCAGGCGGTCGATATCGAAGGCCTGGACGGTCGCCAGCATGTGCAGGACCTGCTGATCCTGTTCCGCGCCCTGCATCATCGGGCCGACCGCGTGCATTGGCTGGCCTTGCTGCGCGCCCCGTGGTGCGGCCTGAAGCTGGCTGATCTGCATGGGCTGGCCGCCGACGACAAGAAATCGACAATCTGGCAATTGATGCAGGACGAGGCCCGCCTCGCCCGCTTATCCGACGATGGCCAGCAGCGACTGAGGCATGTCCGTGCGGTGCTGCAGCTGGCCTTTGCCGGCCAGTCGCGCCAGCACCCGCGGCGCTGGCTGGAAGGCGTCTGGCTGATGCTGGGCGGGCCGCGCTGCCTGGAAGCGCCGGAAGCCTTGAACGACGTCGAAGCCTTCTTCGCGCTGGTCGACCAGCTGGTGGCCAGCCGCACGCTGAGTGCCGAAACCCTGGCCGCCCACGCGGCCGAACTCTACGCGCCGTCCGACCCGCTCGGCGATGCCGTGCAGATGATGACCGTGCATAAATCCAAGGGCCTCGAATTCGACACGGTAATCCTGCCCGGCCTGCACCGCGAAACAGGCGGCAACGAGAGCAGCCTGCTGCTCTGGGACGAAGTGGCCGGCGCTGATGGCGATGAACACCTGCTGGTTGCACCGATGAAACAGAAAGGTGCTGGCAACGGAGAGCCGACGGCCTACGACTATCTGAAAAAGCTCGAGACGGAACGCGCCGCGCATGAAGACGAGCGACTGCTCTATGTGGCTGCGACGCGTGCCATCCGCCGGTTGCATTTGCTGGGCGTTGCCGCGGCCGATGAGCGGAAGGACGACGGCCTGAAGCCGCCGGCCAATGGCACGCTGCTCAAATTGCTGTGGCCAGGTGTGGCGCAGCGCGAGTTTGCCCTAGCGCTGGCGGCTGCCGGGGCCAGCCCGCCGGTCAGCACCGGCGTCGATTCGGCCTCCTTTGCGCCGCCGCTGCTTCGTCTTCGGGAGGTCGGCTTGCCGGATGCCTTGCGGGCCGCAGCAGCAGGGGGTCGTTCGGCCGATAACCCGCTTGATCTTGATGTCGCCGCGAGTTCGCTGTCCCTGGAGGCATCGGTTGGCACCCTGGTGCATCGCTGTCTGGAACTGATGGCAAAAGGTGGTGTGGACCACTGGTCGGCGCAACGGGTATCCGCTTTGCAGCCGGCGTATCAGCGCTGGTTGCGGGCTCAGGGCCACAATGCAGCCGAGGCCGGGAGCGGTGCCGCCGAAGCAGTGTCCGCCCTGCTTAACACGCTGGCCTCCGACACGGGACGCTGGCTGTTGGCCGAGCACCCGCAAGCCGCAGCCGAACAGGCGTGGAGCAGCACCGATGGCCAACTGGCGATCAACCACGTGATCGACCGCGTTTTCGTGGCCGACGGCTGTCGCTGGATCATCGATTACAAAACGGTGCGCCTGCCCGAGGCCGAACTGCCTCGGCGGGCCGAAAGCTACCGAGCCCAGCTCGAACGCTATGCCAGCCTGTTCGCCGGCGACTCATTGCCGCTGCGCCTGGCCATCTATTTCCCGCTGCAGGGGCGCTTGGTCGAGTTACCGCCAGCCTCACCGCCGAGCGCTGGCGGGCAGCTCAGTTTCTTCGACTGAGCCCGTCCTGGCGGGCTCAGGGGATGCCCCATCGATTGGTGCTTCCCTGAATGAAAGCGCCGGATATCCGCCGCCCTGATCAAGTTCCGCCAATGACGAGGCGGCGGCTAGGGAAATGACTAGTAACACCGTCATATGCAAAACGACTATACTCACCGATCGGCGTTTTGATATGCGATTCTCATGTTGCGCGGTCTACTCCTGTCCCTGTTGTGTTTTGTCGTGCCTGCTGCCGGCATGTCGGGGGACCGTGCGCATGCCGCAGAGCCGGCGCTGCGTGTCGTCGTGCTGGAGAATTCGCCGCCGATGTCTTATCGGGACGAAACCGGCCAGCTGACTGGCTTCAGCGTCGAAATTGCCCGTGCCCTGTGCCAGGAAATTCGCGCCAGCTGTGTCTTCGACGTGGCTGCGCAAGAGGCTTTGCTGGACACGGTTGCCCAGGGTAAGGCCGATATTGCTGCCGCCGCCGTTTTCGCCAATCCCGACCGTCGTGGCAAGTTGCTTTTCGCCAAACCCTATTACCGCTCGCTATCGCTCTGGCTGGGCAGGCCGGACGTCGTGCCGGGCCGCGCCGGTGTGCGGGTGGCCGTGGTTCAAGGTTCGGCGCAGGAAGATTACGCCCGCAAGCAGGGCTGGGCCATCCACGAGGTTCGCAGCAATGGCGAGTTGGCTGGATCGCTGGTAGGCGGCGAGGCGCAGGCAGCGCTGGTGCCGATGACCAGTGCCTTGCAGTTGCAGAAAAATGATCCGTTTCGCCGGCTTGGCCTGGCGCCGACCGTGCTGCGCGCCCCTGAGCTGAGTGGCGATGCCTCGTTCGGGATTTCGCCACGGCGCCCCGGTTTGCGCGAGGAAATCGACGCCGCGCTGGATCGCATCAAGCGCAATGGGACGTATGATCGTATCAATTCCCGCTTCCTGCCTTTCCGGGTGAGTTGATGCCTGCTCTGTATTGCGTGTCGTGGCGCCGCGTGGCGCCAGTTGTCTTTGGGGCTTGCCGGTTTTGATCCGGGCGCCCAAAGGGATGCATGCCGGTCGTGCTTTCGGCTTGCTGGCCGCGCTGTTCGTGCTCGCCTTCGGGGCGGCAGTCGTCTTGCTGGCGCTGGATCAGCAGCGGGTGATCGATGCGCACAGCCATCTCGAAGAAATGACCGTGCCGGAAATCATCCGTTATCAGCGGCTGGCAAGAAATCTCGAACAGTTGCGTCAGGAAGGCGAGCGGATTTTTGCCGTCAGTTCGCATGCTTCCCGCCAGCAGTCGATGTTTGTCGTGACCCTGATCGCCAGCCACCCCAGCATTCTGGAACACCCCAGGGCGGCCAAGCTGGCGCGCGAGACGGAGCAGTTTCTCGGTGAGGTGGTGCGCCAGTCGGCACACGATGAACGGCGTCCGGCGACCCAGTACGACGAATGGCAGCGCCTGGCGTCACGCCTTGGCATGCAGGTCGACGACGTATCGATGGAGGGGGTCAATCTGGCGACCGGCGATCTGAGCGTGGCAGCGGCGGCCATGAAGCTGGCGCGTTACAAGCTGATCATTGCCCTGCTGCTGGTTGGCTTGTTTCTGCTGGCCTTTATCGTTCTCGTCCGTCAGCATCTGATCCAGCCGCTGCAGCGAATCGACCATGCCCTGTCCAATCTGAGTGCGGCCGGCCCCCTGCCTGATTTTGACACGTCGAGAATGCTCGAAATACAGGCGGTCGAAGAGGCGATCCGCGAGCACCACGATTTGCTGATCCAGAACGATGAAGCGCGGCAGGTGCTGGAGATGCTGGCCAACAAGGATGGCCTGACCGGCCTGATGAACCGCCGCTACTTCATGCACGCGGCCGAGGCTGAACTGCAGCGGGCGCAGCGTTATCGACGGCCGGTCACGGTCGCCATGGCTGACCTCGATTATTTCAAGAAGCTGAACGATACCTATGGCCATGCCGCCGGCGACGCGGTGTTGTGCGCCTTTGCCGACCTGGTGCGGGACTCCTCCCGGCAGTCCGACCTGGTCTGTCGCTACGGGGGCGAAGAGTTTGCTTTCCTGTTCCCGGAGATTTCGCCGGCCGAGGCAGCGGCGCTGGCCGAGCGCCTGCGCGTCAGTTGTGCCGATGCCGAGGTCCGCTTGCCCGATGGGCGTACCGTCAAGGTGACGGTCAGCATGGGGCTGGCCGATGCCAGCGAATGTCCGATCGAAATCGCCCTCAAGCGTGCCGATGACGCCTTGTACGAGGCCAAGCGCGTGGGGCGCAATCGGGTGGTGGTGGCGGCCTGAACGGATTGTCACAAATCCCCTACAAGAAATTCCCGGGTTGGCTGCAGCTAGCCAGTTAAAATTTCGGGTTAAATTTCTTGGGTATTTTTATGCGTCGACTGCTGGAAGCGCTGCTTCGCTTTGGACAACGCCTGCTGGGCGGACAGGTGACCGCCTCCACTGAGGCGGTGACGCTGCTGGTCAGCCTGTTCTTTGCCCTGTTCTGCAATCAGCTTTTCCTCAGTGGGATGCTTGCTGGTTACGACATGGCGCAGCCAGGCAGTTGGTTGCTGGCCGGTTCGCTGCTGGTCGGGCTGGCCGCTGCGCATTTCGTCCTGCTCAGCCCGTTCATGACGCGGTGGACGACCAAACCGCTACTGGCCCTGCTGCTCGTCGCCACCGCCTTCGCCGTGCATTTCATGACGCGCTACAAGGTCTATCTCGATACCAGCATGCTGCGCAATATTCTGGCGACCGATGTCCGGGAAGCCCGCGACCTGATGACCTGGTCGCTGATTCCGCAATTGCTGCTCTATGCGGGCATTCCTCTTTTTCTGCTCAGTCGCGTGCGCCTCAAACAGCGCACGCTCGGCCGGGCGCTGCTGGTTCGTCTCGGTTCAATCCTGCTCGCCCTGCTCGTGCTGGGCGGTGCCATCTTCCTGAATTTCCAGGATATGGCTTCGTTGATGCGCAACAACCGGGAGTTCCGTTTCCTGGTGACGCCGGCCAATTATCTCTATTCACTGGTGCAGGTGACCCGTAGCCAGGCACAGGCGGTCGAAGCCGTGCGCGAACCGGTTGGCGCCGATGCGGTGGCGGGGGGCAGTTGGCAGACTCGCAGCAAGCCGGTGGTGATGGTCATGGTGCTCGGTGAAACCGCACGGGCCGCCAACTGGGGGCTGTCCGGCTATGCCCGGCAGACGACGCCGGAACTGGCCGCCGAGGCCGGTATCATCAATTTTGCCGACGTGACCAGCTGCGGCACCGATACCGAAACCTCGCTGCCCTGCATCTTTTCGCCCTGGGGCCGGCGTCAGTACAACGAAACGCGTATCCGGAACAGCGAATCGGTGCTTGATGTCGTCGCACGCGCCGGGTTCCGGGTCGTCTGGGTAGATAACCAGTCTGGCTGCAAGGGCGTCTGCAAGGGTGTCGAGTCGATTCGCCCCGATCTGGCCAAATCGCCGGACCATTGTTTCGGTGGCGAGTGCCAGGATGGGGCGCTGGTCGATTCCCTGAAACAGCTGGTCAGCGAAACGCCGGGTAATCTACTGATCGTCCTGCACCAGATGGGCAACCACGGGCCGGCCTATTTCAAGCGCTACCCGGATGAATTCAAGAAATTCACGCCGGCCTGCGAAGACCCCGATCTGCCGCGTTGCTCGGAGGAAAGCATCATCAACGCCTACGACAACGCGATCAGCTACACCGATCACGTGCTGGCTTCGCTGGTCCGTACGCTGCGTGACCACCCGAACCATGATTCAGCGCTGCTCTACGTTTCGGACCATGGCGAATCGCTGGGCGAGAAAGGCCTCTTCCTGCACGGCGTGCCCTACAAGATCGCGCCAGATGTGCAGACCAAAGTGCCGATGGTGATGTGGTTTTCGTCGGGCTTTGCCCCGAGTTTCGGGCTCGATCCGGCCTGCCTCGGCAAGGTCGCCGCCTCGCCGCTATCGCACGACAATCTGTTCCACACCTTCCTTGGCCTGCTCGACGTGAAGACCAGCGTTTACGCGCCGGAAATGGACTTCTCGGCCAAGTGCAGGAAGTGAGTGGTCGCGGTCATTCCCGCCGGCGCGGGAATGACGGTCCGGAGCCTATAGCAGTACGCAGGCCCAGATAGCTGCCGCGTTGATCAGGCTGAGCAGCACGGCGGCGCTGCCCATGTCCTTGGCACGCTTGGCCAATTCGTGCTTTTCCGGTGAAGCCTTGTCGACAACGGCTTCAAGGCCGGAATTCAGGATTTCGACAATCAGGATCAGGAGGATGCTGCCGACCATCAAGGCGCGGTCGATGCCGGTATTGCCAAGATAAAAAGCCAGCGGAATGGTGATGGCAGCGAGCAGCACTTCCTCGCGGAAGGCAGCTTCGTTCTTCCAGGCGGCACTCAGGCCGTCACGCGAATAGCCGAGGGCATTCCACAAACGGGTCAGGCCCTTCTTGCCCTTGAAGGCGGCGGCGTCAGTCATTTCTTTTTCTCAAGCAAGGGTTTCAGGAAGCGTCCGGTATGGCTGGCCTTGCATTTGGCCACTTCTTCCGGCGTGCCGCTGACCAGGATGCGGCCGCCACCATCTCCGCCTTCCGGCCCAAGGTCGACGATCCAGTCGGCGGTCTTGATCACGTCGAGATTGTGCTCGATGACGACGATGGTGTTGCCGTTGGCGGCCAGGCGCTGCAGCACGCTGAGCAGCATTTCGATGTCCTGGAAATGCAGGCCGGTGGTCGGCTCGTCGAGGATGTACAGGGTGCGGCCGGTGTCGCGCTTGGACAATTCGAGAGCCAGCTTGACGCGCTGCGCCTCGCCGCCGGACAGCGTGGTGGCGCTCTGGCCGAGGGTGATGTAGCTGAGGCCGACATCGACCAGCGTTTGCAGCTTGCGGGCGATATTGGGCACCGGGTCGAAGAACTCGCGGGCCTGCTCGACGGTCATGCCGAGGATGTCGTAAATGTTCTTGCCCTTATATTGCACTTCCAGCGTTTCTCGGTTGTAGCGCTTGCCGTGGCAGACGTCGCACGGCACGTAGATGTCGGGCAGGAAGTGCATTTCGACCTTGATCATGCCGTCGCCCTGGCAGGCCTCGCAGCGGCCGCCCTTGACATTGAAGCTGAAGCGGCCTGGGCCGTAGCCGCGGACACGGGATTCGGGCACTTGTGCGAATAGTTCGCGGATCGGCGTCAGCAGGCCGGTGTAGGTGGCCGGATTGGAGCGTGGCGTGCGGCCGATCGGCGCCTGGTCGACGTTGATCACCTTGTCGAACAGTTCGAGGCCGACGATTTCCTTGTGCGGCGCCGGTTCGGTCGTCGATCCGTAGAGATGCTTGGCGGCTGCGGCATACAGCGTGTCGTTGATCAGCGTCGATTTGCCCGAGCCGGAGACGCCGGTGATGCAGGTGAGCAGCCCGCCGGGGATTTCCAGCGTGACGTCCTTGAGGTTGTTGCCGTAGGCGCCGACAACCTTGAGTTGCTTGTTCGAGTCCGGTACTCGCCGCTTTTTCGGGGCAGAGATTGATTTCCGGCCGGACAGATAATCGCCGGTCATCGACAGCGGATTGGCCGTGACTTCTTCCGGCGTCCCCTGAGCCACGATGAAGCCGCCATGGACACCGGCGCCGGGGCCGATGTCGACCACGTAATCGGCAGCGCGGATGGCATCTTCGTCGTGCTCGACGACGAGCACGGTGTTGCCCATGTCGCGCAGGTTTTTCAGCGTCTGCAGCAGGCGGTCGTTGTCGCGCTGGTGCAGGCCGATCGACGGTTCATCGAGTACATACATGACGCCGGTCAGGCCGGAGCCGATCTGCGAGGCCAGCCGGATTCGCTGCGCTTCGCCGCCGGAGAGCGTTTCGGCCGAGCGTTCGAGGCATAGGTAATCGAGGCCGACGTTGATCAGGAAGGAGAGGCGGGCGGTGATTTCCTTCAAAATCTTGTCGGCAACCTGTGCCTTGGCGCCGGTCAGCGTCAGGCAGTTGAAGTAATTGCGCGCCTCGCCGAGTGGCATCCGGCTGATTTCATACAGCGTCTTGTCGCCGACACGGACATGGCGGGCCTCGACGCGCAGCCGGGTGCCGTTGCAGCTCGGGCAGGCCGAACTGCTGACGTATTTCGACAACTCCTCGCGCACGGCATTCGATTCGCTGCCGCGGTAGCGCCGTTCCAGATTGGGGATGATCCCCTCGAAGCTGTGGCTACGGTCGAAACGGGTGCCTTTTTCGTTCAGGTAGCGGAAGTTGATCGCCACGTTGCCCGAGCCGTAGAGCACCAGCTGGCGGACGTTTTCCGGCAAATCGGTCCACGGGGTGTCGACCGAAAAAGCGTAGTGGTCGGCCAGAGATTCGATGATCTGAAAATAGAACTGGTTTTTCTTGTCCCAGCCGCGAATCGCACCGCCAGCCAGCGAGGCGGTCGGGTTGGTGACGACGCGCTTGGGATCGAAAAACTGGATGACGCCCAACCCGTCGCATTTCGGGCAGGCGCCCATCGGGTTGTTGAACGAAAAGAGGCGCGGCTCCAGTTCCTGCAGGGCATACGAACAGACCGGGCAGGCGAACTTGGCCGAGAACAGGTGTTCGACATTGCTGTCCATCTCCAGCGCAATGGCGCGGCCTTCGGCATGGCGCAGCGCCGTCTCGAAGGATTCGGCCAGGCGCTGACGCATGTCGTCGCGCACCTTCAGGCGGTCGACGACGACGTCGACGGTGTGTTTCTGCGTCTTGGCCAGCTTGGGCACAGCGTCGATTTCGTAAACGGTACCGTCAACGCGGACACGGGCAAAGCCCTGGGCGCGCAGCTCGGTGAACAGGTCGACTTGCTCTCCCTTCCGGTTGGCCACCACCGGGGCGAGGATCATCAGCTTGGTTTCGGCCGGCAGGGCGAGCACGCTGTCGACCATCTGCGACACTGTTTGCGCTTCCAGTGCCTGGTTGTGCTCCGGGCAATACGGCGTACCGGCGCGGGCGAAGAGCAGGCGCAGGTAGTCGTGGATTTCGGTCACCGTGCCGACGGTCGAGCGCGGGTTGTGTGAAGTCGCCTTTTGCTCGATGGAAATCGCCGGGCTCAAGCCTTCGATCAGGTCGACATCCGGTTTTTCCATCAACTGCAGGAACTGCCGGGCGTAGGCCGACAGCGATTCGACGTAGCGGCGTTGCCCTTCGGCGTACAGCGTGTCGAAGGCCAGCGACGACTTGCCGGAGCCGGACAAGCCGGTGATCACGATGAGTTGGTCGCGCGGCAGGTCGAGGTTGATGTTCTTTAAATTATGAGTGCGCGCGCCACGGATGCGGATGCTTTCCATCGCTGTTCTGGGAGGGGTGGGATAAGAGCTGAACTATACGCAAAACGCTCTGCTTATGCACGGATTGCTGGTTTTATATACAGCGATTTGGGGTGGGTGATTGCGCGGTGCATGTGATGGCAATTCAATACACATAGCATGAAAAATGAATTACACGTTATGTCAAAGTGATAAAATCGCGGTCCGGTCGCCGGTGGGCGGTCAATCTCGCTAACGAAATAGGATTCCAGTCATGAAAATTGCCCCACATTTTGCAAAAACCTCGCCTACCGTCATCCGGGAAGGTCGTCTTGTCGCGGTCACGGCGCTGGCAGTCCTGTTGCTCGGCGCCTGTGCCAATACCGGCAATACGGTTTCCACCGCGAACGCTGAAGGTCTTATGACGGCCGGCAAAGCGGCAGCCCAGGCGGCTACGCTGAGCGATGCCGAGGTGATGCAGTTGTCGGAAAAATCCTGCGCCGAACTCGATGGCAAATCCAAGATTGCTGCCCCGAAAAGCAAGTACGCCTTGCGCCTGGCCAAGATCAGCAAGGGCCTGCCCAAGGCCGTCGAGGGCGTGAATATCAGCTACAAGGTTTACGAGACCAAGGAAGTGAACGCCTGGGCCATGAACAACGGCTGCGTGCGCGTCTATTCCGGCCTGATGGACCTGATGACCGATGACGAAGTGCGCGGTGTCGTTGGCCACGAAATCGGCCACGTCGCCCTGGGCCACTCCAAGAAATCCATGCAGGTCGCCTACGCTGCCGGCGCCGCCCGCCAGGTCGCTGCCGCCTCCGGCAACTCCGCCGTCGCCGCGCTGAGCTCGTCCGACATCGGCGCCATTGCTGAAAAGCTGGTTAATGCCCAGTTCTCGCAAGCCCAGGAAACCGACGCCGACGACTACTCCTTCGACCTGCTGACCGCTGCCAAGTTGAAGCGCGAAGGCCTGATCACCGCCTTTGAAAAGCTCGCCAAGCTGGGCGACAGCAACAGCATGCTGAGCTCGCACCCGTCGTCCACCGGCCGTGCACAGCACATTCGTGATCGGATTGCTGCGAAGAAGTAAGCAGCAGATATCTCCCTGGCCACCTGACTCCGGTGGCGACTGGCCCGGCAGTTAGCGCTGTCGGGCTTTTTTGTGCCGGTTGGGGGCGGTGTGTTTGAATTGATGGTGGGTTAAGGGGAGGCTAATGCCCCTTAGCTGCCGGTCAGCAATTTTCGAAGCTGTAATTCCATGCAGCTAAAGGCTCAGCGAGAGCTGTTCGTTGGCCGGATGTGCTTCACTTGGTGGCGAATTTTCCTTGTTGGGTCTTTCTTCCGATTCGCAGGTGTGGGTCGTTTCACGTCCCGGAGGCGGATTCTTCGATGTGCAAATGAAAAGGGTCGGACTAGCCGACCCTTTATGTTGGCAACGGGTATTACTGTTGCTTGTTTTTGCGACGGCTTAGGCCGAGACCAGCAAAAGCGATGCCGAGAAGCGCTAGGCTGGCGGGTTCAGGCACCGAGACACTGTGACCTTGGAGGGAAAAATTAATTGCGTTTGCCACTAATTGTTGATCGTCTGCTGTCACGTATCCGTCAGAAGGGAAAAAATTAAGTCCAACGACCGACGAAGAGCCCAAACTGTTGTATGCGATGGCATGACGACCATTCGCCCAGTCAGCAACCAAAGTTGCACCAGAGTCCAGAGTGACATTGGCTGCAAAGTCAGTGGTAACACCAGATAAGGTTACGCCTGAAAACAACGGGCTTGAAGGATTATAGATAGTTCCAAGCGCGGTTGTGCTGTTGTAATTGGAAGATAACGGATCGTTTACAAATGGGTTATACCCGTGTTGATTGATACCACCTCCGATTTGCCAAGTTCCTTGAAATGCGAACTCGCCAAGGACAACCCCATGACCTGCATCAGCAAAACTCTTCAATAAATTGCCAAGTCCTATCGGATCGGAGAAAGGACTGTTCGACGATACGACCACCGCATCAAACCCTGCCAGTGAGACTGGATTAGTCAGCTGCGTAACAGAGAAGCCATAGGAGCTTAAATAGCTGCCAGTTGAACTAGCTCCAATGTAGCCAACGTTGGTTGCATAAGCAGAGGATGCTCCAAGACTTAGAGCGAGTAGTGCGGATGTTGCGAATTTATTGAAAAACATTTTTACCCTCTAGGTTGTCTAAAACTTTCTTGGAATTTAGCAAATATTGTTCCAATCTAAAAAATCAGTTACTTACTGATTTTTTTAGATTGAATGTAAAGTTTTTCGACACAAACGTTACTGATGAACAAGATGGATTAGAACAGGGCTGGCTTTGGCGCAGAGGCTACGACCCGCAGAAAATGGCTGAATGCAGCCCTGTAGAGAAATCGCTTATTTCAGATTCGTTGAGCCACTAACAAATGGTGCCCGCTCCGTAGCGATCAACCGCCCTTCCCACCAGCTTCCATCCTGACAAAGCTGGCCGACTAGCGTCTGCAGCACGCGAGCAACGGCCAGGGTGGCGGCTGAGGCGGGGATGTGCCGGGAGGCGCAGAGCATGACGCGGCGGGTCAGGGTTTCCGGGGCTATCGGTACGGTGCGCAGTTCGCCTTGGGCCAGTTCGCGTTGCATCGGCATCGGTGGCAGCAGGGTGTGGCCGAGACCGGCGAGCAGGCTGGTGCGCAGGATACTGATCGAGCTGATGTCGGCGACGACGTTGGGGGCAGCGAGGCCGGCTTGTTTGGCGGCGGCCTCGATGATGGGGCGGACGCCGTGGGGAGAGGCGGGCAGGATGAGCGGCAGGCGCAGCGCGTCGCGCAGGCTGATCGGGCCGCTGGGCGCGTCGGGGGCATCGGCCGGGGAGATCAGCAGCAGCGATTCGTCGAGCAGCGGGTGGCAGCGGAATTCGTCGAGTTGGCCGTCATCGAAGAGCACCGCCAGGTGGATCAGGCCGGTGCGCAGTTGTGGGGTCAGGTTGCCGGTCAGTTCTTCGGTCAGTTCCAGTTCGACACGCGGCAGGGCGCCGCGCACCGCCTTGAGCAGGGGCAGAGCGAGAGCCTGCGAGACGCTGTGCGGGATGCCGAAGATGACCTTGCCGGCGACTTCGCCCTCAGCCTGGGTGACGCTGTGCCGGGCATCCTCGACCTGGCGCAGGATGGACAGGGCGTGCGGGTGAAAAGCACGGCCAGCCGGTGTCAGTTCCACGCCACGCGGCAGGCGGTGAAAGAGCGGCTGGCCGAGTTCTTCTTCCAGTTGCGCCAGCTGGTGGCTCAGCGCGGACTGGGCGACATAGACCGTGCTGGCGGCTTTGGAGAAGCTGCCGTGTTCGGCAATGGCGAGAAAGTAGCGGAGCTGGCGCAGTTCCATGGCAGGGCGGCGAGATACGAAAATGTCAGTCTATCGTTTTTTGAGATTGCACTATCGTGATTCTGAATTTTTCAGATGGATCGGTCTGCGCTCTAATGGAAACAACTGATCTGCACCGACGCTGCCGGCCACAAGCCGGGAAGCTAAGCCGAACCCGGCTCCGGTTGGTCCGGACAGGCGCTTTTTACCGGAAGCGTTGCCCCGATAGGGGAATGGAATGAGGGCAGGCCGGCATCGCCGACCTGCCCTTTGCCTTTTGGGCGCTCAGTCGCCTTGCAGCCCGTATTTGCGGATCTTGTCGTGCAACGTGGTCTTTGCGATGGCCAGGGCTTCGGCGGTGCGGGCCAGGCTGCCGTGGCGGCGCAGGGCGTCGGCGATCAGGGTGCGTTCGAAGGCCTCGACAGTTTCGGCCAGCGGTTGCGGGGCATCGCCGGTCGGTTGGCCGAAGGGGGGCGAGCCGGCTTCGATGCCGAGGACGCAACGGTCGGCGACATTGCGCAGTTCGCGCACATTGCCCGGCCAGGCGTAGCCGACCAGCTGCTGGATGCGGCCCGGTGGCGTCGCCGGTACCGGGCGTTCGTGGCGGGCGGCGGCTTGCAGCAGGAAGTGCTCGAACAGCAGCGGGATGTCCTCGCGCCGTTCGCGCAGGGGTGGCAGCGGCAGGTTGGCGACGGACAGGCGGTAGTAGAGGTCGGCGCGGAAGCGGCCCTGCTCGGCCAGCACCGTCAGGTCTTCCTTGGTCGCGGCGATGATGCGGCAATCGATGGAGATGGCGGTGTTCGACCCCAAGCGCTCCAGCGTGCGTTCCTGCAGCACGCGTAGCAGCTTGATCTGCATCGGTACCGGCATGGTTTCGATTTCGTCGAGGAACAGCGTGCCGCCGTTGGCGTATTCGATCTTGCCGATGCGCCGCTTGCTCGCGCCGGTGTAGGCGCCCGCTTCGTGGCCGAAGATTTCGCTCTCGAACAGCGTTTCCGGCAGGCCGCCGCAGTTGATGGCGACGAAATTGCCTTTGCGGCGTGGGCTGGCGTCGTGCAGGCAGCGGGCGACCAGTTCCTTGCCGGTGCCGGTTTCGCCGTGGATCAGCACGTCGGCGGCGCTGCTGGCCAGGGCGCCAATCAGGCCGCGGACACGGGCCATGCTGGCCGAGTTGCCGATCAGGCGTGCTTCGAGCAAATCGCGTTGGTCGAGCTGGCGGCGCAGGGCGCGCACTTCGAGCACCAGCCGCCGCTTTTCCAGTGCGCGGCGGGCGATGTCGACCAGTTGCTCGGGGGCGAAGGGCTTTTGCAGGAAGTCGTAGGCGCCGTCCTTCATCGCCTGAACGGCCATCGACACGTCGCCGTGGCCGGTGATCAGCACCACCGGCAGTTCCGGGTCGAGGGCGTGCAGCTCGCGTTGCAGGCTGAGGCCGTCCTGGCCGGGCAGGCGGATGTCGCTGATCACGATGCCGGGGAAGTCGGCATGCAGGCGGTGGCGCGCCAGTTCGGCACTGCCGGCGCATTCGGCGGCCAGCCCTTCGAGTTGCAGCGCCTGCTCGCAGCCGAGCGCGACGTCGGGGTCGTCTTCGATGATCAGGATTTTCAAATCGTCGGTCATGGCGTCGGGGCGAGCGGGAGTTCGAGGGTGAAGACGGCGCCGCCGTCCGGGTGGTTGGTACCGTGCAGGCTACCACCGAAATCACGGACGATGCCGGCCGAAATGGCCAGCCCGAGACCGAGCCCGTCGCCGGCCGGTTTGGTGGTGAAGAAGGGTTCGAAGAGGTGGGAAAGTGCTTCGTCGCTGAGGCCGGGGCCGTGGTCGCGAACATGCAGGCGGACCATGCCGGCGGCGCATTCCCAGCGCAGTTCAAGCTGTGGCTTGCGCTGATCGGCCATGGCGTCTAGGGCGTTGCCGACCAGGTTGATCAGCACCTGTTCCAGCCGGTTGGCGTCGCACAGGGCGACCGGCTCATCGACCGGGCAACTGCGCTCGACTTCGGCGCCGGCCCGGCGCAGGCGGGCATCGAGCAGGGCCAGCGCATTGTCCAGCGCGTGGCAGAGCGGCACCGGCGCGGACTGGCCGCTCGATTTGCGGGCGAAATTGCGCAATTGGCCGGTGATGCGGCCCATGCGGTCGACCAGATCGGCAATGCGGCCGAGGTTGGTGCGCGTGGTGTCGACGTCGCCGCGTTCGAGGAAGCGTTCGGCATTGGCCGACAGGGTACGCAGCGCGGCGAGCGGCTGGTTCAGTTCGTGGGCGATGCCGGTGGACAGCTGGCCGATCACGGCCAGCTTGCCGGCCTGGACCAGCTCGTCCTGGGCGGCGCGCAGGGTGCGCTCGGCACGGATGCGCTCGCCGACTTCGTCCTGCAGTTGCTGGTTGGCGGCGGAGAGGTCGGCGGTGCGCTCCTCGACCTTGCGTTCCAGCTCGTCGTGCGCCTTCTGAAGCGCTTCGCGGGCGGCCAGCCGGTCGCGCAGGTGGCGGCGCCGTTCGTTCAGGATGACGCCGAGCAGGCACAGGCAAGCAGCGGCGATGGCGGCCAGCGCGGCACGGCTTTGCGCCAGGTCGTCGACCTGCTCGAGATGGGAGAGGACGGTCAGCGTCCACGGCGTGCCGGGCAGGGTGCGCGACTGTTCGAGGAAGCGGCCGGTGACCGGGTAAACCGACACCGTTTCCGGGCCTTCCGCGGCAATGCGCACCAGGCGGGCACCGTGGTCGTAGTCGGCAATCGGCTTGATGCCCAGCGGCTGCAGGGCGCGGCGGTTGTACTGCTGGGTGTGGTCGAAGGCGGCGCGGGTGGCGTCATCGAGCGGGCGCAGGGTGGTGAATTTCCAGCCGCTGACTGCCGACAGGATGACGACACCGTTTTCGTCGGCGACCAGGACCGGCGCTTCAACCGTGGTCCACGATTTTTCCAGTTGCTCGAGGCTGACCTTGATGACCGCCACGCCCAGGGTGCCGTTGTCGCCGGTCAGTGCCGAGGCCAGGTAGTAGCCGGGTTCGCCGCGCGTCGTGCCGATGCCGAAGAAGCGGCCGTTGCCGGTTTCCAGAGCTTCGCGGAAATAGGGGCGAAACGACAGGTCTTCGCCGAGAAAGCTGTCTGGCCGGCGCCAGTTGCTGGTGGCGAGCACCTTGCCCTGCGTATCCATGACGTAGATGGACAGCGTGCCGGCGCGTTCGTTGAGCTTTTCCAGGTAAGCATTGACGCGGCTGGCATCGCCGTTCCCGCCGAGCAGGTCAAGAACCTCCGGCGTCAGGCTCAGGGTGCCGGGCAGAAAGGCGTACTTGCCGATCTCGCGTTCCAGGCTGGTGGCGTACAAGTCCAGCCGGTGCAGGCCGGTCGCCTGCAGGTCGGCGATGCCCAGGCGCTGGCCGATGCGGTAGGCCGAAAAGCCGCTCAGGCCGACCAGCAGCAGGCAGACGAAAAGCAGCGGCAGGGAGCGGAAACGGGGCATCGGCAGCAGGGGGCGACGGGACGGCCTATGTTACCGCGCTCAGCCGAAGAGGTCGGCCAGTTGCTTGGCGATCAGCACGACAACCACGCCGAGGAAGGCCTTGCGGATGAAACCGGCGCCATGCTTGAGCGCGAGATGGGTGCCTACCCAGGAGCCGGACAGGTTGCACAGCGCCATGATCAGACCGACCTGCCACAACAGCGGGCCGTGGCTGGCGAAGAAGGCGATGGCCGACAGGTTGGTGGCGAAGTTGATGACCTTGGCGCTGGCTGAGCCCTGCACGAAATCCATGCCGAACAGCCGGATGAAGCCGAAGATCAGGAAGCTGCCGGTGCCCGGGCCGAAGAAGCCGTCGTAGAGGCCGATGATGCCGCCGAACAGGGCACCTTTCCAGCGGTCGCGGCCGTCGATGACGCGCGTCACCTGCTGGCCGAAATCCTTCTTCATGAAGGTGTAGACCGCGACAGCGATCATCATGACGACGACCAGTGGGCGCATGGTTTCGCGCGGTAGCCAGGCGACCAGCGCAGCACCGCCCCAGGCGCCGAGCAGGGCGGCGGCGGTGGCCGGCAGCACGATCAGCCACGGAATGCGCACGCTTTTCGCGTAGCGCCATAAGGCGGCGCCGGTGCCGGCAATGCTGGCCAGCTTGTTGGTGCCGAACAGCGTCGGAATGGCGGTTTGCGGGAACTGGCCGAGCAGGACGGGAATCTGGATCAGGCCGCCGCCGCCGACCACAGCATCAACCATGCCGGCAAAGAAGGCGGCGGGAGCGAGGATGGTCCAGTCGATGATCATGGGTGTCAGGATAAGGAAAAAAAGCCCGGTGCGGGGCACCGGGCGAGCAAGGGGATTCGGCTATCGAGGGGAAAGCCGAATCCGGAGGAGACGAATCGAATCAAGCCGGCTGGGCGACGGTATCTTCGGGAACCGGCAGGGCCTCGTCGGCATCGGCCAGTTCGGCCGGTACGGGGTCGATGGCGTTTTCCCACTTGGCGACGACCGAGGTGGCGATGGCGTTGCCCAGCACGTTGGTGACCGTACGGCCCATGTCGAGGAAGTGGTCGATGCCGAGGACCAGCAGCAGTCCGGCTTCCGGCAGGCCGAACATGGGCAGCACGGCGGCGACGACGACCAGCGAGGAACGCGGCACGCCAGCGATGCCCTTGCTGGAGATCATCAGGACCAGCAGCATGGTGATCTGGGCGGTCAGCGACATCGGGATGTCGTAGGCCTGGGCGATGAACAGGGCCAGGAAGGTGGTGTACATCATCGAACCGTCGAGGTTGAACGAGTAGCCGAGCGGCAACACGAAACCGGTGACGCGGCTCTTGATACCGAACTTTTCCAGTTGCTCCATCAGTTTCGGATAGACCGATTCGCTGCTGGCGGTCGAGAAGCCGACCAGCATCGGGCCGCGCACCAGCTTGAGCAGGCGGAAGATGTCCTTGCCGAGCACAACATAGCCGGCCACGATGAGCATCGTCCACAGCACGGCGAGGGCGATGTAGAAGCTGGCCATGAACTTGCCGAAGACGAGCAGCATGCCCAGGCCATTAGTGGTGATCGCGCCGGCGACGGCACCGAAGACGCCGAACGGGGCGAAGCGCATGACGTAGTCGGTAACCTTGAGCATGACATGGACGACTTCATCCATGGTGTTGACCAGCGAACGGGCGGTCTGGTTGTGCAGGTGGCCGAGGGCCAGGCCGAAGAACACGGCGAAGACCAGGATCTGCAGGATTTCGTTGCCCGACATGGCTTCCATGATGCTCTTCGGGAAGACGTGGGTGATGAAGTCCTTGAGGTTCAGCGCGCTGGTCTTCAGGTTCAGGCCGGCGGCCGATTCCGGCAGTGGCACGTTGAGCGCGGCGCCCGGTTGCAGCAGGTTGGCGAAGAGCAGGCCGATGAGCAGCGAGCAGAACGAGGCAACGATGAACCAGCCGAGCGCCTTGGCGCCGATGCGGCCGACCGTCTTCGAGTCGCCCATGTTGGCCAGGCCGGCAACCAGCGTGGCGAAGACGAGCGGGGCGATGATCATCTTGATCATGCGCAGGAAGATGTCGGTCAGGATGCCGAAGTAGCCGGCGATTTCCTTGGCAGCGGCCGGCGAAGGCGCCAGCGAGTTGCAGGCGTAGCCGACGGCGACGCCGAGGACCATGGCGATGCCGATCCAGGTGGTCAGGCGATTCATTTTCATGATGGTTTCCTTGTGGTGCTAGGTGGAAAGACGCCCGGATCAGGCGGCAGCCGCTTGTGTCGAGATGATTGATGCGGCTATTCATTGCACACGGCGTGCCAGGGGCGTTTTGTATTGCAAGTCACTGGTTTTTAAGGATTCGAGCCGAGTTGATTGCCGTCGAGGCGTCGGAAAACCGAATTTGTGCCAGTCAGGGCGTTCGGAAAACCGAACGCCGGGTGCGGATTGATGGAGTTCCTGCGGCCGGGCGGGCAAACCTGCTAATATTTCCCTTCCGCTGCAATGCAACATAACCAGACAAATAATGTCCGCCCCCACTGATCGCATGAGCCCCGAGGAACGCCGCGCCGGCGCCTCGCTGGCCTCCATCTTCGCCCTGCGCATGCTCGGCCTGTTCCTGATCCTGCCGGTCTTTTCGGTCTATGCCAAAACCCTGCCCGGGGGCGACAACCTGGCCCTTGTCGGTTTCGCGCTCGGCGCCTATGGCCTGACCCAGGCCTTCTTCCAGATTCCCTACGGCATCGCCTCGGACCTCTTCGGCCGCAAGCTGGTCATCGTCGTCGGCCTGGTGATTTTCGCGCTGGGCAGCTTCGTTGCCGCCTGGGCGCCGGACATGACCTGGATCATCGTTGGCCGCGTGCTGCAGGGTGCCGGGGCGATTTCGGCGGCGGTCACCGCGCTGGCCGCCGACCTGACGCGCGAGGAGCACCGGACCAAGGTGATGGCCATGATCGGCTCGTCGATCGGCCTCGTCTTCGCCCTGTCGCTGGTCGGTGCGCCGCTGCTCTATGGCTGGATCGGCATGGGCGGCTTGTTCATCATGACCGGCGTCCTGGCGCTGGCCGCCATCGTCCTGCTGCTCAAGGCCGTGCCGCCGGCTCCGCCGCCGCATGGCCATGAAAAGCTGCCGCTGCGCCGGGTGATTTTCGATGCCGATCTGCTCCGCCTGAATGTCGGTATCTTTGTGCTGCACATGGTGCAAATGGCCATGTTCGTCGTGCTGCCGCATGCGCTGGTCAATCATGGCGGCCTGGAAGCGGCCTCGCACTGGAAGGTCTATCTGCCGGCCGTGCTGGTCTCGTTCGCCATCATGGTGCCAGCCATCATCGCTGCCGAGCGCAAGGACAAGATGCGGCCGATTTTCCTGGCGGCGATCGGCCTGCTGGTCATCGTCCAGTCGGGTCTGCTGCTCTTTAGCGCCAGCCTGTGGCTGCTGGCGCTGTGGCTGACGCTGTTCTTCGTCGCCTTCAATGTGCTGGAGGCGACCTTGCCTTCGCTGGTTTCCCGCACGGCACCACCGGCTGCCAAGGGGGCGGCGCTGGGCGTCTACAACACGACCCAGGCCATCGGCCTGTTCATCGGCGGTGCGCTGGGCGGATATATTGCCCAGCATTTCGGCGATAATGCGGTTTTCGCTGCCTGCACCGGTCTGATCCTGATCTGGCTGGTGGTCGCGAATTCCATGAATTTTCCGCAACGGCGCCCGGTCGCCGCAGCGACAAAAACTGCTTAGGAGACATTGGTAATGGCATCGGTTAACAAATGGATAGGCATCGGCAATCTGGGCCGTGACCCGGAAACCCGCTACACCGCCAGCGGCGAGGCGATCTGCAATTTCAGCATCGCCTGTACCGAAAGCTGGAAGGACAAGCAGACCGGCGAACGCAAGGAAATGACCGAGTGGGTTCGCATCTCCGCATTCGGCAAGCTGGCCGAAATTTGCAGCCAGTACCTGAAGAAGGGCTCGCAAGTTTATGTCGAGGGCAGCCTGCGCACCCGCAAGTGGACCGACAAGGAAGGCCAGGAGCGCTACACCACCGAAATCCGCTGCGACGACATGAAGATGCTTGGCTCACGCCAGGGCATGGGCGCCCCGGCTGGTGGCGGTGGCGGCTACGATGAGCCGACCGACTACGCACCGGCCCCGCCGAAGAACAAGCCGAAGCCGTCGTTTGACGATCTCGGCGACGATATTCCATTCTAAAAATGGCATTGCTTGCGCTGCCGGCGTTACGCCGCCTCGTCGTACGGTCTGCTACCGTCTTCGGCGGCGCGCCTTGGCAGCGCGGCACACGACCATTTTTTATCCAGAGGTAAATCAGCATGGCCAACGCCGTCACCTTCAAGGTGCTCGAAGACATCGCCCGGGATCTTTCCAGCAGCGAGATCACCTTTCCGACCTTTCTCGACATCACTTTCCAGGTGCGTGCCGCGCTGAAAGATCCGAATCTGAGTGTCGAGCAGCTATCGAAGCTGGTCGGCGCCGAGCCGCTGATGAGCGCCAAGATTATCCGCATGGCCAATTCGGTGGCGCTGAATCCGAGCGGACGCGAGATTGCCGACGTCAAGAACGCCATTGTCCGCGTCGGCATGGAGGCCGTGCGCACGGTGTCGTTCGCCGTGGCCATGGAGCAGTTGCTGAAGTCCAAGCAGATGCAGCCGTTCGAAGGCATTTCCCAGCGTTTGTGGGAGCACACCTCGCATGTTGCCGCGCTGTGCCGCGTGCTGGCTCGCAAGCTGGCCCGGATCAACGGTGACGAGGCGATGTTTGCCGGCCTGGTGCACGACCTCGGGGTGTTTTACCTGATGTCGCGTGCTGCCAATTTCCCGGAGCTGGTCAACGACAAGGTGGAGTTGCACGCCCTGCTGGTCGATTGGCATGACAACATCGGTCACGCCCTGCTGTCGGCGCTTGGTTCGCCGGAAGCGGTGCTCGAGGCGGTGCGCGATCATGAAACCGATCGTGAGATCGCGGCGGTCAGCAACCTGTCGGATGTGCTGTACGTCGCCAACAAGATCGCCAACCGGACCTCGTGCTGGCGTGATCCGGAGCTCGACGGTGCAGTCGACACCTCGATTCTGGACACCCTGTTCGATGCCGAGACACTGGCTGAAATCGTTGAAGAGTCCGAAGAAGAAGTCCAGTCGTTGAAGGCAGCCCTGGGCGGCTAAATCGACTGGCGCAAAAACCGGGGGGGCCGGCAGTGGCTGGGCCAGCAGGCGTCTGATCGACGGGGAGCAGCTTTGATGAGCAGTCACGAACAGACGGCGGAGATCACCGGCAAGCGCTTTGCCGCGCTTGCCCTGGCTGCGCTCGGCGTGGTCTATGGCGACATCGGGACCAGCCCGCTGTACGCGGTGAAGGAGGTCTTCGCCGGCAACCACCCGATTCCGGTCACCATGGCCAATATCTACGGCAGCCTGTCGCTCTTTTTCTGGGCGCTGGTCATTGTCGTTTCGGTCAAGTACGTCACCTTCATCATGCGTGCCGACAACCGCGGCGAGGGCGGCATCATGGCCTTGATCGCCTTGGCCCTGCATACGGTGCAGGACAAGCCGCACCACGCCAGATGGATCATGATCGTCGGTGTTCTCGGGGCGGCGATGTTCTACGGTGACGGCATGGTGACGCCGGCCATTTCCGTGTTGTCGGCGGTCGAGGGGCTGGAAGTTGCCACGCCGGCACTCAAGCCCTTCGTGATTCCGATCACGATGGCTGTGCTGTTCCTGCTGTTTTTCGTTCAACGGAGCGGGACAGCCACGGTCGGGGCGTTTTTCGGGCCGGTCATGCTGGTCTGGTTCAGCGTCCTGGCCTTGCTCGGCTTGCACAATATCATCGATCACCCGGCCATCCTGATGGCGCTCAATCCCTGGTATGGCCTTGAATTCCTGCTTGAAAACAAGGCCCACTCGCTGGTTGCGATGGGCAACGTCGTGCTGGCGGTGACCGGCGCCGAGGCGCTGTACGCCGACATGGGCCACTTTGGTCGCAAGCCGATCTCCCGCGCCTGGTTCGCTTTCGTCCTGCCGGCGTTGGTCCTCAATTATTTCGGTCAGGGGGCGTTGATCCTTGGCGATCCCGAAGCAGCCAAGAATCCCTTCTTCCTGTCTGCCCCGGATTGGGCGCTCTATCCGCTGGTCGGGCTGGCCACGGTGGCTACCGTAATTGCCTCGCAGGCAGTTATTTCCGGGGCTTTCTCGGTGACTCGCCAGGCCATGCAGCTCGGTTTCGTGCCGCGCATGGAGGTGCAGCACACCTCGGAGAAGGAGCAGGGGCAGATCTATTTGCCGGCGGTGAACTGGGGTTTGATGGTGGCGGTGATGATCCTCGTCCTCGGCTTCAAGTCCTCGAACAATCTGGCTGCCGCTTATGGCATCGCGGTGACCGGCGACATGGTCATTACCTCCATTCTCGCCACGGTGGTCGTCGCCAAGGTCTGGAAATGGGGATGGTTCAAGGCCGGCTTGCTGTTCGCCTGCTTCCTGTCGGTCGAACTCGTTTTCCTCGCTGCCAATATCCTGAAGATTCCGGATGGCGGCTGGTTCCCGCTGGTCGCCGGGATGGGCGTCTTCGTCCTGATGACGACCTGGAAGCGGGGGCGCGAACTGCTTTCCGAACGCCTGCGCGGGGAGCGCCTGGAACTGTCGATGTTCCTCGACTCGCTGGCCACATCGATGCCGACCCGGGTGGCGGGGACGGCCGTCTTCCTGAATGCCGACCCGAAGGGGGTGCCGCATGCCTTGCTGCACAACCTGATGCACAACAAGGTGCTGCACGAGCGGGTTGTCTTGCTCTCGGTCCAGTTCTTCGACGTGCCCTACGTGCCGGATATCGACCGGGTGGAGGTGCGGCAACTGAAGGAAAACTTCTGGAGCGTCATCATCCAGTACGGCTTCAAGGATATGCCGAATGTGCCGGATGCCCTGGCGCTGTGCGCCGATGCCGGGCTGGCCTTCAGTTCGCTGGAAACCTCGTATTTCATTGGCCGCGAAACGCTGATTCCGCGTCTCGGCTCGGACATGGCTTTCTGGCGCGAGAAGATCTTTGTCGCCATGTTCCGCAATGCCGGTTCAGCCACCGCCTTCTTCAAGATTCCCAGCAACCGGGTGGTCGAGCTGGGTACCCAGGTCGTTCTGTAAGGTCGCCCGCTAGCGCCAGCAGTGCTGGTCGCGGCCGCCCTGCTTGGCGGCATAAAGTGCCCGGTCGGCGCGAACGAAGGGTGACTGCTCGTCGTCTTCGGCTTTGCTTTCGGTACAGCCGATACTGGCCGTGATGGCGATGGGCTGGCCGCTTTCCGGGTGGCTGGCCGGCTTGCTGCGGATTGTCGCCAGCAGGCGCTCGATGACCGTGGCGGCAGCTTCGGCCGAGGTGTCGACGAGCAGGATGGCGAACTCTTCGCCGCCGATACGCGCCAGCTTGTCGATGCTGCGCAGTTGCTCGGCCAGCAGGTTGGACAGGTGAACCAGCACGACGTCACCGACCGGGTGGCCATAAGTGTCGTTGACCCGTTTGAAATGGTCGATGTCGAGCATCAGCAGGGTGAAACGGCTGTGCAGGCGCTGGCTGCGCGTCAGTTCATCGGCCAGCGTGGTCATGAAAGCACGGCGGTTGAGCAGGCCGGTCAGCGGGTCGGTGGTGGCCAGGTAACGCAGTTCCTCTTCCAGCCCGGCCCGGCGAACGATTTCCTGTTCGAGCTGGTCGCGCTCGGCGAGCAGCGCCGCGTTTTGCCCTTCAATCCGCTGCTGGTAGCGCTCCAGAATGATCTCCGACCAGAGCAGGACGCCGGTAATCAGCACGGTAGTGGTGATATAGCGCGCAATGTAGTCAGCGGAATAGGCGGTGTCGCCCATGCCGTTGCCGGCCAGCAGCATCAGGCAGGTGGCCGTGATGATGGCGCCCAGAACCCAGATGCCGCCTTCACGCGGTGGCAGCAGCTTGAGCGAAACCAACGGCAGCGACAGGAACCACAATCCCCGGGCATGCTCCGGCCCGGAATAGGCCACCAGGTAGAGGACGAGGGCGGTGTAGCAGACCACGGCCGGGCGGATGGCCCGGTAACCTTGCCGCTTGCGCCACAGCATCAGGGCGCAGATGGCGATGACGATCGCCGTCAGCAGGGCCAGAATGGCGAGCAGCCATTCATGGTCGACCGCGGCGACGATACCGAAATAGATCAGGGCAGGCATGCCGATGCAGACAAAGGCGGCCGCCCGCTGACGGATCTGGATTTCCGGTTCGGAGAGTGTCGAGGCGGGTGGCGCTTGGTCGCGCATGGCGATGTTCAGGTCTCAGAGGCGGCGGATTTTTTCCAGCAGGGCCGTCGTCGATGTCTGGTGGATGAAGGGGATCGAATGAACCGTGCCGCCCCAGCCGCGTACTTCGTTGCAGCCGACGATCTTGTCCACCGGCCAGTCGCCGCCCTTGACCAGGATGTCGGGCCGGCATTCCAGGATGCGCTGGAGCGGCGTGTCTTCATCGAACCAGGTGACCAGCGAGACGCAGGCCAGCGAGGCCATCACGGCCAGGCGGTCTTCCAGCGCATTGACCGGGCGGTCGTCGCCCTTGCCGAGGCGCTTGACCGAGGCGTCGGTGTTCAGCGCGACAACCATGCTGGTGCCGAGGGACGCCGCCTGGGCCAGATAAGTGACATGGCCGCGATGCAGGATGTCGAAACAGCCGTTGGTGAACACCAGCGGGTGGGCCAGCTGGGCGGCTCTGGTGGCCAGTTGGTGCGGCGGGCAGATTTTCGATTCGAAGGTTGGGGAGGCGTAGGACATGGTTGTTTGGTGGGTGGAGTGAGTCTCTATTCTAGTGCCTGTTGCGGCCCCGTGCCTGTTGCCGGTCACAGCGGAAATTTCCGTTTTCGGGGGCGGCAACGACACTCGCTGGCTTTCGGGTTCAGGCCGCAGCGGGACGCCACTTCGCCAATGCGTCGACGGCGCCGTCGAGCGTTGGGATCAGGCGGACGCCTTCCGGGGCGCTGAGGCGCATGACGCCGCCGCCTCCGCACCAAAGCTCGATACCTGCCGGGAGCACCATGCGCAGTTGTTGCAACAGGGAAGGAATCTGGCGCTGGGGAAAGGCCACCGAGAAGGACAGGGCGACGATGTCGGCGCGGTGGGCTTCAGCGGCGCGAGCGATCTCCAGCAAGGGCATCTGTGGGCCGAGCGGAATGCATTCGGCGCCTTCGAGCGCGAACAGCGCTTCCGCCATCAGCAGGCCGAGGATGTGCGTCTCGTCCGGCACGCTGGTCAGCAGCACGCGCGGTCGGCGCGGGCCGCCGGGCAGGGCGGCGATGGCCTGGCGGAGCAGGCGCTTGGTCAGCTCGGTAAACAGATGTTCCTCGAAGACTTCGAAGCGGCCATCTTCCCAGGCCTCACCGACCTGGTGCGTGAGCGGAGAAACGGTGTCCTGGACAAAACGCTGCAAACCCTGGCGGGCGAGTCGCTGCTGCATGGCCTGCTGATAACCGGCAGCGTCGTGCTGCTTGATCAGCGCGAGCAGCTCGCTGAGGTCTTCGGCCGCGCTGGTCGGGATATTTTCACTGGCGCGGGGCCGGCGCGGGGCGAGTGCCGTCAATTCCTCGGCCGGTGTCGCGATCAGCTTGCCGGGGCGATGGCCCAGATCCATCAGGCGCTTGATCAGGCGCAGACGGTCGACCTGGTCGGCCGGGTAGAGGCGTTCGCCATTCAGGTCGCGTTCCGGCACGGGAAATCCGTAGCGCCGCTCCCACATGCGGAGGACGTCCTTGGAGAGACCGGTATCCCGCTCGACGGCGGCAATATTGAAACTGGGGGTATTCATATTTGTCCTAAACAAATGTTAGACAAACCATTGACAAGCCAACTTTTGATCGCTATCTTACGAACAAACGTCCTGTTTGTCTAGGACAAAACGAACAAGGAGTTAAACATGTCGTCTCGCCTGAAACGCTGCCTCGGTATTGCCGGCCTGCTCTCGCTCGGTATCGTGCCGGTTGCCGGTGCCGCCGAATGCCCGCCGCTGCTCAACCACAACTTCGCCAGCCTGCAGGACGGCAAGCCGATGCCGCTCTGCCAGTACGCCGGCAAGGTCATTCTGGTCGTCAATACCGCCAGCTACTGCGGTTTCACCTCGCAGTACGACGGGCTGGAAAAGCTCTATGCCCGGCTCAAGGACAAGGGCCTGGTCGTGCTCGGCTTTCCGTCCAACGACTTTGGCGAACAGGAACCGGGCAGCGAGAAGGAAATTGCCGATTTCTGCCGCCTGACCTATGGCGTCGAGTTCCCAATGGTCAGCAAGACCGTGGTCAAGGGCAAGGGGGCTCATCCCTTCTACCTGAAACTGGCCGAGATCACCGGCAGCAAGCCGAAGTGGAATTTCCACAAGTACCTGATCAACCGTGATGCAACGCAAGTCATTGCCTACACCAGCTTCACCAAGCCGGATGACAAGGATTTGCTGAAGAAAATCGACGAGTTTCTCAAATAAGTAGCCAGCCCCCAGGAGCCGCCCATGAATGCCCCGGAAAACATCTTCCTGCCTGACGTCCAGGCCAGTGCCGATACGCGTCGCCTCGCCATCCAGAGTGTCGGCGTCAAAGGCTTGCGCTACCCCCTGCAACTGGAAAATGCGGCAGGTGAATTGACCAGTACGGTGGCGACCATCGCGATGAGCGTCGGCTTGCCACCCGAGGTCAAAGGGACTCACATGTCGCGCTTCGTCGAATTGCTCGAAGCCCGTCGTGGCCCGCTGACCCAGGTCGGCCTGCTGCGCATGATGGCCGACATGCTGCTCCGGCTGGATGCCAGCAGCGGTCGCATCGAATTGGCCTTCCCCTACTTCATTCGCAAGATGGCACCGGTCTCCGGGGTCGAGAGCCTGCTCGACTACGACGCGACGCTGATCGTCGACCAGCGGGAAGGCGAGAGCGCCACGCTGACCTTGCGTGTCGTGGCAGCGGTGACCAGCCTGTGCCCCTGCTCCAAGAAGATTTCCGATTACGGCGCCCACAACCAGCGTTCGCACATCACGCTGGAAGCCCGGCTGCGCTCGCCGATGAGCATCGAGGATCTGGTCCGTATTGCCGAGGATGAGGCCTCCTGCGAAGTGTTCGGGCTGTTGAAGCGGCCGGACGAAAAGTGGGTGACCGAGCGCGCCTACGACAACCCGAAGTTCGTCGAAGACCTGGTCCGCGACATCGCGCTGCGCCTGATGAACGAGTCGCGCATCGCCGAATGGAAGGTGGCTTCCGAGAATTTCGAGTCCATCCACAACCACTCGGCCTACGCCGAACTGTATGGCTGCAATGAGTAAGGGGGAAATCATGCTCAAAAGACAAAAAATCGCTGTCGTCGGCGCCGGTATCTCGGGGCTGGCATCTGCCTGGCTGCTCAGCCGCCAGCATGACGTGACCCTTTTCGAAGCCGGCGCCTATCTCGGCGGCCACACCAATACCATCGATGTGACGCTGGAAGGCGTGACGCATCCGGTCGATACCGGCTTTCTCGTCTTCAACGAAAAGACCTACCCGAACCTGATCGCGATGTTTGCGCTGCTCGGTGTCGACAGCGTCGAAACCGAGATGTCCTTCGCCGTCAGCCTGGAAAACCCGGATCTCGAATGGGCCGGCAGCAATCTGGCCACGGTCTTCGGCCAGAAGCGCAACCTGGTCCGCCGGAAATTCTGGTCCATGCTCTCCGACATCCTGCGCTTCAACCGCGAAAGCACCGCCTGGCTGGCGACCCACCCGGACAACCAGCGCAGCCTGCGTGATTTCCTGAGTGCCGGCCGTTATTCCAGCGCCTTCTCCGACTGGTACCTGTTGCCGATGGCGGCAGCGATCTGGTCCTGCCCGACCGGCCAGATGCTCGACATGCCGCTCGCCACCTTCATCCGTTTCTGCCAGAACCATGGCCTGCTGCAGGTTTTCGACCGGCCGATGTGGCGCACGGTGAAAGGGGGCGGCCGCGAGTATGTTCGCAAGATTGCCAGCCTGCTCGACGACATTCGCCTCAATTGCCCGGTCAGCGCTGTGACCCGTGAAGGTATCGGGCTGCGGGTGACGCATGCCGGCGGCAGCGAGCATTTCGACCAGGTGGTGATGGCCTGCCACAGCGACCAGGCCAAGGCCATTCTCGGCTTCACCGCTAGCGATGCCCAGCGCGAGGTGCTGTCGGCCATCCGCTACCAGCCCAACCGTGCCGTGCTGCATACCGACCGCGCCCTGCTGCCGCGTGACGAGAAGCTATGGTCGGCCTGGAACTACTTTGCCGGTGAAGGCGAACCGGGTGACCAGCCGGTGGGTGTCTCCTACCTGATCAACACGCTGCAGCCGCTGCCTTTCAAGGCCCCGGTCGTCGTCACGCTGAATCCGGCGCGTGAGCCGGACCCGGCCAAGGTGCTGGCCGAATTCGATTACGCCCACCCGATTTTCGACGGCCCGGCCATTGCGGCCCAGCAGAGGCTGGCTTCGGTGCAGGGCGAAAACGGCATCTGGCTGGCTGGCGCCTGGGGCAGCTACGGCTTCCACGAAGACGGTCTGAAGTCGGCGCTGCGCGTGGTCAATGGCATGGGCATCCGTGCCCCATGGCAGGATGCATCGGTTGCCGTGCTGCGCGAAACCGAGACGGCCTGAGGCTGACATGAATTTCCGTCCGCAACTCTTCCTCGGCCACGTGATGCACCGGCGGCTACGCCCGGTGGTCAATGCCTTCGTCTACCCGGTGTTCTACATCCAGCTACCGGTGCGCGAACTGGCCTCGGCGAATTGCGGGATTTTCAGCGTCGACCGGTCCAACATTCTCAGCTTCCGCAGCAAGGATCACGGCGCTCGCGACGGCAGTCCGCTCCTGCCGTGGATCACGGCACTGCTGCGCGAACGCGGCCTGCCGGACGACGGCGAGATCATGCTGCAGACCTTTCCGCGCGTTTTCGGCCTGGTCTTCAATCCCGTCAGCTTCTGGTTCTGCCACAACCGGGCCGGCGAACTGATCGCCATCCTGGCCGAGGTCAACAACACCTTCGGCGGCACCCGCAGCTACCTGCTGCACAACCCCGGCGGCGCACCGTTGCGCGATGCCCAGGAACTGCGGGCCGACAAGGATTTCCACGTTTCGCCATTCAACGAGATCGAAGGCGGCTACCGCTTCCGCTTCCATCTGAACCGGCCGGTGCCGCTGGCCCGGATCGATTACGACGATGCCGAGGGCGAACTGCTGCTGACCTCCATCTCCGGCAAGCCGAGGGTCTGGGGCGCCGGCGCCTTGCTCGGCGCTTTCCTGCGCATGCCCTTGATGACCGCCGGCGTTCTTTTCCGCATCCACTGGCAAGCCCTGAAACTCTGGCTGAAAGGGGTGCCCTTCCGTGGCGCCCATGTCTCTCAACCCCTCCGGGAATCGACAAAATGAACAATGCGATGATCTTGCGCGGCAGCGAAAGCCTGGCCCGCGACACCTTTCTGGTCTTTGAACTGCTGGAGAAAATCGAGGGCGGCCTGCTCGAAATCCGTCTGCCCGACGGTTCCTGCGCCCTGTTCGGCAACGGCGAGCATGGCGTCACGCTGCAGGTGCGCGACGAAGCCATGTTCGGCATGGTGCTGGCCCGCGGTGACATCGGGCTGGCCGAAGCCTATCTCGACGGGTACTGGGATTCGCCGGACATCACCGGCCTGCTGACCCTGCTGGCGAAGAATCGCGATGTGTTGCGGAAGGCGGTCTACGGTTCCTGGCGCAACCTGCTGGCGGCGCGCGTCCGCCACTGGCTGAACCGCAACAGCCGGGCCGGCAGCAAGCGCAACATCATGGCGCACTACGATCTGGGCAACGATTTCTACAAGCTGTGGCTCGATCCGAGCATGAGCTACTCGGCGGCCATCTATCGCCAGGCCGACGACGGTTCGCTCGAGGCAGCACAGCATGCCAAGTACAGCCGTATCCTGAATTGCCTGAAGGCCGGCGCGGGGCAGCGCGTACTGGAAATCGGCTGCGGCTGGGGCGGCTTTGCCGAAATGGCCACCCAGCGTGGCCTGGCCGTGACCGGGCTGACCCTGTCGCCGGCCCAGCTGGGCTGGGCCCAACAGCGTGTTCCCAATGCTGACTTGCGCCTGCAGGACTATCGGGATACGACGGAGACATTCGATCACGTCGTTTCCATCGAAATGTTCGAGGCCGTCGGCGAACGTTTCTGGCCGAGCTACTTCAAGACAGTAGCCAAGGCACTGAAGCAGGATGGCCGGGCGGTGATCCAGAGCATCACCATCCGCGACGACCTGTTTGCCAGCTATCGCCGGGGCACCGATTTCATCCAGCAATACGTCTTCCCGGGCGGCATGTTGCCGTCGCGCCACGCATTCCGCGCCGCCGCTGCCAAGCAGGGCTTGGTCGTCCGCAACGAATACGCCTTCGGCCTCGACTACGCCCGCACCCTGGCCGAATGGCGCCATGCCTTCGAGGCCAAGTGGCCGCAGATCGCGGCACTGGGCTTTGACGAGCATTTCCGCCGCCTGTGGCGCATGTACCTTTGTTATTGCGAGGCCGGTTTCCTGGCCGGGAATATCGATGTCGTCCAGTTCGAACTCACGCATCGCTGAGCCGGCGCGCTCGGCTAGTCGCCGGCGCCTGCTGCTGGCGCTGGCAGCGGCGCCGATTGCGGCCTTCGCCAACCCCGCCCCGACGGCCGGCCTCAGGCGCTGGGGTAGCGGCGAATTCCGGCGTTTCGGCTTTCTCGTCTATGAGGCAACGCTGTGGGCGGGCGACGATCCGCTGCGGCCGCCGTTGGCGCTGAGGCTCGACTACAAGCGGAACATCGACGGCAAGGCCATCGCCGAGGCCAGCGTCAAGGAAATCCGCAATCTCAGCATCGCCGACGAGCTGAGCCTGAAGCGCTGGGGCGAGCAGATGGCCCGGCTGTTTCCGGACGTCAAGCCGGGTGACCATATCATCGGCCAGTATCGCGCCGAGGCGGCCGTCTTCCATTTCAATGATCGCCAGCTCGGCAGCATCGACGATCCGGTTTTCGCCCGCGCCTTCTTCGCCATCTGGCTCGACCCGAAAACCAGCGCGCCCGATCTGCGCGCCGCACTGCTCAAGCGGCCGGCGGTCTGAGATGAGGAACGGTCGCGTCCTTGACTATGCTGAGTTGGGGTCAGATCCTTGTGTGGGTTCTCTGCGGGTTCAACCGCCGGGTTTCGCGCTTGCGGCGCGAGCTACTTTCTTCTTGCGTCGCCAAGAAGAAAGTAGCCAAAGAAGAAGGCGACCCTGGCTCGGCGCCCCTTCGGGGTTACTTGCGCTACTCGGCAGTCCGGGCGGCTTGCCAGAACTCGCCTGCGGCTCAGACAAGGCAAGCCGACTACCCCCGGCCCGCCTCCGTTGCTCAGCGCCTCGCAAGGGGCCCGAAAGGCGCCGAGCAACGCAGGGCTTCGCGGAAAAGGGGCGAGGACTGTTTGAGGCCCGGAGGGACGAGTTCCGCAGCCCCCGCGAAGACCGAGTAGCGCAGGGAACCGGCGAAGCCGGCGCCGCCCTTGGGTCGCCTTTTCTTTGCGTACTTTCTTTTGGCGAAACAAAAGAAAGTGCGGCGCGCCTCAAGCGCGAAAACCAGCGGTCGAACGAGCGCAACCCTCAAGAACTTTGCGCAGACCCCTGGTTGGACAGTTCCCGATCCGAAAACCAGTGCCCCCGACTTGCGTGCCGTGCTGCTCAAACGGCCGGTGGTCTGAGATGACCAACGGTCGCATCCTTGCCTACGGCCTGCTAGGCCTCCCCCTCGCCTTTGCAGCCCTCCCCATCTACGTCCACGTCCCCCGTTTCTACGCCGAAACGGCCGGCATGGAACTGGCCATGCTCGGTTTCATCCTGCTCGGTGCCCGTCTGCTCGACGCCGGCATCGACCCCTGGCTCGGCTGGCTGGCCGACCGGGTGTCGCGGCGGCGCATGGTGGCGCTGGCCTTGCTGCCCTTCGGGCTTGGTTTCGTCGCGCTGCTCAATCCGCCCGCTGAAAACGTCGCCCTCTGGCTGCTCGCCTCGCTGGCCCTGACTTACCTCGGCTTCTCGGCGGCGACCGTCGCCTATCAGGCCTGGGGGGCGGATGTCGGCCTCGACTCGGCCTTGCGCACCCGGCTGACTGCGGCCCGGGAGGGCTTTGGCCTGCTCGGCGTCGTGCTCGCCGCAGCCCTGCCGACCGTGCTGGCGGCCAGCCTGAATGACGGAATCGCTCGCTTGAGCTGGATCTTGCCTCCCGTGTTGCTGGTCGCCGCGGCCATTACCTTTTCCCGGGTTGGGGCTGGCCAGCCCTTGCCGGCCAGCAATCAGGCGCTCTTGCCCAGTCTGCGCCGCGTCTTTGCCGATCTGGCCTTCCGCCGCCTGCTGCTGGTTTTTGTCGTCAACGGCATTGCTGCCGCGTTGCCGGCAACGCTGTTCCTCTTTTTCGTGGCCGATGTGCTGCAGGCGGAATCAGATAGCGGCCCACTGCTGGCTTTGTATTTCATTGCCGGCGCCGCTTCCTTGCCGCTTTGGGTTCGTCTGGCCGGCAGCATCGGCCGGGTCGCTGCCTGGGGGCTGGCGATGGTGCTGGCGATTCTGGCGTTTGCCGGGGCCAGTCTGCTCGGCGCCAACGACGTAGCCACCTTCGCGGCCATCTGTGTCGTGTCCGGGCTGGCACTCGGGGCCGATCTGGCGCTGCCGGCGGCTATTGCGGCCGATCTTGGCGAACGGCAAGGGCAGGCGGGCGCCTGTTTTGGGGTCTGGAATTTTGTCTCGAAACTCAACCTGGCCCTGGCGGCCGGACTTTCCCTGCCTTTGCTGGCCCTGCTTGGCTATGTGCCGGGCAGTACCGCCGGTCTGCCGGCGCTGACCTTTGCCTATGCCCTGTTGCCGCTCGCTTTCAAGGCGCTGGCCGTGGCCTTGCTCTGGCGCTGGCACCATTCTCTGGAGTCTTAATCATGAAATTGCTCGCTGCTGCCCTGTTTTCCCTTGGCCTGACCGCCTGTGCCTCGACCGGCGTCGAGCAATACCGGGCCGAACAACCGGCCCTTGACCTGAAGACCTACCTGAACGGCACGCTGGACGCTTGGGGCATGTTCCAGGGGCGTTCCGGCGAGGTGAAGAAGCGCTTCCACGTGGTCATCGATGCCAAGTGGCAAGGCGATACCGGCGTGCTGGACGAGAACTTCAAGTGGTCCGATGGCACGACGTCGCGTCGGGTCTGGACGCTGACCCGGCAGCCGGATGGCAGCTTCCGCGGCAAGGCGGACGATGTGATCGGCGAGGCGATCGGCGAGGTCTCCGGCAATGCCCTGCGCTGGCGTTACGTGCTGGCGTTGCCGGTCGACGGCAAGGTCTACAACGTCGATTTCGACGACTGGATGTTCCTGATGGACGACAAGGTGATGCTGAACCGCTCCTACATGTCCAAATGGGGTTTCAATCTCGGCGAAGTGACGCTGACTTTCGTGAAAAGGCAGTGAGCATCATGAACCCGAAAATCACCGACTGGGAGGGCAAGCGCGTCTGGCTGGTCGGCGCCTCATCGGGTATTGGCGCTGCCCTGGCCCGCGAACTGGCCGGGCGTGGTGCCCGGCTGGCGCTATCGGCACGCAGTGTCGACAAGTTGCTGGCGTTGGGTATTGCCGATGCCTTGGTGCTGCCCTGCGATGCGACGGACCGGGTCAGTCTGGGGGCGACTCGCCAAGGCTTGCTGGCGGTCTGGGGCGGTGTCGATCTGGTCATCTATCTGGCCGGCGACTATGTGCCGATGCGGGCTGATAACTTCGATCTGGCGGTGGCTGAGCGGGTCATCGAGGTCAATTTCAATGCGGCGCTGCGTCTGACGGATACCGTCCTGACCGATCTGCCGCCGGGCGGTGGTATTGCCTTCGTGGCCAGTGTCGCCGGTTATCGCGGCTTGCCCAAGGCCTTGTGCTACGGGCCGGGCAAGGCGGCGCTGATCCATTTTGCCGAAGTGCTGCATCTCGATCTGGCGCCCAAGGGCATCGGGGTCTGGGTGATCAACCCGGGTTTTGTCTCGACCCAGCTGACCGCCAAGAACGATTTCGCCATGCCGGCCCTGCAAACACCGGAACAGGCAGCGCTGGCCATGGTCGACGGCTTCAGCAAAGGGCATTTTGAAATCCACTTTCCGAAGCGCTTCACCCGCCTGATGAAGCTGTTCGCCCATTTGCCTTACGGCTGGTACTTTCCGCTGATACGCCGCTTTACCGGAGGCTGAGATGAATCTCGACAAGCTGATCTGTTTTTACAACGACTTCGCCCCGGACAGCGTGGCCCGCTTTCCCGAGTTCTACAGTGCCGACGCCTATTTCAAGGATCCGTTCAACGAAGTGCGCGGCATCACCGCCATCCAGCGCATCTTCACCCACATGTTCGGCCAGGTCGCCGAGCCGCGCTTTGTCGTTACCGAGAAAGTGGTCGACCAGAACGGTGCCATGCTGGTCTGGGAGTTCTATTACCGGGTTCGGCTGTGGGGCAAGGGCGAAGCGCAGGTCATGCGCGGCGTTTCCCATCTGAAATTCGACGCCGACGGCAAGGTCAATTACCACCGCGATTACTGGGATACGGCTGAGGAGCTGTACATGAAGCTGCCGGCCATCGGCTCGCTGATGCGCGGGCTACGCCGGGTGCTGGCGGCCTGAGTCGTCGCCTGGCGTCTATCCCCGGGCTGCCTGTTTCGCCGCCAGCAGGCGGCCGAGCAGGCTGCCTGAGTGTTCGTCGCCGCTGAGTACGTAATTCAGCTCGTTGGCGTTTTTCAGGGTCAGCTCCAGGCTGCGCTGGGTTGCCAGCGGGCTGGCGAAGAGCAGTTGATCGCCGGCTTCGAGCCGGAAATCGTCGGCTGGCAGGAGCACGTAGTCCCGCCCGCGTTCGACCAGCAATGGCACCGCCGGCAGGCGCTGGCTGCGGTCAGCGCCGCTGGGCAGAAGCTCGCCCAGGCAGATTTTTCGCTCATGCAGCAAGGCCTGCCAGACGGCCGGGGCTTCCGCCGCGTTGAGGCGAATGTCCCAGATCGCCGGGGTCAGGCCGCCGCAGGCTTCCTGCAGGCGCTGGGCGAGTTGGGAACAATTCGTTTCGTCGAGCTGGTTGATGCGATCGAGCAAGCGGGCAAGCAAGGGGGCCGTCAGGATGGCGATGCATTCCTGAGCGATGATGCGGCTGGGCAGGACGGTGAAATCGGCGCCATAGGCGGCAAACAGGGCACTGTTCGCCGCCTGGTTCTGGCGGGCGACGACGAACAGGGCCGGGTTGATTTCGTTGGCAGTGACGGCGATGGAGAGGTTGTTTACGTCGTTGTTGCCGCCGGCGACGATGCCCTTGGCCCGCTCGATGCCGGCCTGAAGTAGCGTTTTGGCCTCGGTCCCGTCACCGACGATGTCGCGGTCGGCATCCCCGGCGGTGGGGTCGATGATGGTCAGGGTGATGCCGCTGTCGCGCAGGCGACTGGCCACAGCGTGGCCGAAACGGCCATATCCGCAGAGAATCCAGTGGCCGTGCGGCGGACGATGGGCCTCGGGCAGCGGTGTTTCCGGCAGGCTGGTCAGCAATTCGATCAGCCGGAAACGCTCCGGTGCAGCAACAGCCAGGCCAAGACGGTCAGCAAAACGCTCGTAGGGGTTGATGATGTGGTCGGTGCCGAAAGAGGCCATGTTGGCCGCGACTGCGGCCTGTTCGGCCCGGGCGATGACCGGAATGTCCGGGTTGAGCAGGCGCACGGCGATGGCGATGGCCAGGTTGGCCTGCTCGTCGTTGGTCACCGCCAGCACGCCGCGACATTTGGGATGCCTGAGACCAGCCAGTTGCAGGTTGTCCGGCAGGCGGGCGTCGGCGGCGAGGGCCGGGGTATCGGTCTTGAAATCGAGCAGTTCGAGCTCTTCGACGCGCAGTTCTTCCTTTTCGATGACGACGAAAGCCTGGCCGATCTGGTCGAAGGTGCGGGCGATCAGGCTGCCCGTCTCACCACAACCGCAGATGAGGTAGAAGTCCTGGCGGATTTGCCGGACACGGCGGGAAAAGCGATTGGTCGTCAGCGTGTTCTGGAAGCCCTTGTCCTGGAGCAGGGCAATCAGCGTCACCACCGAATAGGACCAGCCGACGACGGTCAGGTAGATGCAGACGGTGACCCACAGGCGCTGGCCATCGGAAAAGGCAACGGGGATTTCGCCGAAGCCGATGGTGGTGGCCGTGTAGCTGATGAAATAGAAGGCGTGGAAGAAACTGAGCGGCGCCGTCATCCGGCCTTCGGCATCGACACCGGGAACCAGCGTCAGGCCAAGCACCGAGATCGCGTAGATGACGATCAGCACGATGATCGGCGCCCGCATGCGCCGCAGGACCAGGAAGAAGGCGCTGTTCATGCCGTACTCCGCCTAGCGGCGCAGCATCACGGTTTCGACAATCAGGATGATGACCGAGACGATATTGGCGAACAGCGCGCCACCGGACAGCGAGACGACGCTGGACGTGACATGCGCCGTCATGCCTACGCCGGTGACATGCTCGGCGACGCCCCAGGTGACGGCGGCAGCGATCAGTTGCAGGTCGGCGACCAAGCTGGTGGACAGGTGAATGGCGCCAATCTGCGTGCGGTCGCCGAATTTCAGGGCGGTAGCGATCAGGCTGACGACCAGGGCGGCCGCCAGTTCATAAACGCTATGCAGATTGGGATTGGCGATGTCGCCAATGAAAAAACCGAAGTTCAGCGTCGCCGCCAGAACGATGAAGAAGCCGAAGATGACCTTTTCGAGATTCATGATGCCCCCCAAATGCAATCAGGGCGTACCGTACGGTACGCCCTGTTAGCTTACTCCTCTCGGGCCTTGCCCGGGGAGAGGGTCAGCGAGTCTCGACCGGGGCGCTTTGCGGTGGGGCCGTGCGGGAGCCGAGCACCTGATTGTCGAGGCGGCGGGTTTCATCGTCGCTGACGATTTCCAGGACATTGACCACCTTGACGACGCCAGCCGTGGTGCGGGCGACGGCGACGGCGACCTTGGCCTCGCGTTCATTGACGATGCCCATCAGGTAGACGATGCCGCGTTCGCTCAAAACCTTGATGTGGTTGGCCGACAGCTGGTTGGTGTCGACCAGGCGGGCCTTGACCTTGGAGGTGATGAAGCTGTCGTTGCTGCGGCTGCCGAGCGGCGTGGCCGGGCCGATGCCCAGTTCGTTATAGACCTCGCGCACGCCTTCGAGCTTGCGCACTTCGGACTCGATGATCGACTTGGCTTCTTCATTCGGCACTTCGCCGGTGATCAGCACGCGACGGTTGAAGACCGTAAAGTTGGCGTGCGCCTGGTTCTTGTATTGCTCGGGAACTCGCTGGTTGGCCTTCCATTCAGTCGTTTCGTCGTCGGTCTGGGTGCCGGTCGAGCGGCGGTCATGCGCTGACATCACGCTGGCCGCGGCAGCGGTGCCGAGCAGGGCGGCTTCGACGCAACCCTGCAGGGCCGGCAGGGCGGCGATCATGAGAATGGCCGCAAGGCTCAGTTTGGCTTTTTGCATCATTCGACTCCCAATAAGAGTGCATCGATCCCATCGCACAGGCAATGAATCGCGACAAGGTGGGTTTCCTGAATGCGCGCCGTCCGGTCGGCTGGTACGCAAAGATGGATGTCGTCGTCGCGCAGCATTTCGCCGATCTGGCCGCCACCCTTGCCGGTCAGCGCTACGACGTGCATGTCGTGTTCGTGGGCGGCCTTGATCGCTTCGATGATGTTGCCGGAATTTCCGGAGGTGGAAATGGCCAGCAGCACGTCGCCGGCATGGCCGAGGCCACGCACTTGACGGGAAAAAATCTGGCTGAAGGAGTAATCGTTGCCGACGGCGGTGATGATCGAGCTATCGGTGGTCAAGGCAATCGCTGCCAGCTCCTGACGCTCGGCCTCGAAACGGCCGATCAGTTCGGCTGCGAAATGCTGCGAATCGCCGGCTGAGCCGCCATTGCCGCAGGCCAGGATCTTGCCGCCGTTGATCAGGCAATTGGTCATCGTCTCGATGGCGGCGGCAATCGGTGCGGCCATCGACTCGACGGCATTCAGCTTGGTTTGGGCACTGTCTTCGAAGTGCTGGGTAACGCGGGCGATCAAATCCATATCGTTCAAGGGGTTGGGGCTGTAAGTAAAAGCATTCTACCTCACAGCTCGACGAACACTTCGAACGCTACTCGTTGCCATGGATTTTTGTTGTCGCTCATTGACGACACGCGGGCGCTCAAGCGGTCGCCGGCATCCATGGCTGCTGCGACCACCCGGTTCTCTTTGCGCGGCAAATAGCCCAGCTTGTGGCCGTGCCATTCGACGCGGATGGCGTTGCGGTCGTGTTTGTTGTCGGGCTCGCGGATCAGTTCGAGGGCATCGCCGACCTTGATCTCTGACCAGAACTGATCGACGGCGTAATACTGGCTGCCGGCCAATGGCGAATTTTGCACCAAGACGCGGATGCTTTCGGCCTGAGCTGTCGCCAGCCAGCCGAGCAGGCTAATCGTCAGCAGAAAACGCATGCTTGATCCATTCGAGTTGCTCGCCATCGATCAGGACGCAGTCGAAACGGCAATCGCAGTCCGGCTTGCCAAGCAGGTAATGCTGCGCGGCGAGCACGATGCGGCGGCGCTTGCCGGCCGTGATGCTCGCCCCGGCCCCGCCGAAATTGCTGCGGCTGCGCTGGCGGACCTCGACGAAAACCAGCGCCTTGCCGTCGCGGCAGATCAGGTCGATCTCGCCACCCCGGACGCGGAAATTGCGCTCGATGAGGCGCAGGCCGCCGCGTTCCAGATAACGCGCTGCCCGTTCCTCGGCTTCGCGGCCACGCACGGTGGTGGTATCGTTGGCCTTTGCCTGCATGCTGATAAAAATGACGGAAGAATGATGGAAGAATCCGCCGCATTGTATGTCGTCCCGACGCCGCTCGGAAATCTCGCCGATCTGACCCGCCGGGCCGAGGAAATCCTGCGCACGGTTCCCTGGGTCGCCGCCGAGGATACCCGCCACAGCGGCCCGCTGCTCAAGCAACTGGGCGCCCAGGCACGGACGATTCCGGCGCATCAGCACAACGAACACGAAGCCGCCGCCCGCATCGTCGACAAGCTGCGCGCCGGCGAAGCCGTGGCGCTGATCTCCGATGCCGGCACGCCCGGTATTTCCGACCCCGGTGCCCGCATCGTCGCTGCCGTTCGCGCTGCCGGCTGCAAGGTTGTGCCGCTGCCCGGTCCTTGCGCAGCGACAACTGCCTTGTCCGGTTCCGGCCTGCTCGACGAACATTTCCTGTTCTATGGCTTCCTGCCAGCCAAGGGCGGCCAGCGCCGGCAAGCGCTGGAAGAGCTGCGCGAACAGCCCTGTGCGCTGGTCTTCTACGAAGCGCCGCACCGGGTGCTGGAAACGGTCGAAGACATGGCAACGGTATTCGGGGAGCGCACACTGGTCATCGCCCGCGAACTGACCAAGCTGTTCGAATCGATCCATTCCCTGCCCGTGAACGAAGCACTCGACTGGCTCAAGGCAGATGCCAACCGCCAACGTGGCGAATTCGTCCTGATGCTTGCCGGCGCACCAGCTGGAGCCGATAACGGTGAAGGCGAACGGGTCCTGAAGCTGCTGCTGGCCGAAGGCCTGCCAGTCAAACAGGCCGCCAAGCTGGCTTCGCAGATCACCGGCATGGCAAAAAATGCGCTTTATGAGCGCGCACTGGCCCTTAAGGCAAACGGGTGAGTCGCTGTCCTCGGTTATGATGCCCGGATTGCCTTGGCATGCCAGTGCGAACCATGACCGAAAACCAGAACCCCGAACAACAAGCCCGCGACCGCATTGACGTGCAACTACGCGCCGCCGGCTGGGCGGTGCAGAAGAAAATCGACTTCAGCGCCGGGGCAGGGCAGGCCGTGCGTGAATGGCACACTGACGCCGGCCCGGCAGATTACGTGCTCTTCGTCGACCGTCAGGCCGTCGGCATCATCGAAGCCAAGCGCCCGGAAGAAGGTCAGCACCTGACCGTTCACGAAACGCAGACCGAAGGCTACGCTGCCGCCAAGCTCAAATGGGTGAATAACCGCGAGCCGCTGCCCTTCCTCTACGAAGCCACCGGTGCCATCACCCGCTTCACCGACGCCCGTGATCCCAAGCCACGTTCGCGCGAAATCTTCAGCTTCCACCGCCCGGAAACCCTGCGCGACTGGCTGGCCGAGGGCGACAGCCTGCGCGCTCGCCTCGCCGAATTGCCGCCGCTCAACCCCGAGCACCAGCCGGCCAAGGAACTCCGCCTGCGCGATTGCCAGGAAACGGCGATCACCAATCTGGAGCAATCCTTCCGCGAAGCCCGCCCGCGTGCGCTCATTCAAATGGCAACTGGCGCCGGCAAGACCTACACGGCGATTACCAGCATCTACCGGCTGCTCAAACACGCCGACGCCAAGCGTGTGCTCTTTTTGGTCGATACCAAGAACCTCGGCGAACAGGCCGAGCAGGAAATGATGGCCTACGTGCCGATCGACGATAACCGCAAGTTCACCGAGCTTTACACGGTGCAGCGCCTGAAAAGCAGCTTCGTCGACAAGGGCGCCGACGTCTGCATCTCGACCATCCAGCGTCTCTACTCCCTGCTGCAAGACAAGGAACTCGACGAAGCCGCGGAGGAAATCAACCCGGCCGAGTTGGCCCAGCCCAAAGCCCCGCCGCCCGTCGCCTACAACGCCAAGATCCCACCCGAATTCTTCGATTTCATCTTCATCGACGAATGCCACCGCAGCATCTACAACCTCTGGCAGCAGGTGCTCGACTACTTCGACGCCAGCCTGATCGGCCTCACCGCCACGCCCGACAACCGCACCTACGGCTTCTTCAAAAAGAACGTGGTCAGTGACTACAGCCATGAAAAAGCCGTCGCCGACGGCGTCAATGTCGGCAACGAAATCTACCTGATCGACACCTGCATCACCCAGCAAGGCGCCGTCATCGCCGCCGAACAGCAGGTTGAAAAGCGCGAACGCCTGACCCGCCGGAAACGCTGGGAACAACAGGACGAAGACGCCGCCTACACCGCCACCCAGCTCGACCGCGACATCGTCAACCCGGACCAGATCCGCACCGTCATCCGCGCCTTCCGCGACAACCTGCCGGCCATCTTCCCCGGCCGCCAAGAAGTCCCGAAAACGCTGATCTTCGCCAAGACCGACAGCCACGCCGACGACATCATCCAGACCGTGCGCGAGGAATTCGGCGAAGGCAACGCCTTCTGCAAGAAAGTCACCTACCGCGCCGCGCAGGACAAAAAGCTGGCCGACGGCAGCGTGCAGCCGGGCGAAGACCCCAAATCCATCCTTGCCCAGTTCCGCAACGAATACCACCCGCGCATCGCCGTCACCGTCGACATGATCGCCACCGGCACCGACGTCAAACCGCTCGAATGCCTGCTTTTCATGCGCGACGTCAAAAGCCGCAACTACTTCGAGCAGATGAAAGGCCGCGGCACCCGCACGCTGGACATGGACGATCTCAAGAAAGTCACGCCCAGCGCCCAAACCGCCAAGACGCATTACGTCATCGTCGACGCCATCGGCGTCACCAAATCGCTCAAAACCGCCAGCCAGCCGTTGATCACCAAGCCCGGCGTGCCGCTCAAGGATTTGGCGATGGGCATCCTGATGGGTGCCAGCGATACCGACAGCGTCTCCTCGCTGGCCGGCCGTCTCGCCCGCCTCAACAAGCAACTCGACGCCGACGACCAGCGCCGCCTGCGCGAAGCGGCCGGCGGCGTCGAACTCAGCCACCTCGTCAGCAAACTGTTCAACGCCATCGACGGCGATCTCATCGAAGCCCGCGCCCTCGAACTGGCCGCCTTACCCATTGGCAACGACCCTGGCGACACGCTGCGCGACCAGGCCCAGCAACAACTGGTCGGCGAAGCCGCGGCGCTGATGAACGGCGAATTCATCGAACTGATCGACACCATCCGCCGCGAAAAAGAACAGACCATCGACCACGACAATCTGGATGGCATCACCTACGCCGGCTGGAGCAAGGACAGCGCCGCCAACGCCGAAGCCCTGACCCACGAATTCGCCGACTGGCTGGCCGCGAATCGTGACGAAATCGAAGCGCTCACCATCTTCTTCGCCCAACCCTGGCGGCGGCGCGAAGTGACATTGAAACTGGTCCGGCAAGTCCTCGACAAGCTCAAGGCCGACAAACCTAAACTCGCCCCGCTGCGCATCTGGCAAGCCTACGGCCAGCTCGACGGCGCTCGTCATTCCCGTGAAAACGGGAATCCAGAAGCCGAACTGACCACGCTCGTCGCATTGATCCGCCGCGTCTGCGGTCTGGATGCGACAATCACGCCCTTTGCCGACACCGTGCGCAAGAACTTCCAGACCTGGATCATGCAACACCACGCCGGCGGCGCCGACAAATTCAACGAAGAACAGATGAACTGGCTACGCATGCTCCGCGACCATATTGCCCACTCCTGCCACGTCGACCGCAGCGATCTCGACTACAGCCCCTTCGACGCCCAGGGCGGGCTGGGGAAAATGTGGCAGTTGTTCGGCGAAGGCATGGACCCGTTGCTGGACGAGCTGAATGAGGCGTTGGTGGCGTGATGGAGCTTGGGGAATTGCCGGCGGCTTGGGAAACCGCTGAGCTATCTGAAATTTGTCTGGTCAACCCAACCATAGACAAATCAGCCATCGCCGACGATTTGGCGGTTTCCTTTGTGCCGATGCCCGCTGTTGAGGCCGAGAGCGGCGTGATAGATGTTTCCGCGACGCGTAAATTCGGCGAGGTCAAAAAAGGCTACACGCCGTTCCGCGAGGGCGATGTCTTGTTTGCCAAGATCACGCCCTGCATGGAAAACGGCAAGATGGCCGTCGTTCCGGCGCTCCACAACGGGCTTGGTTTCGGCTCGACAGAGTTTCACGTCCTGCGCGCTCATCCCGGCATTAGCCCGCAGTTCGTTTATTACTTCGTTTCCAGCCGGGCTTTCCGCCATGTGGCCGAGCACAACATGTCCGGCGCAGTTGGCCAGCGCCGGGTAACGACACCATATCTCAGTGCCTGCAAGATTCCGGTTCCGCCGACCGCCGAACAACACCGCATCGTCGCCAAGATCGAGGAACTGTTTTCCGAACTCGATCAGGGCGTGGCCAGCCTGAAAACCGCCCACGAACAGCTCAAGGTCTATCGCCAGTCGCTGCTGAAAAATGCCTTCGAAGGCAAGTTGACCGCAGCATGGCGCGCCGCCCACCGCGACCAGCTCGAAACCGCCGCCGCCCTGCAACAACGCATCGCCCGCGAACGCCAGGCCCGCTATCAGCAACAACTCGCCGACTGGCAAGCCGCCGGCCAACCAGGCCCCAAACCCAAACCCCCCAAGCCCCTGCCACCGCTCACCCCCGAAGAACTCGCCGAGTTGCCGGAATTGCCGACGGGGTGGGGGTGGGCTCGATTGTTGGACGCTTGCGAGGCTGTTGTCGATTGCCATAACAAGACAGCGCCTTACCTGCAGGAAGGCATTCCACTTATAAGAACGCCGAGCATTCGGGATATGCGCCTGAATTTTGACGATTCAATTCGCTACATTTCTCAGGAAACCTACGCGCATTGGTCGCGCCGTTGCCCTCCGCTTCCGGGCGACATTTTGTTTACCCGTGAAGCTCCAATGGGTGAGGCTGCGTTGATTCCGGAAGGAAAAACCGTCTGCATGGGCCAGCGCATCATGCTGTTACGGCCAGGCAAACTACTCTCCGGGAAATACTTGCTGTGCGCCACTCAAAACCCGTTTTTCAAGAAGATTTCCGAAAAGGTTGCGGTTGGGACAGGCGTGAAACATCTGCGCGTTGGTGACGTTGAGCGGCTTGTTTTCCCGATTTGTAGTCAGCTTGAGCAGCAAGAAATTGCCGAACAGTTGGACGCCAAACTCTCCGAAGCCGACCAACTCGACCAAACCCTCGCCACCGCGCTGCAACAGGCCGACGCGCTGCGCCAATCCATCCTGAAAAAGGCTTTCTCCGGTCAACTGGAAAAACAGGACAAAAACGAAGAACCCGCCACCGCCCTGCTCGAACGCATCCGCGCCGAACGGGCCACTTCCCCGAATAAGGGCCGGCAGGCAAAATTGGTCAGCAAGCCGCTGACCAATTGTTGATATTGTTGTTGCGCAAACAGGTGCTCCCGAGAAAACGCCATGGATGATCTGATCGATATTTCCGAACTCGCCGGTTTAGCCGAGGCCTACGACCTTGAATGCAAGGCGGCTCAGGGGCGCGATGGCCGCGGCGAGGTGCCGGAGGATTTCTGGAAGAGCTATAGCGCGATGGCTAACGCCGATGGCGGGATCATCCTGCTCGGGGTTCAGGAAAAGCCGCGTGGCGAATTCAAGGCTTTGGGCATCGCCGATGTCGAGCGCCTGCGCAAGGCGATCTGGGACAACCTGCACAATCGCAAGCAGATCAGTATCAATCTGCTGACCGAGCAGGCCATCCAGCCGATCAGGGTCGATGGCAAGACGGTGCTGCGCATCGAGGTGCCGCGCGCGCCGCGTCAGGCCAAGCCGGTGCATCTGGGCAGCAACCCGCTGGGCGGCACGTATTTGCGGCGTTACGAGGGTGATTACCCGGCTGACGATGAAACAGTGCGCCGCATGCTGGCCGAACGGGTGGAGGATTCGCGCGACGAGCGGATATTGAAGGGCTTCGATTTTAACGATCTGGATATGGATACGGTGTCGGCCTACCGGAACCGTTTTTCCGCTGTTAAACCCGGCCATGTCTGGGCGGATTTGCCGGTGCCGGAGTTTCTCGAACGTATTGGCGCGGTCGGCAAGAATCGCGAGGAAGGCTATTCTGGTATTCGGTTGGCTGGCTTGCTGATGTTCGGTCGCGCCGAGGTGATCCGCGATGCCTTGCCGCATTACATGGTCGATTATCAGGAGCGGCCGGAAGCCAAGGCGGAGAAACGCTGGGTGGATCGTCTGGTGCCGGATGGCAGTTGGTCGGGGAATATCTACGACTTTTTTCGCAAGGTTTATCAAAAGCTGACGGCTGATCTGAAAATCCAGTTTCAATTGAAGGACGGTCAGCGGATTGAAGACACGCCGGTTCATGAAGCCTTGCGGGAGGCGCTGGTCAATACGTTGATCCATGCAGACTTTTCAGGCCGGATGTCGGTGCTGGTGGTCAAACGGCCCGATATGTTCGGCTTCCGCAACCCCGGCTTGATGCGGATTTCGCCCGAAATGGCCATTCAGGGCGGCAATAGCGATTGCCGCAACCGGCGGCTGCAAACCATGTTCCAGTTGGTGGGTTATGGCGATCATGCCGGCTCGGGGATTCCGAAGATTTATAGCAACTGGGCCAATCGGCACTGGCGTCGCCCGGTTCTTTACGAAATGCGCGAGCCTGAGCAGACTCTGATGGAATTGCGCATGACTAGCCTAGTGCCTGAGGAAACGATAGCCGAGTTGGAGGCTCACTTGGGTGAGCGCTTCCATGCGCTTTCCGAGACCGAGCGAATGGCCTTGATTATTGCCAGCACAGAGGGTGTGGTCACTCACGCTCGTCTTCTGGAGGTTTGTGTCGATCACCCGGCCGATGTTTCAAAGATGTTGGCGCGACTGGCGCGGGACGAGTTGCTGCTCTCCGATGGTGTGGGGCGCGGCATGGTCTATTTTCTGCCATGGAAGCGAGAGCACGAGGATGCACTTTTTGACCTGAGAGCGAACGTAACGCATTGGATCAAGGGGAGCCACATACCTCCAGAGTTAAGCGCCATACCTCCAGAGCTTGGATCCATACCTCCAGAGCTAAGCGCTATACCTCCAGAGCTAAGTCCTCAATACCTCGACTGGGAAGAGCTACCACCGGAGCTACAAAGCGAATTGATGGAAATTTCATCGCCTATTCGCGATAAGCGGCGGGTAGCTCCGGAGGTTATGCAACTGGCTGTACTGGGGCTTTGCCAAGGTCGTTTTTTGGGAAGAAGGGTGTTGGCGCATGCGTTGGCGCGCAACCCGGATGATTTGCTGAAACGGATATTGAATCCAATGGTGCAGGCAAAACTGCTGATTCCGGCTTTTGCCTCAAGCAGCAATCCAAAACAAGCGTATATGGCAATTAATCTCGCTCAATCATTTTGAGATTGATGCTATCGATTTTGTTGCATTTATTCAAATTCTTACCCGATGTCCCCGACATCCGTGTCGGAGACGAATTGAACGGACTTTCATGAACGCAACCGCATCCATCGTCTCCCGTGTCTGGAGCTTCTGTACCACGCTGCGCGACGACGGGGTCAGCTATGGCGACTACCTTGAGCAGCTGACTTACCTGATCTTCCTGAAGATGGCCGATGAGTACGGTCGACCGCCCTACAACCGAAAGATCGGCATTCCCGAAGGCCTGGGCTGGGCCAGCCTGAAGGGTGCGCGCGGGGCAGCACTGGAGGTGCATTACGTGACGGTGCTGCGCGAGCTGGGCAACAAGCCGGGGCTGCTCGGGCAGATCTTCACCAAGGCGCAGAACAAGATTCAGGACCCGGCCAAGCTGTCACGGTTGATCGATATGGTCGATGAAACCAGTTGGGTGACGCTGGGGGCAGACGTCAAGGGCGACATCTACGAAGGCTTGCTGGAGCGCAACGCCGAGGATACGAAGTCGGGGGCGGGGCAGTATTTCACGCCACGACCGTTGATCCGGGCGATGGTCGAGTGCATGCGGCCGTTGCCGAACAAGACGATTGCCGATCCGGCCTGCGGCACGGGTGGCTTCTTTCTGGCGGCTTACGATTTTCTGGTGGCGACCTATCCAGGCATGGACAGCGAACAGCGCGCTTTCCTCAAGCACGATACATTTTTCGGCAACGAGATTGTCGCTGGCACGCGGCGCCTCGCCTTGATGAACATGTTCCTGCATAACATCGGCGAGATCGACGGCGATAGCCCGATTTCGCCGAACGATGCCTTGGTGGCCGCGCCGAGCCAGACTTTCGATTACGTGCTGGCCAATCCGCCCTTCGGCAAGAAGAGCAGCATGAGCTTCACCAACGAGGAGGGCGAGCAGGAAACCGACGCGCTGACCTACAACCGCCAGGATTTTTGGGCGACGACCTCGAACAAGCAGCTCAATTTTGTGCAGCACATCAAGAGCCTGTTGAAGTCCACCGGCCGCGCCGCCGTGGTGGTGCCGGACAACGTGCTGTTCGAGGGCGGGGCAGGGGAGACGGTGCGCCGCAAGTTGCTGGAAACCACCGATCTGCACACCATCCTGCGCCTGCCGACGGGGATTTTCTACGCCAACGGCGTCAAGGCCAACGTGCTGTTCTTCGACAACCAGCCGGCGCGCAAGGAGGCGTGGACGCGCGAGGTGTGGGTCTACGACTACCGCACTAACATCCACCACACGCTGAAAAAGAAGCCGCTGCGCTACGAGGATTTGGCGGATTTCGTCGCCTGCTACAACCCGGCCAATCGCCACGGTCGACAGGAAATCTGGCACGAAATCGAAAACCCGGAAGGGCGCTGGCGCAAGTTCAGCTACGAGCAGATCGTCGCCCGCGACAAGACCAGCCTCGATATTTTCTGGCTCAAGGACAAGAGCTTGGCCGATCTGGACAACCTGCCCGAGCCGGATGAGCTGGCCGGGGAAATTATCGAGAATCTGGAGGCAGGTTTGGCGAGTTTTAGGGCGGTGGCTGCCGCGTTGAACTGAGGTCACTGGTAAAATCGCGTGATATCCGAAGGAATAGCCATGCAAATCACCATTACCCGCCCCGACGACTGGCATCTCCACCTGCGTGACGGCAAAGCGCTGGCTTCCGTCCTTGCCCATACCGCTCGCCAGTTCGGCCGCGCCATCGTCATGCCCAATCTGAAGCCGCCGGTCACTACCGTCGAGCAGGCCGCCGCCTATCGTGACCGCATCGTGGCTGCCTTGCCGGCCGGTGCCAGTTTCGAGCCGCTGATGACGCTGTACCTGACCGACAATATGCTGGCCAGCGAAATCACCAAGGCTGCTGCTTCGGGCTTCGTCAAGGCGGTGAAGCTCTATCCGGCCGGGGCGACGACCAATTCCGACGCCGGTCTGACCGATATTGCCAAGGCCTATGACACGCTGGCCGAAATGGAGCGCGTTGGCCTGCCGCTGCTGGTGCACGGCGAAGTGACCGACCCGAAGATCGACCTCTTCGACCGCGAAAAGGTCTTCATCGATACCGTGCTGCTGCCGCTGACCCAGCGCTTCCCGAAGCTGAAGGTGGTCATGGAGCACATCACGACCAAGGACGCGGCCGAGTTTGTGGCCAATTCGCCGGCCAATGTGGCGGCGACCATCACCGTTCATCACCTGCTCTACAACCGCAACGCCATCTTCCAGGGCGGTGTCCGGCCGCACTGGTATTGTCTGCCGGTGCTGAAGCGCGAAATCCATCGCGAGGCGCTGGTCGCTGCGGCGATTTCCGGCAATCCGAAATTCTTCCTCGGCACCGATTCGGCGCCGCACGCCAAGGGTGCCAAGGAGGCGGCCTGCGGTTGCGCCGGTTGCTACACCGCCTATGCCGCGCTGGAGCTTTATGCCGAAGCCTTCGAACAGGCCGGGGCGCTCGACAAGCTGGAAGCTTTCGCCAGCTTCAACGGCCCAGACTGGTACGGTCTGCCGCGCAACAGCGGCACCGTGACGCTGGTCAAGGAAAACTGGACCGTGCCGGCCGATTACCCGTACATCAGCAGCGACACCATCGTTCCGCTGCGGGCCGGCGAAACGCTGTCCTGGAAAATGCTCTGAGGAAAACCATCATGCGTCTGCGCCATCTCCTTCTGCCGCTGCTGGCAGCACCGCTGCTCACCGCCTGCGTGAATGACGGCGCAACGTATGAAATCGACAACACCCGCGAGCATGTGCTGTCGCTGATTCGCGAGCAGCCGTATTTCTGGGACAGCAAGGTCAATCTCTATCTGGTCGTTTCGCGCATGCCGGCCTGCATGCGCCGCCATAATCTGGGCACGGGCACTGACAAGACCAAGGTCGAGGTCTATCAGGTGCCGTCCGGGGCTTTCATCATTAAGGTTGGCAAGCGGATGTTCGCCACCGAAACGCAGACTTGCGAGAATCTCGCCAAGATGGACAGCGAGCCGGCCGAGGGCATGGGCCAGATGATGGGTACTTTCCGGGTCAAGAAGGGTGAGTTGGTCTTCGTCAAGGAAGAAAAAGCCGCCGCGGCTGACGAGTGAGCACGGCCAGCTTTTACGCCTCACCCCTGTTCGAGCCCTTACGGCGCTGGCTTGATCGCCTGCCAGCGCGGCCCGACGCACAAGCCGTGGCTGAACTGGCCACACAATTCCCGATTCATGCCGAAAACGGCCAAAGGATACGTTTCGTGCCGCCGCAGCCGGATGGTCTGGTCTATGAATGCCGGATCTGGGAAAGCGGTGAGGTCGAGACCCGGCCGGACAATTGGCACGATTTCTTCAACGCGCTGGTCTGGCTGAGTTTCCCGCAGACCAAGATTGCCGTCAGCGCCGCCCACATGCGCGCCATGCAGGCGCCGGGCGAAAAACGCACCAATGCGCGGGATGTGCTGACCCATTTTGACGAATGCGGCATCGTCGTCCTGTCCAGCCAGCCGGCGCTGCTCGATCTGCTGCGCGGTTTTTGCTGGAAAGAGCTGTTCGTCGAGCGACGGGCCGAGGTGATTCGCAGCATGCGCTTCGTGATCTTCGGCCACGCAACTTACGAACAGCTACTCAAACCATTTCGCGGGCTGACCGCCAAGGCCGTGCTCTACGAGGTGAGTGAGGACTGGCTTCAAATGCCGGCTGAGGCACAGTTCACGGCAATCGACAGTTTGCTGGCGGCCGATCTGACGAGCGGCAAATACACAAAGCCGCGTGATTTTCAGCCGCTTCCTCTGCTGGGCATTCCCGGCGTCACGCCGGAGAGCGAGAACCCGGACTACTACGACGATACCTGGCAATTCCGGCCGGGGAGGCGGACAGCGACCCAATAGATAGCGGCGCTGTTCGTCGCTGCCCACACCGACGGTATGGCTATTGTGTACAATCGATCCGAAACCGCTTCCGGTGCCGGAGATCAACAGTACAGGCACGGAACAGACAGGATATTGGCAGGGAGCTATGTCCGAGTATCTGCAATTTGTCTTGGCACCGCCCAGTGCCAGTCTGCTTTATGCCGGCAATTACGATCCTGTTCTGGTCGTGCTGTCGGTCATCGCGGCCACCTTTGCCTCGTTCGCTGCCTTGCTGGTCTCGCAGCGGGTCAGTCTGGCCGAGCGTTCCTGGCAGCGTCGCCTGTGGATTGCCGTCGGCGGTCTGGCCATGGGGGCCGGCATCTGGGCCATGCATTTTGTCGGCATGCTGGCCTTCAGTCTGCCTTGTTCGACTGCCTATGATCCCGTCATTACCTTTATTTCCATGATTCCGGGCGTGCTGGCCAGTACGCTGGCCATTGCCATGATCAGTCGCGATGCGCTGACGCGCCGGCAACTGGCGCTGGGTGGCCTGTTGCTCGGCGTCGGCATCGGCTCCATGCACTACACCGGGATGGCCGCCTACCGCATGGATGGTTTCATCCGGTACGACCTGCCCCTGTTTTTACTGTCCATTGTCGTTGCGGTGGCCCTGGCTACCCTGGCCCTGTGGATCAAGTTCCGCCTGGCCAGCAGCCGCCTGCCGGGGATGGGCACCGGCCTATTGCTCAGCGCGCTGGTCATGGGCTGTGCCGTCTCCGGAATGCATTACACGGCGATGGCAGCGGCCTATTTCGTGCGCGACGGTGAGATGGCTCCGGTTGCCGCTTCGATGGTCCCCAGCTTTCTGGCGGCAGTCGTTCTGGTCGTTACCTCGACGATCATTGTCATTACGCTGATCGCCACCTATTTCACCCGCCCGCAGAGCGCTTCCCTGCGCAACAACGTCTGGCCGGTTGCCACCCTGATGCTGGGCTGGAGCGTTCTTTCCTGGTTTGTTGCCGGCTATTACACGACGAGCATGCAGACACGGGTTTTCACGGCGGCGACGCAGGTCGCCCAGCGCCAGCTGGAATTTCTCAGCACCAGCCTCGATAACGCATTGCGTACCTTGCGCGGGGTTCCGCTGTTTCTCTCGGGTGAGCCATCCGTGGGCAATGCCTTGCGCCGCGACTTGCCGGCGGGGAGTGGTGCGGCACGAACGGCGGCGTGGCTGGAAGACCCGGTGCTGGCCCAGCTAAATGCCAGCCTGCGCGGCGCGACGAGTGCGCTGAAGGTCGATGTCGTGTGGTTGCTCAATGCCGCCGGTGATTGCATCGCCTCAAGCAATGCCGGACAGGACACCAGTTTTGTCGGCAACAACTATGGAGATCGCGAGTATTTTCAGGAGGCGATGGCCGGGCAACTTGGTCAGCAGTATGCGGTTGGCCGGCTGACCAATGTTCCCGGTTTGTACTATGCCTACCCGGTGTTCGTCGATGGCCGGGTGGCCGGGGCCATTGCGGTCAAACGCGATATGGTCGGTTTCGAGCCGTCGATTCGCCATACCGGCGCTTTTGTCGCGGACAGCCACGGGGTCATCATTCTGGCCGAAGACAAAGGGCTCGAGTTTCGTACCGTGGCAGGGGCGGCCGTCTTCAAGCTGGCCGAAAAGGAACGTATGCTGCGCTACCGGCGTACCGACTTTCAGCCGCTGGGTCTCAGCCTGTGGCTCGACAAGACCTTTCCCGATCTGCTGCGCCTGAACGATTCGGAAGTGCCGATCGTCCTGCTCCAGCGCAGCAATCCGGAGAGCGGGATTGGCCTTTACCTGCCCCATGCCATCCCCGAAATGGTTCGTCTGGAAAGCCAGCGGCTCGGTATGTTCACGCTTATTGCCCTGGCCGGGAACATGCTGATCATGGCTGTGGCGGCGATCATGCTCTACATGATCTCCCTGCGCCGGGAAAAGGCGGCTTCCGAGCGGGCGGGGCGGGAATTGGAGGCGCTGGTCGAAAAACGTACGGAAGAGTTGCGGGTCGCCCGGGATGCTGCTGAAAAGGCCAATCTGGCGAAGAGCACTTTTCTCGCCAACATGAGCCACGAAATCCGCACGCCGATGAATGCGATTCTGGGCATGGCATCCCTGTTGCAGCGCGATGGCCTGACCGCGAAGCAAGCCGAGCGACTGCACAAGATGGACGATGCAGCGCAGCATCTGCTCCATATCATCAACGATGTCCTCGACCTGTCGAAAATCGAGGCGGGCCGCTTGAGCATCGAGTCGATCGATCTGGCCATCGCCGCGATCCCGACCAATGTCGTCTCCATCCTGGCCGATCGTGCCCAGGCCAAGGGCTTGCAGCTACAGATCGAGAATCACCTGAGCCATGACTATCTGAAGGGTGACCCGACCCGCCTGACGCAGGCCTTGCTGAACTATGCGACCAATGCCATCAAGTTTACCGAGGCGGGCACGGTGACCTTGCGCCTGTCGCAACAGGAAGAAAACGAAAGCGGGATTTTGATCCGTTTCGAGGTTGAGGATAGCGGGATCGGCATCGCGGCCGAGGCTCTCGACCGGCTGTTTCAGGCTTTCGAGCAGGCCGACAACACGACGTCGCGCAACTATGGCGGCACCGGGCTCGGTTTGGCGATCACCCGGCGGCTGGCGCAATTGATGGGAGGCGAGGTCGGTGCCAGCAGTACGCCGGGCCAGGGAAGTCTCTTCTGGTTTTCAGCGCGCCTGAAGCCGGGCGTCGCGCCACAGCGGCCGGCGCCCTCGGCCGGGGTCGCCGACCTGTTGCCCGAAGACAGGCTGCGCCTCGATTACCCGAAAACCCGCGTCCTGCTGGTCGAAGATCAGCCGATCAATCGCGAAGTGGCGCTGGAGTTGCTCGGCATTGCCGGTTGCGACGTCGATGTCGCGGCCGACGGTCTGGAGGCGATTCAACAGGTGACCGGAAACGACTACGACCTGATCCTGATGGACGTTCAGATGCCCAATATGGGCGGGCTTGAGGCAACGCGCCGGATTCGTCAACTGGCCGGCAAGGCCGAGGTGCCGATTCTGGCGATGACCGCCAATGCCTTCAAAGAGGATCGTGAGCAGTGCCTGGCGGCCGGGATGAGCGACTTCATCCCGAAACCAGTCGATCCTGACCTGCTCTTCCTGACCATGCTGCGCTGGCTGCAGAAGACGCCAAGCAAGTAGCGTATTCCCAGCTGCGCTGTGACCGGCTTAGTAGCGGCGGCGCTGCGCCTGCGGATTCGGTGTGCCGCGGTTCTCGATATGACGGAAGGTGATGCGGCCCTTGGACAGATCGTAGGGCGAGAGTTCGAGCGTGACCTTGTCGCCGACCAGGATGCGGATGTGGTTCTTCTTCATCTTGCCCGAGGTGTAGGCGATCAGCTCGTGGCCGTTTTCCAGCGTGACGCGGAAGCGGGTGTCGGGGAGGACGTCATTCACGACGCCTTGCATTTCAAGTAGTTCTTCTTTAGCCAAGTGTGTTCTCCAGTAATTGAAAAATGGGGTTTAGCCGGCGTCGACCGGTGCGGCATCGGTCGAAATCGCCTCCGGCCGGTGGCGGGGCAATTCCCACGGGCGGCCGGGTTCGGTGATGGCGGTGACGGAAATCAGCGGCGGCGGCGAGGAGACGCTGCCGAAGATCGTGGCATAGGACACATCGGCCGCATCGCGCCCGGTGCCGAGGCGGACGAAGCCCATCGGAATGGCCGTGCCGGACGGGTCGAACATGTACCAGCGGCCGCCGAGGAAGACCTCGACGTAGGCATGGAAGTCGGTCGGGCCGAGGGCAGGGTCGGCGCCGTAGTCGATACCGGTCGTGAAGCGGGCCGGAATGCTCAGGGCGCGGCAGATGGCGATCATCAGGTGCGCGAAATCGCGGCATACGCCAACGCGATCGGTCACCGTGTCGAGGGCCGAAGTGATTGAGCTGGTCGTGTTGCTGCGGAAGCGAACGTGTTTGTTCACCCAGTTGCGAATGGCTTCGACGCGGCGGTAGCCCTTGGGCAGGTGGCCGAATTCGCTCATCGAAAGATTGGCCAGGCGGTCGGACTGGCAGTAGCGGCTGGGGTAGATGTAGTTCAGGACCGAGAGCGGCAGTTGGCCGATCGGTGTTTCCGGAATCAGGTCCGGGTTGCCAATATGGTGGTCGATGTCGACCAGGGCCTGGTAGCTGATGTGCAACGGGCCAGGGGCGGCAGTCAGGCGCAGGAAGCGGGCCTGGGTCGCCGGGGCGCCCTGGATGACCGTCGGCACTTGCTGGCTGACCACCAGGTTTTCGCTGATGATGGACTGGCTGGCAGTCTGTGCAGCGTGGATGTTGAAAACGAAATCGGCGCCCGGATAATTCAGTTCATATTGCAGATCGATTGCGAACTGGATGCGGACCATGTGTTCCCCAATGTGACGGCATCCGGAAGTCCGGAAAAGCCGGAAGCGCTCAAGCGAGCAATAAAACGGCGCTTTGCGACGGGGAAATGATCAGTACGGCGTGCCGTTGGTTCGCAGGGCGAAGGCGCGGCAGGGACAGCATTTACGCGGGCAGAACGAATTTGCCAAGGCTATGCGGCACGAGGCTGGCAGAATTCTACGCGCCGAAATGCCGGTAAGCAAGGAAAATATTAGAAAATTCAATCCCTTGCCGCTGTTTTGGCAAGGGATTGTGCGGTGCGTCAGGCGGCTTGTTGATGCTCGTCGCGCATGCGGGCGGCGCCGAGGCGATTGACCCCACTGAGCAAGGCCTTGATCGAGGCAGTGACAATATTGCTGTCGACGCCGACCCCGTAGCATTCGCCAGCGCTCTTGTCGCCACCCTTGCCGGCGATTTCCATGAAGGCGCAGGCCCGGGCGTTGCCATCTTCACCCATCGGCACCATCGAACGTTCCTCGTAGCTGCGCACCTGGATCTGAATGCCGGCACTCTGGAGAGCATGGACGGCTGCATTGATCGGGCCGTTGCCTTCGCCGGTCAGGATATGCGGTGTGCCGTCGATGTCGATGTTCAAACGGATGCCCTGATTGCTGCCTTGCTCGAAGAGGTGGTGCTCGCGATAGCGGATCGGGGTGGTCGCGTCGAGGTAGGTCTGGGCGAACATCGCCCAGATGCCGTCAGCGCTCACTTCGCCGCCGTGCTTGTCCGTGTGCTGCTGGACGACGCCGGAGAACTCGACCTGCAAGCGGCGCGGCATGACCACGCCGTGTTCGGTTTCCATCAGATAGGCGATGCCGCCCTTGCCCGACTGGCTGTTGACGCGGATCACCGAATCGTAACTGCGGCCGACGTCGGCCGGGTCGATCGGGAGGTAGGGCACTGACCATGTCTCATCCGCCTCTTGAGCGGAAAACCCCTTCTTGATGGCGTCCTGGTGGGAGCCGGAGAAGGCCGTGAAAACGAGATCCCCGACGTATGGGTGGCGCGGGTGGATCGGGAGCTGGTTGCAGTGTTCGAAAGTGCGGGCGACGGCGTTGATGTCCGAGAAATCGAGGCCGGGATGGACGCCCTGCGTGTACATGTTGAGGGCGACGGTGACGAGGTCGACGTTGCCGGTGCGCTCGCCGTTGCCGAAAAGGCAGCCCTCGACGCGGTCGGCGCCGGCCATGAGGCCGAGTTCGGCGGCGGCGACGGCGGTGCCGCGGTCGTTGTGCGGGTGGAGGCTGATGATCACGCTGTCGCGACGCTCGAGGTTGCGGTGCATCCACTCGATCTGGTCGGCGTAGATGTTGGGTGTCGCGATCTCGACCGTGGTCGGGAGATTGAGGATGACCTTGCGCTGCGGCGTCGCGCCCCAGGCGGCGGTCACTGCATCGCAGACTTCCTTGGCGAAATCGAGTTCGGTCGCGGTGAAGAGTTCCGGGCTGTATTCGAGGGTGATCTCGGTTTCCGGCATCGCTTCGGCCTGTACCTTGATGAGTTTGACCGCATCGACGGCCATCTGGACGACCTCGGCCTTGCTCATGCCGAAAACGTTGTCGCGGAAGGTTTTGCTGGTCGCGTTATAGACGTGGACGATGGCCTTTTTTGCGCCCTTGAGCGACTCGAAGGTGCGGCGGATGAGGTGTTCGCGGGCCTGGGTGAGGACTTCGATGGTCACGTCGGCCGGAATGTGGCCGCCTTCGATCAGGTTGCGCACGAAGCCGAACTCAGTTTCGGAGGCAGACGGAAAGGCCACTTCGATCTGCTTGAAGCCGATGTCGCAGAGCATCTTGAACATGCGCATTTTCTTTTCGGCATTCATCGGCTCGAAAAGCGACTGGTTGCCGTCGCGAAGATCGGTGCTCATCCAGATTGGCGGCTGGGTGATCGTGCGGTTCGGCCACTGACGGTCGGCAAGCTGGACCGGCGGAAAGGCGGTGTATTTGGTGGCGGGGTTGGCGATCATGATGTGCTCCGGAAAACGTTTTGCGATGGCGAAATATTAGGCCAAAGCCGGCGGCAGGTGCTTGCGAAGTTGGCTATTAATTGGCGTCTAATTGGCAGATAATTTTGTTATGTTTTTATTTTGAGCAATAAAATGGAATTGGATCGTTACGACCGGGAAATTCTCGCTATCCTGCAGGTCGATGGCCGGATCAGCAACCAGGATCTGGCTGACCGCATCGGCCTGTCGCCGTCGCCCTGTTTGCGGCGAGTCCGCGTACTTGAAGAGTCGGGCCTGATTACCGGTTATCGCGCCATGCTCGACGCCAAAAAGCTCGGCCTGTCGCTGATGGCGCTGATCGGCATTTCAATGGACCTGCACACGCCGGAGCGCTTCGCCAATCTCGAAGCGACGATTTCGGAGATTCCGGAAGTGCTCGAATGCCTGCTGATCACCGGCCAGCAGTCGGATTACCAACTGAAGGTGGTGGTCAGCGACATGGACGGCTATCAGGATCTGCTGCTCAACAAGATCACCCGCATCCAGGGCGTCACCGGCGTGCACACCAGTTTTGTCCTGAGGCGGGTCGTCGACCGCAGCAGCCTGCCCGTGGGCGTATAATCCGCCCCGGAAAGTCGGCCAGGCAATCGCTGGATATCCGAAGGCAACTTCGGTATCGGGAGGAAAGTCCGGGCTCCATTGGGCAGGATGCCAGCTAACGGCTGGGTGCTATACGGTCGCAAGACCCAAGGCAACGGAAAGTGCAACAGAGAATAGACCGCCGATGGCGTTGCAAGACGCACAGGTAAGGGTG
>JAYREA010000006.1:0-111359 GCA_041909135.1 Azonexus sp. | reverse complement strand
CCATCCGGAGCAAGACCAAATAGGGAAGCTGAGGCGTGGCCCGCGCTGCTTCCGGGTAGGTTGCTTGAGCCTGTCGGTGACGGCAGGCCTAGAGGAATGATTGCCGAACCTCGCAAGAGGGGAACAAAACCCGGCTTATCGGCCGGCTTTCCACAATTCCTGTTAATCCTGCTGTTCGCTGATGATCTTCCAGTCGTCGTTTTCGCGGACGATCAGCAAGGTCTTGCTGCGATTCGATTCGCGGTAGTTGCCTGAGGCATAGCTTTGCAGGAAGCTGACCCTGAACAAATTATCCTCAATGCGCTCCATCGTGATGCCGCTGAGTAATACCTCGATGGCAGCACTGATGGACAATTTCTTCGTGCGGGTGCTGACCCAGGTTTCGCGACTGCTTCCGTCGACTGGCCGGAAAGCCGCCCCATAGGCCTCCAGATAGGCTGCAATATCCTTCGCCTGCCAGGCTTGGCGCCAACTTTCCAGCAGTGCTTCAATGCGCGCCTTGTCGACTTCTTGGGCCGATGCGATGGCCAGGGGCAGGGGTGCTGGCGGCGATTCGATCAGCGCTGGCGTCGGGGCTGTTGTCGCCAAGGCCGGCTGCAGCACGGTTTGCCGGGTATTGTCAGACGGCGGCAGGGTGAGCCAGATGACGACAGCCGCGAGCAGTGCGGCGCCCAGGCCGAAGATGAGGCTGGAAGTCAGGCCGGAAGAGCGCTCAGGGGCGGCAGCCGGCGCAGTGGGGGGCAGGTCGTTGCCGAGGGCCGTCTGCAACTGCGCCAGGCGCCTGGCCATGGCTTGCTCGTGGCCGGCCACTGGCCCTGCTTGGGGGCGTGTGCGGCCGAGCAGGGCAGCCTCGATGGCGTTGCTGGAAGCGAAGGCATGGACGTTGGGCACAATCTTTCCCTGATTCAGGATGGCTCGATGAGCGTGATTGTGCTGTCGACGGCACTTGGCAGAAATCGATTAATTCACAAATCGGCGTAATGAGCTATTTCGACAGGCTGCGCATGGCCCGCTCCAGACCGTCCAGAGTCAGCGGGAACATCCGGTCGTTACCGATGACTTCGCGGATCATGCCGATCGACGGCGTATAGCCCCAGTAGCTTTCGGCCAGCGGATTGAGCCAGGCGGCGCGCGGCCAGGCATCGATCATCCGCTGCAGCCAGACCGCGCCGGCTTCCTCGTTCCAGTGCTCGACGCTGCCGCCGGGGCGGCCGACCTCGTAGGGACTCATGCTGGCATCGCCGACGAAGATCAGCTTGTAGTCAGGGCCGTAGGTGTGGATGACATCCCAGGTCGACAGCTTTTCGCTGTGGCGGCGGCGATTGTCCTTCCACACGCCTTCATAGACGCAGTTGTGGAAGTAGAAGTGTTCGAGGTGCTTGAACTCGGCGCGGGCGGCCGAGAACAACTCCTCGCAGGTCTGGATGTGGTCGTCCATCGAGCCGCCGACATCAAGGAAAAGCAACACCTTGATGGCATTGTGGCGCTCTGGGCGCAGATGCAGATCGAGCCAGCCGCCGTTGCGGGCGGTACCGGCGATGGTGCCGTCGAGATCGAGTTCGGTAGCCGCACCTTTGCGCGCAAAGCGGCGCAGGCGACGCAGGGCGACCTTGATGTTGCGCACGCCGAGGTCGACCGAGTCATCCAGATTGCGGAATTCGCGCTGGTCCCAGACTTTGATCGCCGTCCGGTTGCCGACCGATTCGCCGCCGATGCGCACGCCTTCCGGGTTATAGCCGCCATGGCCGAAGGGCGAGGTGCCGGCGGTACCGATCCACTTGTTGCCGCCAGCGTGGCGCTCCTTCTGCTCGGCCAGCCGCTCCTTCAACTGTTCGAGCACCTTCTCGTAGCCCAGCTTCTGCAGGCGGGCGCGGTCGGCTTCCGACAGATGCTTGCGCGCTGCCAGTTCCAGCCATTCTTCCGGCACCATGGCATCGAATCCGGGCAGCGCCTCGATGCCCTTGAAGTATTCGCCGAAGGCCCGGTCGAAGCGGTCGTAGAGTGCTTCATCCTTGACCAGCAGGGTGCGCGACAGCAGGTAGAAGTCGTCCAGGCTGCCCGTTACCAGCCGCGCCTCCAGCGCTTCGAGCAGGGCCAGCAGTTCCTTGGTCGACACCGGCAACTGGCGCGACTTCAGGTGCAGGAAGAAATCGACGAGCATGGGTTACGGCTTGCGGCGGCTCATAAAGGCCAGGCGTTCGAACAGATGCACATCCTGCTCGTTCTTGAGCAGCGCGCCGTGCAGCGGCGGGATGGCGTCCTTGGCATCCTTGGCGCGCAGGGCTTCCGGCGGAATGTCCTCGGCCAGCAGCAGTTTCAGCCAGTCGATCAGTTCACTGGTCGACGGCTTCTTCTTCAGGCCGGGGATTTCGCGCAGGTCGAAGAAGACTTCCAGCGCTTCCTTGAGCAACTCGTGCTTGAGCGCCGGGAAATGCACATCGACGATGCGCTGCATGGTCGCCTTGTCCGGGAACTTGATGTAGTGGAAGAAGCAGCGGCGCAGGAAGGCGTCGGGCAACTCCTTCTCGTTGTTCGAGGTAATGATGATCAGCGGCCGGTGCTTGGCCTTGATGGTGCGGTGCAGTTCGTAGCAGTGGAATTCCATGCGGTCGAGTTCGCGCAGCAGGTCGTTGGGGAACTCGATGTCGGCCTTGTCGATTTCGTCGATCAGCACGACCGACGGCTCGTCGCACTCGAAGGCCTGCCATAGCACGCCATGCACGATGTAGTGGCCGATGTCCTCGACGCGCGGATCGCCGAGCTGCGAATCGCGCAGGCGGGATACCGCGTCGTACTCGTAGAGGCCCTGCTGCGCCTTGGTCGTCGATTTGACGTGCCACTGGAACAGCGGCATGTTCAGCGCCCGCGCCACCTCTTCGGCGAGCAGGGTCTTGCCGGTGCCCGGCTCGCCCTTGATGAGCAGCGGGCGTTGCAGGGCGACGGCGGCATTGACCGCCAGGGTCAGGTCGCGCGTGGCGACGTAGCTATCGGTACCTTCGAATTTCATGGTTCGTCTTGTCGGCTGGGGATGCGGGGATTGTATGACTAAAGGGCGGGCCGGAAGTGCCCTACAATGCGCCATGGAATCGAATCAACTCCCTGAAATCCGCTGGCACGAAGGCGATTGCGAACACCGGGCCGGCTGGCGTTCGGAAGCCGGGATCGCGCCGCATGCCGACATCCGCATCGCCGATGATCGGACCAGCGCCGACGATGCCTACCGCCTGCTCGAAGCCGGCACGGCGCTCCTTTGGCGCGGCGACTGGGTCAATGCCCGGCACCTGATGCAGGCGCTGACCAAGCGTGCCGACCGCCGTTTCGGCGCGGCACGCGGCCAGGCGCCGAAGACACCAGCCGAAGCTTTCGCCCGCCATCGCGAAACGCAGGGCAAGCGCGCGGCGCTGCTCAATCGCCTGCTCGTGCCGTTGAACGGCGACTACACGGTGCCGCTACGCCGGGCGCAGGAGGCGGTCGATGCCTGCCGTGCCGCCTATGGGGAACCAGGCGGCGAGGATTCGCTGGTTGCCCTGCGCGAACTGCTGGCCGTGATCAGCGCTCACGAGTGGCGCAAGAAGGGCGTTCCGGTGCCGGCCGTGCAGGGGCGGATTTATCCGCATTACGGCGTGTTCTCGCCGGTGCGCGGCGAGTATGTCGATCTGCTCGCCACGGCACCGATCCCGGCCGGCTGCGATCTGGCCTTCGACATCGGCACCGGCTCCGGCATCATCGCTGCCGTGCTCGCCCGGCGCGGCGTGGCGCGCATCGTCGCCACCGACCAGGACGAAAGGGCCTTGGCCTGTGCGACGGAAAACATCGAGCGCCTGGGCATGGCCGACCATGTGCAGATCATCAAGACCGACCTCTTCCCGGAAGGCAAGGCACCGCTGGTCGTCTGCAATCCGCCGTGGCTGCCGGCGCAGCCGACCTCGCCGGTCGAATATGCCGTCTATGACCCCGATTCGCGCATGCTGCGCGGCTTTCTCGGCGGTCTGGCGGCGCACCTGACGGGTGATGGGGAAGGCTGGTTGATCATTTCCGATATCGCCGAACTGCTCGGACTGCGTTCGCGCGAGGCGTTGCTGGCTTGGATTGCCGAAGCCGGCCTGCAGGTCATCGGCCGCCTCGACACTCGCCCGAAACACCCCAAGGCACAGGATGCCAGCGACCCGCTGCACGCGGCGCGGGCGGCCGAAGTGACCTCGCTTTGGCGGCTTGGAAAAATCTAGGAGCCGCTGATTAATCCTGAAATGCCATTCTCGCCCTGGCGACGCTGTTTTCCCATTCGGCCATGGCGGCCGACGCCCAACCCGGCGCCGCTCAGGTCGTCGGCGCCATCGAAGGGGCATTCGGCGTGACCCCCGGCGAGCGGCGCAACCATATCAAGGGCAGCTGTGCGGCAGGCGAATTTGTCGGCACCCGTGAGGCGGCCAAATTGAGCAGTTCGCCGCTGTTCTCGGGCAAGCCGGTGCCGGTCGTGGCGCGCTTCTCGCTGTCCGGTGGCAATCCGAAGGCGCCGGACGTCGCCAAAAGAGCCCGTGGCATGGCGCTCGAGTTCCGCTTGCCGAAGAAGCCGCTGCATCACATCACCATGCTCAACGCGCCGATGTTCGGCGCCGCCCAGCCGCAGACCTTTCTCGACCTGATGCAGGCGCTGCAGCCCGACCCGGCGACCGGCAAGCCGGACCCGGAGAAGATGAAAGCCTTCAAGGCCAGCCATCCCGACAACCTGGCGCAGGCGCAGTACCTGGCCAGCAACAATCCGCCGGCCAGCCACGCCAGCAGCTTCTGGGGCATCCACACCTTCAAGTTCATCGACAAGAAGGGCAAGGCGACGCTGGTGCGCTGGCAGTTCGTGCCGCAGGATGGCGAAAAGCGCCTGAGCGACGACGAACTGAAGACGGCCGGGGCTAACTTCCTCGAAGCGGCGCTGATCGAGCGGACCAAGCAGGGGCCGGTGCGCTGGGACATGATGGTCAGCATCGGCCAGCCGGGCGACAGCGAGACCGACCCGACCGTCCTCTGGCCGGCCGAGCGGCCGCGCATCAAGGCCGGTACGCTGAGCATCGCCAGCGCCGAGGCGCAGAAGGGGGCGCCGTGCGAGCCGATCAACTTCGATCCGCTGGTCATGGCCCCCGGTATTCAGCCGACCGCCGACCCCATTCTCCAGTTCCGCTCGCCGGCCTATGCGGTTTCCTTCGGCAAGCGGCTGAGCGAACGCTGAGTCTGGACCAAACAAAAGGGCCGGCGCTTATCGGCCGGCCCTTGCGGATGATGGCGTAGGCCGTTTCACTCCTTGAGCAGCACCCACTTGCCATCCTTGACGGTCATCATGACGCGGGCGCGCTGGTCCATGCCGTTGTGATTCTGCGCGCTCATGGTGAACACGCCCTGGGCGCCGACCACTTCCTTCGATTGCTCCAGCGCATCGCGCAGGGCTTCGCGGAACTCCGGCGAGCCTGGTTTTGCCTTTTTCAGCGCAGCCGGGATGGCCTTCTGCAGGAGCAGGCCGGCATCGTAGGTATTGGCGCCGAAGGTGGACATCGTGCCGGCGCCGTACTTGCCTTCGTAGGCCTTGACGTAGCCCTGGGCCACCGCCTTGATCGGGTTGTTGCCGGCCAGATCGGCCGCCACCAGCATCGGTCCGCCGGCCATCAGGGTGCCTTCGACCGCCTTGCCGCCGATGCGGATGAAGTCGTTGGTCGCCACGCCGTGCGTCTGGTAAATCCGGCCCTTGTAACCCTTTTCCTGCAGCGTGGTTTGCGGCAGTACGGCCGGTCCCCCGGTGGCGGCGATCAGCACGGCATCCGGCTTGCTGGTCATGACTTTCAGCGCCTGGCCGGTCACCGACTGGTCGGTCCGGTTGAAGCGCTCGCTGGCCACCATCTTCAGCCCCGCCTTCTCGGCCATGGCGCTGAACACCTTGAACCAGTTCTCGCCGTAGGGATCGTTGAAGCCGATAAAGCCGACTGTCTTGGTCCCGGTCGCGGTCATGTGCTCGATCAGCGCGCTGGCGATCAGGTCGTCGTTCTGCGTCGTCTTGAATACCCAACGACGCTTGTCGTCGAGCGGCAGGATGATGGCCGAGGAGCCTACTGTTGTAACCAGCGGAACGCGGGATTCGGCGACGAAATCGAGCATGGCCAGCGCTGCCGGCGTCGTGGTCGGCCCGATCAGGGCGTCGACCTTGTTTTCAGAAATCAGCTTCTTGACGTTGGTCACGGCATTGGTCGGGTCGGAAGCATCGTCGAGCACGAGATATTCAACTTTCTGGCCACCAATTTCGGTCGGCAACAGCGCCACCGTATTTTTCTGTGGAATGCCGACCACCGCCGTTGGCCCGGTTGACGAGGCGATCACGCCGATCCGGATGTCCGCCAGCGCGAACGAGCTGGCCAACAACAGCAGGAGGAGAGAGGAAATTTTGCGACAGGCCACGACAGGACTCCCTGAGAATGAGGTTCAGCCGGGAATTATAGGCAGCCGACGCGCGTTTCAGTAAAGTTGATTGGCGCTTGCTCCGGGTAAGGCGATGCTCGCCTAGACGCCTGCATGGTGTGCTGCCATGGCCTGAAGGCAGTCACGTTCGTGGCCGATCACGATTTTGGCCGAGCAACAAAGCATCAAGTTACGCGGCAGTTCAAAGTTTTCAACAGTGAACCCTGCCTCGTCTTGGTACGAGCCATCCATCTTTGCGGTGCAGGCGATCTGCTCAACCAGCGGGCGACCGTCTGTGGTGTAGGCCCAGACAGGAAGGCCAAGTGCCGCGGCGTAGCCGATTTCGAAACAGGTGCCGGAGTCCGGTTCGGCCCCCCGGAAATTGTTGATATTGGCCATGACGCAGCTTGCACTTTTAATCAGTGAAATGTTGGCAGCGAATATCCAGCGGGCCAGTTCCTGGCCATGCAAGCCGGCAGGGCATTCATTGTCCATGGGGAAGAGGCCGACAAATCCGAAATCGCGGCAGTACCGCTTCAACGCCTCCCCGCGTTGCTTGGCATCGGCTCGGAAGACATCGAAGCCGGCTAGATAGATTGATTTCACCACAATTGGTCCGCTATTTTTTTCGTGTTTCTTTGAGGAAGCAAGGCTTAATGTGCTCACACATGATCTTGAAGCTTCCCTTTTTATGATTTGCATGATTTTCAAAATTGATCAAATCCTCGGTCATGTCTGCACCGATGGAGGTCTTTCTTTGCGTCATATTGAGATTGTGTGCCATTGGTGTGGTGGTGTAACACTTGTAGAACGAGAACCAGAATCTGAGGCCTCCAACGATTACGCTCAGTAACAACACGACTTTCGCGATAAATGCTACGTAGGGCTCATAGGCAAGCCAAGACGCTTTATAAGTACTAAACAGAATGGGTTGGAAGAGGTTGAACAACAGTATTACTCCGCTGATAATGATCAGGTAGCCAAACAGATATAAGAAAAACTCAGCCATGAGGTCATTGATCTTGGTTGGCGAGTAAATTCTGGCAAATGCGTCGCCTTGGCTTAGCTCTCTGGCGCGAGCGGCGAGATCATTAGTGGCTCTGGCTTCTTCCAGTGTCTTGCTGATGCTTTCTGAGTGTTCCGAAAAAACGGTTTTGTAAATCGGGCCGACGACTTTATCTTCGAGTACTTCAACCTGGGCTTCCCAGTTGGCTTGCCAGAATTTGCTTCCCTTGTTGACCAATTGCCAGGCGCGGCTGAAGACAAATCCCATGATGCTCAGGCCGAAGAGCATGAACTGAATAATGAAGGTTGAGGTCTTGCCGTCTTTGAAGGACGAAGAAAGCAGAAGACCATAGGCACCGACAGTCGCGGCGATAATTGCCCAGAAATAGGCTGAGCGTTTCCAGTACAACTCGATTTCAAATTTTCGAACATCAAGCGCAATGGCGTGTGCCTGCTCAAGGCTGTCCTTAGATATGCTAAGTTGCTTGATGTAGGAGGTTACGTTGGGGTTTTCAGTGGTTTTGTTACTGTCCTCTGCGTTCGGGGCGGGCTTCGATAAATCAGCTGAAGCCGCTAGTGCTGCTTCAAAAAATGCTCCTGCTGACTTGCCAAGGCGTTCAAGGTTTTCCGGGGTTATCTCAGTCATGATTGCGTTTAAATTAATAAGATGAACGCATATTAGCAAGGGTTTGTTTTTCTATTTCTTGATTTGGCAATGCTTCAGGATGCTTTTTCAATCCTTGAGAGACATTTTTTCTGGCGATCCAGGTTTTAAAACAAAAAGCCACCCCTGAGGATGGCTTGATGAATTGCTTTTTTGCTTCGAGCGAACTGATTCCGGGCTTGCCGGAACGGGGGCTGCAGCTTAGCTTTTTACGCCCGGCTTGCGTCCCGGTGCCGGTTTCGGGAAATATCCGGAGACCCGGCTGAACAAACCTTCGGTCGGTTTGCCATTCTCGAAAACAGTCATGCTGCACAGGGAAATGTCGCCCCTGCCGGATAGTTCCCTGAGGGAGTCGCGAACTTCCGTTAGCGCGAAGCCGGTTCCTGCCGCAATTTCGGAATCGCGAAGCTGGCCGTATTTCTTGAGATAGGTGAGGACTGAATCTGTGTTCATGGCTACATCCTTTTTGCCGTCCAACTGCGCATAAAGCCAATAAGCATCATCGGGCATTCATTCGAGTATCGGGCATTTACGTATGGTCGACAGGGTGGCGAGGGGAATGCCAGCCCTTACAAAAGTAATACTTGGTTAGGGTTGAAAGGGAAAGGACTTAGAGATCGATCCCTAAGTCCTTGGTTCTATTGGTGGGCCTGCACGGACTTGAACCGTGGACCAAAGGATTATGAGTCCTCTGCTCTAACCAACTGAGCTACAGGCCCGGAAAACTTAGCTGTTGTTGGTGTCGACGAAACTGCGCAGCTTGTCGGAACGGGTCGGGTGACGCAGCTTGCGCAGGGCTTTGGCTTCTATCTGGCGGATACGTTCCCGGGTCACGTCGAATTGCTTGCCGACTTCTTCCAGCGTGTGGTCGGTGTTCATTTCAATACCGAAACGCATGCGCAGGACCTTGGCTTCCCGCGTCGTCAACGTGTCGAGGATTTCCTTGGTCACGCCGCGCAGGCTGGAGTACATCGCCGCGTCGGCCGGGGCCAGGGTGCCGGAGTCTTCGATGAAGTCGCCGAGGTGGGAGTCGTCGTCGTCGCCGATCGGAGTTTCCATGGAGATTGGTTCCTTGGAAATCTTCATGATCTTGCGAATCTTGTCTTCCGGCATGTCCATCTTCTTGGCCAGCGTTGCCGGATCTGGCTCGAGGCCGGTTTCCTGCAGGATCTGGCGGGAGATCCGGTTCATCTTGTTGATCGTCTCGATCATGTGCACCGGGATGCGGATGGTCCGCGCCTGGTCGGCGATCGAGCGGGTGATCGCCTGGCGGATCCACCACGTGGCGTAGGTCGAGAACTTGTAGCCACGACGGTATTCGAACTTGTCCACCGCCTTCATCAGGCCGATGTTGCCTTCCTGGATCAGGTCGAGGAACTGCAGGCCGCGGTTGGTGTATTTCTTGGCGATGGAGATAACCAGACGCAGGTTGGCTTCGGTCATTTCGCGCTTGGCGCGGCGGGCCTTGGCTTCGCCGGTGGACATCTGCTTGTTGATGTCTTTCAGGTCCTTGAGCGGAATGCCGATGCGGTCCTGCAGGGCGAGCAGCTTCTTCTGCTCTTCCTTGATGTCCGGTGCATTGCGGGTCAGGATGGCAACGTAGGTCTTGGGGGCGGCAGCCACTTCGGCGTCGGCCCAGTCGAGGTTGATTTCGTTGCCCGGGAAAGACTGGATAAAGTGCGGACGTGGCATCTTGACGCGATCGACGCAGATTTGCTGAATCTTGCGCTCGCAACCACGAACCTGTTCGACCATGCCGCGCACGCTGTCACACAGGCGTTCGATGGAACGCGAGGTGAAGCGGATGTTCATCAGCTCATCGGAAACCTGCTGCAGCAGCTTGATGTAAGCCTTGTCGTGCGAACCCTTGCTGGGCAGCATCTTCTGCATCTTGGCATGGATGCTCTTGATGTTCTTGAAGCGCTCAATGGCATCGGTCTTCAGTTGCAGCAGGGAGGCCGAGGCGGCGCCACCGCCGGCATCGTCGTCTTCGGACTCGTCTTCGTCGTCTTCGTCGTCGGCTTCCGGCATTTCGGCGGCCGGGGCTTCTTCTACCGCGTTCGGATCGATCAGGCCATCGACCAGTTCGTCGATGCGCATTTCATCGGATTCGACCTTGGCGGCCAATTCGAGAATGTCGGAAATGGTCGTCGGGCAGGCAGCGATCGCCTGGATCATGTGCTTGAGGCCTTCCTCGATCCGCTTGGCGATCTCGATTTCGCCTTCGCGGGTGAGGAGTTCGACTGAGCCCATTTCACGCATGTACATGCGGACCGGGTCGGTGGTGCGGCCGAATTCGGAGTCAACGGTGGACAGGGCCTGCTCGGCCTGCGCTTCGACTTCCTCGTCGTCGGCGGCAACCGCAGCCGTGTCGGACATCAGCAGGTCTTCGGCCGCCGGGGCTTCGTCGAAAACCTGGATGCTCATTTCGCTGAAGGTCGAGATGATCGCTTCGATGGACTCGGCGTCGACCACGTCATCCGGCAGGTGGTCGTTGATTTCGGCGTAAGTCAGGTAGCCGCGTTCCTTGCCCAGCTTGATCAGGGCCTTCAGGCGCAGCTTGCGCGCTTCGGCATCAAGCGGTTCCGGCGTCTCAGCCATCTGGCCCTGGAGCAGCGCCTTTTCGGCGGCTTTATCCTTGGCCTTGCTGGTGCGAGCCTTCGGGGCTTCCTTAGCGATGTCTTTTGCCTTAGCCATGAACACGATCCATAGAATTCGAGAAAACCGTAGATTTTACCACAACTTAGCTACGATTTGCCTTGGTGGTGAGGAACTGGATGTAAGCCTGTTTCTCGGCGGCGCTCAGTCCGGCGACGCCGAATTGTTGAGCCTTGGTCTGAAGTTCGGCAAAGGCGCGCTTCTCGCCGCCTTCCTGAAGTTTTTCCAGCGTATCGCGGAATTCCATCTCCGCCCCTTCTTCGTCAAACGGCAGGCCGAGAAGTTCCGACGCGGCGTTTTCGATGATGCTTTCTTCCGGCAGGCCGCGCAGTTGTTCGCGCAGACCGGCGTAGCTGGCAGTTTCGTGCTTGGCTGTGACCAGCTGATGAAGGCGGGTCAGGGCGGCGCGTTCAGGCGTGTCAGGCAGCAGTGCTATCGGCAGTTGGGCGGCCAGTTCCGGCTTGTGCAGCACGATGCGCAGCAGGTTGCGGGTCAGCGACGGCGCGGTGCGCTTGGCCCTCGGTGGCGCGGCAGGGATGTAGGATTTCAGCTCGCACAGGCGTTCGACCTCGGCCTGGGCAAAGCCGCTGGCCTCGGCCAGGCGCTTGACTAGTTGCAGGCGGAGCAGCGGGGTCGGCAGCTTGAGCAGCAGGGGCTTGGCTTCGTAGATCAGCTGTGCCTTGCCTTCCGAGCTGGTCAGGTCGCAGCGCTGGGCTAGTTCCCGGAGCAGGAAGTCGGACAGCGGCATCGCCTGCGTGACTTGCCGGTCAAACTGTTCCTTGCCGAATTCACGGATGTAGCTGTCCGGATCGTGCTCCTGGGGCAGGAAGATGAAGGCCAGGCGCTTGTTGTCGGCCAGGGCTTCCAGCGAATTTTCCAGCGCCCGCCACGCCGCCTTACGCCCGGCGTTGTCGCCGTCGAAGCAGAAGACGATGCGGTCGACCTGGCGCAGCAGCTTGGTGACGTGGGTCGCCGTGGTCGCCGTGCCGAGTGTTGCCACCGCGTTGCCGACGCCATTTTGCGATAGCGCGATGACGTCCATGTAACCTTCGGTGACGATGGCGGTGTCGGTTTCGCGCAGGGCCTGGCGGGCCTGCGGCAAGCCGAATAGTTCGCGGCCCTTCTCGAACAGCGGGGTTTCCGGCGAGTTCAGGTATTTCGGCTCGCCCTGATCGATGATCCGGCCGCCAAAGGCAATGATCTCGCCCTTGGGGTTGATGATCGGGATCATCAGACGGTCGCGGAAACGGTCGTAGCGGCGGCCGGCTTCGTTCTCGATGACCAGGCCGGCGATTTTCAGTTCGTCGGCGTTGTAGTCGGGGAAGACTTCCTGCAGGTTCTGCCAGCCGTCTGGCGCATAGCCGATGCCGTAGCGGGCGGCGACTTCGCCGGTCAGACCGCGCTTCTTGCAGTACTCGATGGCGCGCGGCGATTTCTTCAGCTGGTCCTTGTAGTAGGCCGCGGCGCGGGCCATCACTTCGATCAGCGTCCGGGTCTGCCCCGGTTTTTCATCCTTGAAGCTGCGCCCTTCACTTTCCGGTACCTGCATGCCGGCCCGGGTGGCCAGATCCTTGACGGCATCGACGAAGCCGAGGCCCTGATATTCCATGACGAAGCTGATCGCCGTGCCGTGGGCGCCGCAGCCGAAGCAGTGGTAGAACTGCTTGGTCGGGCTGACCGTGAAGGACGGCGATTTCTCGTTATGGAAAGGGCAGCAGGCGGCGTAATTGGCGCCGGCTTTCTTCAGCGGCACGAAGCCGTCCACCAGGTCGACGATGTCGACCCGGGCCAGCAAATCCTGAATGAACGAATCAGGAATCACCGCTTTTTAACCGGCCAGTGCTGCCTTGACCAATTTCGAGACTTCCGCCATGTCGGCCTTGCCGGCCAGACGGGGCTTCAGGACGCCCATCAGCTTGCCCATATCGGCCGGGCCTTTGGCACCGGTTTCGGCGACGGCCGCGGCGACGGCAGCGGCTGTTTCTTCGCTGCTCATTTTTTCCGGCAGGTAGGCGGCGAGAACAGTGATTTCGAATTTCTCGGCATCGGCCAGTTCCTGGCGACCAGCGGCTTCGTACTGGGTGACGCTGTCCTTGCGCTGCTTGGTCAGCTTTTCGATGACGGCGACGACGGCGGTGTCGTCGAGTTCGATGCGCTCATCGACTTCCTTTTGTTTGACGGCCGCGAGCAGCAGGCGGATTGCGCTCAGCTTGGCCGATTCCTTGGCCTTCATGGCCGTTTTCATGTCTTCGGTGATGCGTGCTTTGAGAGTCATTTTTTTAGCTGCTAGTGGTTAGTCGTTAGTTGTTAGTCGGACGGCGGTGGTTTTGTCTTTGCTCGCTACTAATAACTAATTTCTCGAAACTAAAGAAAAAAGCCGCCGGCTGTTGAGGCTGGCGGCTCTTTGGTGCGGCGAAATTTACTGATTAGTAAAGTTTCGGCGGCAGGGTCAGGCTACGGAGGCGCTTGTGCTGGCGTTTAACGGCAGCGGCAGCCTTGCGCTTGCGTTCGGTCGTGGGCTTTTCGTAAAACTCACGGGCACGCAGTTCGGTCAGCAGGCCAGTCTTTTCGACCGTGCGCTTGAAGCGGCGGATAGCAACTTCGAACGGCTCATTTTCCTTGACACGAATGTTCGGCATGTAAATCACCCCCTTCCGTTAGGCGCCTGCCAGGTCAAGTAAAAGGCAGTGCGCGCAAAATTTGTATCCGCATATTTGCGGAGAGCCCAACAGTATATGCCAGAAAACCTTGCTGCTCCAAGTGTTAAAATGCCTCCCATGTTAGTCCTTGGCGTTGAATCTTCCTGCGACGAAACCGGTATTGCGCTCTACGACAGCGAAGCCGGCCTGTTGTCCCATGCCCTCTATTCCCAGGTGGCGATGCACGCCGAGTACGGTGGCGTCGTGCCGGAACTGGCGTCGCGTGACCATATCCGGCGGGTCGTGCCTTTATTACGCGAGGCTCTGGGGCAGGCAGGAAAGACCCTGGACGACGTGGATGCCGTCGCCTACACGCGCGGCCCCGGTCTGGCTGGCGCCTTGCTGGTTGGTTGCGCCTTTGCCGAGGCGCTGGCGGTGGCCATCGACAAGCCGACCATCCCGGTGCATCACCTTGAAGGCCATTTGCTGTCGCCGCTGTTGTCGAGCGATCCACCAACTTTTCCGTTTGTTGCGCTGCTGGTTTCTGGCGGTCATACGCAGTTGATGCGGGTGACCGCTGTCGGCGAATACGAACTGCTCGGCGAAACGCTGGACGATGCCGCTGGCGAGGCTTTTGACAAAAGCGCCAAGTTGCTCGGCTTGCCTTATCCCGGCGGTGCCTTGCTGTCGAAGCTGGCCGAACAGGGAACGCCCGGCGTTTACGAATTGCCGCGCCCGATGCTCCATTCCGGTGATCTCAGTTTCAGCTTTTCCGGCTTGAAGACGGCCGTCCTGACGCTGGTTCGCGAGCATGCCGACGAAATGACCGACGAATTCAAGGCCAATGCGGCGCGGGCGTTTCAGGAGGCCATCGTCGAGGTACTGGTCAAGAAGTCGCTGAAGGCGATGAAGCAGACTGGCTTGAAGCAACTCGTGGTGGCCGGTGGCGTCGGTGCCAACAAGCAGTTGCGCGCCACGCTGGACGACGAAGCACGCCGCAAGCGCTTCCGCGTTTATTACCCCGAATTGGAGTTCTGCACCGACAACGGCGCGATGATCGCATTGGCCGGTTCCTTGCGCTTGCAGTCCGGTTCAGCAGCCAAGGCGGCGGGCAGTTTTGCCGTGCAGCCGCGCTGGCCCTTGATGGAAATGTCGGTCAGCGGCACCAAGTAGCAGACCGAACCACCCCGTTCGTGGGGTGGGCCAGCCTTTTTCCGACGTTTCGGGCAGTTCTTGCAGGGCGGACTGGTCTTGCAGCACTTTTTGCCCATGACCATCTCCCCTAGTTGCGGCGAGCCACCCAGTAGGTGGCGCCTTGGTGGCCATAACGTTCGGCATGCGCCACCTCGCGGTCAAGCGCGAAATCGTCGCCTTCCTTGAGGTGCTGCATTTTGCTGCCGACGGTCAGCCACATTTCGCCGCGCACCACCCTCGCTTTCAGGGCGAACGGGTGAGTGTGCGTATCGAGCTGTGCGTCGGCCGGCCAACTCCGTTCAAGCACCTCGTCGAATCCTTCGGCGAGCGCTTGCTCTTCAAATTCCTTGAGAGTGCTTGTCGGCATGCTTTTGCCTCAGAGCGCAGCCAGCGCGGCGGCGTAATCGGGTTCGTTCTTGATTTCGCCGACCAGTTCGCTGTGAATCACCTTGTTGTTTTCATCAAGGACGACGACTGCACGGGCTGCAACGCCAGCCAACGGGCCCGAGGTGATGGCGACGCCGTAGGCTTCGAGAAATTCGCGGCCGCGCATCGTCGATAGCGTGATCACATTGTCCAGTCCTTCGGCGCCGCAGAAACGGTTCTGAGCGAAGGGCAGGTCGGCCGAAATGCAGAGGACGACGGCGTTCGGCAGGCCGTTGGCCTTGGCGTTGAACTGGCGGACGGATGTGGCGCAGGTCGGCGTGTCGATGCTCGGGAAAATGTTGAGGATCTTGCGCTTGCCGGCCAGGCTGGCAAGCGTGACATCGGACAGATCCTTGGCGACCAGCGAGAAGGCCGGGGCGGTATCGCCCTTGGTCGGGAACTTGCCGCTGATGGTGATGGCGTTGCCACCGAGGGTAACGGTTTGGGTCATTGCTTATCCTTGAGATGGAAGATGAAGTCCGTATTGGAGGGGGGCGCTCCATTTTGGTTCATTCGTTGGATTGGATTGGGCGTGATGCCGAGCGCCTTGAGCCTGCCTGCCCTGGCCGTGGTGTCAGAAATTGTCTGGCAGGGTGGCCAGAATGTCGATAGCCGGTTCCCATGCCAACAGTTCGTTGAACCAGCGGTCAATGAAATTGGAAATCATGATGGCCTCCTGAAGTTGCCAGGTCGTTTTGACCTGATGGAAGCAGTATGGATAAACGCCAATTATTGATCCAATCGATTGATCGAATAGGTTGAATTGTATTTTGCTATCGGGCGGGTGAAAAAAATGCCGGCGAACCGGCATTGTTCGTCAAGGCGCTGCGCCTCAAGCCTTTTTCTTGCTGCCGATCTTCGATTCCTGGCCGGCCATCAGGCGCTGGATATTTTGCCAATGCTTGCCGATCAGGGCCATGCCGAGGATGCCGACAACCACGGTCTGGCCGTTGCCGCCGTGCATCAACACGGAAATGACCGGGGCCATGCCGGCGGCAACGACGGCGGCCAGCGATGAGTAACGGAAGGCATAGGCCATGAACAGCCAGGTGCCGGCAACGGCCAGGCCGAGCAGCGGGTCGAGCGCGATCAGCACGCCGGCGGCGGTGGCGACACCCTTGCCGCCCTTGAATTTCAGGAAAACCGGGTAAAGGTGGCCGAGGAAGACGGCCAGTGCGACGAGGCCGATCACAGTGTCCGAGAAGCCCATGCGCTGGGCGATGAAGACCGCCGCCCAGCCTTTGAGGGCATCGCCGAGCAGGGTGACCAGGGCGGCTTTCTTGTTGCCGCTGCGCAGCACATTGGTGGCGCCAGGGTTGCCCGAGCCGTAGGTGCGCGGGTCGGCCAGGCCGAACAGTTTCGAGGAAATCATGGCGAAGGGAACGGAGCCGAGCAGGTAGGCGGCAACGAGGGCGAGGGCTATTTGCATGGGGCGCTTAGGTGACTTTGGTCGCTGAGGTACAATCGCGCCAAATTTTACACCGCTGCTGCGGTCGACCGCCCTATGGACATCATTTTCCTCGAAGAACTGCGCGCCGAAACCTGGATAGGCATCTATCCGCGCGAGAAGGCCATGCCGCAGACGGTCGAAATCTCACTGCAGATCGGTGTTTCAACGGCCTCCGCCGGGGCCAGCGACGATATCCGCGACACGGTGGATTACGCGGTCGTGGTCGACCGTTTGCGTGCCGACCTCGCTGCCGTCCATTTCAACCTGATCGAGGCACTGGCCGAGCATGTGGCGACCTATGTGCTGGAAACCTTTGCCGTCCATTGGGTGCGGGTTTCCGTCGCCAAGCTGGGCATGATGCCGGGCGTCAAGCGCGTCGGCGTGATCATCGAACGCTCGATCTGACCGACACCCGGCGGGTGTCGGCCGAGGAGCGGCGGCTACAGAATTTCGGTCAAAACTTCCTTCTGGTCGAGTTCCTGGAAGAAATGCAGCGCCTCCAGGCCGAGTGCGTCGCGCGAGGACAGCACACCGATCGGCCGACCATCCGGCAAGACCACCGGTAAATGGCGGAAGCCGCCTTCGTGCATGATGTGCAGCGCATGGCCGAAGGGCTTTTCGGGCAGGATGGTCTGCGGATCGGCAGTCATGGCCGTATTGACCGGTGTGCTGGCCGGATCGAGGCCGGCGGCCAGCACCTTGAAGGCCAGGTCGCGCTCGGTGCAGATACCGAGCAGCTTGCCGTCCTCCGGCGCGACAACCAGAACGACGCTGTCGTTGTTGTCGCGCATATGGGCGGCCACGGCGCGGACGCTTTTTTCCGGCGTGCTGGTCAGAAAGTGACGATTCTGGATGATCTTGATTGCGGCGCGATTCGGCATGGTTCGTCTCCTCTATTGGGGTTGGGCTGCAGAGGAAAGACAAACGCTGTTTGAATTAGTTCGCCACGAACAACGATCGTTTTGCGTCGATCAGAAAACGCTGGCCAAGGTCGTCATTACCGCGAAGCCGGCAGCGAGCCCGGCCGTACCGGCGCCGACACGGCCCGGCTTGTGCGAGGCCGGGATCATCTCGTGGCTGACCACCCACAACATCGCACCGGCAGCAGCAGCGAGGGCGAGAGGCAAGGCCGCGCCGGCCATTGTGCTGGCGATCACCCCGAACAAGCCGCCTACCGGCTCTACCAGCCCGGTGCCGAGGGCGATCAGGGCTGCGCGCAACGGCGCGGCACCGAGTGCCACCATGGCACTGGCGACAATCCAGCCTTCCGGGATGTTCTGCAAGGCGATGCCGAGGCTCATGCCGTGGTCGGCACCAGCCGCCGCGGCAACGCCGACGGCAAGCCCTTCGGGTACGTTGTGGATGGCGATGGCTGCGACGACGAGCGCGACATTCGGTTGCATGCCGCTGCTTTCGACTTCTTCGACGTGCTCGTGCGGCAAGCGGCGATCCAGCATCTGCATGGCGGCGACGCCGGCCAGCAGGGCGGTTGCCGTGGCAATGCCGAGCGACCAGACGGCGTCGCTGGCGGCTACGGTCTGCACGGCCGGGACTAGCAGCGAAAAGAGGCTGGCGGCGAGCATCATGCCGCCGGCCAGGCCGAGCATCGGGGCCATCAGGCGCTCGGAGGGACGGCGGAGCAAGAGCACGGGAATCGCGCCGAGGCCGGTGGCTGCACCGGCGAGGAGGCTCGCCTCAAGCCCCTTGGCGGCCATCGGGTGGGCGGTCAGCCATTCGATGGCCTGTTCGATACCGAAGGCGACGGCGACCATGGCCATCGCAAGGCCTATCCACAGGTGGCGGCGGGCAGCGGGTTTGGCGTAATGCTGAATGACGAGTTGGGTCATGGTGGCGCTCCTTTGTCTTGAGTGCCACTTTACGGACTGCTGGTTTATAGTGCCAATCGATTGATTAAATACGATCGATTGCGATTGATAATCAGCCCTTGAGCGCTGCCTCGACAACCTTGGGGTGCAGGACGCGCAGGATGTCGTGCGGATGGATGCCGACCAGAAAGCCGCGCCGGCCGCCGTTGATGTAGATCAGCGGCAGGTCGAGGATGGTCTTTTCAACATGCACCGGCATCGCCTTCTTGGTGCCGAACGGACTGGTGCCGCCGACCAGGAAGCCGGTGTGGCGGTTGGCGACCTCCGGCTTGCACGGCTCGACCTTCTTGCAATTGACCTGCCGGGCCAGTTCCTTGGTCGATACCTTGCAGTCGCCGTGCATCAGCACGATCAGTGGCTTGGCGTTTTCATCTTCGAACACCAGCGTTTTCACGACCGCATGTTCATCCACGTTCAGTTCGCGGGCGGAAACCTTGGTCCCGCCGTGCTCTTCGTAAGCGTAGAGGTGGGTGGAAAAAGGCACCTTGTTCGCCTTGAGGAACTTGGTGGCCTGGGTTTCGGGGGCGTGGTCGGCTTTGCTCATGGGAAGGGCGATCAGTTCATGGTTCGGGTTTTATTCTACCCCGCCTGGTTTAAGGGCGATTTGGGCTGGAAATAGAAGCAGCTTTGACCGGAGGCCGCCATCACATCGAGCCCCGGCGGGCGCCGGCTTTTGAAATCAAGCGCCCGGCAGCCATAGCGGAACGGCAGTTCATGGGTGATGAAGTAATGGGCGCACTGGTTGCAGCGCGGCAGTGGCGTGCCGGGCGGGGTAGTGCCACTGGTCATTCGTCGATACGGCTGCGCAGCAGTTTGACCTGGCCGCGTTTGACCTTGCTGTCGACGCGCTTTCGTTGCGAACTGCGGCTCGGCTTGGTCGCCCGCCGCACGGTCGGTACGAAGGCAGCTGCGGCAATCAGTTCGCGCAGGCGGACCAGGCCATCTTCACGGTTGCGTTCGAGGCTGCGATGCTTCTGCGCCTTGATGACGACGATGCCGTCGCTGCTGATCCGCTGGTCGCGCATGGCGAGCAGTTTGGTTTTGATTTCCTCGGGCAGGCTGGAGGCGGCAATGTCGAAGCGCAGATGCACAGCATTCGACACCTTGTTGACGTTCTGGCCGCCCGCGCCTTGGGCGCGGATGGCGATGAATTCGACTTCGTTTTCGTTGAGGGCAATCGGTGACATGCGTTTTCTTTCAGCCGCGCGGATGATGCTCGGCGTGCAGCGTCTTCAGGCGTTCGCGGGCGACGTGGGTGTAAATCTGGGTGGTCGAAATGTCGGCGTGGCCGAGCAGCAGCTGGACGACACGCAGATCGGCGCCGTGGTTGAGCAAGTGGGTCGCGAAGGCATGGCGCAGGACGTGCGGGGAGAGCTTTTCCGGCGCGATGCCGGCGATCAGGGCGTAGCGCTTGATCAGTTGCCAGAAGGCCTGGCGGGTCATGGCGCTGCCGCGGGCGGTGACGAACAGGTCGTCACTATGCTGGCCGTTCAGGATGTCCGGCCGGGCTTCGTTCAGGTAACGCTGGATCCACTCGATGGCCAGTTGGCCGAGCGGCACCAGACGTTCCTTGCTGCCCTTGCCGAGGGCGCGCAGCACGCCGTCGGCCAGACTGACCTCGTGCAGCCTGAGATTGACCAGTTCCGAGACGCGCAGGCCGGTGGCGTAGATGGTTTCGAGCATGGCGCGGTCGCGCAGGCCGAGCGGGGTATCGAGGTCCGGAGCGTCGAGCAGGGATTCGACCTGCTTCTCCGACATCACCTTGGGCAGGCGCGAGGGACGGCTTGGATTGGCCAGCTTGAGCGTCGGGTCGGCGACGATGCGGCCGCGGCCAAGTTGCCAGCGGTAAAAGCGGCGCAGCGTCGACAGATAGCGGGCTTGCGAAGTGGCGCGGGTTTGCTTCGCGAGATGGGCGATGAAGGCGGTCAGCGTCGTTTCGCGCAGGTCGAGCAGCGGTTCGGACGCGTTGTTGGCCAGCCACAGCGCCAGCCGGCTGAGATCGGAGCGATAGCTGTCCAGCGTCGCCTTGGCCAGGCCGTCTTCCAGCCACAGGGCGTCGCAGAAATTGTCGATCTCGGAAAGGTCAGCCTGGGAGGCTATTTTCATGCGTCAGCAGCCAGCGCTTGACGTCGAGCAGGAAACCGCCCCGTTCGCGGGCGAAACCGCCCAGTCCGCCGCCCGTGGCGACGACGCGGTGGCAGGGGACGACGACCGGGTAAGGGTTCGATCCGCAAGCCTGGCCGACGGCGCGTGGGGCATTCTTCAGGTTTTTCGCGACTTCGCCATAGGTGTGCGTCTGGCCGGTCGGGATGGCGGAAATTTGTTCCCAGACTCGGCGCTGGAAGGTCGTGCCCGCTGGTCTGAGGGGTAGGCCAAAGGCAAAATTCGGGTCGGCGATGTAGGCCTTGAGCTGGCGGACCGCTTCGGCGGCGAGCGGAGAACTGGCGGTGATTTCCGGGCGTGGTTCGAGAAAATCGATGCCGGTGATTTCGTCAGCGTCGCACTGTACGCCCAGGCAGAATCCGGGAGCAGCGACGATGGCCTGATAGGTCTGGTTCGGGCGGGTTTGCATGGTGGGCCTCCGGTGATGCCTAGAAAGCCGAAATCCCGGTCTGGGCCCGGCCAAGAATCAGGGCGTGCACATCGTGCGTCCCTTCGTAGGTATTGACCACTTCGAGGTTCACTAAGTGCCGGATGACGCCGAAATCGTCCGAAATACCGTTGCCGCCCAGCATGTCACGGGCGGTGCGGGCGATGTCGAGGGCCTTGCCGCAACTGTTGCGCTTCATCATCGAGACAATTTCCGGCGTCGCGCTGCCGTCGTCCATCATGCGGCCGAGGCGCAGCGCGCCCTGGAGGCCGAGGGTGATTTCGGTTTGCATGTCGGCCAGCTTCTTCTGCACCAGTTGGTTGGCGGCCAGCGGCTTATCGAACTGCTTGCGGTCCAGCGTGTATTGGCGGGCCGTGTGCCAGCAGGCTTCGGCGGCGCCGAGAGCGCCCCAGGCGATGCCGTAGCGCGCCGAATTCAGGCAGGTGAACGGGCCTTTCAGGCCGGTCACGCCGGGCAGCAGGTTCTCGCTGGGCACGAACACCTCGTCCATGACGATTTCGCCGGTGATCGCCGCGCGCAGGCCGACCTTGCCGTGGATGACCGGCGCCGACAACCCGGCCATGCCCTTGTCGAGAATGAAGCCGCGAATCACGCCATCGTCGTCCTTGGCCCAGACGACAAACACGTCAGCCAGCGGGGCGCTGGAAATCCAGTTCTTGCTGCCCGACAGTTTCCAGCCGCCGGGTACCGCACGGGCGCGGGTGGCCAGGCTGCCGGGGTCGGAACCGGAATTCGGCTCGGTCAGCCCGAAGCAGCCGATCCATTCGCCCTTGCCCAGTTTTGGCAGGTATTTCTGTCTTTGTTCCTCGGAGCCGAAAGCGAAGATCGGCAGCATGACCAGCGATGACTGGACGCTGAGCAGTGTCCGGTAAGCCGAGTCGACGCGCTCGATTTCGCGGGCGATCAGGCCGTAGGAAACGTAGTTGAGGCCGGCGCCGCCGTATTGCGGCGGCAGGGTCGGGCCGAGCAGGCCCATGTCGCCCATTTCGCGGAAGATGGCCGGGTCGGTGGTTTCGTTGCGGAAGGCATCGCGAATGCGCGGCTGCAGGGCCTTCTGGGCGAAGGTCCGGGCGGCGTTGCGGACCTGACGCTCGTCGGCGGCGAGCTGCGAATCGAGCAGCAGCGGGTCTTCCCAGTTGAAACTAGCCTTGGCCATTGAAGTGCTCCCGTGGGTTTGTCGTTCCCGCGCCCCGTAGGAAGTACCCTTGGGGGGCGCAGGCGGGAACCCAGGAAAGTCACTGGATTCCCGCTTTCGCGGGAATGACGTATTGCGGATGTCGCAGGTTAGCCCCGCACGTGCCCGTCGCCGAGTACGACCCACTTCTGGCTGGTCAGCCCTTCCAGACCGACCGGGCCACGGGCGTGGATTTTGTCGGTCGAGATGCCGATCTCGGCGCCCAGACCGTACTCGAAACCATCGGCAAAGCGCGTCGAGGCGTTGATCATCACCGAGGCCGAATCGACTTCGCGCAGGAAACGCATGGCCTTCGGATGGTTGTCGGTGACGATGGCCTCGCTGTGGTGCGACGAGTACTTGTTGATGTGCTCGATCGCTTCATCGATGCCGGCCACGACCTTGACCGAGATGATCGGCGCCAGGTATTCGGTGTAGTAGTCCTCTTCCGTGGCGGCGATGGCGTTCGGCACGATGGCCTGCGTTTCGGCACAGCCGCGGATTTCGACGCCCTTGGCCGTCAGCATGTCGGCAATCGGCGGCAGCAGCATGGCGGCGACGGAGCGGTCCACCAACAGCGATTCGGCCGTGTTGCAGGTGCCGTAGCGCTGGGTCTTGGCGTTCTCGACGATCTTCAGCGCCTTGTTCGGATCGGCTTCTGCTTCGAGGTAGACGTGGCAGTTGCCGTCCAGGTGCTGGATCATCGGCACGCGCGACTCAGCCAGCAGGCGGGCGATCAGGCCCTTGCCGCCGCGCGGCACGATGACGTCGATGAATTCGCGCATGGTGATCAGTTCGCCAACCGCGGCGCGGTCGGTGGTGTCGATGACCTGCACGGCATCAGCCGGCAGCCCGGCTGCCTTCAGACCTTCCTGGACCAGCGCGGCGATGGCGCGATTGGAGCGGATGGCTTCCGAACCGCCGCGCAGGACGGCGGCGTTGCCGGACTTCAGGCACAGCGCGGCGGCATCGGCCGTCACGTTCGGGCGGGCTTCATAGATGATGCCGATGACGCCAAGCGGGACGCGCATCTTGCCGACCTGGATGCCGGACGGGCGGTATTTGATGTCGGTCATCTCACCGATCGGGTCGGCCAGCGTGGCAACTTGTTCGACCCCTTCGGCCATGTTTTCAACGCCTTTGGCGGATAGCGTCAGGCGGTCGAGCATGGCGGTGTCGAGTCCGGCAGCGCGGGCGGCGGCCAAGTCTTCCTGGTTGGCGGCGACCAGGGCGGCACTTTCGCGGCGGATGGCGGCGGCGATGGCGAGCAGGGCGGCGTTCTTTTCGGCCGTCGTGGCGCCGGCCAGGCGGCGTGAAGCAGCACGGGCCTGGCGGCCGACGGTGTGCATGTAGTGCTTGATGTCCATGATGTTCTTTGTGCTGGGCAAAGAAACATTATAGCCAGACAAATTACGGGGAACTTCCTGAACAGGGTAAACTCTTATCCGCAACGATAACAGGGCTTTCCATCGAGGATCAGATGGCCGAAAAATTGATACTGCCGACCGAGGTCAAGGTCTGTGCCACGTGCAGCTACTGGGATGGTGAACGCCAGGTAGATGCCGAAATGAAACTGGTAGTGGTTTCCGAAGATTGCGAGGGTGAATGCCTGGTTCAGGAAGCGGCCAAGCCCGGACTCCACGATGTCCGCAAGGAGTGTTCCTGCATTTGGGAAGACCTTGATCCTGATTTGCCGGCCGACGAACCAAGCGTTTGATCGTTCAAGGTCTGGCCGCCTGCTGCCAGACCATCCGATTCCTGCCTGCTGCCTTGGCTTTGTACAGCGCAGCGTCGGCTTCCTGAAAGAATTGCGGGTCAACCTGCCCGCTGGTCGGTGTTACCGTCATGCCGCCGAGGCTGATGGTGACATATTGGCTGGCCGGTGAACCCGGGTGCGGCAGGTGCAAGGCTTCCACAGCCGCACGGATTTCGTTGCCGATGCGACTGGCCGCTTCGGCATCCACTTGCGGCAGCAGCAGGACGAATTCCTCTCCCCCATAGCGCGCGACAAGGTCGCCCGGCCGACGCATGAAGTCGCTCAGCGTCGCCGCGATGTTGCGCAGGACGACGTCGCCGGCGGCGTGTCCCAGGCGGTCGTTGTAGAACTTGAAATGGTCGACGTCGATGATGGCCAGTGACAGCGGGCTGTCGCTGCGCGCACACCGCCGCCACTCGTTTTCCAGCGCTTCGTTGTAGCGGCGTCGGTTGGCGATTTCGGTCAGGCTGTCGATCATCGCCAGGTTTTCCAGCAGGTGGCGATGGTGCACCGATTGCAGGTGATTGCGTACCCGCTTGCGGACGATGGACGGATGGAAAGGCTTGGTGATGTAGTCGACGGCGCCGAGGTCGAGGCCATGCTCTTCATCTTCCGGGGAATCGAGCGCGGAAATGAAAATGACCGGAATCTGCCGGGTCGCATCGTCGTGCTTCAGTGACTGGATGACCTGGTGCCCGCTCATGTCCGGCATCAGCACATCGAGCAGGATCAGATCGGGCTGCAGTTCGTGGGCGCGGTCGATGGCCTGGACCCCGTTCTTGGCCAGTGCGACGCGACAGTCGTGCTTGAGCAGCTCGGCCAGAAGGTCGCGGTTCGACTTCTCGTCGTCGACGACGAGGACCGTGGGGAAGGGGGTCAGGCCTGCCGGGATTTCCATTGCAGATGCAGGGTTCGAAGTTTTTCCAATGCGGTTTCGTATTCAACGTCGGCGATCAGGGCGCCTGTCTCCGCCAGTATCTTCTCATAGTCGGCCGCATCCGAGTTATCGGCGACAAGGGCTTGGCGCAGGCGTTCGAAATGCGCCTCGCTGGCCGCATTGGCCATGGCGAGATCGTTTTCGAGCAAGACAAAGAGGGATTCCAGGCTGCCAGGGGTATCCGGCGAGGCCGCCGTGGCCGCTTGCGGCAAGGTGGCCAGGCCATCGATGACCGCGTCAAGGCTTAGCGCAAACTTGTCGAGCAGTGACGCAACCTCCTGCTCGTCCTTCAGGGCGTTTTCCAGATGGCGGGCAAGGTCGGCGAGCTCCCCGGCGCCGAGCGAGGCAGCAACGGATTTCGTCGAATGGGCGATGCGCATCGCCTCGGTGCGCTGCGCATCGGCCAGGCATTGGCGAATGCTGTTGGCGGCGCCGGCAAAGTCCTGGCGGAAGGCATGAGCGGATTTCAGGAGCAGTTCCGGCTGGTGCATGTGCAAGGTCAGGCCGCGCATCAGATCGACACCTGCAATGTGCGGCCAGTCTGCCTCCGGCTTGTTTGCGGGTGTCGTCGGCGCGGCGGCGGCAGTGGGCGGCAGGTAGCGGGCGATGGCCTCATAGAGCACGGCGGCGATGATCGGCTTGGTGAGGTGGGCGTTCATTCCCGCATCCCGGGATGCCTGCTGGTCTTCGGTCGTGGCGTGGGCCGTCATGGCGATGACCGGCAGGTCGCGCCAGTTCGGGGCGGCCCGAATAATGCGGCAGGCCGTCAGCCCATCCATGACCGGCATCTGGATATCCATCAGGACCAGCCGGAAGCTCTCCTTGTGCAGCAGATCAATGGCCTCCTGGCCGTTGGTGGCGATGCCCACTTCCAGGCCCGCCTTCTTGAGCATGGCAACGGCTATGGTTCGATTGATCGGGATGTCCTCAACCAGCAGCACGCGTTCGCCAGACCAGCGCGGCAAGGTGTTCGGCTGTTGCGGATACGCCGTGTCCGGCCGACGATCCGGGGCGCCGGTCGGGTTTTCCGGAAGCGCGAAGCGGGCGGTGAAACGGAAGGTGCTGCCTTGGCCCGGTGCGCTGCTGACCGAGATCTCGCCACCCATCAGCTCGACCAACTGGCGGCAGATGGAGAGACCCAGCCCGGTGCCACCGAAACGCCGGGTAATGCTGCTGTCGGCCTGGGTGAATGGGGCGAAGAGGTGCTCCTGCTGCTCGGCCGGAATGCCGATGCCGGTATCGCTGACGGTGAAGGCGAGGCGGACGGTATTGTTTTCGCTGTCCAGAGGAGTGACGCCGATGTCGATCTGGCCTCGCTCGGTGAATTTCATCGCGTTGCCAACCAGATTGATCAGCACCTGCCCGAGGCGCAGCGCATCGCCGATGAGAAGCGGGGGCAGACTCCGCTCGTCGGGAAGGTTCAGGGCGATGCCCTGGCTCCGGGCCTTGAGGGCAAACAGGCCGGTGCTTGAGCGAAGTACCTTGCCTGGCTCAAAGGGGAGTTGTTCCAGAATCAGGCCGCCCGCCTCGATTTTCGAATAGTCGAGCACGTCGTTGATGATGCCGAGCAGCGACTCCGAGGATTGCACCACCTGCTCCAGGTATTCGCGCTGTTGCGGCTGGAGCGGTGTGTCGAGGACCATGTGGCTTAGGCCGACGATGGCATTCATCGGGGTGCGGATCTCGTGGCTCATCCGGGCCAGGAAATCGGATTTTGCCCGGTTGGCGCGACGGGCTTCGGAAATGGCTTCCCGCAACGCACGGGTGCGATCCTCGACCATTTCCTCCAGCGTGTCGCGATAGCTGCTCAGTTCGAGATCGCGGGTCTGCAGGGAGTCGAGCATGCGGTCGAAGCTTTGTCCGAGGCTGCCAATTTCGTCCCGGCGTCTGAGGTTGAGCCGTTCGGCCAGGCCGGCATCGTGTGAAATCCGCTTGGCGAGCTGGTCGAGCTGTTCCAGCGGCGCGGTCAGTCGGCCGACCACGAAGCGGGTCAGCAACACGGCAACGATCAGGGCCAGCAGCAGGAGCAGCAAGGTTTCCCGCAAGGCGTTCCGCATATGGATGTGGTATTGCTCGAGCGAGACGACCATCTCGATCCAGCCGGCCGGCGTGGCTTGTCCGGTCAACTGGATGGCTTCGCGAACATGCAGATGATCATCCATCAGCATCACTGCGGCATCATGCTCCGGAAAGCGGATATGGATGGCGTCGGCCCGGCGGTATTCGGCCAGCGTCTTGCCGTTCTGCAGCACAGTTCGGCTGGCCAGGATGGCCGGGTTGATGGCGAGCGAGGCGAGCAGTCGCTCGGCTTCCCGGGCATCCCCGAAAGCCAGGGCCGCCTGCGAATTGTTGGCCAGCAGGCGTGCCTGGGAGGCCATCGATTCGGACCACTGGGTTTGCAGCAGGTGTCGCTGCTGGGAATAGGTTAGCCAGAAGACGAGTCCGACGACGATCAGCAGGAAGGAAAAGGACAGTGCAACCAGCTTGTTGCGGATGCTTGGCTGGGGCAGCAGTCGGGCGATCATGGCGTTGATCATCGGCGTCATGGCTCGATCACCCTGGCCAGACGCAGGAGTTGCGCACTGAACTCGAAGCCCTTTTTCTGGGCGCTACGCCGGTTGATGACGATGCCGACGCGCTCGCCGTCCAGCGGCAGTTCGATCATGCCGCCGGCTCTGGCGAAGCCGGGGATGTCCGAGACGCTAACCAGGCGGCGGGGCTCGATACGGCTCAGCCAGGCCTCGAGATTGGTGGCTTCGCTGCGCGGAATGAACAGCAACTGGCAGCCCCCCAGGTCGCCGGGGGATTGCCGAACCTCGATCATGGCGGTGCTCTGGTCGATCTGGGTGAGCGTGCTGCCAAACGGGTTCTTGCCGACGACGCACAGGGTCAGCGGCGTCGGCGGCTTGCTGTCGGCGGGCCAGTAGACGAACTGCGACAGTCGGTAGAACAGGATGGCCTTCATGCCGTACTCGGAGACCTCCTGGGCATGAGCCGCCGGCATGGGCAACAGCCCTTGGCCCAGGCAGATCCCGGCAATGAGGGTCTGGCGAAACACGGCGGGAAGGTTCGGAATGAGCACGCCGGCTGGTCAGAAACGGTATTCGACCGTTCCCATCAGGGTGCGCGGTTGCTGGGGAACCCGCAGCATCACCGTGCTCGATGAGCCGTGAGCGTTGTAGTAGCGCTGGTCGAACAGGTTATAGACGTCGACGTAGAAGGACAGACGTTCATCGAGCAGCTTGTGCACGCCAATGTGCAGGCTGGCCACCGTGTAGGCATCGGTCTTCAGGCGTTCGCCGGGGATGAAATTGTTCTTGCGGCCGGTATTGGTTTCGCCGATCCATTGCAGGCGCGGGGTGATGGTCAGCCAGTCCTGGTAGCGGAAGGTGGTGCCGAGCTTGAGCTTGTGCGTCGCGATATTGGTCTGGTCCCATTCCATGCCGTCGGCTGTGTCGTGGACGACCCCCTTGATATAGCTGTAGCTGCCCCACAGGTCGGCCATCCAGGCGCCGCCCAGGTGGGCTTGCCAATGCGGGACAATATCGATGCCCCGGTAGCGCTCTTGCCCGGAGTTTTGCTTGGAGGTGGTGTTGACGAGCAGGGCGCCGGGAATGTACTGGGTGGAGACTGTTTCGTTCTTGGTAGTGATTACGTCATCGACCTTGGTGGCGTAGACGTTGGTGACCAGGTTGAAATCGCGGCTGGCGCGCCAGTCCCAGGTCAGGGACAGGGTTTTGGTTTTTTCCGGTTCGAGCTGGCGGTTCTGGACCCGGAAATTCGACCCGGTATACAGCCCGCCGGACTTGCTGCCGCTGAAAGAGCCGAAGGCGCTGAGCATTTCTTCGGCCGACGGTGTGCGGAAGGCCTCGCCATAAAGCAGTTTCAGGTAATTGCCGGGCAGCGCTTGCCAGACGGCGCCGACGCGCGGGTTCAGCTTGCTGCCGTAGGTCGAGTACCAGTCTTCGCGCAGGCCGATCATGGTCGAGAAAGTCGGCGCCCACTGGGCCTGCCATTGCAGATAGCCGGACCAGTTGTAGTAACTGATTTCGCTACCGACGATGGGCAGCGTGTTGTTGGTATTGGGGTAATACATGCCCTGCCCCTGCGGGCTGGCCGAACGGTTGTAGGGCTGCGGCAGGTCCGGTGTTTCTATGGCGAAATAATCGCGATAGCCGATGCCGGCAAGTACCGTGTGTTGATCGCTGACACGCCAGTTCAGGCTTTGTTCGATGCCGCGGCGGCGGGCGTAGGAGTAGTCGTAACCGTGGTTCTGGAAGTCGGTGAAGACATTGACGTACCGGCTGCCGGGATCGATTTCGTAGGTCGAGTAGTCAACGATGGTTTCGCCGCTCAGCGACGGAGAAATGTCGAAGCGGTACTTGCCGGACCAGGTTTCGAGCGTCGTGTCCCAAAAATTGTTCGCGTCGTAGATGGCGTACCTGGTCTGGTCGCCGGTGCTGGTCAAGCTGCGAAACTGGCTGCGGTAGAAACTGATCGTCAGGTCGGCGATGTCTAACCGGGCAAACTGGCTGTTGCTGCTGATGCCGCCGGTGTAGTCCTCGCGCTGGTTGGCCGGGATGACTGTGGTGCCGGCGAAGGTCTTGGCGTTGAGCTTGGGGTAATCGTTGGCGTAATACTTACCGAGATCGCCCCGGTCGCTTCGCTGCTGGTGGGCGCCGACGCTGAGTGAAACACGGTCGGCCAACTTGCCGCCAACCATGAAATTGCCTTCATGCGACTCGAAGCTGCCGGTGCCGAGGGCGATTTGGCCGCCAAGGCTTTCCCGCTTGTCGGTGATGATGTTGATCACACCGGCCGCGGCATCGGCACCATAGAGTGCGGCCGCGGGGCCGTAGAGAATCTCGACCTGCTTGGCCATGTAGAGGGCGAAGTTTTCGGCGATCGGCAGTTTGCCGCCGGCCGGATGGTCGATGCGAACGCCGTCGAGCATGATCAACAGCTTGTTGTTGCTGATGTGGCCCTGAAAAACGAAATTGTTGTATTGCGCCGACCGGGTGCCGCGCTGGAAATCGACACCGGGCAGGTCTTCGAGCAGGTCGGCCAGGTTCTTGTAGCGCCGGTCGCGTATCTGCTCGCGGGTGATGAGCATGACGTGGGCAGGTGTTTGCTCGCGCAGTTCGGCGTGACGCGATGCCGTGACGACCGGGATGGCGATCAGCTCTTCCAGGGAGAGCGGCAGTAGCGGCAGAACATTGTTCGTGGCGGCAGCGGGCAGGCTGGTGGCGATGGCCAGGGCAACGGCGGCCAAGCTTGTAGAGGGGGATTTCATGCAAGATCTCCGGCGCGGCTGTTTTGGCGTGGAGCTTACACGCTTCGGGCCGTTTTCGGCGAGGCCGGCCCGCACAGGCTCAGGCCCAGCCGCAGAAATTCTTCCCAGATGTTGCCGTAGCCGATGCCCTTGACCATGCGGTCAATCTTGCCGGCGTGTTTCAAGGCGGCTTCGAGCGTTGCGGTGTTCAGGCGCTGCAGGGCTTTTTTGACCGGTACGGCGCGCGGTCCCCACACCTTGGCATCCTTGAGCAGCATGTCGACGGGTTTGCCGCTATCGATGCCGGCCCGGATGATGGTCAGCGCCCGGATTTCCTCGCTCATCGCCCAGAGGACCAGTGGTGCTGGTTCCCCTTCCTGCATCAGGCCATCCAGCGTGCGGGTCAGGCGGCCGATGTCGCCCGCCAGCAGCGCTTCACGCAGGCCGTCGATGTCGTAGCGGGCAACGTTAAGCACGGCCTCACGAATCTGCGCCATGTTCAGTTGGCCAGCCGGGTAGAGCAGGCCGAGCTTCTGGATTTCCTGATGGGCCGCGAGCAGGTTGCCTTCGACGCGCTCGGCGATGAACTTCAGGCTGTCGAGGTCGGCGCTCTGTTGCTGGCGACGCAGGCGGCCGGCGATCCAGCCCGGCAGTTCGGCTAGCGGCGGGGCCATCAGCTTGATCGCCACACCAGCATTGACCAGTGCGGTGAACCAGACCGCCTTTTCCTCACGCCAGTCGAGCTCGGGCAAGGTGATCAGCAGCAGGTTGTCCATTGACAGGTGCTGGCACCACTGCTGCAGTGCCGAACTGCCTTCCTTGCCCGGCTTGCCAGTCGGAATGCGCAGGTCGATCAGTTTTTTATCGCCGAACAGCGACATGTTGCCGCCTGCCGCGAGCAGGGTTCCCCAGTCGAACTGCGGCAGCACGGTCAGCACTTCGCGCTCGCTGTAGCCCTGCTGGCGGGCCTTGGCGCGGATGGCGTCGGCCGCTTCGATGACCAGTAGCGGATCGTCGCCATACAGCACGTAGAGCGGACGCAAGTCACGCTCGAGGTGCGCCGCCAGCTGTTCGCCCTTGAGCAGCATTACAAGTGGTCTGCCCCGCAGATTGCGGAACAAAATGAAAGCGAAGGATTTGTTCCGCTGGCTAGGCGCGAACCGCAGCAATAGCCGAAGCTATTGCGAGGATGAGCAACAACGCCAGCGGGACAAAGACGAGTTTTCATGTTTCGTTATCTGCGAGGCAGACCACTATTCTTCTTCGAGGTCGGGGTTTTTCGGCTTGATGACGCTCAGGCGGCGCATGATCTGGTTGACCAGGTCATTGTTCATGTCGCGCCAGAGCAGGCCTTCTTCGAGATCCTTGGCCAGCACGTTCGAGTCGTCGAAGGTAATGTCGCGGGTCAGGTTGATTTCGTTGGGCGGGATCAGGACCTGCCCCTTCTGATTGACGACGCGGAAACGGTAATCCAGTTGCAGGCGATATTCGCGAACCCGGCCCTGGGCGTTGACGCTGAGAATGGCCTTTTGGCGCAGGTCTGACACTTGCTGGAAGATCGCCTCGGCCGACTTCGCATCGTCGACGATCTCGGTGCTGCCGCTGGCCTTGATGTAGCGCTGCAGCCAGATATTGACGTCAGCCGTGTCCGGCAGCGAGATGTACATTGTCTTGTAGGGGAGGTTGCCGCTGCCCACGCCGCGCAGATGGAAGCCGCAGCCGGCGAGGGCCAGGGCCAGGATCAGGGCGAGTAGTTGACGCAAAGTCGGGCGCAACAGCGGCATGGCGGTTCCTTAAGCGACGATATTGACCAGACGGCCTGGCACGACGATGACCTTCTTGGCCGGCTTGCCTTCCATGAACTTGATGGCGTCTTCGTTGGCCAGTGCAGCCGCTTCGATCGTCGCCTTGTCGGCCTCGGCGGCAACGCGGATGGCGCCGCGCAGCTTGCCGTTGACCTGCACCATCAGCTCGATCTCGTCCTGCTTCAGCGCGGCCGGATCGGCCTTCGGGAAGGCCGCGTTGCCGGCATCAGCGCCCGGCTTCAGCTCGGCGTAGAGCGCCTGGCCGATGTGCGGGACGATGGGGAAGAGCAGCAGGGCGATGCTTTCCAGGGTCTCCTGGGCCAGCGCGCGGCCGGCGGCATCCTTGAGGTCGGTCTTGTCGAAGGCGTTCAACAGTTCCATGACCGCGGCGATGGCGGTATTGAACTGCTTGCGGCGGCCGTAGTCGTCGGCGACCTTGCCCATGGTCTGGTGCAGCTTGCGGCGCAGGTCGGCCTGGGCGGAGCTCAGGCCATCATTGCCGGTGCAGGCGGCGACGAGGCCGGCCTGGACGTGGTCGTAGGTCGTCTTCCACAGACGGCGCAGGAAGCGGAAGGCGCCTTCGACGCCAGCGTCCGACCATTCCAGCGACTGGTCAGGTGGTGAGGCGAACATGATGAACAGGCGGGCCGTATCGGCGCCGTACTGGTCGATCAGGGCCTGCGGGTCGACGCCGTTGTTCTTCGACTTGGACATCTTCTCGGTGCCGCCGATGACCACCGGCTGGCCGTCGGCGCGCAAGGTGGCGCCGGTCGGGCGGCCGCGTTCATCAGTGACGACATCGACGTCGGCCGGGTTGATCCATTGTTTCTTGCCGCCCTCGAGATCGCGGTAGAAGGTCGGGGCGACGACCATGCCCTGGGTCAGCAGGTTGGCGAAAGGCTCGCCGAGGTCGCCGATCAGGCCGACATCGCGCATCAGCTTGGTGAAGAAGCGCGAGTACAGCAGGTGCAGGATGGCATGCTCGATGCCGCCGATGTACTGGTCGATGCCGCCCTTGCACCAGTAGGCGACGCGCTCGTCGACCATGGCCGTGGCGTTGTCCGGGCAGGCGTAGCGCAGGAAGTACCAGGACGACTCGAAGAAGGTATCCATGGTGTCGGTTTCGCGCCGGGCGTCGCCGCCGCACTTCGGGCACTTGCACTCGTAGAACTCGGGCATCTTGGCCAGCGGCGAACCGGCGCCAGTGATCTCGACGTTCTCGGGCAGGACGACCGGCAACTGCTCGTCCGGCACTGGTACATCGCCACAGGTCTTGCAGTGGATGATCGGGATCGGGCAGCCCCAGTAGCGCTGGCGGGAAATGCCCCAGTCGCGCAGGCGGAACTGGACTTTCTTGTCACCCAAGCCCTGGGCGGCGAGGTCGGCGGCAATGGCGTCGACGGCGGCTTCGTAGCCGAGGCCGTCGTACTTGCCGGAATTGACCAGCTTGCCCTTGACCTTGTCGGCGTACCACTCGGCCCAGGCTTCATGGCTGAACACCGTTTCACCTTCAACGGCGACGACTTGCTTGATCGGCAGGTTGTACTTCAGGGCAAAGGCAAAATCCCGCTCATCGTGCGCCGGTACGGCCATCACAGCACCGTCGCCGTAGCTCATCAGTACGTAGTTACCGACCCAGACTTCGACCTGTTGGCCGGTCAGCGGGTGGGTCACATAGATACCGGTCGGCATCCCCTTCTTTTCCATCGTCGCAATATCGGCCTCGGCGACGCCGCCCTTCTTGCATTCCTCGATGAAGGCAGCAAGTTCCGGGTTGTTGGCGGCGGCGCGGGTAGCCAGCGGGTGTTCGGCGGCGACGGCGACGAAGGTGACGCCCATGATGGTGTCGGCTCGGGTGGTGAACACCCACAGTTTTTCAGCTTCTGCTGCCCTCTCCCCCGCCCCCTCTCCCGTTCCGGGCGAGGGGAGGTTAGTGCCGGCTTCGCCGGTTTGCGTGATGGGGAAGGCGAAGCGGACGCCGGTGCTCTTGCCGATCCAGTTCTTCTGCATCAGCCGCACCTGTTCGGGCCAGCCCGGCAGGTTGTCGAGTTCGCTCAGCAGTTCTTCGGCGTAGGCGGTGATCTTCATGTAATACATGGGGATCTCGCGCTTTTCGATGAGCGCGCCGGAACGCCAGCCGCGGCCGTCGATGACCTGTTCGTTGGCGAGCACGGTGTGGTCGACCGGATCCCAGTTCACGGTACCGAGCTTCTTATAGACCAGGCCCCTTTCGTAGAGGCGGGTGAATAGCCACTGTTCCCAGCGATAGTACTCGGGCGTGCAGGTGGCGAATTCGCGTTCCCAGTCGATGGCGAAGCCGAGCGACTTGAGCTGGTTGCGCATGTAATCGATGTTGGAGTAGGTCCACCCGGCCGGCGGCACATTGTTTTGCAGCGCGGCGTTTTCGGCCGGCATGCCGAAGGCGTCCCAGCCCATCGGTTGCAGCACGTTGTAGCCCTGCATCTTGTGGAAGCGGCTCAGCACGTCGCCGATGGTGTAGTTGCGGACGTGGCCCATGTGCAGTTTCCCGGATGGGTACGGGAACATCGAAAGGCAGTAGTACTTCGGTTTGGTGGCGTCTTCGACGGCGCGGGCGGCGCCGGTCTTGTTCCAGTGGTCCTGGGCGGCGCGCTCGATGTCGGCCGGGGTGTATTTGTCCTGCATGGGCATGGCGGTGTTCATTCGCTGGAAATCGGAGAGTAACCGCCGATTATACCGGTTCAACTCTGGCGATTCGCGATGGCCGCAAATACGGGGTGTCTGGCCGATATGTTTCGGCTGTCTTGCTGTGACCGGGGGGTGGGTGATTGCGGCGCCTGCACGCGCCGCAATCACTAGGTATTACTTCAGCGTCGCCCGGTCACGCCGCTTTTTTTTGGCCGTACATGTCTCCGAGCGTGTTCTGCCAGCAGCGGTAGGCATTTTGCGCCGCCATCAGGGAGAGCAGGGACATGCGGGTCTGGTGACGCCACATCCACGACATTTGTGGGGCCGGGGTCAGGCTGTAGCTCGGGGTGTTGCCGACTTCGTCCTCGACAATGGCGAGGAAACGCTCGACGGACAGACCCCAGAACTCGGAACCTTCGGCCTTGCCGGTCAGGTACTCGGCTTCGCTGACGGCGCGACGCCAGAGCTTGAGGGCCAGCTCATCGCTGATGCCGGCTTTGCGGGCGATCCAGGGGAGGATCTTGGGTGCATTCATGCTGTTACTCCTTCTACTGGTAGCGAGTGGCTACTTATGCATTACGACTGCCTTGTGGGCAAAAAGTTTTGTGCACTGCAATATATTTTTTGCCAAGTATACTTGGCCCTACTTTTGCTGCGTGTAAAAAACTGTTGGCCTGGATTTGTTGCGTTGCACAATAACAACAAATTGGCCTGACCAATTTCCCACGTTGCTTTTTTTGGCGTTCATTCTACGCCTTTGGTAATAACTTTCTGTGAAGTAATTCATGTCTGATCTGCTCGCCAATCTGAATTCTCCCCAGTTGCAGGCGGTCACCCTGCCGCCTGTCCATGCCTTGATTCTTGCTGGGGCAGGGAGCGGCAAGACCCGTGTGCTGACGACGCGCATCGCATGGCTGATTTCGACCGGCCAGGTCGGGCCGCACGGGGTTCTGGCGGTGACCTTCACCAACAAGGCGGCCAAGGAAATGACGGCGCGCCTGTCTTCGCTGGTGCCGATCAACGTCCGCGGCATGTGGATCGGCACCTTCCACGGCCTGTGCAATCGTCTGCTGCGGGCGCATTTTCGCGAGGCGGGGCTGCCGCAAACTTTCCAGATTCTCGATTCGGCCGACCAGCTGGCCATGGTCAAGCGCCTGCTGAAAAATTTGAACATCGACGACGAAAAATATCCGCCGCGCGAGTTGTGCCATTTCATCAACGCCCATAAAGAGCAGGGCGTACGTGCCGCGCAGGCCGAGGCTTACGACAACTACACGCAAAAGCGTGTCGAGATCTACACCGAGTACGAGAACCAGTGCAATCGCGAGGGGGTGTGCGACTTCGCCGAATTGCTGCTGCGTTGCTATGAATTGCTGCAGCGCAACGAACCTTTGCGGGCGCATTATCAGCAGCGCTTCCGGCAGATCCTGGTCGATGAATTCCAGGATACGAACGTCCTGCAGTACGCCTGGCTGAAATTGCTGGCCGGCGGCGGGGCGCATATCTTTGCGGTCGGCGACGACGACCAGTCGATTTACCGTTTCCGGGGCGCCGAAGTCGGCAACATGCGCGATTTCGAGCGCGATTATTGCCAAACCAGCGCCGGCGCCAATGTCATCCGTCTGGAGCAGAACTACCGCTCGCACGGCAACATCCTGGCCGCCGCCAACGCCATCATCAAGAACAACCGCGAGCGTCTGGGCAAGAACCTGTGGACCGATGCTGGCGACGGTGAGCCGATCCGCGCTTTCGAAGCCTATTCCGATCTCGATGAGGCGCGTTTCATCGTCGAGGAAATTCGCGAACTGGTTCGCGAGGGGACTTCGCCGACGCAAATCGCCATTCTTTATCGGTCGAATGCCCAGTCGCGGGTGCTCGAGCACGAACTGTTCACCAAGGGCGTGCCGTACAAGGTCTATGGCGGCCTGCGCTTCTTCGAGCGGCAGGAAATCAAGCATGCGCTGGCCTACCTGCGTCTGTTGGGCAATCAGGACGACGACACGGCCTTCCTGCGCGTCGTCAATTTTCCGACTCGCGGCATCGGCGCCCGTTCGCTGGAAAACCTTCAGGCGACGGCGCACCAGATCAATTCCAGCCTCTATAACGCTGCGGCATCCCTGACCGGCAAGGCAGGGCAGACGGTGGGCGCCTTTGTCCGACTGATCGAGACCTTGCGTCAGGAAACGGCCAATCTGCCCTTGCCCGAGATCATCGAGCATGTCGTCGAGAAGTCTGGCCTGGCCCAGCATTACCGGGTCGAGAAGGAAGGCCAGGAACGGCTGGAAAACCTTGATGAACTGATCAATGCCGCGGCCACCTTTATTGACGACGAGGGGGCCATCGGCGAAGGCGGGGCACTGGCTTCCTTCCTGGCGCATGCCTCGCTGGAGGCGGGCGAGCATCAGGCCGGCGAAGGGCAGGAAGCGGTGCAATTGATGTCGGTGCATGCCGCCAAGGGCCTGGAGTTCGACGTGGTGTTCATCAGCGGCCTTGAGCAGGGCCTGTTCCCGCACGAGAACTCGGTCAACGAGGGCAAAGAGGGGTTGGAGGAAGAGCGCCGGCTGATGTACGTGGCGGTGACCCGCGCGCGCCAGCGGCTTTACGTGTCCTGCGCCCAGACCCGCATGCTGCATGGCCAGACGCGTTACTGCGTGCCGTCGAGCTTCCTGGATGAAATCCCGGAAGGCTTGATGCGCAAGCTGAACAAGAAGGCGGAGTCGGCCTCGGCTGTGCCGGCCTTCGGCGCGTTCGGGGGCGGCTATGCCGAGCCGGCAGCGGGTGGTTTGCGGGTCGGTCAGACGGTCGAGCATGCCAAGTTCGGTATCGGTGTGATCGTTTCGTCCGAAGGGCGTGGCGCCGATGCGCGGGTTCAGGTGAATTTCGGTGGGGCCGGCATGAAGTGGCTGGCGCTGGAATACGCGAAACTGACACCGGTGTAGTCTTCTCGACCGATGTCCCTCGCCTGGTTTTTCAAGAGTCTGCTATCGGCCTTGCTGCTGCCGCCGGGCAATGGCCTGCTGCTGATCGCCATGGCCGGCCTGGGCCGGCGTCGGCGCTGGGCATTTTCGCTGGCTTGCTTTGGCGCCTTGTTGCTGTTGCTGCAATCCTTGCCGCTGGTCGGCAGCGGTTTGATGGGCACGCTGGAGCGGCTGGCCGGGCCGGTGTTGCAGGAGGCGACCGGCGCCCAGGCGATTGTCGTGCTGGGTAGCGGCCTGGAACTCGATGCCGAGGAGTACGGCGGCGATACGGCCACGGATCGCACCCTGATCCGGACCCGTTACGGCGCCACGCTGGCTCGCCACCTGGCGCTGCCCGTCCTGGTTTCCGGCGGGCGGCCTGCCAATGCGACGCGCTCCGAGGCCGAGGTAATGGCCGATATTCTGGAAAACGAATTCAAGGTGCCGGTGCGCTGGCGCGAAATGCAGTCGAAGGACACGGCCGAGAACGCGGCCCTGTCGGCGGCGATGCTCAAAAAGGCGGGCGTCCGGCGCATCGTGCTGGTCACCCAGGCTTTCCACATGCCACGGGCAGTTCGCCTGTTCCGGGCGGCCGGGCTGGAGGTTATTCCAGCGCCAACCCACTTCAAGGCGGGCGGCCTCGGTCCATCGACTGTCACCGATTTTTTGCCCAGTGCCTCGGCGCTCCATAACTCCTTCTACGCCCAGCATGAGTGGCTGGGAATCGCCTGGTTGGCCCTCACGGTGGAATGAAGTTCGGCAGGGTGATAACCTCGCCTTGTTCCGATAACGACAACGAGGAGACGACCATGCCCCAGGCGATTCGCATTCACCAGACCGGCGGACCGGAAGTGCTGAGCTGGGAGACGGTCGATCTTCCCGCACCAGCACCCGGCGAAGCGACGGTACGCCAGCACGCGGTCGGGCTCAATTACATCGATACCTACCACCGGACCGGCTTGTATCCCTTGCCCCTGCCATCGGGCATCGGCCTGGAAGGGGCCGGCGTGGTCGAAGCAGTTGGCGAGGGCGTCAGCGAGGTCAAGGTCGGCGACCGCGTCGCCTATGCCGGCGGGCCGATTGGCGCCTATGCCGAGGTGCGCAATATCCCGGCGCACCGCCTGCTCAAATTGCCCGAGGCGATCAGTTTCGAAACCGGGGCGGCGATGATGCTGCAGGGCCTGACGGCGGCTTACCTGCTGCGCAAGACTTACCGGGTGCAGCCGGGCGATGCCATTCTGATGCATGCCGCGGCCGGTGGTGTCGGGCTGCTCCTTTGCCAGTGGGCTAAGGCGCTTGGCGCCACGGTGATCGGTACCGTGGGCTCTGATGCCAAGGCCGAACTGGCCAGGGCGCACGGCTGCGATCATGTGATCAACTACAGCACCGAGAATTTCACCCAGCGGGTGCGCGAGATCACCGCTGGCGAAGGGGTAGCCGTCGTCTATGACGGCGTTGGCAAGGATACTTTCATGGGTTCGCTCGACAGCCTGCGGCCAATGGGCATGATGGTCGCCTACGGCAATGCCTCCGGCCCGGTGCCGCCGCTCGATCTGCTGCTCCTGTCGCAGAAGGGTTCGCTGTTCATTACGCGGCCGACCATCATGAGCTATACGGCCAAACGGGCCGATCTGGTGGCGCTGGGGGCTGAACTGTTCGATGTTGTCGCTTCCGGCCAGGTGCGGGTCGAGGTCAATCAGACCTATGCGCTGAAGGATGCCGCCCAGGCGCATCGCGATCTTGAAGCCCGCAAGACGACGGGCTCCACCATTCTGCTGCCATGATGGCCAGGATCAAGGCAGGCTTGCTCTCGTTGCGGGATTTGTTCGCCACCGCGTGGTGGATCATCCTGCTCGCCGCCATCGGCTTTCTGATCGCCTACCAGTTTGTCGAGCCGGCGCCGCCCAAGAAAATCGTCATCACGACGGGCGGCGAGAGCGGCGCCTATTACCAGTTCGCCCAGCGCTACGCGACGATTCTGGCCAGGGATGGCATCAAGCTTGAGGTCAAGGCCTCGGCTGGTTCTCTGGAGAATATCGAACGCCTGAAGAGCGGCGAGGCGCAGATCGGTTTCGTCCAGGGCGGTGTGGTGCCGCCCAAGGAAGACCCGGATGCCGAAGACGATTCCGGCCTGTTGTCGCTGGGCAGCCTGTTTTACGAGCCGGTCTGGGTCTTCTACCGCGGCGAGAAGGATTTGACGCGCCTGACCGAGTTGCGCGGCAAGCGCATCGCCATCGGCCAGGAAGGTTCCGGGGTGCGCCAGTTGGCGCAGCAATTGCTCGCGGCCAACGACATTCAGGCGGGCGATCATCTGGTCCCGCTCTCCGGTCTGAAGGCGGCCGAGGAGTTGCAGCAGGGCAGGATCGACGCGGCTTTTATCATTGCCGCCGAGAACGCCCCGGTCGTCCAGGTGCTGATCCGCTCGCCCGGCGTCAAGCTGATGAGCTTCGCCCAGGATAGAGCCTACCAGCGCCGCTTTCCCTTCCTGACCAAGCTGACCTTCCCGCGTGGGGTGGCCGATCTGGTCCGCGACTTCCCGCCCGACGACATCAAGGTGCTGGCCCCGACGGCCAACCTGATCATTCGCGACGACCTGCACCCGGCCCTGCAAACTTTGCTGCTACGCACCGCCAGCGAAGTGCATGGCAAATCCGGCTTTTTCCAGGACGCTGGCGAATTTCCGTCGTACAAGGACCAGATGCTGCCGCTATCACCCGATGCGGCGCGCTATTTCAAGTCGGGGCCGCCCTTCCTGCAGCGCTATCTGCCCTTCTGGCTGGCGGTGCTGGTCGACCGGCTGATCGTCATGCTGGTGCCGATCTTCGCACTGCTCATCCCGCTGCTCAAGGTGGCGCCGGCGGTCTATACCTGGCGCATTCGCCGCAAGGTCTTCCTCTGCTATGGCGAGTTGAAGTTCCTCGAAGAGGATCTGACCCATCATTTTGAGCCGGCCAAAATGGATGACTACCGCAACCGGCTCGATGCCCTCGATGTCGAGGCCAGCCAGTTGCATGTGCCACTCGGCTTTACCGATCTGGTCTATACCCTGCGCGAACACGTCAATCTGGTGCGCAGCATTCTTGATAAACGGGAAAAACAAGCATGAAAGCTTTTCTTGTCGCCAATCCCAAAGGCGGCTCCGGAAAAAGTACGCTGGCGACCAATCTGGCCGGCTATTTTGCCAACAAGGGCGAGGAGGTCATGCTCGGCGACATCGACCGCCAGCAATCGTCCCGCGAATGGCTGGCCATTCGCCCCTTTGCCCTGCCGACCATCGATACCTGGGAAGTCGGTGAGGACAAGATTTCCCGGCCGCCCAAGGGTACCTCGCATGTCGTGCTTGATACCCCGGCCGGCTTGCACGGCAAGATGCTGGAGCGCGTGCTCAAGCTGTCGACGCGCGTCATTGTGCCGGTCCAGCCGTCGATGTTCGACATGCTGGCGACCCGCCATTTCCTGACCGAGCTGCTCTCCGAAAAGGCCGTGCGCAAGGGCAAGGCCGATGTCGCGGTGATCGGCATGCGGGTCGATGCCCGGACTCGTGCGGCGGGGGAGCTGGAGCGCTTCTTCGCCACCTTCGAACTGCCGGTGCTGGCCTATTTGCGCGACACGCAGGTTTATGTCCAGGCCACGGCGGCCGGTATGACCATTTTCGACCTGCCACCATCGCGGGCCGAGCGCGATGTCGAGCAATGGCGGGCCATTATCGATTGGGTCGAGGCCGAGTAAGGAGGCCTTGTCTCCTTTGCGCCGTCCGGATCAGTGATCGCAGCGCTCTGGCTGCAGCCACAGGGACAGCTTGGCGTAAAGCAATTTCGGTTCAACCGGTTTGGCAATGAAGTCGGACATGCCGGCGGCGATGCAGCGCTCGCGGTCTCCGTTGAAGGCGTTGGCGGTGAGCGCCAGAATCGGGGTTTCTGCGTGCTCGGGCAGGCTGCGGATTGCTCGTGTCGCTTGCAGGCCGTCCATTTTCGGCATTTGCATGTCCATCAGGATCAGGTCGTAGCGCTTGCTGCTGGCCAGTTGCAGTGCGCTTTCGCCATTTTCGGCGACATCGATTTGCAGGTCAGGAATCTCGCCCAGGAGTTCGAGGGCAACTTCGCGATTGAGCGGTTCATCTTCGGCCAGCAGCACGCATTTATGGCCGAGGCTGGCCGGGCGCCGGGCGGGCTGGCCGGGATTTGCGCCGGGAGGTCGGCGGGCGGCTCGCGGCGGTGCCTTGTCGAGGCGGGCGGTCAGCGTGAAGCGGCTGCCGAGATTCGGGGTGCTGCTGATTTCAATTTCGCCGCGCATCAGGCGTATCAGTTGCCTGACGATGCTCAGCCCCAGTCCGGTGCCGCCATGCTGACGGGTGGTTGAGCCGTCGGCCTGCTCGAACGGGGAAAATATCCGTTCCTGCGCCTCTTCGGGAATGCCGATTCCGGTGTCTTCGATCACGATGCGGATGGCCAGATGCTCGGCGCTTTCGTCGGTGACGGCGGCGCTGAGCGAAATGTGGCCCTGGTCGGTGAATTTCAACGCGTTATCGAGCAGGTTGAGCAGAATCTGGCGCAGCCGCAGCGGATCGCCGAGCACTTCGGTGGCGGCGAGTTGCGGGCTGATGGTCTGATCGAGGCGCAGGCCTTTGGCCGTGATTTTTTCGCCAACGAGGCTGACGGCATTGGCAATGACATCGCCGATGCGCAGCGGAATTCGCTCCAGGGTCAGCCGGTCCGCATCGATCTTGGTCAGATCAAGGATGTCGTTGAGCAGGTGCAGCAGGTGATCGGCCGCATGGCCGATCTTGTTCAGCTTGTCGCGCTGGGCGGCATTTTCGCTGCTGCGGTTGAGCAGGTGCGTCATGCCGATGATGGCGTTCATCGGGGTCCGGAGTTCATGGCTCATGTTGGCCAGGAAGGTGGTCTTGGCGCGGTTCGCCGCCTCGGCGGCTTCCTTGGCCAGCAGCAGGTCGGCGGTTCGGGCGGTGACCTGCTCTTCGAGATTTTCCCGGTGGCGCAGGAGTTCGGCCTCAGCCTGCTTGCGCTCGCTGATGTCGCGGCCGACGGTGACCAGGGCATGCCGGGAACCATCGGCAGCGAACAGGGGAACCTTGGCAATGTCGAAGACAAGCGGGCGATTGCCCTCGACCGGGATGCTCAGTTCGTCGTGCAGTCTTTCCCCATTCAGCCAGACCTGTTCGTCGGTGGCTTCCAGCGCGGCCAGCCTGGCAGCGTCGATCCGGCCTGCCGCGGAAATTTCGTGGCCCGTCTTTCCGTGGTAGTCGATGCTGTCCAGGCCAAACAGGCGCAGCAGCAGGGTATTGGCTTCGGTCCACCGTCCGGCGCCATCCTTCAGACAGACGATGTCCGGCATGGTGTTGATCAGGGTGCGCAGCCGCGCTTCGTTCTCTTCAAGCCGATCGGCGTAGGCAGTGATGCTTTGCTGAAATTGGCTTTTCCGGAGCAGCCAGAAAAAGCTCATCAAGCCGATCAGGGTGCCGATCAGGGCGATGCTGATTGGCAGTTGCGAGGCGGTGATCTGGTCGAATTCAGGGCGGCTGCGGAAGAGGGCGGTCCATTGGTGACCGCCGAATTCGATGGAGCGTTCGACGTGCCAGCGACCATGCGCCGCGCTGCTCGGGTCGATGTGGGAGTCGAAGAGAAGGCGCTCCGGCGTTGCTTCGCCATCGTACAGCTCGATCTCGACGTCCTTGTTGTCGCGGCTGATCGCGCTGCGCAGCAGGTTGTCGGCGCGAAATGGGCTGAAGGCAAAACCGAGCAGCGCCATGCGGCGCTGCCCGGTCGTCTGATGCGGCATGCCTGAACGATAGACGGGAACATAGATGAGAAAGCCCGGCTGAACGTCCTGCCCGGTTTCCTGAACCAGGGTGACCTTGCCGGAGAGGGCGGGCTCGCCGAAATCCCTGGCGTATTCCATGGCATCCCGGCGCACTGGCTCGGCAAACATGTCGTAGCCGAATGCCCTCAGGTTGCGCCCGGCGAAGGGCTCCAGATAGATGATGCTGCTGTATTGCGGCCGCTGGCCGGGCGGGGTGATGGCGTAATCCGTGAAACCATTGGCGTGCATGGCACGCTCATGCGCCGCCTTGTCGTGAGGGGCGATCATCTGGGCAAAGCCGATTCCCTGAATGCCGGGCAGTGTTTTTTCGAGCTGGAGGTGGGCGACGTATTCCCGCCATTCGCTGCGGTCTACGTGGTCGCTGGCGTGGAACAGCGCCGCCGCGCCACGCAGCACCTGGGCATGGGCCGCCAGGCGGAACAGGATATTGCTCCGCTCCTGTTCGGCGCGGTAAAGGAATCGCTGATAGATCTGCTCTTCGGTGGTTTGGCGCACCAAGGCACAAATGGCGGTGGTGACAATCAGGATCAGGACAAGTGCCAGCCATGCCGCGCCTTCGCTAAAGACGGAGCGCGCCGGGAGCGGGCTGTTTCCGTGCATAGGAGAAGGGGGAGGCGAAAGTTTCACTATTGCCCGATTTGGTTTTTATTGGATGACCATAGCACTTTATTGCCCTGCCGTGGATAGGGGGAAACCCCGGCCTATAGCCCGGCCGTCAGGCGCTCGATATTGGCCTGGTCGGCCAGTTCATCGAGAAACCAGCGCAGCGCCTTGCCGCTCTGCCGGGTTCGCCAGGCGAGGTGCAGCGGCATCGGATTGCGCGGGTCGGCCAGGGTTTTCTCGATGAGGCGTCCGGCGGCGATTTCCGGGTCGGCCAGCCAGCGCGGCAGGTGGCCAATGCCGAGGCCGGCGACCTGGGCTGCGGCCTTGGCGCGGATGTCGGGAACGCGCAGGATGTCCTGGCCTTCGATCAGGCCGATGGTGCGGGCGGCGAGTTCCTGCGAGGTATCGGCGATGGCAATGGTGCGATGGCGCAGCAGTTCGCTGTTGGGGATCGGTTCCGGCCAGGCGGCCAGCGGGTGGCTCGGGGCGATGGCGAAGACGAACTGGCTGTGCCGGCAGAGCTGGCGTGTGGCGATGCCGCTGCGCGCCGGCATGTCGCCGCTGGCGCCGATGACCAGATCGGCCCGGTCGGTGGCCAGCGCATCCCAGGTGCCACCCAGGACTTCGTGGCTGAGGCGGAGTTGGGTGCTGTGGCCCGCGGCGTAAAAGCGTTCGATGACCGGGTAGAGGCGCTCGACGGGAACGATGGTGTCGATGGCAATGCGCAATTCGGCCTCCCAGCCCTGGGCGATGCGCTGGACGCGACGCTCCAGTTCGCTGGCGGTGCGCAACAGGTGGCGGCCGTCTTCGAGCAGCGTGCGCCCGGCCTCGTTGAGGGTGGCGCGGCGGCCTTCGCGCAGAAACAGCGTGGCGCCAAGATCGTCTTCCAGCTTGGCGATGGCGTGCGATAGGGCCGAGGGGACGCGATGCAGGGCGCTGGCGGCCGCAGAGAAACTGCCGTGGCGGTCGATGGCGTCAAGAATGAGTAGCAGATCGAAGGAAATTTTCATGTGAAAATAATTGAACAATAAGCTCGTAATAATTCGCTATGAATGGCTGAACTCTATGCCTAATATGGAAACTAATCCATACGATCAATTCACAAAGGATTTTCGATGATCCAGCTACGACCTTCTGCCGAGCGCGGTTACGCCGACCATGGCTGGCTGCGCGCCAAACACAGTTTCTCGTTTGCCGATTATTACGACCCGGCCGAAATGGGCTGGGGTGCGCTGCGCGTCATCAATGAAGACCGTGTGGCGCCCGGCCAGGGCTTCGGCACGCACGGCCATCGCGACATGGAAATCGTCACCTATATCCTCTCTGGCGCACTGGAGCACAAGGACAGCCTCGGCCACGGCGGCGTCATCCAGCGCGGCGAAGTGCAGCGCATGAGTGCCGGCAAAGGCATCCGGCACAGCGAGTTCAACCCGCTGGCCGATCAGGAAACCCATCTGCTGCAAATCTGGATCGAGCCGGCGCAGCTCGGTACCCAGGCCAGCTACGAGCAGCAGGCCTTGCCGGTCGAGGCAATGCGCGGCCGCTGGCGGCTGGTTGCCTCGCCCGACGGGGCGGATGGCAGCACGACCATCGGCCAGGATGCGCGCTTGTGGGCCAGCCTTCTGGTCCCCGGTGAGCAAATCGAGTACCGCCTGAGCGCGGGGCGCCTGGCCTATGTCCAGGTGATCAGCGGGCAACTGTCAGTCAACGGCCAGCCGCTCGCGGCGGGCGATGGCGCCAAGATTGCCGATGAAACCCTGCTTGAATTCCTGGCTGGCGAGGAGGCGGAAATCCTGCTCTTCGACCTGCCGCCTGTCGCTTGAATTTTTCCCAAGGGGGCACTGAAATATTCGTCATCCCCGCGAAGGCGGGGATCCAGTTCGTTGATTTTTCTGGATTCCCGCCTTCGCGGGAATGACATTTTTGAATAGATCGGCGCTTTCCTAATCATCTTTTGTAATCACCTCCAGGAGAATCTCATGAGCAAAACCATCGTCGTTTATCACTCCGGTTACGGTCACACCAAGCGTGTCGCCGAAGTTGTCGCCGAAGGCGCCGCCGCCGAACTGCTCGCCATCGATGCCGAGGGCAACCTGCCCGAAGGCGGCTGGGACAAGCTGGCCGCCGCCGATGCCATCATCTTCGGCACGCCGACCTACATGGGCGGCCCGAGCTGGCAGTTCAAGAAGTTTGCCGATGCCAGCTCCAAGCCATGGTATTCCCGCACCTGGCAGGACAAGGTCTTCGGCGGCTTCACCAACAGCGCCAGCCCGGTCGGCGACAAGGGGGCAACGATGATCCAGCTGCAGACGCTGGCCTCGCAGCATGGTGGCATCTGGGTCAGCCTCGGCCTGCTGCCGGCCAACACCAAGGCGGCCACGCATGCCGACGTGAACCATCTCGGTGGCTCGGTCGGCCTGCTCGTCCGCTCGCCGTCCGATGCCGGCGTCGATGAAATCCCGCAGGGCGATCTCGATACGGCTCGTCAATACGGCCAGCGTGTCGCGGCAGTGGCCGCCCGCCTGCGCGGTTAAGGCTTGCCGCCCGGGGGCTTGAGCGCCTCCCGGGCGGTGCTATAGTGTTCGCTCCCCCTCGTTTCGGAGCGATCGCATGGCACTGACTACCTCCCTGGCTGATTTGTCGGTCCTGCTGGTCGAGCCTTCCGCCATGCAGGCGAATCTGGTCAAGCGCATGCTGGAACACCAGGGGGTCAGGAAAATCACCGTCGTTGAAACGGCCAGCGCCGCCCTGGCGGCCCTCAAGGTCGAGTTCAAGCACGTGATCGTGATCAGCAGCCTCTATCTGCCCGATCTGGCCGGCACTGAGCTGGTCACGGCGATGCGGGCAAATGTCGACATGGAGACCATTCCCTTCATTCTGGTCTCCAGCGAAACGCGGCCCCAGGTGCTCGAGCCGGTGCGGCAGTCGGGGGCCTGCAGCATCGTCGGCAAACCGTTCAACGAGCAGCAACTGTCGCGGGCGCTCTATGCCGCGGCGGACTACCTGAATCCGCCGGAAGATATCGATGTCGCCGAAATCGAAAACCTGCGCGTCCTGCTCGTCGACGACAGTCTGACCTCCCGCCGCCATCTGCGCCGTCTGCTTGAAGAGCTGGGGATCAGCAAGATCACCGAGGCGGTCAACGGCAAGGAGGCGGTCACCCTGCTCGAGCAGTCGATGGTCGATCTGGTCATTACCGACTACAACATGCCGGAAATGGATGGCCGCGAACTGACCGAATACATCCGCACGCAAAGCTGGCAGGCCGAGGTGCCGGTATTGATGGTGACCAGCGAGCAGAACATGGGCCGCCTGGCCGCCGTCGAGCGGGCCGGCGTTTCAGCCATCTGCGACAAGCCCTTCGAGGCCGGCAACATCCGTCGCCTGATCAGCGATTCCTTGACGCGATAAAACGGATCGTCCCCTGGCGGGCGACAATCGCCAGGGCGAGCAGGACCAGCAGCGGGTCGAACAGCGCATCCCACAGGTTGGCAAAAATACCGCTGCTGTAAGCCAGCAGGTCAAGGCCGATTATCGCCAGCCAACTGTGCTGGCGCCGCCACCACAAGAGCAGGCCGGCCGGAATCAGCGCAGTAAGAAGAGCAGACGGCTGATAGCCAAGGGCATAGGGATCGATTGATCCTAGGCCGAGTGAGGTTGCGTAATAGGGCAGGGCGAATATCAGCAGGGCGAGTGCCGCTCGATATGACATGGCTGAGGGCGCCCTGTTGGCCAGTTGTAGCAGCGCCAGGAGCAGCAAGGTCATTGAGGGGGTGCCAAAAAGGCCAAGCATGACTGGTGCGATGCCCATCAACAAGGCCACCGCAGTCGCTGTCAGCGCGACCCGTTCCCTGAGCGGGCCAAGAGGTAGCAGCGTAGCCATCGCACCGAATATCACGCCATGGGCCAACAGACCGTAGGCTTCGGTCAGGTTCATGGCGCGCCTCCATCCAGCCAGGCTTCGCTAAACAGGGCGTGCTTGATCGTCTGGCGGCGCGACGTGTAGGCCAGATGAACTCGCCCGTCGCGGGCCAACAGCAGTGTCGGCCAAGTGAATTCAGCCCCGCCATCGGCAGCCGCTTCGACGGTGCGCTTAAGCGCCCATGTTTTTCCCTCGTCTGCCGACAGCCAGAGCTGCAGCGCCTCTTTGCCCTGCTGTGGATTGCCGGCCAGCAGCAGTCGGCCGCTGCTCAGGCGAACCAGGGCAACGGGGTTGTCCGGATTGGGCAGGCTGGCGGCGGAGTCGGTCAGCCAAAGCCTGCCGCCATCCCGGGTCATCATCATGCTGCCCTCGGCGGCCGGGCCGTAGCCGCGCAGCACAGCCAAAGCCCGTTGTTCGTCAAGGGCGACAACAGCCGGCTGTTGCTTCGGCTGCTCATGATGCATCCGTTGCTTGCTCAGTACATGTCCGGTTGCCGACAGGCGCAGCCACTCGCCGCCATGGTTCAGGAAGCGGCGGTCAATGGGGAGGCCCAGACCGCCATCCTCCAGCATTACCGGGGGGCCGCCGAGTCCGCTGCCCATGGCACCCAGCGGCGAGGTCGACAGACGTTTCGCCCGGCTCCAGGTCTTGCCGCCATCGGTCGATGAACTATGGAGAATCAACGCACCAGCCCAGCTGCCGAGCGGCAGGCCTTCGTACCACAGGTGTAGCCAGTTGCCCTCGTTGAACAACACCGGGCGGCCCAGCTTGTTCAGGTGGGTGAAAGTGCCGGCTGCTGTGCTTTCGCGCGATGCGGCCAGTTGTGGAGCGCTCCAGCCATTACGGCCGAGCGTAGCCAGCCAGATGGCTGCCGCCGATTCGTCATCATTTGGCCCGGCCAGCCAGGCTGCGGCTACTCGACCATCCGGCAACAGCGCCAGGCTGGCCGGGCCGGCCATCGGTGCGGCGAGCGGTAGCACGCGCAGCGACATTTCAGCCGGCTGCTGGCGATCGGTTACGACGACGGGAGGTGCGAAGCTTGGGAGTTCTGCTGCCGGCACTTGCCAGAATGCGGCTGCCATGGCTCCGGCAAAAAGTCCCGCGCTGCCCCAGCGGACAAGCATTGGCGGCAAGGGGGTCATGTTCCCTGCCGCCTTGTGCCGGGATGAGTGAGTGATTGCGGTTGCATGATCGGCATTCTAGCCGGGGCAAACGCGATGGAACTGTCGGAGAGTTTTACAGTTCATCTACCAAAAATCCCTTGGCTTGATGGTGATTCTTTGAAAATCAGTAGGTTGCGTTTTGTGGCCCACTTTATGCTGTTATCCAAGCGAGGTCTTACTTCTTCGGGAGATTAAAATGAACGCCAAGAAACTTACAATTCGCGCCCTTCAGGGCTTCTTTGGAACACTCGCCGTTGTGGCGTCATCCAGCGTAATGGCTACCCCTGTTGATGACTGGAGTGTTACGGTGAATAGCGGATTTGCTGCATACGCTCCTACCGGTGGCGTAAATGCTGCCAACAATAATTCGGAACTTTCACTTCCATCGCTGCTTTGGTGGGGAGCTTCGACTCTAAACAACAGCTCGTCATTGGGCGTTGGTGCTGCTTCCAATGGGTACTACTCTGGATCTCTGAGCACGAACGGAGGAGCTGTCGATACCGTTCAGTTGATCCATAATAACAAGACGATTACGGGATCAAGTCTCACATCGGCAACGCTGTATGACCGGTTGACCCTGCAGGCCGTGAATCCATCGAGCTCAACGGTGAATACAGAAGAGTTGTTGTTCGCTATCAACTTCCTGGAAACTAACAACGATAGTACCTGTGAAGTGGCAAGTCCGACGCCATGTAACGATATATTTGTTATCAACGTTGCCGGGGCTGGTTTCAATCCGGCGACCAATACCTTGAATCAGACCTTCTGGTATGACGGTGAGGATTACAACGCTATCCTGCATATCGATGGGCTTGAATCGTTAAGCAACCCCGTCTGCCGCGCCGTATTAGGTAATAGTTGGGTTGGCGATTGCATTGGCTTTACCACCGTTGAGGGACAACCGAACACGATGCAGGTTTCCCTTGAGATCACCGACACGCCTTACGTCGTTCCGGAACCGGGCGCCTTGGCACTGCTTGGTTTGGGTTTGGCCGGGCTTGGCGCGATCCGCCGCCGTCAGTCGGTTGATGCCTGATCGAAGCGATAAACAGTAGTCAATAATCCAAAAGGGCCGGGCTGATTTTCAGCCCGGCCCTTTTTTGCTTTTGATGTTGATTGCGCGATGACTTGGCGTGACTGTAAAAGCACGGATGATTCGCCTAAACTGCAGTGAGTTTCAGCCAATCTGACCAAGAAACAGCAGGGGCGTTCAGGAGGAGTGATGGCTTTTGTACCGCATGGAGCGAGCCGGGTTAGCCCTTGTGGCGACGTTTTCGTCCTGCAATTCTATGGCGCCTTCAATTTCGAGGGGGCGATGCTCTCATTTGAAAAACTCAAGCAGTGCTGGTTGTCCGCCGGAACTCCGGCGCGCTGGGCCTTGCTGGCCGATGCCCGGCGCTGGGAGGGGAGTACGCCTGAAGCGATCCAGACTATTGAGGATGTGGCCAGTTGGTGCCGGGAAAATGGCCTGGCCGCCTACGCCAATCTTCACGCCAACAGTTTCATGCGGGAAATTGTGCTCAATAACGCCAAACGCGAACTCGGCAAGGCACCGGAACAACATTTCGACCAGGTCGAAGTGGCGTGGCACTGGCTGGCCGCACAAGGTTTCGACTGCGGCGACAGCGCAGCCCGAAACCTTGTCGAAATCCCCCCGCGCTAGCGTCCGGTATAAACCGGCTTGCGCTTCTGCATGAAGGCATCAATGCCTTCGCCGGCATCCTCGCTCATCATGTTGCAGGCCATCACTTCGCTGGCGTAGTCGTAGGCTTCGCTCAGCCCCATTTCCAGCTGCTGGTAGAACATGCCCTTGCCCATGCGGATGGCGACGGCGCTCTTGCCGAGGATGTTGCCGGCCAGCCGCTCGATTTCGGCATCCAGCGCATCGGCCGGGACAACGCGATTGACCAGGCCCTTGGCTTTGGCCTCCATGGCGTCGATGAACTCGCCGGTGAGCAGCATCTCCAGCGCTGCCTTGCGGCCCAGGTTGCGAGCCAGGCCAACGGCCGGCGTCGAGCAGAACAGCCCGACGTTGATGCCGGAAACGGCGAATTTCGACACATCGGCCGCCACCGCCAGATCGCACATCGACACCAGCTGGCAGCCGGCCGCCGTGGCGATGCCATGCACGCGGGCGATCACCGGCTGCGGCATCTGCGTGATCGTCAGCATCAGCTTGCCGCACTGCTTGAACAGCGCCTGCATGAACTCCTTGCTGTGGTTGCCGCGCATTTCCTTCAGGTCATGCCCGGCGCAGAAGGCCTTGCCGGCGCCGGCGATGACAACGACACATACTGTTTCACTGGCCGCGATGGCATCCAGTTCAGTCTGGATGGCGCTCAGCATGTCCTTGGATAGCGAGTTGAACTGGCTGGGGCGGTTCAGGGTCAGCGTGGTCAGGCCGTCGGCCCGGTCCTGACGCAAAACGAGGGGTTCTTCCTGGCTCATGGCTTGTCTCCGGCAGTTTTATTCGAAACCGCTAATCTAGCCGATGCGTCGACGAAATGTAATCGGCTGGCCATATCCGGTCGCGGTAAAATCGCAAGGATGAATTCCCCGCGCTACGTCCACCTCCGCCTCCATTCCGAATACTCAGTCACTGACGGCATCGTTCGCGTCGGCGATGCCGTCAAGCGTGCTGCCGGTGATGGCATGCCGGCCATGGCGATGACCGATCTGGGCAATCTGTTCGGGCTGGTCAAGTTCTATACCGGGGCGCGTGGCAAGGGGGTCAAGCCGATTGCCGGGGCGGATGTCTGGATTGCCAATCCGGAGGCGCCGGAGGATGCCTATCGCCTGTTGTTGCTGGTGCGCAACCGGGTCGGTTATCAGCAGTTGTGCGAACTGCTGACCAAGGCTTACTTGGTTGAAGGCCGGCGCGACCGGGCTGAAATTCGCCGCGAATGGTTTGCCGAAATCGGCAGCAGTGGTCTGATTGCCTTGTCTGGCGCGCATCTTGGCGATGTCGGCGAGGCGCTGCTGAACGGTAATTTCGATCTGGCCGGCGAACGGGCCAAGGCCTGGGAGGCGATTTTCCCCGGCGCCTTCTATCTCGAAGTGCAGCGCTACGGTCAGGCGCAGCAGGAGGCCGTCGTCCAGCAGACGGCCGATCTGGCCGGCGAGCTAGGTCTGCCGCTGGTGGCGACGCACCCGATCCAGTTCATGAACCGCGATGACTTCCGGGCGCACGAGGCGCGGGTCTGCATTGCCGAAGGTTATGTGCTGGGCGATACGCGCCGCCCGAAGTTGTACACCGAGGAACAGTACTTCAAGACTCAGGCCGAGATGGTCGAGTTGTTCGCCGATCTGCCGGAAGCGCTGGAAAATACTCTCGAAATCGCCAAGCGCTGCAATCTGACGATGACCCTGGGCAAGAACTTCCTGCCCGATTTCCCGATTCCGCCGGGCATGACCGACGGCGAATATCTGGTCGAGGAGGCGAAGAAGGGGCTGGAAATCCGCCTCGCCGAGCTCTATCCGGACCCGGAGGTGCGCCAGCAGCGCCGGCCGGAATACGACGAGCGCCTGGTTTTCGAGTGCAAGACCATTCTGCAGATGGGCTTCCCGGGTTACTTCCTGATCGTGGCCGACTTCATCAACTGGGGCAAGCAGAATGGCGTGCCGGTCGGGCCGGGCCGGGGTTCCGGTGCCGGTTCTCTGGTTGCCTATTCGCTGCGCATCACCGACATCGACCCGCTGGAGTACGCGCTGCTTTTCGAGCGCTTCCTGAACCCGGAACGGGTGTCGATGCCCGACTTCGATATCGACTTCTGCCAGGACAACCGCTGGCGCGTGATCGAATACGTCCGTGAGCATTACGGCGCCGATGCTGTCAGCCAGATCGCCACCTTCGGTACGATGTCTTCGAAGGCGGTGATCCGCGACGTCGGCCGCGTGTTCGGCCTGCCGTATTCGATGTGCGATCGTATTTCCAAGCTGATCCCCATCGTCCAGAACAAGCCAGTGTCGCTGGCCGAGGCGCTGGAGCAGGAGCCGCAACTCAAGGAAATGATGCAGGGCGACGGCGATGGCGAGACCATCCGCGAGCTGTTCGACCTGGCCGGTCGCCTTGAGGATTTGACCCGCAACGTCGGCATGCACGCTGGCGGCGTGCTGATCGCGCCGGGCAAGATCACCGATTTCTGCCCGATCTACCAGGCGACCGGCGCCGATGCCTCGCCAGTTTCGCAATTCGACAAGGATGACGTCGAGAAGGCCGGTCTGGTCAAGTTCGACTTCCTTGGCCTGCGAAATCTGACCATTATCGAGCTGGCCGTCGAGTACATCCGCCGGATGACCGGCGAGAAGCTCGATCTGATGTCGCTTGGTTTCAAGGATCCGGCGGCCTACCAGATCCTGAAGGATGCCAACACCACGGCGATCTTCCAGGTTGAATCGGAGGGCATGAAGAAGCTGCTCAAGAAGCTGGCGCCCGACCGTTTCGAAGACATCATCGCTGTGCTCGCGCTCTATCGTCCCGGCCCGCTCGGTTCCGGGATGGTCGACGACTTCATCCTGCGCAAGAAGGGCCAGCAGAAGATCGACTATTTCCACCCCGACCTGACCGCCTGTCTGTCGCCGACCTACGGCGTCATCGTGTATCAGGAACAGGTGATGCAGATCTCGCAGATCATCGGCGGCTACACGCTCGGTGGCGCCGACATGCTGCGCCGGGCGATGGGCAAGAAGAAGCCCGAGGAAATGGCCAAGCACCGCGAGACGATTGCTGCCGGGGCCAAGGAAAAGGGTTACGACCCGGCGCTGGCCGAGCAGTTGTTCGACCTGATGACCAAGTTCGCCGAATACGGCTTCAACAAGTCGCACACCGCCGCCTACGCCGTCGTCACCTACCACACCGCCTGGCTCAAGGCGCACCATTGCGCGGCCTTCATGGCGGCGACCATGTCGTCCGATCTCGACAACACCGACTCGGTGAAGATCTTTTACGAAGACACCCTCGCCAACAAGATCAAGGTGCTCGGGCCGGACGTCAATGTCTCGAATTACCGTTTCGAGCCGGTCGACCGCGGCACCATCCGCTACGGCCTGGGGGCGGTCAAGGGTACCGGCGAGCAGGCTGTTAACGTCATTCTCAAGGCCCGCGAAACCGGCGGCCCGTTCAAAGACCTGTTCGATTTTTGCCAGCGTTGCGACAAGCGCATGGTCAATCGACGCACTACCGAGGCGCTGATCAAGGCCGGTGCCTTCGATGCCATCGCGCCGCTGGTCGCCCCGGGCAAAGGGGCCGATCGCTGCAAGCTGCTGGCCACCGTTGGCGTGGCCATGGACTTTGCCGAGCACATGGAACGCAATGCCATGCAGACCAGCCTGTTCGACATCGGCGACGTCGCCGACGAACATGCGCCGGAATACGTCAACGTCCGGCCGTGGGACGAAAAGACGCAGTTGATGGAAGAGAAGACGGCGCTCGGTTTCTTCTTCTCTGGCCACCCCTACAACACCTGCAAGAAAGAGCTGTCGCGCTTTGTGAAGCGCCCGCTCAACCGTCTCGAACCGGCCAAGGAAATGACCACGCTGGCCGGCCTGGTCGTCGGCGTGCGCACCCAGATGACTCGCCGCGGCAAGATGCTCTTCGTGCAGCTGGACGATGGTACCGGCATGATCGAAGTCTCGGTCTTTAACGAGCTGTTCGAGGCCGAGCGCGCCAAGATCGTCACCGATGAGGTGCTGGTCGTCGAAGGCAAGGTCAGCTACGACGAGTTTTCCGGCGGCAACCGTGTGGTGGCCGACAAGCTGATGACGCTCGGCGAAGCCCGGGCCCGTTTTGCCAAGCACCTGCTGCTCAAGATGAACGGCAATTCCGATGCCCAGAAGCTGAAGTCGCTACTGACACCTTTCGCCCCCGGCGCTGCGCCGGTGCGCATTCGTTATCGCAATGAACTTGCCGAGTGTGAGCTGGTGCTCGGTGCTGCGTCACGCGTCCGGCTCGACGATGCGCTGCTTGAGGCGCTGAACGGCTGGTTGCAGCCGGAAAACGTTGAAATCGTCTATAACAGCTGACAAAGAAAAGGGCGCCGATTGGCGCCCTGTTCGTTTTCGCCCCTGACGGGGGAAAAGATCGCTTTTACATCACCATGTCGGTCTTGAAACCGATCCGTACCGCTCCCCAGTGGCGGCCATTGACCATGATCGGCATGGTCAGGTCGGCGAGGATTTCACCGGTATCGCGGACGTAGGTCTGGAACAGCGAGGTTTTCTGGTTCTTTGCCCCCTTGATGCCGACCGGGTCATTAAAGATGCGCTTGTGCCGGCATTTTGCCAGGTCGACGGCCGGGTCGCCGCTCGGCGGGTTGGAAAACACCGCATTATGGGCCGGGGCATAGCCGTTGCTGTCCATCGACAGCGAGTAGACCAGGCCGGGCACTTCACGCAACAAATCGTCGTACAGGCGGGTCAGTTCGGCATCGCACTGGTTGTCGTAGGCTGTCGTGTAACGCTTCGGATTGGAGCCGGGAATTTCCTTGTAGGCCTGGTCGAAGATGTTCACCCCTCGGTCGGCCAGCTTCTGAAGAATGCCGCCGACGTTGTCGCGGAAGGCGGTGCACTTGTTGTGCAGCGTGTCGAACATGCTGTTGCCGGTGCGGAAATCAGCCAGCGTGCATTGCAGGTCTTCGGTCGATTCGCGCAGGGTCTTGGCGGAGTCGATGCACTGCTTCATGCGGCCGGAGATGTCGCGGGAGTGATCGCGGATTTCCTCGACTTCGCTATGAATCGCCTGGTTGCTTTCGCGCAGGTTGTAGATGGCGCTGGAAATGGTACTCAGTTGCTCGGTTGTCTGCTTGAAATCGCCGACCATGGTCGTCAGGTCGGCGGCCGAGGTTTCGATGTAGCCGTTCGCCTTGGTCACCTCGCCGACGATGGTTTGTGTCTTGGCCGAGGTGTCGGAGACCAGGTTGATCATCGACTGGGTGTTCTGGCCGATCACCTGGGTGGCGGTCTTGACCTTTTCCGCCAGCTTGCGCACCTCGTCGGCCACCACGGCGAAACCGCGACCTGCCTCGCCGGCGCGGGCCGCCTCGATGGCGGCGTTGAGCGCCAGCAGGTTGGTCTGGTCGGAAATGTCGTTGATCAGCGAAACGATCTCATTGATCTTCATCGAGCTGGTGTGCAGTTCGTTGACGGTCGATGAAAAATGTTCGATATGGGCATTGGTCGAACGCATCGTCGAGGCGACGGTTTCCATTTGCTCCAGCGACCGCTGGGCCAGGTCGAGATTGTTCCGGGTCGAGGACTGGATGGCGTCGGAATTCATGGCGACTTCGCCAACCGCCTGATTGACGCGATTGCTCGAATCAAAAACAGTGGCAGCCAGGGCTTCTTGCCGGCGCACCGCATCGTCGGTCTGCTGAACCAGCTGGTTCATTCGCGCGGCGTCGGCCGCGATGCTGACGCTGCGCTCACGAGCGTGCGAGATCAGGCCGCGAACACGGCTGAAAAAACGATTGATGTTGCCCGAGATCCTTCCCGCTGAGTCGTTTCCGGTGGTGCCCACGGAATGTGACAAATCTGCGTTGCCCTCGGCGATGGCCGCGATGTCGCGGTCTATCTTTTCGAGCGATGCATTGTTTCCAAAAAATCCCATTGAATGTCTCCTGATATCTTTTTTATGGCTTGCCGGGATGGGGCAAAGCCTGCGAAATCATACGCCTCAAGCCCATGTCTTGCCAGAGCGCACCGTGGTTTTGGCAAGGTGCGATCTGGTGTTGAATAAGAAAAGGCCCGGAATTAATCCGGGCCTTCGTATTCGCTAGATCATCGGTGCGGTTCAGGCGCTGCGCTGGCGTGCCGCCAGGCGGCCGAGCAGAAAGCCCTTGATTTCGTGGAAGGGAATCGGCTTGCCGAAAATCGTGATGTCGTTGGGCAGGCCGCGCTTCTTGATTTCCTCGCTGTCGATGGCACTGACCACGATGATGTCCATCCGGGCCAGATCGCTATTGGCCCGCAGGCGGCGGATCATCTCGAAACCATCCATGCCCGGCATCATCAGGTCGGCGATCAGGATGTCGGGAACGCGCTGGCCGACTTGCAGCAGGCCATCGAAGCCATTGGCGACGATGCGCAACTTGATCGGCAGATTCCAGCTATCGAAGGTCATCTGGTAGAGCATTTGCAGCGTCTGGTCATCTTCAGCGACCAGGATGTCGAGCTGACCACCATTATCCTGCGCACTGGGCGTCAGGTTGCGGCGGCGAGCCAACAGGGCCTCGACCGAAGCGACCGGGATGCGGCGATGGCCGCCGGCAGTCTTCCAGGCTTCGAGGGCGCCGTTTTCCACCATGTTCTGCACAGTGCCGAGGGAAACGCCCAGACGCAGGGCCGCTTGCCGGGTACTGAGGTATTCTGGTTCTGCCATGATCGATTGTCTCTGGTGAAATTACAAATTCTCTAAATTTTATCCTGTTCTTCAGGAAAATAACAACGGAAAAAAACCCCGGCGAAACTACGGCCGGGGTTTTTCCAATATTCAGCCCGCAATGGGGCTGAAGGCAGGAGGCTTTACAGTCGCTTGGCGTTCTTGGCCAGGTAGGCGGCAACGCCTTCGGTCGAGGCGACCATGCCCGGTTTACCCTTGTTCCAGCCGGCCGGACAGACTTCGCCATGCTCTTCGAAGAACTGCAAGGCATCGACCATGCGCAGCATTTCGTCGATGTTGCGACCGAGCGGCAGCATATTAACCACTTGATGCATGACGGTGCCATTTTTGTCAATCAGGAAGGATCCGCGCAGGGCGACACCGGCCGCTTCGAGTTCGACGTCGTAGGCGCGGCAGATTTCATGTTTGACGTCGGCAACCAGCGGATAGCCGACCTGGCCGATGCCGCCTTCCTTGACCGGGGTGTTTTTCCAGGCCAGGTGGGTGAACTGGGAGTCGATCGAGACACCGATGACTTCGACGCCGCGCTGCTGGAATTCGCACAGGCGATGATCGAAGGCGATCAGCTCGGACGGGCAGACGAAGGTGAAATCCAGCGGGTAGAAAAACAGGACGACAGGCTTGCCCTTGAAGGAGGACAGCTTCAGTTCCTTGATTTCGTTATTGCCATATACGGCAGTGGCGGTGAAATCCGGGGCTTGCTTGCCAACGAGAACGGCCATGGGGAACTCCTTATCGTGATTGGTTTCAGGGATGGGGGAAACATGCAATTTAACCAAGCGGGCATGGTGTGTCAAACCAGCGCCGGGCCTTTTTTCCGGCGGTTTCGGCCTGGTCGGGGCTTGTCCGGAAACTGCGCGTCACTGGCATAATCCCGGTATGAAAATAAAGATCGCCGAGCAGACTGGCGGAGGGGCCGGGTCATGCTGAAGGTGCTGGTTTTCTTGCCGGTGGTGGGGGCCATCCTGCTGGCGGTGTTGCCGGTACGTCGCGCCTTGCCCTTGTGGCAGGTGGCGATGGCTTTTGCGCTGGCCTCGCTCGGTTATGCGCTCTGGCTGGCGACGCAGTTCGAGCCGGCCGGGGCGGCGATCCAGATGTTCGAGAGCCGGGCGTGGAATGTCCGTCTCGGTTCCTATTTTGCGCTTGGTGTCGATGGCATCTCGCTGGCCATGGTTTTGCTGGCGGCGCTGCTGTCACTGATCGCGGTACTGGTGTCGCGGCGCATGGAGCAGGGGGCGCGGCTCTATTTCATGCTGGTCCTGCTCCTTGAGTCGGCGATGTTCGGGGTGTTCACGGCACGCGACTGGTCGCTGTTCTATGTTTTCTGGGAAGCGACGCTGCTGCCGCTGTTCTTCCTGATCGACCGCCTGGGCGGGCCGAATCGCCAGCGGGCGGCGCTCAACTTCTTTCTGTATACGCTGGGCGGTTCGGTGTTCATGCTCGTCGCCCTGCTCTTTCTTTATGATGCGGCGCCCGGTCACAGTTTTGCCATGGCCGACATGGCCGAGGGCGGACGCGGCTTGCCGCTCAATACCCAGTTACTGATCTTCGCCGGCCTGTTCATCGGCTTCGGCGTCAAGATGCCGGTCTTCCCCCTGCATGGCTGGTTGCCGCTGGCCCACGTCGAGGCGCCCAGCCCGGTGTCCATCCTGCTCTCCGGGGTACTGCTCAAGATGGGCGCCTACGGGCTGATCCGGGCGGCGGAAACCCTGCCGGCTGCGCTGCTGGCAACACAGGACTGGCTGGCCATCCTGGCCTTCATCAGCCTGCTCTACGGCGGCATCCTCGCCTGGCGGCAGCAAGACCTGAAGGCGATGGTCGCCTATTCGTCGATCTCACACATGGGGGTGGTCCTGCTTGGCATTGCCACACTCAACGTCACCGGCCTGACCGGGGCGGTGGTGCAGATGGTGGCGCATGGCCTGACCGCCGGCACGCTGTTCCTGATTGTCGGCCTGCTCTACCAGCGCACACACAGTCGCGATCTGGCCGACTACGGTTCGCTGCTCGGCAAGGCGCCGCGTTTTGCCTTCTTCACGGCTTTTGGCCTGCTCGCGGCCATCGGTCTGCCGGGCAGTGCCGGTTTCATTGCCGAACTTCATGCGCTGGTCGGTGGCTATCTGCGCTGGGGGGGCTGGGTGCTGCTGCTCGGATTGGCCATGCTGATCGGCGCCGCCTATAGCCTGCGTGTCATCGGCCGTCTATGTCTTAAAGGCGAGACGATGGATCTGCCGGACATGACGCGGACCGAAACGGTGTGCGCCGGTTTGCTGGTCGTCTGCATTCTGGTTCTCGGCCTGTGGCCGGCGCCTCTGCTAGACCTGATTGCCGGCAGCGTTGGCCGGGTGGCCGGATTGTTCGGGAGCTAAGGTGAGCGCCGAGCGCGAATTGCCCATCCGCGAACGACTGGCCCACTGGGTGGCGCATCTGAGTCATGTCCTGCCGGCTCAGGCGCCGATTCGCGATTTCGTCCATCACAACACCCTGCATGGCTTCCAGCATCTGCCTTTTGTCGAGGCCCTGGCTGCCGCACAGGCGCTGACCGGGGCGACGACTTACTGGCCGGAATCCCGTTTTCGCGACTGTCTGGCCAGCGGCCGGATTAGCGCCGACGACCTGAACGCGGCGCTGGAGGATTTCGGCGTCGCCGATCTTGATTTGCCGGTCGTCCGCGGCCTGACCCGGCGCGATGTCCTGCTCGCCAGCCTGATGGTCGGTCAGGAGGGACCAGAGGCCAGCCGGCTCGCCTGGCTGCTCCGCGAAACCTCACTGGCCGACGATCCTGTATTCAGCCATTTTCAACGCCTGACTATGGCCGCGCCGCAAGGCCTGGCCGCCAGCGCCTGGCAGCAGCCGGCGCTGGCCCGCTGGGACGAGCTCTGCGCGCGCGTCGGCCAGACGTGGACCTGGCGCGCCCTGCTCGAATACCTGAGTGGCGAGGATGTTCTCGAATGGACGCGCAGCATCCTGCAGCGCCACCTGGCGGCCCATCTCGATCTCGGCGTCGCCGCCTGGCGCAACCCGGCGCAGGGGCAGGGCTTCTTTGCTGCCTGGCGGGCCAGTGCCGGCATCGATCTGGCCTGGGAAATGGACGAGTTGCCCAATGTGCGTGACGAAATTGTGCATCTGCCGGACAACCCGCTCGCTGTGCTGCTCGAGGAATTGCCCAGGCTGCTGCCTGACGAAAGCCTGTGGTACGCCTATCTGGAGCGCCTGAGCCTCGAATTGCCCGGCTGGTCCGGCATGTTCCTGTGGCGTGAGCAGAATCCCGGGCGCGGCGACGGGACGCCGGTGGCCATGCTCGACTACCTGGCCGTGCGCGTCTTGCTCGAGCGCCTGCTGACCGACGATCTGCTGCGTCGCCTGACCGGTTCGCCGCTGAGCCTGGCGGAATTGCACGCGTATTACGCGGCGCGGCCCGAGGAGTTTCTGGTTCGCGTGGCCCGGCATGAGCCTGGCCTGCCCGAGGAATTGCAGGGGCGGGCGGCGCATCTGTTGCAATTGGGCCGGGCCGGTCATGTTGACACCGGGGAATGGCGGCATCTGGCCGCCGCGCTGGCGCCCGTGTTGACCGAACTGCAGGCCGGCACGGGTGCTTGGCAAATGGCCGGTTTGTGCCGGCAGCTCGGCTTGCAGCCGGCCGATCTGGAAACCCTGAGTCGTGACGACCTGGCCGTCCTGCAAGCCTGCGCGGCCAGCCTGAAACCCTTGCCGCGCGGCCAGATCTGGCTGCTCGCCTACGAGCGCCATTACCGCGAACAGCTGTTCTCGGCGCTGACCGCCAATCATCCCCGCCAGGCCACCCCGGCCGCACCGTCGGCCCAGGTGGTGATGTGCATGGACGACCGCGAGGAGGGCACTCGCCGCCACCTCGAGGAAATCGCGCCCGGTATTGCGACCTACGGCGCCGCGGGTTTCTTCGGCGTGCCGATCTACTGGCAAGGGCTGGACGATGCGAACAAGACCGCGCTGTGCCCGGTGGTCGTGCAGCCGACGCACCTGATCCGCGAATTGCCGGGGGCCGCGGCTGAAGCTGCATTGGCCGGGCATGCCGCCCGCCGGGAAAAACGGCTGCGCTGGCGTGAGCGCTTTTTTCAGGCAACGCGCCGCCGGGCCGTGGCCGGACCGGTGCTGACGGCGCTCGGCGCGCTACCGGCGCTGGCCGCACTGGCCGCAGTGACGCTGGCACCCGGCTGGTTTGGCGCCACGCTGCGGCGCTGGCGTGAGCAATATGAAGGCCCGGTGCCGACCCGCCTGGGGCTGACAGCCGAGTCGGCTGTGAGCGCCACGCCGGAACAGCCGCAATTGGGTCTGAGCGATGCCGAGCAGGTCGAGCACGTCGAGGCTTTCTTGCGCATGATCGGACTGGTCGACGGTTTTGCGCCGCTGGTCCTGATGTTCGGCCACGGTTCGGGCAGCCAGAACAACCCGCATCTTTCCGCCTACGATTGTGGCGCCTGTTCCGGCAAGCATGGCGGGCCGAATGCCCGGGTTTTCGCCGCCATGGCCAACCGGCCTGAAGTGCGTGCCGGGTTGGCCGGGCGCGGCCTGTCGATTCCTGGCAGCACCTGGTTTGTCGCCGCGGAACACAATACCTGCGACGACGGCATCGAATGGTACGACCTCGACAGCGTGCCCGAGCGTTTCCAGGAAGCCCTGGAGCGGCTGCTCAGCCAGATGGCCGAGGCCTGCCGGGCGCATGCCGCCGAGCGTTGTCGCCGGCTGGCTTCCGCCCCGCTCCAGCCCTTGCCGTGGAAGGCGCGCCAGCACATGATCGGCCGCGCCAACGATATTTCGCAGGCCCGGCCGGAGCTGGGGCATGCGACCAATGCCGCCGCCTTCATCGGGCGTCGGCAAATGAGCCGCGGCCTGTTCCTTGACCGCCGGGTTTTCCTGATCTCCTACGATCCGCTTGGCGATGCCGACGGCGACATTGTTGAAGGCATCCTGCTTGCCGCCGGTCCGGTTGGCGCCGGTATCGCCCTCGAATACTATTTTTCGACCGTCGATAACGAGCGCTTCGGTTGCGGCTCGAAGATCACCCATAACATCACCGGCCTGTTCGGGGTCATGGAAGGCGCCGATTCCGACTTGCGTACCGGCCTGCCCTGGCAGATGGTCGAAATCCACGAGCCGATGCGCCTGCTGGTCGTCGTCGAGCAGACGCCTGAAGTGCTGACCGCCATTCTCAAGCGCCAGCCGCCGCTGCAGGAATTGATCAACAATGAATGGATCGTTGTCGCGGCCAAGCATCCGGCCACTGGCGCAATCGATCGCTACTGCCCGCGTCGCGGCTGGCTGCCGTGGTCCGGCCCGGCGGTGCTGCCGCAGGTGGCACGTTCGGCCGACTGGTTTGCCGGCGAGTCGCAAGCGCTGGTACCGGCCATCATTCTCGGAGGAGCTCAATGAGCGCGCCGCTTGACCACTTGGCCAACTGGGTCTGGCTGGTGCCGGTCCTGCCGCTGCTGGCGGTCATCATCAACGGGGGGCGGGTTCTGCTCGGCCGCGCCAGCGGCGATGCCGCCGAGCCGCTGACAGCTCGCCTCTCTTCGCTGGCGGCCTTTGGCGGCCTGCTCCTGCTGCTTGCCATCGATGGCTTGGCACTGCTCGACCGGGCACCGGGGCATCGCATCCTCGGCCACTGGTTTGGCTCGGGCAACTGGGCGGCGACCTTCTCCTTCATGCTCGATCCGCTGTCGTTGACGCTCGGCACGCTGGCCGCCCTGATCGGCTGGCTGGTCACCCGCTTTTCGGCCAACTACCTGCACCGCGAGGCCGGGTTTCATCGATTCTTCATCGTGCTCGGCTTTTTCCTGGCCGGTATCCAGTTCGTGCTGCTCGCCGGCAACGGCCTGCTCGCCTTCGTCGGCTGGGAGATGTGCGGCGTCGCCTCGTTCCTGCTCATCGGTTATGCCTGGCATCGCCCGGTCGCCACCGGCAACGCGCTGTTCGCCTTCGTCACCAACCGCGGTGGCGATGCCGGCTTCCTGCTCGGGCTCGGTCTGGCCGCGACCTGGCTGGGCGGCTTCGAATGGACAGCGCTATCGCAGGCCGCGCAGATCAGCGTGGTCAACGACCGTCTGCTGGTCATCGGCTTCGTCATTGCGGCGCTGGCCAAGTCGGCGCAACTGCCATTCTCGGCCTGGATCAGCCGGGCGCTGGAAGGGCCAACGCCGTCGTCGGCCATTTTCTACGGCGCGGTGATGGTCCATGCCGGCGTCTATCTGATGCTCCGTCTCGAACCCTTGCTCGTCCAGGTGCCGGACGTCATGTTCGGCCTGGTCGTCGCCGGCCTGCTGACGGCGATCTACGCCTGGCTGTGCGGGCTGGTGCAGACCGACGTCAAGTCGGCGCTGATCTTCGCGACGCTTTTCCAGGTTTCGCTGATGTTCGTCGCCATCGGGCTGGGCTGGACGACGCTGGCCCTGGTTCATCTCTGCCTGCATGCTGCCTGGCGGGTCTGGCAATTCCTGCTCGCACCGTCGTGGCTGGCCATCACCCGCGACCGCCCGCCACCGCCGCCGGCCTGGCTGCGCCACAACCAGTTGCTGTACACGATTGCCCTGCAGCGCTTCTGGCTCGACAAGCTGTCGCATACCCTGTTGGTCGAACCGACGGCATCCTTCGCTCGTGACGTGCGCGCCCTGGAAGAGCACTTCATCGACCATGCCATCGGTCAGCCCGGACAGGGCAAGGCCGTGCATGCCGAGCGTCCGCTGGTGGTGGCCGATGGTTTGCCGGGACGAGTCCTGGCCGCGGCTTCCGACGCCCTGCAACACATCGAATATCGTCTGTTGCTGCGCGGCAAGGGCGGCATGGCAGAAAAACTGCTGCACCGGGCCGGCGCCTACCTGCGAACCCTGGAGCATTTGCTCGAACAGCCGCGCTATTTGATGATGGCGGTGATGGCGACTTTTGTGGTGATCCTCTAATGGGCAGCGCCATCAACTCGCTCAGCGAGATCTTCTGGTACCAGCAGGCCGGCTTGCCGCTGCTTCTGCTGCTGCAACTGTTGCCACTGTTCGGTGCCGCCGTGGTATTCGCCTTCAAGGAGCGGACGGCGGCGGTGCTCGCCGGCAAGGTCTTCGCACTGGCTGAACTGGCGCTCGCTATCGTCACGGTCAGCCACATCAATCCCCTGTCGCCAGCGCTGCAACTGGCCGAACGCTTTGCGCCGTTGGCCTACCATGTGGCGGTCGATGGGTTGAGCCTGCTCTTCCTGCTGGTCGCCGCCTTGCTCACTTTCCTGATGACCTTGTACGGCATGAGTCGCGGCATGATCTCGCCGGGCCGCCTGTTTGCCGTGCTGCTGCTGGCCGAGGCCGGGCTGGTCGGCATGTTGGTCACGGTCAATGTCGCCTGGTTCGCTGCCTTCTCGGCATTGGAACTGTGGGCGGTGGTCTACCTGCTGCGCCGCTGGGCGTCCTCGCGGGCCGAGATTCAGGCGCTGGCCCGCTTCGTTCAATACCAGGCTTTCGGCTGGGCGCTGTTCGCAGCGGGTTGTGTCGTGCTCGGCTGGGGGCATGCCGAGGCAACCGGCGGGCGGTGGAGTTTCGATTTGTTCGATCTGGTCGGCGCCATTCCGGTCGGCAAGTTCCAGACGGCCGCTTTTTACCTGCTGTTCTACGGGCTGGCCGTGCGTACGCCGCTTTTCCCGCTGCATGGCTGGCTGCCCAACATGGCGCAGCATGGCCTGATCGCCGTCGCCCCGGCGCTGATGGTCGGCGTCAAGGTCGGCATCTACGGCATGATGCGCTTCGTGCTGCCGCTCACCCCGGCGGCGGTCCAGTACTGGCAGCCTTACGTCGTCGGCTTCGCCATGGCCGGGGTTTTCTTCACGGCGGCACTGGCTTTCCAGCAAAGCAACCTGCGCCGCCTGCTGGCTTTCGCCGTGGTCAGCCATACCAGCCTGCTCGTCATCGGCCTGTTCAGCCTGCACGAGTCGGGCATCCAGGGGGCCATGCTGCTGGCGGCCAACTTCGGGCTGGCGGTGACCGGCATGTGGTTCATCGTCGGTTTCGTCTTCCGGCGCACCGGGACGACCGAACTGCATGAGCTGTCCGGCCTGTTCGAGCGTATTCCCTTCCTCGCCATCGCCTTCCTGATCTTCGGCCTGGCCATTGTCGGCATGCCGGGGACGCCGGGCTTCGATGCGGCCCACCTGATTCTGGAAGCGTCAATCGACCAGTTCGGCGCGCTGTCCACCGTCGCCACAGCGCTCGGCAACGTGGCGGCGGCCGGCTTCCTGCTCTGGGCTTTCCAGAAAGCATTTTTGTCGCAGGCCAAGACTGGCGGCTACGATGTCGACCAGACCCTGCCCATGGAATATCTCGTCTGCGGCATCGCACTGGCCGCCATGCTGGCCATCGGTTTCTTCACCGAACCCTGGCTGTATCTGACCGAAACGGCCAGCCAGGCTGCGGCAGCGAGGTTTGTCCGATGAATTTGCCGCTGCTTTCGCTGCTGGTTTTTCTGCCCCTGGCCGGGGCACTGGCGATCTGGCTGTTGCCAGCGCGAGCGACGCGTCAGGTCGTCGCGCTGAGCATGATCGTCACGCTGGCCCTCGGCGTCGCGGCGTTGGTCGCCTATGACGCGCCCGGGGCGCGTTTCCAGCTCGTCGAGCGGGCAGTGTGGATCGGCAGCCTGAATGTGCATTATCTGCTCGGGATCGACGGGGTTGCGGTGCTCTTCCTGCCCGCCACCGGCTTGCTCTTCCTCGGCTCGCTGGTGGCCAGCTGGAATGCGGTGCACGATGCGCCGCGCCTGCATTACAGCCTGTTGCTGCTGCTCCAGACGGCCACCCTGGGCATTTTCTGCGCGCTCGATACCGTGCTGTTCTTCGTCTTCTGGGAACTGACCCTGGTGCCGCTATACTTCCTGCTCGGCCGCTGGGGGGCGACGGCTGGGGGGGCAGCGGCCGCGACCCGCTATTTCCTGATCATGCTGGCCGGCGGTATTCCCTTGTTGCTGGCCTTCATCATTCTCGCCACCAGCCAGTCGGTGCCGACTTTCGATCTGATGGCACTGCTGGCCGTGCCCTTGCCGCGGTCGACCCAGACGGCGGTCTTCCTGCTTTGTCTGGTCGGCTTTGGCGTCAAGGTGCCGCTGGTGCCGCTGCATACCTGGCTGCCGCAGTTTTCATTGGCGGCGCCCGGTTCGCTGACCGCATTGCTGGTTGGCCTGAAGCTCGGCGCGTTCGGCCTGATCCGCTTTGCCGTGCCGCTGGCACCCGAGGCCGCGCTCGACATGCACTGGCTGCTGGCCGGCCTGGGCACGGTGGTCATCCTGTACGGCGCGGTCGGTATCCTGGCCCAGAGCAATCTGCGCGTTGGCCTGGCCTACGCCAGCATCTGCCACGTCGGTCTGGCCGTGCTCGGGCTGGCGTCCTACACGGCCCAAGGGGTGCAAGGTGCGGTTTCGCTGTTGCTCAGCTTTTCAGTCGCTACGGGGGGCGCTTTCATCCTGCTCGAATTCCTGCGCCAACGCACCGGTTCCACCGACATCCATGCGCTGGGCGGGGCGGCGAAGACCATGCCGTTGTTGGCAACCGGCTTCCTGATCTGCGGTCTGGCCGGGGTGGGCATGCCGGGGACCAGCAGTTTTCCCGGCGAATTCCTGCTCATCATCGCGGCGCTGCACAGCCATACCGGGGCCGGCATGGCTGCGCTGTTCGGTCTGTCCATCGCCGCTGGCGGCTTCCTGGCGCTTTATCGCAAGGCCTTCTTCGGGCCGGTGGAACGGGAGAATGTGGCGCAAGCAAGCGACCTGCGGCCGCGTGAATGGGCGGTGCTGGTCGCGCTGATCGTCATGATTGTCGCCATCGGCATTTATCCGGGGCCGTGGATCGAAATCGTCCGGCCAGCCGCCGAAGCCTGGGCGGCCGGCTTGGTGCGCTGAACCCGGCGCTTGAGGCGCTCAGGCCTTCTTGACGAATTCCGACTTCAACTGCATGGCGCCGATGCCGTCGATCTTGCAGTCGATATCGTGATCGCCTTCGATCAGGCGGATGTTCTTGACCTTGGTACCGACCTTGACGACCGAGGATGAGCCCTTGATCTTCAGGTCCTTGATCACGGTGACGGCATCGCCATCCTGCAATTCATTGCCATTGGCGTCGCGCCAGACGCGCTTTTCTTCGCTGACTGCGGCGGCAGCCTTCGGCCATTCATGGGCGCATTCCGGGCAGACGTAGTTGTCACCGTCTTCGTAGGTGTATTCCGATTTGCACTGCGGGCAATTGGGCAAGCCGCTCATGGGGATTCCTTTTCAGTAGTCTTCTTCCGAGCCGCCCATCAGGTTGGGCAGCAGGATATAGGCGCGCCTTAGGGCGCTGGAGAGGTCCGGGCAGACATTATCGTCGCCCAGGTGATCGACAAAGCCGGAGCGATAGAGGAGCGAACCGGGTTGTGAATTGAGGCCGCAAACGAGCAGCGTGCAGCCACGCTTCTTCAGCTTGTCGAGCAGGTTTTCCAGGCCTTCGAGGCCAGTGGTGTCGAGCTGGATCAGTTGCGTCATGTCGAGAATGACGACTTCCGGATGGCCGGCCGCCGGGTCGAGCAGGGCTTCCAGTTTGTTGACCGCGCCGAAGAACAGCGAGCCGAACAGTTGCCAGGCGGCAACCCGCATGGTGCCATCCGGGTAGAGAAATTGCGGTTCGCTGGCCTCTTCGCGCAACGGGCGGCGCTCGACGCGGGTCAGTTCCGACATCCGGTAGATGAAGAACAGGCTGGCCAGCACCATGCCCAGTTCGACCGCAATCGTCAGGTCGAACAGTACCGTGACGAAGAAGGTGGCGAGCAGGATGATCCGGTAGTTGTAGGAGTAGCGCTGCAATTCCTTGAATTCGTGCCATTCGCCCATGTTGATGGCGACGACCATGACGATGGCCGACAGCGTGGCGAGCGGTACGTAGGAGGCGAGTGGGGCAGCGATCAGCACGATGCCAACGAGGACGATAGCGTGGGTGATGCCGGCAATCGGCGTCCGGCCACCGGATTTGACATTGGTCGAGGTGCGGGCGATGGCGCCGGTCGCGGCGAAGCCGCCGAACAATGGCGCGGCGATATTGGCCAAGCCCTGGGCAATCAGTTCCTGGTTCGGGTCGTGGCGGTCATCGATCTGGCTGTCGGCAACGCGGGCCGAGAGCAGCGACTCGATGGCGCCGAGCAGGGCGATGGTGATGGCCGGCGAGATCAGCTTGCCGAAATCGTGAATCGACAGATTCGGCAGGCCGAAATTGGGCAGCTCCTGCGGAATGCCGCCAAAGCGGGTGCCGATCGTTTCGACCGGCAGGTTGAAGAGGTAGGAAACCAGGGTGCCGACCACCAGTACGGCGAGCGGGCCCGGCGCCCGGCGCAGTATGCCGATCCGCTGGGATAGCCAGTTATAGGAGAACAGGAAGATGAAACAGGCTGAAGCCAGGCCCAGTGTGGGCAGATCAACGGTATCGGCGTAGGCCGCCAGCGTCTTGATGCGGTGGAAGAATTCGGCCGGCAGGCTGTCGATCTTCAGGCCGAAGAAATCCTTGATCTGGGCGAGGAAGATGACCACCGCGATGCCGTTGGTAAAGCCGATGACGACGGTCACCGGGATGAATCGAATCAACTGCCCCATGCGGGCCAGGCCCATGGCGAGCAGGAAAACGCCGGCCAGCATGGTGGCCCCGAGCAGGTTGTTGAAGCCGTGGATGGCAACAATGCCATAAACAATGGGGATGAAGGCGCCGGTCGGGCCGCCGATCTGGACCCGTGAGCCGCCCAGTGCCGAGGTAATCAGGCCGGCAACGATGGCGGTCCAGATGCCGGCGGCTGGCGAACAACCCGAGGCGATGGCGAAGGCCATGGCCAGTGGTAAGGCGAGAACGCCGACCGTGATCCCCGAGGCGATGTCCTTGGCCAGTTGTCCTCGATTGTAGGTCGGCAGGCAATCGAGCAGCTTGGGACGAAAGGCGATTTTCATGGCGAAGGCTCACAGGGCAAGCTTTGCATTATATGAGCAGACCGTTAATCGTCAATGTTAATCACATGTTAATATAATTAAACACAAAGCCAAAAAGAGATAGCCATGGAGAACAGAACCGCCCGCTTGACGATCCTGATCGATCCGCAAAAGAAAAAGATCTTTGAGGAAATCTGTGCCGCCAATGACCTGACGCCATCGCAGGTCGTGCGGCGCCTGGTTCGTCAGTACGTCATCGACAATGCCGGCAATCGGGAGCTGCCCGAGTGGCTGAAGCCCGGCGGCAAGGCCGGCGATTAATCGGCTTCCTTGCCCGGGCGAATCTTGTCCGGGTGGTGGGCAGCAATATAGGCATCGTAACGGGCCTGCATTTCCGGGGTTTGCTTGGCGATCTCGCGCAGAATGCGGGCAACCGACCACAGCATGACCGCAGCGCCGCCGGCGGTGCAGACGACAGCCTCCGCCAGCGAGGTCGGAAAGTTGGCGATGATGGCCCCCTTGCCGGCGGCAAACCAGCTGGCGCCGATACCGACGCAAGACAGGCCAAATACATCGATCAGTGCATAGGCGAAGATCGGACCGGTCAGTTGCGGGCGTGGTGGGCGGAAAGATGGTTTGAGCATGCTGGGGATCGCTGTCGGTGGTCGTTAGCAAAAAGTCTTCTAAAAGACTTGACAAATCGAATGTCAGGGTTTGACTTATGCACAGTAGCGGTGCGTTTTTTGCGGTAGGACGATTACCGGCTGGTGAATTTGTTAAATTGCCAGCCGTATTTAATATTTCGTTTTAAATCAATCGCTTAGGATTAAGCTCAAGTTTCGGGCAGGGCAACAAAAAACCTTGTGGGACGGCTACTTAGCGCATTGCTCCCCGATTCATTCACAGACTTATCCACAGTTTTTGTGGATAGTTTCAAAAGCCTAAACCCTGTAGCTAGATTGGGCTGTTAAGTTAAAGTGATACTTGAGGTTTACCGGTGTTTTTGTTGCGCTGCAACAAGAAACGGCCCGCAGGGCAGGCCGTTTCCATTGGCATCGATTTACTTGACTCGCATACCTGGCTGAGCACCGGAGTCCGGCGACAGCAGGAAAATTCCCGAGGTTTTGCCGTCCGGGTCGGAAGCAGCCAGCACCATGCCTTCGGACATGCCAAATTTCATTTTGCGCGGTGCCAGGTTGGCGACCATCACGGTCAGTCGTCCGATCAGTTGGGCCGGGTCGTAGGCCGCCTTGATGCCGGCAAAGACATTGCGTGTTTCGTTGTTGCCGACATCCAGCGTCAGGCGCACCAGCTTGTCGGCGCCTTCGACGTGTTCGGCGTTGGCGATGCGGACGATGCGCAGGTCGACCTTCATGAAGTCGTCGATATTGCAGAACGGCTCCCACGGGCTTTCGGCCTTCACTTCATTTTGCTGGTGTTCGGCATGGCGCTGCTGGGACTGAACTTCTTGCGTCGGGGCCAGCGATTCCTTGTTGGCTTCGACCAGCTTTTCGATCAGCTTGGGATCGACGCGGGTCATCAGGTGCTCGTAGGTATTGATGGCGTGGCCGCCGGCGAGCAGGCTTTGCGTATCGGTCCAGGTCAGCGGGGCGATGTTCATGAACTTCTCGACCTTGCCGGCGATCACCGGCAGGATCGGCTTCAGCAGCACGGTGAGCAGGCGGAACAGGTTCAGCGCATTGCTGCAGGCGGCGTGCAGCTCGACTTCCTTGCCTTCCTGCTTGGCCAGTTCCCACGGCTTGACGCTATCGACGTACTGGTTGGCGGCATCGGTCAGCGCCATGATCTCGCGCATGGCCTTGCCGAATTCACGGGCTTCATACAGTTCGGCGATGCGGCCAGCCGCTTCCTGGATGCCCTTGATGGCTGGCAGTTCGGCATTGGCGGGGGCCAGTTGGCCATTGAAACGCTTGGTGATGAAGCCGGCCGAGCGGCTGGCGATGTTGACGTACTTGCCGACCAGGTCGGAATTGACGCGGGCAGCGAAATCCTCAAGGTTGAGGTCGATGTCTTCCATTGTCGCCGACAGCTTGGCCGCATAGTAATAACGCAGCCATTCCGGATTCAGCCCGGTCTTCAGGAAACTCTCGGCGGTAATGAAGGTGCCGCGCGATTTGGACATCTTGGCACCATCGACGGTCAGGAAGCCGTGCGCAAAGATTTTGGTCGGCGTGCGGAAACCGGCATGGGCCAGTTCGGCCGGCCAGAACAGGGCGTGGAAATAGAGAATGTCCTTGCCGATGAAATGATAGAGCTCGGTCTTGGAATCCGGCTTGAAGTACTCGTTGAAATCGAGCCCATTCTTGGCACACAGGTTCTTGAACGAGCCCATGTAGCCGATCGGTGCGTCGAGCCAGACGTAGAAGTACTTGCCCGGCGCATCGGGGATTTCGAAGCCGAAGTACGGCGCGTCGCGCGAAATATCCCAGTCGGTCAGCTTGTTCTCGCCGGGGGCGCCCAGCCATTCCTGCATCTTGTTGGCGGCTTCGTTCTGCAGAACACCGTTGTCGCGGCTGGTGTATTGGCGCAGGAAGGCTTCGCAGCGCGGGTCGGAGAGCTTGAAAAAGTAATGTTCCGACGTCCGCAGTTCCGGCTTGGCACCGGAGATGGCCGAATACGGCTCTTTCAGATCGGTCGGCGCATAGGCGGCGCCGCAGGATTCGCAGTTGTCGCCGTATTGGTCCTTGGCGCCGCACTTGGGGCACTCACCCTTGATGAAGCGGTCGGGCAGGAACAGTTGCTTGACCGGGTCGTAATACTGTTCGATGGTCCGTGTTTCGATCAGGCCGGCGGCGCGCAGCTTCAGGTAGATGTCGTTGGCGCAATCGCGGGTTTCGTCGGAGTGCGTGCTGTAGTAATTGTCGAAACCGACATGGAAGCCGGCGAAGTCGCGCGAATGCTCGCCATGGACGCGGGCGATCAGTTGTTCCGGCGTGATCCCTTCCTTCTCGGCGCGCAGCATGATCGGCGTGCCGTGGGTGTCGTCGGCGCAAACGTACCAGCACTCGTTGCCGGACATTTTCTGGAAACGCACCCAGATGTCGGTCTGGATGTATTCGACCAGATGGCCGAGGTGAATGGCGCCATTGGCGTAGGGCAGGGCGGAAGTGACGAGGATTTTGCGCGACATGAGAGGCCGGTGCTTGAAAGGTAAAGGGCGATTTTACCGCGAGGAATCATGGTGATGACTGGCAAACCGATATTCATTGGCGCGGCCGGGGTTTGTTACGGAAAGTAAACAAGTGTGATCACTTGGTAAATTTGCCGGTGGCATTGTTGCTCTGGTGGCTTGTTGGGCGCAAAATTCAACAAAAATGGGAGGTTGTATGAACTTTGCGGTCGTTGAAGACAGCAGAAGCCAGGCTGAGGTTCTGAAGGCGCTTTTGAAGAGTGAAGGCCATCAGGTCGAGATTTTCGCCGAGGGCAAGCCTTGCATTGAGGCCTTGAAGACGCGCAGCTTCGACTTTTTCGTCATTGACTGGAATCTGCCGGATATCGGCGGTGACGAGGTTCTGAAGCAAGTTCGGGAACATTGTGGCTGGGATGTGCCGGTCCTGTTCTGCACTGGCCGCACCGATGAAGAGGCGGCCGCCGATATTCTTCGTCTCGGGGCCGATGACTATGTTCCGAAGCCGATCCGCTACATGGAGTTCCTGGCCCGGGTCCAGTCCTTGTTGCGGCGCCGGAAGGCGCGCCCGGCGGTCCTGCAGTTCGGCAATATCGAAATCGACCTCGAAGGGCGACGCATTCGCTTGTGCGGGCTGGACGTCGATCTGACCCAGCGCGAATTCGAACTGGCCGTCATCCTGTTACGCAATGTGGGCCGTGTGCTGTCGCGGGAAGAACTGCTGACCAGCGTCTGGTCGCGGGAGGCAGGGGTCGATACCCGCACCGTCGATACGCACGCCAGCCGTCTGCGCAAGAAGCTGGGCCTGGCTGGTGAAAGCGGCTTGATGCTTTCCTCGGTCTATGGCCAGGGTTACCGACTGGATACGGTTCAGCAGGGCTGATTCTCTCTCCGGGTTTGGGTTATACTAGACAAAATTGGTCGGGTATTCCCGGCGGTCACCCAAAACCGGAGATTTCATGAGTCTTTCAGAACAGCAAATCAAGGCTGCGCTTTCTACTGCGGTCGATCCCAATACAGGCAAGGATTTCGTCGCCGGCAAGGCGGTGAAGAACATCAAGATAGACGGTGACGATGTCGCCTTCGACATCGAGTTGGGCTATCCGGCCAAGACCCAGATCGATCCCATCCGCAAGCAGGTGATCGCGGCCGTGCGCAGCGTGTCGGGTGTCGGCAACATTTCCGCCAACGTCTTCAGCAAGATCGTCGCCCACTCGGTGCAGATGGGCGTCAAGCTGATGCCCGGGGTCAAGAATATCGTTGCCGTCGCTTCCGGCAAGGGCGGTGTCGGCAAGAGCACGACGGCGGTCAATCTGGCCCTGGCCTTGGCTCAGGAAGGCGCCCGTGTCGGTATTCTCGACGCCGACATCTACGGTCCGTCGCAGCCGCAAATGCTCGGCCTGGCCGGCCAGCAGCCGGAATCCAAGGATGGCCAGAGCATGGAACCGCTCGAGGCCTATGGCCTGCAGGCAATGTCGATTGGTTTCATGGTCGATGTCGAAACACCGATGGTCTGGCGTGGCCCGATGGTCGCCCAGGCGCTGGACCAGATGCTCGGCCAGACCAACTGGCACGACATCGATTATTTGATTGTCGACATGCCGCCGGGCACCGGTGACATCCAGCTGTCGCTGGCCCAGAAGGTGCCGGTGACTGGCGCGGTGATCGTCACGACGCCGCAGGACATCGCGTTGATCGATGCGCGCAAGGGCCTGAAGATGTTCGAGAAGGTGAATATCCCCATCCTTGGCATTGTCGAGAACATGAGCATCCATATCTGTTCCAAGTGCGGCCACGAAGAGCATATCTTCGGCGAGGGCGGTGGCGAGAAGATGTGCCAAGACTACGACGTCGAATTCCTCGGCAGCCTGCCGCTGGAAATGGCGATTCGCCAGATGGCCGATGGTGGCAAGCCGACCGTGGTTGGCGACCCGGATTCGCGCACCGCCGAGATCTATCGCGGCATCGCCCGCCGGGTGGCCGTCAAGATTGCCGAGAAGGCCAAGGACATGACCTCGAAATTCCCGAACATCGTTGTACAGAACACCTGATTTTTTTGCCAAAACCACACACAAAGGCGGGTAAAATCCCGCCTTTGTTTTTTGTCGTTCGGAACCGAGAAAATGGCCATCAAATCAGACAAATGGATACGCCGCATGGCGGCAGAGCACGGCATGATCGAGCCGTTCGAACCCGAGCTGGTGCGCGAAGCGAATGGCGAAAAGATCGTCTCCTACGGCACCTCCAGCTACGGCTACGACATCCGCTGTGCCCGCGAATTCAAGGTGTTTACCAACATCAACTCGACCGTCGTCGATCCGAAGAACTTCGACCCGAAATCCTTCGTCGAGATTGAGTCCGACGTCTGCATCATTCCGCCAAATTCATTTGCCCTGGCCCGTACGATGGAGTATTTCCGTATTCCCCGTTCGGTGCTGACCGTCTGCCTCGGCAAGTCGACCTATGCCCGTTGCGGCATCATCGTCAATGTGACGCCCTTCGAGCCCGAGTGGGAAGGCTACGTGACGCTGGAGTTTTCCAATACGACGCCGCTGCCGGCCAAGATCTACGCTGGCGAAGGCTGTGCCCAGGTGCTGTTCTTCGAGTCCGACGAGATTTGCGAAACCTCATACAAGGATCGCGGCGGCAAGTACCAGGGGCAGGTCGGCGTGACGCTGCCCAAGATCTGATTCCTTGAGCCGGCCAACCGTGACTTTGTCGACTTCGCCTTGCCGTGCTAATCGCACTGTCTTCGGCTTGTCTTCGCGTCACACTTGACCTGCTCAAGGCATGCAACGCGCTTACGCAATGGCGTAACAAAACTGTCTTATTCTGTGACCCGCTGCGGCGGGTCGCCGCTTTTTAAGGATTCACCATGCGCTTTCACTTCCCCATCATCATCATCGACGAGGATTTCCGCTCGGAAAATACCTCGGGTTTCGGTATCCGCGCCCTCGCCGAGGCGATCGAGAAGGAAGGCATGGAAGTGGTCGGCGTGACCAGCTACGGCGACCTGACCTCGTTCGCCCAGCAGCAGAGCCGCGCTTCGGCTTTCATCCTGTCGATCGACGACGAGGAACTGGCACTGGAACCGGAAGAAACGCTCGGCGAACTGCGTGCCTTCGTCACCGAAATTCGCAACCGCAATGCCGAGATTCCCATCTTCCTGCACGGCGAAACGCGTACCTCGCGCCATATTCCGAACGATGTACTGCGCGAACTGCACGGTTTCATCCACATGTTCGAAGACACGCCGGAGTTCATCGCCCGCAACGTCAAGCGCGAGGCACAGGCTTATCTGGATTCGCTGCCGCCGCCCTTCTTCCGCGCCTTGACCCATTACGCCGCCGATGGTTCGTATTCCTGGCACTGTCCCGGCCACTCGGGCGGCGTCGCTTTCCTGAAGTCGCCGGTCGGCCAGATGTTCCATCAGTTCTTTGGTGAAAACATGCTGCGCGCCGACGTCTGCAATGCCGTCGAGGAACTCGGCCAGTTGCTCGACCACACCGGTCCGGTTGCTGCTTCCGAGCGCAACGCGGCACGCATCTTCAACGCCGACCACCTGTATTTCGTCACCAACGGCACCTCGACCTCGAACAAGATCGTCTGGCATTCGACCGTCGCGCCGAACGATATCGTCGTCGTCGACCGCAACTGTCACAAGTCCATCCTGCACGCGATCATGATGACCGGGGCGATCCCCGTCTTCCTGATGCCGACGCGCAACAACTTCGGCATCATTGGGCCGATTCCCAAGTCGGAATTTCTCTGGGAGAACATCCAGAAGAAGATCGCGGCCAATCCCTTCATTGCCGACAAGACGGCCAAGCCGCGGGTGCTGACCATTACCCAGTCGACCTACGACGGCATCCTCTACAACGTCGAGGACATCAAGGAAGAGCTGGACGGCAAGATCGACACCCTGCATTTCGACGAAGCCTGGCTACCGCACGCCGCCTTCCACGATTTCTACGGCGATTACCACGCCATCGGTGCCGACCGTCCGCGCTGCAAGGAGTCGATGATTTTCTCGACCCAGTCGACCCACAAGCTGCTGGCCGGCCTCAGCCAGGCCTCGCAGATCCTCGTGCAGGATGCCGACAACTACAAGCTCGACCGCGACATCTTCAACGAAGCCTACCTGATGCACACCTCCACTTCACCGCAGTATTCGATCATCGCTTCCTGCGATGTGGCGGCGGCGATGATGGAAGAGCCGGCCGGCACCGCGCTGGTCGAGGAATCGATTGCCGAGGCGCTCGATTTCCGCCGCGCCATGCGCAAGGTCGATGAAGAGTGGGGTGCCGACTGGTGGTTCAAGGTCTGGGGTCCGGACGATCTGTCCGAAGAAGGCATCGAAGAACGCGACGCCTGGATGCTCAAGCCGGGCGAGCGCTGGCACGGCTTCAGCAATCTGGCCGACGGCTTCAACATGCTCGATCCGATCAAGGCGACGATCATCACCCCGGGCCTCGACGTCGACGGCGACTTTGCCGACGAATTCGGCATCCCGGCCGCCATCGTCACCAAGTACCTGGCCGAACATGGCGTTATCGTCGAGAAGTGCGGCCTGTACAGCTTCTTCATCATGTTCACCATCGGCATCACCAAGGGCCGCTGGAACACGCTGGTCACCGCGCTGCAGCAGTTCAAGGACGACTACGACAAGAACCAGCCCTTGTGGAAGGTGCTGCCTGAGTTCGTGCAGAAGAATCCGCGCTACGAGCGCGTCGGCCTGCGTGACCTGTGCACCCAGATTCACAGCGTCTACAAGCAGAATGACGTCGCCCGCCTGACCACCGAAATGTACCTGTCAGACATGGTGCCGGCCATGCGCCCGGCCGATGCCTTCGCCAAGATGGCCCACCGCGACATCGAGCGGGTACCGGTCGACGAATTGCTGGGCCGCGTCACGGCCGTACTGCTGACGCCTTATCCGCCGGGCATTCCGCTGCTGATTCCGGGCGAGCGTTTCAACCAGACGATCTGCAGCTATCTGAAGTTCGCCCGTGAATTCAACGCCCGCTTCCCCGGCTTCGAGACCGACGTACATGGTCTGGTCAAGGGCGCAGACGGCACCTACTACGTCGATTGCGTGCGCTGAAACGTTTCCCGCCCGATGCTGAAATGCCCGCTTTCAAGCGGGCATTTTTATTTCATTTGAGGGTGTAGTGAAGGACTGGAGGCAACCCTAAGCGGGTAGACAGTTATGATGAGGTGGACATTAATAGACGTTTGAATCTATCAGCACTGTGCTTCGTTATGCGCAAGACGGTTAAGCCACTATTGGTGCTCGCAAAGCATAGCCAAATGCCTGCTGATAGATGCGGCGCAAGAGGTTCGAGATAATCCTCGTCTGTTCCGCGAGTAAGATATCAAGGTCATTTGGGCGGCCTTCATGCAACAACTCACTCCTCAGTCCGTACGCCTCGTCTAGTGTTCGCCATGCTGTGAAATCGTTTGGTAGCCAAGTCCTACAGAGGCGTTTCAGTGCTTGACGCACGGATTCCTGTTTGAGTGACAACAAACGCCCGCGGAGGGAATCTCGTATTTCATTGGGAATTGTCATTTCCGAAGCGAGTTGTTCCGCCAATCGGTCGACTGCGACGGCAACTTCGGATCCAAGACTCTCTTGAATAGCAAGTGGCTCAAGAGCAGAGACTGCCATAACGAACCTAGCACGGTCGTTGGATTCGAGCGCCGATGCAACAAATAACTCCATGGAAAGCAAAAGGCGTCTGTCCTTCAACGGTACTTGCAATGCCTGAGCAAGCTCTTTCAAGACTGCTTCAGGCGGAAAAGAACTAAATGCCTCACCCCACATACTTGCGCCGGCACTGACAGTACGGTCAAAGATTGTGGGTGGTTCATGCGAGTGATATGTGAGTCGCAAACCGAAATTCAAGCTTATGGCGGCTAGGAGCAATGACTGCGCCATGCGCATTCCGGCCTCTTCAGCATCTGTTGCCGTCGGAAAACCCGCAATCTCAACATTGTAGTACTTCCCACTTTCCCAACTAAGTGCGCGGCCTGGCTCAATTGTGGCAATCGTTCCGTCATCAAGCAGTAACTTGACGTTCTCCAAATTACCGATGTATTCAGGTCGCTGAACGTGAAAGGTTAGTCGAGCGCCATACTTCCGTCGCTGATCACGCATCAAGATCAGTTTTCTCTCTACTAGTGGAGGTTTTCTCGGCATTCGGTTTGGCCTAGCGGTGTTTCCGGGTTCGATTTTGTCTATTCATACTGTACAGAACAGTCGTGAAAACAGCGTAAAACGCAATTGGCATGCCGTGTGATCGAATGTCTGTCTGCTTCCGGCAAATCACTTCCCGCCTTAAACTCAGCGCCGCCGGTAGGTAACGAAGGCATAACCCTCGCCGGTGGTTTCGGCGGCCTTGCTCCATACGCTGGCTAGAATTTCCGGGAACCAGGCATCGCCTTCGGGGTCGAGGTCGACTTCGGTGATTTCCAGGCGGTCGGCGGCGGCCATGGCTTGCGTGTAGATTTGTTCACCGCCGATGACGAAGAGCTGCTCGGCTGCCGAGGCCAACTGCAGGGCGGCGTCCAGCGAAGTGGCGACTTCGGCCCCGGGGGCGGCGTAGTCGGGCTGGCGGCTGATTACGATGTTGCGGCGGCCGGGCAATGGACGGAAGCGCGGCGGCAGCGATTCCCAGGTTTTGCGGCCCATGACCACGGTCTGGCCGGAAGTCAGGGCCTTGAAGTGCGCCATGTCTTGCGGAATGTTCCAGATCAGCGAGTTGTCCTTGCCGATCACGCGATTCTTGGCGACGGCGGCGATGATGATGATTTCTGGCATGGGCTGACTCAGGCTTGGGCGGCGATGGCGTCGCGGTAGAGCGCGACATAGTCATGGGCGGCGTGCGTCCAGGAAAAGTCCCGGCGCATGCCGTTTTGCTGGATGCGCTGCCACAGTTTCTTGTCCTGCCAGCTGCGACCCGCGCGGTCCAGGGCTACCCACAGCGCGTGCGGGGTGTCGCCATCGAGCACGAAACCGTTGGCGGTTTTGTCGGCCAGCGTGTCTTCGCAAACGTCGATCACTGTATCGGCCAGGCCGCCGGTGGCGCGCACGATGGGCGGCGTGCCGTAGCGCAGGCTGTACATCTGGTTCAGGCCGCAGGGTTCGAAGCGCGAGGGCATGACGAAGCAGTCGGCACCGGCTTCGATACGGTGGGCCAGCCCTTCGTCAAAGCCGATCCTGACGGCGATCTGGCCCGGGAAGCGCTTGGCCAGAGCGACGAAGCCGGCTTCCATGGTTTTGTCGCCACTGCCCAGCACGACCAGTTGCGCCGGCAAGGCGGGCAGGCCTTCGGCGACGGTGAGCAGCAGGTCGAGGCCCTTCTGGTCGGTCAGGCGGCTGATGACGCCGAATAGCGGGCGATCCGCCGTGACTTCCAGCCCCATTTCCGTTTGCAGGGCTGACTTGTTGGTCCGCTTGGCGGCGAGGCGGTTGGCGGCGTAGCCCGTTGCCAGCGCCGGGTCGCTGGCCGGATTCCAGAGCTCGGTATCGACGCCGTTCAGAATGCCGCGCAGTTCCGCGCTGCGGTGACGCAGCAGCGGCGCCAGGCCGTAGCCGAAATGCTCGTCCTGGATTTCGCGGGCGTAGGTCGGGCTGACCGTGGAAATCTGCGAGGACAGTTGCAGCCCGGCCTTCAGGAAGGAAAGCTGGTCGTGGTATTCGACCCCGTCGAAGCGCCAGGCATGTTCTGGCAGGCCGAGGGCGGCCAGCATGTCGCGGCCGAAGCAGCCCTGGAAGGCGATGTTATGTACGGTGATGACGCTCGCCGCGCCGCCCTGGTAATGCAGATAGGCCGGGGCGAGGGCGGTTTGCCAATCGTTGGCGTGGACGATGTCGGCCTGCCAGCCGAGCAGCGAATCCGGCTGGCCGAGGCGGGCGGCAACCCGCGACAGCAGGCCGAAGCGCAGCGCATTGTCGGGCCAGTCGTGGCCGCTGGCATCGAGATAGGGGTTGCCCGGCCGGTCGTAGAGTTCCGGGCAGTCGAGCAGCAGCAATTCCAGCTTGCCGGCCTGGGCGGCAAGCAGTCGGGAAGCGGGCAGTCCCGGGGCGAAGACGGGCAGTTCGGCGGCGAGTGTCGCTTCCGGGAAAGCCTTTTTCAGCGCCGGGTAGGCGGGGAGCAGGACGCGGATGTCGTGCCCAGCCTTGCGCAAGGCGACCGGCAGGGCGGCGGCGACATCGCCGAGACCGCCAGTCTTGACCCAGGGGGCCATTTCGGAGGTGGCAAAGAGAATCGAGAGTGAACTCATGATTATCCTTTCAGGGCGGCGATCAGGCCTTGCGTCGAGCTGTCGAAGGCCGACAGGTCACCATTACCCTCGATCAGCGGGGTCAGCTGGCCGGCCAGTTGTTTGCCGAGTTCGACCCCCCATTGGTCGAAAGCGTTCAGGTTCCACAGCACGCCCAGGCAGAAGACCTTGTGCTCGAACAGGGCGAGCAGCTGGCCCAGCGTGTAGGGATCGAGCGCGGGCAGCAGCAGGGTGCTTGACGGTTGGTTGCCGGGGAATACCTTGTAGGGTACGAGGGGCTCGGGAATGCCCGTGGCACGGACTTCTTCAGCGGTTTGGCCGAAGGCCAGTGCAGCGGACTGGGCCAGGCAGTTGGCGAGCAGCGAGGCGTGATGGCCGGGCAGCGGGAAATCGGCTTCGCGCAGCGCAACGAAATCGGCCGGGATGATCCGTCCGCCTTGGTGGAAGAGCTGGTAGAACGAGTGCTGGCCATTGGTGCCGGACTCGCCCCAGATCACCGGGCTGGTCGCGATGTTCAGCGGCTTGCCATCGCGGTCGATCTGCTTGCCGTTGCTCTCCATTTCCAGTTGCTGCAGGTAGGCCGGGAACAGGTGCAGCGACTGGCTGTAGGGCAGCATGGCCTCGGTCGAGGCGCCGAGGAAATTGGTGTTCCACAGGCTGAGCAGTGCCAGTGTCAGCGGCAGGTTTTGGTCGGCCGGGGTGTTGATGAAATGTTGGTCCATGGCCCGGGCGCCGGCCAGCAATTGCTCGAAGTTTTTCCAGCCGATGGCCAGGGCGAGCGAGAGACCGATGGCCGACCAGATCGAGAAGCGGCCACCAACCCAGTCCCAGAATTCGAAGACGTTTTCCGGGCTGATACCGAATTGCTGCGTCAGTTCGAGGTTGGTCGAGATGGCGACGAAATGGCGGGCAATGGCACTGTCCTGGCCCGCCGTGGCGAGTAGCCAGTCGCGGGCAGTGCGGGCGTTGGTCAGGGTTTCCAGCGTCGTGAAGGTCTTGCTGGCGACGATGAACAGCGTGCTGCGCGGGTTCAGGCTGGCCAGCAGCGGGGCGATGTCGGCACTGTCGACGTTGGCGACGAAATGCACCGCGATATCCGGCTGTTGCCGCGCCGAAAGGGCGAGCGCTGCCATGCGCGGACCGAGGTCTGAGCCGCCGATGCCGATATTGACGACATCGGTGATCCGCTCACCGGAAAAGCCGCGCCAATTGCCATTGTGGATGCTTTCGCAGAAGCCTTGCTGGCGGGCCAGGGCGGAACGCACTTCGGCTGGGGCCTGATTGCCGGCGCGCAAGCTCATGTGGCCGACAGCGCGGCCTTCGGTGTGGTTGATAGCCTCGCCGTCCAGCATCTTGCGACGCCAGCCGGCGACATCGGCAGTTTCGGCGTAGGCGCGGAGCAGGACCATCGTTTCGGCGGTGATCCGTTGCTTCGAATAGTCGAGCAGCAGGCCGTCGTGGTTTAGCGAAAAGCGGTCGAAGCGCTGCGGATCGGCCGCAAACAGGTCGCGCAGATGTTGGGGGCGGATGGCCTCGGCATGGGCGGCGAGCGCCCGCCAGGCCGGGGAGTCGATAGGGTTCATAGCCAGATCATCAGTCCGGTTTCGAGGGGGTGGATCAGCGACGCGTGGGTCGGAAAAATGCGGATGCGGTATTCCAGCTTGCCGCACAGCTCCGGTGTCAGTTCCAGTTGGTAGCGCATTTCGCCGTGCTCGTTCTGGCCGGCGCAGGTCAGCGGGTAGTGGCGGACGCGGCCGATGCCGCCGTTGCGGCCAGGGCGGCCGAACAGGGCTTCTAGCGTCACGTCTTCCGGGCGCAGGCCGTTGAGCTGGACGGCCAGTTCGATACGCACCGAGCCGCCGAATTTCAGGCGGCGCTCCGGCGTGTCGATCCGGTGCAGGCGAACGCCCGGCCAGGCGGCACGGACCTTGGCTTTCCAGTCGGCGACATGGCGGGCGGCGGCAAAATCGGCCTGGGCGAAATGGCGACCATGGACGGCGGCCGGGGCGTAGAACTTCTTGACGTATTCGCTGACCATGCGGGTCACGTTGAAACGCGGCGAGATGGTCGAGATCGAACGCTTCGACATCGCCACCCATTCCGGCGAATAGCCCATCGGGCCGGTCCGGTAATAGGTCGGGATCACCTGATCCTGCAGCAGTTCGTACAGCGTGCGGGCCTCCTCGGCGTCGCGCTGGACATCGCTGAGGTGGCCGGGTACCGGCTTGATCGCCCAGCCGTTGGCAACGCCGTCATCGCCTTCCTCGTAGCCTTCGCCCCACCAGCCGTCGAGCACCGACAGATTCAGTGCGCCGTTCATCGCCGCCTTCATGCCCGAGGTGCCGGAGGCTTCCAGCGGGTAGATCGGATTGTTCAGCCAGACATCGACGCCGGCGACCAGCGAACGCGACAGGTGCAGGTCATAGCCTTCCACCAGCAGGATGCGCCCTTCAAATTCCGGCAGCTTGGCCATTTCGGCGATCTTGCGGATGATTTCCTGGCCCGGCTGGTCGGCCGGATGGGCCTTGCCGGCGAACAGGAAGAGTACCGGCCGGTTGGCCTGGGTAATGATTTCGCGCAGCCAGGTCGGGTCCTGGAAAAGCAGCGCGGCCCGCTTGTAGGTGGCGAAGCGGCGGGCGAAACCGATGGTCAGGATGTTCGGATTGTCCGGATCGGCGTATTTGAGCAGGCGATCAAGGTGCGACGGCGAGCCCTGGTTGCGGTGATGCTGTTCGCGGATGCGCTCGCGGACCAGCTTGAGCAGTTTGGATTTCAACTGCTGGCGGATGCTCCAGTAGGTGGCATCGGGGATGTCGTCGACGCCCTTCCAGTTGGCCGGCTGGGTTTGCCGCTCCTGCCAGCCGATGCCGAGATAGTGCTCGAAGGTTTCGAACCATTCCGGGGCCAGGAAGGTGGGCAGGTGGACGCCGTTGGTCACGTAGTCCATCGGATTTTCTTCGGGCAGGATCTGCGGCCAGAGATAGCGGCAGATGTCGGCCGACACGTCGCCGTGGATGCGCGACACGCCGTTGTGGTGGCGCGAGCCGCGCAGGGCCAGGGCGGTCATGTTGAAGTCGGTCTTGCCCGGTTCGGCGCCCAATCCCATCAGGTGTTCGCAAGTCAGGCCGAGGTCGTGGCACCAGCCGCCGAAGTAGTTGCGCATCATTTCTTCCGTGAAATGATCGTGGCCGGCCGGCACCGGGGTGTGCGTGGTGAATACGACATTCGAGGCGACGGCTTCGAGGGCGGCGGCATAGGGCAGGCCGCCCTTGATCAGGCTGCGGATGCGTTCGAGGATCAGGAAGGCGGCATGGCCTTCGTTGACGTGCCAGACCGTCGGCTTCAGGCCAAGGGCGGCCAGGGCGCGGGTGCCGCCGACGCCGAGCAGGATTTCCTGCTCGATGCGCGTCGTTTTGTCGCCGCCGTAGAGACGATGGGTGATTTCGCGATCGCGCGCGCTGTTGATCGGCAGCCAGGTGTCGAGCAGGATCAGCCGGACGTGGCCGACGGTGACTTCCCAGACCTTGGCCTGAATGGTCCGGCCGGGGAATTCGACGCCAACCAGGACTTCCTGACCGTCGGCATCAAGCAAGGGCGTGACCGGCAGGTCATCGAAATCGGAATCGTTGTAGGTGGCCTGCTGATGGCCGTCGGCAGTCAGCGTCTGCTGGAAATAGCCCTGGCGGTAGAGCAGGCCGACGCCGATGAAGGGCAGGCCCATGTCGCTGGCAGCCTTGCAGTGGTCGCCAGCCAGGATGCCGAGGCCGCCGGAATAGATCGGCAGGCTCTCGTGGAAACCGAATTCGGCGCAGAAATAGGCGATCAGATCGTCATCGGCGAAGGGCTGGCCATGCACGTGCGCCATGTTCGGCATCTCGTGATAGGTATCGAACGATGAGACAACGCGATTCAGGGCGCCGAGGAAGACCGGGTCTTCGGCAATGGCCTCGAGGCGCTTCTGGTCGGCGCGCTTCAGGAAGGCCTTGGGATTGTGGTTGGTTGCCTTCCACAGCGGATGCGACAGGCTGGCGAACAGGCCCTGGGTCGGGCGGTCCCAGCTGTACCACAGGTTGTTGGCCAGTTCTTCGAGGCGTTCCAGACGTTCCGGAAGTTGCGGATTGACTTCGAGGTTGTAAACAGTGCCGGTCATGGTCTGGGTTCTATGTTCAGTTGGAGTTTCAGGGTGCAGTTGTCGTCGGGGATGACCCAGGTGAGCCTGAGTTCGACGGCCTGCATGATTTTCTCAAAGCCGGCTTCCGATTGGGAGACGGTCTGGTGTGGCTGGCCGTGAATATCGCCGGGCAGGGAAGCCTCTAGTGTCAAGCGGCCACCCAGTACGCCGTCATCGAGGCTGAGCGAGGTGGTGGCGGGCAGATGCAGGGCTTGGCCAAAACCGCTCGGGATGCTGCCGTCGGCCAGCGTGTAGTGGCCGAGGAAACCGTCGCAACTGGGCATGGCCAGGTTGAGCATTGTTTCAAAGCGGCGTCCGGCCAGCCCGTTCAGGTGCCAGGTGACGGTGACCGTCGAGCCTTGCAGGGCATAGGTCTTGGTCATGTTGGCGCGGGCAAAGCCGAGCGAGTTTTCGGCCTGGACGTAATCGCCGAGCGCAGCGCCATCCAGATTGTCCAGCCAGAGCGCGCGTGGCAACGCATCCGGGACGATGTCTTCACCGCTGATCGGATGCTTGAAGCGGACGATGTCATGGGCCGAGGCGATGCCTTCACCTTGGTGCTCGCTCGGGCCGTGGGCGATCTTGTCGTGATAATGCTCGTGGTAGCGGCGCAGCGTGTCACCGAAATTGTGGCTCAAGGCGTAGCTGCTCAACTCGTGGGCAGCGGCCAGGCCATCGTCGCGGACGATGAGTTGCAGCGCTGGCGTGTGGGCAATGGTTTCTGTCTTGCCATCGAAATCGAGGTCAGCCGTGGCAATGGCCGGACGGTCTTGGCGGGCATCCAGCTTGGCTTCGAGGGCGACGATGTTGTTCCACACCGCCCGGCGCAGGTGCGGCAAGTACAGCCCTCCGAACAGGCCGTGCCAGTAGGCGTCGTTGGCCTGGGCGCGGTACAGGTCGTCGACCAGCGCCTGTGACGGATTGGCGATTTCGCCGAGGCGCGCCGACAGGCCATGCATGCGCTTGTGCATCCAGTTGGCTTCCGGGTAGCGGGTCAGGAAATTACGCCAGATGCCGCCGCGCAGAAAAGGCCGGTGCAGATCGCCGCGCCCGGCCGCCTTTTCGGCGGCGAGGAAGGACGAATAGATGCCGGCGGCCGGCATCGGCAGCGTCCATTCATTCATCTCGCTGTACGAGGTGGTCGGCAGATAGACGATGCCGCGCGTCGCGTTGTTGGCGTGAAAATCGGCGTAGGTGCCGGTACGGATTTTCGGGCTGGCCAGCACGCCTTCAATCAGCGCCTTCAGCCAGCCACGGTTGTAGACCCAGTCGTAGGTTTCCGGCCAGATGCCGAATTTTTCGATGTCGTCGAAGTAGATGGCCGCCGCCTGATTCTGGTCGGCCTGGCTTTCGAGGTAAGCGATCACTTCGTGTGCCGGCGAGAACGGCAGGCGATAGCGCAGGGCTTCGGAAATCGGGAAAAGGTCGAGCCGGGTGCCGTCTTCCTCGGTGCTGAAGTAGCCGTCGAGTTCATCGGCCGACTTGCCGGTGCAGAAGAAATGGTAGTCGTCGACCGTCACGTAGCGAATGCCGGTTTCAGCCAGCGCGGGCACGACCGCCGATTCCCAGACGCGCTCGGTCAGCCAGGCGCCAGTTGGTTTTACCTCGGTCCAGGCGGCCAGCTTGTCGTTCAGCGTTTTTAATTGCCCGACGCGGTCGCGATGCGGAATGGCAGCCAGCACCGGTTCGGTATCGCCTGAGCTGAACAGTTCGACCTGGCCGCGCTTGACCATTTGAGCCAGCAGCTCCATGTCGGCCGGGTGGCGTTCGCGTAGCCAGTCGAGCAGCCAGCCGGAAAAATGGGCGGCGAAGCGGAAATCGGGATAGGCGAAGAGGGTTTCCAGGAAGGGCTTGTAGCAGCGCTGGTGCGCGTCTTCGATCACTTCCGGGAAATTGCCGACCGGCTGGTGGGCATGGACGCCGAGAAGCAGGGTAACTGCGTGAGTCATGATGATGCCTTGGTGATTCCTAATTGGCGCGACGCATCGTGCCGCCACTTTCCGGCTCGCCGCCGCCTTTGCTGATCGGGTGATCGAGGCTGGCTGCCAGGGGCAGGTTGAGCAGGCGGTAGAGTGCCTTCAGATTTTCGCGGAACAGCATGTCGAAGCAGGCGACCGATTGCGGCGAGTTGTAGTCGCCAAGCCACCAGAACCAGTCCGAACTCTCGCAAATGGCCAGCCGGCGCAGTACGTCACGGCGGGTTTCCTCGCTCATCCGCTCGCTGTCCAGCGCCCGGTCGGCACATTGCTTGATGTCGCAAAGCATTTCCCAGGCGCGGTTCTTGTCCGGGTTGCCGATCCAGGTCGACAGCGTGCCGAAGACCCAGCTGCCCGCCGTCAGGCGGGGCAGGCGCGCCCGGCGGTCATGCTGGCTGGCGGCTGCTTCGGAAAGCGTGACGGTGCGAATGCCGGGGTTCTTGGCCAGGGCATCGTAGAGGTCCGAGAAGAAATACCAGCCGTTGTACGGGTAGTACTCCCAGGCATTTTCGCCATCGAGAAAGACCGGGATCAGGTTGCGGTCATCCTGCAGGTGCAAGGCTTTCAGCTCGGTCATGAAATGCTGGGCGGCATCGCGGCCGTGCCACTTGGCGTATTCGAAGCCGATCAGGTCTGACAGGTGTTCGTTCCGGAAAAACAGGGTGATGTCGCCGGGAATGCCCTCCGGCGCTTGCCAGGCGACGGTGGTACGGGCGTCGTTGCCGGCGGAATGCCTGAGCACGCCCTGACTGCTGGCTGTCCAGCCAAAACCTGCTTCAGCCACCTGTTTCAGGAAAGGCATCGACAATGCGCCTTCGGCCGGCCACAGTCCGGCCGGGGCCTGCTTGAAGCGGCGCGTATGGCTTTCGCGGGCATCGGCGAGATGGGCCTCGACCCGCGAACGGCCGCCGGGGTATTCGGGGGCGGCAGGCAATGGGCAGTCGGGCAGGGCTTCGCGCGCCGCATTGAAGTCGATCATCAGCGGCGCCAGCGGGTGGGTGCCCGGCGTGCAGCTGAGTTCGACCTGGCCACGCTCGGCCAGGGCGCGGTAGCGCGGGATGATGTTGTTGATCGCTTGCCCGAGCTCGGCCAGCAAGGCCTGGCGGTCATCAAAGGTAAAGGCGCTGCCTTTGGCCATTAGCTCGGGGATCACCACGCCGCTGCGGCGCAGGCTCTCGCCGCACCAGGCCAGCAGGTACCAGGTGGCCAGGTCGGCAAAATAGGCGCCGGACAGGTAGTTCAGGCCGTTGCCATCGTGGGCGCGAACGAAATCCAGCAGGTCGCGCAGGCGCCGGTAGGGGGCGAAAGGTTCGAGCATGGTCGGCGCGTGGCAGCGGAAGGCCATATCGAGCAGCCAGTCGCGGTCGGCCTGTGGGAGTTGTTCCGGATCGGCAGCATCGGCAATGCGCAACAGCGGGTCGCGCCACTGGTGTTGGGCGAACTGATCGGCGTAATCCTCGATCTGGTCGAGCAGCACCGGCACGAAATTGACCGTGCAGCGAACGCCCGGGTGGCGCTCGAGATGCGCCGCCATGTCGGTGTAGTCCTTGATGCTATGCAGGAACACCCAAGGCAGCAGGAATTCCCCGCTGTCCGGGTGTCGGTAGTCTGGCTGATGCATATGCCAGAGAAAGGCCAGATCCGCCATCAGTGACCTTCAGCCGCACCCTGGCCGAGCATTTCTGCCGTGACCAGCGTGATTCCCTTGGGGCTGACGTGGAAGCGCTTGCGGTCTTCCTCGGGATTGACCCCAATGACCATGCCTTCAGGAATCTTGCAGTGCTTGTCGACGACGCAGCGCTTGAGTACCGCGTGGCGGCCAATGTCGACGCCGGGCAAGACTACGGAATCCTCGACGCTGGCCCAGCTATGGACATTGACGCTGGAAAAGAGCAGCGAGCGCTTCACCGTGGCACCCGAAATGATGCAGCCGCCGGAAATCAGCGAATCGACCGCGGTGCCGCGCCGGTCATCATCGTCGAAAACGAATTTGGCCGGCGGCATCTGTTCCTGATAGGTCCAGATCGGCCAGTCCTGATCGTAAAGATTGAGTTCCGGCGTGACCTTGGTCATCTCCATGTTCGCCTCCCAGTAAGCGTCGATGGTGCCGACGTCCCGCCAGTAGGGCTGATGATGGTCGCTGCCGACGCAGGAGTCGGCAAAACGATGGGCGAAGACGCGGTAGCGGGGAACGATATGGGGAATGATGTCCTTGCCGAAATCGCGGCTGGAGCCCTTGGTCATCGCGTCGCGTTCCAGTTGCTCGAACAGGAACTTGGTGTTGAAGATGTAGACACCCATCGAGGCTAGCGCCCGGTCCGGTTGTCCTGGGATGGGCGGCGGATTCTGCGGCTTTTCGACGAAATCGATCACCCGATCCTCCTCGTCGACCCCCATCACCCCGAATTCGCGAGCCTCGGCCAGTGGTACATCGATGCAGGCGACAGTCATGTCGGCACGGTGTTTGACGTGGTGGGCCAGCATGCGGCCGTAATCCATCTTGTAGATGTGGTCGCCGGCGACGATCAGGATGTGCTCGGGCTGGTAGCGGCGCAGGAAATGCAGATTCTGGAAGACGGCATCGGCCGTGCCCTGATACCACTGGGTTTCATCGATCTGCTGCTGGGCCGGCAGGAGCTGGATGAACTCATCGAAGCGGCCGTCGAGGAAGCTCCAGCCGCGCTGAATGTGGCGAATCAGGCTGTGCGCCTTGTACTGCGTGGCAACGCCGATCTTGCGGATGCCGGAGTTGACGCAGTTGGACAGCGTGAAATCGAGAATCCGGAACTTGCCGGCAAAAGGGACGGCCGGCTTGGAGCGGAAATCGGTCAGCTGCTTCAACCGGGTGCCCCGGCCCCCGGCCAGGATGATGGCGAAGGTATTGCGCGTCAGATGACTGATGAAGCGCATATCGGTCTGTTCCCGCATTTCGCAATAGGGCTGATGCGGACAGCTTGTGCTCATGGGCATGGCGGACCTCCCTGGTCACTGTTTTGGCTTATGATACTGCGGTAAGGGGGCCCTATGCAGCATGCCGACGCACTTTATCTGTTCAACGAAGGTCGAAACAATCAGGCCTATCGCTTGCTCGGCGCACACGCCGATATTGCCGGAACGACCTTTCGGGTCTGGGCGCCCAACGCTGGCCGAGTCTCGGTGGTTGGCGACTTCAACGGCTGGCATGGTGACGTTCATCCCTTGCAACCGCTCGGCGCATCCGGCGTCTGGGAAACCACCGTCGCCGAAGCCCATCCCGGCAACCTCTACCGTTTCGAAATCACCAACCGCCATAGCGGCGACAAGCTGATCAAGAGCGACCCCTATGGCCGTGGCTTCGAGCTGCGCCCGGGTTCGGCGGCCTATGTCGTACCGCCATCGACGCATGTCTGGGGCGATGCAGACTGGCTGCAGAAACGCGCCGGCTGGGACTGGCAGCAGGCGCCGGTCAATATCTACGAAGTGCACCCGGGTTCGTGGATGCGTCACCTCGACGGCAAGCCCTACCTGTGGGGCGAACTGGCGGAGCGGCTGATTCCCTACGCTTTGGCGCAGGGCTATACCCACCTTGAACTGCTGCCGATCACCGAGCACCCGCTCGACGAATCCTGGGGCTACCAGACCACCGGCTACTTCGCGCCGAGTGCGCGCTATGGCTCGGCCGACGAATTGCGCGCCTTCATCGACGCCTGCCATCAGGCCGGTCTGGGCGTGCTGCTCGACTGGGTTCCCGGCCATTTTCCGCAGGACGACTGGGCCCTGGCCCGCTACGACGGTACCGCGCTCTATGAACATGAAGACCCGCGCCTCGGCCTGCATGCCGACTGGGGCACGCATATCTTCAACTACGGCCGGCACGAGGTGCGCAGCTTCCTGATGTCGTCGGCCCACTGGTGGCTGTCGGAATTCCACTTCGACGGCCTGCGCGTCGATGCCGTCGCCTCGATGCTTTACCTCGACTACTCGCGCAAGCACGGCGAATGGCTGCCCAACAAGTTCGGTGGGCGGGAAAACCTCGAAGCCATCGACTTCCTGAAGGAACTCAATGCGATGGTGCACGCCGATTTTCCCGGCGCCCTGACCATTGCCGAGGAATCGACCGCCTGGCCGATGGTTTCCCGGCCAACCTATGTTGGCGGGCTGGGCTTCTCGATGAAATGGAACATGGGCTGGATGAACGACAGCCTGCGCTATTTCCAGCGCGACCCGATCTACCGCCGCTGGCATCACAGCGAACTGACCTTCGGGCAGGTTTACGCCTACAGCGAAAACTACGTGCTGCCCTTCTCGCATGACGAAGTGGTGCACGGCAAGCGCTCGCTGCTCGGCAAGATGCCGGGCGACGCCTGGCAACGCCACGCCAACCTGCGCCTGCTGCTCGCCTGGCAGGCGCTGACGCCAGGCAAGAAATTGATGTTCATGGGCTGCGAATTCGGCCAGCAACGCGAATGGTCCGAAGCGCGCGAACTTGACTGGGCAGAATTGGCCAAGCCGGAGAACGCTGCGGCGCAACGCCTTTCAGCCGATCTCAACCGCCTGTACCGCGACCTGCCGGCCCTGCACACGCAGGATTTCAGCCCGCTCGGCTTCGAATGGATCGACTGCAACGACAGCGAACACTCGGTCCTTTCCTGGTTGCGCTGGGGCAAGGATGGCAGCTTTGTCGTCATCGTCTTCAACTTCACACCGGTGCCGCAAACCGCCTACCGCCTCGGCGTTCCCAAAGCCGGCAATTACGTCGAACTGCTCAATACCGACTCTACGTTTTATGGTGGTAGCAATCTCGGTAATGGTGGCGCCTTGCCGGCTCATGAAGGTGAATGGATGGGGCGCCCGGCCAATCTGGCAGTGACCATCCCGCCATTGGGGGCGGTGGTGTTGCGCTTGGGGTGAAGGGCTGGAAAGTGCCCATCTTGGCTTTGACTCGCCGACTACCGATGGTTAGGTAACCAGGTACAGCGGCCATTCCTGCTGGCGGCTCACAGGCAAGTCGTCGGCCGAAGCGGCTGTTGGCCAAATACGTGGAGTCGGGCTGCAACCTGCCGCTTAACTGCCGTACAGCCCTGAACTGCCACGAAAGACAGTATTCCAATCAAGCGAATGCGAAGTTCGTGCCCAACCCCTACGTAGGGTTCTTCGGAACTCCAACAGCAGGTAACTGAGTCAAGCCGCCCTTAAGCTCTTGCAATGGGAAATAGCTTCCTCTCCACATTAAAAGGACAGTTGACCTGAGCCTGCATGCGACGATTTGCCACATTCTCAATTCCGGAGAAATCTTTAGTATCCGCGCCGCACACATCAAACAGGTCTCTGAATACCCATTTGGGGGCCAAACTTTGCGGGGAAACGATGACTTATCCGGATCTGATAAAGCGCGGCAGCCTGAAGCCGCTCCATCTGGCAATGCTACTGGCGTTTACCCACGGCGCGCTGGGCAGCGAGGCGAAGCCGGCAGTACTGGACGAAATCAGCGTCACCGCCAGCTCGTTTGGCCAGCCGCTCGACCTGAAGCAGAAAAACCAGACGGCCAGTCGCCTGGGGCTGAGCATCAAGGAAACGCCTGCCTCGGTGACGGTGGTGGATCGCGAAACGATGGAGCGGCGCGGCATCGACAACACGCAGGAGGCGCTGAAAAGCGTGCCAGGTATCACCAGTTCATCGGCGCCCGGTTCGCCTGGTTCGGTGTTCTATCGCGGTTTTTCCAGCGCCAGCGTGACCCAGTTATTCAACGGCATCACCGTGCAGTACGACGCCATTGCGGCGCGTGCAGTCGATAGCTGGATCTACGACCGGGTCGAGGCGATCGGCGGTGCCTCGAGCTTCCTCTACGGCGCAGGCGCCGTCGGCGGCACGATCAACTACATCACCAAGCTAGCGCATCGCGACGGCAATCACACGGAGTTCAAGGCCGGCTATGGCCGCTTCGATGCCACCCAACTGGCCGTGGGTACGAACCAGGTGCTCGACGAGCGCAACGCGGTCCGCCTCGATGTGAACCGCGACACGATGAACGGCTGGAGCGATGGAACCAAGCGTGAAGCCTGGCAGGCCGCCGGCTCCTGGCTCGTCGACCTGACGCCCGCGTTGCGCCACACGCTGGCCCTGGAATATCAGAGTGAACAGGTCGATCGCCCGTACTGGGGCACGCCTATCCTCAAGCCGGTGGGCGACCGCATCCGCATCGACGAGGGCACGCGCTTCAAGAATTACAACTCGCAGGATGGCATCTACGAGCAAACGGTGCGCTGGGCACGTTCCATCCTGGAATTCAAGGCGACAGACCGCCTCAATCTGCGCAATACGTTCTATCACTATGATGCGCTGCGCGACTATCGCAACGTCGAAACCTATGCGTTCAACGCCACCAACACCGCGGTGACGCGTTCCAACGCCCTGCTGCAACGCCATGACCAGACGCTGAACGGCAATCGTCTCGAATTCACGCTCGACAGCAGCCTCGGTGGGCGCAGCAGCACTTGGGCCGGCGGCATCGACTACAGTGTCAATAAGCAGACGCGTTTCCCGCTCTCGGTCAGCGGACCGTTCGGCAGCGTCGATCCCTACAATTTTTCGACCGAGAATTTCTTCAGCCTGCCCGGAGTCGCGCCGGGCTTCAATCCGGACCGGACGAACCGGGTCAAGACCTTGGCGCTCTTTCTGGAAAACCGGACTTTCCTGACCAAGGATCTGTCGCTGGTGACTGGATTGCGTCACGACAGCATCGATCTGGAGGTGACAAATCACCGCACCGTTTCCGCCACCAACCCGGCCTACTTCGAACGTCGCTACACCCCGCTCACCGGTCGCCTGGCACTGGCCTACGACCTGACGGACAACGCCAATGCGTACGTTCAGTACAGCACGGCCGCCGACCCCCCGGCCGGCATCCTGACCACGGCCTCATTCACCCAGGTGCGGAATTTTGACCTGACGACCGGCAAGCAGTGGGAAGTGGGCAGCAAGTTCAGCTTCGCCGACAAGCGCGGCAACGGCACGCTGGCCTATTACGAAATCACGCGCCGCAATATCGCGGTCAGCGACCCGGCGAATCCGGGCACGACCATTCCGGTCGGCCAGCAATCCTCGCGCGGCATCGAACTGGCGCTTGGCTACCAGGTGACGGGCAACCTCCAGGTGGCCGGCAACCTGTCGCTGGTCAATGCGCAGTACGACGAGTTCAACGAGACCGTCGGCGGGGTTGCCGTGTCGCGGGCCGGCAATCGTCCGACCAACATCCCGAAACGCGTTGCCAACCTGTGGCTGACCTACAGCCCGCTGCCTGCCATCGAGCTGGGTGCGGACCTGCGCTACGTTTCCTCGCGTTATGCCGATACGGCCAATACGCTGAGCGACGACGCCTACACCCTGTTTGGCGCCTCCGCGAGCTACAAGCTGGACCGCACGACCCGTCTTGTCCTGCGTGGCAAGAACCTGACGGACAAGATCTACGCCGAAAGCTTCTCGGGTACCAACATGGCCTACCTGGGCCAGCCGAGAACGATCGACATCTCGATCCAGACCAGTTTTTAAGCACAGCTCCGGCGTGAAGCGAACGCTTTTTCTGATCCATCGCTGGCTGGGCATCCTGCTCTGCCTGTTCATGGCGCTTTGGTTTTTCTCCGGCGTCGTCATGATGTATGTCGGCTATCCCAAGCTGACGCAACAGGAGCACCTGCAGCACTTACCCGGGCTGACTGGCAACGGCTGTTGCATCACGGCGCAAGCAGCGCTGGCCGCCCTGCCGCCGGGCAACCCGCCGCAGGGTCTGCGCCTGACCACGACGGGGAGTGGTCCGGTCTACATCGTGACGCTGGGCAAGAACCGCTTTGCGGCGGTCGACGCCCGGGCAGGGAGCGTTTTGCCGATGGTCGACGAGGCGCTCGCCCTGAGATCCGCCGCCGTTTTCGCACCGGGCCAGTCCCTGCGCTATCTCGGTCAGATCGCCGAGGACGCCTGGACGCATTCGCGCGCGCTGGATGGGCATCGCCCCTTGCATGTTGTCGAGGCTGGCGATGAGCGACCGACGCTGCTCTATATCTCCGGCTCGACCGGTGAGGTCGTGCGCGATGCCAGCCTGACGGAGCGGCGCTGGAACTGGGTCGGCGCCTGGCTGCACTGGCTGTATCCCTTGCGCGGCGGCAGCCTGGACGCCTGGTGGACAGAAATCGTCATCTACCTGTCCGTGGCATCCACCGTGCTCGGTGCGGTCGGCCTATGGGTCGGCATCCTGCGCTGGCGCCGCCGGCACTATGCCAATGGCAGTCACAGCCCTTACCGGGCGCCGCTGGCACGCTGGCATCACTGGTCCGGCCTGGTCTTCGGTGGGCTGGTGGTGACCTGGATACTGAGCGGCCTGATGTCGATGAATCCCTGGAGGATTTTCGACAGCGGCGCGGTCCGTCCGGTGCGCCAGTTGCTGCAACTCTCGCCGAGCGGCCTGGACAGCGCAGACCAGCTCGCCTGTCTGCAGCGCAACGGTTTCGAGGCCAGCGAGCTGAGCTGGACCCGGCTCGGCGATACAGGCTTCATACTGGCGCGCAATGCTCGGGGCGAGAGTCACCTACAACCTGAAACGCAGTGTGCACCGATCGCCAGCCATGATTTCCCTGCGCTGGAGCAGGCAGGGGCCGCCTTGCTGCCGGGCACCCGCGTCATCGGCACAACAATTCAGCAGGCCTACGACTGGCATTACTACGCCCGGGAAGAGCACACGATGAGCGGCCATCAGGAGCGTCCGCTACCGGTGCTCAAGATGCAGTTCGACGATTCCGCCGAAACATGGCTTTACCTGGATCCGCGCAGTGGCGGAGTCGTTCAGCGCAGCGACCGGCTGGGGCGGGTCAAACGTGTGCTGTTCGCCTTGCTACATAGCTGGGACTGGGCGCCGCTGCTGGCCAACCGGCCGCTGTGGGATGTCTTGATGGTACTCGGCAGCCTCGGCGGCTTCATCGTCAGCGTCAGCGGTGTATTGCTCGGCTGGCGGCGCCTGATGCGTAGAGGTTGAAGACGTAGCCGTGCCACGCTGGTCAGCCCCGCTGCTGGTGTTATTTGTCAATTTACATTCCGCTCGGGGTCTGATGGCGCATCGCCTGCTGTCGGTTTCCAATGAAACCGTTTCCCTGATGGTCAATTTCATTGCGGCGCCGCCGCAGCATCAGCGGCATAACGGCTGGTAAAGGGCGTATTGCCGCCCGAGGTCGGCTAAGGTTGAACTGCTCGCGTAGGTTTTCCGGAAGGTTTCAGAGTAAACCAGCTATTTAGATGACCTGCTCTGCAGGATCGGTGACCGGCGACTCCTGGCCGGTTCCTGCCAACTCCCCTGCTACTATCTCGCACCTCTATCCCGGAATCTTCAAACATCATGCCGCCGCGGAATTTCCTGAAATACGTGCTATCGGGCTTGTTTGCCGTCCTGCTTGCCAGCTGTTCCCTGTTGTCGTCCTGGCATTGGGAAAAGGCAGGGGCGAGCGAGGTGGAGTATTCGTTCGATGAAACGCAGTGCAAGGCGAAGACCTATGCCGGGAACGATGGGACGGTGACCAATGCGACCGTTCGGCGGATGCATGCGTGCATGGAGGCCAGGGGCTGGCGCAAGGTGTCGAACTGAGCTGGGCCGGAACTAGCTTTGTAGTGCTGCGTGTGCCAGTGTGCCGCGCAGGCCGAGGTCTTCCACGGTCAGTAGCCGGATGGGCATTTTTCTGACCAGTTCGTTGTGCTCGCGCTTGGCGAGGAAGGCGTCGGTGAACGGAGTGGCGTCGATGTGGGGCAATAGTTTGGCGGCGATGCCACCGGCCAGATAGACGCCGCCACGGGCCAGCCAGTGCATGGCGAGGTCGCCGGCAAAGGCGCCGTAGCATTCTAGCCAGAGATGGAGTGCCGCGCTGGCTTGAAGATCGGTACCCGCAAGGGCGGCTTGGCTGATTTCTTCCGGTGTTCGCGGCTGGCCGGACAGGAAGGCAAAAATACGGGACAGGCCGGGGCCGGAAACGATGTCTTCGGCCGTAACCCGGCCGTTTTGCGCCAGGAGCCAGCGCCAGAGTTCGCCTTGCTGCGGGGTTTGCGGTGAGAAACCAAAGTGGCCGCCTTCGCCGGGAATGACGCGGTAGGCACCCTCCTGCCAGACCAGGCCGGCCACACCGAGACCGGTGCCGGCGCCGAGGATGACGCGTGGGGCGTGAGCTTCGGGCTGGCCGGCGTACAGGGTCAGGATGTCCTGGTCTTCAACCAGTGGCAGGCCGTGGGCGGCAGCGGCGAAGTCGTTAAGCAGCGAGGCGCGGCCAATTCCGAAACGATCTTCCAGGGCGCCGGCGGAGAGCTGCCAGGGCAGGTAGGTCAGTTTGGCTTCGCGGCCATCGGTTGGCCCGGCGACACCAAAACAGGCCGAGGCAATGCTCGGCTGGTCGGGAATGAATTCGGCGAGCAGGTCGTCGAAAGTCGGGTAATCCTGGCTGGTATAGCGCTGCTGACGAAATATCTTGAGGCGCCCGTCATCGATCTCTGCCAATGCCAACAGCGTCTTGGTGCCGCCGAGGTCGCCGCCGAGAATCATCTCAGACTGCCACCGGCGCCGAAATGTGCGGATGCGGGTCGTAGCCTTCGAGGCGGAAGTCCTCGAACTTGAAGGCAAACAAATCTTTCACTTCCGGGTTGATCCACATCGTCGGCAGGGGGCGGGTGTCGCGGGAAAGCTGCAGCCTGGCCTGCTCGAAGTGGTTCGAGTAAACGTGGGCGTCGCCGAAGGTGTGGACGAATTCGCCCGGCTGGTAGCCGCAGACCTGGGCCAGCATCATCGTGAACAGGGCATACGAGGCGATGTTGAAGGGTACACCGAGGAAGATGTCGGCGCTGCGCTGGTAGAGCTGGCAGGACAGTTTGCCGTTGGCGACGTAGAACTGGAACAGGCAGTGGCAGGGCGGCAGGGCCATGTTGTCGACGTCGCCCGGGTTCCAGGCCGAGACGATGTGGCGGCGGGAGTCCGGGTTGTTTTTCAGGCTATGAACCAACTGCGTGATCTGGTCGATGACGCGGCCGTCCGGTGTTTCCCAGCGGCGCCATTGCTTGCCGTAAACCGGGCCGAGGTCGCCGTTTTCGTCGGCCCACTCGTCCCAGATCTTGACGCCGTTTTCCTGCAGGTACTTGATGTTGGTGTCGCCCTGGATGAACCACAGCAGTTCGTGGATGATCGACTTCAGGTGCAGCTTCTTGGTGGTCATGACCGGGAAACCCTTGGCCAGATCAAAGCGCATCTGCCAGCCGAAGACGGAGCGGGTGCCGGTACCGGTGCGGTCGGATTTGTCGTTGCCGTTGTCCAGCACGTGGCGCATCAGGTCGAGGTAGGGCTGCATCGGGTTGCGTGTCCGGGTGATCGATTAATCGGCCTATTTTACATGCGAGATGGCAAGCAGGTACCGAGGCGCATGGGGCGGCGTTCTCGGCCTTTTCAGCAGATCAGGGAATTGCTCACGCTGGAAGCGCCGAGTTCGGTCTAAACTGCGAAAAAACGATTTTTGTGGAGTGACAGTGCTCAATAAGGTGGCCAATCTTGGCGGGCTTTTTGCCCAGAAAACGGATCATCCGCTGGCGGATTTGCGCGAACTGAAAAAGGTTCTCAGCGAAATTCCCAAGGACAACGCATTCAAGGCGCTCGACGAACTGGCCGGTTGGCTGGAGTCGCTGGCCGGGGTGGATGATTTTCCGGCCGATCGCCGTTATGAAGTCGTCCAGCAACTGGATGAAGCGGCGCAGCCACACCTGAAGCGCCTGTCGCGGGAATATTTCCAGACTCGACTGTCGCGCTCGGAAGAGCAGCGCCTGTGGTCGATCAACTATGGTTTCTGGACCCTGCTGGCTGCCGCGTACGAGCGTTGTCTGCTCGCCATTACCGACAAGCCGAAGCCCGGTGACCTGGCGAGGACAGTCTTGCCGGTCTTGCCCATCCGCCTGATAACGGCCTTGCGGCAGATATTGAAGTGGGAGCAGTTCCACTACGGACCGTCGCGTGGCGAAATCTGGCGTCGTCTGGGTTTTGCCTTGCTGGCCGCGGAAGAGGCCGGGCAGGCAAGCCGTGCCGTCTCGCTGCCCGGGAAAAGCGGCACGACATCGGCCGATCTGGAGTACCAGAAAGCCATGGTCTTTCAGGCGGCTTCGCTCGATAGTTTGCTGCCGCTGGAAATCGAACTGGCCGAGCGCCTGATTGCCTATTTCCTGCCGGGATTCGTCTTTGGCGCCCACGTCCATATCGACAGCGTCTATTGGTCGGATTTGGTACTGCCCCAGCCGCCCTTGCGTTTGGCCCGGATGCCGGCGCAGGCCGTGCCGACCCAGCGCTTTCTCAAGCCCGGTTTGGCGCACGAGGCAATCGTCGCCCTGCTCGGAATACTGGAGCGCGGTGGCGACATGCCGCCCGAGCTTGATCTCGGGGGGCAGTACCCGCCCAAATTGCTGGTTCGCGTGCTGCATCACCTCTCGGCCTACCTGGCGCCGATTCCGCCCCAGCGTCAGTATGACCGGCATCGGGTCATGCACCGGATGTCGGTGCTCCATGGGCTGGTCAACGCCTTCGTGGTGTTTTCCGGTGAGTTTGGCGGCCGGCCGGCCGGGTTGCCGGTTGAGAGCTGGGTGGTGGAAAACGTCAGTCGAGGCGGCTTCGGTGCCGTGCTCGGCAACGTACCCGGCGAGTGGCTGAAAGTCGGTGCGCTGATTGCCATGCAGCCGGAAGGCGGCGAAAACTGGCTGGTCGGCGTTATCCGGCGCTATCGCCGGGCCACGGAAAGTGAATCGCGAGTCGGCATCCAGGCAATTGCCCGGCAGGCGGTTTCCGTCGAACTGAAAGTGCGGACGGCATCCAGCTACGCCTCGGCGGCCAGCATTCCGGCGCTGATGCTGCTCGATGGCAATGAGCCGGACGAATTGCGGGTCATTCTGCCGCCTTCGACTTTCGATATTCGTGAAGGCATGGAGTACGCCAGCGAAGGCCGGCGTTATGTGCTGACGCCGGTGGCGCTGGTCGAGCAGACCGGCGATTTCGAACTGGTTCGCTATCGCCGGAGCCAGCTCGCCTGATTACGGCTGCTTGGCCCGAATCGCCGATTTGGGCCGAAAGGCCTTGATCACGGTTTCATTGGTTTCGGCGTACGGGCCGCCGATCAGGTCGATACAGTAAGGCACGGCGGCAAAGATGCCAACGTGCGTCACCTGGCCGTCGGCGTCACGAACGCCTTCCAGCGTTTCCTTGATTGACTTCGGCTGACCGGGCAGGTTGATGATCAGCGCCTGCTTGCGGATCACTGCGACCTGCCGCGACAGGATGGCGGTTGGCACAAAGTTGAGGCTGATCCGGCGCATTTCCTCGCCAAAGCCGGGCATTTCCTTGTCGGCAATCGCCAGCGTCGCTTCCGGCGTCACATCGCGCAGGGCCGGGCCGGTGCCGCCGGTGGTCAGCACCAGATGGCACTGGCAGTCGTCGACCAGTTGGATCAGCGTGCGCTCGATGGTCGGCTGGTCGTCTGCGATCAGGCGGGTTTCGACGCGCCACGGGCTGGTCAGTGCGGCTGAGAGCCATTCCTGCAGTGCCGGGATGCCCTTGTCTTCATAAACCCCGGTCGAAGCACGGTCGCTGATCGAAACCAGGCCGATGACCAATTCGTCATTCATCGCCGGCTTCCTCTTCCGTGTCAGGCGTGCCTTGCCTGTCCAGCTCCTGCAGGATCTGGAAGATGGCCCGGAAATTCTTCGGCGGCTTGTTGTTTTCCTGTTCCTTCAGCGCGTTGCGACGCAACTGGCGCATATGCTGGATGTCGATGGAGGGCCAAATGGCCGCAATTTCGGCCAGGTAGGCTTCATCTTCGAGAAAGCGATTGCGGAAGCGTTCCAGGCGGTGCAGACGGGCGGTTTCAGCCGATGATTCGCCGCGCAGCATGGCCAGGCCGGCCCGGATCGGCTCATCGTCGACACCGCGCATCAGCTTGCCGAGATACATCACCTGGCGGCGATGGGCGCCGTGGGCGGTGATCTTCTGGCATTCGCGGACGGCTTCGAAAATGTTTTCCGGCAGGTTGATCTTCTTCAGCTGGCCGACGGAAAGCTCAACCAGTTCTTCGCCGAGATCGCGCAACTCATGCATCGCCTCCTTCTTCTTGGTCTTGGAAGGGCGGCCGGTGTCTTCGGTGAAATCTTCTTCATGCATGGTTTGCGTCCGGTGCGGGCAATAACGGGCTGTTATGATAGCGACTTTCCCGCCCTGATGCCCCCTCCATGTCCGAAACCGCCGCATTTTCCTATCCCTTTGCCGCCCTGCAGCAACTTGCCGACGATGTGCTCAAGCACGCCAAGGTCAAGGGCGCGACGGCCTGTGAAGTCGATGTCTCGGAAGGGTTCGGGCAGTCGGTGACGGTGCGTTGCAATGAGGTCGAGACCATCGAGTTCAACCGCGACAAGGGCATCGGCATCACGATTTATTCCGGTCAGCGCAAGGGCTACGCCAGCACGTCCGATTTCTCGGCCCAGGCCTTGCGTGAAACCGTTGAGGCGGCACTGGACATCGCCCGCTTCACGGCTGAAGACGATTGCGCCGGTCTGGCCGACGCAGCGCTGATGGCCAAGGATTTCCCCGATCTCGATTTGTACCATCCGTGGGCCTTGAGCGTTGAAGAGTCGATCGAAACCGCCCGCCGCTGCGAGCAGGCCGCCTTCGATGCCAGTCCGTTGGTCAGCAATTCCGAGGGTGCCTCGATTTCGACGCAGCAGGCCCATTTCGTCTCGGCCAACAGCCTGGGTTTCATGGGCGGCTATCCGACTTCGCGGCATTACATTTCGTGCTCGGTGATTTCCGGCGAGCAGGATGCGATGCAGCGCGACGACTGGTACACCACGCATCGCGATGCCAGTCGTCTGGATGACGCGGCGCAGGTTGGCCGTATCGCTGCCGAACGCGCCGTGGCCCGCCTCGGTGGGCGCAAGGTCAAGACCGGCGAGTTTCCGATCATTCTTGAGGCACCGCTGGCTGGCGGGCTGCTCGGCAGCCTGGTCCATGCCGCCAGCGGCGGAGCGCTCTATCGCAAGTCCTCGTTCCTGCTCGACCAGTTGGGCAAGAAAATCATGCCGGACTTCGTGCAGATCGCCGAGCGGCCGCATATCAAGTGCGGCCTGGGCAGCGCCTCCTTCGACAGCGACGGTGTCGCAACGCGTGACCGTGATGTGGTTACCAACGGTATTCTGCAGGGCTATTTCCTGAGCACCTACACGGCCCGCAAGCTGGGCATGCAGACGACGGCCAACGCCGGCGGCAGCCACAATTTGATCATCGAACCCGGCGAGCTCGATCTTGACGGCCTGATGGCCAAGATGGGCCGTGGCCTGCTGGTCACCGAACTGCTCGGGCAGGGCATCAACTACGTGACTGGCGACTATTCGCGCGGCGCTGCCGGTTTCTGGATTGAGGACGGCAAGATCGCCTATCCGGTAGAGGAAATCACCATCGCCGGCAACCTCAAGGCCATGCTGGCCGGCATCGTTGCGGTTGGTCGCGATGTGCAGGTGCGCGGCACCAAACAAACCGGGTCGATCATGCTCGACCGGATGACGGTAGCCGGCGACTGATCTGGCAGGCGTCGGGCTGGCCGGCTGATGGTCGGCGAGCTCGATGCAGATTGGCTATTTGTCGCTGGCAATCAGGGTTTTTCCTGATCGGGTTTTCTCCAATCGCAATTTACATTCTGCTTCCTAGAATGAGGTCTGTTGTAAATAACCTCAAAAATTCACTGTCTAGGAGACAAGATGCAACGTCGTGATTTTCTGAAAAAGGCTTCCATCGGCGCTGCTGCCGGTGCTGCCGCTACCGTCGCCGCTCCGGCGATGGCGCAATCCTCGCCCAGTATCAAATGGCGCCTGACTTCCAGCTTTCCTAAGAGTCTCGACACCATTTACGGTGGCGCCGAGCAACTGGCCAATCGCCTGCGCGAGCTGACCGGTGGCAAGTTCGACATCCGCGTCTTCCCGGGCGGTGAAATCGTTCCCGGCCTGCAGGCGCTGGACGCCGTGCAACAGGGCACCGTCGAGTGCTGCCATACCGCTTCCTACTATTACGTCGGCAAGGATCGCACCTTCGCCTTCGGTACGACCATTCCTTTCGGCATGAACGCCCGCCAGACCAACGCCTGGATGTACCAGGGCGGCGGCCAGCAGCTGCTCGACGAGTTCTATGCCGGCTACAACTGCGTTTCTTTCCCCGGCGGCAACTCCGGCACCCAGATGGGCGGCTGGTGGCGCAAGGAAGTGAAGACCGTGGCTGACCTCAAGGGCATCAAGATGCGCATCGGCGGCCTTGGTGGCGCCGTGCTGACGCCGCTCGGCGTCGTGCCGCAGCAGATCGCCGCTGGCGACATCTATCCGGCGCTGGAAAAGGGCACCATCGACGCGGCCGAGTGGATCGGTCCTTACGACGACGAGAAGCTGGGCTTCTACAAGGTGGCCAAGAATTACTACGGTCCGGGCTGGTGGGAGCCGAGCACCTGTCTCGAATTCTTCGTCAACAAGAAGGAATGGGACAAGCTGCCCAAGGAATACCAGGCCGCATTCGCCTGTGCCGCGGCCGAAGCCAACGTGACGATGACCGCCGAGTACGATCACAAGAACCCGATCGCACTGGCCAAGTTGCTGCAAAACGGCGTCAAGCTGCACAGCTTCTCCAAGGAAATCATGGAAGCCGCCTACAAGTCGGCGCAACAAATCTATGCCGACGAGTCGGCCAAGAATCCGGCTTTCAAGAAGATCTACGACTCGTACTCCAAGTACGCGAAGAGCCAGCGTGCCTGGTTTGCTGTTGCCGAAATGCCGATGGACCAGTTCTCGCAGTCACATCGCTAAGCCTTGCTGGGTCATCGATGGAAAAAAGGAGCTTCGGCTCCTTTTTTATTGTTCAAAGGGCAAGCATGCCTTGGTGATCGCCGGTGCAGGGGCTCTAAGGGTTTTCCACTACTCGCAAAAAATGTACTCTTGGTGAAGAATGAGCCTATCGTCATTCGTGGCGACCCTAATACCTAGAGGAGACAATATGCAACGTCGTGATTTTCTGAAAAAGGCTTCCATCGGTGCCGTCGCCGGTGCCGCAGCGACCGTCGCCGCCCCGGCCGTCGCTCAGGCCCTGCCCAATATCAAGTGGCGCCTGACCTCCAGCTTCCCGAAGAGTCTGGACACCATTTACGGTGGCGCCGAGGTGCTGGCCAATCGCCTGCGTGCGATGACCGGCGGCAAGTTCGATATCCGCGTCTTCCCCGGTGGCGAAATCGTTCCCGGCCTGCAGGCACTTGATGCCGTCCAGCAAGGCACGGTTGAAGTCTGCCACACCTGCTCCTACTACTACGTTGGCAAGGACAAGACCTTCGGCTTCGGTACCTCGGTGCCGTTCGGCATGACAGCCCGTCAGATGAACGCCTGGATCTACTACGGCGGCGGCCAGAAGCTGCTCGACGAGTTCTACAGCAACTACAACGTGCTTTCCTTCGCGGGCGGCAATACCGGTACCCAGATGGGCGGCTGGTGGCGCAAGGAAGTGAAGACCGTGGCGGATCTCAAGGGCATCAAGATGCGGATCGCCGGTCTAGGCGGCACCGTCTTCTCGGCGCTCGGCGTCGTGCCGCAGCAGATCGCCGGTGGCGACATTTACCCGGCGCTGGAAAAGGGCACCATCGATGCTGCCGAGTGGGTTGGTCCGTACGACGATGAAAAGCTCGGTTTCTACAAGGTTGCCAAGAACTACTACTACCCGGGCTGGTGGGAACCGGGCCCGACCATCCACTTCTTCGTGAACAAGGCCGAATGGGCCAAGCTACCGAAGGAGTATCAGGAAGCCTTCCAGGCTGCCGCCTTCGAAGCCAACGTGACGATGATGGCCGAATACGACCACAAGAACCCGACGGCGCTGGCCAAGCTGATGCAGTCCGGCGTCAAGGTCAAGGAGTTCTCGTCCGAAATCCTCAAGGCCACCTACAAGGCAGCGACCGACCTCTACGTCGACGAAGCCGGCAAGAACCCGGCCTTCAAGAAGATCTACGTCGAGTACGACAAATACCGGCGAACGCAGTCGGCCTGGTTCAGCCTGGCCGAACGACGGATGGATGGATTCCTGCAGACCGGCAAATAACGGGCCGCTGTTTCGCCCTATCTGAAAAAGCCTGCGAACTTCGCGGGCTTTTTTGTTTCCAATTTCCATCTTTGCTGAAGGAGATTCCAATGCCTGCGAAATGGATCGTTCGAGTGTTGGGGATTCTTGGTCTGGGTTTTTCTGTCGTCGCCCAGGCCCAGTACGATGTGCCGTCCTTCAAGGCAGATTCGGCAAAGCTTCCCGATCTGTCGTTCGCCACTGAGCCGAAAGAGCTAGGGGTGTTTTCAACAATCCATAATGGCTTGTTCAAGCCAGTGGGCATGAAAGAGGGGGTTCGCTATCCTGGCCTGGTTCTGCTGCATAACTGCGGCGGCATTATGCCCCGGCAAATGCGCCAGTGGATCGAGGCCGGCACCCAGGAAGGCTACGTTGTCCTGCTGATCGATGGCATGCGTGGGAACAAGAGCAATTGCTTTCCGCCGACGCCGATTTCCGTTGGTCGGCGCATCAAGGATGCTTTTGACGCACTGGCCCACCTTTCGGCTTTGCCCTTTGTGGAGCCGAAACGCATCTTTGCGGCAGGTTATTCTCAAGGGGGATTCACAGCGTCACAGGTCAGCAGTCGCGAAGTGGCCGAGGCATTCGTGCCGGCCGGAGCCCCACGCTTTGCCGGAACCGTTGCGTTCTACAGCACCTGTCGCTGGCCTGCCGGAAAAATTCCGCGAGTCAATGTCGATATCCCTATCGTGCGGCCTGATATCGATCGCCCGCATTTGATGCTGATGGGGGCGCTCGACAATGAAACACCAAGCGAGTGGTGTGATGCTGTCCTGCCCGCCATGAAGGCCGCGGGCGCCCCGATCTCTACACACGTCTATGCCGACATTGGCCACTGTTGGGATTGCATCGATATCGATGGTTTTAGCAAGACGGACTTCAAGGGCGATCGCATCAGCTATCGTTACGATGCCAGGTTAACAGAGGATTCACGGCGCCGGATGTTTGAGTTTTTCAGCAGCATCCGCTAGGCGTAAAAAAGCCCCGCCGATTCGGGCGGGGCATCTTGGTGTGCCGGTGCTCAGTTTTCCAGCAAGCTGCGCAGCATCCAGGCATTCTTTTCGTGAATCTGCATGCGCTGGGTCAGCAGGTCCGCTGTCGGTTCGTCGCCGGCCTTGTCGACGATGGCGAAGATGCTGCGGGCCGTTTTGGTGACGGCTTCCTGGCCGGCAACCAGTTGCTTGATCATTTCCTCGGCGGTGACCTTGCCTTCGCTTTCCTTGATTACCGTCAGCTTGGCAAACTCGCGGTAGGTGCCGGGGGCGGCAACGCCCAGCGCACGGATGCGCTCGGCGATCAGGTCCAGGGCGTTCCACAGTTCGGTGTACTGGTCCATGAACATCACGTGCAGGGTGTTGAACATCGGGCCGGTGACGTTCCAGTGGAAATTGTGCGTTTTCAGGTAAAGGGTGAACGAGTCTGCCAGCAGGTGGGAGAGCCCTTCGGCGATCTTTTCGCGATCTTTTTTGCTGATTCCGATATCCATGATGTCCTCCTGAAAAGTGGATGGTTATTACATGCTTGATGATGCGCCAAGCTGGCTTTCTTGCCAATTGATTGCGCTAATTCAGGTGATAGGAGCAACAAAAAAGGCGAGGCCGCAGCCTCGCCTTGATCGGGAGCGCGACTCCCTACTTGTCGTTGCTTTGCAGACTCTTCAGCAACTCTGCCGAGCCTTTGTCTTCTTCGGCGCCATCCTTCTGCGCATCCGGTTCCTCGTCGCTCGGTTTCATCAGCGAGTCGAGGTCGACGGCCGCTGGTGCCTTGCCTTCCTTCTCCAGGCGCTGCATTTCCTTCTGTGCCTCATCGCCGTAGCTGACGATGTTCGGGAAGATGATGATCAGCGCGACCATGATGATCTGGATGCAGACAAAGGGAATGGCACCCCAGTAGATGTCTGTCGTCTTGATCGACGCCGGCGCGACCGAGCGCAGGTAGAACAGCGCGAAGCCGAAGGGCGGGTGCATGAACGAGGTCTGCATGTTGACCGCGAGCAGTACGCCGAACCAGATCAGGTCGATGCCCAGCTTGTCCGCCACCGGGGCGAGCAGCGGCACGATGATGAAGGACAGTTCGAAGAAGTCGAGGAAGAAGGCGAGCAGGAAGACCAGGATATTGACGACGATCAGGAAGCCCATCTGGCCGCCCGGCAGGGAGAGCAGCAGGTGCTCAACCCACAGGTCGCCATTGACCGCGCGGAAAACCAGGCCGAAGACTGTCGAACCAACCAGGATGAAGATGACGAAGGACGACAGCTTGCCGGTGGTTTCCATGGCCTGCTTGAGCAGCTTGAAGGAAAGGCGCTTGCGGGCGACGGCCAGGATCAGCGCACCGGCGGCTCCCATGGCGCCGCCTTCGGTCGGCGTGGCGATGCCAAGGAAGATTGTGCCGAGAACGAGGAAGATCAGCAGCAGCGGCGGCACCATGGTGGTGATGACCCGTAGCAGCAGCTTGAAACCGCGCAGGGTGCGCGCTTCCGGCGGCAGGGCCGGGCAGGCGGCGGGTTTGATGATGCTGAGAATGGCCACGTAGCCGACATAAAGGCTGGTCAGGACTAGGCCGGGGATCATTGCACCTTCGTACATGTCGCCGACCGATTTGCCGAGCTGGTCGGCCATGATGATCAAGACCAGTGACGGCGGGATGATCTGGGCCAGCGTGCCGGAGGCAGCGATGACGCCGGCGGCCAGCCGCTTGTCGTAACCGTAACGGAGCATGATCGGCAGCGAGATCAGACCCATCGAGATGACCGAGGCGGCAACCACGCCGGTCGTTGCCGCAAGCAGGGCACCGACGAAAATGACCGCGTAGGCCAGACCGCCACGCATCGGGCCGAACAGCTGGCCGATGGTGTCGAGCAGGTCTTCGGCCATGCCCGATCGTTCAAGAATCAGGCCCATGAAGGTAAAGAAGGGAATGGCCAGCAAGGTGTCGTTGGCCATGATGCCAAAGATGCGTTCCGGCAGCGCCTGGAAGAGCGCCGGCTGGAGCAGGCCGAGTTCGATGCCGATCAGGCCGAAGACAATGCCGTTGGCGGCCAGCGCAAAGGCGACGGGGTAGCCGAAAAGGAGGAAGAGAACGAGGGCGCCGAACATCAGCGGCGCCATATTGGCGATCACGAATTCCATTATTTGGCCTCCTTGGCTTTGGCAGCGGCAATCGCGGCAGCCAGTTCTTCTTCGGGGGTGGGGCCTTTTTCCTTGATGTTGGGGTCGGTTATCCGGCCGCCCAGGAAGGCGATGCGCTTGATCAGCTCGGAAATTCCCTGCAAGGCGAGCAGCGTGAAGCCGATGGGCAGCAGGATCTTGACCGGCCAGCGGATCAGGCCGCCGGCATTGGCCGACATTTCCTGGATCTTGTAGGACTCGGCAACCAGCGGCATGGAAAGCCAGAGTACGGTAATGACCATGGGCAGCAGGAAGAACAGGGTGCCGATGATGTCGATGACGGCCAGGCCGCGCGGCGACAGCTTGCCCGACAGGACGTCGATGCGGACATGTTCATTGCGTTGCAGGGTGTAGGGTGAACAGAGCAGGAATACGGCGGCAAACAGATACCACTGAATTTCCAGCATGCCATTTGAGCTGTCGTTGAATACAAAGCGGTAGCTGGCGTTGCCGGCGCTGATCACTGCCATGATCAAGACCAGCCAGAAAGCGCCTTTGCCGACGCGTTCGTTGAGCCAGTCGATCAGCTGCGAGAGCTTGAGCAGAAGGGTCACGAAAAGTCCTCCTCGGTTGATAAAATTCCCGACTTCTTGATGTGGTCGGGGTTAAAAGAAATCCCAGTGGGCCAAATTTACAGTGAAGGGCGCAGCGAGAAAATGGTGGAAATCCCTACAAGCCGACTCACCCGTATCTGCCTGGTGCGCCATGGAGAGACCGAGTGGAATGCCGAACGGCGCATCCAGGGCCAGATCGATATCGGGCTGAACGAAACCGGGCAGCGGCAGGCCGTTGCGGCCGGGCGCTGGCTGAAACAGGCCGGCATTATGGCGCTCTACAGCAGCGACCTCAAACGCGCATGGACCACGGCACAAGCCATTGGCGCCGAGTTGGGACTGGTGCCGACGGCCGTTCCCCAGATGCGCGAGCGCCGCTATGGCGTTTTCGAAGGGCTGACCTACGATGAGGCGAAGGCAAATCATCCGGCCGGCTATGCCGCCTTCGAGGGGCGCAATGCCGATTACAACTTCGAAAACGGCGAGAGCCTGCATGCCATGTTCGATCGTGTCACCGGCAAACTGAAGGAGCTGGCAGGTCGACATCAGGGAGAAACGATTGCGGTGGTCCTGCACGGTGGCGTGCTCGACATCATCAACCGTTTTGTCCGTGGCAACTCGCTGGAGGCGCCGCGCGACTTCCTGATTCCCAATGCCGGTATCAACTGGATTTCCGAAGCAGGCGGTAGTTGGCACCTCGAAACCTGGGGTGAAACCGATCATCTGGAGCCGGGTGCCCTTGACGAGCTTCCCGCGTGATAAAATTTCACCCCTTTTCAATGGCTTGAGGCATTCCCCATGTTTTCCGCGAAAGACACCCTGGCAAAAACCGATCCTGAACTCTGGCAGGCCATTGAGGCCGAAGTCCAGCGTCAGGAAGACCACATCGAACTGATCGCGTCCGAAAACTATGTGAGCAAGGCAGTCATGGAAGCCCAAGGCTCCCAGCTCACCAACAAGTACGCCGAAGGCTATCCGGGCAAGCGCTACTACGGTGGTTGCGAGCACGTTGACGTGGCCGAGCAGATCGCCATCGATCGCCTGAAGAAGCTGTTCGGCGCCGATGCCGCCAACGTTCAGCCGAACTCCGGCTCGCAGGCCAACCAGGCCGTGCTGATGGCCTTCTGCAAGCCGGGCGACACCATCATGGGCATGAGCCTGGCCGAAGGCGGTCACCTCACCCACGGCATGCCGCTCAACATGTCCGGCAAGTGGTTCAACGTCGTTTCCTACGGCCTGAACGAGAGGGAAGAGATCGATTACGACAAGATGGAAGCGCTGGCCCGGGAACACAAGCCGCGCCTGATCGTCGCCGGTGCCTCGGCCTACGCCCTGCGCATCGATTTCGAGCGCTTTGCCAAGATTGCCAAGGAAGTCGGTGCCATTTTCTGGGTTGACATGGCGCACTACGCCGGCCTGATCGCCGCCGGTTTCTACCCGAACCCGGTGCCCTTCGCCGATGTCGTCACCTCGACCACCCACAAGACCCTGCGCGGCCCGCGCGGCGGTGTGGTGCTGATGAAGGCCGAGCACGAAAAGGCCATCAATTCCGCCATCTTCCCCGGCCTGCAAGGCGGCCCGCTGATGCACGTCATCGCGGCCAAGGCCGTGGCTTTCAAGGAAGCTGCAACGCCTGAGTTCCGCAATTATCAGGAACAGGTCATTGCCAACGCCCGCGTGATGGCGCGAGTGCTGTCCGAAGAGCGTGGTCTGCGTGTGGTTTCCGGCCGTACCGAGAGCCACGTATTCTTGCTCGACCTGCGCGCCAAGAACATTACCGGCAAGGAAGCAGAAGCAGCGCTCGGCCGCGCCCACATCACGGTCAACAAGAACGGCATCCCGAACGATCCGCAGAAGCCGTTCGTCACTTCCGGCATCCGTATCGGTTCGCCGGCCATGACGACTCGTGGTTTCACTGAAATCGAAGCCGAGACGATCGCCCACCTGATCGCCGATGTGCTCGACGCGCCGAACGACGAAGCCGTCGCTGCAACGGTGCGCGAGAAGGTTTCGGCGCTGTGCAAGAAGTTCCCGGTTTACGGAGCCTGATCAGGATCGAGGCGTTAGGATCGAGTTGTTAGCAAAACCACTCGATTCTTTCTCCAACGCCTAACAGCTAATGGCTAAAAACTAACGATGAAATGTCCTTTCTGCGGTGCCGAAGATACGGCAGTGGCCGATACCCGTCTCAATGACGAGGCTGATGTCGTTCGTCGCCGCAGAAAGTGCAATGCCTGCGACAAACGTTTTACCACCTATGAGCGGGCTGAAATCCAGCTGCCGCAGGTGGTCAAGAAGAATGGCCTGCGGACCGAATTCAGCCGTGCCAAATTGCGGGCCAGTCTGGAACTGGCGCTGCGCAAGCGGCCGGTGTCCATCGAGTCGGTCGATGCTGCCGTTGCCGATATTGAAGAGCGCCTGCTGTCAGCTGGCGAGCGCGAGGTGACGACGCAGCAATTGGGCGAACTGGTCATGCGCGAGTTGAAGAAGCTCGACAAGGTGGCCTACA
>JAYREA010000005.1:0-187879 GCA_041909135.1 Azonexus sp. | reverse complement strand
TAGACTGGGGTATGGCCGAGAACCTGGCCTATGCTTCGTTGCTGGTTTCCGGCTACGGTGTACGCATTTCCGGTGAGGACGTTGGTCGCGGTACTTTCTTCCATCGTCACGCTGCTTTCCACGACCAGAATCGTACCAGCTGGGACGAGGGCACCTACTATCCGCTGAAGAACCTGCAGGAAAAGCAGGCCGGTTTCCAGTGCTACGATTCCGTACTGTCGGAAGAGGCAGTGCTGGCTTTCGACTACGGCTATGCATCGGCCAATCCGTACGAGCTGGTTCTCTGGGAAGGCCAGTTTGGCGACTTTGCCAACGGAGCCCAAGTCGTCATCGACCAGTTCATTGCCTCCGGTGAAGCCAAGTGGGGGCGTGCTTGCGGTCTGGTCATGCTGTTGCCGCATGGCTACGAAGGCCAGGGTCCGGAACACTCCTCCGCCCGCCTTGAGCGCTACATGCAGGCTTGTGCTGAAATGAATATGGAGGTCTGCGTGCCGACTACGGCGGCTCAGGTTTTCCACATGCTGCGCCGCCAAGGCGTTCGCATGCAGCGCAAGCCGCTGATCGTCATGACGCCGAAGTCGCTGCTGCGCCACAAGGATGCCGCTTCGTCCATGGAAGAACTGGCCAACGGCGAGTTCAAGCGGGTAATCGGTGAAATCGACGATATCGATGCCAAGAAGGTCAAGCGCGTCGTGCTCTGTTCCGGCAAGGTCTATTACGACCTGCTGGCCGCCCGTCGCGAGAAGAAGATCACCGATATCGCCCTGGTTCGTATCGAACAGTTGTACCCCTTCCCGAAGGAGTCGCTGCACGCCGAACTGTCCAAGTATCCGAAAGCCTCCGAAATCGTCTGGTGTCAGGAAGAGCCGCGTAATCAGGGCGCCTGGTACTGGTTTGCTTCCCGTCATCATCTGGACAGCGAACTGGGCGTCAAGCAGAAGCTGCTGCTGGTTTCCCGCCCGGCATCTTCCTCGCCGGCCGTCGGTTACCTGGCCAAGCACAACGAGCAACAAAAGGCACTGGTCGAGTCCGCACTGGGCAAGATCGAGTACTAATAACTAAAGCAGAGTGGAGTCATTATGAGCATTATTGAAGTCCAAGTTCCCCAGCTTTCCGAGTCCGTTGCCGAAGGCACGCTCGCTTCCTGGAAAAAGAAAATTGGCGAAGCCGTTGCTCGCGACGAGATCCTGATCGACATCGAAACCGACAAGGTCGTTCTTGAAGTTCCGTCGCCGGCTGCTGGCGTTCTGGTCGAGATCATCAAGGCTGACGGTGAAACCGTTGTCTCTGGTGAACTGATCGCCCGTATCGATACCGAAGCCAAGGCTGGTGCCACTGCCCCGGCTGCCGAAGCACCGAAGGCTGCTGCACCTGCAGCCGCTCCGGCCGCTGCCGCTGCCGCACCGGCTGGTACGGCCAGCCCCTCGGCTCGCAAGATCCTCGACGAGAAGGGCGTTGCTGCCGCTGACGTCGCCGGTTCCGGCCGTGGTGGTCGTGTGACCAAGGAAGATGCCGTTGCTGCTGCGCCGAAGTCCGGCCCGGTTGCCGCGCCGGCTGCTGCCAAGGCTGCACTGCCGACCCCGCCGGTCACTGTTTCTCTGGGTGATCGTACCGAACAGCGCGTTCCGATGACCCGTCTGCGCGCCCGTATCGCCGAGCGTCTGCTGCAGTCGCAGCAAACCAACGCCATTCTGACCACGTTCAATGAAGTGAACATGGGCCCGATGATGGCGCTGCGCAAGCAATACGGCGAGAAGTTCGAGAAGGCCCATGGCGTCCGCCTCGGCTTCATGGGTTTCTTCGTCAAGGCTGCCTGTGCCGCCCTGCAGAAGTTCCCGGTCCTGAACGCCTCGGTTGATGGCAACGACATCATCTATCACGGCTATATCGACATCGGTATTGCTGTCGGTTCGCCGCGTGGCCTGGTTGTGCCGATCATCCGCAATGCTGATCAACTCAGCATCGCTGAAATCGAGAAGAAGATTGCCGAGTTTGGCGCCAAGGCCAAGGATGGCAAGCTGACCATCGAAGAGCTGACCGGTGGTACCTTCTCGATCTCCAACGGCGGTATCTTCGGTTCGATGATGTCCACCCCGATCATCAACCCGCCGCAATCGGCCATTTTGGGCATTCACGCCACGAAGGACCGGGCTATGGTTGAGAACGGTCAAGTCGTTGTGCGTCCGATGAACTATCTGGCCATGTCCTACGATCACCGCATCATCGATGGCCGTGAAGCCGTCCTCGGTCTGGTGACGATGAAGGAAGCGCTGGAAGATCCGTCGCGCCTGCTGCTCGGCGTCTGATCTAGTTATTAGGATCTAGTTGCCTAGGATCGAGTGATGGAGCGTATTTGCTCGATCCTCGGTCCTATTTGCTAATTACTCTCGGAGTTTTACATGTCCAAGCAATTTGACGTGCTCGTTATCGGTGGTGGTCCTGGCGGTTACATTGCGGCCATTCGCGCCTCGCAACTGGGTTTCTCGGCCGCTTGTGCCGAATCCAATCCCTACGCTGACCCGAAGGGCGAGCCGCGTCTCGGCGGTACTTGCCTCAACGTTGGTTGTATCCCGTCCAAGGCACTGCTGCATACCTCGCATCTGTTTGAAGAAGCTGGTCACAGCTTCGAAGCCCAGGGCATCAAGGTGGGCAAGGCGACCATCGACGTGCCGGTCATGAAGGCCCGCAAGGATGGCGTGGTCAATCAATTGACCTCCGGCATCAAGATGCTGCTGAAGAAGAACAAGGTTACTTTCCTGGCTGGCCACGGTTCCTTCGTCGGCAAGGAAGGCGATTTCTGGAAGGTCAAGGTTGGCGCTGAGGAAGTGCTGGCCAAGCAGGTCATCGTTGCTACCGGCTCCAAGGCTCGTCACCTGCCGAACCTGCCAGTGGACCAGAAGATCGTCATGGACAACGAAGGTGCCCTGAATCAGGAATCCGTGCCGAAGAAGCTGGCCATCATCGGGGCTGGCGTCATCGGTCTGGAAATGGGTTCGGTCTGGCGCCGCGTCGGTGCCGAAGTCACCATCCTCGAAGCCATGCCGGACTTCCTGGCGGCGGCTGACGTCGATGTGGCCAAGGAAGCCCAGAAGCTGTTCACCAAGCAGGGCCTGAACATCCAGATGGGTGTCAAGATCGGCGATATCAAGGCGACCAAGAAATCGGTTTCCATCGCCTACACCGACAAGGACGGCAAGGAACAGAAGCTGGATGCCGATCGCCTGATCGTCTCCATCGGTCGCGTACCGAACACGGACGGTCTGAATGCCGACGGTGTTGGACTGAAACTGGATGCCCGTGGCTTTGTCGAAGTCGATGGCCATTGCAAGACCAACCTGCCGGGCGTCTGGGCAATCGGCGACGTGGTTCGCGGCCCGATGCTGGCCCACAAGGCGCATGAAGAAGGTGTCATGGTTGCCGAGTTGATGGCTGGCCAGGCTGGTCACTGCAATTTCGACACCATTCCCTGGGTTATCTACACCTCGCCGGAGATCGCCTGGGTCGGCAAGACCGAGCAGCAGCTCAAGGCAGAAGGCGTGGCCTACAAGGCTGGCAAGGTGCCGTTCCTGGCCAACGGCCGGGCGCTGGGCATGGGCGATCCTTCGGGCTTCGTCAAGATGCTGGCCTGCAAGGACACCGATCGTATCCTCGGCGTGCATATCATCGGTGCCAATGCCTCAGAAATCATTGCTGAAGCTGTTGTGGCGATGGAATTCGGCGGCGCTTCCGAAGATCTGGCCCGCATCTGTCACGCTCACCCGACCCTGTCGGAGACCGTGCATGAAGCTGCACTGGCTTGTGACAAGCGGACGCTGAACTTCTAATCAGCAAGTCAGCTACTCAAAAGGCGGGTTGCGGAAACGCACCCGCCTTTGTTTTTTGGCAGAATACGCTTCTCCCCAACGCAGATTCACCAACATGCCGCATAAAAAATTGAATGTCGCCGCGCAGGGCATGCTCGACGCCTATAAATCCTTGCTTGATGCCCGTGGCTATATGGCCGATGCTGCGCAGATGACCGCCGCTGTGGCATTGCAGAGCCTCTATACCAATCTGCTCTCTTTCAAGGTTAACCGCAGCAGTACTTTCAAGCGCCTGCTGTCGCCGCCCAAGCCGCCGAAGGGTGTCTATTTCTGGGGTGGCGTGGGGCGCGGCAAGAGCTTTCTGATGGATTGCTTCTACGATTCGGTACCTTATCGACGCAAGCGGCGCATTCACTTCCATGCCTTCATGCAGCAAATCCACCGAGACCTGGAACAGTATAAGGGCGAGGCAGATCCGATGCTGAAGGTGGCCGAGCAGATCGCCAAGGAAGTACGCTTGCTGTGCTTCGACGAATTCCACGTTTCCGACATTGCCGATGCGATGATTCTCGGTCGTCTGATGGATGGTCTGGTCGCTCAGGGCGTCATTTTGGTCATGACCTCGAACTATCCGCCGGACATGCTTTATCCGAATGGCCTGCATCGCGAAAGCTTTCTGCCGACTATTGCCCTGCTCAAGAAACATCTCGACGTTTTCGAGGTTGATGCCGGTGTGGACTATCGTTTGCGGGCGCTGGAGCAGGTTGAGATTTACCACTATCCCTCTGATGCCGCAGCCGAGAAAAAAATGCGCGACTATTTCAGGATGGTTGCTGGCGAAGAGGGGAAGAAGGGTGGGCACATTGAGGTGCTTGGGCGGAATATCGAGACGGTAAGGCGCGCTCATGGCGTGATCTGGTTCGATTTTCGGACGCTTTGTGGCGGGCCGCGCTCACAGAACGATTATCTGGAGATCGCACGTGGCTACCACACGGTCCTCCTCTCCCATATCCCGAAAATGACCACGCACCAAGCGTCTGAGGCTCGGAGGTTCACCTGGCTGGTTGATGTTTTTTATGATCATCGGGTCAAGCTGATTGCGACAGCCGATTGCGCAGCTGATGATCTGTACACCGAAGGCACTCAAGCCAGCGAATTCAAGCGCACAGTCAGCCGTCTGACCGAGATGAATTCCAAGGAGTATCTTGCGCTGCCGCATATCCCGTCCTAGTGATTGCGAAAAGCGAGCCATGAATATTCAGTATCTGGACAATGCAGAGATTGCCGTCGACGAAGCAATTGATCTCTACAAACGATCGACGCTTGGTGAGAGAAGGCCGGTTGATCGTCCGGATATTTTCGAAGGGATGTTGAAGAATGCCAATCTCACTCTCTCCGCTTGGCACGATGGGCGCTTGGTCGGGATTGCCCGCTCATTGACTGATTTCTCCTATGTTGCCTATCTTTCCGATCTTGCCGTCGATTTTGACTATCAACGGCAGGGGATTGGCGCACGTCTTATTCGTGAAACCCGAAGTCGTTTGTGGCCCGAGTGCATGATCGTGCTTCTGGCCGCGCCAAAAGCAAACGATTACTACCCGAAGCTCGGCTTTGAACAAAATCCTCGCGGCTGGATATTGCGTGGCGGCTGAGACTCTCCGAATACCATCCGGCTACCCCAGGGAGATGCCATGAAAATTGTCCTGAAATTGCTGTGCGCCGTAGCGGTAACCTTCTGGGCATTGGCGGTAGGTGCACAGCAGATGGAAATCATCGAGCTGCGCAGCAAGAATGTCGAGGAAGTGTTGCCGGCCCTGCTACCGCTCGTTGAGCCGGGCGGCACCCTGACCGGCATGAACAACCAGTTATTTCTGAAGGCTTCGCCGCGCAATCGGGCGGAGATCAAGCGGGCGCTGGCCGCCATCGATACACCGACGCGCCGGCTGATTATCCGTATTTCGCAGAATCGTCAGGCGGAGGACTCGGCGCGGGGCGGCGAGGCGAGCGGGCAGGTCGTGCTGGGCGGCACCCGGCGCAGCAATGTCGAGGCCCGGGTCTGGGATACGAAAAGCGTGCGGGGCGAAAGCACCTCGCAAATGGTGCAGACTGTCGAGGGCGGCCGGGCTTTCATTCAGGTTGGCCGTTCGCTGGCTGTGCCGATGCGTCAGATGATCGTCGGGCCGGGCGGCGCCATGGTCAATGAGGGCGTGGTCTATCGTGATATTGGCAGTGGTTTCTACGCCACTCCTCGCGTCAATGGCCAGCGTGTTACGCTCGAAATTTCCCAGCAGGCCGAGAGCTTCGATCCGGCCTACGGGCGTGGCGCTGTCAGTTCGCAACGCCTGGCAACAACTGTCTCCGGTACATTGGGTGAGTGGATTGAACTGGGCGGTAGCGGCAAACAGGCTGCGGGTCAGCAAAGTGGCGCTTTCAGCGTAGGCACCAGCGATGCCCGTGATAATCGCTCTATATGGTTAAAAATTGAGGAAGCAGAATGATTAGAAAACCACGTCATATTGGGCACAAAATCGCCTTGGCTTGTGCCGGGCTATGTGCCCTGATGATGTTGCCAGCCGCCGGATTTTTCCTCTGGTTCCTGTTTACGCGCGGACTGGGGGACACCTGGACCCCCAGCCTGGCGGCCGTCGTGGCCTTCTTCGGCTTTTGTGCCGGCGTGCTGTACGCAACCAGCGTCCCGCAGCCGGTTTTGCCGCCAGATAACGAGGCGGCAAATTCCTGAAATAGCGACTAGTCGACGAGTTCGCTGATCAGTTTGGGGGCCGCAATCCCGTTGGCAGGCAGGCCAAGACTGGCCTGATAGCGTTTGAGCAGGTTGGCACTGGTCTGGCCGAAAATGCCGTCAGCCTTGATGGCCATGCCTTGGGCCGAAAGCCCGAGTTGCAGGAGCCGCACGTCCAGGCCACGGGCGAGCGGTGTCTGCAGGGCAATGCTGCGCGTGCCCGGCTGGGGGCTGTCGTAGCAGCCGGGAGGTGTCGCCCGCAGTGTGGCCTGGGAGATTTCCTCGCCACGGACCACCAGCGGCAAGGGCAAACCCCAGTAGCCTTGCTCGATCAGACGCAAAAATGCGTCCATGCGATAGGTGGTGCCCTGCAAATCGCTGCGTCGATGATTGGCCAGCCATGAACGGCGGGTTTCGACGTAGGCCTTGATCCAGGGGCGTTCGCCGAGCGTGGCGATGGGGCCTGATTTCTGGTTGGTCATATCCCGCAAGGCTTTCCATGAGCCATGTACCCAACTGTCGTAAACCACGGCGACACCGAGTGCCGACTGGATGCCAAACGTATCGGCTGCTTTGGCTGCTGGTTGCCAATAAACTTCGTCGAAAAATACATCCTGTGTTTCCCGCATCACCGGGTCGTCTGCCGTGGCGCGCAGGAGGTTGTGCAGGTAAAGCTCATCATCCAGCGACAGGTCGCCGGCTTCAACGCGGGTCAGCCAGGCGGACAGTTTGTCGCCAAAGCGGGCGCCGTCGTTGCCGCAATAACGTTGCAGCAAGTTCAGGAGGTTGCCCGAGCAGAGCGTGGTTTGCGAGCGCCCAAAGGTGAGGTGGCCGGTGTCGCCGGGAATGACCGTGACGTTGCCGTAATGCCCGAGTACAGCTCCGGTTTCGAACAGGTTGACGATGGATTGGGCGGTTTGCTTCTGGGTTGGGGTCAGCATATTCCGGCTCCTTCTGGTAGAGGTCAGCAAGGGGAAAGACGGCGGGAAGTGCTGTTCAGCATAGCACGGTGACATGGTGAGTTTGCTGCTGAAAACGCTCAATAAAAAACCCGGCACGCGGCCGGGTTCCGAGGGGAGCGAAGAGGCTCAAGCGGCGTTCAGGGCCTGATCGAGGTCGGCGATCAGGTCGTCGACGTGCTCGATGCCAACAGACAGGCGGATCATGTCTTCGGAAACGCCGGCCTTGGCCAGTTCTTCCGGCGACAGTTGGCGGTGCGTGGTCGAGGCCGGGTGGCAGGCCAGGGTCTTGCAGTCGCCGATGTTGACCAGGCGGGTCACCAGCTTCAGGGCGTCCTGGAACTTGCCACCGCCTTCGCGGCCACCCTTGACGCCGAAATTCAGGATGCCGGAGGCACGGCCGCCCATGTACTTCTGGACCAGCGCGTGGTCCTTGTGGTCGGGCAGGCCGGCGTAATTGACCCAGCTGCACTTCGGGTGCGTCTTGAGGAAGTTGGCGATCTTCAGCGAGTTCTCGCAAATGCGGTCCATGCGCAGGGCCAGGGTTTCAATGCCCTGCAGGATCAGGAAGGCATTGAACGGGCTGATCGCGGCACCCATGTTGCGCAGCGGCACGACGCGGGCGCGGCCGATGTAGGCGGCGGGGCCGAGGGCTTCGGTGTAGACGACGCCGTGGTAGGAGACGTCAGGCTCATTCAGGCGCTTGAACTTGGCCTTGTGCTCGGCCCACGGGAATTTGCCGCTATCGACGATGATGCCGCCGATGGAATTGCCGTGGCCGCCGAGGTACTTGGTCAGGGCATGGACGACGATGTCGGCGCCGTGCTCGAACGGGCGGCACAGGTAGGGCGAGGGCACCGTGTTGTCGACGATGACCGGCACGCCATGCTTGTGGGCGACTTCGGCCAGTTTTTCGAAATCGACAACATTGCCCAGCGGGTTGCCGACGGACTCGCAGAAGACGGCCTTGGTCTTGCCGTCGATCAGCTTCTCGAAAGCCTGCGGATCGCGGTAGTCGGCGAAGCGGACTTCGATGCCGTATTGCGGCAGGGTGTGGGCGAACAGGTTGTAGGTGCCGCCGTACAGCGTGCTGGAGGTGACGATATTGTCGCCGGCTTCGGCGATGGTCTGGATCGCCGCGGTAATGGCGGCCATGCCGGAGGCCAGGCACAGCGCGGCAATGCCGCCTTCCATCTCGGCGACGCGCTTTTCCAGGACGTCCTGGGTCGGGTTCATGATGCGGGTGTAGATGTTGCCGGCGACCTTCAGGTCGAACAGGTCGGCGCCATGCTGGGTGCTGTCGAAGGCGTAAGAGGTCGTCTGGTAAATCGGCACGGCCACGGCCTTGGTGGTTGGGTCCGGCGAGTAGCCGCCGTGGACGGCAATGGTTTCGATCTTCATGCGTGTCTCTCTTTGAGTTGTTGTTGAAAAAGGAAAGTCTTGAAACAGACCTTCTAGCTTAGCGCGCCCGGCGCCGAGCGCCAATAAGGATGTCTTCTATCCTTATGCCTGAACGTCATGCGGCCGGTTCGGCCGTTTCTTCATCCGGTGGAAACTCCCCGCTCGGGCTCCGCGCTGCCTTGATCAGGAAGCGGCCAGGGTCGAGCGCATCGACGAGATCACGCTCAAGGGGCAATGGTTCGCCTTCCAGCTGGCTGACCAGCAGATCGGCCATCAGCGCCGACCAGACGATGCCTCGGGCGCCAAAGCCCTGGACGCACCACAGGCCGGGCTGGCGGGGAATGTTGTGGAGGCGGGTATTGGGCGTTGCAGTCATGGCATTCGGCACGGCGCCGACGATGGGCAGGCGGTCAGGCGACATTGGGCGGAAGCCGACGCGGCCGTGGAGCGCGGCCGGATCAAGGCCGGCACCAAAATCGGGCAGGGTCAGGCGGAGACGGGCCAGATTGTCGCGGTGATCAGCCTCGCGTTCGGCGGTCTCATCGTCCTCGTAAGACAGCGAGGCGCCGATCAGTTGGGTGCCGTCAATGGCGGGTATGGCGTAGCCGATCTGGAAGAGCACGGTATTCAGCGGCTTGCCACCGGTCGCTGGCAGGTGGCTGACCTGGCCGCGGCCGGAACGCTGGGGTAGCCAGGCGAACTGTTCGAAACGCGGGGCGGCAGCCCCGCTGGCCATGACCAGCACGGGCGCTTCCGCCAGCATCTTGCCATCGGCGTCGATGGCCTGCCATTGATCGTTTTGGCGAACGATCCGGTCGACTGTGGCATTGAAATGCGTCGTGATGCGCTCGGGAAAGGCGGCCAGTGCGGCCCGGCAGACTGAGGGCGGTTGCACCCAGCCACCGTTCGGGAACCACCAGCCGCCCATGCTGACTGGCTGGCCGAGCAGGCGGCTGGCTTCTTCGGCCTCGACGAATTGCAGGACTTCAGGTGGGAAGCCGAGCTGCTCGACGGCCCGTCTTTGTTGGGCTTGGTGTTCCGGTTCGCGGGCCAGATGCAGCACGCCACAGGGCGACCAGCGGGCTTCGGGCAGCGCGGCAAGCAGGGCGCGGGTGGCCAGAAACCCGGCGCGGGTGATGCGGGACAGGCGGTTATCGTCGGCACTGGGCAAGGGGCGCAGCATGCCGGCCAGATTGCTGGAAGCGCCCTGAGCGGGGGCTTCTGCCTGCTCCAGCACCGTCACCTGCCAGCCAGCAGCAGCCAGTGCATAGGCCGTGCTGCTGCCGGCAATGCCGGCGCCGATGACGATGGCCCGGTGATCGGTCGGGGCGACGTGGCGATCCGGGCGACGGGAGCGGAAGCGGCCGACCAGCATCTGCCGCTTGCCTACAGGGCCGGGGCGTTTGGCGACTTCGAATTCGGCATCCTTCAATGCCTGGCGAACATGGCCGGCGACCGACCAGGTGGCCAGGGTGGCACCGGGTGCAGTCAGGCGGGCGAGACCCTTGCAGAAATGCGGCGACCACAGTTCGGGGTTCTTGGACGGTGAAAAGCCGTCAAGATAAAAGGCATCGACCGAGGCGTCAATCGAGCGCAGTTGCGTTGCAGCATCCCCGAAGGTCAGGGTCAGGATCACCTGTCCGTCGTTGAGATGGAGCCGGTGCATGCCCGGCACCAATGGCGGCCATTTTTGCTGCAGTTCGGCCGCCAGTTCGGCGAATTCCGGCCAGGCCTGCTGGCAGGTGGCGAGATCGGTCAGCGTGAAGGGGTGCTTCTCGAAGGAGATGAAGTGCAGCCGTCGACAACGTTGCGGATCGTCCCGCCAGGCCTGCCAGGTGGACAGGAAGTTCAGTCCGGTGCCGAAGCCGGTTTCAAGGATGACGAAACGCGCCTTGTCCTGCCAACGCGCCGGCAGTTCGTTGCCAGCCAGGAAGACATGCCGAGCCTGCGCCGGGCCGCCGAGGGCGGAGTGATACACGTCGTCAAAGGCTGCCGAGTAGGGCGTGTCGTAGGCAACGAATTCGAGCCTGGCGGGCTGCAGTTTTTCCACTAATGCAGGCGCGAAGAGCCGCTGCCGCCCGGGACAGTCTCCGGCGGTGCAGCGTAGTCCAATGCCAGATCCCACTGTGCCTGTTCAGCCCCGGCCCGCAACATGGCGCACAGTGCATGCAGCAGGTCGGGCGTCAGGCCCAACTGGAAGCTGCGTTCGCGGCCTTCGCGAAAGGTCAGGCTGAAATTGCCGTCGCTCAGGGAGTCGAACTTGATCTCGCTGGTCAGCAAGGGCGACGAGCCGAGCGGATAGGTGGCGTTGTTGTCGCCGAACGGCTGTTCGAAACTGGCTTGCCCGGCGACTTCCATCTCGGCCATAGCCGGCGCCGGTGTGGTCAGCTTGCCAAGAAGGCCGGCCAGGTGCGGCCATAACTCACGCAGGAAACGCCGGGTCAGCCAGACGCGGTATTCCTCGTCAGCCTGCGTCGCGACGCGCAGGACCAAGCGGTCCTGCAGGTGGTCGTTGGCAATCTGCAACTGACGGATTTGCATCGGAAATTACCGGGGAATCTCAATGCGTGAGCGAGCGCAGCCAAGACAAGGCGCACGGCGCCGCCGCATAGCAGCGCTATGCAAGGTGCCGTGCAACGCAGTATTGGCAAGCGCAGCCACGCATTATTCGGGGCGCATGGAGGGGAAAAGGATGACATCCCGGATCGCTGCGGCGTCGGTCAGCAGCATGATCAACCGATCAATGCCAATACCGCAGCCACCAGTCGGCGGCAGCCCATACTCCAGCGCGCGAATAAAGTCAGCGTCGTAATACATCGCCTCTTCATCGCCGGCATCCTTGGCCTTCATCTGTTCCTGGAAGCGTGCAGCCTGGTCTTCGGCGTCGTTCAGCTCCGAGAAGCCATTGGCAATTTCACGTCCCACAATGAACAGCTCGAAACGCTCGGTGATTTCCGGATTGGTATCCGAGGCACGGGCCAGCGGCGAGACTTCGACCGGGTAGTCAATAATGAAGGTCGGTTCCCAGCACTGGGCTTCGGCACAGGCTTCGAACAGCTGCAGTTGCAGGCTGCCCAGACCGCCCGGCTTGAGCGGCTCGCCGAAGTGCTTGATCTTGGCTTTCAGGAATTCCGGATCGGCCAGTTCGGCATCAGTGAACTCCGGATGCTGGCGCTGGATGGCCTGGTTGATGGTCAGGCGATGGAAAGGCTTGGAGAGATCGAGCTCGCGGCCCTGGTAGATGAATACTTCCTTGCCCAGCGCTTCGCGCGCGGCGTGGCGCAGCAGGCCTTCGGTGAAGTCCATCAGCGTGTGGTAGTTCGCGTACGCCTCGTAGAACTCCATCATCGTGAATTCGGGGTTGTGGCGCGGCGAGAGGCCTTCGTTGCGGAAGTTGCGGTTGATTTCGAAAACCTTCTCGAAGCCGCCGACGACCAGGCGCTTGAGGTAAAGCTCAGGCGCGATACGCAGGAACTGCTGCATGTCGAGCGCGTTATGGTGCGTAACAAAAGGCTTGGCCGAGGCGCCGCCGGGGATCGGGTGCATCATCGGCGTTTCGACTTCCATGAAGCCGTGGCCGGTCATGTAATTGCGGATGGCGGCGACGATGTCGGAGCGGGCGCGGAAGGTAGCGCGTGTTTCCTCGTTCATGATCAGGTCGACGTAACGCTGGCGATACTTCATTTCCTGGTCGGCCAGGCCGTGGAACTTGTCCGGCAGGGGGCGAAGCGACTTGGTCAGCAGGCGGATCTCGGCGGCCTGGATGGACAGCTCGCCGGTCTTGGTCTTCATCAGGCTACCGGTGACGCCAATGATGTCGCCCAGGTCCCAGGTCTTGAAATCGGCATAGACTTCTTCGCCGACGCGGTCGCGCGTCACGTAAATCTGGATGCGGCCCGACATATCCTGAATGGTGGCAAACGAAGCCTTGCCCATGACGCGCTTGAGCATCATGCGGCCGGCCAGCTTGACTTCAACCGGCAGGCCTTCCAGTTCCTCTGCCGATTTCTCGCCATAGCCTTCGAGTACTTTGGCAGCGGTGTTCTCACGCTGGAAGTCGTTCGGGAAGGCTTTGCCCGTCTTGCGCCACTCGGTCAGTTTGGCGCGGCGCTCGGCGATGAGCTGGTTTTCGTCCTGCTGGACCGGGGCTTGCTGTTCGGGGTTGGACATGAAGAATCCTTGAAATTGAGGTTTGCTGCGTTCGACCGCGTATAACCTTGAATTTTCGCCGATTTAACCTTGTCGGGACAAGCGCAATGCGATGGATTTTGATGAACAAAGCTGCTCTGTGTTAACGGCTTTTGACAATCCCAACGGCAGCTACCCCTTCACTGAATGGAGTGGCAACAGAAAATTGTGGCTTGATCGCCCAACTACCGTTTTTGTGAATATAGCCCCAGAGATATTTTCCATCCGGGCTTTTGATGGCGGCAGGTGCCAAGCCTTCTCGAAAAACACCCGCATTTGAATAGATGGCAGGAATGACCAGTTCTCCTGATTTGTTGATGAAGCCAACGGTGGTGGTGCTCGTAAAAATTGCGGCAAGCCCTTCTGAGAACAATGGGGCGTACTTCGTGTATTGCTTCAGGATTATCGTCGGCTTGATGACGAATTGACCTTCGGTGTTGATAAATCCAGCTTTCTCTCCCGTACTGACATACGCCAGACCATCGCCAAAGAGGCCAGCGTCATTGAATTCCAGCGGGATGCGGAGTTGTCCATTCCTACCTATGTAGCCAATTTTTCCACCAAACTTTTCAGCGACGAAAGCCAAGCCTCCCGAGAAGTCGCCGCAAATCATATATTTGTCAGGAGCAATGACTTCGTGGCCTGCTGGGTCAATGTAGCCGCACAGGTATGGCACTTTGGAGTTGACTATAGAAATGCTGGCCAAACCTTCATGGAACTCGTGGCCGAGGAGAAAGCGAGGCGGAATGACAAAGTACCCATTTCTATCGAGATACCCAACATTTCCCAATTGCTGCTTGATAGACCCCGGGGCTAATCCATTGCCAAAGCGTGACATATGAGGACAGCCCTCGCTTCGTATCGCTTTGCCAGATTTGTCGATAATCTGATACCAGCAGGTATCGCTAGGCCATTTTCCATCGGTCATCTTGCCGACTACGGCGCGGCCTTCAGAAAATTCTCTTGCCGAATCATAAGCGGGAGGTGAAATGAAATGACCTTTTCGATCAATGAAGCCAATTTTTTCGTTGAGCAATAACGGAGTGCTCTTTTTCTCGGTGGGGGGGGAGGGCGGCGGGCGGCTTGACTGCGTTTCACGGAAGTTACCTTGATCAGATATCGTGCATTCGCCATCTTGTCTTCTCTGTCCGCCTTCGCATGCCGGACTGGACGTCTTTCGAGCTTGCTCCAGTGATACGCACTTGCCGTCGCTATTCATGACATAACCTGTCTTGCATACACTCTCGACGCAATATGTCTGTAATTCGGTTCGATAGCAGGTTGCTTGACAATAGCCACTGGCGAATTTGCAGCAATATGTAACTGGCATATAACGTTGTTCAGAGCGGACGCAAACGCGATTTAAATCGCAGCCCGAGACGAGTATTAGCTGAAGTGCAAATAGCCATAACAACCTGAAGGGCAAGTGAAGCATGGCGTTGACCTCTTGTTATGTCAGGAAGCACTGTCCAGAGCATGCTTCCTGTATATTTCTACCGTGATTTCCAGCGTACGAACGAGGCATTTTGGCAGGCAAACCGTCATGGCACTTCGACGATAAAAGAGTCGTAGTCGGTTGCACAGACCGCCGGTAGTCCGAACATATCAATGGCGCCACAGGCGATACCATCTTCGTTGGCATCAGCCTGGACTTCGATACGAAAGGTGAGCATCAGAATTTCGCCAGCACGCGTCGATTGGAAGAAGACTGCGCGGGGTGGCAGTTCCACGTCTGATACGAAGTTCTTTGTGCGGTCCTCCGAGCGGGTACCATCGTAGTGAATCTGGCCGCCCGAAAGCTCGAGAATGGTCGGGCCTAGCTCAAGTACCTGGTAATAGTCGACCCAGACCTTGGCATCCATACACGTAGTGCTATTGCCATGTCCCACAACACGAGAATGTCCGCGTACGAAGAGATTGCCTGATGGGTGGATTAGGCACCAGCGACCTGGTCTTGGCACAATACACTCGAAGACGATGTGCATCTGACCACGCATCGATATCCGGGTCGTGCCAGTGGTTTCGCCCAGGTTGTTGACTTCATATTCATTGGGATTCTGACGGATGGCGCCTACTATTCCGCGTGTTACGTCCCATTGCTCAGGACCCAGCATATCGCTATAGACTTTCAGGCCTGTGTATCGGAGCGGTGCCAGGCAATCGCAACTTACTTGGCGCTCGTGGAAGAGTTCTGCCAGTACAGCTGCGCTGGTTCGTAAACTCGGCTTTGTGGGAATTCCAAAACTGCCCGCTACCGGACGGAATGCTCCGGGCTGGATCACCTTTGGCGCCAAGCCAAGACGATCTATCGAACGAACTTTGTAATTGCGGTCGATTTCGGCCTGCAAGCGTGCAAAGGCCTTCTGGTCGGCCTCGGCAGCCCTTAGCGCGGAATGTTCCGATGTTGTGGAATGCAGTGGAGCGAATAGGTTTGCCAGGCGGTCTGGTTGGGTGGGGGACAAAGTTGTATTTGGATTCGGCATTTTTCAACTCCTTGGTATGCATAGGGTGCTGGGGATGGATCTCACGGTCGATCCCGAATTTAGGCATATTTGTCCGAGATTCAGGCGTTTTCGTGGCGACGGTGACTAGCGAACAGTCCTGCGATGGCAGCGAACAGCAAAACTGCGGTACTTGGCTCAGGTGTTTTGCCACTGGCAGTTACGTCGCCGTCGTGCACTGCCCATGCGTAGGTTTCAAGTGTTTGATCGGCCCCGTACTGGAGTCCGGTGTAGGTGCGGAAATTCCAAGCGAGCGTGGCAGGGTTGCGTCCGTAAGCCGTATCGCTCCAGTACTCGTCGTTCTGGAGATTCTCCACAGGTGCGATGTTTTTCTTTCCACCACGCCATGCCCCATTGCCGAAAACTCCGTAGTCGTAAGGAATGTCCCCGGTGGGCGAATAGTAGCCAGTCAAGCCTAGGTTGACGTAATACATGAAAGCCAGTTCGGAATTGGGGCTGGCAATGTTGTACCCCCAGTCAGTTGAGCCGTTGTAAGCCCATGAATAGTTCCAGTCACTGCCCACCGGTAATACCTTGGGGAGTCGCCAGTCGTGGTAGCCCCCATAGTTGAGATTGGCCGCCCAAGCATGTGCTTGTGTCCAAGTCAGTCGGCCGTCAGCATCGTAGCCGCTAGTTTTGGCGTAGTTGGCATCTTGCAGCCACGTAACATTGAGGATGTCGTCGTAGATCAGGCCTCCACCACGGTCGATGAGTGTAGCGCTGGATATGGCCGGCAGAGCGAGCAATCCCGCAAGGATAGTGCGGGCAAATGTGTGTTTCATGGAATCCTCCCTGAATTCGTTTGTCGCTTCAAAGCGAAGGTGGTAGCTTGATTCTGGGAGTCTGACGGTTACAGATCGGTTACATGCTGTCTGACTATTCTATGTGTGGCCTTAGTAATTGGTGCAGGTAATGATCATCCGGCGCCATTCGGATGGCTGTCTCGAGAATGGGCAACAGTTTATTGTGGACGGCTGCAGGATCTGAGGATTCGACCACGGCATGGATACCCCGTAAGTAAACGCGCCTGAGCATTTCCCGATGCTTGATGATCCAGCTTTCGCTGTCGTCGTTCGCGAGGAAATTCTCCGTGATCGATGACAGCAGTGGATATAGCTTGCTCATGTCTTGGTTTGCACCAAAGCAGCTTTGAGCTGCTTGAAGCTCGAAGCAGTCAACCCGGCAAAGAGTGCTGACCAGCGAAACGTGCCCATGCTGAATGGCTACCCATGGAAAAGGTTTTTCCCCTTTGTTGTAGGCGAGGTGACGGAGTCGCCACAGCGCTACCTTTAGATTGTTGCGAGCCACATCGCCGTCGGCGTCGGGCCAGAGCATGTCGCAGAGGCGTTCGGCCGAGACTTTGTAGCCGCCCAGAACAATCAGGGCCTTGAGTAGCGTCTTGGTTCGGGTGCCGTGCCAGTCGCGGTCGTAGAGTCGTCGGCCGTTGATTTCGACGCATAGTTCGCCAAAGGTGGTGATCTGGACGGGGCGAGGGTCGGGTTGGGGTGTGTTGGTAGGAGTTTTTTGCGGTGCTAGGCGATCAAGTAGCTCCGAGACGAATTCTTGCCGGCGCAGATTGCAGGGAAGGGGTTCGCCGATCGGCAGTGCTTCGTGAGCGCGATCCAATGCTGTGCGGGCTGTTTCCGGGTAACCGAGATCGAGATTCAGGCGCGCTTCTTCGAGCGAGCCGCTTGCTGTGAGCAGATGGGCGCCTGCCTTGTTCCAGTCGTCCATGCTGCTGGCTAACCAATTCAAAGCGCTCTCGTGTTGTCTGAGGTCGGCGAGTGCCTGGATAGCGAGGAGGGTCGAGGTTCGTTCGGCGACCGTGCTGTGGCATCGCTTGGCCATGTCGATGGCCGTTTCGGCGTGGAAGAGGGCGGTTTCTGGCTGGCCGGTGAGCAGGGCGGCGGCGCCCAGGGCGTAGTGGGTGTAGCTGCGATGATAGTGTTTGTGCGAGGGAACGCTGCGGGCGCGGATACGGTCGGCGATGCTTTCCAGTTTGATCGGTTGGTCGTTGGCAACGGCGAGGGAGAGCAAGCAATGCCCCATGCAAACTAGCCAGAGCGAGGTGGGCAGATGCTCAAAGGCTGGATCGGATATGAGGGCTGTCAGGCCTTCTTGAGCATCGTCAAACCTGTTGCGGATGGTGTTGATCAAGCCCTGGCTGGCTTGCAAGTGCATTTTGGGAAAAGGGTGGCTGCCTGGGTCAGGGCTGAGGTGCATGGCATCGTGGACAACGGCGTCAGCAACTTTTAGCCGACCGGACATCAATTCACAGTAGCCGCGCAGGCTGGCGCAGATGATCCTCTGGGCATCGGAGTTGGCGCGCTCGGCTGTGTTTCCGAATTCTTCAAGGGTAAGCAGAGTGTCATGAAGTTGGCCAGGGCCGAGAAGTTGGGCGATTGCTGTCTGCATCAGCAGGGCGCCGCGACCGAGTATTGAAAGGTCGGGTTGGGTCAGGAGTTGGTCAATACGGATTAACCAGTTGTTGAATTCCCTGAAATCTCTCCCCGATTCAATAATTGAATTCATGCCCAGCACCGTTGCGGCACAGGCGGCTTCAGTTTCGCCACTGCTCAGCAGGCTGTCGAAAAGATCTGTATCGTCAAACGGAGTATCCAGGTCTGTTGCGGCATGGATCAGCTTTGCGTTTGGCAAGCCACCGGCGAGGCAACTGAATAATTCGCCCGGGCTTGGTTGACGAAGCTCGTAAAGCCATGCCCAGCAAGAAATTTTATTGATTGCTGCGCCTGCTTCCGGTTGGCTTGTGTGGAGGCGCTCTCGACCGGTGATACAGTCATTTTCCATGATCAGGCCTCAGTCATGTATTTCCAAATGTCATTATATGGCTGGCTGTTGCGATGGGGTATGGAGATTTGACTGGCTTACTATCTTGCAATCCCGGGTTGCTCGTTTTTCGGTAGTGCTGCTTGCTGTTCGGAGTTCAGGCATGCATGACTGCCTGACACGATGAGTGTGTCGATAAATGGCTTAAAATCTACGGTTTTCGCCGATTACACCCGGTTGGAACAAGGGCAAAGCGTCCGAAATCGCTCCGGAGCGTGTGCTCGGCGCATCAGGCTAGGTCGCCGGTGCATGAACAGAGTTGTGAGGGGTCCATGAATATCCTCGTCGTCGATGCCACGCATCTTTACCGGGACATCCTGCAGCAGGCGTTGAGCCACTATGGGGATGTCCGGGTCGCGCTTGCCTTGTCGCAACAGGAGGCGCGCGAGCTTGTCGCCCGCGAGACCTTCCATTTTTTTGTGATTTCCGGGCAATTGCCGGATGGTGATGGCATCGAGCTGGCCAAGGCCTTGCGCACTGCTGGCCGGGCCAAGGTTGAGCCGATCGTCCTGCTGACCTCGAGCGCCAGTTCAGGGATGGCGATGCAGGCGGCGCAATCCGGCGTGACCGAGCTTTTTCGCAAACAGGATATCGACGAGCTGCTTCGTTTCATGCGGCATTACGTCGAATTGCTGCAACCGATGCGTTGCCGGATTCTCTATGTCGAGGATGCCCGGGATCAGCGTGCCTTTCTCGAAGCCCAGTTGTCTGCCTGGGGTATGACCGTTGATGCCTTTGCTTCGGCTGACGAGGCATGGCTGGCTTTCGAAGCGAACGATTATGATCTGGTGTTGTGCGACGTGGTTCTTGGCGGGCACATGACCGGAACACGCTTGATCAACCGGATTCGTCGCCTGCCTTTACCCAAGGGCGGAACCCCGGTTCTGGCGGTCACCGCCTTCGACAATCCGCTGCGGCGCATCGAATTGTTCCAGTTGGGTGTCGACGACTATGTCCAGAAGCCGATCCTGGCCGAGGAAATACGGGCACGACTACATAACCTGCTGTCCCGCAAGCGCGCCGTCGAGCGTAGCCAGATGTTGCTGGCGGCGACGGCACTTGGCGTGGTGGTGGTTGGCAAGGACGGGCGCATCGTCTCGATGGATGAGAACTCCCTTGAAATGTTCCGGCCCAGAATGCAGACCATGCGCGGCCAGCCCTTGTCGGTATTGCTGCCTGAAGACAAAAACCCGGCCTTGCTTAGCCAGTTGATGCAGCGAGTTATGGCGGGAGAACGTGTTTCTGGCCTCAAGGCGGTAGGTTTGCACGGCGAGGGCGAGTATTTCCCCGTGGAATTGACGATGGTTGAAATCAGTTCAGGTGACGGGGTTGGTCACTTTGCCGTTTTGGCGCGTGACATCAGCGAGGAACAAGCGCTGGCAACTTACCTGACGCGTGCTTCGGAGGCGGCCGAACGTGCCGAGCAAATGAAGACGGCTTTCCTGGCCAATATGAGCCACGAAATTCGCACGCCGCTCAATGCCGTTATCGGCATGGCTCATATTCTGTCGCGCACCGAACTGGATAATGCCCAGCAAAAATATGTCGGGCACATTGATGCGGCGGGCCAGCACCTACTTGGGCTGATCACCAACGTGCTCGATCTTTCCAAAATCGAGGCCGGTCGGCTGGAGCTGGAAAATATTCCGGTGGCGGTCGAGAACATTGTTTGCGAAGTCCTGTCGATGATCGCCGATCAGGCTGCCGAGAAGGGACTCGACGTTCGGATCGGAGAACTGGATTCGCCGTCCGGTCTGGTCGGTGACTCGGTCAGGCTCCGGCAGGCCCTGCTCAACTATGTTTCAAACGCCATCAAGTTCACCGCAGTGGGCAGCGTCGAGGTCCGGGTTTTTGCGCAGGAGGTCAGCGAGGATTCGGCGCTGCTCCGTTTCGAAGTGGCCGATACGGGCATCGGCATCGATGCGGATGCCATGGATGAGATATTTTCGGCATTTCGGCAGGCCGACAACTCGACAACCCGGCGTTATGGCGGCTCCGGCCTCGGCCTCTCCATCACACGCCAACTGGCCGAGTTGATGGGCGGCGAGGCCGGGGTTTCCAGTACGCTCGGGCAAGGCAGCGTGTTCTGGTTCACCGCGTCTTTGCAGCGCAACGCCGCACCGGCCCCTCGGCCGACGACTTCCTTGCAGTTGCCAGAGAGCGCAGAAGTCGTCCTGGCCAGGGATTATGCGGGGTGTCGCTTTTTGCTCGTTGAGGACGAGATCGTCAATCGACAGGTGGCCGAGGCCATCCTTTCCCGGTTGAACTGCGAGATCGACACCGCCAACGATGGCCGCGAGGCCGTCGATCTGGCGGCGAAAAACGACTATGCGCTGATTCTGATGGATATGCTGATGCCCAACATGGGCGGGGTGGAAGCGGCGCAGTGCATTCGACTTCTGCCGGGGGGCGAGAGGGTGCCGATCGTGGCGCTGACCGCCAACGCGTTTGCTGACGAAAAGCGGCGCTGCCTGGATGCCGGGATGAACGATTTTGTGACCAAACCGATCCGCCCCGAGGTGCTTTTCGAGACCATGCTGCGCTGCCTGGCTGGCTGAGCTGCTCAGACGTTTGGGCGGTGAATTGCCAGCCAGACGGTCGGTGTATCCGGCGCCGTCCAATCGACGCGGTGCCGGCGACCGGCGGCGATGTCGATGTAACTGCCTGGGTGCAGGCGTCGGGCTTCGCTTTCATCTTCGAAGCGCAAGAGTGCTTCGCCACTGATCAGCACGACCCATTCGGCTTCTGGCTGGTCGTACCAGAACCCCGGTGGGCTGGACTGGCCGGTGGAGACGATGCGTTGAACGGTCAGCCCGGGTTCGGCCAGCAGGGTGGTGAATGCCTCTTCTTTGCTGCCGAGGGGCGGGAGATTGGCGAACAGGTTGTCGGGCATGGCGGTGGATTACCGATAGAGCGGAAGAGTGTCCAGGCGGCGTTCAATTTCGAGCGTCATGGCCTTGAATGCCGGGCTTTCGTGGCTGACGAAGCGGCGCTTGAATTCGGGTTCGTGCAGATATTCCGGAAGATCGCCGACTGCCGGGAGAAGTTGCTCGTCGGATAACTCGCCCGTTATTTTTTCCTGCAAAGCCTTGGGGTTCCTGAGCAGCATTTCACCGTAGCGGGTGCCGGCCCGGTCGGCAGCCAGGTCGATGAAGGAAAAGCCGCTGCCGCGGCGGGCATCTTCCAGTTCCTTGTAGAGGCCGATGGCGTCGGCAACCGGCTCGCCGGCCCAGGCGGCAAGGGCAGCCGAGATGACGAAATGCTGGGCAAGGTCGTGCCGCCCGGCCAGCGTGATATTGACCCAGCGGACCCGTGGCCAGTTTCTGGCAGCGGGTACCAGGGCTGCCAGGTCCTTGTCGGCCAGATGGCTGCTCAAAACCAGCAAGGTGGCTCGTCCCCGCTTGACCAGGTCGCCGGACACGGGGTGCATGGCCTTGAGAACCTCGGAGAGACTGATCCGCGAACCCGGTGCGCGATGGGCGACAAGCGCAGCCAGGGCGACACGAGCTTCATGCAGGCGAGCAATATCGTCCGGTGACAAGGCCACCGCACGGGCCCGGTCGAGGATGCCCGGCTCCCAGATGTAGGTGAGCGATACCGTCGCTTGGGTCTGGTTGAAGGCAATGTGCTGGATGGCGTTTTCGGCCATCAGCCATTCCCGGTCAAAGCCAAGGGCGGCCACTGTTTGGGTGAAAACGAATTCGACCAAGGCGGGCGGCACGGCAATGCTGCCCAGTCTGGCATCGACGATGCGCAGCTTGCCATCGACGGTATGGGCCAGCGCGCGCAGGTTGAGGAAACGTTGAGCCGGTAGGGTGAAGGTGACGCGAATTTCGCCGGTGTCGTCAATCAGGGCTAGGGCGCCACGAGCATGGAAATAGCGGCTGGCCGCGTAGTTGATGCCTTCATCGATCAGTGCCGCCGGGATCGCCAGGGTTCGGATTTCGCCGGCTTGCTGGCGGCGCGGATCGTTGTCGGCCAGGAGGCGCTTCGCCTGGGCGACCGAGGCCGGGGAAATGGCTTCGCCGCGGTCGACAAGCGCCTGCGGGTCAGTGGCGAAAAGGAGCAGCGCTGCCGCTACGGTGAGCGGCAGCAACACAATGATTGCCAGCCATTTGAGCAACCACCTCATCGGCCGGCGATCACTGCCTTAGACGCCTTGCTTCAGGCTGGCCTCGATGAAGGGATCGAGGTCGCCATCGAGCACGGCCTGGGTGTTGCCGGTTTCGTGGTTGGTGCGCAGATCCTTGATGCGCGACTGGTCGAGCACGTAGGAACGGATCTGGTGGCCCCAGCCGATGTCGGACTTGGCATCTTCCAGCTTCTGCTGTTCGGCCTGCTGCTTGCGCAGTTCGAACTCGTAGATGCGGGCACGCAGCATCTGCCAGGCTTCGTCACGGTTGCGGTGCTGCGAACGGTCGTTCTGGCACTGGACGACGATGCCGGTCGGGACGTGGGTCAGACGCACGGCCGAGTCGGTCTTGTTGATGTGCTGACCGCCGGCGCCGGACGCACGGTAGGTATCGGTACGCACGTCGGACGGGTTGATGTTGATCTCGATCGAGTCATCGACTTCCGGGAAGACGAAAACGCTAGTGAACGAGGTATGACGGCGCGCGTTCGAGTCGAACGGCGACTTGCGGACCAGGCGGTGGATGCCGGTTTCAGTGCGCAGCGTGCCGTAGGCGTAATCGCCGGTAAATTTGACGGTGGCACTCTTCAGGCCAGCCACATCGCCTTCCGACTCTTCCATGACCTCGACGGTGAAGCCTTTTTTCTCGCCGTACTTCAGGTACATGCGCAGCAGCATCGATGCCCAGTCCTGGGCTTCGGTACCGCCGGCGCCGGCCTGGATTTCCAGGAAGCAGGGCATCGGATCGGAGGGATTGTTGAACATGCGGCGGAATTCGAGGGCGGCGACCTTGGCTTCGAGATCGGCATTGTCGGCCTCAACAGAGAGCAACGTCTCCTCGTCACCATCTTCCTTGCCCATGTCGAACAATTCGCGGCCATCACTGAGGCCGGTCTGAACTTCTTCCAGCACCAGCACAATGTTTTCCAGCGATTTTTTCTCGCGGCCGAGTTCCTGGGCTCGCTTGGCGTCGTCCCAGATCTTCGGGTCTTCCATCTCCTGCGAGAGGAGGGTCAGGCGTTCGCGTTTCTGATCGTAGTCAAAGATACCTCCGCAGCTCGGCGGCGCGCTGCGCCAGATCGTCGAGCTTGTTGGAGATGCTGTTGATGTGTTCGGCTTCCATGGGGTTCGTCTCGTTGCTTGGCAAAACCTCAATTATAGCCGCTGAGCAAAGCGGCATCTTGCTGCACTGTCTGGTCGCATTGTTACGCCGGTCCGGTAAATGTGACGCCCTTGAATGGTGCGTCGGCACCGGATAGGGCGCTCAATCGGCTTTAGGTGGGCGTGTTTCGGCCAATTCAGTCGCTTGGTCTTGATTTAACAATCTGATTTTTATGTGAAATAAAAAGCAAATACAGCTTGGCAAGAGACTTGCTTTGATTGTGACAATTTTGTCGATATGTCTCTGAAATTTATGAAAAAAGATGGCTCGGTGTCGGCGTTGCACGCCAGCATGCGTTATTTCCACGGGCAGCAGTTCATGATCCTGGCGCTGGCTTTCTGTGCGGCCGGTGCCATGGCCTGGGCCGCCTCTGGTAACGCTTCACCATGGCTGGCCGGGCTTGGCGCCGCTTTGTTGTTCCTCGCGGTCAGGCTGGCCTGGCATGTTCAGCGCGGGCTGGCAGCAGCCCTCGGCCTGATTGACAGCTTCGCCCAGGAACTGGCCGCTGGCTCACTGGTCAGTCGCCTCGATACGCCGCGTTGCGGTGCCCTGGCCCCCTTGGCCGAACGACTGAATGGCATGGCCCGTTCGCTGTCCGGGCTGTTTCTGACCTTTGCCCGGATGTCGCAGGAGATTTCGAGTGTGGCCGGCGAGAGCAGCGTCAATGCCAGCGGCGGTAACGATGGCGTGCGCCGCCAGCGCGACATCACCTTGTCGTCTTCGGCAACGCTGGAGCAATTGACGGTCAGCCTCGGCATGACCAGCGACAGCGCCAGTGGGGCGGCCGAGGTGGCCAAGGCCTCTGGCCAGATGGCGGAGGCCGGGGCGGAGCGGGTGAGCGGGTTGGCGAAAAGTCTGGAAAATCTGGCGGCGACGGTGCGCCAGACTGCGGACGGGGCCAGCCGCCTGGGCGAGCGGTCGCACGAAATCGACACGATTGTCGAACTGATTGCCGAAATTGCCGCCCAGACCAATCTGCTGGCCTTGAATGCCGCCATCGAGGCGGCGCGGGCCGGCGAGCAAGGCCGCGGCTTCGCCGTGGTGGCCGACGAAGTGCGCAAGCTGGCCGAACGGACGCGCGATGCGACCAGCCACATTGGCGAGCGGATTGGCGGCATGCGCCAGGAAGTTGCCGCGATGATCAACGCCATGGCGGAAACCTCGGTTCGCGCTTCAGCCAGCCTGGCAGACGCAGCACTGGCAGTCGACGACCTGCGCCGGGTAGAAAGCAACGCCGGCCAGACGCTGGCGCTGATCCGCGATATTGCCGCAGCCAGCCGAGAGCAGAGCGAGGCGGGACAGAGCATTGCCGGCGATATCGAGCAGGTCGCCCAGCTGGCCGATGCCAACGAGCATCTGGTGCGGGAAAACAGTGAGCTTTCGCGTTATCTGAACGACTTGTCCGTTCAGCTCAACGGCACCCTGAAAAAATACCAATATGAGTGAGTTTGCGATGGATTTGATCATTTTTCTGATGGGGCTGCTGGCCCTGCTGGTCGGGGCCGGCTCGTTCTGGCTTCATCGTCGCGCCAACCGGCAGGATACAGGTCAGTCGCTGGAGCAAACGCTGGCCGCCTGCCGCGCCTTGTTGGCCCTGGTGGCGCATTTTCAGCAGCATCGCGGCATGAGCTCGGCCTGGCTGGCCGGCGATCAAGGTTTCAAGCAGCGTCTTGATGGCAAGGGGCGGGAAATCGAGGCCGGGATTCCGTCATTGCGCGACATCGCCAGGAAAGAAGGGGGGCGGGTACACCCCTGTCTGACGCTGAATGAACTGGAGCTCTTCCATTTCAACTGGCGGAATCTGCATGAGAAATTGCCCGGCTTGTCGGTCGAGCAGAGCATTGCCCAGCACAGTTTCCTGATAGAGCAGTTGCTGCACTGGCTGGCGGCGCTTGGCGAGTCGCGGGTCGAGTTGTTGCTCGACGGGCCGGGCGCACGTGGTCTGGTGCGTAATTACGCCAGCCGCCTGCCGGCCCTGACCGAGTGTCTCGGTCAGGCAAGGGCCCTGGGCACGAGCGTTGCGGCGCGCCATGCCTGCTCGGCCGTGGTCCGGGTTCGCCTGATGTTTCTGGTTGCCCGTGCCGAAGTGCTGCTCAAGCAGGCCAGCGAAGCCGGGGCCCAAGGCGCCGTCGCCGAGAAAGCAGCACGCGGCGTGCAACAGATGGCGCGGGTCATTCGGACACAGATGCTGCTCAGTTCCGGGATCACGGTGGCCGCCCAGGATTATTTTGAAGTCGCCTCCGGCGCGATCGATCATGTCTTTGCCTGGATCGACGACAGCGGCATTCAGTTAAAACAGGCAGGTAGCGGGTATTCCCATGGTTCACAATCACTTCATCTCCGGCGTGTCTGACGGCTTCCATTTCGCGCCGCCGGGCGGCGCTTCGCCCCAGGCACCGGCGATGGCGAACCTGTTTGCCAAGCTTGATGGCATGCTGTGCCGCTGCCTGGTCGACGAGTTCTGGACGCTGTTGTCGGTCAGCCCCGGCTGTCACGGCCTGACCGGCTATCGGGCCGAGGATCTGGTCGGTCAAGCGGAGCATTCGCTCGAGTCGCTGACGCATCCCGAGGACCGGGCGGCGGTTCGCGGTACGATCCTGGCTGCGCTGGAAACCGGCTCGAACTACAGCATCGAGTACCGCATCATCTGCCGTGATGGCGAGGAGAAATGGGTGCTGGAGCGCGGTGTCGGCCTGCGCGACGAGCGTTCTCGCTGGGTGCTGGAGGCTTATCTCGAAGACATTACCGATCGTGTCCAGGCCCAGATCCAGCTGACGGAAACGGAACTGCGCTATCGCAGCATTTTTGAGAACTCGGTGGTTGGCATGTTTCAGAGCACCGAGAGCGGCAGTTACCTCGCAGCCAATCCGGCTCTGGCCAAACTTTATGGCTACCCGACGCCGGAGATGCTGATCAGCAGCATGTCCGATATAGCCAGCGGACTCTATGTCGATCCGCAGCGGCGGGCCGATTTCAAGCGGCTGATCGAGCGCGATGGCCGGGTTAACGATTTCGAGTCGGAGATCACCTGTCGCGACGGCAGCCGGATCTGGATTGCCGAGCACGCCCATGCCGTGCGTTCAGCCGACGGGACTTTTCTCTACTACGAGGGAACGGTCGAGGACATTACCGAGCGCCATCGTTACCAGGCAGTACTGCAGCACCAGGCAACGCATGATCCACTGACCGGGCTGCCCAACCGCAACTTGCTCGAAGACCGTCTGGCCCAGGCCGTGCAACTCGCCCGGCGCAAGCGCAGCAAGGTGGCGCTGGCTTTTGTCGATCTCGATAATTTCAAGGTGATCAATGACAGCCTCGGCCATGCCGCCGGCGACCAGTTGCTGGTCGAGATTTCCAGCCGTCTGCGCACCGCCTTGCGCGGCCTCGATACCGTGGCCCGCTACGGTGGTGATGAGTTCGTGCTGATCCTTGGTGAGCAGGCTTCGCCGGCCGACACGATCCACCTGCTTGAGCGCGTGCTGAGCACCATCCAGGCGCCGCTGGCTCTGGAAGGGCATGCGCTGCGCATCAACTGCAGTATCGGTGTCAGCGTTTTTCCCGATGATGCGCAGGACCTCGATGGCCTGTTGCGGGTGGCCGATGTGGCGATGTACCACGCCAAGGAAAGCGGCAAGGGACGCTACTGTTTCTATACCCGCGACCTCAATCAGGCGGCACAGGACCGATTCGCGTTGGAAACGGCCTTGAGCAGCGCCATCGAAAACCATGAGCTGACGGTGGTTTACCAGCCGAAGGTCGATGGCGGCGGCAGGGTCCGTGGCTTCGAGGCGCTGGTTCGCTGGAACAGCGCCGGCCAAGGGCTGGTGACGCCCGACCGCTTCATTCCGCTGGCCGAGGAAACCGGGCAGATTCTGGCGATTGGCGAGCAGGTGCTGTATGCCGCCTGCCGGCAAGCTGCCAGTTGGCCGCTGATCGACGGCCAGGCCTTGAGTGTGGCGGTCAACCTCTCGGCCCGGCAGTTGCGCGAACCCGGTCTGCCTGCGCTGGTGGCCGATGCCCTGGCCGTTTCCGGCCTGCCGCCGGAATGTCTGGAACTGGAAATCACCGAGAGCATGATCATGGGCGACATGGAGCACAACATCCGGGTGCTCAAGTCGATCAAGGCGCTCGGCGTGCGCATCGCGGTCGATGATTTCGGAACCGGCTATTCGTCGCTGGCCTACCTGCAACGACTACCGATCGATACGCTGAAGATCGACCGTTCCTTCGTCTCCGGCTGCAACCGCGGCGGCAAGGCAATGGCGATCCCGCATGCCATCATTTTCCTTGGCAAGGCGTTGAATCTGCACATTGTTGCCGAGGGGGTCGAGACGGATGAGGAGCGCGAAATTCTGACCGTTTGCGGCTGCAACGAGTTCCAGGGCTACCTGTTTTCCCGGCCGCTGCAGCGTGCGGCGGTCGACGCTTATCTGCAGGCAACAGTCGGCAGTGTTCCCGAACTTGAATAAGGCTTGTTTTTACCTGGCATATATTTGCCGAAAACGGGCGTAGAATCGGACTTGTTGCATTGCAGCAAGTGGCGGCGCCGGCCATGCCGAGCCGCTTTCACCCTGCGGCTTACTTGGTGCGCAGTGGGTATCGCCAGGAATTGTCATGAACAAGATGCTAACTATTGACGGCAACGAAGCCGTCGCCAACGTGGCTTACCGCGTTTCTGAAGTGATCGCCATTTACCCGATCACCCCATCGTCCGGCATGGGCGAGCTGTCCGATGAATGGGCGGCGCAAGGCAAGACCAACGTCTGGGGCTGTGTTCCCCGCGTTGTCGAGCTGCAGTCCGAAGGTGGCGCGGCCGGCACTGTCCATGGTGCGCTGCAGGCCGGGTCGCTGGCGACGACCTTCACGGCATCGCAGGGCCTGCTGCTGATGATTCCCAATATGTACAAGATCGCCGGCGAACTGACGCCGACGGTCTTCCACGTCGCGGCCCGGGCCATCGCAACGCACGCCTTGTCGATTTTTGGCGACCATTCCGATGTGATGGCGACGCGCGGCACCGGCTTTGCGCTGCTGTCGTCGAATTCGGTGCAGGAGGCGCAGGACATGGCGGCCATCGCCTCGGCGGCAACGCTGGCCGGGCGCCTGCCGGTGCTGCACTTCTTCGACGGTTTCCGCACCTCGCACGAAGTGGCCAAGATTACTGCGGTGGACGATGACGTTCTGCGCGCCATGCTGCCGCCGGAATTGATCGCGGCCCAGCGCCACCGCTCGCTGTCGCCGGAACATCCGGTGCTGCGCGGCAGTTCGCAGAATCCCGATGTCTTCTTCCAGGCCCGTGAGGCGCAGAACCCGTGGTTCGACGCTTTCCCGGCGGTTGTCCAGCAAGCCATGGACCAGTTCGGCGCGGCGACTGGCCGGCAATACAGGCTATTCGATTACGTTGGCGCCCCGGATGCCGAGCGCGTCATCATCCTGATGGGTTCCGGCGCCGAAACCGCGCAGGAAACGGTGGAACACCTGAACCGCCAGGGTGAGAAGGTCGGCCTGCTCAAGGTTCGGCTCTACCGGCCGTGGGCGCCGGAGGCGCTGCTCGCGGCGCTGCCGACGACAACCCGATCGATTGCCGTGCTCGACCGCTGCAAGGAGCCAGGGGCCGATGGCGAGCCGCTGTTCAAGGATGTGCTGGTCGCGCTGGCCGAAAATGCGGCGAGCGAAGCGCCGCGCTTTGCCACGCTGCCGAAGGTGATCGGCGGGCGTTACGGGCTGGCCTCCAAGGAATTCAACCCGGCCATGGTTTGCGCCGTTTTTGCGGCCTTGCTCAAAGCCTTGCCGCAACGTCGTTTCACGGTGGGTATCAACGACGACGTGACGCATCTGTCACTGCCCTATGACCCGGCTTTCCGCAGCGATGCCGTGCGCGAAACCTTCGGCGCCGTTTTCTATGGCCTGGGGTCGGACGGCACGGTGTCGGCCAACAAGAATTCAATCAAGATCATCGGTGACGAAACCGCGCTTTTTGCCCAGGGCTACTTCGTCTACGACTCCAAGAAGTCCGGCGCGATGACCGTGTCGCACCTGCGCTTCGGGCCGCAGCCAATTCGTTCGACCTACCTGACCGGCGCGGGGGATGCGAAATTCATCGCCTGCCACCAGCCGCTGTTCCTCGAAACGCACGACCTGCTGGCCCACGCTGCGCCGGGCGCCGTCTTCCTGCTCAATACGCCGGTCCCGGCCGACAAGGTGTGGGCCACGCTGCCGGCCGCCATGCAGCAGCAGATGATCGCCAAGCGCATCCATTTTTATGTCATCGATGCCTACCAGGTCGCGCTGGAGGCCGACATGGGGCGGCGCATCAATACGGTGATGCAGACCTGTTTCTTCGCCATTTCCGGCATCCTGCCGCAGGACGAGGCCATCGCCGCGATCAAGCATGCGGTTGAAAAGACCTATGGCCGCAAGGGTCGGCGCATCGCCGAACTGAACTACAAGGCCATCGACAAAACCCTGGTCTGCCTGCATGAAGTGGCGGTGCCGGCCGAGTTCGCCGCTGGCGAAATTTGCATTCCCGAACGCACCGTCCAGCAAGCCTCGGAGTTCGTCCGCAAGCTGACCTTGCCGATGATCGCCGGCAAGGGCGACAGCCTGCCGGTGTCGGTTTTCCCGGTCGACGGCACTTTCCCGACCGGCACGGCGAAGTACGAAAAGCGTAATCTCGCCCTCGAAATCCCGGTCCTCGAAACCGATCTGTGCACGCAATGCGGCAAGTGCGTTTTCGTCTGCCCGCATTCGGCCATCCGCGCCAAGGCTTTCCCGCCCGAGTTGGTGGCTGAAGCGCCGGCCACTTTCAAGACCATGGCCATCCGCAGCAAGGATTACCCGGCCGGCTGGAAGATGAGCTACCAGGTGGCGCCCGAGGATTGCACCGGCTGTACCTTATGCGTCGAGGTCTGTCCGATCCGCGACAAGTCGAACGTCTCGCGCAAGGCGATCAACATGGCCGAGCAGGCGCCGCTGCGCGCCCCGGAAGCGGAGAACTGGGACTTCTTCCTGAAGCTGCCCGACTATGACCGCAAGGCCACCAAGCGCAACACCATCCCGGGTTCGATGCTGCTGCAGCCGATGTTCGAATTTTCCGGCGCCTGTGTCGGCTGTGGCGAAACGCCCTACATCAAGCTCGCCACGCAGCTCTTCGGCGATCGCATGCTGGTCGCCAACGCTACCGGCTGTTCGTCGATCTACGGCGGCAACCTGCCGACCACGCCTTACACCACCGACGCCAACGGCCGCGGCCCGGCCTGGAGCAATTCGCTGTTCGAGGACAACGCCGAATTCGGCCTCGGCATGCGGCTGGCCACCAATCAGCTAGGCGAAGCGGCCCGCGTGCAATTGCGGGCGATGGCGCTGGAAATCGGCGACGCCCAGGTGCAGGCGCTGCTTAACGCCGATCAAACGACTGAAGCCGGCATCCACGAGCAACGCGAGCGGGTGGCACAACTGCAGGCCAAACTGTCGGCGATCGGCACGCCGGCTGCCGACCAGCTGGCGGCCGTGGCCGAATACCTGATCCGGCGCAGCGTGTGGATCATCGGCGGCGATGGCTGGGCCTACGACATCGGCTTCGGCGGCCTCGATCACGTGCTGTCGTCGGGCGAGGACGTCAATATTCTGGTGCTCGATACCGAGGTCTATTCCAACACCGGCGGCCAGAATTCCAAGGCCACGCCGCGCGGCGCCGTCGCCAAGTTCGCGGCCGGCGGCCAGCCGAATCGCAAGAAGGATCTGGCCCGCATCGCGATGGATTACGAAAACGTCTATGTCGCCCAGGTCGCCTACGGCGCCAAGGATGTCCATACGCTGAAGGCCTTCCTCGATGCCGAGAGCTATCCCGGCGTCTCGATCATCATTGCCTACAGCCCGTGCATCGCGCACGGCGTCGATCTGTCGAACAACCTGCGCCAGCAGGATCTGGCCGTCAAATCCGGGCACTGGCCCTTGCTGCGTTACGACCCACGCCTGCGCAGCCAGGGCAAGAATCCGCTGTCGGTCGACAGTGCGGCGCCGAGCATCCCGTTCAGCGATTTCGCTCGCAACGAGGCGCGCTTCACCATCCTTGAGCGCCTGAAGCCGGACGCTTCGGTCTACTTCATGGCGCAGGCCGGCAAGGATGCCCGCCTACGTCATCAGGAATATGTCGAACTGTCGGAAATGGTGCTGCCCGAAGCCGCCATCGATGAAAAGGCTGATACGGCCAACGCTGCCGCCGAAAAGAAGGAGACACCCGATGCCTGATCTGTCCACGACCTATCTCGGCCTGCCGCTGAAAAATCCGCTGGTGCCGTCCTCGACGCCGCTCAGCCACGATCTCGACGCCGTGCTGCATCTCGAAGACGCCGGTGCGGCGGCCATCGTCATGCATTCGCTGTTCGAAGAGGATGTCCGCCACGATGAGCAGATGATCGACCGCTTTCTGGTCCATCCCGATACCTTCGGCGAAGCAGCGGGCCATCTGCCTTTCGGTCACGATTACCAGAGCCGGCTCGACAGCTATCTCGAACAGATTCAACGCCTCAAGTCGCGTCTGGCCATTCCCGTGATTGCCAGCCTGAATGGCTCATCGCTGAGCGGCTGGGTGGAGCTGGGCAAGGAAATGCAGGGGGCCGGGGCAGATGCGCTTGAGCTGAATGCCTGGTATATGCCGAGCGATCCGAAAGTTTCCTGCGAGGCGATCGAGGATCATCACCTCTCCCTGCTGCAGGAATTGAAGACGGCGGTCAGTATTCCTGTCTGCATGAAGCTTTCGCCTTTCTTTTCTTCGTTACCGCATTTCGTCCATCAGGCCGAAAACTCAGGCGCAGCGGGCGTTTCGCTGTTCAACCGCTTTTTCCAGCCGGATATCGATCTGGAAACCTTGAGTGTGGTCGATCGTGTGCAGTTGTCGTCGTCGGCAGATACCTTGCTCGCCATGCGCTGGATCGCCATCCTGCGCGGCAGCACCAAGCTGTCGCTGGCCGCCACCGGTGGTGTTCATACGGCGGAAGATGTCCTGAAAATGCTGCTCGCCGGGGCCGATGTGGTGCACATGGCCAGCGCCCTGCTCAAAAGCGGCCCGGCTGCATTGACCGAGGTGCTTGCAGGCATGAAGCAATGGCTTGAGGCGCGCGAATATATCTCGATCGCCCAGATGAAAGGCTCGATGAGCCAGCAGAACTCGCCCAATCCGAGTGCTTTCGCCCGAGCCGCCTACCTGCACGCCCTGGATTCATTTACGCCGCCAGCCGGCGTGCGTTACTGACCGGGTAGGGCGGCAATCTGTGTCAGGGGGCGTTCAGCCCCCTTTGTCATTCCAGATGTTCAACCATCAACTGTGGGCTTTCGACACCCATGTACTCGTTGATGGCCAGCCGGTAGGCGACGCGGGTCCGGTTGCCGGGCTGGGCGCTGAAATTGAACTGGATGGCGTCGATCCGGGTGTTGCCCTTGCGCAGGCGCAACTTGAGGTGCTTTTCCTTGAGTACGCGCTGTTGCTCGACGTCGAAGTCATCCATGAATAGCGGCGCCGGGAAGCCCTGGCCCCAGATTTCGTTTTCCAGCAGGCGGGCGGTTTCCAGCGAGATGTAGCCGCCTTCGAGGTTGCCGTCGGTTTCCAGCGTCCGGGTCAGGTCAGCCGGGGCGAGCAGTTCGGCCGCCACTTCGGCAAAAAGCTGGCTGAAACGCTCGAAGTCTTCTTCCTTGAGCGTTGCACCGGCCGCCATGGCATGGCCGCCGAAGCGGACGAGCAGGCCGGGGGCGCGCTTGGCGACGAGGTCGAGTGCATCGCGCAGATGCAGACCGGGAATCGAGCGGCCGGAACCCTTGACGATGCCGCCTTCGCCGGGCGCGAAGGCGAAGACCGGGCGGTGCAGCTTGTCCTTGATCCGTGAGGCGAGGATGCCGACGACGCCTTCATGCCAGCTCGCGTCGAACAGGGCGATACCCGGAGCGGCGCTGGCGACGTCCAGCGATTCGAGCAGGAGCAGCGCCTGTTCCTGCATGCCGGCTTCGATTTCGCGGCGTTCGCGGTTCAGGCTGTCGAGTTCCTGAGCGATTTGTAGGGCGCGACTGGGGTCGTCGGTGAGCAGGCATTCAACACCAAGCCGCATGTCGGCCAGCCGGCCGGCGGCATTGAGGCGCGGGCCGAGCAGGAAGCCGAGATCGAAGGCCGTGGCGCGTTTCGGGTCGCGGGCTGCGGCCTTGAACAGGGCGGCGATGCCGGGTTGCATCTGGCCGGCGCGCATGCGCTTGAGGCCCTGGCTGACCAGGATGCGGTTGTTGCGGTCCAGTTTGACGACGTCGGCCACCGTGCCCAGCGCGACGAGGTCGAGCAGGTTGGCGAAGTTGGGTTCCGGACGATCGCCGCCGTTGGGTGTAAACCAGCCGCGTTCGCGCAACTCGGCGCGCAGGGCGAGCATGACGTAGAACATGACGCCCACGCCGGCAATGCATTTCGACGGGAAATCGCAGCCCGGCTGGTTCGGGTTCACGATGCAGTCGGCGTCGGGCAGCGTTGCCGCCGGCAGGTGGTGGTCGGTGATCAGCGTCGCGATGCCGTGTTGCTGGGCGCGGGCAACCCCTTCGAGGCTGGCGATGCCGTTGTCGACGGTGATGATCAGGTCGGGCGACTGCTCGGCGGCGACATCGACGATTTCCGGCGACAGGCCATAACCGAGCTTGAAGCGATCAGGGAGCAGGAAGTCGACATCGGCACCCAGCGACTTCAGGGCGCGCATGCCGACGGCCGTGGCGGTGGCGCCGTCGCAGTCGTAGTCGCCGATGATCAGCATCTTCGCTTCGGCTTCGATCGCATCGGCCAGCAGCTGGGCGGCATCCGTAGCGTGGGTCAGGGCAGTTGGCGGGATCAGCGATTTCAGTTCGTAATCGAGTTCCGACTTGTCCTTGATGCCGCGGGCCGCGTAAAGACGGGCGAGCAGCGGGTGCAGGCCTTGTTGTTCGAGTTGCCAGACGACGCGCGGCGGGCTGCTGCGGGTGGTGATGTTGGTCACGGGGTCGTTCCTTCGGCCTGGTTCTCAGCCAATTCCTGGGCGATGGTTTGCAGCGGGCGGGCCTTGCGCCAGAATTTCCAGCGGTCCTTGCCGCGTAGCGTCCAGGTCAACTGGCCGTAGATGGTCGGCGCGATGATGGTGACTGTTTCGACCTGACGGCCAAGGGCGGTGCGCAGCGGCGCAAACCAGTCGCTGTCCAGAGCTTGCCAGGCATCCCGCCAGCCCGGGCCGTCTTCGTAGAGCACGGGTGGCAGCAGGCTGTCGAGGACGACGAGGTGGTTTTGATCGGCGGTGGCTTGCGCCAGGACTGCCGTCAGTCCTTTCGGGCAAGGCTGCGCTGGCGTGGCACTGGCACCGGCCAGGCCGGTGGCCAGCGGGTTGCTGCTCCAGACCATTGAGAAATCGGGTCTTGCCAGCGCCGGCAAGCTGCCGCCGCCCCACAGCCACAGGCTGTTGACGGCCGGTTTGCCTTCGGCCTGCCGGCGTTCGTTGATCGGATGGCCGTGCAGATACATTTGCACTTCATTGAGCCAGCGGGTCAGTACGCCATTCTTGTCCGTCAGTTCGTTGTCCAGGCGACGGCCGGCGATGGTAGAAAGTGGTTCGGCATGGTGGTCGACCGGCGCATTCAAGCGCAGATACCAGCGCCGGGCTGTGCTGACGTGAAACTGGCCGATGTCGGCAAACTCGGCATTGAGCGAGGCGACGATGGCGTGGGCTTCGTCTTCTTCCAGATCGAAGGCGCCTGCGTCGGCCAGAATGATCCGCTCGTGATGGAAGCGCAGATGAACCGGGTCGGCGCACAGCCAGTGGCCCTCCTGGGCTGGCTGGCTGGCTGCCTCACCGAGCCGGCGCAGGGCGCCGAAGGGGGCGTTGTCGAGGCCGAACTGGCGGGCGAGGGCGGTCTCGAAAGGCCGCCTGGCCTGGCGCTCGAAAGCGGCGCGGGCGGCCAGCCATTCGAATCCCGGGGCCGCGAGTTTCCCGAGTGTCAGTTGGTCGTTCGGTTCGGGCCAGATCAGTTCTGGGGCAAGCAGGGTGAGGCGCACGGGCAGCAGGCAATGGGTTGGCAGCCAAAAAGTGTACCATAGCGACTTTCGACGCCCGGTGTTATCCGCATGGCATTGCCTTACGAACTGTTGATCGGTCTGCGCTATACGCGGGCCAAACGACGCAACCATTTCATTTCATTCATTTCGCTGATCTCGATGCTCGGCATCGGCCTCGGCGTCGCCGCACTGATCGTCGTGCTATCGGTGATGAACGGCTTCCAGAAAGAGTTGCGGACACGCATTCTCGGGGTGGCGTCGCATATCCAGATCACCGGCATCAGTGGCGAATTGCCGAACTGGCAGGCCGTCGCCGAACAGGCGATGAAACACCCGGAAGTTCGGGCCAGTGCCCCCTTTGTCCAGTCGCAGGGGATGTTTACCGTCGATGGCACGGTCAAGGGCACCATCGTCCGCGGCATCCTGCCCGATCAGGAAGACCGGGTGGCCGATTTCCGCAAGACCATCCAGAGCGGCAGCCTCGACGATCTGCGGCCGGGTGAGTTCGGCGTCGTGCTCGGCGCCGACCTGGCGCGTTCGCTGCGCGTCTTCACCGGTGACAAGGTGACGCTGATCGCGCCGCAGGGCACGGTGACGCCGGCCGGCGTGGTGCCGCGTTTGAAATCATTCAGGGTGGTCGGCATCTTTGAGGTCGGCATGTACGAATACGACTCGGGGCTGGCCCTGATCAATCTCGAAGATGCGCAGAAGCTCTACCAGATGGAAGACCGGGTCAGCGGTGTGCGGTTGAAGGTTGACGATCTCTTCCAGGCGCCACGCATTGCCCGCGAACTGGTGCGTTACATCGACGCCGACGCCTATCTGAATGACTGGACCAAGAGCCATGCCAATTTCTTCCGCGCCGTGCAGATCGAGAAGAATATGATGTTCATCATCCTGTCGCTGATCGTCGCTGTCGCCGCCTTCAATCTGGTGTCGACGCTGGTCATGGCCGTCACCGACAAACAGGCCGACATCGCCATCCTGCGCACACTGGGGGCGCGGCCGCTGTCGATCATGGGGATTTTTGTTATCCAGGGCGCACTGGTCGGCTTCATCGGGTTGGGCCTGGGGATCGTTGGCGGCGTGCTGCTGGCGCTCAATATTGATGTCGTGGTGCCCTTCATTGAGCGCATGCTTGGCGTGCATTTCCTGTCGAAAGAGGTTTATTACATTTCCGACTTGCCCTCCGAATTGCTGTGGAGCGATGTCTGGGGCGTGACGCTGATTGCCTTCGTGCTGGCGCTGCTGGCGACCCTTTACCCGAGCTGGAAGGCGTCGCGGGTAAATCCGGCGGAGGCACTGCGCTATGAGTGAGCCTATTCTGATCGCCCGTGGGGTGTCCAAGGTATTTCGCGGCGGCGGGCTGGAGGTGCCGGTTTTGTCCGGCATCGATCTGGTTGTTCAACCTGGCGAAACGGTTGCCATCATCGGCGCTTCCGGTTCCGGGAAAAGCACGCTGTTGCACCTTCTAGGCGGCCTGGATACGCCATCGGCCGGCAGCGTAACGCTGATGGGGCGGGATTTCTCGGCGCTCGGTGAGGTGGCTCGTGGTGACTGGCGCAACCGGCATCTCGGTTTCGTCTATCAGTTTCACCATCTGTTGGCCGAGTTTTCGGCCCTTGAAAATGTCGCCATGCCCTTGCTCATTCGCCGCATGGAGCGTCATGCGGCACTGGCCAAAGCCGGCGAAATTCTGAGCGCAGTTGGCTTGGGCCATCGCCTCGAACACCGGCCCGGCGAGCTTTCCGGTGGCGAGCGTCAGCGTGCCGCCATTGCCCGTGCCCTGGTCAGCGACCCTTCGTGTTTGCTGGCTGATGAACCAACCGGTAATCTGGATAGTCATACAGCATCGGTCGTTTTCGGTTTGCTGATTGAACGGGTACGTCAGCAGCAGGTTAGTCTGATTGTAGTGACGCATGATCAGCAACTTGCCGCGAAAGCGGACCGGATACTCAATTTGAATGACGGTATTATTTGCTAATAATTTGATAAGTGCTAGATTGGGCAAAACTGTAGTGAATTAATATTGCGTACCCAACTCGTACCTCTCAGTGAGGAAAAACAATATGCAAGCTCTGTTCTCTCCCGCCGTCGCCTTGATGAATCGTCTTCGCTACAACAGCAAGTTCCTGTTGCTTGGCACGGCCGTCTCGGTGGTCATGCTTGTGTTGTTGTACTCGGTATATTCCAACCTCAGTCGCGATATTGAGACGGCCCGTCAGGAGCTGGCGGGTCTGCAGATTCTCAAGCCGGTGAACCGCATGGTCCAGCTCATGCAGCAACACCGCGGCCTCTCTTCTGGCGTTCTGAACGGCAACGAGGCGATGAAGGAAAAGCGGGCGGCCAAGGAAAAAGAAGTCGTCGAAGTGGTAGCTGCCACCGATGCAGCGCTGCCGCCCAAGTTGCGTGAAAGCGCCGCCTGGAAGTCCATTCGCCAGGATTGGGATGCAATTCGTGGCCAGGGCCTGACCTGGACGCCGCCAGAAAATATCAAGCGGCACTCGGTCATGATTGCCAATGCCTTGCAATTGATGGTCGATGTGGCCGACGAGACCCAACTGACGCTCGATCCGGTGATGGACACTTATTACTTCATGGACACCATCGTCACCAAGATGCCGGCCATGCTGGAGCCACTGGGTATCACCCGGGCGAGGGGGACAGGGGTTTTGACCAAGAAGGAATTGTCGCCGCAAATGCGGATCGACATTGCCTCGCAGATCGCCCAAATGGCGGGCACGCTGCGCGCTCAAAACACCAATCTGGAGAAAGTGATTCGTTTCGCTCCTGCGTTGCAGGGGCCGCTGGCCGGACCGACGAAGGAGTTTTCCGACGGGGCCGAGCGTGTATTCGCCCTGGTGCGTGACGATATTCTTGGCGATAAGTTTGCGACTGCGCCGCAGGATTATTTCGCCATGACCACCCAGCTTATCGATCTTGGCTACAAGGTGATGTTCGATGCGCTGATTCCGCAATTCGAGCAGCAGTTGCAGGGGCGGATGAATGAGGCACGCAAGGTGTTGATGTTCGAAATTGGCTTGGCGGTACTTGTTGCCCTGCTGGTCGGGTATCTTGGGTTGGGCACTTATTATTCGGTCATCAACAGTGTCGGCGATTTTTCCCAGGGCGCCCGTCGCCTGGCCGATGGTGATCTGACGGCGGAATTCGATGCCCAGGGCGCCGATGAGCTGCATGCCGCGGGCAAGGATTTCAATGGCATGGCTGCGTCGTTCCGCAAATTGCTTGGCGGTGTGCAGAGCGACGTTCGGCAGCTCAATCAGGCCGCCGAACAACTGGCCTCCTCGAGTCAGCAGATTTCAACCAGCACGGCCTCGCAAAGCGATTCGGCTTCAAGCATGGCGGCTGCCGTCGAGCAGATGACGGTCGGCGTCGATCACATTGCCCGCAATGCTCAGGATGCACAACGCTATTCCCGGGAGTCGGATGAGGTCGCGGCGCGTGGCGGCCAGATCGTGCAGGCGGTGGTCAACGAGATTCAAGGCATTGCCCTGACCGTCAACCAGTCGGCCTCCGCCGTCGAGGCATTGGGCCAGCAATCCGAACAGATTTCGGCCATCGTTGGCACCATCAAGGATATTGCCGACCAGACCAATCTGCTGGCACTCAACGCGGCCATCGAGGCAGCGCGGGCTGGTGAGTCGGGGCGCGGCTTTGCCGTGGTCGCCGACGAGGTGAGAAAACTGGCGGAGCGGACAGCCAAATCAACGCAGGAAATTTCAGCAATGATTCTGGCCGTTCAGACTGGTACCGCCACCGCGGTGTCCAGCATGAAGGAGGGGGTCCACCGGGTATCTTCCGGCGTCGAACAGGCCCAGTTGGCCGGCGAGGCGATCAGTCAGGTCCAGGCGCAGTCGCGTCAGGTGCTGGATGCGGTGTCAGAAATTACCGTGGCCTTGCGCGAACAGGCAGCGGCCAGCACGGAAATTGCCCAGAACGTCGAGCGCATCGCCCAGATGGCCGAAGAGAACAACGCTGCGGCCAGTGGCAATGCAGCCACGGCCGATACCTTGCGCACCCTGTCGCACGGGCTGACTGCCGCTATCGCCCGCTTCCGGACCTGAGTTTGTTCCGCCGCCGCCAGGCGGTCAGCAGGTAGATTCGCCAGGCGGCTCGGGTGGCGACATAGCCCAGAGCCGCCAATACTGCGGCGAGCAGCACCAGGCCAATGCCCAGCGGCTTGGCGACGGCCAGCATCCAGGTTTGCATGGCGGTCGTCCAGGCCAGCATATCGGTGGGGTTGAACGCCGGTGGCGTGATGAAGCCGTTGCCATCGCCCAGAAACAGCCGGCCGATCTGGTAGGCCAGCAAATACAGCGGCACGATGGTGAACGGGTTGGTGTAGAGCGTTACCAGCATCGCCAGCGGTAGGTTGACGCGGAAAAGCAAGGCGCAGATCGCCGCACCCAGCATTTGCAGCGGCCCCGGAATCAGGCCGCAAAACAGGCCGGCCGCTACCGCGCCGGCCGCCGAGTGACGATTCAAATGCCATAAACGTGGGTGCAGTAGCGACGATTCGAACGGCTTTAGCCAAGGGTTCTGGCGGATCGTTTCGTGATCGGGCAGGTATTTTTTGAGGGTCCGGCGCATGCCCTTATTATTGCAGCATGCGCCTGAATATTCTCGCTTTTGCCATCGGTGTGCTCGGTTTGCAGATGCAGCCGGAACTGCCTGCCTGGGCTGCCTTGGCCGTGGTGGGCATATTGCAGGCGCTGCCGGGTTTGCGCTGGCGCCACTGGTCGGTGCGTCTTGTGGTGCTGGCCGGATGCCTGGCGCTGGGCTTTGCCTGGGCCGCCTGGCGGGCCGAGAGTCGGCTGGCCGATCATCTGGATGTGGCCTGGGAGGGTCGCGATGTTGAGGTGATTGGCGTCATTGCCGGGCTGCCGCAGGATTTCACTAACGGTACCCGCTTCGAATTCGATGTCTCCGTGGTATCGACGACAGACGCCGTCATTCCGCAAAAAATCATGCTTTCCTGGTATCAGGGCAGGCGGGATGACGAACAGTTCTCCCGCCTGCCGGTGCGGCCCGGCGAGCAGTGGCGATTCACCGTGCGCCTGAAGCGGCCGCACGGCAACGCCAATCCGGGCGCTTTCGACTACGAAGCCTGGTTGCTCGAACGCAATATTCGGGCAACTGGCTACATCCGGCCCAATCCCCCGCAACGACTGGCTGACATGGTTTGGCAACCGGGCTACGCGATCGAGCGTTTGCGTTATGCGGTTCGTGCTTCTTTCGCCCGTCTGCTGCCTGAGGCAAATTATCCGTGGGCCGGTGTTCTCGTCGCGCTGGTCATTGGCGATCAGAGAGCGATCAATGGCGAGTTGTGGACCACCTTCAATCGGACCGGAACCACACATCTGATGTCCATCTCCGGCTTGCATGTGACGATGCTCGCCGCCTTGTTTGGCTGGCTGGTTTCCTTCGGCTGGCGGCGGGTTCCTTATCTGGCCCTGCGCCTGCCGGCGCAAAAGGCGGGTTTGCTCGCCGCCTGCCTTGCCGCGCTGGGCTATGCCTTGCTCGCCGGTTTTGCCGTGCCGGCCCAGCGGACGCTCTACATGCTTCTGGTCGCAGCCGCTGCCATGCTCGCCGGGCGTCTTGTGGCGCCGAGCCGAACACTGGCGCTGGCGTTGCTGGTGGTGCTCCTGTTCGACCCGTGGGCTGTCCTGGCAGCCGGTTTCTGGCTGTCGTTCGGTGCTGTCGGCGCCTTGCTTTATGTCGGATCGGCGCAGGTTGGCGAAGCGCCGGGCTGGCGTGCCCAAGTGCGTTCCTTGGGCGTTGCCCAGTGGGTGGCGACGCTCGCTTCGTTGCCGATACTGCTGCTCGTCTTCCAGCAATTCTCGCTGGTTTCTCCACTGGCCAATGCGCTGGCTATTCCGGTCATCAGCTTTATCGTCACGCCGCTGGCCCTGCTTGGGGCTGTGATTCCCTGGTGGCCTATTCTTGCTCTGGCACATCAGGTCATGGCCTGGCTGATGCTTTTTCTTGCCTGGTGCGCCAGTTGGCCGGTCTGGCAGGTTCCGGCACCACCGATCTGGTTGGCGGTCACGGGGGGATTCGGGGTTGCCATCTGTTTGTTGCCACGCGGGTTGCCCGGGCGCTGGCTGGGCATCTTTCTGATGCTGCCGGCCCTGTTCTGGAGTCCGGAAAAGCCGGCCCAAGGTGAAGCCTGGATCAATGTTCTCGATGTCGGGCAGGGCCTGGCGACGATCATCCGGACGCGCGAACACACGCTGATCTACGATCCCGGGCCGCTCTACAGCGCCGAATCGGATGCCGGGCAGCGGGTGGTCGTGCCCTATTTGCGCTTTCTCGGCATCGACAAGGTCGACATGTTGATGGTGACGCACCGCGATAGCGACCACGCTGGCGGAACGGCCTCGGTCCGGGCAGCGCTGGCGGTTGGCGAGGTGCGCTCCTCGGTAGCCGGACTGGACGGGCAACGCTGCGTGGCAGGCCAACGCTGGGTCTGGGACGGTGTGGCTTTTGAGGTGCTGCACCCGACCGCCGAGGCGTATACGGTCGATACGAAGTCCAATCATCTGTCCTGCGTGCTGCGGGTTGAAGCCAGCGGCAAGCGGATGCTTTTAACCTCGGATATCGAAGCGCCCGATGAGGCGGAACTGCTCAAACGCTATCCAGAGGAATTGCGGGCCGATGTCCTGCTGATGCCGCACCACGGCTCGAAAACCTCGTCGACACCTGAGTTCTTGCAGGCCGTCGGGGCCAGCGAGGCGGTCATTCCGGTCGGCTATCGCAGTCGTTTCGGGCACCCCAAGGCGGAGGTGGTGGCGCGTCACGAGGCGATGGGCAGCCACATCTGGCGTACCGATCAGGATGGTGCGGTGCAGGTGGTTTTGGGCGGGCAGGGCGTGGCCCTGTCGGCGTGGCGGCAAGAGCGTCGTCGTTATTGGTTCGGGCGGTGATACATTGGCGAGGAGGAGGCAATATGCAATTCAAACAACATACTGTGCAGTGTATCGGGCCAGCCGGCTTGCATCGAATGGCCTACACCGAATGGGGCGCCCGCGATGATCCGCGGGTGCTGGTCTGCGTCCATGGCCTGACTCGCAACGGCCGGGATTTCGATGCGCTGGCCGAGGCCATGTCGGCCCATTACCGGGTGATCTGCCCGGATGTGGTCGGGCGCGGGAAGAGTGCCCATCTACGTGATCCCGCCGCCTATGGGGTGCCGCAATACGTGGCCGACATGGTGACCCTGATCGCCCGCCTCAACGTCGATACCGTGCATTGGGTCGGTTCCTCGATGGGCGGGCTGATCGGCATGGCGCTGGCAGCGCAGGAGGGAACGCCGATCCGCAAGCTGGTGCTCAACGATGTCGGGCCGCTGATTACCGTCGAGTCGCTGCAGCGTATCGCCACCTATGTCGGGGTCGATCCGGTCTGGCCGACCTTTGACGAGGCACTGGCCTTCGTCAAGCTGGTCAGTGCCCCGTTCGGGGCGCTCACCGAGGCGCAATGGCATCATCTGACCGAAACCAGTGTCACCCAGCGCCCCGACGGTCGCTGGGCCTTCCGTTACGATCCGCGTATCGCCGAACCATTCAGGGCCGCCTTTGTCGACAAGGACATCGACCTGTGGCCGCTCTATGAGCAAATTTCCTGTCCGACGCTGGTTATCCGCGGTGCCGAGTCCGATCTGCTGACCCGCGATACCTGGCAGAAGATGTCGTCCTGTGGCCCGCACGCAAAACTGGCGGAAATCGCCGGCGTTGGCCATGCCCCCATGTTCCAGTCGGATGACCAGATTAGTGTCGTCCGCGATTTTCTTTTGAGCGCATGAAACACCTCACCGTCAAAGGCCTGAAACTCGAATATCGTGATTACCCCGCCTCCGCCGAAGGGCGGCCGACCCTGTTGCTGCTCCATGAAGGCTTGGGCAGCGTCAGCATGTGGCGGCATTTTCCGGAAAAGCTGGCAGCGGCGACGGGTTGCCGGCTGATTGTCTGGTCACGGGCTGGTTATGGTGGCTCGGAACCCTATCCGGAGGCCCGCACGCTGCGTTACATGCATCGCGAGGCTGAGGAAATGCTGCCGGCTTTGCTGGCGGCACTGGCTATCGAGCGGCCGATCCTGATTGGGCACAGCGACGGTGGCAGTATTGCCCTGATCTTCGCCGGCGCTTTTCCTGGCGTGCCGCTCGGCATCGCCGTCATGGCCCCGCATGAATTTGTCGAGGCCGAAACGCTGGCCGGGATCCGCGCCGCCCGCCAAGTCTGGGATGACACCGACTGGCCGCACAAGCTGGCCCGCTACCATCGCGATGCGCCACGGGTGTTCAGCGACTGGAACGATTGCTGGCTGTCGCCGCCATTCCGCGACTGGAATATCGAGGAATACCTGCCGAAAATCCGCTGTCCGGTGCTCGCCATCCAGGGCGAGGATGACGAGTATGCGACGATGCGCCAGATTGACGTGATTGCCGAGCAGGTGCCGGGCACCGAACTGCTCAAGTTGCCGAAATGCGGCCATTCGCCGCAGCGCGATCAGGAAGCGCTGGTCCTCGATGCGTTGGCGGCCTTTGTCAGTCGGGCCAGCGGGTCCTGCCGGTAGTAGCGGCAGAGCAGTTCGTACAAGGCCGGGTATTCCCCGGCGACGACATCGGGGATTTCGAAGAAGCTCTCGGTCAGCACGGCGAAGAATTCGGCCGGGGCCTCGCTGGCGTACGGGTCGAGAATGGTTTCCTCGCCGCTGTCGACGCGCTGGCAAAAATCCTCGTAGGCGGTGAAAAAGATTTCCTCCCACTCCGCTTCGGCCATGCCGCTGTGCAGGGCCGGCAGGCCGTCGGCGTCGCCGTTGAGCATATCCAGCTTGTGGGCAAATTCGTGGATGACCACGTTGTAGCCGTCGCCGGCCATCTGCACGTCGTGCCACGAAACGATCAGCGGGCCGCCTTCCCAGGCCTCTCCGGAAAGCACGTCGTCGTATTCGTGCACGATGCCGGACTCATCCTCGATGCGGCGCGGGACGACGAATTCATCGGGATAGACGACGATGCCGATCCAGTCGCGATAGGCGTTGAGCCCGAGCTTGAGGATGGGCAGGCAGCCCTGGGCTGCGATGGAGACGCAGATTTCATCCGTCAGTTCCAGCCCGCCGGCCGTGCTGAATTCCTTTTCGGCGAGAAAGGCTTCGGCCAGCGTTTTCAGCTGCTTTTGTTCATCCGTTGTCAGGACATCGAGAAACGGCAGTGAGGTCACCGTGACTGCCCATAGCGTGTCGGGGATCAGCGTTTGTTTCTTGCCGCGCAGGCGGTCGAGCAGTTCTCTCATCGTTTTGCGGTCAGCCAGATGCCGGTGAAAATCAGTCCGATACCCAGGTAGTGGTACCAGAACGGAATTTCGCCGAGGAACAGGAAGGACAACAAGGTGCCGAAGACCGGCATCAGGTGGATGAACAGGCTGGCCTTGTTGGGGCCGACTTCGGCCACACCCTTGTTGTAGAAAATGTAGCCGAGGAAGCTGGGGAAAATACCGACGTAAGCCAGCGCCGAAAGCGAGCCGAGATGGATGTTCATCATCCGTCCCTGGGCCATTTCCCAGGCATAGGCCGGGGCCAGTGCGCTGAGGCCGATCACGGTCGTGGCGCCGAGCATCAACATCGGGTGCACCCCCGCCGGGCGCCAGGCGAGAGCGACGGTATAGATCGCCCAGTCGAGCACGGCGACCAGCATCCAGACGTCGCCGACGTTGAGGTTGAGGTGGGCCAATACGGCAATGTCGCCACGCGAGATGATGGTCAGCGCACCGCACAGCGAGACGACGACGCCGATGCCCTCGATCCGGCGCAGATGCTTGCCGAGAAAGGCCCAGGAAATGGCGATGGTGGCGATCGGGATGAAGGAATTGAGCAGCGCGGCATTGGTCGCCGTGGTGTCCTGCAGGGCCAGATAGGCAAAGGTGTTATAGCCGCCGACGCCGAGCAGACCGAGTACCAGCAAGGGTTTCCAGCCTTTTTTCAGCAACGGCCATTGCGTTTTCAGGTGCGGCAGGGCGAGCGGCAGGATCAGGGCGAAGGCAATCACCCAGCGCCAGAAGGCAAAGCTCAACGGCGGGATGTCGCCGCGTACACCGCGGCCGATGACCATGTTGCCTGACCACGAAAGCACGGTCAGGGTCAGTAGCAGGTAGGGGTTGGCGAACAGATTTTTCATGGTCGGGCGATTATGCCTGAAGCCGGTTGCCGCGCTGTTGGAGAAGGTTGTGATGCTTGAATTTGACCTGCTCTGGATCGGGCCGCGAACGATCAGACTTATAATTACCCACTATGGTTTCCGTCGTCCATTCCGTCGCCGCCACGAGCGACTTCGAACAATTCCTCGTCACGCTGAGTGAGGGGGTTCCTCCGGCCGATGCCGAGCGCCTGAAGAAGTCCGTCGAATACGCCTGGGAAGTCTATGGCGATCGGACCCTGGGTAGCGGTGAGCGGATCTGGTCACACGCTCTGGGCATGGCGGTCATCATTGCCGGTCTCAAGCTCGACGTCGAATCGCGGATTGCCGCCGTGCTCTTCGCCATTCCGGCCCATGACGAGCATGGCATTGCCAGTATCGAAACGCGTTTCGGCAAGCCGGCGGCGCATCTGGTCCACGGCATTTCCCGCCTGAATAAACTGCGGCCGATCACCAAGGGTTTCGTCGCGACCAACATCGAGGCTGGCGAGGTCAATCCGGCCGAGATGAAGGCGCAGGTCGAAGTGCTGCGCAAGATGTTGCTGGCCATGGTCGAGGACATCCGTGTCGTGCTGTTGCGCCTGGCCAGCCGGACGCAGACCCTGCGCTATTACGCCGCCAATCCGGACGAGTTGCGGGTGCAGGTGGCGCGCGAGACGCTGGAACTCTATTCGCCGCTGGCCAACCGGCTCGGGGTCTGGGAACTGAAGTGGGAACTGGAGGACTTGTCCTTCCGTTTCATCCACCCGGAGACCTACAAGAAAATCGCCAAGATGCTGGACGAGAAGCGCAGCGAGCGCGAACAGTTCATCGTCGATGCGGTGGTCAAGGTCCGTGGCGAGCTGGCGCTGGCCGGCGTGCTGTCAGCCGAAGTCTATGGCCGGCCGAAGCACATCTACAGTATCTGGAACAAGATGCGGAAGAAGGGCGTCGAGTTCTCCGAGGTCTATGACGTGCGTGCCCTGCGCATCATTGTCGATGACCTGAAGGACTGCTACACCGCCCTCGGTATCGTGCACAACCTGTGGGCGCCGATCCCCAAGGAGTTCGACGACTACATCTCGAATCCGAAGGGTAACTACTATCGCTCGCTGCATACGGCCGTGCGCTGCCCGGACGGGCGTAGCCTGGAAATCCAGATTCGTACCGCCGAAATGCACAAGCATGCCGAACTCGGTGTTGCCGCGCACTGGCGCTACAAGGAAGGCAGCAAGCGAACCTCCGAGGATGATTACGACGAGAAGATCGCCTGGTTGCGCCAACTGCTGACCTGGAAGGACGAAGTCGCCGACAGTTCGGACTGGGTCAAACACTACAAGCAGGCGGCGCTTGACGAGACGATCTACGTCATCACCCCGCAGGGCAAGGTCGTCGACCTGCCGGCCGGTTCGACACCGGTCGATTTCGCCTATCGCGTGCATACCGATCTCGGCCATCGCTGCCGCGGTGCCAAAGTCGCTGGCCAACTGGTGCCGCTCAATACCTCGCTGGAAACCGGGCAGGAAGTCGAAATCGTCACCGCCAAGCACGGCGGTCCGTCGCGCGACTGGCTGAATCCTGGCCTCGGTTACATCCACACCAAGAGCGCCCGGGTCAAGGTGCGTGGCTGGTTCTCCAACCTGGCGCTGGAAGAAACGCTGGCCGAAGGGCGTGGCCTGATCGGCAAGGAGTTGCAGCGGGCCGGGCAGACCGGGGCGAATATCGAGGAACTGTCGCACAAGCTCGGCTTCGCCAAAGCCGACGACCTGTACATCGCCGCCGCACGCGGTGATCTGAACCAGCGGCAATTCCAGGCCGTGGCCAAGGGTGGCGACCTGCTGGCGGAAACCCAGTTGCCCGACGAGGTAATCGCCAAGCCGAGCAAGCCGGTGGCCGGCAATCAGGGCATCCTGATCGTTGGCGTCGACAAGCTGCTGACCCAGCTGGCCCGCTGCTGCAAGCCGGCGCCGCCGGACGAAATCCAGGGCTTCATTACGCGCGGCAAGGGCATTTCGATCCACCGCATGGATTGCCCCAATTTCGCCAATCTGGCGGCGCTGCATCCCGAGCGGGTCATCGAGACCGACTGGGGGCTGCAGACAACCGGCGTGTTCGCTGCCGACATCATCGTCGATGCGCATGACCGCCAGGGGTTGCTCCGCGATATTTCCGAAATCTTCACCCGCGAACGGCTCAATGTCGTCGGTGTCAACACCCAGTCCAAGCAGGGCAAGGCACACATGAGCTTTACCGTCGAAATTACCAACCTGCAGCAATTGCAGCGCACGCTGACGCTGGTCCACGACGTCGAAGGCGTCGTCGGCGTGCGGCGCGCCTGATTACCGGAGAGTCCGCATGAAAGGCCATTTCGCCGCCATTGCCCTGATCGTCATCGGTGCCATTGCCCTGGGCGTCAATCTCGACCTGTTCGAACTGGATCTGGTCGCGCTGATCCGGAAGTGGTGGCCGCTGGTGCTGATTGCGCTGGGTGTCGGGCTGTTCTTTACGCCGGATGATTCGGGTCGGCGCAACTGACCCGGTTACGGCCTGAGTTCTTGGCCGCGTAGAGGGCAGTGTCGGCCTGATGGAGCAGCTTCTCCAGATCGGTCGGCTGGTCTGTCATGGTGGCGACGCCAATCGATAGCGTGCAGCTCAAGGTGCTGCCATCGCCAATATCGAGCGATGTTTCTGCCACCTGCTTTCTCAGGCGTTCGGCCACGATCCTGGCCTGTTCGTGATCGGTTTCCGGCAGCAGGATGGCAAATTCCTCGCCGCCCATGCGTCCGGCAATATCGCTTTCACGCAAGGCTTCGCCGATCTGTTTCCCGATGCTGGCGAGGACCAGATCGCCGGTTTTATGGCCGTGGCGATCATTGACCTGCTTGAACAGGTCGATGTCCAGCATCATCACCGACAGCTTGCTGCCATAGCGTGAACTGCGGTTCAGCTCATGTTTGGCGAGGCTGATGAAGTGGCGTCGATTGAACAGATTGGTCAGTTCGTCAAATTGCGACAGGCGCTCAAGTTCCTGCTGGTAGTGCTTGATCGGCGTAATGTCGGTGGAGATGCCACAAATGCCGGTGATTTCGTTTGCGCTGTTCCGTGTCGGAAATTTGACAGACAGGAAGAACGACTCTCCCTGCTCATTACGCAATTCTTCTTCCGCCTCAATGGTGCTTCCGCTGGCCATGACGTCGAGGTCGACGCGCCGATAGGCTTCGGCAGCGGCAGCCGGAAATATTTCAGCGTCCGTCTTGCCCAGCGTCTGTTCCCGCAACTTGCCGGTCAGCTCTTCATGTTTCCGGTTGACCAGCAGGTAACGTCCTTCGCGACTCTTGACGTAAGTGGCGGCCGGGCTGTGCTCGATGACGTCGGCCAGGAAATTCCGGCTTTCGGCCAGCCGTTTGCGCAGCGTCTTTTCGACGGTCAGGTCGCGGATCAGTCCGACAAAAAAGCGGTCGTCCGGGGTCTCGACATCGGTCACACCCAATTGCATCGGGAAGGTCTCGCCATTCTTGCGCAGTCCGGTGACTTCACGGCCCATTCCGATGATCTTGGCTTTGCCGGTTGCCGCGTAGTTGCCGAGATAGTCATCGTGCTCTTCCCTGAACGGAGAAGGCATCAGCATCTTTACATTGTTGCCCAGCGCTTCATTGGCGGTGTAGCCGAAGATGTTCTCGGCCGCCTTGTTGAAGGCCGTGATTCGGCCGACACGGTCGATCCGGACCACGCCTTCGATCATGTTGTCGATCATCGCCGCCGACGAGCGCTGCACCGATACAACGCGCATCATGGCCTGGATGCGGATATCGAGGAGCAGCGGCTGGATCGGCTTGATGATGTAGTCGTCGGCGCCAGCCATGAAGCTGCTCAGCAGGCTGCCTTCATCGGTGTGGCCGGTCACGGTGATGATCGGCACCCTGACGGCGGATGGAATTTTCCGGATCTGCTTGATGGCCTCAAGACCCCCCATGCCGGGCATTTCGATGTCCATCAGAATCAGTTCGGGCAGCGCTTCCCGATAGGAAGCAATGGCCTCTTCGCCGCTTTGCACGACAGTGACCAGGTGCCCGTTGCTTCTGAGTTGCGCGGCGATCAGCGTGCCAATGGCAAGGCTGTCGTCAGCCAGGAGTATCCGCAGGGGGTTCATTGATTTAGTGAGCTGACTTTGGCAAGAAGTCCAATTCTACTAAAACCATAGCCGGAAGTAGAGGCAAACAGGGGCCTTGTTCGGCCCGGTTTGGAATGCGGGTGGCCATCGTGATGCGCCACGCCGCATTTTGCAGAACAAGGCGGGTCGACCGCTCAGCTATTCCCGACAGTGACCATCAGCTCACCCTGCGCATTGTGCGGCTTGCTGCGGGTCGAGCGGCGCCGCTGGTAGACGCCCTGACTGCTCATTTCCCAGCCTTGCTGGTTGTCGGCCAGATAGAACTTCAAGCCTTCCGTAATGACGCGCTTCTTCAACTTGGGGTCGAGGATGGGGAAAGCCAGCTCGATACGTTTGAAGAAATTGCGTTCCATCCAGTCGGCGCTCGACAGATAGACATTTTCCTTGCCACCGGCCAGGAAGTAGAAAATCCGGTGGTGTTCGAGGAAGCGACCGATGATCGAACGGACGCGAATCTTGTCGGACAGCCCTGGCACCCCCGGGCGCAACATGCAGACGCCACGAACGATCAGGTCGATTTCGACGCCGGCTTGTGAGGCTTCGTACATGGCGTTGATGACTTCAGGCTCGACCAGCGAATTCATCTTGGCGACGATGCGCCCCTTGCCACCCTTGCGGGCGATCTCGGCTTCGGCCTGAATGCCGGCAACGACATTGGGTTGCAGCGTGAAAGGCGCCTGCCACAGATGCTTCAGGGTCCGTGCCTTGCCCAGCCCGGTCAGTTGCTTGAAGACCTCGCTGACGTCGTGGGTTACTTCCTCGTTGGCCGTCATCAAGCCGAAGTCAGTGTACAGCCGGGCGGTGCGCGGGTGGTAGTTGCCGGTGCCGAGGTGGGCGTAGCGCTTCAGGCGGCCTTCTTCGCGGCGCACGATCAACAGTGCCTTGGCATGCGTCTTGTAGCCGACAACCCCATAAACGACGTGGGCGCCCACCTGCTCCAGCTTGGTCGCCCAGCTGATGTTGGCTTCTTCATCGAAGCGGGCCATCAGCTCGACGACGACGGTCACTTCCTTGCCGTTCTGGGCGGCGCGGATCAGCGACTCCATCAGGACCGAGTCGGTGCCGGTCCGGTAGACCGTCATCTTGATCGCGACAACGTTGGGGTCGGTCGCTGCCTGGCTGAGAAACTCGATGACCGGCGCAAATGACTGGTAGGGGTGATGCAGCAGGATGTCGTTCTTGCGGATGCTGTCGAAGATATTGGCACCCTTGGTCAAGCCTTTCGGAATACCGGGTACGAAGGGCCGAAATTTCATGTCCGGACGATCCACCCAGTCCGGCACCTGCATCAGGCGGACGAGATTCACCGGGCCATTGACGCGGAACAGGTCGGTCGGCTTGAGGTCGAACTGGGCGAGCAGGAATTCGGTCATCGCCTCCGAGCAGTTGTTGGCGACTTCGAGGCGGACGGCATTGCCGAAATGACGCTGCGGCAGTTCGCCCTGCAGCTTGGTACGCAGGTTGGTGACTTCTTCTTCATCGACGAACAAGTCGGAGTTGCGTGTAGCGCGGAACTGATAGCAGCCGAGCACGGTCATGCCGGTGAATAGTTCACCGACGAATTCGTGCAGGATCGACGACAGGAAGACGAAACCGTACTCGCAGCCGGCCAGCTCTTCCGGCAACCGGATGACGCGCGGCAGAACGCGCGGCGCCTGGACGATGGCGGCATTGGAGCTACGGCCGAAGGCATCCTTGCCTTCGAGTTCGATGGCGAAATTCAGGCTCTTGTTGAGAACGCGCGGGAAGGGGTGCGAGGGGTCGAGACCGATCGGGGTCAGGACCGGCACCATTTCACGGGTGAAGTAGTCGCGAATCCATTCGCGCTGCGCTTCGTTCCAGGTCGAGCGGCGCAGGAAGCGGATGCTCTCCTGTGCCAGCGCCGGCAGGATGACTTCATTGAAGTGCTGGTATTGCTCGGTGACCAGGGCATGCGCTTCGGCCGACACCAGGCGGTAGGCTTCCTGGGCGGTTTTGCCGTCAGTGGTGACTACCGTGGCATGCGCCTTGACCTGCTCCTTGAGCCCGGCCATGCGGATTTCGAAGAATTCGTCCAGGTTGCTGGAAACGATGCACAGGAAGCGCAGGCGTTCGAGCAAGGGCATCCGTTCATCTTGTGCCTGGGCAAGAACCCGGCGATTGAAAGCCAGCAGGCCAAGTTCGCGGTTGAGATAGTTCTCAGGCGGGAAGCGGGGTTTTAGTTGGGGATGGGTCATCGCGCGCGCTCCATGTGATCCTTGAAGTATAGGCTTTAAGACCATCATTTTGTTGCACTAATGTTTCAGCTGGATGACAGAAAGACATCTCCGGCAGGGTCGAACTTTAAAGCGGAGAAATTTTTCAGGCGCTGATGCTGCTCGATTTTCCTGTCGACGAAAGTGCGGCGAGCAAGGTGCCCAGCTTGGCTTCGGTTTCCGCCAGCTCATGCTGCGGATCGGAACCGGCGACGATGCCGGCCCCGGCCTGCAATTCGGCTGTGCTGCCGTCGATCAGGGCGGAACGCAGGGCGACGGAAAACTCGCCATCACCATCCGGCGTCAGTATGCCGAAACCGCCGCTGTACCAGCCACTGCGCGTTTCGGCGTGGGTGGACAACCAGCTCTGGGCAGCGGCGGAAGGGAAGCCGCCGACGGCCGGGGTCGGGTGCAGGGTGCGCACCAGATCGAACAGGCTGGTTCCAGCTCGGACATCGGCGGTAATCCGGTTGCGCCAATGAGCCAGCCGGCCAGCCATGTGTTCCCCGATCGGCCCGACGCTCGGCGCTACTTCGCACAGAGGCGAAAGGGCATCGCAGATAGCCTGGACGACCAGGGATTGCTCGTGCCGATTCTTGCTTTCGGACAGGGCGAGCGAGCCCGGCCACGCCGTACCGGCCAGCGCATCGACATCGATCTGCCGGCCCTCCAGGCGAACCAGGCGTTCCGGCGTGGCGCCCAGGAAGGTCTGCTGGCCGTTGCCATAAGCGTAGATCAGGCCGGCCGGCTGTTGTTCGATCAGTCGGCCCAGGATACCGGCCGGTGAAAATGGCCCGCTCGCGGCAAATTTTCGACTGCGACTAAGCACAACCTTGTCGACACTGCCGGCGGCGATGTCGCGCAAGGCACCGTTGACACGGGCGATCCAGGCGCGTTCGGCCAGCGGTTCGGGGCGGCTGGGCAACAGGCGGGGTGTTTCGATAGTCAGCGACGGGCTAAGCCAATACGCCCATTCAGCCGCCGCCTGGGCGAGCCGGCCGGCGGCGCCGGTCAGCGTGACCGAGCAGTTGCCGGCGATGTTTTCGAGCAGGATGGCGGGAATGGAAAGCAGCGCGTTAGGCAGCGGGGTATTGTTCGCGGCATCAAAGGCGAATCCGGCAAAGGCCAAGGCCGGGCCGTTACGGCGCCAGTGTTGGCGAAACCCGCTGAAGGCGTTGTCCAGCGCGCCAAAGCGGTTGGGGCCGGCTGTTCCGACATGCAGGGCATGACCGATGCCGAGACGGAATTCCTGATGCTCCGGGCGGGCCCGATACCAGCAGGGCAAATGTCCGGGCATGAGGTGCAGCCAGTCGGTATCGGAGCGGCCAAGCTCGAGACGCAGGCTGACCGGGGCCGAGGCCGGGGCGCCCTCGGCGAGCGCTTTGAGCTTGGCTAGCGTTTCTGGTGCGCCCAGACGACTGCGCAGCGCGTAGATCATGGCCGGACCTCGGCGGCGAGGCGGCGCAGCGCCGGTCGTTCCAGCTTGCCGGTGGCGTTGCGTGGCAGGTGGGCGAGGTGGTGAATCCGGCGTGGCAAGGCGGCCGATGGTAAATGCGCGCGGGCATGGGCGAGCAGGCTTTCGGGTGCGACCGGGCCAACCACCAGGGCGACGATCAGATCGCCCCAGATCGGGTCGGGCAGGCCGGTGACGGCAATATCCTCGACGCCCGGGCAGGCGGCGAGACAGGATTCGATTTCCTGCGGATGAACATTGCGGCCACCGCTGATCAGCATGTCGTCGGCGCGGCCAAGCACGGTCAGGCGGCCATCTGCGTCGATCTTGCCGAGGTCGCCGGTGAGCAGCCAGCCGTCCTGGTCCAGGCCGCTGCCGTCGAGATAGCCGAACATCACTTGCGGGCCGCGTATCCTGATCCGGTCATCGTCACCAATATGGATTTCGTGGCCGGGCATTGGTTTGCCGACCAGCCCTTCATGCCAGGGGCCATCGGCCGGATCGAAAGTGGCGCACTGGGCGGCAGTTTCACTCATGCCGTAGCTGGGGTAGAGCGGCCAGCCGGCAGCCATCGCCTTTTCGTAGAGCGGGCGGGAGAGGGCGGCGCCGCCGATCAGCGTGACGCGCAGCGAAGGCGGTGGCCGGATGCCAAGATCGAGCAGGCGGGCCAGCATGGCCGGGACCAGCGAGATATGGCTGACCGGGTGCTTGGCCAGGTCGCTGGCCACCTGGGCGGCAGCGAAGCCGTCATGCAGCAGCACCGCAGCACCGGCCCGGGCACAGCGCCACAGGATGCTCTGGCCGCCGATATGGTAGAGCGGCAGGCAGTGCAGCCACAGGTCGCCGGGGCCAAGCGGCAGCAGCGAATTGGAAGCGGCCGCGGCGGCATCGAGTTGGGCCTTGCCGAGCAGCACGGCGCGCGGATTGCCTTCGCTGCCGCTGGTCGAGATGATCAGCGCGACGTCGGCCATGGAGCCAGCGCGGGCCGAAAACGGCCAGGCATTGCCGGGTGGGGTATCGGCTCGGGGCCGGTCCATGGGCAAAAACGGGCGCTTGGCGAAACTGCAGGCATAAGCGTGCCGTGCCAGTTGCAGACTGGCTCCGGCCATGGCGAACGGAGCGGTGGCCGGGTGAAGCGTCGTTGCCAGTTGAACGATATCGGCCAGCAGATCGGCAAATGACCAACGCCGGCCATCGCACAGCAAGGCCGTCGCTGCCGGGGTGTTCCGGGCGGCGATTTGCAGGTGTTCGGCGAGTGAGGTGGCGGCGTTCATTAGCTGTCGATTATACGCAGCCTGGTAGTCATTACCGGGTGATGAAAATCAAGAAAACGCACAGCTGGCGGCGCTTTAGGCGATGAGTCGGTCGAGCTTTCTAGCGATTTTTGCGCTGGCGATCGACCCACAGACCGTGCAGCCCCGCCCCGGCGAAAATGCTGACCAGCGCGATCAGCAAATCAGCATTGCCGGCGCCCAGTCCAGCCAGTGCAGGCCCCGGGCAAATGCCGCAGATGCCCCAGCCCAGGCCGAACAGCACGCCACCGCTCAGGCTCTGCTTGTCGAGCGTGAATGGGCGTTGCTGGAAAGTGCCACCGAGTAGTGCCCGGGGGCGGATTTTCGGGAAAGCCTGAAAGACCAGCAGGTTGAGGCCGACGGCAGAACCGAGTACCAGCAACAGGCCAAGATCCTGAAAAGTCAGAAAAGCCAGTACCGATTCGGGGCGAATCATCGTCGACCAGGCCAGCCCGAAACCAAACAGGGCGCCGCTGGCCAGCGTGGCAAGGTGATCGAAAAATCGGGCAGGCCGGCTCATGGGGCAACACCCAGTGCGGCCAGGCTGATGGCCGTAACGATGGCGGTGCCGAGGAAGGTGCACACCATGAGCAGCGAACCGCCGGACAGCGAGGCCATGCCGCAGATGCCGTGGCCGGAGGTGCAGCCGCCACCGAGGCGGGCGCCAAAACCAATGAGCAGGCCGCCGACGATCAGTTTCCAGGTTGGCAAATGACTGGCTTCAAGCGGCAGGCCAAGCAGGAGATACAGGCTGCCGCCGAAAATCAGGCCAAGGCTATAGGTCAGGCGCCATTGTCGCGTGTCGCGAAACGCTGCCTGCTGGAAAAATGGCGTCCGGGCCAGCCAGGACCAGGCGGCGCTGAAAAAGGTGCTGACGCCGCCCTGGCGGCCTGTGCTCAGGAACAGCAGGGCAACACCGGAACCAATCAGCAGTCCGCCGATCAGGTAGCGTTCCAGGCCGTTGGGAAAGTATTGCGTCATTGTTTTTGGGGAAAAGCGCCAGCTTTGAATAGGGGCGAATTGTCGCACCGACTCGCCGGAATGGCAGCAAAGCGCTGGCTGGTACCCGTGTTTTTCGCTGTGCCCCGGCTGTTTGTCGGTTCCGGCAGGCCCGGCAGCCTACACCGGCAGATGCGACGGCGTCAGCGGTGCCCGGCCGGTGGCCAGATAGGTGGCGCAGCGCTCGATGTATTCGCGGGTGCTTTTCGGCATCGCGGTGCGGGCCCGGGAAATGTAGAAAATCAGGTCGCGACCCTGGCGGATCAGTTGCAGGCCGTCGTGCAGGTTGAAGGTGAAGGGAACCGTGTTGGCACCCGGTGCGCTGTGCCATTCGATGTCGGCCAGGCGCTCGCCAGCGGTGACCATACGTGCCCAGACGTCGAAGATGTCGGCATCGGTGCGCAGGGTTTCAGTCTTGATCTTGGCGGCGGTGGCGAGGTCGCAGACTGGCCCTTCGATTTCCGCAAAGGCCGGGATGCCGCTGAACGTGTCGATCATCACTCTGGAAATCCTGTCGATGTCGCGCAGGGTCTGGCCAATCTTGATGTAGCGGCTCTCGTAGAAATCCTCAAGCGGAATCGAGAAGGCGCGGAAGGGTTCGCCCCACAACTCGTCGATGCCTTCCTCGCCGCTCCGGTGCAGCACGCAGCGACCAAGTTCCATGGCGTCGAGCAGGCATTTGCCACATTCGCGCATCAACGGGTTGTCGCTGAGTATTTCGATACCGCAGCTTTGCAGTTCGACCAACTTGCGGAAAATGTCGGCCGCCCGGTTGAACAGCGCGCCGGCCAGCATGGCGCCCTTGACGCGCTGGCGGGACGGGTCGGTCTCGGTTTCGTAGCTGCTGCGGGCTTCGTTGAGGCGGGTGCCGGGAATGTTCAGACCATGCTCGGTATGGTTGAACAGCCGTCGCGTCAGTGCCTCGATCAGCTTTTTCTTGGCTTCCAGGGTGTCGGCTGGCACCGGGTAGGTCTTGATCCAGTAGCCATCGTAATAAACCCGTTCTTTCCCGTCGATGATGCGGCGGGTGCCTTCCTGCGGAGCGTCCGTGGGAAGCGGGGGGGAAACCAATGTTTGAGCTGAGTTCATATGGGTGTTACGCCGATGCTTGAATCAGGGTCGGCTTGTTGCTGCCGATCGCCTGCCGCAATGCTGTAGTCATGATGCAGTGCAGCGTGCGGCGAATTGTACTCCTACATCTAGGCCTTTGGTAATAGGCGAAGTATCTAGGCAAAATGTCGCACCATGGAGCTCGGCAATGCGCGCGACGATGGCCAATCCCAGGCCGCTGCCCGGCTGGCTTCCCTGATTCAGGCGGTGAAAGCGGCGGAAGACGGATTCCCGCTCTTCGACCGGAATGCCGGGGCCGCTGTCACTGACCGAGAGTTCGATCTGGCTGCCGTTGCGGTGGATGGCAACACGGACCTGGCCACCCTCGGGTGTGTAGCGAACGGCGTTGTCGACCAGATTGCGGATCAACACCCGCAGCCACTCGGCTTGGCCGGTAACCACGGCGTTTGACTCGGCTTCGAGGTCGAAATCAAGATTCCTGGCCAGGATCTGCGGGCCGAGATCGGCACAGACTGCTTCGGTCAGCGTGGCCAGATCGACCGCTTGCGGGTCGGGCAGGCTGGATTCCGGGTCGAGGCGGGCCAGTTGCAGCATCTGGTCGACCAGGTGGGCGGCGCGGCTCAGGCCGCTCTGCAACTGGTTCAGCGAACGCTCGCGTTCGTCGTCGTCGCGGGCGCGCTGGGCAACCTGCAACTGGGCCTGCAGGGCGGCAAGCGGGGTGCGCAGTTCATGGGCAGCATCGGCCGTGAACCGGCGTTCGCCTTCCAGCGTATTCTCGACGCGCTGGAACAGGCCATTTAGGGCTTCGAGCAGCGTGCGGATTTCCTCCGGCGCGGCGACCGGGTGCAAGGGTTGCAACTGCTGCGGGTCGCGGCTGGCGATCTGGCGGGCGATACCGTCGAGCGAGGCAAAGCCGTGCCGGGTGGCGAGCCAGACCCAGAGGCCGATCAGCGGCAGCCCGAAAAGGGCCGGAAAGAGCAGGCGCCAGGCGATATGGCCAATCAACTCGTCGCGGATATGGTGGTTTTCGCTGACTTGCACCTGCAGGCTGTGATCGTCGTTCCACCGGCTGAAGTGGCGCCAGTGGCCTTCCTCGCCATGCGTTTCGGAAAAACCGGTGGCCGCCGTCAAGGGGGTTGGCGGGGCATTGTTGGAGCGCATCAGCAGCTTGCCGTCAGCGCGCCAGATCTGGCAGCGCAGGCGGCGCTGATATTTGTGGGCGGCATCGCCCAGATCCGAGATGTCATCGCCTTCATCGTGACTGGCCAGGGCGAGCAGGGTCTGGGCGGCCTGGGCAAGCTGGGCGTCGAACAGTTCATCGACCTCGTGGTGGGCATCGATATAGCTGAAAACCATGGTCACCAGCCAGGCCGCAGCCACGCCGCCAAGCAGCAGACCAAGCAGGCGGCGGCGCAGCGAAAACCAGACGGTGCTGCCCGGGGCGCTCATTTGGGGATGGTGTAGCCGACGCCGCGTAAGGTGCGGATCAGTTCGCTGCCCAGCTTCTTGCGCAGGTGGTGGATATGCACTTCGAGGGCATTGCTGTCCGGCTCGTCGCGCCAGCCGTAAAGCGACTGTTCGAGCTGGGTGCGGGTCAGCACGCGGCCGGCGTTTTCGAGCAATTGCTGGAGCAGTGAAAATTCGCGGCCGGAGAGTTCGATCTCCTGGCCCGACAGCGTCACGCGGTGGGCTGCCAGGTCTATGCTCAGCTCGCCATGGGTCAGCAGCGGGGCGGCCCGGCCGGCACTGCGCCGGGTCAGGGCGCGAATGCGGGCGGTCAATTCGTCGAGGTCGATTGGCTTGACGAGATAGTCGTCAGCCCCGGCATCGAGGCCGGACACCTTGTCGCCGGTGGCATCGCGGGCGGTCAGGATCAGGATGGGCATGGTCAGCCCACGGCCACGGGCGCGATTCAGCACTTCCATGCCGGACAAGCGGGGCAGGCCGAGGTCGAGCACGACGAAATCAAAACTCTCGCTCTGCAGGGCCTGGTCGGCGGAATTGCCATCGCGCAGCCAATCGACCGCAAAGCCGGCCTGGCGCAGGCCGACGGTCAGGCCATCGCCCAGTTCGGGATCATCTTCGACAAGCAGGATACGCATGGCGGCCATTCTATCAGCTAGCCAACCACCAGCTGGCCGCAGCGACCCAGGCAATCAGCACGATGGCGGCGAGTGGCCGGGCCGACGGGATGGCTTCTTCCGGTGCGCCATTCTTGCGGCCGGTCAGCATGGCACGGACGAGATTTTCACCATGCAGCAGGCTGCCGGAAACAACGCCAGCCACATGCACGATGACGACGGTCAGCATCGTTGCCGCCAGGCCTTCGTGCAGGTCCTCCAGCCATTCGCCGCCGAGTTCGTTATATGTCGCCCAGCCGATCAGTCCGGTCAGGAGGCCAAGGCCGAGCAGCAACAGGATCGCCCAGCCCCCGGCCGGGTTGTGGCCGACGTGGTGTGCCGGCTGCAATTTGAGCAGGCTGCCGAGGTAGTCGATGACTGTACCTGGGCCGCGGACAAAGTCGACGAAACGGGCATAGCGCGAACCGATGAAACCCCAGGGCAGCCGGAAGAGGGCAACGGCAATGACCACCGAGCCGGCAAAGGCATGCACCAGCCGGAAGGTTTCGCTTTCCGAGGTCAGCCAGGCGAGGATGAAGCCGCCGACCATCAGCCAGTGGCCGATACGGACTGGCCAGTCCCAGACGAGGATTTTTTGCATGGCTTGCTCCTTTACTCCCGCAATTCAGGAATGGCGATGTCGTGTTCGCCGTAATTGCCGGTGGCGGCAGCGCGGTGGCAGGCTTCGCAGTTGGCAGCCGATTTGACGCGAGGATCGCGCCAGAATTTGGCCGGAACTTCGTGGTGCTTGCGAACGAAGCGCTGGGTCTGCGTGATGCGCGGCGGGTTGCCGGCACTGCCCAGGCGGCTGATTTCACCGGCGTTGCGGGTCAGGAAGCTGGTGATTTCCTGGCTGCTTTTGGCATCGACTGTGGCATCGCTGCCGAAATGATCGTGCAGGCCGGCCATCAGCTTTCGCCAGTCATCGGCAGCGAGCAGGGCCGGCTGATAGGCAATGTGGCAACTGCTGCATTCGGATTTGAAGCTGGCCGGTGCGTTGGCCGGCATTGGCAGGCGGTCGGCCAGGGCCGGAAAGGCGCAGCCAAGCAGGGCAATCAAGGCGATCGTTTTCATCTCAGCGCACCTCGCTCATGTAGCTGACGAAATCGGCCTTTTCGGCCGGCGTACACGCCCGCCCCATAACCTCCTTGCAGTTGCGGCCGAACCACTTTTCCACCTTGGCCGGGTCGCTGAAGCGTTCGCCATTGGCAGCGACGGCCAGCGGCCGGATGTTCTTGCCGGTGACCGCATGCTGCCCGGCATTCAGTGGCTTGTCGGTGTGGCAACTGGTGCAGCCCGGCATTTTTTCGTTGATATTGAAGCGCTGCTCAAACAGCGCCTCGCCACGCCTGGCCGACGGGGTGAAGCCGGCCTGCTGGCTGCCCGCTTCGGCGGCATAGGCCTGACGAATCTGTTGCGGGGTTTCGGCATGGCAGGCCAGGCTGGCGAGCAGCAGCGCAACGGTGCTTGTTGTTCTCATCCTTGTTCTTCTTGGGGTATCCATGGAGAAACAGTGTAGGGAGCGAGTCTTAATGCGGCCTTAGACGAAACTTAAGCGCACATTAAACGGCCAGCTCAGATTGCAACCCCCTCGGTCTGGCTTGGAATTATAATTTTTGAACATTTAGAATTATTCATCATCGTTCGCTGCGAAAGACTGGCGTGACCTTCGATAGCAAAAAAAACACCTTTTCAAGCAAGCTCGTTCTGACGGTTTTAGTGCTGCTGTTGCTGATCATGGCCTTTGCAATTTATGTCAGGTCAGAAAAAGAGATCGATCGCGCCAATGATCTGCGTTACCAGTCGCTGCATCTGGCCGCCGAGTTGCGTCAGTCGTCGGATGATCTGACGCGGATGGCCCGGACCTATGTCGAGACCGGCAACCCGATCTACAAACAGCATTACCTGGACATCCTCGCTATCCGCGATGGCAAGAAGCCTCGGCCGGCCGATTATCACAACGTGTATTGGGATCTGGTCCTGGGCGGGCAGATCAAGCACGCCGACGAGAACGGGCAGCGTATAGCCCTGCTGGACTTGATGCGGCAGGCCGGGTTTGGCGATCAGGAATTTGCCAGATTGGCCAGCGCCAAAGCCAATTCGGATCGACTGACGGCCATCGAATTTGAAGCCATGCGCTTGTTGGAGATGGGCGGGCCCGCACATGACGCCAATGTCGCAAAGGCTCGCCTGATGCTGCATGACGAGGCTTATCACCAAGCCAAGATGGACATCATGCAGCCAATCGGCGAGGTTGGTGTGCTGACTGAAAAGCGGACATCCGGGGCTGTGCAGCTTGCCGAGGAGCGGGCTTTGTTGCTGCGCGGTTTGCTGATTGCCTTTGCCCTGCTGGCGCTCTTCATGCTCTGGCGAACCTATGCGGCATTGCTGGCTACCCTCGGTGCTTCGGCTGACGAAGTTCATGGCCTGATTGTCCGGCTGGGCAAGGGCGATTTCTCGACTGATGACACCACCCCGTCCGGGGCAAAAAATACGGTGATCGGCTGGCTGACCGAGACCCGACTGAAACTGAACAGCCTGGCTGCCGCCCGCCAGTCGGCCGAGGAGCAACTGGCCCAGCGGACTCGCGAACTATTGCTGAACAACCAGATCTTGAAGCGGATCACGCAAGGCGGCAGTCTCCATGAGATCCTCAATGACCTGGCCCTCGATGTCGAAGCGCTGCACCCCGGCATGCTTTGCTCGATCCTGCTGGTCGATGATGATGGCAAGCGCCTGCGTCATGGCGCTGCGCCCAGCTTGCCGGACGCCTATTGTCGGGCCATTGACGGGGTGGTTTTTGGCGATGGCATCGGCTCCTGCGGCACCGCCGCTTATCGGGGCGAGCGCGTCATTTTTGAGGACATCGGGCAGCACCCCTATTGGGTAGATTTTCGCGATCTTGCCCGGCAGGCTGGCCTCCAGTCCTGCTGGTCGCAGCCCTTCAAGAACCGGGAAGGGCGCGTGCTCGGCACTTTCGCCATTTACCATCGGCAGCCGACCAGCCCCTCGGCCAATGAAATCGCCCTGATCGAAGACTATGCCAGCCTGGCCGAACTGGCTGTCGAGCGGGCACAAACGGAAGCTGCCCTGGAGAAAAGCCGGGAGCTCTATCGCCTGATCGCCGAGAACAGCAATGATGTCATCTGGTTGATGGATTTGCCGGTGCTGCGATTTAGTTATGTCAGCCCCTCCGTGCTGCGCATGCGCGGCTGGACCCCCGAGGAAGTCATGGCCCAGCCTGTCGCGGCGGCCACGACGCCGGAAACGGAGCGCCTGATCAACGCCCGATTGAAGGAGAGCCTGGAGCGCCTGGCCGCCGGCGACCTGTCACGGCGCTTTGCCCTGACCGAGGTGGATCAGCCGTGCAAGGATGGCAGCATCATCCACACCGAGGTGGTCACCACCATTCTGCTCGATGAAGCGGGGCAGCCCCGGCAGATTCTCGGCATCTCGCGCGATGTGACAGAGCGGAAACGGAACGAGGCAGAACTCGAACAGCACCGCCATCATCTCGAAGAAATGGTCGATGAACGCACCGCGGCCTTGCTGCTGGCCAAGGATGCAGCCGAAGCAGCGAATCGGGCAAAGAGCACCTTCCTGGCCAACATGAGTCACGAATTGCGGACGCCGATGAATGCCATCATGGGCATGACCGACCTGGCGCTGCGCCGGGCGACCGACGACAGCCAGAAATTACAACTGGCAAAAGTGGTGCAGGCATCCCGGCATTTGCTCGGGGTGATCAACGATATTCTCGATCTGTCCAAAATCGAGGCGGAGCGCCTGACCCTCGAGAACATCCCGTTCCGCTTGTCCGAGGTGGTCGATACCCTGAGCGGCATGGTCAACCAGCGGGTGGTCGAGAAAAACCTCGCCTTCGACGTGAAGATTGCCCCCGAGCTGGTCAATCATACATTCCAGGGTGATCCCCTGCGTCTGGGCCAGATTCTCCTCAATCTGACCGGCAACGCCATCAAGTTCACGGCAGAAGGTTCGATTTCGCTGATGGTATTTCCGGCTGAAATGGCGGATGCGACTGCCCTGCTGCGTTTCGAGGTGCGTGATAGCGGCATCGGTATCGCGCCCGGCGATCAGGCAAGACTATTTACCGCCTTCGAGCAGGCCGACGGTTCGACCACACGGCAGTACGGCGGCAGCGGGCTGGGCCTGGCGATCAGCCGCCGTCTGGCCGAAATGATGGGCGGACAGATCGGGGTGGAAAGCACGCCAGGCCAGGGCAGTACCTTCTGGTTTACCGTAAGGCTGGAAAAAGCCGGGGAGACGCTCGAAGCCGCCGCCACGCCTGGCTGGGGGCTGGCCGAGGCCGCGATCATGTCCCGATATGCCGGCGCCCGCGTCTTGCTGGTCGAGGATGAGCCGATCAACCAGGAGGTCGCGACCGAATTGTTGAAGGAAGTCGGGCTGCACGTCGATCTGGCCAATGACGGAGAACAGGCCCTGGCGATGGTTCAGCGCACGCGCTATGACCTGATCCTGATGGATCTGCAGATGCCCAGAATGAACGGCATCGAGGCCACCAGCGCGATTCGCCGGTTGCCGGAAGGCAAGGAGGTGCCGATTCTGGCCATGACGGCGAACGCCTTTAACGAAGATCGGCAACGCTGCCTGGCGGCAGGAATGAACGACCACATCGGCAAGCCGGTCGAGCCCGGCAAGCTGTTTGAAACCTTGCTCAAATGGCTGGGCACGACCAACGGCGATCGCACTGCCCGGGCTCCGGAAAAACCGGCTGCCTGAAATGAAACAGGAGCCTGGGGCAGCAGCCCGGCTCCTGTCGTTGCCTGCAGCGCTGTCGGATTACTCGAAGACAGCGCCGGGGGGGCTCACTGCCCCAAATGCTGCAATACGGTGTGCAGGCGTTCCGCTGCCTTGGCCGCTTCCGGATCGTTCTCCGTCAATTTCAGCACATCCGACCAGCTGATATAACGATCAATTCGAGCAAGGGCTTTGGCGCTGACTGCATCCAGCTTGATGTCCAAAGAAAACGCATCACCGTTACCGTCTAGCTTGTACTCAAACAGACCTTGCATGTTTCGTTCTCCAAAATGTTATGGGATAAGCGCAACCAGTTTATAGATCAGACGCCGGAAATGAAATGCCGAAACGCTTGTCCGGAGAGGTTTTTCTGGATCGATGGCGAGCACTTTTCGCCCGGCGGGAAGCGAAGCCTGGAGGGCGTGATAAAATTGACCGCTTTTTCCGGAACAAAGCGGAGAGCAAGATGAGTACCTTAACCTCAGGCGATCGTGTGATGCACCCAAACCAGAAGGAATGGGGACTCGGAAAGGTGCTCAGCGCAACCCCCGAAAATCTTGATGTTTTCTTTGTCGGCGCAGGCCGCAAGAAACTTTCCCGATCCTTCATCCAGCTCGAAAAAGCCGAAGGGGCCGCCTCGAAACACCGCCTGCTCGACAACCTGATCGAGACATCGGAAATTGGCAGCGACGGCTTTGTCACGCTCCCCATGGCGATTGAACGCTTCATGGAGAACTACGCGGACGGCTTCGAGGACGCGGGCTTCATCAAGGCTGCGCGCGATGCCAACATTCGCGCCCACAAGTTCTGTGCCCAGTTACTCAGCCAGGAAGAAATTTCCAGCCTTATTCAGGCAGGCAGCTATGAAGCCGTCTGCGATCGTGCCCGGCATGTCGAATCGACCGCGAATCTGCTGACGAAGAGCGAGCGCAAGGTTCTCCACGACGCGCTTGATCTGCCGGCGAGCCAAAAGATGTTTGCGCTGGCTTTGGCTGACCTGTTCTATGGGGCCGAAACCGAAGAGGCTCGTTTCAAGCACTTCCTCCGCACCCTGGGTATCCTGCGCCTGAACAAGTGGCCGTTTGCGACACTTTTCAGTTTCATCCGTCACCCGCAGCAACATGCCTACATCAAACCCACCGTCATCCAGAATGCGGCCAAGGCGCTTTGCTGGCGCATCAACTACAAGGTGGAGCCGAACTGGAAAACCTACGATGCGGTTCTGCGGCTCTATAGCTACGTCCGCACCAATTTGCTTGAAGAAGGCATGATGCCGCGCGACCTGATCGACGTGCAGTCCTTCATCTGGTCCGTCGTCCAGAAATAAATCCGGGCCGGGGAAGCAGCCGACAATCGACGCTTCCCACTGGCCTGCCTGACCTCAGGAAGGTTTGCGCAGCAAATCCACCCGTTGCGGGTTGAGGAAAGTGGCCCCCTCCGGCGTCAGGTGGGCCGTGAACTGCGCCCGAACCTGCTCGTAGAGCGCCGGGGAAAGCTGGTGATCGCTGTGGGTGACGCGAATCATTCTGGCGTCGAACTGCTCGAAATTGTCGAACTGGCTGCGGGTGTTGAAAAAATACTGCTTGTCCAGCACCAGGAAACCTTGCTCGACCGCCTTGCCGACCGCAGCAAAGGCTTTCTCCCGAACTTCCTTCTCGTCGTGAAACAGGCGAAGAATGTCATTGAAGTCGCCCGCATAAACCGGCTCCGAAATCCAGGCCAGACCACCCGGCTTGAGCACGCGGGCAATTTCCCGCAAGGCCTGGTCCATCTGCGCCATCGGCACATGATGCAGCGATTTGAACATCAGCACGATGTCGAAACTATTGTCTTCGGCCGGAATAGCCTCGGCGCCGCCATGGCGAAACTCGACATTGGGTAGCGCTGGCGCCTCCAGATTGCGGGCATGCTGGATACGGTCGACTTCCAGGGCAACAATTCCCTTGACGCGCCCGCTTTCGGCCAGCGTTCGGGTCTTCTCAGCCTTGCCGCAACCCAGTTCAAGCACCCTGGCCCCATCAAAAGGCAGTTCGCCGAGCATCAGTTTCACTTCATTAAGCAGCGTGGTCTGGGTTGGGTCGGCGATTTTCATGGGGAGATCCGGAAGGGGGGCAGAAGCGAATATTAACAAAAGCCGATGTATGCGATGGCAGATGTACGCCAAGGAAATAGCGGGAGCAAGCGGCAGATTCAACAAAAATGGCGATAGAACGAAAACGGAGCGGGAAACCTCTGGGGCTGTCCCTTATTGTTGGAAGCTCAATATCTCAGTATTGGAAGAGATGGCTTTCCGGTGTCAGATCGCGTTGCCAGACGGTCAGGCCAGGCGGTTTCAGCCAAAGGGTCCAGCTGTGCTGGACGTTGCGGAATGCCTCGTCTACGCCCTTGAAGACTTGCGGCGTCAGGATGGCGAGGCAGGTGCCTCCGGGGTGGCGGACGGATTGGTAGCGGATCAGTTCGATGTCGGCCTGGCGGGCGGTGCCGGCTAATTTCTGGGTGGCGGTGTAGTCGGCCGGCGCGGTCCAGACTGCCCGGTCGGCATCCAGCGGCGGCTGGGTGAGGTCGAGGCCGTGCGGGGTGGCGCCGTGGAATTCGAACAGCGTGACCGGAATCGAGGCTTCGCGGTCGGCCAGGCCTTCGCTGTCCAGCCAGAAACGCAGGCGCCAGTAGCCGCATTCGGCACAGGCGGTTTTTTCGTCGTCGGCCCCATAGAAAACGCCGGGGTCGGTGCGTGCCCGAAAGCGCGAGCCGGCGGGCGGCTTCGGCCAGTAGCGGAAGGGTGTGGCGAGCAGCCAGTGCAGGCCTTCGGCCTGCTGCGGCAGCCTTGGCTTGGCTTCTTCAAGAATGTCTTCGAGCAGGGATTGATCGCCGAGGTCGCCATGGACCAGGGTCATCGTCGCTACCCGGTGCTGAGCTTCGACCGCCCGCCAGCCCTTGCCGAGCCAGGGCCGGGCTTCAGACGCGAGCGCGGTGGGCGTCCAGGTATTCACAGACATGGAGCAGGCCATCGACACGTTTGACCACGTCCAGCGGGTGGCGATTGTCGAAGGCCTGGTTGCCGGATTTCAGCCAGCTACGGGCCAGTTCGTCGTTGCCGCCAACCAGCGATGACACCGAGCGGTAAAGGCGGATGAAATGGGCCGACAGCTCCCAGGTCTTGCTGCCTTCGGGAATGAAGTATTTGCCGTTGAGCAGGCGTGAAGCCGAAGGCTGGCTGGTGCCGATGATGGCCGTCAGATCGGTCGAGCCCAGACCCAGCCGTCTGGCGGCTTCAACCACGGCCGTCGACAGGACGCGGGAGCGGTCGGAGAGCGGATTGGGTTTCAGGGCGAGGGACATGGCAATCTCCAGAGGCTTTTATTTATTCTATAGAATAAATGTCAATAGATTCAACCTAAGGAATAAATATTTCCAGGTGCAGCTGGCTGATTACGAATACCCGCTGGCAAGTCAGTCCATATCCCAAAGGCGATGCGCGTCGAGCCGCAGCCGGTAGCGCAGTTCCAGCGCATCGAGCTGGATCAGGCGGGCCGATAGCTGGGCCTCATTGGCTAGTCGGCGAGCGGCCAGCAGGTCGTTGAGGCTGCCCTCGCCGAGCTGATAGGCGCGGGCGGTCATGTCGGCGGCGCGAGTCAGGCGATCAGAAGCGTTGCGGCTGGCTTGCCAGGTGGCGAAAGCCGCGTTGGCCGATTGATAGAGCATGGCCGACTCAGCGGTGATCTTCTGGGTGGTGGCGGCTTCGCGGCGCCCGGCGACATCGGCCTGGGCCAGCGCGGCATCGGAACTGGCGCGGCGGGCGCCGCCGGGCAGCGGGATGCTGATATAGGCACCGACGATCTTGTCTTCACCGGCTCGTTCACGGGAAACGTGAAGGCCCACGGTCGGATCGGGCAGGCGGTCGCGACTGGAGCGCCCGGCCACGATCTGGGCTCTTTGGGTTTCACCCCGGGCCAGTTCGAGTTCATGGCTGTTTTCAAGGATGGCGTTGATCCATTCACTCTCGCTGCCATCTATCGGTGTCGGTTCGGAAATCGTGCCTGGCGTAGTCAGCGGTAGGCCGGGATAGCGACGGCGCAGGTCTTCACCGGCAGTCTGCTGGCGCACCCGGGCCTGGGCCAATTGTGCTTCGGCCTGAGCCTGTGCGGCCTCCGCCTGAATAGCTTCGAGGCGGGCGGCATCGCCCAGTTGCTGGCGGCGCTGAATGGCTTTGCTCTGTTTTTCCAGCAGAGCGAGTTGTTCGGCCCACTGGGCGGCAGCGGCGTTTTCCCTGAGCCAGACGAACCAGGATTTCAGCAGGTTGCGGCTGCCTTCGTGTAGCGCATCACCATGTGCCGTTTCGGCCAGCGCGACACCGGCGGCCCCGAGTTCGCCGTCGAGCGATGCCTTGCCGGGCAGGCGGAGCGGGCGTTCGATGGCGGCATTCCATTCGGTGAAACGCTCGTCGGGGCCGGAGATCGGATTGGCCCGGCGCTGCTGGCCGCCGAGGCGGACATTCCATTCGTATTGGCCGGCTTCGAGGCGGGTGCGGTTGGCTTCCTCGACCCGTATCTGGCCGGCCGCGGCTTGCACCATCGGATTGCTGCGCAGCACGCGGGCGACGATTTCGTCCGGCGGCAGTTCCGGCGCAGGTTCGGCGGCCAGGGCATCGAAAGCGGTGAATGCTACGGAGAACAGGAAAATCGGGGCAAGTTTCATAGGTGTTTGGCCTCGATGATCGGAATCAGCCAGTAGAAAACGTTGGCATTGGGCATTTCGCGCTTGATCAGCGCCAGCACTTCACGCTTGGCAGCCTCGGGGCCGACGGTGCGGATGACGGTCCGTGGGGCGTGGCCGGCGACCAATTCGGTGTCTTCGACCAAGGGGACGACCGAACCGTGGCCTTCGGCCGCCGTGACTGTGAAGCCGGGCACCAGATCGGGCCGGGAAAGCAGCAGATCTTCGACGTGCTGGGCGATGTCGTCGGGCATGATCAGGGTAAGCAGGACGTCAGGCATGCTTGTCCTCCGGGATTCTGGAAGTGGGTTCAACACCGAAGCGGCGGAACAGGATGGGCAGCAGGACCAGGGTCAGGGCGGTGGAGGTGACCAGGCCACCAATGACGACGATGGCCAGCGGACGCTGGACTTCCGAGCCGGGACCGGTGGCGAAGAGCATTGGCACCAGACCGAAGGCGGCGATGCTGGCGGTCATCATCACCGGGCGCAGGCGGCGTTTGGCGCCTTCGACGACGACATCGGCGACGGCCATGCCGCGGGCCAGCAGCTGGTTGAAGTAAGTGACCATGACCACGCCGTTGAGCACCGCGATGCCGAGCAGGGCGATGAAGCCGACCGAGGCCGGCACCGACAGGTATTCGCCCGAGATGAGCAGGCCGAAAACGCCGCCGATCATGGCGAATGGCACGTTGGACAAGACCAGCAGGGCTTGCCGCACCGAGCGGAAGGTCGAGAATAGCAGGAAGAAGATCAGCGCCAGCGCGACTGGCACTACCACCATCAGGCGGGCGGCCGCCCGTTGCTGGTTCTCGAACTGGCCGCCCCAGGCCAGCCGGTAGCCTTGTGGTAGCTTGATGTCGCGGGTAACGGCGGCCTTGGCATCCTCGACAAAGCCGACCAGATCGCGGTCACGAACGTTGGACTGGATCACTACGTAGCGTTGGGCATTCTCGCGGTCCACCTTGACCGGGCCGTCGATGCGCTCGATGCGGGCAACGCTGGCCAGCGGCACGCTGCCGCCGCTGGGCAGGCTCAGACGCAGGGCTTCGAAATCGGCCGGCGAGGCACGCAGGCTTTCCGGGCCGCGCAGGACGACTGGAACGCGCCGCCCCTGCTGGATCACGGTGCCGACATTGCGGCCTTCGAGCAGGGCCTTCAGGTCGTTCTGGATGTCGTCGACGTTCAGCCCGAAACGACCCGCGGCCAGACGGTCGACCGCAATCTTCAGGTACTGCACGCCGTCGTTCTTCAATGTGAAGGTGTCTTCTGCGCCGTCCACCTTCTTGACGGTATTTTCGATGTCGACGGCCAGCTTGTTCAGCGTCGCCAGATCCGGCCCGAAGACCTTGATCGCCAGGTCGCCGCGTACACCGGTCAGCATTTCCGAAACACGCATGTCGATTGGCTGGGTGAAGGAAAAGCCAATGCCGGGGAAGTCGGCCATCACGGCGCGCAACTGGTCGGCCAGCCAGGCGGGATCAGGCTTGCGCCAGGTGTCACGCGGGTTGAGGACCATGAAGGTATCGGTCTGGTTGAGGCCCATCGGGTCAAGGCCGAGTTCGTCCGAGCCGGCGCGGGCAACGATGGCTTTGACTTCCGGCACCTGCGCCAGGATGGCTTGTTGCACGCGGGTGTCGATGGCGATGGTCTGGTCAATCCCGATCGAGGGCAGTTTTTCCAGCTGCATGATGATGTCGCCTTCATCCATCGTCGGCATGAAGCTTTTGCCGAGCAGCATGAAGGCGCCGGCGGCTGCAGCCAGAGCGATACCGGCGCCGATCAGGTAAGTCCGGCTATGGGTCAGGGCCGAGGTGAGGACGCGGTCGTAGAGGGCAGCCAGTTTCTTGACCAGCCATGGCTCGTGATGCACCCCGCGCTTGATCAGGTAGGAGGCGAGCACCGGCACCACGGTCAGCGACAGTAGCAGCGACGAGGCCAGCGCGAAGACGATGGTCAGCGCCACCGGCCCGAACATCTTGCCTTCCAGTCCCTGCAGGGTGAGCAGTGGCAGGAAGACAATGATGATGATGACGATGCCGGAAGTAACCGGCGCGGCTACTTCGCGGGCGGCGCGGAAGATCAGGTGCAGCGTCGGCAGGTTGTCCGGCGCCTCGGCCAACTGGCTTTCGACGTTTTCGACGACCACCACGGCCGCATCGACCAGCATGCCGATGGCGATGGCCAGGCCGCCCAGGCTCATCAGGTTGGCCGACAGCCCGGCCGAGCGCATCAGGATGAAGGTGGCGAGTGCCGACAGTGGCAGCATCAGCGCGACGACCAGGGCGGCGCGCAGGTTGCCGAGGAAGGCGAGGAGCAGCAGAACGACGAGCACAATGGCTTCGAGCAGCGCTTTCGAGACGGTGCCGACGGCGCGCTGGACCAGGTTGCTGCGATCGTAGAAGGTTTCGATGCTGATGCCCGGCGGCAGGCTCGGGGCGATTTCGGCCAGACGCGCCTTGACGCCCTCGACGACGCTTTCCGCGTTGGCCCCACGCAGGCCGAGAACCAGGCCTTGCACGGCTTCACCCTGGCCGCTCTTGGTCACTGCGCCATAGCGGGTCAGGGCGCCGAAACGGACGTCGGCGACATCGGCGATGCGGACGACCATGCCGTCCTTGGCCTGAAGGACGATCGTTTTGACATCGTCAATGGTCTGGATGGCGCCTTCGGCCCGAACCAGCAGGGCTTCCTCGCCATCGTTCAGGCGGCCGGCGCCGTCGTTGCGGTTGTTGGCTTCGAGCACCGCCTGCAAATCCTTCAGCGCCAGACCACGGGCCGCGAGCAGCGCCGGGTTGGGCATGACCTCGAAGGTGCGGACTTCGCCGCCCAGACTGTTGACGTCGGCAACACCGGGAATGGTGCGCAGTTGCGGGCGGATCACCCAGTCGAGCAGGGCGCGCTTGTCGGCCAGCGACTGGTCGCCATCGATGGTAAACATGAACATTTCGCCGAGCGGTGTGGTGATCGGCGCCATGCCACCGGTGGCGCCGGGGGGCAGGTTGCCCATGGCCGAAGCCAGCCGTTCGCCGACCTGCTGGCGCGCCCAGTAGATGTCGGTGCCGTCCTCGAAATCGATGGTGATGTCGGTCAGCGCGTATTTGGAGACCGAGCGCAGCAGGCGCTGGTGCGGAATGCCGAGCATTTCCTGCTCGACTGGCACGGCGAGGCGGGTTTCCACCTCTTCCGGCGTCATGCCCGGTGCCTTCAGGATGATCTTGACCTGCGTCGTCGAAACGTCCGGGAAGGCGTCGATCGGCAGGCCGAGGAAAGCCTGAACGCCAGCCCCGATCAGCATGACCGTCAGGACCAGCAACAACAGGCGCTGGGTCAGCGAGAAACGGATCAGCGCGGCGAGCATTATTCTTTACCGACGCCGGTCAGCATGGCTTTCAGGCCGGATACACCCTTGATGGCGACCTTTTCACCCGGCTTGATGCCGTCGACCGTAACGCTGTCGCCACCCTGACTGATGACACGGACCGGGCGGACTTCGAAGCTCACTCCCTTGCTGTCGCTGGTGGTTTGTACGAAGGCGACCGTGGCGCCCTCATTGCGGGCCAGCGCCGAGGCCGGCAGGCGTTGCTGCTGGCCGGCCGGCGCGGCGATTTCGACTTCGATGACTTGCCCGGGGCGCAGCGTTTCCGCGCCTTTGCTGACTTCGGCCCGCAACAACACGGTCTGGCTCGCCGCATCGACGGCACGGCCAATCGAAATCAACTTGCCGACGACCTCGCTGCGCGCGATCTTGAGCGGGCTTCCTTCTTTCAGCGTCGCGGCAAGCTCCACCGGCGCCTGGATTTCCAGCCACAGCGGCGACAGTTTGGCGATCCGGTAGATCAGCGCCGAGGTTTCAACCCGCTGGCCGAGCTGAACGCCTTGTTCGAGCACCACGCCATCGATGGCGGCGGTCAGTGCCAGCGGGCCGCCCAGCTTGCCCGGGGCGACCCCGGCCAGCGCCAGGCCCTGACGGCGTTCGCTGGCCTGGGCCGCAGCTTGCGCTGCAGCAGCACGGGTCGCTTGCAGGCGGGATTCGGCAATCAGGCCTTCGGCAAAAAGCTGTTCGTCACGCTTCAGGCTTTGCTGCATCAGCCCGGCCTGGCTGCCGGCCTGCAGCGCATCGCGCTGCAATTCCAGCGCCTGCGGGCTGGCCAGTCGGGCCACCACCTGGCCGCGCTTGACCGTGGCGCCGGGAGCGACGGCCAGCATTTCGACCATGCCACCGACCGGGGAGGCGACAACCAGCATCTGCTCGTTGGGCACCAGGACGCGGGCTGGCAACAGGCCGGCGCCCAGATTACCGGCATCGCCAACTGTGCCTACGGTGACGCCCAGGGCCTTGAGCTGTGCGCTTTGGAGCGAAAGGGTCTCAGCCGCTTCAGCCAGCGGGAGGGCAACGGCAAACGCAAGTAACGACAGGATCAGACGTGGGGGCATGACAAGGTCCGGAGTAAGCTCGGGCCCAGTCTAGCGGCCCAAGATTAACGCTGCCTTAAGCAAGCCTCCGCCGTCGCTAGGGGGGGGGCATGCCAGCCGATTCGGGGGGGGCGCCGACGTCTGCAATGCGTGAAGTGCCTATCGCCCTGCAGCAAGCCCTACGATTCGCCGCAAGGGCCAGGTTGCAGTTCCGCGGTACCACTGGCGCGAGGGTTGCGGCAGCCTTCCTGTTGTCGTGGCCGGTGCTTGTGTCGCCAGCGAATGAAACCGGTGACCAGGGCCAACAACGGGAGCAGGCCGCACAACAAGACGACGATTCGGCCGGTGAGGCCGAAGGCCTCACCGTTGTGCAGCGGGTGTAGCCAGTCCATCAGGGTGTCGCCGGCAGTGTTCTGCCGCGGGTCGCGGACGGCCAGAATTTGACCGCTGGTGGCATCGATCCAGACGTTGGTGCGGGGGAATCGGTGGTTGGGCTCGCCGGTCTGATGCATCTGTATACGCCAGACGGCCTGATTTGGCGTCGGCGTTTGAATCCAGCGGATATCGGCCCCAGGAAACCGTTTGCGCGCAATTCTTAACGCTTCATCGGCGGAGATGCGGAGTTCGGCCGGAGTGGCTGGAGGTTTTGCCTGATAGAGGCGACTCAGCGGTGAGATGGCATCGATGCTTGGCGTGAACCAGCCGGGCACCACAAGTAAAAGGCCGGTCAGCGTCAGCGTTGCGGTCAGCAGCAGGCCATACACACCGGGTTTGGCGTGGAGGTCGTATACACGCCGTTTCCAGACGGCATTCGATTTGATGCTGAGTGCGCCTTTCCAGCCTCCCGGGCTTGGCCACCACAAATACAGGCCACTCAGCAGCAGGGCAAGGATGAGCAACGAGGTGATGCCAAGCAGGGTTTTGCCCGTTTCCCCGAGCAGCAGGCTGTAGTGGAGGTCGTAGATCCACGTGAAGAAATCCTCTCCCCAGAAGCGTTTGCTGGTCACCGCCAGGGTCGTTGGGTCCAGCGTGAGGATCAATGGGGAAAAACCGCGATGGGCGGTTTCAATCGGCTTGTAGTAACGGGCGGTGATCGGGGCGGTATCGCTGCGCGGCAACTCGATCCGCCAGGCACCGCTACGTTCGGGTTCTGCCCGCTGCAGGGCCGCAACAATTTGCGTCGGCGAAACCAGGCTGACTGGTGGCCGGGCTGCCAGCGACGGATTGGTTGCGAGTTCGAGTTCCGGGTAAAAAACCAGCAGGCTACCGGTGACGCCGAGCAGCGAGAAGAGCAGGCCAAGCGTCAGGCCCAGCCACTTGTGCAGGGTATGCGTCCAGGCTCGAAGTGTTCGCTTGTTCAAGTGGATGAAAAGGGGGGGAGCGGTTGTCGGAGTGGGCTACTTTGCACCCGGGGGGCGCGAAAAATGAATCAGGTTGAAAAAAGAATGCGGAACCGCGATGCGATTCCGCATTCTTTTAACAGACAAGCTTACATTTTCAGGTTGATCGATGCATAGACCGAGCGGCCGGCACCGGGCGAGAACATCGGCTGATACGAAGCTGGCGCGTAGAAGAAATTGTCGTACCAGACGTATTCGTACTTGCGATCGAACATGTTCCTGACCTGCAGGTCGATGCCGATATTCTTGCTCAGCGTGTAATGCACGCCGCCGTCGAACAGCACATAGCCGCCGTACTTGCCTTTGGCGTTCTGGTCGTCGATGTAATAGTTGCCCTGGGCGCGGCCTTGCAGGTCGAAGCTCAGGCTTTCGGTGGCCCGATATTCCACACCGACATTCGAGATATAGCGCGGCGTTGCAAAAACCTCCTTGCCGGTCAGCGACGAATAGCCGCCGACGACCTTCGCTTCCTGGTAGGCGTGCGAGAACCAGAGTTTGACCTTGTCGGCGATGTGGGCGGTGATCTGGAAATCGACCCCCTTGCGCCGTGTTTCCCCCAGATTCTTGGTGGCGTCGGCGCTGGGCAGGTTGGCGATTTCGTCTCTGGCGTCCTGCTGCCAGACGGCGATACGCGCTTCTGTGCGTTCCGTCAGCTTCAGTTTGGTGCCTAGTTCAATGCCCGTATTGATCGATGGGTTGATGGGATTGGCTGCAGGGAGCAGGTAGGCCGGAGTTTTTGATCCGGTCGGAATCTGGAAGGTGCGTCCCCAGTTGCCGTAGATGCTGAAGGCCGGCGATGGGCTGTAGACAATGCTCAGCTTCGGCTGGTTGATCCAGCCATAGTCTTGCAGCGGGTAGCCCAGACCGGTGGCGTTGAGCGTGGTATGCCCCTTGAAGCTGTCGGTGCGGAACGCCGGCACGATCTTCCACGATTCACTCGGCTTGATGATCGCCTGGACATAGGCGCCAAAATTGTCGAGCGTGTAGCTCTCGTCGTTCGCCGTCGAGGCCGGTGTCGAGAAGTCGGTTGGTATCGAGTAGGCGTAGCGATAGCGCCGGTAGCGGTTGTCCTGGTGCTCATAGTTGAAGCCGCCTTCGATGGCCAGCAGCTTATTTGCCTGCCAGGTCAGCGTGTTGGTCCAGCCCGTATGTTCCTCATTCCACAGTCGGCGCTGGCGGGGCAGGGTACTGCCCGAATAACCGGTGTAGGTGACGTAGCGGTCATCGTCGATGCTGTTGTAGTAGAGCTTGGTGCTGTAGGCGAGGTTGGGCGCGATCTGGTAGTCCAGGTGGCCGCTGAATTGCTGCATGTCGCGGTTGTCGTGGTCGTTGCCGTTTCGCGCTGGCGACTGGAAGCGGTTGGCGCCGAGTTCGGCCGCAGTCAGGTAGCCCGCGGATTCTGCCTCCTGGTTGTGGATGCGGGCGATCAGGCCGGCTTTCAGGTCGCCGGCATCGGAGGTGTAGAACCACTTGCCGCCCAGGCTGTATTTTTCCGACCTGGAATGATCGCGATAGCCGTCGGAATCCTGCTTGGCGACGAAGTAGTTCTGCGCAAAGCCGCCCGATTCTCGGCCGAAAGCGGCCTGGACTTCCTGGGTATTGAAGCTGCCGTAAGTCAGCCGACCGTCGGCATAGTTGCCCCCTTGCCGAGTGGCGACGTTGATGTTGCCACCGATGTTGTGCAGGCCATAGCGTGGATCGTTGGTACCCCGCACGACTTCGACGTAGTCGATGTCCAGCGGGAAGATCATGTCCAGGTGGCGCATGTTGCCGCTATTGACGTTGCTTGGTACGCCGTCGATCAGCAGCTTGATGCCGTTGATGTAGCCCTCGCCATTGAAGGCGCGGAACGACGGTTTGCCGGATTCGGCACCGAGGCGGAATTCGGTCAGCTGGACGCCGGGCATCTGGCCGATCAGCTCCCAACTGTTCATCACATTCTTGTCCTTGACCCGCTCGGCGCCCATGACGTCGACCGAGGTCAGGATGCTGCGCGTCGGCAGGGATCCGGTGTTGCCGGAATTGACGGTCACTTCACCGAGAACCACCGTGGATTCCTGGGCCTGGACACTGGAGAGTGCCAGCGCGACAAGCCAGGCAATCCTGCTTGGTTTGAAGTGGTATTTTTTTGCCTGGAAAGCTGTTCGCCCGCTGAAATTCATTCTGCTTAACCCCTGGGATTGTGCTTGAAACGGGCGAATGCTACAGAAACCAAAGCTTCTGCTGGTGCGACATATCGTCGCGCGACGATATGTCGCAAGCTGCCGCCGATGTCACCTGATGTGGATCAATGGCATCCTTCTCGATCGTTGGGTAGGGGCGACCGGTTCGCAGTCGGCCTTGATCAAAGGGGAGCTGCAAAAAATGCAGCAAGGTGCCCGAGATCGCAGCTAACATGCTCTCCGCCAGCGATTTTCTCCTCTCACCGAAAATACAATTCGCCTGAAAATGATGAAAGATTCCGAATGCGTGTCCTGATCGTTGATGACAATGCCTCGATGCGAACTTTGCTCAGCGTCTTGTTGACCAGCCAGGGCTACGAAGTTGTTGGTACCTTGCCGGATGGCAATGGCGTGATGGAGGCAGTCAGCACAATGTCACCGGATATTGTCTGTCTCGACTATCGGCTGCCGGGCCGGGATGGGCTGAGCATCCTGCAAGAGATCAATTCCAGGCATCCGGAGATCGATGTCCTGTTCATGACCGCCTCGGAAGGCACAGGAATCGAGGCGCGGGCTGCCGATGCCGGGGCGGCCGGCTTTTTGCGCAAACCCTTCAGCCAGAAACAGGTTATCGATGAATTGCGCCTGGTTGGCGAAACCCGCCGGCCGGCTTCGCGAACGAACGGTGCAGAGGGCGCTGCGAAAGCGTCAGGCGCCGAGCGGGGCGATGCCAAGCCAGCCAACAATGGCGTCAGCCAGCGGCCGACCGTTGTCATTGCCGACGACAACAGTTCGATCCGGCTGTTGCTCAAGGGCGTGCTCAGCGAGCTGGGTCTGAATATCGTCGGTCAGGCCGGCAATGGCGAGGAAGCCATCCGCGCAGCCATGAACCACAAACCCGCCGTGCTCTTTCTCGACGTCAATATGCCCATCCTCTCCGGCCTGGAGGCGCTGCCGAGAATTCTCGAAGCCAGCCCCGAGACGGCCGTGGTCATGGTGACGGGCGATACCTCGCGGACCATTGTCCAGCAAGCCGCCGGGCTTGGTGCCCGCGGTTACATCGTCAAGCCGGTTCGTCCGGCCTATGTCGAAAAATTCCTGAAAGAGCTGTTCAAGAACTGAGGCCGCCTGAGTCTCGGTCTCGTTGTTTTCCCGGTCGGCGGCAAGGTTTTGCTGGCAATCCGCATCACTGCATCGGCAGGGCGGCCTGTTTCTGGTTGAGCTGCACAGCAAGCGCGCGGTCGCTCTTCAGGATGTGTTGATACAGCCATTCGTTGAGGTAATCGATCAGCGCTTCCATCGTCTTCGTACCATCGTCCTGGGCTTGTGCGCGCATTCCGGACAGCTTTTCAATGAAGGCGGCGTGTTCCTGCCGGTGCTGCCGGGCATGGGTTTCGTTGTGCGGCAGGCCGGCCATCAGCGATTCTTCAGTGCCAAAATGGAAGATGACGTAGGTGCCGAGACGCTGCAGCACGTCGCCGAGGACGGATTGTGCGCAGCCGCCTGAGTGCGCGGCATCCAGTTCGTTGAGCATGCCGATCAACTCTTCGTGTTGAAGATCGATCGCCCGGACGCCGGTTTCCAGATCGCTGCTCCACCGAATGCGCATGCCAAGCTCCAAACTGATCGAGATTAAGTTTCAATTTTAACAGATCTGATAGAGTGCAAGGATTGCTGTAATTTTTAAATTTTATTCATTTACCGAATGACATCAGACGACAGTCCGCAATCAGCCACGCCACGGATCACCCAGGACCGCCTGGCACCGATCCGGCGCAATGCCACGTGGTTGCTGGTCGTGTTTCTGTTGGCACTGTCGTTTTTCGCCATCCACAGCCTGGTCGAGCGCTACGACCAATTGCGCAATGCCAGCCTGGATCGCAAATGGATGGGGGCGAGTGGTTCGATCAGCCGCTTGATCCACGAGCTGCAACGTGAGCGCGGGCTGTCCAGCGGCGTTATTGCCTCGCGCGGTGCGCGTTTCGTCGACATGCTGGCCACCCAGCAAAATCAAACCGATGCATCGTTCGGCGAATTGCAGTCCATCGTGCGCGAACATGTGACGGATCAGTCGATTCTCACTGGCCTCGATTCCGTGGCAGCCCAACTGCAGGCACTGAGGCAGCGGGTCAGAAATCGCGAGATTTCCCGTGATTACACGGTGGATCGTTATACCGAGGTTATCGATTCACTGTTTGACATGCAATTGAGCACCTTTGGCAATGCGGTCAAGTCCTCGCTGTTCCGCAAGCAAATGGCCTTCGTGGCCTTTTCCCAGGCCAAGGAAACAGCGGGCAAGGAGCGCGCCTTGCTATCGGCTATCCTTGCCGATCACAACTTCAGCGCCGGCCGGATGCTGATCCTGAACAATCTCCGGGCAACCGAGCAGGCCCGTCTGGTCAATTTCATCCGCCTGGCCGAGCCCGAGGCCGAGCGCCAGTATCGCGAGATTTTGCTGGAGCCTGGCATCAAGGAGGCAGAACGCATCCGGCGGAAGGTCAAGGCCGCTGCATTGTGGGAAGAGTCGAACGGCCAGGGGGCCGCATCCGATTTGCTGTCCGTGGCGCTGCCAACCCCGGAGGCCTGGTTCCAGGTTGCCAGCATCAAGATCGATGCCATGAAGAAGCTGGAGGACAGCCTGAACGAGGCGGTCGGGCTCAGCGCCGAGCAGGAGGAAAACCGCGCCTGGCAGGAACTATCGCTCAGCGCCCTGCTGGTGCTCTTGGCTTTCGTGCTGGCCGGCATCCTGATTCGCCAGATCCAGGCTGGCCGTCGCGTTGCCGAACACCAGCTCAATTTGGCCGAAGCCGTTTTTGCCAACAGCGTCGAATCCATCCTGGTCACCGATGCCGAACAGCGAATCATCGAGGTCAACCCGGCCTTCCTGAGGATTTCCGGCTACAGCCGCGAGGAAATCATCGGCCAGCATCCGCGCATCCTCAAGTCCGGACGACACGATGCGGCCTTCTTCGAGCGGATGCAGCATGAACTGGCGCTCTCCGGCTCCTGGGAAGGGGAGATCTGGAACAGGCGCAAAAGTGGCGAGATCTACCCGGCCCTGCTGTCGATTGTCGTGGTGAAGGGTATAGACGGCAAGGTGACGAACTACACCGGCATGATTTTCGACCTCAGCCAGCAAAAAACAGTCGAAGCCCTGCTTGATCAGCTGCGCACCTTCGACGGACTGACCGCCCTGCCCAATCGCGAATCCTGGCTGTCGGCGCTTGACCAGCAGCTGGCCAATGCCAAGCGCAACAACAGCCGGTTCTCGATACTGCAACTGGACCTCGACCGTTTCAAGCTGATCAACGATTCGCTGGGTTACTCGGTCGGCGATCAGGTGCTGATCGAAGCCGCCGAGCGCATCAAGCGAAGCCTGCGCAAGTACGACATCGTTGCCCGCCTCGGCGGAAACCGTTTTTCGGTGCAGCTCAACGAAATTGCCGATCCACAGACCATCGGCAGCATTTGCGAAAAACTGCTCACCGCCTTCGGGCGGCCCTTCGAACTGGGCGGCCTCAACGTACATGTCAGCATCAGTATCGGGGCGGCGATCTATCCGACCGACGGCCAGGAGAGCAAGACGCTGATGATCGCGGCGGAGTCGGCCCTGTACAGCGCCAAGGCCGATGGCCGCAACCTTTACAAATACTATTCGCGCGAAATGAACGAGTTGGGCAGCCAGCTGTTCAAGCTCGAACGCATGTTGCGCATGGCGCTCGAGCGCAACGAGTTCTCGGTCGTCTACCAGCCGCAGGTCAATGCCGGTGATGGCAAGTTGGTCGGAGTGGAAGCGCTGTTGCGCTGGCACAACCCGGAACTGGGCCAGGTGTCGCCCATCCAGTTCATTCCGGTGGCTGAAGAAACCGGGCTGATCGTGCCGATTGGTGAGTGGGTCATGCGCGTGGCGTGTTCCCAGGCCAAGAAATGGCAGACCGAACTCGGGTTCGACATCCCGGTGGCCGTCAACCTCTCCGCCCGCCAGTTCCGCCGCAACGACCTGCTGGCCTCGGTGCAACTCGTCCTCGACGAAACCGGCCTGCCCAGCCGGCTGCTCGAACTGGAAATTACCGAAGGCCTGTTGATGGTCGACCCGATTGGCGCCATCGACATCATGCGCGGCCTCAATTTTCTCGGCGTCAAGACGGCGCTCGACGACTTCGGCACCGGCTATTCATCGCTCGCCTACCTCAAGGCCTTCCCGCTCAATCGCCTGAAGATCGACCGCGCTTTTGTTCGTGACTTGCCGCACAACGAAAGCGATTGTGCCATTTCCAACACGGTCATCACCCTTGGCCTCAACCTCAACATGGAAGTGCTGGCCGAAGGCGTCGAAACAGAAGCCCAGCGCGATTTCCTGGCCCAATCCGGCTGCCAGATCTTCCAGGGCTATTTGTTCGGCAAGCCGATGCCCGGCGACGACCTGACGCAAGGTCTGCAAAGCGGTGAGTTTGTCGCGGCGGGGCGCTCGCAGGCAGCATAAACAGAAGCGCGCCGGCCAGCCGGCAAAGGACAGTGGACGAGATTTTTTCTTGTGTCCACAATGCCCAGACAGGCTAAGTTCCAAACAATGTAGCGTTGTTCGCGCGCCCAGCTTTTGGGTGGCAGCGATGGGCGATCCGGAAACACACTGCCCGGCGTCCGTCGGCGATTTCGATACGATTTTTTGCGGGGGATGTATGCAATTAACGATCAAACAGAAGCTGTTCGTGCTCGTGTCGCTGGCCCTCCTGGCCTTGCTCTGCGTCGGGATGTTCTCCTTCTTCCAGGCCAGCAAGCTGAACGATGCATCCACCCGCAGCATGGAGCGCCATGCTCTGCTCGTCGAAACCATCGACAAGGCGCGCGGTACGCAGGTCCGTTTCAAGACGCAGGTGCAGGAATGGAAGAACATCCTGCTTCGGGGCAAGGATGCTGAGGCCTTCGCCAAGCATCTCAAGCAGTTCGACGAAGAGGAAGTCGTCGTCAAGGAGCGCCTGAAGCAGGTTCAGGCCGCTGCCAGCCAACTGGGGATTGCCGAGCGCCTGAGGATATCGGCGGTGATGGCGACCTTCGAGGCACTCGGTCCTTCCTATCGCGAGGCGCTGAAGCAATACGACCGTGGAGCGGCCGACCCCGCGGCAACGGTCGACAAACTGGTGCGCGGCATGGACCGTGCCCCGACCAAGGCAATTGACGATCTGGTCACTGAAATACAGAAAATCTCGCAGGAAATCAATGCGGAAGAGGCGGCAAATGCTGCGGCAACCTTCTCTGCGGTCAAGACCGGACTGGTGGCCTCCCTGCTGGTCGCCTTGTTCGTGCTGGTGACGCTCTCCGTCGTTTTCGTCCGATCGATCACTGGCCCGCTGGCCGATCTTGAAGGCACGATGAGCGACATCGCCGGCAGCGGCAACCTGACCCAGCGCGCCGAGGTGCGCAACCGTGACGAAATCGGCCGCATGGCGACAGCCTTCAACACCATGATGGGGCAACTGCAAAAAATCATCGGCGAGGTGCATCAGGCGAGCAAACAGGTCGATGCGGCTTCCGAACAGTTGGCCGGTTCGTCATCGTCTCTGGCCGATGTTTCCGAACAGCAATCCAACGCCGTGGCAAGCAGCGCGGCGGCCGTCGAGCAACTGACGGTGGCGATTTCCTCGGTTTCAGATACGGCCCAGGATGTGCAGCGCCAGGCTTCGGAAAGCGTCGAACGGACGACCGAGGGCTCGCAGAAGGTTTCGCAACTGGTTGGCGAAGTCGCCAGGATTCAGCAAAACATGGGCGAAATCGCCCGTACCGTGGATGAGTTTGTCAGGAGCACGCAGGCGATCACCGGCATGACCAAGGAAGTGCGCGACATTGCCGACCAGACCAACCTGCTGGCGCTCAATGCCGCCATCGAGGCGGCACGTGCCGGCGAGGCCGGTCGCGGCTTTGCCGTGGTGGCCGACGAAGTGAGGAAGCTGGCCGAAAAATCGGGCAAGTCAGCCAACGAGATCGATGCCGTCACCCATTCGATCATGGCGCAATCCGATGCCGTGCAGGCAGCCATCGAAGCGGGGGAAAAATCCATTGATGCCAGCACGAAGCTGGCTGGCGAGGTGGAAGGCGTGCTCACCCATTCGCGGGACGCCGTCAGGCAGTCCCGACATGGTGTCAACGACATTACCGAATCGGTATCGGAGCAGAAGGTGGCGTCGACCGAAATCGCCCAGAGCATGGAGCGCATCGCCAACATGGTCGAGGAAACCAACGCGGCAGCCCGAAGTGTCAGCACCTCGACCAGCGACCTGCGGGCGCTGTCACAGAGTCTGGCCATGGCGGTCTCCGGGTTTCGCGTTGCCTAGGCTGACGGGCAGTCGGCCGGCAATGGCCGAAGCAAAAATGCAAACGCCGGCCTCGCGGGGCCGGCGTTTTTTTGCGCCCGCTAAGGCTTACTCCTTGATCGCCTCGATGGCCACCTCGATGCGCACTTCGTCGCCGACGTACGGCGCGTACTTGCCGGCGTTGAATTCAGAGCGCTTGACGACGGTGTAGGCGTTGGCGCCGATGGCGTCTTTCTTGAGCATCGGGTGCGGCATGGCCTGGAAGCTGGTGACGGTCAGGGTGACCGGCTTGGTCACGCCCTTCAGGGTCAGGTTGCCTTCGACCTTGGCTGGCTTGTCGCCTTCGAAGATGACCTTGGTGGACTTGAAGGTGGCGGTCGGGTACTTGGCCGTGTCGAGGAAATCTTCGCCCTGAATGTGCTCGTTGAAGGTGTCTGAGCCGGTGTCGATGGACTTGGTGTCGATCACGATGTCGACCGAGCCGGTCTTGGCGACCTTGTCGAAAACGACCTTGCCGCTGTTCTTGTTGAAGCGCGATTGCTGGGTCGAGTAGCCGAAGTGGCTGTACGAGAAGCGCGAGAAGGTGTGGCTGCTGTCGGCGACGAAGGTTTCCGGGGCAGCAAAGGCCGCGGTGTTAAGACCCGCAGCGGCGAGTGCGAAGGCGAGGGTGGCGAGTTGTTTTTTCATGGGGGTTTCTCCGTAGGGGTTGGGGGTTACTTGCTGTTGGCGGTGATGCGGAACTTGATCACGACATCGTTGGCGACGATGTCGAACTTGGCCCAGCTGCCTTCGCCGATGGCAAAGTCGGCGCGGCGGATGGTGAAACTGCCTTCGAAGACGCCGGTGTTGCCTTGGGCGATGAAGGTGGCTGGCACGACGACATCCTGGGTCTTGCCCTTGATGGTGAGCTGGCCGGCGACTTCGACCTTATTGCCGCCGAGCGGCTTGACCGTGCCGGAAACGAACTTGGCGGTCGGGAAGGCCTTGGTGTTGAACCACGGCTTGCCGGCCACTTCCTGGTCGCCCTCCGGGGCACCGGTGTCGACGCTGGCCAGTTCGACATCGAAGGTGGCCTTGGCGGCGGTCGGCTTGGCTGGATCGAAATTCAGCTGGCTGGAAAATTTCCTGAATTTGCCATCGACTGCGACCCCCATCTGCTTGTAGGTGAAATTGATGGCGCTTTTCTCTGGCTGAACCTGCGTGTATTCGACGGCGTGGGCGGCGGGAATCAGGCTGGCGAAAGCCAGGGCGAGAGCAAGTTTTTTCATGGCGGTTCTCCGTGGTGGCTGGGTTGTCATTCCCGCGCCCCGCAGGAAGTACCCTTGGGGTGCGAAAGTGGGAATCCATGAGGGTTAAGTTTCTGGATTCCCGCTTTCGCGGGAATGACCGTTATTTATTGGGCAGCATCCGGGTCAGGATGTCGTCCTTGTCGATGAAGTGGTGTTTCAGGGCGGCGCCGATGTGGCCGGCCAGCACGGCGACGAAGAGCAGGTTCAGGCTCTTGTGCACCAGGGCCAGCAGGTCGCCGATTTCCTTGTTCTTTTCCAGCAGGTCAGGGATGGGCAGCAGGCCGAAATAGACGGTCTGAAAGCCCTTGGCCGAACTCATCAGCCAGCCGGTCAGCGGGATGGCGATCATCAGTCCGTAGAGCAGCAGGTGGCCGGCGTGGGCGGCGAACTGCATGGTCTTCGGCATGCTGTCGGGCAGGGCCGGCGGGCGATGCGTCAGGCGCCAGAAGAGCCGAATGACGAGCAGCAGAAAGGCGGTGACGCCGGCCCATTTGTGCCACGAATAGAGCTTCAGCTTGTCCGGTGACAGCGGCAGGTCGTGCATGTAGAAACCGAGGGCCAGCAGGCCGAAGAGCAGGATGGCCATCAGCCAGTGCAGGGCCTTGGCGGTTTTGGTGTAGGTCATGTTTGGGTTCCTTTATTGGGGCTGGAAGGCGTAGGCGTCCATGGCGATCACGTAATCGTCGATGCCGGCATGGAAGCGCTCGGCCCTGGCGTTTTCGCCGCCGGCACCGAGTGCGACATAGATCGGCAGCAAATGTTCATCGCTCGGGTGGGCCTGCATGCCGCCGGGGGCCTGGCGGCGGTAGTCGAGCAGCGCATCGATGTCCTTGGCGGCGAGGCGCTCGGCCAGCCAGTCGGTGAATTGGCGCACATAGGCCGGGGTTTGCCCACCGCTGCGCGTTGCCATCTGGTAGTCGCGCAGGTTGTGGGTAACGTTGCCGGAGGCGATGATCAGAAAGCCCTTGGCGGCCAGCGGGGCCAGTGCCTGGCCGAGCTGGTAGGCCGCTTCCGGGCCGCCACGGCTCTGGATGGAAACCGGGATGACCGGCACTTCGGCATCGGGGAACATCAGGCGCAGCGGCACCCAGGCGCCGTGGTCGAGGCCGCGCTGGGCATCGTTGGCGACCGGCAGGCCGGTGGCGTGCAGGGCGCCAACGACTTCTTCGGAAGCCTCGCGGCAACCGGTGGCCGGGTAGCGCAGGCCGTACAACTCTTCCGGAAAACCCCAGAAATCGTGGATGGTTTCCGGCCGTTCGGCGAAACCGACGGTCGGCACGGCCGTATCCCAGTGGGCGCTGACGATGACGATGGCCCGCGGCAGGGGCAGGGTGGCGGCCAGTGCGCTCAGTGCGGCGCCGGCTGCACCCGGGTTGAGCGCGAAGGTCGGCGCACCGTGCGGGACAAATAAGGCGCTTGGGATCTGTGTCATTGCTGCAACTCCTGTGTCGATGGACGGACTTTATGCCTGTTATTTGGAACGAAATAGCCGACAATGTGCAAATCACTATTGCGGATATTGCAACAATGGATCGACTGGACGCGATGCACCTCTTTGTTCGAGTGGCTGAACTAGGTAGTTTTGCTGCCGTGGCACAGCAGATGGGCGTCGCCCGTTCCGTCGTTACCCGGCAGATCGCCGCACTGGAAGCCCATCTTGGCGTCAAGCTGATGGCGCGCAGCACCCGCCGCCTGACGCTGACCTCGGGCGGCACCGCCTATCTGGAAAAGTGCCGGGTCATCCTCAATCTGGTCGAGGCGGCCGAAACCGGTGTCGCCGAAGAGCGCCTGACACCGCGCGGCAATATCCGGATCAGCCTGCCCTTGAGCTACGGCCTGAAACGGCTGGCCCCCGTGCTGCTCGACTTTTCACAGCGTTACCCCGAGGTGGTGCTCGACATGGATTACAGCGACCGTCGGGTCAATCTGATCGAGGAAGGCATCGACTTGTCGATCCGCATTACCCGCCGGCTCGATGCCGGCGACGTGGCGCGCAAGATCGGCAAGAGCCGCATGCTGGTAGTCGCCTCACCGGACTACCTGGCTCGCCACGGGCGACCGCTGCACCCTTCAGAACTGGCCCATCACGTCTGCCTCGGCTACACCTATGCCGGCAGCAGTCAGGTCTGGCAATTCATGGTCGATGGGGTGCTGGAGAGTTTTCATGTGCGCAGCCGCCTCAATGCCAACAACGGCGAAGTGTTGACCGAAGCTGCGGCGCAGGGGCTGGGCATCACCTGCCAGCCGGATTTCATTGTCGATACCTTTCTGGCGGCCGGGCGGGTCGAGGAAATCCTGGCCGGTTATCCGATTCCCGAGCTTGGCATCTACGCCATGTTGCCGAGCAATCGCCATGTGCCGCATCGAGTGCGGGTACTGATGGATACGCTGGCCGAGCGCCTGGCAGTGGCCTGATGTCGGACCGCCGGCGACAAATCTTTACCCATTGCGGCCAACCATTGGCATGCCACGGCGTTAATATCGACAGATAGCCGATGGTTGCTGGTGAGCCAGCGTGTTTCGTCGGCCAGGGTTCTGGTTCAGGGGAAAAGGAGATTCGACTATGGGAATCGTGTGGACCATCGTCGTCGGCGTTGTGGTCGGCGTCATTGCCAAGTTGCTGCATCCGGGCAAAGAAAACATGGGCTTCATCGCCACTGTGCTGCTCGGCATCGGCGGCTCGTTTCTGGCCGGCATGCTCGGTCAGGCCATGGGCTGGTATCGGGCCGGCGAGGGCGCCGGGTTTTTCGCCTCCGTCGTCGTTGCCATCGTGTTACTGGTGATTTATGGCCGGCTGCAGGACAAGGGCGGACAATGAAACGACTGACTGTCTTGTTGGCCGGTTGTGTTGCCGGGGCGATTGCCCATGCCGGCACCCTGGTCGATCTGTCAGCCGAGGCCAGCCGGCCGGCGGCGAACGACATGGTGCGCGCCAGCGTGTTCAGCGAAGCCAGCGGCAATAACCCGGCGGAGTTGGCGCGCCGCGTCAATACCGATATTGCCGAGGCCCTGAAAGTCATTCGCGCCAAAACGGGGGTCAGCGTCAAGAGCGGCCATCAAGCAACTTACCCGGTCTACGGTCAGGCCCAGAAGATCGACGGTTGGCGTATGCGCAGCGAACTGGTCATCGAGTCGAAAGACACCGGCGCGGTCTCGGAACTGCTTGGCAAATTGCAGCAAATGCGCCTGGCGGTCGGTGCGCTCAGCCAGATGCCCTCGCCGGAAACGCGGCGCCAGGTCGAGGACGAAGCGACGCGGGAGGCGATCCGCGCCTTCCAGAGCCGCGCTGCCGTGGTTGCCGAGCAACTGGGCAAGGGCTGGAAAATCAAGCAGCTCAATATCCAGCAGGGCGGCGGCATGCCGATGCCGATGATGCGTGCCAGCCGGGGCGCGATGCTGGCTGCCGAGGCGGCACCAGCCCCGCTGGAAGCCGGTGAAAGCCTGCTGACGACCAATATCAGCGGGCAGATCGAACTGGCCGACTGAGGGGCTGCCCGGCGTCCTAGAAGTGCAATGTGGTCCTGAGCATGGCGCTGCGGCCAAGTTGCGGCATCTGCCAGCGACGGACGCCGAGCACTTCGTCGGTGGCTACCGGGTCGTTGTGGCGATGATCGAACAGGTTGTAGATGCCGAGCGCGATTTCCCAGTGCTTGCCGCTGGGGGTATAGCTCAGGTTCAGATTGGCCAGCGTATATGAGGGAATTCGCTCGCTACCGATATTGGCCTGGCGGCTGCTGATCCATTGCGCTTCAAGGCCGGCCATCAGGTGGGTAATGCCGGTCGGCAGGGCAAGGTTGAGCTTGGCCATCTGGTGCGGCGAATTGTCGAAGCTGTGGCTCGATTCTGCCGCGTTCTGCACCGTGTAGCCGGTACGCAGTCGGCTGCCGTTGCTCCAGCGCTGCTCGTATTCGATTTCCAGGCCGGAGCCGTTGGTATGCGCGCTATTCGCGGCGACGCCGTTATCGTCGGTCGTCACCATCTTGTCGATGTGGAAGTGGTAGACCGTCGCCGTCAGGCGGGAAAGCTGGCTGAAGCGTTTCTCCCATGAGAATTCCAGCGAGCGCATCTTTTCCGGAGCGAGGTTGGGGTTGCCGTAGGCGAAGGTGGACGTGGTGTAGGCGCGCTCATAGGCCGTCGGGGCGCGGAATGCCGTACCGTACAGCAGCTTGAACAGGCCGGCCTGGCCGGCATCGTGCGTCATGCCGAGGCGCGGGCTCCAGAAGGTGCCCAGCTTGCCAAGGTCGTTGTAGCTCAGGCCCAGCGTCAGCAGGTTGGCGCTGCCCAACTGAATTTCGTCCTGGGCCATCAGAGTCAGTTGCCGGCTGTTTTGATGACTGTCCAGGCAGGGGTTGGGGCTGATGCTCAAGTCCGCGTTGATACAGCCATAGCCGCGGTCAAAATTGCTCTGGTTCTGCCGCCAGTTGGCCTTGTATTCGACGCCGACGGTCCACCGCTGGCCCGACCAACTGGTATTGACCAGGCGATTCTCGATCCCCCACCAGCTGCCGCGTACCTTGTCGATGTTCATGGCGTGTGGATCGCCCAGATCGGCCGAGTAGTCGTAGGGAAAGAGGCCATCGTAGGCGTAATCGCCAAAATAGATGCGCTGTTGCAGCTTGTTGCTGGCGTTCAGCTTCCAATCCTTGCTCAGGTCGAGCAGGGTGTAGGCATCCGATTCGACATGGCTGTGGTCGTCGGCGATGGTGTCATAGCTGGCGGTGGGGACGATGCGGTTGCGCTTGGCGTGGGTGAATGAGAGGTGCCAGTCGTCGCCCCGAACCTTGAAAAACAATTGTCCGCCGTCTTCGCCGCCAACCCGGTGCAGGTCGTGGGAACTGCCGTCGCCGTTGACATCGTTGAAGGCCAGCGTCCGGCCATTGACGTCAAAGCCGGTGGCCGAAATCAGCACATCGTTGCCGCCGACCTGGCCGCCCCAACTGGCCCGCAGGCGGCGATTGGCACCGCTGCCGAGGCTCAGGCTGGCTTCGCTGCCGACACTCTGGCCGCTGCGGGTCACGACGTTGATCACGCCGAACATCGCATCGCCGCCATAGACCGAAGCACTTGGGCCGCGGATCACTTCAATGCGTTCGACCAGGCCGATATCGAGCGGAAATGCCGAGTCGACCGGGGCGCTGGCGAAGATGTTTTCATTGACCGACATGCCGTCGATCAGGATTTGCAGGCGTGGACGGTAGTCACCGGGCTGCGAGATGCCACGGACACCGGCGTAGCTGTAGGTGTGGTCGTCGGTGACGTTGAAACCCTGCAGTGTGCGCAGGGCATCACCGAGGGTTCGCCAGCCGTAGAGGCGAATATCCTCGTTGGTCAGGATCGAGACGACGGAAGGAATCTGGTCCGGATTCTCGGCAAATTTCGGGGTCGCGATGATATTGACCCTGAGCAGATCTTCGAGCGAAAGATCGATGGCATCGATGGCGGCTGAACACGGGGCGGCCAGGCAAAGGAGCAGGGCAGCCAGCAAGGTGCTGCCCGCTGGCCTCCCGGAGTGGCGCCCGTACTGGCTCACTGAATTTCTCCGGGATTTTCGCTGCTTGCGATGCTTGGCAGCCGGAAGCCAATGAACGCTTCGGCCGGCATCGGCCGGGCAAAAAGGAATCCCTGGAAAATGTCGCAACCCATCTGGCGCAGCAAATTGGCCTGTTCTTGAGTTTCGACGCCCTCGGCGACGACCTTGAGGCCGAGCGCCGAGCCCAGGCTGATGATGGCCTGGACCAGCGCCCGCTGCTTGCCCTGGATGTCGAGATCGGTCACGAAGGAGCGGTCGATCTTGATTTCATCGATGCTGAAACGGTTGAGATAGCCCAGCGAGGAGAAGCCGGTGCCGAAATCGTCGAGCGAGATGCGGATGCCGCGTTCGCGCAGTTCGCTGATGACCTGGTGCGCGGTATCGGCGTTCTGCATCAGCACGCTTTCGGTCAGTTCGATGATCAGCTGGTTGGCGGGAACGCCGGTACGGGAGAGTATTTCGTCGATGAACTGGATCAGCGAGCGCTGGAAGAAACTCTCGGCCGACAGATTGATGCTGATCGTGCCCACTTGATGTCGCAGGGCCAGCCAGTCGGCAATCAGTTCGCAGACATGACCGATCAGCCACTCGCTGATCGGATGGATGAGGCCAACTTCCTCGGCCAGCGGAATGAAGCGGTCCGGCGTGATGAAGCCGAGCACCGGGTGCTGCCAGCGCAACAGGACTTCGGCGCCGATGACTTCGCCGGTGGTGGCCGAGATTTTCGGCTGGAAATAGGGCAGCAGCTGACCGCCCTGTTCGAGCGCGACGCGCAGGCCGCGCTCCAGAACGAGGCGGCGCGCTGCCTCATGGTCATGTTGCGGGTCGAAGAAGCTGATCGCGCTGCCGTTGCTGCTCGCGGCATGCAGCGCAACGAGCATGGCGCGCCGGATCAGCTCGGTGGTTTCTGCCGCATCTTCCGGGTAGTAGGAAATCCCGATGAAGGGCGTGATCAGTACTTCGTCGCCGAGCAGCAGCATGGGCCGGCCCAGGGTTTCATGCACCGTGCCAGCATAGCAGCGGATGCTTTCCCGATCCAGCGTACCGGGCAGGGCGAGGACGAAGGATTGTTCGTCATAACGGGCCAGCTTGGCGTCATGCAGGGAATCCTGGTCCAACACACAGGTGCAGTCGGGCGGCGTTTCGAGCAGGCCCTTGAGGCGGTTGGCGAGGGCGCGAATGGCCGCATCGGCGGTCTCCTGGCCGAGCACGGTGGAGACATTGCGCAAATTGCCGAGATGGATGAAGAGAATCGCCAGCCCGACCTTGTCCGCCTTGTGGTTTTCGGCGTTGAGATCGCGCTCCAGCAGCTCGGTCAGCCGGTCGCGGTTGTTCAGGCCGGTGACCGGATCATGCCAGGCCAGCTGGCGGATTTGCTCTTCCTGGGCAACGCGTTCGGAAATGTCCTGGGTGAAACCGGTTGCGCCCAGGTAGCAGTTCTTGTTGTCGAACCGCGGGAAGCCCCGCTCGTGCACGTGGTGCCAGGCGTTTTCGTTGGCCAGGCTGCGCAGTCGATAATCAAGCTGATAAGGCCGGCCGCTCTGCATTTCAGCCCGGCAGCGGATCAATGTACCGCGATCCTCACGGTGCACGCGGGTGAGCAGGCGATTCTCGAAGACCGGTACCTGCGAGGCGGCGATGATGTCCAGATACTGCCGCGAGGCGGCGATGATGTTGCCGGACTGATCCATGGTCCAGTTGCCGAGATGGGCAATCTGCTGGGTGTGGATCAGCGTCAGCTGGCTGTCGACCAGATCCTTGAAGGCGATCGAGGAGCGTAGCAGGTAGCGCACGCGGTGCGGCAGCAGCGGGATATTCAGTGGCTTGGTGATGAAGTCGGTGGCGCCGCAGCGATAGGCCTCGTCGATCGACACCTGATCGTCCAAAGCGGTGAGCATGATGATCGGCAGGTGTTCAAGGCGGGGTGTGCCGCGCAGGATGCGACAGGCCTCAAATCCGTTCATGCCCGGCATCAGCACATCGAGCAGCAGGAGATCCGGCGCTTTGCCCTGGGTGACCAGCGCGATGGCCTTTTCGGCCGAGTCGACGGTGGTGACGTCGAATTCATGCTGGGCCAGCACGGATTCAGTGATCGTGCGCATGACCGGTTCGTCATCGACAATCAGGATTCGTGGCCTGGCGTTCGGGTTCATGCCTTGCCTTCGGCCAGTTCGGCGAGGATGTTTTCGGCCGCCCGGCGGACCTCTTCAAAATCCGCGATGATGCGCGGCAGCAAGGCCCTGGTCGGCTCGATATCGTTGGCGCGCAGTTGCTGTTCCGCTTCCTTGCACAGCGCGGAAAATTGCCGGATGCCCAGCGCGGCGCTCGAACTCTTCAGGTTATGCACGATGCGGGTGATAAGTTCGACATCGAATTCGCGGTCAGCGGCCTTGAGCACGACGATATGTTTTTCGCCTTCGCTCAGGTAGGACGTGAGCACCGCCGGGATGATCCGGCTGGCTTGGCCGCCGAGGCTGGCCCGCAGCTCGCTCAGGTCAATGACTGTCATAAGCGTTGCATTGTCCGGATTGCCGGTTTCCGTGGCAAGCGCCGGTGCGGCCCGGGTCGAGGGAAGCCAGCGCTGGATGGCCTTGCTGATGCCTCCGATGGTCACCGGCTTGGAGACGTAATCGTCCATGCCGGCCTGCAGGCACATTTCGCGGTCGCCGGACAGGGCATTGGCCGTCAGGGCGATGATCAACTGGCGAGGCAGGCCGCGTTCCCTTTCGTTGTCGCGAATGCGGCGTGTTGCGGTCAGGCCGTCCATGATCGGCATCTGCACATCCATCAGCACCAGGTCGAATGGCTCCACTTCGAGGGCGGCCAGCGCGGCCATGCCGTTGTTGGCGTGGTGGACGGTGCAGCCCAGCGTGCTGAGGATCTGTTCGAGAATCAGGCGATTGGTGTCGTTGTCCTCGACCATCAGGACATGGGCGTTGAAATGCAGGTTACCGGTGGCTTCCGGTACCGCCGAGGCTTCGGCCACCAGACCCCATAGCTTGGCCAGTTCGGTCCATAGCGTGAGGTCGCCAAAGGGCGTGTGCAACTGCCCCTTGATCCATTCGGGGAGCTCGGGCGCCTGGTTGCCTGTCGTTTCCAGATTGAAGACAAAGAGGAAGGGGGTGGCCGGCGGGTCGGTGAACTGCTCGAGCATGCGGCGGAAGCAGGGGCTGTCCTCGATAACGATGGCATCGGGCTGGCCGGCGGCCAGCATCGCTTGCGCTTCGTCGCAGTCGGCGGCAGCAATGGTCTCGATGCCGGCCCAGCGCAACATGGCCTGCCAGTGATTTCTGCGCGCCGCGTTGGCGGAAACCACCAGTACCTGGCGACCGCGCAACTGCGGCATCCATGCCGGCAGATTGCGGCCGAGATGATGGGTGCTTTCGAGCGGCAGGCTGATGCTGAAGGTCGAACCCTGGCCTGGGGTGCTGGTGGCGGTGATTTCCCCGCCCATCAGGCCGACCAGGTCGTGCACGATGGCCAGGCCAAGGCCGCTGCCGCCAAAGCGCCGGCTCATGCTGTTATCGGCCTGGCGGAAGGGCGAGAAGATGTCGGCCAGCGCCTCGCTGTTGATGCCGATGCCGCTGTCCTGGATGTCGATCAGCAGGCGGTCCTGGCCCGAGGGCCCGCGTTGCGCCCGGCAGGAAATGCGCACACTGCCGGACTCGGTGAACTTCAGGGCATTGTTGAGCAGGTTGGTGATGACCTGACCGAGGCGGTATTTGTCGCCGACCACGAAGTCCGGCAGCGACGGTTCGATGTCGAACCAAAGGTCGAGATGCTTTTTGCGGGCGGTCGGCGAGAACACCGAGACGACCTGCTCAATGGTTTCGCGGATGCTGAAAGGCAGTTTTTCCAGTTGCAGCCCGCCGGCTTCGATCCGTGAAAAATCGAGAATGTCGTTCAGGAGATAGAGCAGGGTGTCGGCCGAACTGCGCAGCGTGGTCAACTGGCTCTGCTGGTGAGTGTTCAGCGAGCCGGCGGCGAGCAGGTCGGCGACGCCGATGATGCCGTTCATCGGGGTGCGGATTTCATGGCTCATGTTGGCCAGGAAGGCGCTCTTGGCACGGTTGGCCGCTTCGGCGCTTTCCTTGGCGAGGCGCAGTTCCTGGGTGCGCTGCTCGACGACCTCTTCGAGATGGCCGCGGTGCTCGGTCAGTGCCTGGTCGCGGTCGGCGATTTCGACCAGCATGGTATTGAAGGCATCGGCCAGCTGGCCGATTTCGTCATTCGAGTATTTGCTTGCCCGCTCGCTGAAATCCTTCGATTCGGCGACGCGATTCGCCGTGCTGGTCAGCGCGCCGAGCGCCGTCAGCAGCGTCCGCTGCATGCGCTGGGCAATGATCAGGGCCAGCCCGAAGGCGATCAGCGATGCCACCATGAAAGTCATGAAATCGTTCCGGGCATCGTGCCAGACTTTTTCCAGGCTGGCCGTCATCGCCACCGTACCAATCACATCGTTCTTCAGGCGAATGGGGACAATGGTTGTGACATGCGACCAGTCGGCAACAGTGGTGGCCTCATTGACCTCCGCCGGGCCGACGTGTCTGGCGGCGGGCTCCGGCGCGTCGGGGCGCTGGTAGCGGAAGGTGAAACCATTGTCCGTACTCAGCATGCGGGCCGCGACCAGATCCGGGTGCTGCGCCAGTGAGCTGAAAAGACGTTCGGCCCCGGCGACATCCTGGAATTCGACCACGGCGCTGGCATTGAAGGCGATCACTTCCGCCATCGAGCGCAGTTCGGTCAGTTTGGCATTCCGCCGGTGGTCGATCTGCCGGACGGCAAAGAACAGCGAGGTCAGCAGCAGGCTGATGCCGAGTGAGACGGCGAGAATCAGCGCCAGGCGACGGCGGATGGGCAGGTTGTCGATGTTCATCGCGAGCCCCCGATGACCTGGCGGGCGAGGCGCAGCATCTGCGAACTGGCCCTCAGGTTGGCCCGGTTGAGAACGTCGGCATTGATGTCGAATTGCAGGCGACCTTCGGTCCGGATCAGGGCGATGGCGCCGCCGTCACGGGTGAAAGTCTCCGAGTCGCTGACGGTCAGGATCGCTTGCTTGTCCACCCAGCGCAACACCGTGCCGGCCCGTGCTTCTTCGGTGTCAGGAATGAACAGCTCCTGGCAGTCGGTGAGCTGTTCGGGGCTGTTGACCTTGCGGATGCGCAACTCGCGGCCACCGACCTGGCGGCCTTCGTAGCTGGCCAGGTAGGGGCCGAGGCTGTCGCGGCCGAACAGGCAGATCGTGACCGTGGTACGCGTCCCCGGCCATTCGACGTATTTCAGGAAATTGACCAGATAGGCGGCCTTGAGCTGCCCTTCCGAGGCGACTTCGCCGAAGGTGGTCGGCATGGTCAACACCATGCCGAGCGCCAGCGTGAGCTGAGCGACAAGACGAAGGAGCTTACCGGCGGACATGACTGACTCAGAACTTCCAGCGAGTGGTGAACATGGCCGAAGGCTTGATTTCGTTGGCGATCGTCGGAATGTAGTCGGAAAGGTATTCGACGCGACGGGCACCAATCAGGTTACGGCCAATCAGCGCAATTTCGAGGTCCTTGTTGACACGGTAAGCGTAGCGCAAATCGAGGGTCACGTAGCCGGGAATGCGGACATAACTTGGTTCGGTCGAGGTGGTCGGCGTCGCATCGGTAATGTTGACTCGCTCGTAGCTGGACATGGCGCGCAGCCAGAGATCGAGCTGCTGGCTGGTGCTCATGTTCCACTGCGAACGCAGCGAGGCGCTTTCGCGAGGCTTGGCGCGCTCGGTCATCTGGGCATCGGCGTCGGCAATCGCATCCTTGCCTTCGTCCATGTTCAGCTTGCTCCAGCTATAGGACAGCTGCAGGCGCCAGTTCGGCGTTACCAGCCACTCGGCTGCCAGTTCAATGCCCGTGCTCCAGCCGGCCAGCCCGTTGATGGCCTGCACTTCCTGCAGGAGGACGGTTTGGCCTGAAAGAATTCCCGGGCAACGTGAAGGATCAACCTGCACGCCGGGAATCATGTTGAGGGGGAAGGCGCCAAAGGCCGGGCTGCAACCAATCAAGCCGGTCAGGCTGCCGCTGCGCAGATTGGTGTAGCGGTAGCGGTAGCCCGTCACGTCGGCGCTGACTGTATTTGAAATCTGCTTGCGATAACCGAGTTCAACACCTTCGGCTTTTTCCGCATTCAGGCCATCGCCGCTTGGGCGGGCGTACTGGACGATAGGCAGGTTGCCAAACAGGGTTTTCTGGACATTGAACCCGGCCAGCACCGAGACATCCTGCTCGGCCCGGGCGCTGGTGCGTGGTGCTTGGGCATATTTCAGCCAGGCACTGTCGGTGCGCGATGGGGTCCACAGCAGCGTGGCATGGGGGGAGTAATTGCTGCCATTGCGGCTGGCGTAATCCCAGCGCATGCCTAGTCCCAGCTTCAGGTTGTCGGGGATCAGCGTCCAGTCGTCATGGATGAAGAGGCCGCTGGTCCGGTGGGTAAAGCTGGAATTCGGGATATGGATGTATTGGCCTGAGGTGGTGACTTCGTCGCTGGAGTTGCGGAAGCCGAAACCCCATTGAACGTCGTGCGCGCCGATCGGGTAACGGCCCAGATAATCCAGATCGAAGGTGGTGCGCGACTCATCGATGAAATCGCTGATTTCGATTCCCGAGCGGCCGGCAGAAAGCTGCAACGAAGATTCGATACCGGCATCGGTCAGCCAGCGGTAGCGGCCGACCAGGCTCTCACTGTGCAGGCGCTGGGAGAAACTGAGCGGATTGAGTGTCAGGACACCGGTGTTGGTCAGCTTGTCCATGTCCGGATTGATCCGCCACAGATCGCCCAGCGACGAGCGGGAGGCATTGGCCCAGATGGCCAGGTCGCTACCGGCGCCAAGGTCGCGGTCAAAACGGAAATCGACGACCCCATTCTTCAGGCGATCCTCGGCGTCGTCGCGGCTGTCGAACTGCTTGGACGGGTCGGTGTAGCGACCCTGTACGGAAAGCTTGAAGCTCGTCTTCTCGTCAAGGGATTGACCGATCCGGGCGTAAACATTGCCAAAACCCTGGGTGCCAACGGTGATGTTGGCCGCGCCGCCAGTCTGGTTGCGGCTGTGCTTGCTGATGATATTGATCACGCCATTGACGGCGTTGGCCCCCCACATCACGGCACCGGCCCCGCGAATGATTTCGATGCGTTCGATGTCGTCGAGCGGGATGGGGTCGAGTTCCCACATGACCCCGGAGAACATCGGATGGTAGATGCTGCGGCCGTCGATCAGCACTTGCAGTTTGTTGGCAAAGCGGCCGTTGAAACCGCGGGCAGTCACCGCATAGCGCCCGTTGTCGATCTGGGCGACTTCGATGCCCGGCGCCATGCGCAATACATCGGGCAGGGCCTGGGCGCCGGAGCGGCGAATATCGTCTGACGTAATGACAAAAGCGGCAGCAGCGACGTCGCTCAGGCTCTGGCTTTTGCGGGATACGGACGTTACCTCGGTCTTGACGAGGTCTTCCAGGCTCAGATCGTCGAAAATGTCACCGGCGGCGTAGCTGCTGGGTGAAAAGGCGGCCAGGATGGCGATCCACAATGTCGCGCGCTTCATTTGCTTCCTTGTTGATTTATTGGCTTGTTGAATATGTTGAATTTGGTGCTTTTGTTTGCTTGAGATTGTCCATCCTAATTTCATCGGATACAAGGTCATTTATCACGAAAGTGATAAATATATTGATTATGGATTGTTGAATGTTGCCGCGGCGCCCGGCCGGCGGCGAGCCCGTTCAGGCGAGCAGGGCGACGGCCTTGATCTGGGCGCGCAAGGCCAGGCCGGGGTGAATCGCCAGTTTTTCGGCCGAGCGGCGGGTAATGCGGGCGAGCAGCGGTTCGCCGGCGACGTCGAGTTTGACCAGCACATGCCCCGGTGTATCGGTTGGCGCCAGGTCGACGACGATGGCGCTGACGCAATTCAGGATGCTGCTATGCGTCTGCGGCACCAGCGTCAGGCTGACGTCGCGGGCATGAATGCGGCAACGCAGCGGCGTGCCGACCGGCTCATGGCGGCGCGAGACGTAGATCGCTCCGCCGGGAAACGCCAGGCGTGTCAAATCGTCGGCTTCGTGCTCGGCAACAGCCGCTTCGATGACGACGCCGGCATCGTCGGCAAAGGCGGCGGGCAGGTCGATGCGGCTGAGAACCTGATTCAGGGCGCCGCTGGCAACGACCTTGCCGGCATCGAGCAGGACCAGATGATCGGCCAGGCGGGCGACTTCATCCGGTGCGTGGCTGACGTAGATGATCGGGATCGCCAGTTCGCTGTGCAGTCGCTCGAGATAAGGCAGGATTTCCAGCTTGCGCTTGAGGTCCAGCGCGGCCAGCGGTTCATCCATCAGCAGAATTTTTGGTGCGGCGAGCAGGGCGCGGGCAATGGCGACACGCTGGCGTTCGCCGCCGGAGAGCTGTTCGGGTGAACGGTCGAGCAGATGGGCAATGCCAAGCAATTCGGCGATTTCGGGCAAGGTGAAACGGCCTGCCGCGGTGGATGTCCTTTTCTGGCCGAACGCCATGTTGCCGCGCACCGTCAGGTGAGGGAACAGGCTGGCTTCCTGAAAGACGACGCCAAGGGCGCGTTGGTGCGGTGGCATGAAATGGCCACGGGATTCGTCCTGCCAGACCTCGTCGCCAATCGCGAAATAACCGGCTGGCGCCCGCTCCAGCCCGGCCATGGCGCGCAGGCAGGTGGTCTTGCCCGAGCCGGAGTGGCCGAACAGCGCGGTGATGCCGCGGCCCGGCAGGCTGAGGTCGACATCCAGCGTGAAATCGTGACGCTCAACGCGGAATTTTGCGCGGACCTCTGCTGTCATGCGCTTTTCCGTCGGGCAGGATTGAACGTGTACAAACCGAGCAATACGGCAAAGCTGAACAGCATCATGCCGCCGGCCAGCCAGTGCGCTTGCGTATATTCCAGCGCCTCGACGTGGTCATAAATCTGCACCGACACAACGCGGGTCTTGTCCGGGATGTTGCCGCCGATCATCAGCACGATGCCGAATTCGCCGACGGTGTGGGCAAAACCGAGAATGGCCCCGGACAGAAAACCCGGCCTGGCCAGCGGCACGGCGACCGACCAGAAGGTGTCCCAGGGGCTGGCGCGCAGCGTCGCAGCGACTTCCAGCGGCCGTTCGCCGATGGCTTCAAAGGCGTTCTGGATGGGCTGAACGACGAACGGCAGCGAGTAGAACACCGAGGCAATGACCAGGCCAGGAAAAGTGAAGGGCAGCAGGCCGAGGCCGAGCGCTTCGGTCAGTTTGCCGACAGGGCCGTTTGGCCCCATGGTGATCAGCAGGTAAAAGCCGAGTACCGTCGGCGGCAGGACCAGCGGCAGCGCAACGATGGCGCCCACCACGCCCTTGAAGGCCGAGCCCGTCCGGGCCAGCCACCAGGCGATGGGCGTGCCGATGACGAGCAGCAGCACGGTGACCACTGTGGCGAGCTTGAAGGTCAGCCAGATGGCAGAGAGGTCAGCGGAATACGCGGCGGTTTCCATGATTATTGGTGAGCGGGCAGAGCGTGCAGTTTACACAGGGCTGGCTTCATTTCGAAACGCGCGAAAAACCGCTCAGCGCAGTTCGTAACCGAAGGATTGAATAATGCGGCGCGCCTTGTCGCCTTTCAGGTAAGCGAGCAGGGCGCTGGCCGCCGGCTTGTCCTTGCCTTTGGTGAGCAGCACGGCATCCTGGCGGATCGGTTCGTAAAGGTTGGCGGGAACGATCCAGGCCGATCCCGAGGTGATCCTGCCATCCTTGAAAACCTGGGAAAGCGCGACGAAGCCCAGTTCGGCGTTACCGGTAGTGACGAACTGCTGGGTCTGCCCGATGTTTTCACCCTGGACAAAACGGCCCTGCAGGCTTGGTAGCAGGCCGAGCTTGGTCATGGTCTCGAAGGCAGCGGCGCCATAGGGCGCCGTTTTCGGATTGGCGATGGCGAGATGCCTGAAGCTGGCGGTTTTCAGGATTTCGCCCTTGGCATCGACCAGATCGGGGTTGGTCGACCACAGCACCAGTTTGCCGATGGCGTAGGTGAAACGACTGCCGGCGATGCCCTGGCCTTCCTTCTCCAGCCTGGCAGGGGTTTCGTCGTCGGCTGCAAGCAGCAACTCAAATGGGGCGCCATTGACGATCTGGGCGTAGAACTTGCCGGTCGCGCCGAAAGACAGTGCCGCTTTGTGACCGGTGTCTTTCTCGAATTGAGCGGCGATCTGCTGCATCGGTGCGGTGAAATTGGCGGCGACGGCGACCTGCACCTCGTCGGCCTGGGCGGTGGCGATGCCGGCGGCAATCAGCGCGAAAAACAGGCGAGTTTTCATGGGGCGACTCCTTTCAGGCATAAAGGCAAAGAATGACGGCGGAAGCCTTGAAGACGGCACAGGCCTGGCCGCCGACGGCGAGGCCCAGCTTTTCCATGCTGTCGTGGGTGACCACGGCGCAGACGCTGCGGCCGCCGGGCAGGGCGAGGGTTATTTCAGAATTGACCGGGCCGTCGTGGATGCGGGTGATCTCGCCCCACAGATGGTTGCGGGCCGTGGTGCGCACATTGCGGTCGGTCAGGAGCAGGACCGATGAAGACTTGACCAGCGCGCTGATCTCCATGCCGATGCTCAGTCCCAGCGTTTCGGCCGATTCGCGGGTGATCACGGCGACCAGTTCGTTCTCGGCATCGAGCTTGAGCCTGACTTCGAAATCGACGTGGCCCTCGCGCAGGCCGACGATCTGACCGGCAAACTGGTTGCGGGCGCTGGTCTTCATCGACATGCGCTTGAGCAACTGGCGAAACTGCTGGAAGTCGCTGGCCTGACCATCGTTCAAGCTGGCCGACAGGCGGTCGAGGGCGGCCTGGTATTCAGCTTCCAGTGCCCGGTAGAGCGCGACGGTCTTTTTGCCATGCTCGGTGAGCAGGGTGCCACCGCCGTTCCTGCCGCCGGTCGAACGGACCACCAGCGGCTGGTCGGCCAGGTTGTTCATGGCGTCGATGGCGTCCCAGGCGGCCTTGTAGGAGAGCGGCACGGCCTTGGCGGCCTGCGAGATCGAGCCGTGCTTTTCAATGGCTTCAAGCAGACGGATGCGGGTGTCGCCAAGAAAACTGCCGAACTCGGTATCGACTTCCAGTTTGCTGCGCAGACGATGTGCGATTTGTTCCATTTTGTCGCCTTTGCTACGTTATGTTGTTATGTATATAACGATAGCGTAATTGTCAGTGTTCTGATTGAAAAGTTGCAGTTTCCAGTGCTGCACTATGGTTGAATACGCCAAGCGGTGTTCGCAACATTTTCGATGTGCCTGAATATTTCGCTATACCGCGTTGTATATAGCGAAAACCGGGCCAGCCCAGCAACGGTTCAAGGAGAGCGAAATGAACATCAGCGCCCGCAACGTCTTTGAAGGCAGCATCAGCGCTTTGGTCGACGGCAAGGTCAATGCTGAAGTCGAAATAACCACCCCGGGAGGCGATCGCATCGTCGCCGTCGTGACCGAGGGCAGCGTGGCCGCACTCGGCTTGGCCGTCGGCAAGCCGGCAATAGCCTACGTCAAGGCGCCGTGGGTCATGGTGCTGGCCGGTGAGGGTGGCGTGAAGTTCAGCGCCCGCAACCAGTTGGGCGGAACAGTCGATAGCGTGCAGAAAGGTGCGGTCAACAGCGATGTCAGCATCAGGCTGGCTGGCGGTGCACTGGTTCACGCCGTGATCACCAACGACGCCGTGCTTGAGCTTGGCCTCAAGCCAGGGGTGCCGGCTTGCGCCTTGATCAAGGCCAGTCATGTGATTCTGGGCGTCCCCGCCTGAACGGCCGTTTCAAGGCAGACCAGGTCCGGCTGTTACCGGATCCGGATATTTTCCCGGTCTGAAAAGTTCATGCCGGGAAAATGTTCGAGTTATTCATGATGCGTACTGTGAATTTGATCACGCAGACTTTTTTCAGGACTGGGCACAATGGAATCACCGAATCACGAGAGCAATAAAAATGTCTGTGTCGACCTCCAAGCCTTCCCATTCCCAGTCAGGCGGATCGGCCCTTGGCAAGGGTGACGGTCAGGCCGGCGAGCGCGATCTGGGCGTATTCAATCTGCGCGATACCTTGAGTGGAATTTCGGTTCGTGAAGCGAACTTCAGTGAATTCCTGGCTGTGCTGAAGCAGAGCGGGCTGCGGACTGTCAAATAAGCCGGAGCAGTGCCGCATCGCGGCAAAAAGGGGTGGTGCCCATGGGCAGGATCGAACTGCCGACCTCTCCCTTACCAAGGGAGTGCTCTACCACTGAGCCACATGGGCAACCTGGTGCGTCCTGACGGGCTCGAACCGCCGACATTCTGCGTGTAAGGCAGACGCTCTACCAACTGAGCTAAGAACGCTTAAGGGCGCGCATTATATCCAAAATCCAAGTTTTGGCACGCATTTCTTGGCAAGCAGCGATGTTTTTCCGAATGGTCCGGTTCTGCCGCCTGGGGTTTTGCCTGGCAGCAGGGGAATCATTCAGGCATCGGTGTCCTGTTTTTGTCTTGAAATCGTCCTGGATTTTTCGGGAAAGCCCGGTATGCCCCAAGTTGTTCTCGGGCACAGGGGTTATACTTTAGTTATAGCTAATAAAAAATAATTTCAATCGAAGATGGACGCTTCGTCGTCACCGCTGCATTTCCGTCGGCAGATCATCAGGCCGACCTTTGCCGTCACCATCGCGCTGGCCATCCTGTTGCTTGTCAGCTTCGGTGCTTATCTCGATTGGCGCGAAAAAGCGCGAGCCTCGGCCGTCACCCAGCAGATCACTCGAATCTGGCAAAACATGCTCGACGAAAAGAGTCGTCATTTGCGCTGGATGGCCGAGCGGGTGGTCAATGATCCTGGATTTGTCGAGGCGATGCGGCGAGGGGATCGGGATGTCTTGCTGGCACTGGCCAAGCCCGGCTTCAGTGAACTGAACACTCAGTTCGACCTTAGCCACTGGTATTTCATTGCCCCTGACCGCCGGGTGATTCTGCGTATCCATGACCCGGAGCGGGCGGGTGACGAAATTCGCCGCAAAGGGTTGCTCGATGCCGAAGCCAGCGGCCAGGTGACGACAGGGCTCGAACTTGGCACGACCTCGGTTTTTACCCTGAGACTGGTCATGCCCTGGCGGGTTGACGGGGCGTTGATCGGCTATGTCGAAATGGGGATGGAGGTCGAATCATTCGCCCGTGATATTCAGCGCATGACGGGGCTCGAAGTGCTGACTGCCGTCCATAAAGCCTATTCGTCGCCGGAGTACTTCGCGAATGGCAAAAAAGCCTTCGCTTTGTCGGGGAACTGGAATGACCACGAAGAGATTGCCTTGCTCGGGCATTCCCTTGGGGCTGTTCCCGCATCGCTGATCGGCCCCTGGCAGGCGTTCGCCCGAGGCAATGACCCGGGGAACTTTAGTCTTCCCGATGGCGCCCAGGTCTGGTCGGCGAGTCTGATTGCCCTGACGGACAATGCCCAGCGCCCGGTGGCGTCAATGGCCATCCTGCGTGACATCACCGCTGATCGTGCGGCGCGCCGGCAACTGCTTTATTTCATCGGGACAGTCAGCCTATTGCTGATCGCCTTGTTGATGTTCGCCTTGTCGCGTCGGGTCCGTCGCATTGAGCAACATGTGATTGAGGCGAATGAGGCGATTACTGAATCGAATCATCGTTTTCGCGATTTTTCCGAGAGTTCTGCCGACTGGCTCTGGGAAATGGACAAGGATCTCCGTTTCTCCTATTTTTCAGAAAACCTTGAGCGCATTTGCGGGATTGATCCGGCCAAGGCCTTGGGCAAGAGCCGGAGCGAGTTGTGGCTTAACGATGCCGTCAATGTCCCGGCGGTGCTGGCTGAACATCTCGCTGCCCTTGAGCACCGGGAGCCGTTTCGCGATTTTCAATACTGTCTGCTCAACGATCGCGGCGAGTTGTTGTGGCTGATTTCCAGTGGCATTCCCTTTTATGACAAGGAAGGGCGTTTTGCCGGGTATCGCGGTATCGGGCAAAACATCACGGCGCGCAAGATGGCCGAAATGCAGTTGCGCATGCTTTCGATGGCGGTCGAGCAGAGCGCCGAGGGCATTGTCATCACCGATGTGCACGCCAATATCGAATATGTGAACGAGGCTTTTGTGCGGACCACCGGCTTCAGTCGCGAAGAGGCCATTGGGCAGACGCCGAAAATCCTGAGTTCGGGCCAGACACCACCGGAAACCTATCGCGAACTGTGGGCAGCACTGTCGGCTGGCCAGATTTGGCAGGGGGAATTGATCAACCGGCGCAAGAGTGGCGACGCCTATCCGGAAAGACTGACCATCGTGCCGATTCGCCAGGATGGCCGGGTGACGCATTATCTGGCCGTCAAGGAGGATGTGACTGAAAAGCGCCGGATTGCCGACGAGCTGGAGCGCCATCGGCATCATCTGGAGGAACTGGTCGAAGAGCGGACCGCCGAACTGGCCTTGGCCAGTGAAGCAGCGGCGGCTGCCTCAAGGTCGAAGAGCGCTTTCCTGGCCAACATGAGCCATGAAATCCGTACGCCGATGAACGCCATCGTCGGCCTGACCTACGTCTTGCGCCGGACCATCACCGATCCGGTCCACGCCGACAAACTCGCCAAGATTGCGGCCAGCGCCGATCATTTGCTCGGCGTGATCAACGACATCCTCGATATTTCCAAGATCGAAGCGAACAAGCTGGTTCTGGAGAAAGCGGAATTCAATCTTGAGGAATTGCTGTCGCGTGTGTCGACCATGGTTATCGACCGGGTTCGCGAGAAACGGCTGGAACTGGTCATTGATGCAGATGCCGGCATCGGGGTTCTGCTGGGCGATGCTACACGTCTGGGGCAGGCTTTACTCAATTACCTGGGCAATGCCGTCAAATTTACCGACTACGGCACCATCGTCCTGCGTGTTCGCTTGATCGAGGAAAGCAGCGACGACGTGCTGCTCCGCATCGAAGTCGAGGACTCGGGAGTCGGTATCTCTCCCGAGCATTTGCCGCGCCTGTTCCAGGTCTTCGAGCAGGGCGATACGACAACGACCCGTCGATATGGCGGAACCGGCCTTGGCCTGGCGATCACCCGCCGGCTGGCACGGCTGATGGGTGGCGATGCCGGTGTCGAGAGCACGCCCGGGGTCGGCAGTACCTTCTGGCTGACCGCCCGCCTCGGGCGAGTCAGGTCGGCGACGGGGCGTTATCGCATTCCCAGCCTGCGCGGAAAACGGGCCTTGGTCATCGATGACGTGCCGGTCACCCGTCTGGTCCAATCGCAACTGCTGCGGATGATCGGTCTGGAGGGCGATGGGGCTGCCTCCGGGAACGCCGGCTTGCAGGAGATCGAGGCTGCGGATCGACGTGGCAAACCCTACGAGCTCGTCCTGATCGATCTGCTGATGCCCGGCATTGACGGCTTTGAAACGCTGACCCGGCTGCGCGCCTTGTCTTTGCAATGCCAGCCGCTGGCGATCCTGGTGACCGCATCGAGCGACCCGGAGATCATCGAGGATGCCCGAAAAATCGGTTTTGCCGAGGTACTGCTCAAGCCCTTGTCTCCCAGCGTTTTGAACGACTGCTTGAACCGGCACCTGGCCGAAATTTCAGGGCAAACCGGGCGCGCTCTGCAGTCGGACGAAACCTTGACCGGTTCGGAGGCCGAGAAAATTCTCCAGCGCGATTTCGGTGGCGCGCGAATCCTGCTGGTCGAAGATGAGCCGATCAACCAGGATGTCGCGCTGAGCATCCTGGAAGACATCGGCTGGAAAATCGATGTGGCGGCCAATGGGCAGGAGTCGCTTGCCCTGGTCGGCGAGCACGATTACCAGGCCGTGCTGATGGACATGCAAATGCCGGTCATGGACGGTCTGGAGGCAACCCGCCTGATCCGTCGCCTTCCGGGGCGCGAAACCCTGCCGATCATCGCCATGACCGCCAATGCCTTCAGCGAGGATAGAGACAGGTGCTTTGAGGCGGGCATGAGTGATTTTCTGGCCAAGCCCGTCGAGCCTGAGGCGCTTTATGCGATGCTGCTGAAATGGCTGCGGCACTCGTGAGGGCCTGACGAAAGCCGGGTTGTCGGTTGCCCTGTCCCGGGCCGCGTGAAGTCATCCGGAAATGGGAGAACTTTGGCGTTTCTTGGTAATCTATGTTGCGATGCCTGCCAATTCTCCTACCCGGTTCACCTCACCAGCCCTGGCTGGCCTGAAGCTCTCCGAACTTATCTCGGCGCTCAGTCATGCCCTGGACATTACCGAGGGCCAGCCGGAAGGTCATTGCGTGCGCTGCTGCTGGATCGGCATGCACGTCGGCCGCCGCCTCGGACTGAACGACGACGAGTTGTGGAATCTCTACTACACGCTGTTGCTGAAAGACCTCGGTTGCAGCAGCAATGCAGCACGCATCTGCGAGTTGTACCTGACCGACGACCTGAGCTTCAAGCGCGATTTCAAGACAGTCGGCGACAGCCTGCCCAAGGTGCTGCAGTTCGTGCTCAGTCATACCGGCCTGAAAGCCGGCTTGGCCGAACGTTTCCGCAGCGTGCTGACGATCATGCGCGACGGCGAGCAGATTGCGACTGAACTGATCGCCACCCGCTGCCAGCGCGGCGCCGAAATTGCCCGTTTGCTGCGCTTCCCGGAAAGCGTTTCGGCCGGTATTTACAGCCTGGACGAACATTTCAACGGCGAGGGCAAGCCCGAAAGGCTGGCCGGCGAGGCAATTCCGCTCTATTCGCGGATCGCCCTGCTGGCCCAGGTGATCGACGTTTTTCATACGGCCGGTGGGCCGCAGGCGGCGCTCGACGAAATCCGGCTGCGCGCCGGGCGCTGGTTCGATCCGGCGTTGGTCGAGGTGGTCGAGGCGGTGGCCGACGAGGCCTTCTGGGCAACGCTGGCCGCCCCCGACGTCATGACGGCGGTGCTGGCACTTGAACCGGCCTCGCATATCGTGGCGCTCGATGACGACTATCTCGACGACATCGCCGCTGCCTTCGGCCAGGTGGTCGACTCGAAAAGTCCCTATACCAGCGGCCACAGCGCCCGCGTCGCGCTGTACACCGACCTGATCGCCGAGGCGCTTGGCCTGTCGCCGGAACGTCGCCGCTGGCTGAAGCGTGGCGCGCTGCTGCACGATGTCGGCAAGCTCGGCGTCAGTAACAGCGTGCTCGACAAGCCGGGCAAGCTCGACGCCGACGAATGGGCGGCCGTGCAGGCCCATGCCGCCTACACCGAGGCCATCCTGTCGCGCATCGACGCCTTCGCCGAACTGGCCAGGGTCTCGGCGGCACATCACGAGCGCCTGGATGGCAAGGGCTACCCGCGCGGGGTGATGGCCGACGACATCTGCCTCGAAACGCGGATCATCACGACGGCCGACATCTTCGACGCGATCACCGCCGAACGCCCTTACCGCGGTGCCGTGCCGATCCCAAAGACGCTGGAAATCATGGCTGAAAATGTCGGCACGGCCATCGATCCGCAATGTTTTGACGCGCTGAAACAGGCACTTGCCCGCCTGCCGGCCTGAGAGCCTGTAAAATACGCCCTTTGTTTGCCGGCCTGTCCGGATAAGGTTTCCATCGCATGACTATTCCGCAAAAAGTGCCGACCGTCGGCTTCGTTTCTCTGGGCTGCCCCAAGGCTTCTTCGGACGCCGAGCGCATCCTGACCAAGCTGCGCGCCGAAGGCTATGAAATTTCGCCGAGCTACGACAATTCCGATCTGGTGATCGTCAATACCTGCGGCTTCATCGACGCCGCTGTCGAAGAATCGCTCGACGCCATCGGCGAGGCGCTCAATGAAAACGGCAAGGTCATCGTCACCGGCTGTCTGGGTGCCAAGGGCGACATCGTCCAGACGACGCACCCGGCTGTGCTCGCCGTCACCGGCCCGCACGCTGCCGACGAGGTGATGGGCATCGTCCACACCCATCTGCCCAAGCCGCACGACCCGTATTCCGATCTGGTTCCGCCGCAAGGCATCCGCCTGACGCCGGACCACTTCGCCTACCTGAAGATTTCCGAAGGCTGCAACCACAGCTGCACCTTCTGCATCATCCCGTCGCTGCGTGGCCCGCTGGTCTCGCGCCCGGTCGGCGACGTGCTGGCCGAAGCCGAAAACCTGGCCCGGGCCGGGGTCAAGGAAATCCTGGTCATTTCGCAGGACACCAGCGCCTACGGTGTCGATCTCAAGTACCGCACCGCCTTCTGGGGTGGCAAGCCGGTCAAGAGCCGTCTGAAGGAGCTGTGCGATGCACTGGCCAGCTTCGGCATCTGGGTTCGCCTGCATTACGTCTATCCGTATCCGTCGGTCGATGACGTCATTCCGCTGATGGCCGAAGGCAAGATCCTGCCTTACCTCGACGTGCCCTTCCAGCACGCTAGTCCGAGGATTCTGAAAGCCATGAAGCGCCCGGCCTCGGCCGAGAACACGCTGGAACGCATCGCCAAGTGGCGCGAAATCTGTCCGGAAATCGTTATCCGCTCGACCTTCATCACCGGCTTCCCCGGTGAGACGGAAGAGGACTTCGACCAGCTGATCCAGTTCCTCGAAGATGCCCAGCTCGACCGCGTCGGTGCCTTCGCCTACTCGCCGGTCGAAGGCGCCAAGGCCAACGAACTGGGTGAGCTGCTGCCGGAAAACGTCCGCGAAGATCGCCGTCGCTGGCTGATGCAGGTCCAGGAAGACATTTCAGCCGACAAGCTGGCCGCCAAGATCGACACGGTCATCCAGGTGCTGGTCGACGAAGTCGATGAAGAAGGCACCATCGCCCGCTCCAAGGCCGACGCGCCGGAAATCGACGGCCTGGTTTATCTGGATGGTCATTTCGATGCCCAGCCGGGCGACTTCCTGCAGGTCAAGGTCATCGACGCCGACCACCATGACCTTTATGCGCAAGTGGTTTAATCTTTAGCGATGCGACTGGCCGAACATCAACGAGCGACAATCAGGGATGCCGTCCGCCTGACGGCTGGGGCTGATGTTTGTGCCTACGTCTTTGGTTCTCGTCTTGATGATGATGCCAGAGGGGGGGATTTGGATTTGCTGTTGTCGGCTGGCCGGCGTTTGGATTTATTGACCCGGGCTCGGGTCAAAGCTGCGGTTGAGACGGCGATCGGTTTACCGGTCGATGTTGTTGCTTATGAAACCGGGAGCGTGCCGAGCGCGTTTCAGGAGATTGCCTTGGCCAAAGCGGTTCTGTTGTGAGTGCGACCGATATTCTGTCTGCCGAAAAACGGCATCTGGCGCAGTTGTTGGAAGCCGTTCAGCGTTGTGTTTATTTTATTGATGCGGTCGTGGCACGATTGCCCTGGCCGTTGTCTGGGGATCGCCTAGCGAGTCAGAAAAAAGACGAAGCCCTTTTTGGGGCGCTGGCCGCCTTCAATGAACGTTTCGCTAAATTGCAGGACACCCTGGCTGCCGCCATGCGCCATGCACACCTGTTGCAAGGCGAGTCGGCAGACAGCTTTTTGGAGGTCTTGGCCTATTACGAGAAACAAGGCGTTATCGCGTCCCTGACTGACTGGCAGGTATTGCGGGCTGCCCGGAATCTGGCGGCGCACGACTATGAAACGGACTATGCCTCGATTGCCGAGCATTTCAATACGCTGCATGAACTGATGCCCGGTTTGCTGGCCGCCTCGGCAGCATTTGTCTGTTTGTGTCGAGATCGCCTCGGTGTCGAACCTGCTTCGTCGGATTTCTCGGTTGAGTTCCTGCATATTACCGGGTCCTTGCAGTGAGAGGCTTGCCTTGGCAACTTGCCGGCATCGTCGGATTGACCAATGTCCTGACTGATGATGCTGACATCGCACCGTTCGTCACTGACTGGCGTGGCCGTTACCGCGGTGCGGCGCAATGCGTCGTCCGCCCCGGCAATACGGCCGAGGTGGCCGCCGTGGTCAAAGCCTGTGCCGAGGCCGGCATCCCCATCGTGCCGCAGGGCGGCAATACCAGCCTGTGCGGTGCGGCAACGCCGGACGAAGCGGGCAGGGCGGTGGTCATCAGTTTGAGCCGCCTGAACCGCATCGCTGCGGTCGATCCGAAAAACAACACGATTTCCGTCGAAGCAGGCTGCACGCTGGCTGCCGTGCAGGATGCGGCGCGGGCCGTTGATCGATTGTTTCCGCTGGCCCTGGCTTCGGAAGGTACTTGCCAGATCGGCGGCAATCTGTCGACCAACGCCGGCGGCGTCCAGGTGCTGCGCTACGGCAACACCCGCGAACTGACCCTGGGCCTTGAAGTTGTCTTGCCCAGCGGCGAGGTCTGGGATGGCCGGCGTGGCTTGCGCAAGGACAACACCGGCTACGACCTGAAGCAGCTCTTCATCGGCGCCGAGGGAACGTTGGGCATCATCACCGGCGCCGTGCTCAAGCTTTTTCCGTTGCCCAAAATGCAGACAACCTGCTGGGTCAATGTGGCCTCACCGGCTCAGGCGGTGGATTTGCTGAATCAGGCACGAACGGGTTTCGATGCCCAACTGACCGCGTTTGAACTGGTTTCCGAAGCTGCGCTGGGGCTGGTCATCGCGCATATTCCGGACGTTGTCCGGCCGACCTCGGTGTCGCCCTGGTACGTCTTGGCCGAGTTTTCCGACAGCAAACCGGCGGCCGTGGCGCACTGGCTGCACAGTCGCCTGGAGGCGGGGGACGTGCTCGACGGCGTCATTGCCCAGTCCGGTCCCCAGGCCCAAAAGCTATGGGCCTTGCGCGAGAATATTTCCGAAGCGCAGAAAATAGAAGGGATCAGCATCAAGCACGATGTTGCGGTGCCGGTTTCCCGTATTCCGGACTTCCTGGCGATGGCCGATGCGGCGCTGGAACAAGCCTTTCCCGGTATCCGCGTCGTTGCTTTTGGCCATGTCGGCGACGGCAACCTGCATTACAACCTGTCGAAAGCCGATGCCGGCGATAACACAACCTTCATCGCTGCCCAGCCGGAGGTCAATCGACTCGTCCATGACACGGTTCATGCGCTGAACGGCTCGATTTCGGCCGAGCATGGCATCGGGCAATTGAAGCGCGACGAAATACTGCGCTACAAGAGCCCGGTCGAAATGGCGCTGATGCGTTCGATCAAGCAGGCGCTTGATCCGCAGGGGCTGATGAATCCCGGCAAGGTGATTTGAGCCGGCGACTGACTGGCCTCAGTGGCTGCTTGCCACCGGGGCCGCTGCAAGCGCGAAGGGCAGCGTAAAGCAGAAATTGCTGCCGACACCGACTTCACTGTCGATACTCATCTCGCCGCCCATCAGGTCGACCAGCTTGCGGGTAATCGGCAGGCCGATGCCAATGCCGCCATGGCGGCGGATCAAGGAGCTGTCGCCAGGCGCGAAGAGGCCTTGGATCACCTGCAATTTTTCTGCCGAGATGCCGGGGCCGGTATCGCGGATGAAAGATGCGATGCGTGCCCGCTGATTCTGCTTTTCGATCAACCTGGCCGTGATGCTGATGGTGCCGTGTTCGGTAAATTTGATGGCATTGCCGACCAGATGGTCAAAAATCTGGCGAAGCCGCTCCAGATCGCCGATCAGAACCAAAGGCAGGTCCGGGTCGGCCTGTTTTTCCAGCGTGAGGCCTTTTTCATTGGCCGCGCGAAGTTGCGAGGAAACCAGCCCCTCCAGCAGGTCAGCCACGGCGAACGGTGCCGGCTTGATGACGACATGACCTGCTTCAAGCGCCGACAGTTCGATCAGGTGGTCGATCTGGCGCATCAAGCCATCGGCGGTTTCCCGCAGCAGGGAGAGCAGTTCGGCCTGGTCCGGCGTCAGCGGATCGCCACTGAGTAACTCCGATAAGCCGAGTATCCCGTTCATCGGTGTGCGCAACTCGTGGCTGACGTTGGCCAGGAACTGGGTTTTGGCCAGGTCGGATTTCTCGGCAGTCTGGCGGGCCTGGTCGACTGTGACCAGCAAGTGGGTCTTTTCACGCTCAAGTTCAAAGGTTTCATTGAGCATGCGGTGAAAGGCGTCGGCACTGCGCGTGAAGATGATCAGAGCGAGGATGGAGAGCGCACTGAAGGCGGCATGCATGTGATCGGTCGCGAATACGCTGAAGATCACGCTCAGGATGATCGGCCAGGCAAACAGCCGGTAGGCCCAGCGATCGGCACCGAGGACCGGCAAGGCACCGGCGGAAATGCCGGCCATTGCGAAAGCGGTAAACAGCTGCATTGGCAGGTTGTCGCCGCTCATCATGAGCATTGCTCCCACCGACCAGATCAGGCCGCTGCCCAGGGCACCAAGGCGGATTTGCCGGTGCCAGGCCAGGACTTTTTCTGCTCGTTCCGCTACCGGCGATAGTGTGTATCGTCTGGCCAGTGCCAGGCGCAGCAGGGCGATGCTGATGGCTGCCATTCCCCACAGGGCAACATGGCCGGGTGCAATCCCTTCCCGATAACCGACCCAGCACAGGCAGGAGGCGATCACGATCGAGACGATCTGCCCGAGCTTCTGGTTGCGGTAGATCAGCTCGACCTGGCGGCCGAGGATGAAGCGCTTGTCCGGCGTGTTCAATGCAGGGCTTTACCTTCGCTGACGGCGAAAATGGCGGCAACGTCCTCGGCGGTGAAACGATATTCGCGGTTGCAGATATCGTCCTTGATCATGATTTCGCCATGCTCGGCGAGTATGGTTTCGGCGTCGGCACGGCCGATGCCGCGGATCATGTCGCGTACCTTGTCCCAGTCTTCCGGGCAGTGATAAGCGACGGGCAGCAGGTCGTAAACGCGGATGCCATGCTCGGCCATGTCTTCGTGGAAGAGGCGGGTGAGCAGGCTTTCGGCATCCAGTTCGAGCAGTTCGGCCGGCTTGACCGTGCTGGCCAGTTGCGTAATGCGGTGCCAGCCGTCCGGATCGCGCTGGTCGGCTTCCGGCATTTTCTGCAGGAAGAGACAGGCTGCAGCGTTCGGGCCAGCCATGGCGAACAGGCGCGAAGGCTGCTGTTCCGATTGTTCCAGGTAGTGCTCGAAGATGGCGGCGATGCTGTCGCCGACCATGGGCACGTAGCTTTGGTAGGGCAGGCGGGCAGCCGGCATGTCCAGGCTCATCATCAACTGGCCACCCAGATGGGCGCCGAGCAGTTCCTGCACCGGCGCCGGCAGGACGACCGGATTGCTGCGGGCCATGCCACGCATCTGCAATTGCTCATTGCAATCCATGACCAGCAGCTGGATCGGGCCACTACCGCGCAACTGCAGGGTCAGGCGGCCAGGTTGCTTGAGCTGGGCGGCAATCAGCGCGGTGACGGCGGCTGTTTCGCCAAGCAACTGGGCGACCGTCGGCTGGTAGTCGCGGTCGTGCTGCATGTGCCGCCAGGCATCGCCCAGATGCACGATGGCACCGCGAATATCGAGGCCCTCGAACAGGAAACGGCGGACGAAGCTATCGCTCATTTCAGTTCCGCCGCGTAGTTTTCCGGGCTGAAGCCAACCAGCAGCTTGCTCCCGGTGTCGAGCACCGGGCGCTTGATCAGGCTTGGGTATTGCGCCATCAGCTTGAGTGCCTTTGGCTGGTCGACCGCCGACCGTTCTTCGTCAGTCAGCTTCTTCCACATCAGGCCGCGTGTATTGAGCAGCTTTTCCCAGCCGGCACGGGCGGCCCATTCCGGCAGATTGGCTTCGGCCACGCCGGCCTTCTTGTAGTCGATGAATTCATAGGCGACACCGTTGTCGGTTAGCCAGTTCATGGCCTTCTTCATGGTGTCGCAGTTCTTGATGCCAAATACCTTGATCATTGCAGCCTGTGTTTCGCTTGAAAGAATGCGAATAATAACAGCCTGTCGCCGCTTGGTATTTTGGGGAACTTCCTTGGGTTTATCTGAACTCGAAGGCTTCGCGATGAAAGGCGGCTTGGGGCAGACCTTCACCGATCAGCCTGTCGGCCAGCGAACGCCCCCAGGCGGCTGGGCCGCAGAACCAGACGCTACTGCCCGGTTTCAGGCAGGCCTGAATTTCGGCGGGATCCAGCGTGCCATCGCGATCGGTCAGGCGCCGATGCAGGCGGACACCGGCCTGGTGACAGCGTGCTTCGAGTTGGTCGGGGTAATCCGACTCTTGCGGCGTGCAATAGAAAAAGTCGGTATTGGCCTGGGCGGGAGGTTTGGCTGCCAGTTGATCCAGCCGGGCCAGAAAGGGGGTGACGCCGATGCCGCCAGCGATCCAGACCTGGGAGGCGGCGTGGGGGGCAGGGTTATCGGAAAAGTTGAATTCCCCGTAAGGTCCTTCCAGTCTTACTGTCTGACCGGTTTGCAGTAATTCCGGCAGTTTGGCCGTGAAGTCGCCGAGTGCCTTGATGGCCAGGGTCAGCGTGCCTTCCTGCGGCTGCCAGGCGGAGGCGATGGTAAAGGGATGGGCGCCTTCCGCCGGCTGGCCGAAGTTGGCAAACAGGAATTGTCCGGCCCTATGGCCGGGCCAGCCGGATTGCGGTCGGCAGACAATTTCCAGTAGATCACCATCGTGCCGGCGGATAGCCTCGATCCTTGCCGGATATTGGCGCTGACGGCCGATCCGGTTACTCAGCGAGAGCACGGCAGCCATGACGCCAGCCGCAGCAACGGCGGCGGTCAGCCAAGCCAGCGGCTGATGCCAGAAATTCCTCGGCATCAGCATCAGGCCATGAAAGGCACCGGCCACGAATATCGGGCCGAAAGCCTTGTGCACCAGCCTGAACCAGCGATAGGGAATGCGCTTGACCAGGGCGATGATGACCAGCGCCAGCAGGATATAGCCGGCCCATTCGCCGACCTCCTTGGCCAGGTCGATCCAGATGTCCGGTTCGCCCCGTGGGCCGCGTGGGCGGTTGCCACGTTCGATCCAGCCCAGCTTGGCCAGGTTTTTCGGCAGCCATTCCAGCATCCAGTGCGTGAAGACCAGGATGCCGGCGCCAATACCGATGTCTTTGTGCAGGCGATAAAGCTTGTCCAGCCCGCCAAAGCGCTTTTCCAGCCATACCGGGCGGGTGGCCAGCACCATGCCGGCACTCATCCACCACAGGGCAAGGATGCCGGACAGGATGATCAGTGCCCGGCGCCAATCCCAGAAACCCTGGGCGGTGGAGAGCAGATCGGGGAAAACAAAAAATGCCCAGAGTCCCAAGGGGAGCAGGGCAAGCAGTAACAGTGGGCGTTTCATGGCGTTGGATGCTTCAGATCGTTGATGTCTGAAGTCTACGCCGGAGGAGTATCAAAGGATGTTCGCGAGTTGTCGCGAGATGTAAGCAAATGCAACCCGTCCGCCGCTGGCGAACGGGTTTGTCGGCTTAGCGCTTCAGCTTGGCGAAGGCGCTGGCCATCGCGTTGCCGGCTGGTGCCGGGCCGCTACTACGCTGAGGTTGCCGGCTCTGGTTATTGCCACGACTGGCCGGGGCCTGGTCATGGCGCTTACCCTGTGTCGGTTCGTCGCCCATGCGCATGGTCAGCGCGATGCGCTGGCGCTGTAGGTCCACTTCCAGCACCTTGACCTTGACGATCTGGCCGGCCTTGACGACTTCGTGCGGGTCCTTGACGAAGGTGTTGGATAGCGCGGAAACGTGGACCAGGCCATCCTGATGCACCCCAATGTCGATGAAAGCGCCAAAGGCGGCGACATTGGTGACGACGCCTTCGAGGATCATGCCCGGGCGCAGGTCGCTGACCTTCTCGACACCATCGGCGAAGGTCGCCGTCTTGAACTCGGGGCGTGGGTCGCGGCCGGGTTTTTCCAGTTCCTTGAAGATGTCCTGGACGGTCGGTAGGCCGAAACGCTCGTCGGTGTATTTGCTGGCGTTCAGACCCTTCAGGGCACGGCTGTCGCCGAGGATTTCCTTGATCGGCTTGTTGAGGTCGACAATGATTTTTTCGACCACCGGATAGGCTTCCGGGTGCACCGAGGAACTGTCGAGCGGGTTGTCGCCGTTCGGCACGCGCAGGAAGCCGGCGGCTTGCTCGAAAGTCTTGTCGCCGAGGCGGGGCACCTTCTTCAGACCATCGCGTGAGCGGAAAGCACCGTTGGCGTCGCGGTAGCTGACGATGTTGGCCGCCAAGCCGGCATTGAGGCCGGAGATGCGGGTGAGCAGCGGCACCGAGGCGGTATTGACGTCGACGCCGACGGCATTCACACAGTCTTCGACCACGGCATCGAGATTGCGTGCCAGTTTGGTCTGCGACACGTCGTGCTGGTACTGGCCGACGCCGATCGACTTCGGGTCGATCTTGACCAGTTCGGCCAGTGGGTCCTGCAGGCGGCGGGCGATCGAAACGGCGCCGCGGATCGAAACGTCGAGATCAGGGAATTCCTTGGCTGCCAGTTCGGAAGCGGAATAGACCGAGGCGCCGGCTTCAGAAACGACGATTTTCTGCAGACGCGCCTCCGGGTAGCGCTTCATCACATCCTGCACCAGCTTGTCGGTTTCGCGGCTGGCCGTGCCGTTGCCGATGGCGACCAGGCTGACCTGATGCTTGGCGGCCAGGCGCCCGATGGTGGCGATCGAACCGTCCCAGTCACAGCGAGGTTCGTGCGGATAGATGGTGGCGTGGTCGAGCATCTTGCCGGTGGCGTCAACGATGGCCAGCTTGCAGCCGGTACGGATGCCCGGGTCGATGCCCATGGTGACGTGCTGGCCAGCCGGGGCGGCCAACAGCAGATCCTTCAGGTTCTTGCCGAAGATGCGGATGGCTTCTTCTTCGGCGCGCTCGCGCAACTCGTTCATCAACTCGAGTTCGAGGTGGGTGTAAACCTTGACCTTCCAGGTCCAGCGCACTGTGTCGGCCAGCCATTTGTCGGCCGGGCGATTCTGCGGCTTGATGCCGAAGCGGACGGCGATGCGTTGTTCGCAGGGGTTTTGCGTGCCGGGTTTGACGGCTTCCGGCTCGAGTTCGGAGTCGAGGACCAGCGCCACCTGCAACATGCCTTCGTTGCGGCCACGGAGCAGGGCCAGGGCGCGGTGCGAGGGCATGGTGGCGATTGGCTCGGCGAAGTCGAACCAGTCGCGGAACTTGGCGCCTTCGGTTTCCTTGCCTTCGACCACGGTCGACCGGACATGGCCATGGTCGTTGAGGTATTCGCGCAATTGGCGCAGCAGTTCGGCGTCTTCGGCGAACTTTTCCATCAGGATCTGGCGGGCGCCATCGAGTACGGCCTTGGTATCAGCAAACCCGGCGTCAATGTTGATGAATTTTTCGGCTTCGTCTTCCGGAGTTTGTTCCGGGTTTTCCAGCAGACCGAGGGCCAGCGGTTCAATGCCGGCTTCGCGGGCAATCTGCGCCTTGGTGCGGCGCTTTTGCTTGTACGGCAGGTACAAGTCTTCGAGGCGCTGCTTGGTTTCGGCGTCGCTGATCTCGGCCTTCAGTTCCGGCGTCAGCTTGCCCTGTTCGTCGATGCTGGCAAGGATCGCAGTACGGCGCTCCTCGAGGTCGCGCAGGTAAGTCAGGCGTTCTTCCAGGTTACGCAACTGCGTGTCGTCGAGGCCGTCGGTCGCTTCCTTGCGGTAGCGCGAGATGAAGGGCACGGTGGCGCCTTCGTCGAGCAGGGCGATGGCGGCGTTGACCTGGGCCGGGCGGACGCCCAGCTCAATGGCGATGCGGTGTTCAATGGGTGGCAGCATGGGTGAGGCAGTGCAGCAAAAAGGGGGTGCACTATGCGCAATCCGGCTGGAAAATACAACCGCACCAAGTTCGTGTAGCATGCTCCTCGAGGCAATTCCAATCGCATGGAGGAGAAAAGGTATGAAAGTAGAAACCTATTTGTTTGGCGCCGTCGAAGTCAGCCCGGAAAAAGTCATTTCCTTCCCAAATGGCCTGGTCGGTTTTGAGCAGAGCAAGCGCTACATTCTGGCCCATCAGGAAGGTTCGGATCAGCCGAGTAGCTACACGCTGCAGTCGCTGGATGAACCGACTCTGGCCTTTCAGATCATTGATCCGGTCAACCTCGGCTACAACTATGAGCTGGCCCTGAGCGATGCGGAAACCGCCCTGTTGCAGTCACCGGCGCCCGAGGATGTCGCGGTGATGCAGGTGCTGTTCAAGAAAGAGGAAGGCGACAAGGCGTCGATTACGCCAAATCTGCGCGCACCGCTGGTCATCAACACCAAGGCCCGCGTAGGTTTGCAGAAGGTCATGGAAAACATGCGGCCGAACATCACGCTGTCCAATCTGGCCAGCGCGGTCTGATTCGCCGAAACACTGCATCAGCCACCAAGGCCACCGCGAATGCAGCGGTGGCTTTTTGTTGTTCCGGGCTACAGGTGTTTCGATGCTTCGCGGAACGACAGTCCGGATAACTCCTCTCGATGGCGCGCCAGGAAGTTGCGGACTGCCGCCGGATGCGTCCGGGTATATTGGCGCAAGGCCCAGCCGATGGCCTTGCGGATGAAAAACTCCTTTTCCCCGGCGCACTGTCGGCAATAGTCGAACAGCCGCGCTTCATCGGTGTGGTCTTTCCATTCCAGTTGATGCAGTAGCGCAACGCGGCGCAACCACAGGTTGGGCGAAGCAATCAGGCGATCCATTCGGTCGGCCAGTTCAGGTTGGCGCAAGACGATGCCGCCGATGGTGACCGCCAGCCCGTCGACGCTGTCCCACCAGGACTTGTGCTGGACCAGCGCTTCGAGCGCCGGGAGATGCTCACTGTTCAGTCGCTTGCTGTGACGACGCAGCAGATCGATTGCAACATATTGATACTCCCGTTCAGGCAAGCCCCACAGTGCCTCCGCTGCCTCAATCGGGTTGCCGGCAAAGGCCCGGATCAACGGCAAGCTGGCCTCTCGCCGCAGCGGCGTCTGGATGCCGAGAAAGGTGAATTTCCCCTTCATGTAGGCAGCCATTCCGCTGGCTCTGCCCGGATCAGCCAGCGCTTGTAGTTGTTGTTGAATCTGTCGGGGAAAATCGCTCATGGCAGTTTGTCGGGAGGGCGCCTCAACGCAGGCGTTTCCTGATTTCGCCATCGCAGGAATTGGCGACGCGCTCGTACTCTTCCGGGGTGTCGATCAGCGCCTGGGCTGCTTCGACTTTCTGGATTTCCCGCTGGACGTAGGGCAGCCAGCGTTCGTCCAGTTCTTTTTGGACTTGTGCGGCGGTTTGGCCGACCGGGCCGCGCCACACCTTGCCAGTAGCAAAACGGCTGGACAGCGTATCGTTCAGCGCTTTCTCGATACTGGCCATGTGCTCCTGATAAGTCTTGAAGTGCCGCATTTCGTGTTCGTGAATCTCCTTGTAGGCACAACTGCCCTGTGGAAATTCCTTGGCGACGTAGACGGTGACCGGCGTGAAGCCGAAAGTCATGGTGATCTGGGGGCTGGCACATTCCCAGCGACCGCTCGGGTCGATGATCGACGGTGTCTTGCTGGCAAAACTGACGGTGGCGTTGCCGCGGGTCAGCCCGAGCACCTGTTTGCCGGGGCGGGCCAGGGAGGCGCCCAGGTTGGTCAGCGAGCGGTAGCTGTAAGTGGTGTTGTAGGTAATGCGCTCTTCCAGACGTTTAACCGTGACCGAAGGTTTGGCCAGTTCATCGCACGGATCTGCCGCCCAGCCGGGGGCGGACAGGGCAAGCAGGGGCAGCAGGAAAAGCGCATGCATCAACGGCGGCGGCTCAGAGCGGCGACAGCGTGTCGCGGTAGCGCCGGGCGTTGTCGACATAATGCTCGGCCGACTTTTTCAGCTTGGCGACATCCTCTTCGCTCAGTTCGCGTACTACCTTGCCCGGCGAGCCGACGATCAGCGAGCGGTCGGGGAAGACCTTGCCTTCGGGAATCAGCGTATTGGCGCCGACGATGCAGCCCTTGCCGATTACGGCGCGATTGAGGATCACCGAGCCGATGCCGATCAGGCTGCCATCGCCGACCGTGCAGCCATGCAACATGACCAAGTGGCCGACCGTGACGTCGTTGCCGATGTGCATTGGCACGCCTTCATCGGTATGCAGCACCGAACCGTCCTGGATATTGGTGTTGTCGCCGATGTGGATCGGGTCGTTGTCGCCACGCAGCGTGGCATTCCACCAGATCGAGGCATTGGCCCCGAGATGGACGTCGCCGATCACCGTGGCATTGGGCGCGACCCAGGCGTTGGCGCCGAGTTGCGGTTGTTTATCGCCGAGTTTGAACAGGGGCATCGCGTCTCCTTGAATTTTGAAAAATCACTGTTTTGCCGATTCGACCCTGGGGCCAGCCTTGGCATCCATGGTCTTGCCTTGGCGCCAATGTTACCCTGAGAGCCGTCTGGGGGCAGCGACTGCGGGCAATTTGAAAGATGGAGAAAGTCAGCATGAATTTTCGGCAAATCAAATCGTGGCATTGGGTATTGATCGTTATCGCGCTGCTGGTGGCGCTTGACTGGGTGATTCAGCGCCCAGATCCAAAAACGCGGGAACTGAACGACATCCTGACCAAGCAGGCCAGCCAGAAACTGAAGGACTACCCCTACAAATTCCACGTCATCCGTGTCGAGGGCAAGACGGCCGTGATGTCCACGCCGCGCAATTTCGATTCGCCGGCCTTCCGGATGCTCGGCGTGCTCTACCCGGACATCAACGTCAAGGATGCCAACAACCCCGCCTTCATCGCCGTCGAGCGCCTGCTTGGGCAGGTGCAGGATGAGGCCAGGGATATTGTTCTGGGTGAGCCCGGTATCAGCGACGTGCGCTGGGAACTGGACAAGAACTGGCTACGCCGGCAGGGCATCGAGGTGCCCGACAAGTAGGCGTCAGGCCAACTGCGACTGACCGGCCACCTTCTGGACGATCAGGCTGCCGATCATGTCGCCCTCGACATTGACGGCGGTGCGCACGGTGTCGAGGATGCGGTCGATGGGCAGCAGGATGGCGATGGCTTCGGTCGGCAGGCCGACCGATTCGAGGACCAGCACCATCGACAGCATGCCGACGCTGGGAATGCCGGGTGCGCCGATGGCGCCGAGCATGGCAACGAAGAAGATGATCATCTGGCTGGCCATGTCGAGCTCGATGCCGGCCAGTCGGGCGACGAATAGCGCGGCGGCGGCTTCATAAAGCGCCGTGCCGTCCATGTTGACGGTGGCGCCGAGTGGTACGACGAAGCTGGCAATGTCCTTCTTTACGTGCAGATGCTGTTCGGTGCAGCGTAGGGTGATCGGCAGTGTTGCCGCACTTGAACTGGTGATGAAGGCGGTGATCAGCGCCTCGCGTGATCCCTTGAAGAAGGCGATGGGTGAAACGCGGGTGAATAGCCAGAGGATCAGAGGCAACACGATCAGGCCGTGGAATAGCGTCGAGCCAACAACCACCGCGATGAAATGGCCGAGGCTGGCGAGCAGCGCGCTGTTCTGGGTCGCCACCAGTTGCAAGAGCAGGGCGGCGAGGCCGAGCGGGGCGAGGCGCATGATCCAGCCGACGATCATCAGGCAGAGTTCCTGCAATTCGCCGATCAGCAGCCGGATGTTGCGGTAGCGTTCGCCGCCGACGACCAGCGCGATGCCGAGGAAGAGGGCGATCATCACGATGGCGAGAATCTCGCCCTGGGCCAGTGCCTTGAACGGATTCTGGAACAGACCGCGCAGGAACTGGGCGATGTAGTCGGGCAGCGGCATCTGGCGCGCCTGGAAGTTGCGTGTCGCCTCGGCGAACATCTCCAGTTGCAGACCGTCGCCCGGTCGGAAAATGTGCGCAGCACCGAAGCCGATGACGATGGCCAGGCCCATGGTGCCAAAGAAAAAGGCCAGCGTGGTCGTCCATACCCGGTGCATCTGGTCATGGGCGCGCAGGTTGGCGACGCCGATCACGATGGACGAGAAGACCAGCGGCACCAGCACCATGCGCAGCAAGTCGAGGAAAAGGTTGCCGACGATCTTGGCGCCATACAGCGTGTCTTGCCCCAGTGGCGTCGCGCCCTGTCCGGCCAGCCAGCCGCCGCCCGCCACACCGAGCAGGCAGCCGATCAGGATCTGGGTGTTCAGTGACGGAGGTTTCATCGTGGGCAACGGGCTGTAAGTGCAGCCATTCTAACGGCCTTGTCCTGTGGCATCATCCGGCCATCACGACAGACGGGTTGGAAAAATGAGCGATTTATCCGCGTTGACTGCAGATTTGCTGGCCTTCTGCGATGCGCGCGACTGGCGACAGTTCCACTCGCTGCGCAACCTGATTACCTCGCTCAATCTCGAAGCGGCGGAGTTGCTCGAACTGACGCAGTGGAAGACGGATGCCGAAATCGACGCACTGCCGACCGATGCCAAGGCCGGCGAGGCCCTGCGCGACGAATGCGCCGACATCCTGCTCTACCTGCTGCTGATAGCCGACACGGCGGGCATCGACCTGACCGAAGCGGCCCGCGCCAAGCTGCTCAAGAATGCACTTAAATATCCGGTGGACAAGGCTTACGGCTCGCGGGCCAAATACACTGAATTAGGTTGATTCGCTTTCCAGCGCGTACTTCGCGCCATCGCCCTGGGCAAGGAGTTCGGTCAGCTTGGGCAAGGTTTCGTGCAGCTTCTTTTCCAGCGTCCACGGCGGGTTGATGATGAACATGCCGCTGCCGTTCATGCCGAAACCGTCCTTGGCCGGCGCCTTGACTTCCAGCGTCGCATGCAGCCAGTTGGCGGCCCCCAGTCGCTTCAGTTTGTCCGGCAGTTGGCGGGATTCGAGCTTGGATAGCATCGGGTACCACAGCGCGTAAGTGCCGGTCGGGAAGCGCTTCAGCGACTCCTGCAGTGCCTTGACGACAGCGGTGTAGTCGCTCTTCGTTTCATAGGAGGGGTCGATCAGGACCAGCGCCCGACGCGGTGGCGGGGGCAGGATAGCTTTCAGACCGATAAAGCCGTCGCCATCGGTGATCGCCACTTCACGGCCGGTGCCCTTGAAGCATTCGAGGAGCAGTTTGGCATCGGTGGTGTGCATTTCATACAGACGCAGCCGGTCGCTGTCGCGTAGCATCTGGCGGGCCAGCCAGGGCGAACCCGGGTAGTGCTTCAGCTTGCCGTCCGGATTGAGCTGGCGAACCATCTCCACGTAGTCCTTGGCCGCTGGGGGCAGGCCCTTGGCTTCCCACAGGCGGCCGATGCCATCCTTGTACTCGGCCAGTTTGCTGGCGTGAACCGATTCCAGCGCGTAACGCCCGGCACCCGCATGGGTGTCGATGATCCAGAACGGCGCAGGCTTTTCGCCCATGTATTCAGCGATCTGGAGCAGGATCAGGTGTTTCAGCACGTCGGCGTGGTTGCCGGCGTGAAAGGCGTGGCGGTAGCTGAGCATTAAGTGGGATTAGTCCGGAAGCAGGTCGAGGGCAAAGAATTCTAGCCCTTCGTTGGCTTCCATGCATGTCCCGATTTTTCGATGCAGTGAGCGACCCGGCAGTTTTAGCGTGATTGTCTGGTCTGGCCGATAGGTTCCCGGAGGAACGATCAAGCCGGAAAACTTGCCGTAGGCCGGCAGGCTGTGCAGGAAGATAGCCCGTTGTTCGCCGTCATTTTCGGTCGTGACATCGACCACGCTGACCTGTGGCGACATCAGTTGCAGCCCCAGTTCGAGGCGAACCTGGGAGGTCGAGATACGGCGGACCAGGCAGACGTGGATCTTGCTCGATTCACGCGGCTGCAGGGCGGCAATGTCGCCGGAGCCGAGATTGCTTTTTTCACCCTTGATGAAGCGCAGGCGGAAGCCATCCGGACTTTCGTCGATCAGCGACCATTCGCTGGATGAAAAATCGCGGCCATCGTAGCGGCTGGAGGCATCGACGGAGCGACGGGAGAAGGTGTTGCCGTCCAGGAAACTGACGACCTCATGGAAGCCGGTCACCAGATCGCCACGGGGACGGAAGCGGGTGCGGCTGAAACGTCGGGCGCTCTTGCCGCCAATGGCGATACGCAGCAGTTGAAGGAGGGCTGGTGGTGCATTCAGGTCGGGCTCGACGGTTTTGCCGGGGCGCCGGGTGATGTTGCGATCCAGCGCAGCGAGTACTTGGGTACAGTCGATCAGCAGGCTGCCGAAAGTGGATGTCCCGGCCGGCAGACGGAGCAGCGGGTAGCCCGGGCTGCCTTCCTCGGGGTGGGCCACGAAGCAGGAATCCGTCGTCTTGCCGGCGCTGGTGTCCAGGGCAATCTCGCCGATCGTGGCATAGGCGGCCAGTTGTCGCGAGCAGGTGTTGACGGTTTCGAGATCGCCGCGGGGAAACTTGCTGGGTTCCAGGTAGGCGAAGAGCAGGGCGCCCAGATACTCATGCTCAATCGGGGCAGTCTCCCCATTGAGCGGCTCGGACTGCGGGCCGCGAACCATCTGGTAGAGCTCATGGAGGGTCAGCCAGGAAGTCGCCGACGGTACGGCATAGGCGCGGTAAGCCAGCAATTGTCGGCGCGCGATCATCGCCATCGCCCGCTGGACGCTGCGATGGTAAAGATGGCTCAAGGCGCCGTTGAGCTGGCTCTTGTTGATGCTCCGGGCTATTCCGGCGTAGGCGATGGCCAGCCCCTTGAGCAGATTGTCAGCATGCAGTGCGGAGGTTGTCGCTTCCAGCGGTAGCGGCAAAACGGCCTGGGCAATGCCGGTCTCCATCACCGGTAGCGCCTGTTCGGTTTCGTGGCGGATGTCTTCCAGCAACTTGAAACGCATGTGCATGTTGCGCTGCTGGTTTACGCTGGGCAAAACGCTGCTCGCCAGTTTGGCGATGGTTTCCTGTGGCGACAGGCCGGCAACGGTATCCAGCAATCCCCGGACTGCAGCAGCACTTTTCTGATCAGCACTCAACTGGCCGAACGGTAGCAGCTCGCGAAATAGTTGCAGGGGGGAGTCCATGGCTTTGGGATAAAGTTTGACATACGGATTATCCGGTAAATTTGCTTAATTTTCTGTGGTGTATTTCCGCTTTACGTATACTTGGCCGATGAATCTGTACGAATTGCTGTTTCTCTGCCTGACCGGATTGCTCGTCTGGTTCTGGTTCGATAGCCTGAAAGCGAGGGAGCTTGGCGTGCGCGCCGCTCGCGATGCCTGCCAGGAAGAAGGCCTGCAGTTTCTCGATGAAACCGTTGTCGGGAGCGGCTTGCGCTTGGCGCGCGATGACGATGGCTTGCTCAAACTACGGCGTGTTTACACTTTTGAATACAGCGATACGGGCGATAACCGCTGCTTCGGCAGCGTGACCCTGCTTGGGCATGATGTCGAAATGCTGCATGTTCGCCCCCACCTCTATGTGATACCAAATTCTCATGAAACCCTCCATTGAAAATATCGAATTCCACGGCATTGAAGCCCTGCGCCTGAATGGTCCGCGCGGCGTCAGCGCGATCGTCAGCAAACAGGGGGCGCAGTTGTTGTCCTGGGTAACTGCCGATGGCCGCGAACGCCTGTTCCTCTCCGACCGGGCGGTGTTTGATGGCAGTATCGCCATCCGTGGCGGTGTGCCGGTTTGTTTTCCGCAATTTTCCAGCCTTGGCGATCTGCCCAAGCATGGCTTTGTACGTACGCGCCCATGGACCGTCAGTGCCCAGCGCACAGGCGACGATTACGCACTGGTGACCCTGGAGTGCACCGATGACGAGGCGACACGCAGCCTTTGGCCACATTCGTTTCTGGCCGAATTGACGGTCATGCTCGAATCGGATCGCATCGATCTGGAATTGGCGGTGACCAACACCGGCGGCGTATCGTTTGACTTCACCGCAGCCCTGCATTCCTACCTGCGTGTCGTGCAGGTCGAGGATGTCACCCTCGAAGGTCTGCATGGCCATGACTATCAGGATGCCGTGGAGGGTGGGCGGGTTGTTCGCGAAACCGGTACCGAGTTGATCGTCGAAAAGGAAATTGATCGTGCCTATCACGATATCCGGCGTCCGCAGTACCTCAAGGCGGGCAATCTGAGTCTTGGTATCCAGGCACAGGGCTTTCCGGATGTCGTGGTCTGGAATCCCTGGGTCGAGCGCTGTGCGGAACTGAAGGATATGCCGGCTGATGGCTGGCGCCACATGCTTTGCGTCGAAGCGGCGGCAACCCGTCCGGTATCGCTGCCGGCCGGCGAAGAATGGTACGGGCGGCAGACCCTGGTGGTGGTCTGATTATCAAGCGTCCTGGCGGCATGCGATGATCCTGAAAAAGACCGAGCATTTGCCGGCCTCCGACAAGGGAACCCGCGTCGCGCTGGTCTTCGCACTGGTCGCCGAGCGCCTCTCGGCTTTCTACGAGCATGAGCAGTGGCTGACCATTCCGCAAGGCGCAACGCTGTGTGCCGATTGGCTGGCTCGCTCGAAACGTTCCTTGCCGATGGGCGAGCGCAAGGTGCTTTCGGAACTGGCCCTGGATCTGGCCCAGCAGATCGCAGCCAGCCTGTCGCGTGAAGCCGGGCTGTTCACGGCGCATGAACTGATGGAATCGCTGGACAGCAACTATCAGTCGGAGATCGGTATTTCCATCATGGCCGAGTGTGAACGGCTGCTCGATTCTTTGATCTGAATCGGGGCGCGGGGCAGGCCGGAACGGTTAGGCTGAAAGCGTTTTTTCTGCCGGCTTTATTCCATGCATCTTCAAGCGCTCAACCTGGCCTCCATTCCCCGTGCCCTCTCTGAAGGCTGGCGCGTTGCTGGCGCAACACGCGGTGTCAGTTTCATCTACTCACTGATCTTCGCCCTGGGCGGTCTGCTGATCATGGGGGCCTTGCTCGTCCAGGGTTGGGCACCGTTCGTGATCGCTGCAGCGGGCGCTTTCATGTTGATCGGGCCGGTTATCCTGGCCGGATTCTTCGGGATTGCCGGGGCTTATGAGGCTGGCGAAGCGGTTGGCCTGGCCAGTGTCGGGCATGGGTTTGCCCGGGCCTCGCGGGCCTTGTGGGCCTTGTCGCTGGTCTGCGCCTTGCTGTTCATGATTTTTGTCACCGATGCGGCGATTCTCTATGCCTACATGGTGGGCGGAACCCCCGTCTGGATGGGCAATCTGTTGCCGGCTAACGCCAATGTGCTTTCCTTTGTGCAGTGGGCCGGCATTTCCGGCATGGTCGTTGCCCTGCTGTTGTTCTGTGTGGCTGCATTTTCCGTGCCTTTGCTGTGTGAGCGGCGTGCCAGTCTGGTTGAGGCCGTGGTCATCAGCGTACGGGTTTTTTTCGGGAATTTCGGGACGGCGATCCTCTGGGCTGTTTTGCTATCGGTTGCCGTCATTGGCAGCATCTTGCTGTTGCCACTGCTACCGCTTGTCCTGCCATGGATGGCCTATGCCAGCCGGGCGCTCTACCGGGAAGCGCTGCCCCTTTCCTGAACGCCGGTTGATGCAGGGCGGCAAAGGTATAATTGCCGCCTTTCCGCATTTCCAAGCCCTGCCGTGACTCCCCTCGACAACGAAATCTCCCGCCGTCGCACTTTCGCGATCATTTCCCACCCCGACGCCGGTAAAACGACGCTGACCGAAAAGCTCTTGTGGTTCGGCGGCGCCATCCAGGTGGCCGGCGAAGTGCGCGCCCGCAAGGCTTCGCGCCATGCGACCTCGGACTGGATGGAGCTGGAAAAGCAGCGCGGCATCTCGGTGACCTCGTCGGTGATGCAGTTCCCCTACCGCGAATGCATGATCAACCTGCTCGACACGCCGGGCCACGAGGACTTCTCGGAAGATACCTACCGCACGCTGACCGCCGTCGACTCGGCGGTCATGGTGATCGACTCGGTCAATGGCGTCGAGGCGCAGACGATCAAGCTGTTGAACGTCTGCCGCATGCGCGACACGCCGATCCTGACCTTCATCAACAAGCTCGATCGCGAAGGCAAGGAGCCAATCGACCTGCTCGACGAAATCGAATCGGTGCTCGGCATCCAGTGTGCGCCGATGACCTGGCCGATCGGCATGGGCAAGCGTTTCCGCGGCGTCTATCACCTCTACGACGACGCCATCGCCTTCTTCGACCCGCAGGCCGAGAAGGGCACGGCCGAGATCATCCAGGGGCTGGACAACCCGCGTCTCGACGAACTGATCGGCACGCAAGCCGACGAATTGCGCATGGACATCGAACTGGTCCGTGGAGCTTCGCATGCTTTCGATGCCGAGGCCTACCTGTCGGGTAAGCAGTCGCCGGTCTTTTTCGGTTCGGCGGTCAATAACTTTGGTGTGCAGAGCCTGCTCGATGCCGTGGTCGACCTGTCGCCGCCGCCGATCGCGCGGCCGTCGGTCAGCCGCGAAGTGTTGCCGAACGAGCCGAAATTCTCCGGTTTCGTGTTCAAGATCCAGGCCAACATGGACCCCAAGCACCGCGACCGGATCGCGTTTTTGCGCGTCTGTTCCGGCCGTTTTGACCGGGGCATGAAGGTCAAACAGGTGGCTTCCGGCAAGACCCTGTCGATCAACAACGCCATCACCTTCATGGCGCGTGACCGCTCGACGACCGACGAAGCCTGGCCGGGCGACATTATCGGTATTCCGAACCACGGCACGATCCGTCTGGGCGAAACCTTTACCGAAGGCGAAGACCTGCGCTTCACGGGCATTCCATCTTTTGCGCCTGAGCATTTCCGCCTGGCCCGGATCGCCAACCCGCTGAAGATCAAGCAGTTACAGAAGGGCTTGCAGCAATTGGCGGAAGAGGGCGCCACCCAGTTATTCCGGCCATTGTCCGGGACCGACCTGGTGCTCGGCGCGGTGGGTACGCTGCAGTTCGACGTCGTGGCCAGCCGTCTGGAAAACGAATACGGCGTGCAGGTGATCTTCGAGCACTACAACTGCGCGACGGCCCGCTGGATTCACGGTGATGCCGCCGAGTTGCGCCAGTTGTCCGACCGTTACAGTGCCAACGTCGCGTTGGATGGGGCCGATGATCCGGTCTATCTGGCGCCGAACAATGTCTATCTGAACATGGTCAAAGAGAAGTATCCCAACCTGCGCTTCAACGAAGCGCGCGAAGTGGCGTAAGAAGGGCCAGAGCATGACCGTCCGGGTTCAGGAAGCGGATTTCGATACCGGTGCCGAATTGGCTGCATTGCGTGCCAACGACTCTCGGGTCGGCGCACTGGCCAGTTTTCTCGGCCTGGTTCGCGACCTGAACGACGGCGCCAGCGTCTCGGAAATGACGCTGGAACACTACCCGGGCATGACCGAAAAGGCGCTGGAAGAAATCGTCACTGAAGCCCGTGGCCGCTGGGATATTTACGACGCGCTGGTCATCCATCGCGTCGGGCCACTCAAGCCCTGCGACCAGATCGTGCTGGTTGCCGTGACCAGCGCTCACCGCGGCGAAGCGTTTGCCGCCTGCGAGTTCATCATGGATTTTTTGAAGACCCGCGCTCCGTTCTGGAAGCGCGAAGCGACGCCGGAAGGCGGACGCTGGGTCGATGCCCGCGAGACCGACGACAGCGCAGCAGCGCGCTGGCAGAAATAAAAAGGGGAGCGGCTGCTCCCCTTGTCGTATCGGCGGTTCCGATGTCAGGTCCGGAAGCGGGCCACGGTCTGATGCAGCGAGGCCGACAGCGTTTGCAGCTGGCGTGCGGCATCGGTGGTGTGGCGGACAGCGAGCGCGCTTTCTTCGGACATCTGGGCGATGGTTTCCAGTTTTTGGGCGATCTCGGTACTGGCCATGCTTTGTTCCGAAATCGAGTCGGAAATGCCATTCACCACTTCGGTCACGCGTGATGCGCCGTCACGAATCCGATTGATCGACTCGCCGGCCTGATTGGCCAGTTCGACGCCATGACCGACTTGTTCGACGCCCGTCTGCATGCTGCTGACGGCGCTGCGCGTGCCGTTCTGGATCTTGGAAACCATCCCGGCGATTTCGGTTGTCGACAGGCTGGTCCGTTCGGCCAGTTTGCGGACCTCGTCAGCCACGACTGCAAAGCCGCGCCCTTGCTCACCGGCACGCGCGGCCTCGATTGCTGCGTTAAGGGCCAGCAGGTTGGTCTGGTCGGCAATTTCCTTGATGGTGTTGACGATGGACGTAATGTGGTCGGATTGGTGGCCCAGTTCTTCGATAATTTTCGACGACGATTGCACGGCTTCGGAAATCTTGTGCATCTCGTCGGCCGCCCGGTGGATCACCGCCGCCCCTTCCTCGGAGATCGATCCTGCCGCCTGCGAAATGCCGTGTGCCTCGGCCGCGTTTTCCTTGACCTGGTCGATGCTGACTGCCATTTCCTCGACCGAGGCGGCCATTGAAGAGGCCGCATCACTTTGCTGGTTAGCGCGATCCGCCACGGCCTCCGAAGCGGAGAGCAACTGGTCGGCGGCGCTGGCGACCTGCTCGGCATTGCTGACAATACTGGCGATCATGCTGCGCAGGGTTTCCTGCATGGTGCGGATATTGGCCAGCAGGCTGTCCTGGTCATTGGGGTCGCATTCGACCGGGGTTGCCAGGTCACCGGCGGCGATGCGCTTGGTCACTGATGAGGCAAGCGCCGGATCGCCGCCTAGCGTCTTGATGATGTTGCGCGACAGGATCAGCGACGAAATTGCGATGATGCCGGCGATGCCAAGACCCCAAAGCAACAGTTTGATCGCATCGCTGCGGAATTTTGCATCGACATCGTCAATGTAGATGCCCGAACCGATCAGCCAGCCCCAGGGTTCAAAACCCATGACGAAGGAAATCTTGGGAACGCCTTCGTCCGAACCTGGTTTCGGCCACAGGTAATCGACAAAGCCCGAGCCCTGGGTTTTGACGACCTGGATGAATTCCCTGAACAAGAACTTGCCGTTCTTATCCTTGAGCTGGTCAAGCTTCTTGCCTTCGAGCTCGGGCTTGATCGGATGCATGATCATGTTGTCGGTCAGGTCGTTGATCCAGAAATACTCGACCTTGTCGTAGCGCATGGTGCGAATTGCCTCCATCGCAGCCTTTTTCGCATCCTCGGTCGTCATCCGGCCCTCGCGCGCTTCCTTTTCGAAGTGGACCAGGTTGCCGTGGGCAACTTCGACCAGATTACGAACCTTGGCCTGGCGATCTTCGAGCATCTGGCTCTTGCCGTTGATCAGCAAAACCGTGAAGAGCACGGCCAGCGCAACGACCGTCAGAAGCGTCATTGCGAATAGCTTGCCGCGCAGGGATAACCCTTGCTTAGACATACCTTAATCCCCCTGATGTCATATTTTTTGATGAAAACACTAAATCTGAAAATGAATTTAACACGAACGTGATCCCCATGTATGCGGCAACAGGATTGCGCCAGTCGAATCGTGGGTACTGTTGAAATTTGCCAATGTGTCCTCATCTATCGGCTTATAGAAATTCCACCTTTGGAGATCAGCGATGCGCCTTGACAAGTTCACGACCAAATTCCAGCAAGCTTTAGCCGATGCGCAAAGTCTGGCGATCGGCGGCGACCAGCAATTCATCGAACCGCAGCATCTGCTGCTCGCCCTGATCAACCAGGATGACGGCGGCACCACCTCGCTGCTCTCCCGGGCCGGCGTCAATGTGCCGGGGCTGAAGCGCGATCTCGAACAGGCGCTGACCCGCTTGCCGCAGGTTCAGGGGCATGGCGGCGATGTCTCGATCGGTCGCGATCTGACCAACCTGCTCAACCTGACCGACAAGGAAGCCCAGAAGCGAGGCGACCAGTTCATTGCCAGTGAAATGTTCCTGCTCGCCCTGTGTGAGGACAAGAATGAAACCGGCCGTATCGCCAAGCAGCACGGCGTCAGCCGCAAGTCCATCGAAGCGGCGATCATGGCCGTGCGTGGCGGGCAGGGCGTCGATTCGCAGGAGGCAGAAGGCCAGCGCGAATCGCTGAAGAAATACTGCATCGATCTGACCGAACGCGCCGCGCAGGGCAAACTCGATCCAGTGATCGGCCGCGACGATGAAATCCGCCGCGCCATCCAGATTCTGCAGCGCCGCACCAAGAACAACCCGGTGCTGATCGGCGAGCCGGGCGTCGGCAAGACGGCCATCGTCGAAGGCCTGGCCCAGCGCATCGTCAATGAGGAAGTGCCGGAAACCCTGAAGGGCAAGAAGGTGCTGGTGCTCGACATGGCCGGCCTGCTGGCCGGTGCCAAGTATCGCGGCGAGTTCGAGGAGCGCCTGAAGGCCGTGCTCAATGAAGTGGCCCAGGACGAAGGCCGCATCATCCTGTTCATCGATGAACTGCACACCATGGTCGGTGCCGGCAAGGCCGAGGGCGCCATCGATGCCGGCAACATGCTGAAGCCGGCCCTGGCGCGTGGCGAACTGCACTGCATCGGCGCGACGACGTTGAACGAATACCGCAAGTACATCGAGAAGGATGCCGCACTGGAGCGCCGCTTCCAGAAGGTGCTGGTCGAGGAGCCGAGCGTTGAAAGCACCATCGCCATCCTGCGCGGCCTGCAGGAGAAGTACGAACTGCACCACGGCGTCGACATCACCGACCCGGCCATCGTCGCGGCGGCCGAGTTGAGCCATCGCTACATCACCGACCGCTTCCTGCCTGACAAGGCGATCGACCTGATCGATGAAGCCGCTGCCCGCATCAAGATGGAGATCGACTCCAAGCCGGAGGTGATGGACAAGCTCGACCGTCGGATCATCCAGCTCAAGATCGAGCGTGAGGCGGTCAAGCGCGAGAAGGACGAGGCGTCCAAAAAACGTTTCGGACTGATCGAAGAGGAAATCGCCAGCCTGACCAAGGAATATTCCGATCTGGAAGAAGTCTGGAAAGCCGAGAAATCGGCCGTGCTCGGCTCGGCGCAGATCAAGGAGGAAATCGACCACCTGAAGGCCGACATCGCCAAGCTGCAACGCGAAGGCCGGCTCGACAAGGTGGCCGAGCTGCAATACGGCAAGCTGCCGCAACTCGAAGCCCAGCTGAAGGCGGCGGAAAAGGCCGGTGACGGCGGCGAGCAGAAGAACAAGCTGCTGCGTACCCAGGTTGGCGCGGAGGAAATCGCCGAGGTGGTGTCGCGCGCGACCGGCATTCCAGTCAGCAAGATGATGCAGGGCGAGCGCGAGAAGCTGCTCAATATGGAAGACCGGCTGCACAAGCGCGTGGTAGGCCAGGATGAAGCCGTGCGCCTGGTCGGCGATGCGATCCGTCGTTCGCGGGCTGGCCTCTCCGATCCCAACCGTCCGTATGGCTCCTTCCTCTTCCTTGGCCCGACGGGCGTTGGCAAAACCGAGCTGTGCAAGGCGCTGGCCGAGTTCATGTTCGACTCGGAAGACCACCTGATCCGCATCGACATGAGCGAGTTCATGGAGAAGCACTCGGTTGCCCGCCTGATTGGCGCGCCGCCGGGCTATGTCGGCTATGAAGAAGGCGGCTATCTGACCGAAGCGGTGCGTCGCAAGCCGTACTCGGTGATCCTGCTCGACGAGGTTGAAAAGGCCCATCCTGACGTCTTCAACGTGCTGCTGCAGGTGCTCGACGATGGCCGGATGACCGATGGCCAGGGTCGCACGGTGGATTTCAAGAATACGGTGATCGTCATGACCTCCAACCTCGGCAGCCAGATGATCCAGCAGATGTCAGGCGACGACTACGGCGTGATCAAGATGGCGGTGATGGCCGAGGTCAAGAACTACTTCCGGCCGGAATTCATCAACCGGATCGACGAAGTCGTGGTCTTCCACGCGCTGGACGAAAAGCACATCGCCGGCATCGCGAAGATCCAGCTCGGTTACCTCGAAAAGCGTCTGGCCCAGCTCGAAATGGGTATCGTGGTCGAAGACAGCGCCCTGGCCGAACTGGCGCAGGCCGGCTTCGACCCGGTATTCGGCGCCCGGCCGCTCAAGCGGGCGATCCAGCAGCAGATCGAGAACCCGCTGGCCAAGGCCATTCTGGAAGGCAAGTTTGCCGCCAAGGATACGATCAAGGTCAGTTGCGACCCGGCCACCGGCGGCATCATGCGTTTCGCCAAGGGCTGATCGGCGCGAGGCGATAAATAGAAAGGGCGATGCCGAGGCATCGCCCTTTGTCCATTTGGGGCAGGCAGATCAGCAGCGCCCCTTCTTGGCCTGGCCCGGCGGGCAGTGGCCGCCATCCTGATGCGGCACGCCTTGATTACCGCGGCCGGTGTAATACTTCTCGCCGCGCGGCCCGTTGTGCTGTTTCCAGTAAGCCGGCTCACGGTACTCGTAGCCATCCCAGTAATAGCCGCGGTCATTGCGGCTGCCGAAAGTGACGCTGACGCCCGGCGCATCGATGCGGACATTGCCGAGGTTAACGTTGATGTCGGCTGCACTGGCGAATAGCGGTGCGGCTGCGATCAGCGAAGCGATCAGGATTTTTTTCATGGGGCTCTCCAGTTCATCGTATCGACCGGCCGTCATTCGACCGGTTCCGGTTAGTCTGCCCGGAAATATTAGACTAATCGATAGGTTCGCCCGAAAACAGCGGTGGAAATGCACAAAAACCAGCGATCCACATGGCTGGACCTAAAAATGATTTTTGGCAAAGAGCGTAATTAGTTGGCCCCATACGGCTAGCGTGGAAAATCACCGGACGGCAAAAAGCGCAGCTTTTTGGCGGTCCAGTGGATTGGGGTGTTAGATTTGGACATAAAGCAAGACATGTAAACGCGATGCTGGATAATGCTGATGGACTAATCATGCAGCAGGCTGTGTGGGTGAAATATGGACGGAATAAGTAGCATGAACAACGGCAAGAGTCAGGCATGGTTTCGCTGGTGTGGTGCGCGGCAGAAGGAACTTTCCGGGCCGGATAGCTGGATTGGATTGATCGGTCTTGATTGGCTGGAGCCTGGCGTGAACCGGGTGGGTAGTGCAGAGGATTGTGTTGTCTGCCTCCCCGGCGGAGAGGCGCATCTGGGCGATTTGGTCTGGTCGGACGATGCCCTGCATTGGCAGCCGCTAAACGGCGATGTTCAGGAGCTGGTGACGGACCGCGATGGGGCGCCGACAGTAGTTGAATGCGCGCCGTTCGCTTTTTTCGTGGTCGAGCGGGATGGCCGGCTGGCGGCGCGGGTGCGGGATCGGGAATGGGCGAAGACGCAGCCGTTTGCTGGCTTGCAGTACTTCGACTACGACCCGGCGTGGGCCATCGAGGCCGACTGGCTGGTACTGGAACCGCCGGTGGTGATGGAGGTGCCGAATGTGACGGGCGACCTCAAGCCGGTGACGGTGGCACACAAGGCCGTTTTCGCGGTGGCCGGTGCTCAGGTCGAATTGCTGCCGATGAGCGTCAGCGAGCGGGAGGTGTTTTTCGTGTTCCGCGATCGGACGAGCGGCCGGGAAAGCTATGGCGCGGGGCGCTTCCTGAAAGCGAAACCAGCACAGGATGGCCGGATTCGGCTGGACTTCAACTTTGCCTTTAGCCCGCCCTGTGCCTTTACGGCTTTTGCGACCTGCCCGCTGCCGCCACCGGAAAACTGGTTGCCGTTTCCGATCACCGCTGGCGAAAAGAAGTGGTCGGGCAAATGAGCTTGCCGACGCTGAAAGCAGCGATCAAACGACTCCGGCCAGGGGCGACTGCGGCGGCATTGCCGGATTGTCGCGGTGGCCGCTTCGTTGCGGTGATTGACTGCATCCTCAACCAGAATGTGCGCGATGTGGGGGCGGCCAGTTTTCCGGGGATGAATTTTGAGTTGCTGGCGCTGTGCCATGAGCAGAAAGTCGGCGTGATGCAAATGCCTTGCCCGGAAATTATGGCCCTTGGTTTCCATCGCGCACGACCGCCGGGCGTGACGATCCGGCAGGCCCTCGATACCGAGGCTGGCCGGCAGCGCTGTTCCGATCTCGCGGCAGCGATTGCCGAACAGATTCAGGCCGCGCTGGCCGCAGGTTCCCGGCTAATGGCGGTTCTCGGTGGTAACACGCAGAGCCCGGGCTGCGCGGTGCATGGTGATGAGCGAGGACTGCTCATCAAGTCGGGAATTTTTATGCAGGAACTGCAGCGTGAACTGCGTTTGCGTGGCATTGATGCCCCTTTCAGAGGCATGCGCGACGCATCGCCGGAATTGCTGGCCGAGGACATGCAATGGTTGCGCAATTTGCTGGTCGGTGGTCAAGCACCGGGCCAAATCTCCCCTGAATGAGGTCGTCATCGGCAAGGGGACGATGAAAGGCAGCGGGATCATCAGTCAGTACTGACGATCCCGTTACCTGAAAGGGCGCCTCAGCTGGCTTGAATGGCGTCGAGCGCCCGGGAAAAGTTGTGCAGCGTTTGTTCCGGGTTGTGCAGCTTTTCCAGACCGAACAGACCGAGGCGGAAGGTGCGGAAATCGGCCGGTTCGTCGCATTGCAGCGGTACGCCGGCAGCCGTCTGAATGCCTTGGGCGAGGAATTTCTTGCCCGACTGGATATCAGGATCGGTGGTATAGCTGACCACGACGCCCGGCGCCTGAAAGCCTTCGGCTGCCACGCTGGGGAAGCCTTTGGCGACCATCAGTTCGCGGATGCGGCGGCCAACTTCGCGTTGCTCGGCGCAAACCTTGTCGAAACCGTAGGCCTCCGTTTCCAGCATCACGTCGCGCAGGGTCGCCAGCGCATCGGTCGGCATCGTCGCGTGGTAGGCGTGACCGCCATTTTCGAAGGCTTCCATGATCTGCAGCCATTTCTTCAGGTCGCAGGCGAAGCTGGTGCTGGTGGTAGTGTCGATGTGGGTGCGGGCACGCTCACCGAGGGCGACCATGGCGCAGCACGGTGAGGCGCTCCAGCCTTTCTGCGGGGCGCTGATCAGAACATCGACGTTGTTGGCCGCCATGTCGACCCAAATGGTGCCGGAAGCGATGCAGTCGAGCACGAACATGCCGCCGACGGCGCGTACGGCTTCGCCGACCGCCTTGATGTAGCTGTCAGGCAGGATCATGCCGGACGAGGTTTCGACGTGCGGGGCGAAGACGACGGCGGGTTGGTGCTGATGAATGGCAGCGACGACTTCTTCTATCGGCGCCGGGGTGAACGGTGCCTGCGAACCGCTGCCGACTTGCCGGGCCTTGAGGACAATGCTTTCGGCCGGAATCTTCCCCATGTCGAATATCTGCGTCCAGCGGAAACTGAACCAGCCGTTGCGGATGACCAGTACCTTGCGGTCCGTGGCGAACTGGCGGGCGACGGCTTCCATGCCGAAAGTGCCACTGCCGGGAACGATCACGGCTGATTGGGCGTTGTAAACCTGCTTCATCAATCGCGAGATGTCTTTCATCACGCCCTGGAAGCGTTGTGACATGTGGTTCAGGGCGCGGTCGGTGTAGACCACCGAATATTCGAGCAGGCCATCGGGATCGGGTTGCGGCAGCAGTGCGGGCACAGGGTCTCTCCGGTTGAATGTTGTGGGCGGAGCATACCGCCAAGGCATGATGACGCGCTAGTCAGGCAAAGCGCGATGCGCGACACTGTGCAGGATACCGAGCGCGAAGGATTCGAGATGAACACCCCCCAACTGCCCTCCTATATTTCCCGGGAAAATATCGGTCCCTGGCAAATCTTCCTGCAGCAGGTCGAACAGGTTGCGCCGCTACTCGACAAGGCGCTGTGGCCCTGGGTGGAAACGCTGCGCCGGCCGAAACGCTCTTTGATCGTCGATGTGCCGATCCGCCGCGACAATGGTGAAGTCGTGCATTTCGAGGGCTATCGCGTCCACCACAACACCTCGCGCGGGCCTGGCAAGGGGGGCGTTCGTTTCCATCAGGATGTGACCTTGTCCGAAGTAATGGCGCTGGCCGGCTGGATGACGATCAAGAATGCCGTGGTCAATGTCCCCTTCGGTGGCGCCAAGGGGGGCATTCGCGTCGATCCGCGCCAACTGTCGCAGTCCGAACTCGAAGGCCTGACGCGGCGCTACACCAGCGAAATCAGTTCGATGATCGGGCCGGACAAGGACATTCCTGCGCCGGACATGAATACCAACGCACAGGTGATGGCCTGGATGATGGACACCTATTCGATGGGCGAAGGGCGGACGGTGACCGGTGTCGTCACCGGCAAACCGCTATCGCTCGGCGGTTCGCTCGGTCGTCAGGATGCGACCGGCCGCGGTGTTTTCGTCACCGCCCGCGAGGCAGCACGCAAGCTGAATGTGCCGATTGAAGGGGCGCGGGTGATCGTGCAGGGCTTCGGCAATGTCGGTGAAGCCAGCGCGCGCATCTTTGCCCAGGCCGGCGCCAAGGTGATTGCCGTGCAGGATGTCAGTGCCACCGTCTTCAATGCAGCCGGCCTCGATATCGTGGCCCTCAAACGCTACCAACTGGAGAACAAGACGCTGGCTGGCGCGCCGGGCTGCGAGGTGATCGATAAAGATGCCTTCTGGTCGCTGCCCTGCGAATTCCTGGTGCCGGCGGCTCTGGAGTCGCAGATCAATCGCTACAACGCCGAACGAATCGCTGCCCGTATCATCGTCGAAGGCGCCAACGGCCCGACCACCCCGGAGGCCGATGCCATCCTGGCCGAACGCGGCATCGTTGTCGTGCCCGATGTGCTGGCCAATGCCGGCGGCGTTACCGTCAGCTATTTTGAATGGGTGCAGGATTTCTCCAGCTTCTTCTGGAGCGAGGATGAAATCAACGCCCGGCTTGAGCGGATCATGTCCGAATCCTTCAATGCCATCTGGCAAATGGCCGAACAGGGCAAAATACCGCTCCGCTCGGCGGCCTTCGTGATTGGCTGCAGTCGGGTTCTCGAAGCCAGGGCGACGCGCGGCTTGTATCCCTGATCTAGTCGATGTCGAACCTTGGCGTATTCTCGGCATTGCTTTCGGCGGTAACAAAATCTAATTCTGGTGATCAATGAACAAATTGTTTAGTGAACTGCAACGGCTCTATTTTCTCGGCGACCCGCAATGGCACAGTCAGCGATCGGACGGCATTCCCTGTCATCCGGAGGGGGCTTTGACGCCTGAAATCGTGGCGGCAAGCCTGGCTGGCGAGAAAAGCGTGGCATTCAATCTGGTTGGCGCGGACGGTTTGTCGCGAGCCATGGTCATCAAATTCAATCAGTCGGGTGATTGGGAGCGCGTGGCCAGTCTTTTTCAGGCGGTACAGGAGGAACTGGATTTGCCGGCACCTGCCGTCTCGGTTTCCGGACACCAGGGTTACCGTCTTTGGTTTTCGCTGGCCGAGCCGCTGCCTGCCGAGCAGGCATGGCGCTTCCTCAAGGCGCTATATGACCAATACCTGGCGGATGTTCCTGCTGCCGATATTGAACTCCTTCCAAATGTCGATGCTGAGGCCTCAACAGGGCGGAGCTTGACCCCACTGGTACCGGCGCAGAACGGGCAGACCGGAAAATGGTCAGCCTTCATCGATCCAAGCCTGGGAAGCATGTTCATTGATGAGCCGGGGCTAGAAATGGCACCGAGTCTGGATAAACAGGCAGCCATACTTGCCGGCCAGGAAAGCATCAAGGCCGTGGATTTTCAAAGGGCCTTGAACCTTCTCCTGCAGCGGGCGCAAGATTCTATGGTGGCGCAGTCTGAAGCTGAGCCAGCCAAGATGGCTGGGCAGCCACCTGCCGCCAGCGGTCGCCCGCGTTCGAAATTGAATGTGGGTCAGCATTACAGCGACCCAAAAAGTTTTTTGCTGGCGGTGATGAATGATGCGTCGGCCAGTCCTCGCCATCGAATCAAGGCTGCGCAGGCGCTGTTGCCCTATTTTTCGGAAGTCGCCTGATATTCAAGCGTGTGGCGACAGGGTGGTTGGCTAGTACGACAGCTTGATGCTGGTCGCGCTTTCCGGTGCGCTCACATCAAAGGCGCTGTCGGCAAATTTGGGCAGACCCATCACCTTCGGATTATTCGATAGCCCATAGCCTTCGGTAGGGAACATGCCAAAGCGCAGGTTCAACTTCTGGTCGGCATTTTCATCGTGGTAGGCCATGATGGCGTAGCGTCCTGGCGGCAGGCCGTCGAAGGCCAGTTTGGCGTCACCCTTGGTGGCGGCCAGCGAAATGACCTGAACTGCCTTGTCTTCCTTGCGGAAGGTCTCCGGGTCGCGATAGAGCGATACACGCAGCTTGCCGATGTCGTCGCGAATGCCTGTCAGGGTAACGACCAGCCGCGCTTCTTCCGCTTGCAGGCTGCTTGAGGTGAACAGGCCGGCGAGCAGGAAACTGCAAATAAGGCGAGTCAGTCGTTGATTGGAGCGGGCTTGCTGGATATTTTTCGTGGTGGCGGGCATGGGCGTGGCAATCATGTTGAGGGGGAGGGCTGTTGGCCGTTTTTTCTGCCAGTTTGATGGGGAAAAACGATTTTATTTCGAACGATGATACAGGCCGCCGCAAATTTTATTCCGCGGCTCGGCGGAAAGAATGCCCGGTTTTTTCAACGGCGATTGTCCTTCGCTGCCGGCTCAAGCTTGGTCTCGCCATGCTAGAATCGCAACATTGTCTTGAATATCTTGAGGAAAGCAGCGAAATGGGTGAAGTCAATACCAGCTACGTGTCCGATCACCAGACTTGGATGAACGAACAACTCGCAAAGAATCCGGAGTGGGTCGAAGACCAGAAAGCCGGTCGCGCCCTGTGGTGGGACAAGAAGCAGGACGTTGACACCACGGCTCGCAATGCCGATTCCAAGGTGCCGCAGAAGTCCTACCCCTACGACGTGAATTTCTTCGGCGAATAAACGCCCGAAAATTTCTTCGTTAAAAAGCCGGTCATTGACCGGCTTTTTGTTTGTCGGTGCGCCGGACCAGCCGGCGCGGGACAGCGCTTTTAGCCCGTCAGCGGCTTGACGACACGCTTGACGGCGGTGTCGTCCGGATGCGGATGGATCGTGAAGCCCAGACTGGTCATCAGACGGAACATCTTCGAGTTGGTCGATAACACGTCGCCGACCACGGCGCGGTAGCCCTTCATCCGTGCACAGTCGACCAGCGCGGTCATCAGCTTGCGACCGACGCCGCACTTCTGCCAGTCGTCGCCGACGGCCAGTGCAAACTCGACTGACTCGCCGTCCGGATTGACGACGTAGCGTGCCACGCCGATCTGGTGCTCGTAAGGTTCGACCCCGTCGACATTGTCCTCGACTTCCTTGGTGATGGTGGCGACCAGCGCCATTTCACGGTCGTAATCGATTTGCGTGAAGCGGACCAGCATGGTTTGCGTCAGTTCGCGCAGCGTGTCCATGAAGCGGTAGTAACGCGATTCGTCAGACATGTTCTTGACGAATTCCTGCTCCATGTCGGCATCTTCCGGGCGGATCGGGCGAATGGTGACGACCTTGCCGTCGTTCATCTGCCAATCCTGGATCAGGTGCACCGGGTACGGGTAAATTGCCATGTGGCCGTAACGGTCGCCCGAAGCGCTGGCAGCATGGTCGATGACGATGCGGGCATCGGCGGCGATGGCGCCGTTTTCATCGACGATCAGCGGATTCAGGTCAAGTTCCTGAATCCATGGCAGTTCACAGACCATTTCCGAGATGCAGAGCAGAACTTCCTTCAGGGCATCGCGGTCGACCGGCGGCATGTTGTGGAACTGGTCGAGAATTTTTGAGGCCCGGGTCGATTCGATCAGATCCTTGGCCAGGAATTTGTTCAGCGGCGGCAGGGCAACTGAGCGATCACTGAAGATTTCAACGTCGAAGCCACCGGCACCAAAGGTAATCACCGGTCCGAAGATCGGGTCGCGGAAAACGCCGATCATCAGTTCGCGGCCATTCGGGCGCGACAGGAAGGGCTCGATCGAAACGCCGTTGATCTTGGCATCCGGCCGGCGCTTTTGCACGGTATCGATGATGTCGTGGTAAGCGTTGCGGACGGCGGGGGCATTGCCGATGTTCAGGCGAACGCCGCCGGCATCGGATTTGTGTGGCAAATCCGGCGAGTCGACCTTCATGGCGATCGGGAAGCCGATCTGCTCGGCCAGCAGCAGCGCCTCGGTGGCCGTGCGGGCGACCATGGTCTGGGCCACCGGCACGCGGAAGGCGCGCAGGATGGCCTTCGATTCCATTTCGGAAAGCACCTTGCGGCGTTCGGCCAGCAGTGCCTCGATCAGCATCTTGGCGCCTTCGGTTTCCGGACGACCATACTGGCGCGTCGGCTCCGGCGTTTGCAGCAGCAGCTTCTGGTTGCGGTAATACTTGGAGATGTGATGGAACAGCTCGATGGCCGTTTCCGGCATGCGGAAAGCCGGGATGCCGGCATCTTCCAGCAGCTTGCGGCCTTCACGGACCTGCTCTTCGCCCATCCAGCAGCAGATGATCGAACGGTTGAGTTTGTCGGCTACTTCAATGATGGCTTGGGCGACGGCCAGCGGGTCAGTCATCGCCTGTGGCGAGAGCATGACCAGCGTGCTGTCCACGTTCGGATCATGCGTTACTGCCATGATCGCTTCACGATAGCGCTCCGGCGTGGCATCGCCGCCGATGTCGATCGGATTGCTGTGTGACCAGTTGGTGGGCAGTGCCTTGTTGAGCACGGCCATCGTCTCGTTGGTCAGCTCGGCCAGCGGGATACCCATGTCCCCGGCGCGGTCGGCGGCCATGGCGCCCGGCCCGCCACCATTGGTGATGATGGCCAGGCGGTTGCCGAGCGGACGGAACTTGGAGGCGAGAGCCTTGGCGGCGTAGAACAGCTGGCCGACGTTTTGCACCCGGACCACACCAGCGCGGCGGACGGCGGCATCGAACACGCTATCGGAAACTGCCGCCATGCCCGAGTGGGTTGCCGTGGCCATGGCGCCGGCTTCGTGACGACCAGCCTTGAGCAGGATGATCGGCTTGATGCGGGCGGCCGAACGCAGTGCGCTCATGAAGCGGCGGGAATTACGAATGCCTTCGACGTACATCAGGATGTAGTGCGTGCGGCTGTCGTAGATCAGGTAGTCGAGGATTTCGCCGAAATCGACGTCGGCGGTCATGCCGATCGAGATGACTGACGAGAAGCCGACCTGGTTCGACTTGGCCCAGTCGAGAACGGCGGAGCACATGGCGCCGGACTGCGAGACGAGGGCAAGGTTGCCGGGGGCGGCGGTGGTCTTGGAGAAGGTGGCGTTGAGGCCGAGGTCTGGGCGGATGATGCCCAGACAGTTGGGGCCAAGGATGCGCACATTGTAGGAACGGGCGATTTCGAGAACCTTGCGCTCCAGCGCAGCGCCAATGTGGCCGGCTTCCGAGAAACCGGAGGCGATGACGATGACGTTGCGGACGCCCGAACGTCCGCATTGTTCGATCAGCTGCGGCACCGTCTGCGGCCGGGTGGCGATGACCGCCATCTCGACGCGGGCACCGATTTCCTCGATCGACTTGTAGGCCTGCTGGCCCTGAATCGTTTCGTGCTTGGGGTTGATGGCGTAGAGCCGGCCCTTGTAACCCGAGCTGAGGATGTTCTTGAAGATGATGTTGCCGACCGAATTTTCACGGTCCGATGCGCCGATCACGGCCACCGATTTCGGCTCGAAAAGCGCCGTTAGATAGTGCTGTTCCAACATGGCAAGCCCCTTGTTAGGCTGTTATTGTGCAGTGCAGAATTCTGGCACATCGACGCTCTAATGTCATGGACCTTATAGGGTTATTCCTAGGGGGCAAGAGCGCAATCCAGCAATATCGATTGGGACAGCGCACGGTGTACCGGGCATTTGTTGGCGATTTCCAGCAAACGCTGCCGTTGTTCGCCGGTCAGGTCGCCTTCGAGAACGATGTCGCGGTGAATGCGGTCGCGTGTTGCTCCGTCAACCTCGACTTTTTCATGGCTAAGGGTCACGCTGACCTTGGTGAGCGCAAGCCCCTTGCGTTCGGCGTACATGCGCAGCGTCATCGAGGTGCAGGCGCCGAGTCCGGACATCAAAAAGTCGAACGGGGCAGGGCCGGCATCAGCGCCACCCATGCTCAGCGGTTCATCGGCAAGCATTTGATGCTGGCCGACGGTGATGCCCTGCTGGTATCTTCCCTGTCCATTTTCTGCGACAACCACGACTCCCGACATGTCAGCCTCCTTGAATGAAATGCCTCAGATCATACCGCCTTCCCCGTGGGTGACGCGCCATTGCGCACTGATTCCCATGGTGGGGGAAGTCCTCGATCTGGCCTGCGGTAGCGGGCGTCACGCCCGGCTGCTCGCCGGGCTTGGCCACTCGGTTTTCGCGGTGGATCGCGACTTGGTGGCCATTTCAGGTCTGCACGCTGTGTCCGCTATCAGGACGGCGCAACTTGATCTGGAGGGGGAGGCGTGGCCGCTGGCCGGGCAGTCATTCGCCGGGATCGTCGTCACCAACTACCTGTGGCGACGGCGTTTGCCCGATCTGCTGGCCATGTTGGCGCCCGGTGGTGTGCTGATCTACGAGACCTTCATGCTCGGCAACGAAGCCTACGGCAAGCCGTCGAACCCGGCCTTCCTGCTGCGGCCGGGGGAACTACGGGAAGTCGCGCAGGCGGCCGGTTTACGTGAAATCGCCTTCGAGGAAGGCTACACGGCCAGCCCGAAGCCGGCCATGCGTCAGGCGATCTGCGCTATCCGCGAGTGAACGATGGCGGCGGCCAGCCGCTTGATGCCGTCTTCGGACAGATCGTCGGTCGAGAAACTGCCCGGATTCTGCATGCCCGTGTAGTTGCGATCTTGCGAGCGCTGGTAGAGCGGGTCGTAATGCTGCTCAAGCAGTTCGCGCACCAGCGTCGGCCAGTCGCCATCGCGGATCAGTTGCTGCCAGCGATCCAGCGTTTCCCGGCTTTGCAGGGTGCGTAACGCGTCGAGGCGGCCGCACAGAAACTCGGGTTTGGTCAGGAAATAATCGTAATCCTTGAGCAGGAAAGCGACGCGGGCATCGAGCGTGGCATCGACAGCGATAAATTCGCCGCTGCGGATGCGGGCGATCATCGCTTCCGGTACATGCAGGTTGCCGATCTTGCGACTCTCGGCTTCGACATAGACCGGGCGGGCCGGATCAAGCGCCGCCAGAGCCTGCATCAGTGAGGTTTCGAAGCCTTTTTGCGAAGGCTGCGGCGAATCGGGCAGCACACCGAGCACTGAACCCTTGTGATTGGCCAGGTTTTCCAGATCGAGCACCTGTTCGCCGAGCGCGCCAATGGCTTGCAGGATGCGCGTCTTGGCGCTGCCGGTAGCGCCGCCGATGACGATGAAACGGTAGTGCTGCGGCAATGTGTCCAGCTGGTCGATGACATGGCTGCGCCACGCCTTGTAGCCGCCATCCAGTTGCCCGGCCTGCCAGCCGATGGCCTTGAAAATGGTCGTCATCGAACCGCTGCGGTCGCCACCGCGCCAGCAGTAGATCAGCGGCTTCCAGCTTTTCGGCCGGTCGAGGAAGCTTTCCTTCAGGTGCCTGGCAATGTTTTCGGAAACCAGCGCCGCACCGATCTTTTTTGCTTCAAAGGGCGAAACCTGTTTGTATAGCGTACCGACCTGGATGCGCTGCTCGTTATCCAGCACCGGGCAGTTGATGGCGCCGGGGATATGGTCTTCGGCAAATTCGGCGGGGGTGCGGACATCGATGATCTCGTCGTATTTCGCGAGATCGGCCACAGTGGGGCGGTTGGGTTTCATCGGCCCTATTTTAACAGCGGGGCAATGGCCGGCCAGACGTGGTCGAGAATCAGCGGCTGGGCTTCGGCCAGCGGGTGCAGGTTGTCGGACTGGAAATAACGGGGATTGGCCGCCACCGGTTCGAGCAGGAAATCGATCAACGGCGCCTTCCTGGCCTTGGCGATGTCGACGAAGCTGTTGTGGAAGTCGGCCGCATAAGGCCCGTAATTGGGCGGCAGGCGCATGCCGGCGAGCACGACCCGGGCGCCGGCCGAGCGTGAGGCATCGACCATGGCATTCAGGTTGTCGCGCATCTGGGCCAGTGGCAGGCCGCGCAGCCCGTCGTTGGCGCCCAGTGCAATGACCACGATGGCCGGCTGGTAGGCCTTGAGGGCAGGGCCAAGGCGCGAACGGCCGCCGGCTGTGGTTTCTCCCGAAATCGACAGGTTGGCAACGCTATAATCAAGGCGTTTATCGCTCAGTCGCGTGCCGAGCAACGCAGGCCAGGCCTGTTCAGGCCGAATGCCGTAGCCGGCCGACAGCGAGTCGCCCATGACCAGAATGGTCTTGGCGGCCAGGGCAGGCGCGGTTGAAACGAGCAGGGCAAACAGGACAAGGATGAACCGCATGACAGTTGGACCGGTGGTTGAAGTATCGGGATTGGGCAAGACCGTCGATAACGGCGGCGAGCCGCTGACGATTTTGCAGGATATTTCCTTTTCGGTCATGCCGGGTGAAACCGTCGCCATCGTCGGTGCCTCCGGTTCCGGAAAATCGACGCTGCTCGGCCTGCTCGCCGGGCTGGATTCGCCGACTGCCGGCGAAGTCCGTCTCGACGGCGAATCCCTGAACGGCCTCAACGAAGACCAGCGGGCCAAACTGCGCGGCCGGCTGCTCGGCTTCGTCTTCCAGTCCTTTCAGTTGCTGCCCTCGCTGACGGCACGGGAAAACGTCATGCTGCCGCTCGAACTGGCCGGTACCGCCGCGGCGGCCGATACGGCCGGTGAATGGCTGACCCGTGTCGGCCTCGCCCATCGCCTGAAGCACTACCCCAAGCATCTCTCCGGCGGCGAACAGCAGCGTGTCGCTCTGGCCCGCGCCTTTGCCCCCAACCCGCAACTGGTGCTGGCCGACGAGCCGACCGGCAACCTCGATGCCGCCACCGGCCAGCAGATCATCGACCTGATGTTCGACCTTAACGCCAAACAGGGAACGACCTTGCTGCTGGTGACTCACGATGAAGCCATTGCCGCTCGTTGCGGGCGGATTCTGCGCATTCAGTCGGGGCGACTGGCCGGCTAGGTCAATTCAAATCTGTCTGGTTTTTCGGATTGACCGTAGCAAACCCGTCTGGTGGCCATATCGCCTGGATTGAAGATGAGCGACCGCTTCCAGGGGGAACCATTTCGATGGTGGTGCCAATATCCCCCGGAGTAGCGATCCAAGGGAAGGCACAGTTTTTTGTCGGGAACACCGGATAATGGCGGCCAATTTGTCTAAAGCCCCGTTTTGAAAGCCCCGCATGGAAATCAAGGTCAATTTTCTCGACAAGCTTCGCCAGGAAGCCAAGTTCGACGACTTCACGGTCATCGCCGATCAGCCCATCCGCTACAAGGGTGACGGTTCGGCGCCGGGGCCGTTCGATTACTTCTTGGCCTCGTCGGCGCTTTGCGCGGCCTACTTCGTCAAGCTGTATTGCGACACGCGCAACATCCCGACCGAGCACATCCGCCTGTCGCAGAACAACATCGTCGATCCGGAAAACCGCTACAAGCAGACCTTCAAGATCCAGGTCGAGCTGCCGCCGGACATTTCGGCCAAGGACCGGCTGGGCATTTTGCGCTCGATCGACCGGTGCACGGTCAAGAAGGTGGTGCAGACCGGGCCGGAGTTCATTATCGAGGAAGTCGAGAATCTCGACGCCGACGCGCAGGCGCTGCTGACCATCAACTCCGATGCCGGTACGCAGACCTTCATTGCCGGCAAGGATCTGCCACTGGAGCAGACCATCGCCAACATGTCCGGCCTGCTCGCCGGGCTGGGCATCAAGATCGAGATTGCGTCCTGGCGAAACCTGGTGCCCAACGTCTGGTCGCTGCACATCCGCGACGCGCATTCGCCGATGTGCTTCACCAACGGCAAGGGTGCGACCAAGGAAAGCGCGCTGGCCTCGGCGCTCGGCGAATATATCGAGCGGGCCAGCTGCAACCATTTCTACAACGATAACTACTGGGGCCCGGAGATCGCCAACGCGCCCTTCGTGCATTACCCCGAAGAGCGCTGGTTCAAGCCCGGCAAGAAGGATGCGCTGCCCAAGGGCCTGCTCGACGATTACTGTCTCGACATCTACAACCCGGACGGCGAGCTGCGTGCCTCGCACCTGTTCGACACCAATTCCGGCAACACCGAGCGCGGCATCTGCGCGCTGCCCTATGTGCGCCAGTCGGATAGTGAAGTGGTCTATTTCCCGACCAACCTGATCGACAACCTCTTCCTCAGCAACGGCATGAGCGCCGGCAACACGCTGCCCGAAGCGCAGGTGCAGTGCCTGTCGGAAATCTTCGAACGGGCGGTCAAGCGCGAGATCATCGAAGGCGAAATCGCGCTGCCCGATGTGCCTGCCGAGGTGCTGGCCAAATACCCCGGCATCGTCGCCGGCATCGAAGAACTGGAAAAGCAGGGCTTCCCTGTGCTGGTCAAGGACGCCTCGCTGGGTGGCGAATTCCCGGTCATGTGCGTGACCCTGATGAACCCGCGCACCGGCGGCGTGTTCGCCTCCTTCGGCGCGCACCCCAGCCTGGAGGTGGCGCTGGAACGCAGCCTGACCGAGTTGCTGCAGGGGCGCAGTTTCGAAGGCATGAACGATCTGCCGCGGCCAACCTTCGAAAGCAACGCCGTCACCGAGCCGAACAACTTCGTCGAGCACTTCATCGATTCCAGCGGCGTTGTCTCCTGGCGATTTTTCAGCGCCAAGGCCGATTACGAATTCGTCGAATGGGATTTTTCCGGCCATGGTGAAAACTCCAATGCCGACGAAGCCGCGACCTTGTTCGGCATTCTCGAAGCCATGGGCAAGGAAGCCTACATGGCGGTCTATGACCAGCTCGGTGCAACCGCCTGCCGCATCCTGGTGCCGGGCTATTCGGAGATTTATCCAGTCGACGACCTGGTCTGGGACAACACCAACAAGGCGCTGGCCTTCCGGGAAGACATCCTGAACCTGCACCGCCTCGACGATGCTGATCTCGAAGCGCTGCTCGAACGTCTGGAAGACAGCGAACTCGACGATTACACCGACATCATCACCCTGATTGGCGTCGAGTTTGATGAGAACACGGTGTGGGGCCAGCTAACCATTCTCGAACTGAAACTGCTGATCAATCTTGCCCTGCAGGATTTCGAAGCGGCCAAGGAGCAGGTGGAAGCCTACCTGCAATACAACGAAAACACGGTCGAGCGCGGCCTGTTCTACCAGGCCCTGAACGTCGTGCTGGAGGTGATGCTCGACGACGATCTGGACCTGGCCGATTACGAAGCCAACTTCCGCCGCATGTTCGGCGATCCGCGGATGGATGCGGCCATAGGCTCGGTGGACGGCAGCGTGCGCTTCTACGGATTGACTTCGACAAGCATGCAACTGGAAGGGCTGGACCGGCATCAGCGCCTGATCGACAGTTACCGGAAACTGCATGCGGCGCGGGCCAGGGTGGCGGCCTCATCACGTTAGCGCGATGAGTGAAGGCTGCCGTTGGGCAGCCTTCACATCCGGTACTCTCGGGTCAATTGGCTGGCTGGACTTTCGGCTTGCGGTGCACGAGTAGGCTGCGCCGTTCATCATCCGGGTGGGCGAAGCCGACCTGGCCCTGTTTTACTTCCCCCATCAGCACCATGTTGTCGCTGATCGCCTCGTGGTCTTCTTTCGTGAACGGCGGTGAGTAAGTCGTGATCACGCCATAGACGGGTTTTTGCAGGTTTTCCAGGGCGGCGCGAATCTTCGGGCCTTCGGTGCTGCCGGCCTGGCTGATGGCGGCCATCAGCAGCAGGGCCGAGTCGTAACCCTGGGCAGCAGAGACAGCCGAGGGAATGCGCTTGCCGCCGTTGGCGTTGTGATAAGCGCTGATGAAGGAGGTGCGGCGGTAGTTGTTCGGCGCCTCGACGAAGGTTTGCGGCATGCGGGCACCTTCGGCATTCTTGCCTGCGGCCTCGATGAAATTGGGCAGTGACAATGGCCAGCTACCGATCATCGGCACCTTCCAGCCCATCTTGGCCCGACTGTTGGCAATCACGGCCAGTTCCGGGCCGATGGCATAGGTCAGTATCGCCTCGGCACCGGCTTCGCGGGCTCGCAGTAAATTGGCGGCTAGATCCTTGGTGCCGGGAGCGAAACTTTCAACGGCCACGGGTTTGAGTTCAAGCGCGGCAAGTTCCCGGGTGAGCTGGTCGCGCCCCTGTTCGCCATAGGGCGTGCTGTCGTGGAAGATGGCGAGCTTGGTGTAGCGGCCGCGCTTGACTGCCTCGCGAACGATCATGGCAGCCTGGATGTCGTCGCTGGCCGAGTTGCGGAAAATATACCCCTCCGGAATGGCGGGCGGGAGAAGCTGGCGGGCCACCGAACTACCGGTAGCGACGTTGACGATGACCGGCAGGCGGGCCTCCTGGAAGCCCTTCAGCGAGGCCAGCGCGACCCCGGTGTTGACCACGCCCAAGCCCGCCACCACCTTGTCCTGGCGAATGGCGGCCTCGATAACCTCCTTGCTGGTTGCGGGGTCGCCCTTGTCGTCCTTTTCGACCAAAACCAGTTGGCGCCCGAGTAGCCCGCCACCCAGATTCATTTCGTTGATCGCCAAGCGGACACCGGCCAGCATGGATTGGCCCATTGGCGACGAAGGGCCGGAGTAGGGGCCGGTCACGGCGATCCGGATGGGTTCTGCCGCCGGGGCGGCCTGAGTGCTGATACAGAGTGCAATGCCGCTCATGACGGCTGAGATTTTTTTCATGTTTCCTCCTTGGTGGAGCCAAGCCTATTGCACTTCTGGTACAAGCGGAATTGGGGTTGTCACTAAGCGGGGAAACCCCTGTTCAAGCCTGATCACTGCAGGCGAATAGCCGAGTCGAAGTGCCAGGTCCGGCGAATCTCGATCACGTCGTAGTCGCGGGCAAGCGCTGGCTGGAATGGCTGATAGGGGGCATGCGCCTCGATGATGCGCCGTACCGCATTATCGATAGCCGGCACACCGCTGGAACGGACAAAGGAGATCGACTCTACCGAGCCATCCTTCCGAATAGCGACGGTCACCAGTGGGTCTGTGTGTGTTTGCCTGGCTGCTTCGCGGACCATGTCGAAGCCCATGTTCATATGGATCTTCCGGGCCCAGGCTTCTGCATACCAGACGAGTTCAGCGTTGGCGTCAGTGCGCCCGAAGAGCCTGCCGCGGCGGAAAAGGCTTGCGGAAGGTGAGTGCTGCCGTGCCTCTTCGGCGGCGGCGCGGCGCGCTGCCTCTTCGTCGAGTTGCCGTCCCATTGCCCGACGCGCTGCCTCACGCCTTGCATCCTGCTCACGTTTTTCTTCGGCCTTTGCGGCTTCCTCCTTGGCGGCGGTTTGCCGGGCGCTCTCCTGACGCTCGGTTTCTCGCCGTGCAGCGTCGGCCCGTACGGCTTCTTCCTTGGCAGCAGCTTGCCGTGCGGCCTCCTGGCGCTCGGCTTCACGCCTCGCTGCTTCAGCCCGAGCGGCTTCCTCCTTGGCAGCAGCCTGCCTTGCGGCCTCCTGGCGCTCGGCTTCACGCCTCGCTGCTTCAGCCCGTGCGGCTTCCTCCTTGGCAGCGGCCTGCCGTGCCGCCTCCTGCCGTGCCGCCTCCTGGCGTTCGGCCTCGCGTCGTGCTGCCTCAGCCCGTGCGGCTTCCTCCTTGGCAGCAGCCTGCCTTGCGGCCTCTTGACGAGCAGCTTCGCGTCGGGCTGCTTCCTGACGTTCGGTTTCTCGCCGTCCAGCTTCAGCACGTGCGGCTTCTTCCTTGGCTGCAGCTTGTCGAGCTAGCTCCTGCCGTTCAGCGTCCCGTCGCGCCATCTCGGCACGTGCAGCCTCTGCTTTTGCGACGGCCAGCTTTGCAGTCTCCTGACGCTCGGCCTCGCGTCGGGCTGCTTCGGCGCGTACTGCTTCCTCATTGATTGCAGCCTGTCTAGCCTTTTCCAGTCGTGCTGTTTCCAGTCGCGCTGCCTCAGCCCGTGCGGCTTCTTCCTTGGCCGCGGCTAGTTGGGCAGCCTCCTGCCGTTCGGCCTTTTGGCGCACCGATTCAGCCTGCGTGGATTTTTCGGCTTCCTGCGCTGGGGTGGGGGGCTCATCTGCGGACTGCTTCTCGCCATTGGCATGGACCAGCGTTGTCGATTGGATCGGCGGCGGTTCCTCGGGGGCGGCAGGTACGACAAAGTCAGCATCCCGGGATTGCTCCATGGCAATCACGGCCGGAAATGGCTTGGGCGGGGCCGGCTCTTCCGATGCCGCATCGGCGGGAGTGCTTCGGCTCGCCTCCACTGCTTTCTGGCTGGCCTTGGCTGTCGATTTGTCTTTTTGGGGCGTTGCCCGGGACGACGGCGTTGGGGCTGCTTCGGGGGCGGATTCGGCGCTTGGTTCGGGGTTGGCTGGGGGCGATCTGAAGATCACCGACAGCTCGCCAGCAGCGGCGGGTTGTTCGTTCGATGTTTCGGGCAACACCGGTGGCTGGGGTTCCGGGGGGCTGGCGGGTTCTGCGTTGATGACCGGTGCCGGGGCGAGCACGGCTTGCAGGTTGGGGACTTCGATTCGTCGGACCTGCCACGGGAAGGCCAGACCGGGCAGACCGAATTCGTCGCCAAACAAGTTCAGGCTAAGCAGCAGGGCGTGGATCAGCGTCGATAGCAGCAGTGCAAGGCCAAGCCGCTGGCGCTGACGGCGCGTCTGGCGTCGTGCTGGCTGGCCGGGGGCGACGGCGGCCATTGCCGATCCCGGCGATGGGCGGTGAGGCGATGGCGCTGCGGTGCCGGACTCGGTTGCGCTCAAGCGGGCTCCATCAAGGCCACACCGCGTTCGAGCGGTGGGAGAAATACCAAGGGTGCCTGCTGGCGGTTGACGGGCGGGCAGACGGTTGTGGCCTTGGTTGAGCGGATATTCATGCCGGGATTATGCGGTCACAGACAAGTGGCCTGCAACGAAAGCGTGCCGGCCATTTCCTGCATCAATTCCGAATTGGGCCGTTTTTCCCGGAGGATGTTGGCCGGCCAGGTTAAACGCGCGATCTACAGCGTCCGCACCGCGTGCATCATGCCCGGGTCGTCAGCGTCGCGGCGGACTTCGAAGCCGAGCTGGCGGGCGAATTTGATCATCTTGTCGTTTGAGGCCAGGATAAAGGCTTCCATCGTTTTCATGCCACGCACCCGGGCAGCGTCAATCAGCGACAACATCAGGATGCCGGCGACGCCGCTGCCTTGCCATTCGTCGTCGATGGCGATGGCGAATTCGCATTCGTCGCCACTTGGGCCGGCCACATAGCGCGCCACGCCGATCTCGATGTCCTGCCCGTCGCGCTGGATGATGGCGACCAGCGCCAGGTGGCGGACGTAGTCGATCTCGGTCAGGTACTTCAGCTTGCCGGGTGGCAGTTCCTTGAGCGTGGACATGAAGCGCTTGTAGCGCGAGTCGGCGGAAAGATGCTGGACGAAATCCTGTTCCATCGGCTTGTCTTCGGCAAGGATGGGGCGAATGGTGACCGGGCTGCCGTCGAACAGGAAGCGGTTGCGGACGAGTTCGGCGGGATAGTCGGCCACGATTTACTCCTGTGCCGCGGCGGGGATTTTGTCGGCCAGGTAGGCGACGATGCTATCCAGCGTCTGGACCTTGCCGTAGTCGGCTTCGGGAATATCGACGCCCAGCTTCTCGTGGATGGTCGCCAGTACATTGAGCCAGTCCATCGAATCCAGATCGATCTGGGTGCGCAAGGGTTTGTCGGGGATGATCTTTACCGGATCGATTTCCGGGGCCAGGCGCTTGACGATGGCGAGCACTTCCGTGCGGATTTGTTCTTGCTGCTGACTCATTTTTTCTCCCGCTGCGCCTCACCTTGTTCCAGCGTCGAACTGTCGCCTTCGGGCAGTCCGAGTTCCCTCGCCTTGAGGAGCCGGCGCATGATTTTTCCGCTTCGAGTATGTGGCAGCGTCGGCACGAATGCAATTTCCTTCGGCGCCACCGCAGCCCCGAGCCGCCGACGGGCGTGGCCCACCAATTCGAGGCGCAGGTCGTCGCTCGGTGGGACGTCGTGTTTGAGGACGACGAAGGCCTTGATTACCTCCCCGGCCAGCGCATCCGGCTTGCCGATGACGCCCGCCTCGGCGACCGCCGGGTGTTCCATCAACACGCTTTCGACCTCGAACGAGCCGATCAGATGGCCGGACGACTTGATCACATCGTCGCTGCGGCCGACGAACCAGAAGTAACCATCGGCATCGCGTCGGACCAGATCGCCGGTTAGGTAGAGATTGCCGGCAAAGCACTCGCGGTAGCGCTCGGGCTGGTTCAGATAGCCGCGAAACATCGACGGCCAGCCGGTTTCCAGCGCCAGTTCGCCCACCGTGTCGGGCGTCTCGATCACTGTGACCGGCTCGCCTTCCTGATGGCGAACGACATGGGCGGCAATGCCCGGCAAGGGGCGGCCCATCGAGCCGGGCTTGATGTCCTGGGCGGCGGTGTTGGCGATCATGATGCCGCCGGTTTCGCTCTGCCACCAGTTGTCGTGGATCGGCTGGCCGAGGGTTTCAAGGCCCCAGCACACCGCTTCCGGGTTGAGCGCCTCGCCGACGCTGGCGATGAAGCGCAAGTCAGGAAAACGGTGGCCGGCAAAGAGTTCGGGGCCGGCTTTCATCAGCAGCCGGATTGCCGTCGGCGCGGTGTACCAGACATTGACCCGCTCGTTTTCGAGAATGCGAATCCAGCGCGCCGGGTCGAAATCGGCCTCGTCGACGATGCTGGTTACGCCGAGGACCAGCGGCGCGATGATGCCGTACGAGGTGCCGGTCACCCAGCCCGGATCGGCCGTGCACCAGAACACGTCGTCCGGCTGCAGATCGAGCGCGGTTCGTGCCGTGGCGTAGTGGGTCAGGACGGCACGGTGCACATGGATGGCGCCTTTTGGCTGGCCGGTCGTGCCGCTGGTGAAATGCAGCAGAGCCGGGTCTTCCGGGCCGGTTGGCACCAGCGCCGGGGTGTCGGGCGCGGCTTGGAGCAGGGCGCGCAGGTCCAGCGTATCCGCAATGGCGCCGGTGCCCAGGTCATCGACCAGCAGAACATGCTGGAGCGAAGGGAGTTCCGGGCGAAGTGCGGCGACTTTGCGCTGATAGGCGCTGGCTGTGGTCACCAGCACCTTGCCGGCCGCCTGGGCGATGCGGCTGCGAATCGGCTCGGGGCCGAAGGACTGAAAAAGCGGCGAGACCACGGCACCGATCTTGAGGGCGCCAAGCACTGCGACGTAAAGCTCGCAGATGCGGCCGCAGAGGACGAATACGCAATCGCCCTTCTGGATGCCCAAGGACTTCAGGGCATTGCCGAAACGGTCGCTCAGGCCAGCGAGTTCGCGATAGCTGACGTTGCGGGTATTGCCATCGGCGCCGAGAAAACGGAAGGCGGTTTTCTTGGCGAGGGCCGAATGGGCGTGCAGGTCGACGGCCAACTGGGCAATGTTGATCTCTGTATTGGGGATAAAGCCCAGTTCGCGACCGACGTCCGGCCAAGAGGACGCGGCATGGTCGGCCTGGCCTGGCAAGTCGGCAGCGCTACGCGTGTCAGCAATCGGTTTTCGAATTAACGCCGGCTTCATCGGAAATTTCGCAGTAGGTACGCTGAGCGATTCTGCGCTGCGACATTGCCATCCGCAATGATGCTGTTCATGCGAGAGCGAATGATGCACGTTCAGGCGCACGGTCGCGCCGTCCCGACCGTCAGGATTGCTCTGCCATCAATACGATCCGCGACTACACAATTTCAAATTTGGCCGATTTTTTCGGTTGACCGTACGAATGGTCATGTGGCGGTTTGTCGGCCGAAGCCGCAGTTTCTCATCACTCGGAGTCCGGCGGTAGTGCGTCGCTTAGCTGTTATTCAGCCGTGAACCATCGCGGAAGTTGCTTTGAACCGATAGCGCCTCCGAGGGATAATATGACGATTGATGTTGGCGCATGGAGCGAGGATGAAGTCAGAGACGTGGACAATCCACCAAGTCTTTCAGGATCGGCGCCAGTACAAAGTGCCGTTCTATCAGCGTGCCTACGTGTGGACGCTCAAGGGCCAATGGGAACTGCTCTGGGCCGACATCAAGGACAAGGCCGCTGAGCGATTGATAGGAGCAACACCAGCACCACACTTCCTCGGCGCCATCGTTGTCGAGCCTCAGGAGCGTACATCTTTGCGGGGCGTGGACACGCTCCACATTATTGACGGGCAGCAACGCCTGACAACTCTGCAGTACGTCTTGGCTGGCCTTCGATTGGCGTCTCGGGAACTTGGCGTGAAAGAGGTGGAGTCATTTTTGGCAGGGGTACTCGACAACCCGAACCCGGACACCATGGCGATACCTGAGGTGGAGGTATTCAAGGTGTGGCCAACATTCAGCGACCAGAAGAACTTCGTCGCCTCGATGACGGCTGAGAAGTTAGACACATTGAAGACACGCTACCCGGAACATTTCACGCAGGCCGGGCATTTTCGCAAGATCGGAATCGTCCATCCCGGAGCACTAGAAGCGATATGGAGCTTCGCCGGATGGGCCAAGGCATGGATTGAGGCCAACAGTGGCAGCCCTGCCGTGGAAGCACTAATAATGGCCGTCCTCAAAGACTTGAAGGTCGTCTTGATTCAGTTGGAGAAGGGTGACGACGCCCAAGTCATTTTCGAGACCCTGAACGGACGAGGTGCAGAACTTCACGCCACCGACCTGATCCGAAATCACCTGTTCATGAGCGTGGATCCGCGATCCGAGGATCCGGCGACGCTCTACGAAGAGAAGTGGAAGCAGTTCGAGCAAAGCACCTGGAAAATAAAGGAGCGCCGGGGCCGCATCACCAAGCCGAGGCTGGAATGGTTGATCTTCTCCGTGATCCGCGCCGAAACTGGGCAGGAAGGCGATCTAGGCCGACTCTACGTCGACTTCAAGGGCTACGCCCAGAATGGAAACAAGCCGTTATCGGCGACCCAGCAACTCGACATGCTAGGCATCTACGGAAAGCACTACCTCGAACTGATCACTGGTAAGGGCGAACAGCCCATCGCCCGATTTGGTCGACGCCTGCAGGTCTACGATACCACCACGACGCATCCCCTCGCGCTAAAGATTTCGACGGCAGACATTGCGCAATCTGAGAAGGTGGCGATGTTCAACACGATCGTGTCGTACATCGTGCGTCGAGCGGTGTGCGGACTCACGCCCAAAAACTACAACAACTGGTTCATGTCGATCCTCCGCCAGTTGTCCAAAGGAACTCTATCCAACCAATTCCTCAAGGAACTGATGGGTGCATCCGACACCGATGTGTCGCGCTGGCCGGACGATGCCGAGTTCATCAACGCGTTTGTAACCGGCCCTGCCTATCCCGGTCGTCTCGACCCAGCGCGGTGCCGGATGCTCCTAACCGAACTGGAAGGCTGGATGCGGATGCAGAAGCGGACGGAAGAGCCGCAGATCCCGGAATTGTCCAATCTCGACATCGACCACATCATGCCCCAGTCCTGGTACGAGCATTGGCCGCTGCCCGGTGGTGCAAGGGTTGCTGCGGCAGAAGCTTCCGCTGCCCAAATGCTGGAACTCAGTGGTGGTTTGCTCTCGGACCACCAAGCTGCGATTCGCAATCGGGCCAAGAGCATTCCCACGCTCGGCAATCTGACCTTGCTCAACCTCAGCGTCAACCGGCAAGCCCAGAACAAGGCGTTCCCGGTCAAGAAGAAGCTGCTGATTGAAAACACGAATCTGAGCCTCAACGTGAAGTTGCTTACGTTGGAGCTCTGGGACGAGGACGCAATAGTTGAACGGGGAAAGATGCTGGCGGAAGCTGCGGCGCAGCTCTATTCAAGGTGAATTCGTCATGTGTTCGCTGCCCTGCGGCACGCTTGCCCTAGTAGTTCGAGGAACCAACGAAGATGGATGTCCGATCTTGGCCGTTGGTTCTCGGTTGCTGAATCGGAGTACCGACCTTCATCGTCTGGCTTGCTCCGTGGGCTGTTGACTATCGGATACCTGCCGTTGTTTTGAAGCTGTCGTCTGACTCCTGTGGCCGAATACCCGAAAAATAGCTATTTTTTTATTTGGCCGTTATTTCCGGTTGACCGTGACGATCTGGCGCGCCGCCCGCAGGCCGCTGCGCACGGCACCTTCGAGCGTGGCCGGGTAGTCCGCCCAGGTGTAATCGCCGGCCAGGACAACGCGCGGGTCGGTCGTCCGGAAATCCGGGCGATGCAGGCCGGGGCGGGCGGAAAAGGTGGCGCGCTTTTCGCGAATGACTTTGTGCCAGCCGGTCGGGTTCGGCAAGCCGAGTTCGGCATCGAGTGCCGCGGCCAGCGCGGCATCGTCCAGTTTTTCCCAGTCGCCGTGTCCGCTCAGGACGCAGGCCAGCAGGCCGTCGCCGCGGTCGACGATCCACTGGCAGTGGCCGCCGAGGCGGTTGGCGAGCGGGAAGGGGAATTTCATTTTTGGCTCAAAATTCCGGTAGACCGTGGCAATCGGTTCGTAGTCGTAATAGGTGGCTGCGGCCGGCCAAAGGGCGCCGACATGCTGCGGTGCGGTGGCGATGATGGCGGTGGCGAAGGGCTCTCCGTCGATGAAGATGCCGTTCTCAGCTTCCGTAATCTGGCCGACACGTGTGCTCAGTCGGATTTGCGCGCCGTGGGCCTGCAGCCATTGTCCGGCCGGCTCGGGCAAGAGTTGGCCGAGATCGAGCCGAGGCAGCAGCAGATCGGTGTCCTCGCGGCGCGAGCTGCCCAGGCTGTCGCGCAGTACGTTGGCGAACAACTGCGCCGAGGCACGTTCGGCCGGCAGGTTCAACGCGGCCAGGCAGAGCGGTTCCCAGAGGTGGCGGCGCAGGGCACCGGTTTGGCCGGCATCGTCCAGCCATTGGGCGACGGTCGTTTCGCCGGGCAGTTTGAAGCCTCGACGCTTGATCCCGTCCATCCACAGGGCGGTGCGCAGCTTTTCCGCGATGGTGACACCACTGGCGGTCATCAGGCCCCAGGCGACATTGAGCGGGGCCGGCAAGCGTGGCAGGGCGAGGCGAAAGCCGGTGTTGTCGATGACCTGCAGCGGCCGGCGGTCTAAGCGCTTGTCGGGATCGGCGCCAACCCGGCGCATCAACGCCAGCGTATCGCGATAGGCGCCGAGCAGGATGTGCTGGCCGTTGTCGAGCTGGCGGCCATCAATGTCAACGCCCCGAGCCCGCCCACCGAGCACACGGCCGGCTTCGAAGAGGGTGGTTTCGAGGCCGGCCGCGGTCAGTTCGACCGCAGCGGCAATGCCCGCCCAGCCGCCACCAATGACGGCTACGCGCATCGGTTCAGCCCTTGATCCAGGTCTTGGCAGCCAGCCACAGCTTGCGCGTTGGCGGCAGCGAAATGCGCTGGTGCAGCACCTGGAAGTTCTCGCGCTTGATTTCGTCGAGTACGGTGCGATAGATCGCAGCCATGATCAGGCCGGGGCGCTGGCTCTTGCGGTCGACGGCCGGCAACTGGGCAAACGCCTGTTCGTAGTACTTCTCGGCCCGTTCGTACTGGAACTGCATCAGTGCCGTGAAGTTGTCGGAATACTTGCCGTTCAGGATCTCTGCGGCCGGCACGTTGAACTGCTTGAGCTCGTCCATCGGGATGTAGATGCGGCCGCGCCGGGCATCTTCGCCAATGTCGCGGATGATGTTGGTGAGCTGGAAAGCCATGCCCAGATCGTGGGCGTATTTCTGCGTCTGGCGGTCGGTATAGCCGAAGATTTCGGCGGCGAGCAGGCCGACGACACTGGCGACGCGGTAGCAGTAGAGCGACAGGCCCTTGAAGTCGAGATAGCGCGACTGCGTGAGATCCATCTCCATGCCGTCGATGATTTCCAGCAACTGCTCTTTCGGCAGGTTGATGCTCTTGTCGAGCCCGGCCAGGGCCTGGCCGACCGGGTGTTGCGGCTGCCCTTCGGCGATGCGTTCGACTTCCTGGCGCCACCAGGCGAGCTTGGTCGAGGCGATCGAAACGTCGTTGCATTCATCGACGACGTCATCGACTTCGCGGCAAAAGGCGTAGAGCGCCATGATGGCGCGCCGGCGTTGCAAGGGCAGAAACAGGAAGCTGTAGTAGAAGGAGGAGCCGCTGGCGGCGCACTTCTCCTGGCAGTATTGGTCTGGATTCATAGGGCTACATTCTAATGGATCGACCAGCCAGAACGAGCCAATCCCATTTGCCAAGCTTCGGCCGGCGGCTGAAAACGTCACCGCGCACCTGCCGGATGCGTTCAAGAATGCGCAGCCCGCCCTGAATCGTCAGGCGGATTTCCCAGCCGAGCCGGCCGGGCAGGGCATGGACGAGCGGCGCGCCACGCTTCATCAGCGCCGTCGCCCGGTCGATCTCGAAATCCATCAGCGCCGCCCAGTTGGCTGACCAGCGACTTTGTGCAATGTCGTTCTCGCTGACATGGAAATGCGGAAAGTCGGTTTGCGGGATGTAAACGCGGTCCTTCTGCCAGTCGATGGCTACGTCTTGCCAGAAGTTGATCAACTGCAAGGCACTACAGATGCAATCGGACTGTTCGAGATGTTCCGGTTCGGTGCGCCCGAACAAATGCAGCACCAGCCGCCCGACCGGATTGGCCGAACGGCGGCAGTAATCGAGCAGTTCCGGATAGTCGGCATAGCGCTTCTTGACGACATCCTGCGCGAAGGCATCAAGCAGGTCGCGGAAGAGCTGGATGGGCAGGGCGTGGGTCGCAATGACCTTGGCCAGTTCAACGAACAGCGGTGTTTGCGGCGTGGTTCCGGCGGCAATCCGGTCCAGTTCGGCCTGATAGGCAGCCAGCCCGGCCAGGCGCTCTTCGGGCGAAGCGTCACCCTCGTCGGCAATGTCGTCAGCGCTGCGGGCGAAGTTGTAAATTACCTCGATCGGCTGGCGCATTGCTGGCGGTAGCAACAGCGAGGCTACCGGGAAATTTTCGTAATGATCAACGGACATTGTCAGCTTGCTCTGGAGAACGCGGGGCAGTCAGTGCTAGAATTCGGGCCGCTTGCCCAGGTGGCGAAATTGGTAGACGCACCAGATTTAGGTTCTGGCGCCGAAAGGTGTGGGGGTTCGAGTCCCTTCCTGGGCACCATCAAGCAGTTGTTCATCGTTTCAAGCAGTCCATTGAACCCGCCATCGCGCGGGTTTTTTGTTGCGTTCTCGTTGGCAATCACTGCCGCCAAGCTGACAGCCAATCCTGGTGGTTTGACCAATGAAAGCTACTGGCCGATCGAGTTAACTGGCTGGCGAAAAGTGCCGGTGTCTTGTGCGTCGCCTTAAGCACAAGGCAAAAAATGCGACTGCGGAGTATATCCCGACCTTTTGCTGAATGAGTCGGCGCTACGTTTGATGGCCCGTCCTGAGATTAATGGCGGTTGAGCTTGAATGTTCCGGATTCCGTGTCTATCTTGAAAGATCGCCTTCACACCATAAGGGGGCCGATCATGAACGACCGTAGAGCGCAGGCTGATAGAAGAAAGATCGACACTGGGCCCCCAAGTGGGTTCAGAGACCGGCGTCGCCCCGATCAATGCCCGCCACCTGAGATCGAGGTTCTGATCGAAGACATGACGACGTTCACCATTCGGCGACTACAGTATTTGGCTGTGTCCGATTCCCATAAAGATGTAAAACACTAATCCTGAAAGGGTAGTGGCGTCCTCTTCAAGCATTTTCTGGCTGAAATTTCGGCAACAAAAAGCCGGGTTTCCCCGGCTCCGTTTCTGACGACTTCCTTGACTCTTAGCGAGCCATCACCGGTAGCGGTGTGATGTCAGAGGCGCACAGGCCAGCCAACTCACCGACGACGCGGTTGATCTTTTCACCCACCAGCCACCATCCGCCCGCATAGGGCTGAACGGTAATCCCGTGGTCCGCGCAAAGCTTCAAGGCTTTGTCTCTTAGATGTTGCATATTGCTTATACACTTTCCAAAAATTGCGCTTTTTTGCGCCATCGTCAAAATGCCACACGGCACAATGACTTTTTCAGGTTGGATCAAAACGATCCCTTGCCCGAGGAACAACAGACATGATTATCCGCTATTCGTTCAGGAATATTCTTGCAAATCTATGTTGCACCGATATTTCAGTGGCTTGTCAGGCGCAACCTATACTGAATAGATGAGCCAATTGGTTCGGCGAAGTTTTGGAGGCGATCATGGGCAAACTCATAACGGCTGTCGTGGTTGCGCTCTCGTTGCTGGCAACGTCGGCGAATGCAGATCGTGGTTATGGCCATCGGGGGTATAGCCACCACGGAGGTGGCGGCTCCGGGTGGGCAGGGTTGGCGATATTTGGGGCGCTGACCGGCTTGGCCATCATGGCTGATCGCACCCGGCCGGTTTATGTCGATCCTTATTATGTTGGGCCGGTTTATCAGCAGCAGCCTGTCTATATTGAGCAAGCCCAAGCGCCAGCCAATTCGGCGGGGGTCTGGTATTACTGCGGTTCTAGCGCGATGTATTACCCCTATACCCAGGCATGCCCGGAGGGGTGGCAGGCTGTTCCGGCTCGGCCGTATTGAGCAGGTTTTCGGGGCGGCACGAGAGAGCAGGCTTGCTGTATTCGTCAGTTCGGCCTGGATGCGATCATCAATACTTCGCTGAAAAATTGCTGGGCTGGCATCCGGAAACCTGCTGCATTCGGATGTCCTCCGCCGCCGTAACGGGTGGCGATCAGTGAAACGTCGAGGGTCTTTCCTTTGGAACGCAGCGATGCCTTGATCTCTCCGTCGCCGGAGAAGTGCCAGATCAGCCCGTAGCTACCACTCTGTTCGGCCAGCGAGTTGCCCAATTCGGAGGCAAACAGGGCATTGGCATTGATGGCAATGCCTCGAATGGCCAGCCAGGCCAGATCGCCGTCGGTGATAATTTCTTGCCCATGGCGCTGCGCCTGTAGCGCGTCGACCGGTTCGCCGCGAATACGGGCTGGCGTGCGCAGCATGCTTTGGGCCAGCCGTTCAATTTCCCGCTGGAAAAACTGCTCGATGGCCGCACCCTGGAGGATGGTTTCGGCGTAGCGCTGTGAGGTGTTATCCGGTGTGTCGATGATCAATTGGTGCCAGATGTGCAGATCAAAAGGCAGCAGGCGCAAGGCGCGACAGAATGGACGGGTGCCGGGTAGCACAAAGCGCCACATATCCTGCTCCTCAATGTGCAGGATGGCTAGCGGCGGCGGGGTTTCGGGATGGAAGTACTCCCAGGCGAGGCGGGCGCCGGATTTGTCCAGATCGAAAATGACGCCCAAGGGGAGCGTCGGATGCTGATAACACTGCTGGCAATGATTGGTTGCGGCTAATCGGCCAGCCCAGGCATTGAGCGCCGAGGCGTGGTGGTCAATCTGAATGACCGATTTCGCCAGTGTCGCCATCTTTTCCAGCACTTCGGGCGGGTAAGAGAAATCCAGAATAAATACAGCGTGCCCGGCGATGTCGGCCATCTCCCATGGCTCGCCGTGATGCATCGGGCGATAAGTCGCTGCTTCGCCAAAGTGGCGCCAGGCAGCGTAGGCCGCACCGAAGCCATCGAGGCAATCGGCGTGATAGAGCACAGTAACCGGGAGCGGCATGCTAGTAATGCGGCGGAATCTCGTCGCGCAGGCTGAAGGCTTGCTCGGACTGCGGCGCATTTCGTGCCTGTTCGCGCAGGGCGCGGATTTCTGCGGCCAGCAGGTCGATTTGCTGTTGCTGGCGATAAACCATGCGATTCAATTCGTCGACCAGGTCTTCGGTATAGCTGATCTTGATTTCAAGTTCGGTGATGCGTGATTCCACGAAATGTCCTTATTTTTCGCTGCGCCAATCGCGCAGAGTTTCCTTGGGGGGTGGAGGCGGTATGTCGTTGCGTGGCCGGATCAGGGGCAGCGCGCCACCAATGACCACGATCAGGCAAATACCGAAGATTATCCAGCCTTCGTTCATGTGTAACTCCATTGCTTGTTGGCCCAAGTTTACTGGGCTTCGAAAAAAAACGCGAAAGGCTGTTGACATCGGCTTCTACGCCTATATAATGCGCGCTTCCTTAGGCGGTTAGCTCAGTTGGTTAGAGCGCCACGTTGACATCGTGGAGGTCGTTGGTTCGATTCCAATACCGCCTACCAAAATTCCTGACGGAGCTGAATTGATGATTTTCCGAACTTGCACTGCGGTTCAGAAACGCTAATCGAGTCAGCCTTCGTTTGACCAAAAAAGTGCGGCTCACCCCGCACTTTTTTTTCGCCCAGATTTTTCCTTGAGAATCCGCCATGCCCGATATCAAACTGCCTGATGGTTCCATCCGCTCCTTTGAGCAAGCGGTAACAATCGCCGAAGTGGCGGCCAGTATTGGCGCTGGCTTGGCCCGTGCGGCTCTGGGGGGCAAGGTTGATGGCAGTCTGGTCGATACGTCCTATCTGATCGAGCGGAATGTAGATCTGGCCATCATCACTGATCGTGACCCCGAAGGGCTTGAGCTGATCCGCCACTCAACGGCTCACCTGCTGGCCTATGCTGTCAAGGAATTGTTCCCGGAGGCGCAGGTAACCATCGGGCCGATTATCGAAAACGGCTTCTATTATGACTTCGCCTACAAGCGCCCGTTTACTCCGGAAGATCTTGTCGCCATCGAAAAGCGCATGGCCGAACTGGTCAAAAAAGATGTTCCGATTACGCGTGAAGTTTGGGCGCGCGACGATGCCGTCAAGTTCTTCCTCGATCTCGGTGAGAAATATAAGGCCGAGCTGATCGGCGCCATTCCGGCCGACCAGCAGGTATCGCTCTATCGCGAAGGCGATTTTATTGACCTCTGTCGCGGCCCGCACGTGCCGACCACGGCCAAGCTCAGGGTCTTCAAGCTGATGAAGGTGGCCGGTGCCTACTGGCGCGGCGACTCGAAGAACGAGATGCTGCAGCGCATCTACGGCACGGCCTGGGCCAAGAAGGAAGATCTCGAAGCCTATCTGCACATGCTGGAAGAGGCCGAAAAGCGCGACCATCGCCGCTTGGGCAAGCAATACGACCTGTTTCACATGCAGGACGAAGCGCCAGGTCTGGTCTTCTGGCACCCTAAGGGCTGGGCGATCTGGCAGGAAATCGAGCAGTACATGCGCGCCGTCTATCGCAACAACGGCTACCAGGAAGTGCGCTGCCCGCAGATTCTCGACAAGTCGCTATGGGAAAAATCCGGTCACTGGGAGCACTACAAGGACAACATGTTCACGACCTCGTCGGAAAACCGCGACTACGCGGTGAAGCCGATGAACTGTCCGGGGCACGTCCAGGTCTTCAACGCCGATCTCCGCTCCTATCGCGAACTGCCGTTGCGTTATGGTGAGTTCGGTTCCTGTCATCGCAACGAACCGGCTGGTGCCTTGCATGGCCTGATGCGCGTCCGTGGCTTCGTTCAGGACGACGGCCATATTTTCTGTACCGAAGATCAGATCGAATCGGAGGTAACTGCTTTCAATGCGCTGGTCAAGAAGGTCTATGCCGATTTTGGCTTCAATGATGTGGCTGTCAAGTTGGCGCTGCGTCCGGACAGTCGGGTCGGTGCCGATGAGGTCTGGGATAAAGCCGAGGATGCGCTGCGCCAGGGGCTACGCGCTTCCGGTCTCGAATGGACGGAGCTGCCGGGCGAGGGCGCCTTCTACGGCCCGAAGATCGAATTCCACATCAAGGATGCCATCGGCCGCTCTTGGCAGTGCGGCACGATGCAGGTCGATTTCTCGATGCCGGGTCGCCTCGGTGCCGAATACGTCGCCGGTGACGACACTCGCAAGGTGCCGGTCATGTTGCATCGGGCTATCCTTGGTTCGCTGGAGCGTTTCATTGGTATTCTGATTGAAAACTTTGCCGGAGCTCTGCCCTTGTGGCTGGCACCGGTGCAGGCCGTGGTGTTGAATATTTCGGAAAAGCAGGCCGATTACGCGGCTGAAGTCGCGCAAAAGCTACACCAGGCAGGTTTCCGTGCCGAGTCGGATTTGCGTAACGAGAAAATTACCTATAAAATTCGAGAACATAGCTTGAACCGGCTGCCTTATCAGCTCGTTGTGGGCGATAAGGAAAAAGCGGACGGACTGGTAGCCGTGCGTACTCGCGGTGGTCAGGATCTCGGACAGATGTCTGTAGATGAACTGATCAAGCGACTTCAGGGAGAAGTCGCGGCGCGTAGTGGCACGGCTTAATTATTGTTGTTTTCGGGGGTTTTACCATAGCTCAGAACAAGGCGCATCGCCTCAACGAAGAAATCACGGTTCCTGAGATTCGTCTCCAGGGTGCAGAAGGTGAACAGCTAGGCATCGTCAATATTCGTGCCGCGCTGCAAATGGCTGAAGAGGCCGGTGTCGATCTGGTTGAGATCGCACCGACTGCGAAGCCGCCAGTCTGTCGCATCATGGACTACGGCAAGTTCAAGTACCAGGAACAAAAGCGTGCGCATGAGGCCAAGCTGAAGCAGAAGCAGGTGCAGGTCAAGGAAATCAAACTGCGCCCGGGTACCGACGAAAACGATTACCAGATCAAGCTCAGGAACATGACGCGTTTCCTGGAAGAGGGCGACAAGGTCAAAGTGACTCTGCGCTTCCGGGGGCGCGAAATGGCGCATCAGGAATTCGGCATGCGCCAGCTGGAACGGATCAAGGCCGATCTCGACGCCGTAGGTGCAGTCGAGCAGATGCCGAAGATGGAAGGTCGTCAGATGATCATGATCATCGGGCCGGCCAAGAAGAAGCAAGCGTAGTAAATCAGTTGTTATTAGTGCTTTCGGGTAGTACAAGCGTTCCCGCCGGGAACCACCTGACGGCATGTCATTAAGGAGCATCTAAATGCCCAAAATGAAGACCAAGAGCAGCGCCAAAAAGCGTTTCTCGATCCGCGCCGGTGGCAGCATCAAGCGCGGTCAAGCCTTCAAGCGTCACATCCTGACCAAGAAGACCACCAAGGTTAAGCGTCACCTGCGTGGTGCCGTTGCTGTTAACGAGCGCGATGCAGCATCCGTCCGCGCCATGATGCCCTACGCATAAGGAGATAGAAGATGCCTAGAGTTAAACGTGGTGTAACGGCGCGCGCGCGTCACAAGAAGGTTCTCGTTCAGGCCAAGGGTTACCGCGGTCGTCGCAAGAACGTATATCGCATCGCCAAACAGGCGGTGATGAAGGCTGGTCAATATCAGTACCGTGACCGTCGTCAACGCAAGCGTCAGTTCCGTGCCCTGTGGATCGCTCGTATCAATGCTGCAGCTCGTGAGCTGGGTATGAAGTACAGCACTTTCATGAACGGTCTGAAGAAGGCCAATATCGAAGTGGACCGCAAGGTCCTGGCCGATCTGGCCGTCTTCGATCAGCCAGCATTTGCTGCTCTGGCCGCACAGGCCAAGGCTCAGCTCGGCGCCTAAGCGAAAGCTTGATGAAAAAAAGGAGGCGCAAGCCTCCTTTTTTATTGGTAGTTTTGTCGTTGTTTTGTAAGTAGTGAAGTCCATGGACAATCTCGATCAGATCGTTAGCGAAGCACAGGCTGCTTTTGCTGCCATTTCCGACCCGGACGCGCTGGAACAGGTCAAGGCCCGTTTCCTCGGCAAGAGCGGTCAGATTACCGAACTCCTGAAGGGCCTCGGCAAACTGCCGCCCGAGGAGAAGAAAACTGCCGGTGCCGCGATTAACGTCGCCAAGACCGCCGTTGAAGCTGCACTTAATGAGCGTCGCGAAGCGATCCGCAAGGCGGCCCTTGATGCGCGTTTGGCCGAAGAGTCGCTGGATGTCACGCTGCCCGGTCGCGCTGAAGCGCGCGGTGGCCTTCACCCGGTGACACGTACGCTGGAGCGTATCGAGTCGCTATTCACCTCGATCGGCTTCGAAGTTGCCGACGGTCCGGAAATCGAAGAGGATTTCTTCAATTTCACCGCCATGAATACGCCCGAGGATCACCCGGCGCGTTCAATGCACGACACCTTTTATCTGCAGAACCCGGACGGCACGCTGGCTGACAAGGTTCTGCTGCGCACGCATACCAGTCCGATCCAGGCCCGTTACATGCAAGCGCATGTGGAACGCTATGGCCAACTGGAAAAAATGCCCGAAATCCGCATCATCGCGCCGGGCCGCGTCTATCGCGTCGATTCCGATGCCACTCATTCGCCAATGTTCCACCAGGTCGAAGGCCTGTGGGTCGGTGAAGGCGTTTCCTTCGCCGACCTCAAGGGTGTCATTGCTGATTTCCTGAAAAGTTTCTTCGAGACCGATGACCTTACGGTGCGTTTCCGTCCGTCCTTCTTTCCGTTTACCGAGCCGTCAGCCGAAATCGATGTCGCCTTCATGAGCGGCTCGCTGAAGGGTCGTTGGCTGGAAATCGCCGGCTGCGGCATGGTCCATCCGAACGTGCTGCGCATCGCCGGCATCGATCCGGAAAAATACACCGGCTTCGCCTTCGGCTTCGGTCAGGATCGCCTGACCATGCTGCGCTACGGCATCAATGATCTTCGCCTGTTCTTCGAAGGCAACCTGCGTTTCCTGCGTCAGTTCAACTGACCCCTAATTCGAGTCACGCCAATGAAATTCTCTGAATCCTGGCTGCGTACCCTCGTCGATCCAAAATTGTCGAGCGAGGAACTCTCCCATTTGTTGACCATGGCCGGCCTTGAAGTCGAGGAACTCGACCCAGTCGCTCCGGTCTTCGATAGCGTTGTCGTCGCCCATGTGCTGGAAGTCGTCAAACATCCCGATGCTGACCGCCTGAACGTCTGCCAGGTCGATACCGGCAGCGGCACGCCGACCACCATCGTTTGCGGTGCGCCAAATGTCGCCGTTGGTCTCAAGGTGCCGTGCGCGCTGCCCGGCGCCAAGCTGCCCGGCGATTTCACCATCAAGATCGCCAAGGTGCGCGGCATCGAATCGTCCGGCATGCTGTGTTCCGCCAAAGAGCTGGGAATTGCTGAAGAGGCCTCCGGTTTGCTCATCCTGCCGGCCGATGCGCCGGTCGGTCAGTCTATTCGCCAGTATCTCGACCTCGACGACAACCTGTTCGAACTGAAGCTGACGCCGAATCGTGCCGACTGCCTGTCGCTGCTCGGTATCGCCCGCGAAGTTGGCGCTATCACTGGTGAGGCGACCAGCCTGCCGGTCGTCGCCGAAGTGCCGGCCGGTATCACCGCTAGCCGTGCCGTCGTGCTCGACGCGCCGGAAGCCTGCCCGCTGTACTGCGGTCGCATCCTCAAGGGCGTCGATGCCAAAGCGCCGACGCCGGAATGGATGAAGCGCCGCCTCGAACGCAGCGGCATCCGTACCATTTCCGCGCTGGTCGACGTCACCAACTACGTGCTGCTCGAACTTGGCCAGCCCTTGCACGCCTTCGACAACACCAAGCTGGAAGGCGCCGTACATGCCCGTCTGGCCAAGCCGGAAGAGAAGCTGTTGCTGCTCAATGAGCAAACCATCACGGTTGACGCCGATGTGCTGATGATTGCTGATGATGTCAAGCCACTGGCTATGGCCGGCATTATGGGCGGCGAGGAAAGCGGTATCACACTGGAAACGACGGAGCTTTTCCTTGAATCTGCTTTTTTCGCACCGAAGGCCATCGCCGGCAGAGCCCGTCGCTACGGCTTCAGCTCCGACGCCTCGCATCGTTTCGAGCGCGGTGTTGATTTCGGCGGCACGCGGCGGGCTATCGAGCGCGCCACACAATTGATTCTCGAAATCTGCGGTGGCCAAGCCGGCCCAGTCGTTGAAGCCAAGGCGGCGTTGCCAGTTCGTAATCCGGTTCGCCTGCGCACGGCTCGCGCCGAAATGGTGCTTGGCTTGCCGCTCGGTGCTGAACGTATTGCCGCTCTGTTTGCTGGTCTCGATCTGTCTTTCGTACGCGAAGGTGATGATTTCCTGGTGACACCGCCGTCCTGGCGCTTCGACATGGAAATCGAAGAAGACCTGATCGAAGAAATCGCCCGCCTCTACGGTTACGACAATATTCCCTCAGTGGCTCCGCGCGGTCCGTTGAAAATGCTGATCCAGCCGGAAGCCCGGCGCCCGGCCTATCGCATTCGCCAGATGTTGGCCGACCGTGGCTACCAGGAGGTAGTCAATTTCGCTTTCGTTGAGGCTGCCTGGGAAGCCGATTTCGCCGCGAATGTCGCCGAAACCGAGCTGATCCGCCTGGCCAATCCTATCGCCAGCCAGATGGCGGTCATGCGATCGACGCTATTCGGTGGCTTGATTGCCAACCTGGTCACCAACCTGAAACGCAAGCAGACCCGCGTCCGCCTGTTCGAAGTCGGCCGAACTTTTCATCGCGATACCGGTGCTTCGTCGGTGAATGGCTTTCATCAGCCGTGGAGGCTGGCAGGGCTGGCATTCGGCGGTGCCTTACCGGAAAGTTGGGGTGCTGGCGCGCGCAAAATCGATTTTTACGACCTCAAGGGTGATATTGAGGCGCTACTGGCACCGGCTGTTCTGCGTTTTGAGAAACTGGCGCATCCTGCGCTGCATCCAGGACGAGCTGCAAGCATTTTGCTTGATGGTCGCGACATTGGCTGCATCGGTGAACTTCATCCGGAATGGGTTCAAAAATACGATTTGCCGCAGGCGCCGGTCGTTTTTGAACTGGATTTTGACGCACTAAAGGCCGTGAATGTTCCGGCCTATGCCGAGGTCTCCAAGTTCCCACCGGTGATTCGCGACTTGGCAATTGTGGTCGACCAGAGCATTGTTTTGCAGACCTTGCTTGACGGGCTCAAAGGACAGATTTCTGGCCTCATTCAGGACATCCAATTGTTCGATGTTTACGTCGGAAAGGGCGTTCCGGAAAACAAGAAAAGTCTTGCTTTCCGGATAGTTATGCAAGATACTCAACGCACTTTGCAAGATTCGGAAGTTGATGCTGCAATGCAGCAACTGGTGTCCTGTTTCGAACAGGCATTCGGTGCTCAACTGCGTGCCTGACGGAAACAATAACGATGACGCTAACCAAAGCTGAGCTCGCTGACCTGCTTTTCGAAAAAGTTGGCCTTAATAAGCGAGAGGCCAAAGATATGGTCGAAGCTTTTTTTGAAGAGATTCGCAATGCCTTGGAAATCGGAGATGGCGTCAAGCTATCCGGTTTTGGCAATTTTCAGTTGCGTGATAAACCTCAGCGTCCCGGACGCAATCCGAAGACCGGACAGGAAATTCCCATTACGGCGCGTCGTGTTGTGACTTTTCACGCCAGCCAGAAACTGAAGTCCGACGTCGAGCTAGCCTTTGATGGAACCGCGGCATAAAACGACAGGCGGCGAAGAGCTGCCTCCCATTCCAGCCAAGCGCTATTTCACCATTGGTGAGGTTAGTGAACTGTGCGGCGTCAAGCCGCATGTGCTTCGCTATTGGGAGCAGGAATTTAACCAGCTCAAACCGGTCAAGCGTCGTGGTAATCGTCGCTATTACCAGCACCATGAGGTTTTGCTGGTTCGTCGGATTCGTGAGCTCCTTTACAATCAGGGGTTTACCATCAGTGGTGCTCGTAATCGCTTGGATGAAGGCGGTGCTGTCGAGGTTGCTGCAACTGCTCATTTGGAAATTGAAAAAATCCCTGGTGGCCTGCGCGGTGAATTGAAATCGATTATCGAAATGTTGCAGCTTTGAATCCAGAGTTTTTCGGGTATAATTCTTGGCTTGTCGGGGCGTAGCGCAGCCTGGTAGCGCACTTGCATGGGGTGCAAGGGGTCGCGAGTTCGAATCCCGCCGCCCCGACCAAATTAATTAACCGGCTTTTGCCGGTTTTTTAATTTGTGGCGTTGATAAATATATTAAGACAAATTAAATTATCACCACGCATTTAAATAAGGAGGTAATCATGGATTTGTCCACTTTGTCTGTTGCTCAATTGCGCGACCTGCAGCAACAAATTCCGGCCGAGATTAAACGCCGCGAAGCTCAGGAAAAGGTAAATGTTCTGAATGAATTGCGTGCTTTTGCCAAAACCCGTGGTTATGCCATTGAGGAATTGCTGGGCAAGGAAACCAAGGTAAAGGCAGCGAGCGGGAATAAGGTCAAGGTCAAATATCGTCACCCCCAAAATCCAGAACTGGAATGGACGGGTCGTGGTCGCAAGCCAAAATGGGTTGAGGCTTGGGTGGCAAATGGTGCCAGCCTAGACGGCTTGTTGGTCTGATCCATGCGTATTCTGCTAAGTAATGACGACGGTTATTTTGCGCCAGGGCTTGCTGCGCTGGCTGAAGCTCTGGATGGACTTGGCGAGGTCGTCGTTGTTGCACCTGAGCAGAATCGTAGTGGTGCGAGCAATTCACTGACCCTGGATCGGCCGCTATTGTTAAAAAAAGCGGCCAATGGTTTTTATTTCGTCAATGGAACACCGACGGACTGTGTTCATTTGGCGGTGACCGGTATGCTGGATAAGTTACCGGATATTATTGTTTCCGGAATCAATCTAGGCGCCAATATGGGTGACGATACGATTTATTCTGGTACCGTTGCCGCAGCAACGGAAGGGTATCTGCTGGGCATTCCCTCCATCGCCATTTCCATGACCAGTTTTGAGGGAAATAATTTTGCCTCAGCTGCTCGGGTAGCTCGTGAATTGGTTGAGCGTTTTATTCGCAATCCAATTAAGGAGCCGGTTTTACTGAATGTGAATGTTCCGGATATTCCCTATTCCGAACTGAAGGGTACCGAGGTAACTCGTCTCGGTCGTCGGCATAAAGCAGAGCCGGTCGTTAAAATGCTGTCGCCCCGCAAGGAAACGGTTTATTGGGTTGGTGCTGCCGGTGCTGCTGCTGATGCCGGACCAGGGACTGACTTTAATGCAGTCGAGCGCGGCTTCGTCTCGATTACACCCTTGCAGATTGATCTGACGCATTCAGCGCAGTTATCGCATATTGATCAGTGGATGAAGTGAGTTACGGCGTGATGCACGGTATTGGCATGACTTCGCAGCGCACGCGGGCCCGCATGATTGAGCGCTTGCGTGAAAAGGGAATTAGGAACGAGGCAGTACTCAAGGCGATGGCTGCTGTGCCTCGCCACGTCTTTATCGAAGAGGCGCTGGCTTCGCGGGCCTATGAAGATACCGCCTTGCCGCTGGGGATGGGGCAGACGATTTCCCAGCCTTTTGTCGTGGCTCGCATGATCGAACTCCTGCTCAACGGGCGAAGCACTTTAGGTAAAACTCTGGAGGTTGGTGCCGGTTGCGGTTACCAGGCTGCCGTACTCGCCCAATTGACCAAGGATGTTTACGCCGTCGAACGCTTGGGGCCATTGCTCGAAAAAGCCAAGGCCAATATGCGGACTCTGCAGCAGTTCAATGTTCGCTTGAAACACGCTGATGGTCAGCTTGGTTTGCCCGAGGCCGGGCCATTTGACAGTATCATAGTGGCTGCCGCCGGAACTCATGTGCCGCCTGCGTTACTCGAACAGCTTGCGCCAGGTGGACGTCTGGTCTTGCCAGTTGGGGCCAGTGAACAGTATCTTAGCTTTATCGAACATACGCCTCAGGGATATGTCGAAACGCGGCTTGATGCCGTACGTTTCGTCCCGCTACTTTCAGGAACGCAATGATTCGAATTGTCGCTGTAGTTCTTCCTTCGCTGCTCCTCGCTGGTTGTATGTCCCAGCAACCGGTGCCGGCTGTGGATCGGTCGGGAACGACGCAATCCAGAGCCGCGAGTGTCGCCCAACCGGCGGGGCCGGGTTATTACACGGTCAAACGTGGCGATACGCTGTATCGGATTGCGCTGGAAAATGGCCAGGATCACCGTGATATTGCTGCCTGGAACAATATTGCCAATCCGTCAGCAATCAAGGAGGGCCAGGTGTTGCGTGTGCAGCCGCCAGGAACTCCGGAATCCACTGATGGCGTGATGACCAAGCCGATCGCGACCGGGGCGGTGGTTGAGGCTCGTTCGCTGGATCAGCCGACAGGAACGTCAGCAACACAGCCCAATGGCTTGAAGCGGGAGCCGCGTGTTGGTAAGGAGCCGTATTCAGACGAGGCTTATGCTCGTTTGAACAAGACTGGTGAGCCAGCAAAACCAGTCGAGGCCAAGCCGGAAACGAAGCCGGAAGCGCCTGCCGCTGCGCCAGCAGTGGCGGCTGGTCCGGATGATGTGCCCTGGCTATGGCCGAGTTCGGCCAAGGTAACTGCTCCGTATAGCGACTCGGGTAACAAGGGACTGGATTTCGCTGGCAAGGCCGGTGATCCCGTCCTTGCTGCTGGTGATGGCAAGGTGGTTTACGCCGGCAGTGGCTTGCGTGGTTTTGGCGAGCTGGTCATCGTCAAGCACAACGCGACCTATCTTTCCGCTTACGCCCACAACCGCAAGATTCTGGTCAAGGAAGGCCAGCAGGTCAGCCGGGGTCAGAAGATTGCCGAAATGGGCAATACGGACGCGGAGTCCGTCAAGCTGCATTTTGAAATCCGCAAACAGGGCAAGCCGGTTGATCCGGCGCAGTATCTACCGAAGCGATGAGTGATACCGGCGAAGCGCTGGAGGAAGAGTTCGAGGGGCAGCCCGATGAATCGGTCCTGCCGCCTGAGCCTGAACAAGTGCTGCCGGAAATTGAACTGCTCGAGGATGTTACCCAGCTCTACCTGAGTGAGATCGGTGCCAAGCCGCTGCTGACTCCGGCCGAAGAGCTTGCGACGGCAAGGCTTGTGCGCGCCGGTGACTTCGCGGCACGGCAGCGCATGATCGAGCATAATCTGCGGCTGGTTGTGAATATTGCCAAACACTACCTGAATCGGGGAATTCCGCTGCTCGACTTGATCGAGGAGGGAAATCTCGGCTTGATCCATGCCCTGGAAAAATTCGATCCGGAGCGGGGGTTCAGGTTCTCGACCTATGCGACCTGGTGGATACGCCAGAATATTGAGCGCGGCATCATGAACCAGTCGCGGACAATTCGCTTGCCGGTGCATATCGTCAAGGAAATCAATGTTGTCCTGCGTGCCATGCGCCATCTGGAGTCGGCCGACAAACGGGATTCGACGGTTGAGCGCATCGCGCTCCTGATCGACCGGCCGGTCGCCGATGTGCGGCGCATCCTGTCGCTCAACGAACATATCGCCTCACTCGACGCGCCGCTGGAAATCGACCCCAATCACACGATGGCCGAGGTTATTGCCGACGATGGCGGGAGTGATCCGGAATCCTTGCTGCAATCGAGCGAGATTGGTTCGCTGGTTGATGATTGGCTGGCGCAGTTGACCGAACGGCAACGCTCAGTGATCGAGCGCCGCTACGGCCTGAACGGGGCCGATTTGGCGACGCTGGACGTGATTGCCTGCGATCTTGGATTGACCCGCGAACGGGTCCGGCAGATTCAGATGGAAGGTCTGGATCGTCTGCGCAAGATTGTCAAACGCGGCAATATTTCTCGCGATTCGTTGCTGTAACCGGTTGCCGGGCGCACATCCGGCTACGAATCTCCTCGGCCAGCTGGAAAACCGACATGGCGTAGAAGCTGGAGCGGTTGTAGCGGGTGATCACGTAGAAATTATCGAATCCCAGCCAGTATTCTGTCTCGCGTCCAGGTGAGACGAGATCGATCAATGCGGCAGTGGCCTCAGGATCGATTTCAGCCCGAATGCCTTTCTCCGCCAATTCCCCGACTTTCAGGCTGGGCCGGATGCCGGCCTGGAGCAGCGCCGCATCCGGTGTGCCGCTGGTCAGGGCCGGAACCGCGATCGGTTGGCCAGCCTGCCAGCCATGTTGCTCCAGGAAGTGGCCGACACTGCCGATGGCGTCATCGACACTGTTGCCAAGGTCTACGCGCTGGTCGCCATCAAAATCCACGGCGTAGCGACGCTGGCTGCCCGGCATGAATTGCGGGATGCCGATGGCACCGGCAAACGAACCTTTGACTGTGAGTGGATCCAGGCTGTTTTCCCGGGTCAACAGCAGGAACTGCTCCAGTTCAGTACGGAAAAACTCGGCCCGCGGCGGGTAGTTGAAGGCCAGCGTGGCGAGGGCTTCGAGAACCCGGAAGCCACCCATGTTGCGGCCATATTCGGTTTCGACGCCAATAATGGCGACGATGATCTCGGCCGGCACACCGTAAAGCGCCTGCGCCTTGGCCAGTTGTGCGCTGTTTTCCTGCCAGAAGCGGACGCCGCCGTCGATTCGACGATCGTTCAGGAAGCGCGGCCGGTAGCGTTCCCACGAGCGCTGCAGCGGCGAGGCAGGCGGCTTGATCAGTTGCAATACCTTGGCGTTGGGCCGGGTCTGGGCGAACTGGCTGATGATTGCGTCGGCATTGAAGCCATGGCGTTGCTCCAGATCGCGGGCAAACTCAATCGCTGCGGGATCGTCGGCAAAGGTCGGAGAATTTGGCGCAGCATCGGCCAGCGTGACCAAGGCGGCGAGCCATACGGTGGCCAGGGTGTTTTTCAGTTTCAGATTCATCATCGCAATTGCGCGATTGCTTCGCGCAGGGCTTTCAGGTTGTTGTCGGATCGGCCATAGCGGGCCAGCAGATAGGCTTGTGCCGCGTACTGGAAGGCATCGGCCAGTTCGGGGCGCTGTTCTCGCACTCGCTGCGCCAATGCCAGCGGCGTTTCCCAGGGCGCGCAGTCTACCTGTCTTATGGCCAGCTGTCGCAAGGCCTTGTGCCAAAGTTGGAGGGCCGGATCACGCTTGGGGCGCTGGTAGAGTGTCCAGGTCATCAGGATGGCGACCAGCAGGCTGCTAATGATGCCCAGCAGGGTGGCCAGGTTACGCCAGTCTGCATCGGGCCAACCAAGCCGGGACAGCAGTTGGCGCTGGCGCTGTGTGTCATAGCCGAGAACATTCTGGTTCCAGCTGTTATTGATGGCTTCCCTGCGATAGCGCAGGCCTCGTACCCAGTCGGCCCGCCACTGAACGAGCGCTGGCAAAGGTTCGCCGAAGGGCAGGGCATCGGCAATACCGGTTTCGATACGGGTTGGTGAAACGGCCGCTGTCGGATCAATGCGAACCCAACCCTGTCCATTCAGCCAGACCTCGGCCCAGGCATGGGCGTCGGATTGACGGACGACGAGGTAATTGTCGAGCGGATTGTGTTCGCCGCCCTGATAGCCGCCGACCACGCGGGCCGGGACACCGGCTGCCCGCATCAGGACGACGAAGGTAGCGGCAAAGTGTTCGCAGAAACCGCGACGGCTCTGGAACAGGAATTCATCAATGCTGTTGCGGCCAAGTAGCGGCGGGCGCAGGGTGTAGGTGAAATCGTTTCCGAACATGCCAAGCGCCCGGTCGATCATGGCTTGCGGTGCCATGCCTGAAGCTTGCCACTGACTGCCCAGAGCGCGGGTCTGTGGGTTGAGTTCCGGGGGGAGGGCAAGATTGCGGCGGAGGGTCAGTGGGTCTTCAGTCGCGTTGAAGCGGTAGTCGAGTGCGGCGGCGAGGCGAAAGCGTTGCCGTTCGGTGATGGCCCTGCGATGGGTTGCGGTCAGGGTGCCATTCAAGGTGGTTTCCGGTGGTAGAGCGTCCGGTGCTTCAAGGGCCAGCAGCCAGTGCTGGTTGTGGGCTTCCAGCGTGGTCTCGTAAGTGATTGGCGACGACAGCTTTTCCAGGCGCTCCGCCTGCTGGCGGCCTTCGTGGCGACGCCAGGTGGTGCCATCGAAAGTCTCCATGACCGGGCCGCGCCAGTAGAGTTTCTGCTTGGGCGGCAGTGCCCCGTCGAAGCGAACGCGGAAAGCGATGTCGGCACTTTGTGCAAGATTGGCGATGCTGCCGGGCGACATGGTGTCGGAAAGCCCGGTCATGCCGGCGTGGGCATCCGATGGCAGGCCCCAGAGTGGACCGGAGATGCGCGGGAACAACAGATAGAGCACCAGCATGAACGGAACGGCCTGCAGGCAAAGCAGGGTGGCGTAGCGCAGACTGTGACGCGGTGTGCTGGCCGGGCCACCATGCAGGCGGATCAGCGTGCCGGTAACCAGGCCCATGCTGGCCAGCAGCCAGAGGCCGGTGGGAATGCTCTGCGAATAAAAATAATGAGTCAGCAACAGGAAATATCCAAGCGTGACCACGACCATTGCATCACGCCTGGATTTCAATTCGAGCAGTTTCATCGCCATGAATATGACCAGCATGGCGACCCCGGCATCACGGCCGAACAGGGTGTGAAACTCGAGCAAAATACCCGTGCAACCGGCAGCGACCAGCGGCAGGAGTAGCCAGCGTCCCGGCAGGCGCTGGTCGCGCCACCACAGCCACATGGCCCATAGGAGCAGCATCCCGGCCAAGGCGCTGAGCCATGGTGGTTGATGTAGCGCGTGTGGTGCCGTGGTGGCGAGCGCTGTGGCGAATAACCAGGGGGTGGCCTGGCGGTCGAGGGCTTCGCTGGCTGGTGTACTCATGGCTGAAAGAGCGCGAGCGCTTCCAGACAGCGCTGGCAATGCGGCTCGCCACCGTCTGGCGCCAGTTCAAGATTCGGCAGGCATAGTCCGTAATTCATGCCTGACTCTTCGGCGGCGACTACCCAGCCGGTCAGTATGCTGATACGTGTCTCGTGGCTCAGGGAGGGTTCAGTCTGCTGCCAGTCGAGTATCAGTTCGACCTGGCTTCCGCCGGCAAACTGCTTGATCAGTAATGGCCCTTCAGGATGACGGGCACTGGCTTTCCAGGCGATGTGGCGAGGCGAGTCAGCCGGCTGGCGTTCGCGAAACCCGGCGAAATCTTCCTGGCCACCATCGCCGCCGCGTTCGCCACCCGCCGGTGATGGCGAAGCTGCCGGCAGGGGGCTGGCAATCGGCTGAGGGTAGACCAGGCAGCGCATTGCTGGCTGCAGGTAAGCCCAAGCGGTGAACAAGCCAAGGGGATAGCGGCTCGATAGACGGATTCGCGGCAACTCAAGCCAGCCGCGTTGAGTTGTGCTCAGGGGAATGCTTATCTTTGAACTGCCATAGCCGTCAATCGAGGTAAGCACCGGCTTGCCGGCTTCCGCTTGCAGTTCAAGTGCCAGGCGCGGGCCGGCTCGTTCATTGTCCAGCTTTAGGGGGAAATGCGCTGTTTCTCCCGCGAAGACAGGCTCGCAGCGGCCTGGCGTGATGAGCAGGTCGAACAGGTTGCGAAAGGTATGGATCATCCCGACAAGGCCCAGGCCTGCCAGCAGAAAAACCAAGGCATGACCCAGCGCCAGGTTGTAGTTGATGGCGCCAATCAGCATGACGATCAGCGCAACTGCAAAGAGCAGTCCACCGCGCGACGGGATGATGAAGATTCGACGCTGGCCAAGGCGTAGCGGTGCCGTGCCGTCGCTGCGCCAGCGAAAAAGAGCTTGCTTGAAGGAGGCCAGAATGCCCATGGAGTCAAGGAATGGCGACGCTACGGATCAACGTGGCAACATCTTCGGTCAGCGCATAACCGCCACCCTGGGCCGAGCGCAGCCGGTGCCGGGCAACCGATGGAAGGACTGCCTGCACATCGTCCGGCAGGACCATGTCGCGGCCATCCAGCCAGGCCCAGGCCCGGGCGGCGGCAAGCAAGGCAAGGCCGGCGCGGGGCGACAGGCCGTGCTGGAATATCGGGCTCTGCCGGGTTGCTTCGACCAGTGCCTGAACGTAGTCGATCAGCGGTCCGGAGGCATGGGTGGCGGCGACCTCCTGCTGTAGCTTGGGCAGATCTTCGGCTTCGATCATCGGCGCCAGTTGTTCGAGCTGGCTGCGTTGCCCGCCGGCGGCGAGCAGGGCGCGCTCGGCAATGCGGTCCGGATAGCCGAGTTCGATGCGCATCAGGAAGCGGTCAAGCTGCGATTCGGGGAGCGGAAAGGTGCCGATCTGGTGGGCCGGGTTCTGGGTGGCGATGACGAAAAAGGGGCGAGGCAGATTACGGGTCCGACCTTCAGCCGTAACCTGGCCTTCCTCCATGGCTTCGAGCAGCGCGCTCTGGGTTTTGGGGGTGGCGCGGTTGATCTCGTCGGCCAGCACCAGTTGGGCGAAAACCGGGCCGGGCAGGAAGCGGAACTCGCTCTTGTCGCGGTCGAAGATCGAAACGCCGGTGATGTCGGCCGGCAGCAGGTCGCTGGTGAACTGGATGCGCGAGAATTGCAGGCCAAGCAGGCGAGCCAGCGTATGGGCCAGGGTAGTCTTGCCCATACCGGGCAGATCCTCGATCAGCAGGTGTCCGTTGGCCAGCAGGCAGGCAATCGCCAGGCGGATCTCGGCGTCCTTGCCGAGGATGATCTGGCCGGCTTGCTTGAGTAGGGCCGCGAAGGGTTGTGGGCGACCGGCAAGCATCGAAAGTGGGTTTTTGAGCATCATGGGTTTCCATCGTTCCAATTCAATCCGATTCTAATGCTTGAAGCACCGGACATAATGGGACGATAATGCCATTTCGACGTGCGCCGTTTTGTGCGCCGCTTCGCAGAGAGAGAACAAGTGACGACCACTGCCTTCATCACCCATCGCGACTGCCAGTTGCACGACATGGGGTCGCATCACCCGGAATGCCCGCAGCGCCTGACCGCCATCAACGATCATCTGATCGCCCAGGGGATTGACGCTTACTTCACCTACTACGACGCGCCGCTGGCCACTTTCGAACAATTGCTGCGTGTTCACCCGGCATCGCATCTCGAGCGCATCAAGCGCGCCTCGCCGGAACTGGGGGTTGTGCACCTGGACCCGGATACCGCAATGAACCCGCATACCTGGCAGGCTGCACTGCGCGCCGCTGGTGCCGGCTGCATGGCGGTTGATCTGGTGATGAACAAGGAGGTCGAGAATGCCTTCTGCGCGGTCCGTCCGCCTGGCCACCACTGCGAGAAAGCCACGCCGATGGGCTTCTGCTTCTTCAATAATATTGGCGTTGCTGCCCGTCACGCCCTGAAAGCTCATGGCCTTGAGCGTGTGGCCATCATCGACTTTGACGTACACCACGGCAATGGCACCGAAGACTGCTTTGCCGGCGACGAGCAGGTGCTGATGTGCAGCATCTTCCAGCACCCCTTCTATCCTTACAGCGGGGCCGACAAGCCAGCTGCCAACATGTGCAATGTGCCGCTCGCCTCCGGCAGCGGCGGCGAAGAGTTCCGTGATGCGGTGATGCAGGTATGGACGCCGCGTCTCAAGGAGTTCAAGCCGCAGATGATCTTCATTTCCGCCGGCTTTGACGCCCACTACGAAGACGATATGGGCGGCCTGAAACTGGTCGAAAAAGACTTCGCCTGGTGTACCGAGCATTTGAAAAAGCTGGCGGCCGAAATGTGTGAAAAGCGCATTGTCTCCATGCTGGAAGGCGGTTACGTGATGACCTCCCTGGCACGTAGCGTAGGTGCTCATCTTCGTGTGCTGGCTGACTTATAGGCACTGATTTCTTCAGAAAAAGAACCGGGTGGGGTAAAATCTTGCCCTCTTTTTCATGTTTCCAACGTTTAACCGGATAAATCCATGGCGTTGATTGTTCAAAAATACGGTGGCACGTCGGTCGGTAACCCCGAACGCATCAAAAATGTCGCCAAACGCGTTGCCAAATTCCAGGCGCAAGGTCATCAGGTTGTCGTCGTCGTTTCAGCAATGAGCGGCGAAACCAACAAGCTGATTGCGCTAGCCAAGGAAGTTCAGGCCAATCCCGATCCGCGCGAGCTGGATGCCATCATGTCTACCGGCGAACAGGTCACTACCGGCCTGCTCTCCATGGCACTGATGGACATCGGCTGCAAGGCCAAGAGCTACACCGGCGGCCAGGTCAAGGTGCTGACCGACAGCACGCACACCAAGGCACGCATCCTGTCGATTGACGAAGCCAACATGCGGCGCGATCTCGATGCCGGTAACGTTATCGTTGTCGCCGGCTTCCAGGGCGTCGATGAGAACGGCAACATCACCACGCTCGGTCGCGGCGGTTCCGACACCTCCGGTGTTGCCCTGGCGGCCGCGCTGAAGGCCGACGAGTGCCAGATCTACACCGACGTCGATGGCGTTTACACCACCGACCCGCGCGTCGTGCCGGAAGCCAAGAAGCTCGATACCATCACCTTCGAGGAAATGCTGGAAATGGCCAGCCTCGGCTCCAAGGTGCTGCAGATCCGCTCGGTCGAATTCGCCGGCAAGTACAAGGTCAAACTGCGCGTTCTTTCCAGCTTCCAGGATGAAGGGGAAGGTACGCTGATCACTGTTGAGGAAGACAAGAACATGGAACAACCGATCATCTCCGGTATCGCTTTCAACCGCGACGAAGCCAAGCTGACCATGCTCGGCGTTCCGGACACCCCGGGCATCGCCTACCAGATTCTCGGTGCCATCGCCGACGCCAACATCGACGTCGACATGATCATCCAGAACGTCGGCCATGACGGCACGACCGACTTCTCCTTCACGGTCAATCGCGGCGATTTCGCCAAGGCCCAGGGGATCCTCGAAACCGTCAAGGCCAAGCTCGGTGCCCGCGAGATCACCGGCGACAACAAGATCTGCAAGGTCTCGGCTGTCGGCGTCGGCATGCGCTCGCACCCGGGCATTGCCTCCAAGATGTTCAAGGCGCTGGCTGACGAAGGCATCAACATCCAGATGATCTCGACCTCCGAGATCAAGATTTCCGTCGTTCTCGACGAGAAATATCTGGAGCTGGCCGTGCGCGTGCTGCACCGCACATTCGGTCTTGATCAGTAAGGTTTGACCAAAAGGCGCGGAGGCTATATCATCCGCGCCTCGTTGCAGGTTCGGAGACGTGGCCGAGAGGTCGAAGGCACTCCCCTGCTAAGGGAGCATGCGGGCAAAACCTGCATCGAGGGTTCGAATCCCTCCGTCTCCGCCAGCCTCAACGAAAACAAACGCCCTACGGGGCGTTTTGTTTTTTATATCAACATCAATGCCAACAATTCAAAACGCCTTTTCGTGAGATACCCTGAGAAAAATTCGGGGTGTTGAATGCGGATCTAAGCCGCCGTGCCGATTTCAGCGAGCGATGATGTGGCCCTGGCCCACCAGTGGCAAGCATGTGTGCCGCTGGTGCAAGGCAGATTGTTCTGCTGAGCAATCTTGGTGGCGCTCAATCCTCGGGCACCAACACCCCTTCCGGTGCTGTCATGCCCGCAGCGCGTTGTTGGGATTGAGTGCGGCAGTGGCTTTGCCGTTTATCTACGGCAGTTCATACGGTTGGTGCCGGAAATGACATTTTTCCGACGCCTGATGCCAGTCGGGTCAGCCCATCGATTTTTCGATGGCTTCCAATAATTTCAAGGCGCGTTCGCGGTTTTTTGCGGCGGCTGCTGCGCGGCCGGCGGTGTCGGCGGTATCGGCGAGTGAGGCTTGAATCAGTGCTTCGTGCGGCGTCATGCCGCCGAGTGCAGCTTCCAGCATGCGATCAGCGTTCAAGTCGGTATCTTTGTCCGGCATGGTGTTTTCCATTCGAATCGATGGCTTGTTTGTAACCAGTGAAAAGGCCCTGCGAATTTCGCAGGGCCTTTTGTCTCGCAACAACCGGCCGGATTAGCGACCCTGCTTGGTCATCGCAGCGATGTTGGCCTGAGCGGCATCAGCGAATTGCTTGGTGATGCTGTTCATGTTGCCGAAAGCCGAATTGGCAGCAGCGATGGCGCTCTGGACGGCGGTGACGGCACCTTCGGAGCCGGCCGGGGCAGACTTGGCGGCCATTTCCATCATGCCGGCCATGGATTTCTGCAGACCACCAAATTGGGCTTCGACCATTTTGGCCAGTTCCTGCTGGGTCTGGGTGGTGATTTCATAGACGGTGCGGGAATAGGCAACCGCCTTCTCGATAGCCGGTTGGGCCAGCGAGGTCTGGGCGGCGAGGGCAGCTTGCGGGTCCTTGGCGGCCATGACGGTCTGAACACCGGAAACGGTGTCTTCGAGCGCGGCGCGGGCGGTATCCAGATTCAGGGCGGCGATGCGCTCGGCAGAGGCCAGGGCGGTGTTGGCGACAGCCAGCAGGGAGTCGACAGTGGCTTTGTTGGCGGTGGTGAATTGTTCGGTATTGAGAGACATGGTTTTATCCTGAAATGTAGTGTGATCGGTGTGTTCGCTTCGCAGTATAGATTACCGGGTGAATAAATTGTGCACCGCAGCAAAATAAGATTTTCGGACTTGGTTTGCAGACATCTTCCCGATCAGCGATTAGGGCGAGCCCAAGTGCCGGATTTGCGCCTAATGGCTGCGACTTAAGGCCAATCTATCTGAAGCATCGGCCGTTCTTGAGAGTCCATGCCTTGGTGCTCAGGCCTGTATGGGCCATACGTCGTCGCGATTTGGTGACAAGAAAATTCAAATATAAACAGGTGGTTAAATTTTTCCAGATCTGGTTTGTCGTTAAATTACGACTGAATTTCTTCTGGATTATTTTCCTTGTCAAAAAAGTCTATATTAAACAGTGATTTATTTTTTGGCATGGCGATTGCTGTTGCATTCCGGTGAATTTGAATTTGTGGTTGGCGCACTTGGCCCTGACTTGATGCTGCCGTATTACGTGGAATTGATCATGACCCAAAGCGTACTGGTGGATTTGGCCATCGCGGCATCCTTGAGCCTGAACCTCGTTGTAGGCGTTCATCTGTTTAGATTGAAGCGGAAGGAGTCAACGCGGTGGATTGCTGCTGACGGCTTTGGGGTGCCTGCGTTGCTGGAAAACTCACCCTTTCCGGATAACTGGGTGCCGGCCACCGAAGAGTCAGCCAACCCATTAATCGAAGCTGAGGTCTATTTCACTTATGGGCGGCGTGATGATGCTGAGGCGGTGCTGGCGTCAGGCTTGCGCGAAGGACTGATCAGTTCTGTCGAGGTTGCGTGCTTGCGCGCCAGGCTGGCCGTTAAATAGCGTTCGCCCGAATTTGTTTTATCTGAATTGAGGTTGTCAATGAAGCATCGTGCCATCAAGGCAGCGTTTGTTTGTTTTGCCATTTCCCTGTCGTTGTCGTCGTTTGCCGGTCACGGTCATCATGAGCGACACCATCATCATCGCGATCATCATCACCGCCATGGTTACGATGGCTATCGCAGCGGCTACGCTGACCCAGGGTGTCAGGTTGAGGGATGGTATGACCGCGCTGGCTATTATCGTGAGCGGCAGGTTTGCCGGGGAGTAAGGGTCGGCATGCCGTTTCCGCCGCCACCGCCAGCAGTCTATCTGCAACCGCCTGCGGTCATCATCCAGCCGCCGGGTGTTTATTTCCGCTAATTGATCTGCCGAGCAGTTCGATCAGGCGGCATTTTGCAGGCGTCGTTGGATAACCAGGGCATAGATGGCAGGGATGACCGCCAGCGTCAGAACGGTTGATGAAATCATGCCGCCGACCATCGGTGCAGCGATCCGGCTCATCACCTCCGAGCCGGTGCCAGTCCCCCACAGGATGGGCAGTAGGCCGGCCATGATGGCGGTCACCGTCATCATCTTCGGGCGGACGCGCTCGACGGCGCCTTCCATGACGGCGGTGTAGAGGTCGGCCGCCTGCGGGCGACGGCCTTCCGCAGCACATTTTGCCTGCACGGCGCTCCACGCGTGGTCGAGGTAGATCAGCATGACGACGCCGGTTTCGGCCGCCACGCCAGCCAGCGCAATGAAGCCGATGGCGGCGGCGACCGACAGGTTGTAGCCGAGCCACCACATCAGCCAGATGCCGCCGACCAGCGCGAAGGGCACCGAGAGCATGACGATCAGCGTCTCGGTGATGCGCCGGAAGTTGAGGTAGAGGAGCAGGAAGATGATGAGCAGGGTGACCGGTACGACGACCTTGAGCTTCTCGATGGCGCGTTCCATGTACTCGAACTGGCCACTCCAGGTCACGTAGGTGCCGGGGGTGAATTTGACCTTGTCGTTGACGGCTTTCCTGGCCTCGGCGACGTAGGAACCGATGTCGCGGTCGCGGATGTCGACGTAGATGTAGGCCGAGAGCAGGGCGTTCTCGGTGCGGATGGCCGGGGCGCCGGTGCTGATCTTGACCTCGGCGACCTGGCCGAGCGGGATCATGGTCGCCGGCGCACCCATTTCGGCGGGCACCGGGACCAGCACTTCGCGGGCAATGGCCTGCGGGTCGCTGCGCAGGTCGCGCGGGTAACGCACGGTGACGCCGAAGCGTTCGCGACCTTCGACGGTGGTGGTGACCATTTCGCCACCGAGGGCAGCGGCGACGACGTCCATGACTTCGCCAACGGTCAGGCCGTAGCGGGCCAGCGTGTTGCGGTCGGGCACGATGTCGAGGTAGAAGCCGCCGGTGATGCGTTCGGCGAAGGCGCTGCTGGTGCCGGGCACGGCCTTGACCACGCTTTCGATTTCCTTGGCCAGACGTTCCATTTCAACCAGATCCTTGCCGAAGACCTTGATGCCGATGGGCGTCCGGATGCCGGTGGACAGCATGTCGATGCGCGCCTTGATCGGCATCGTCCACGAATTGGCGACGCCGGGGAATTGCAGCGCCTTGTCGAGTTCGGCGATTAGCTTGTCGGTGGTCAGGCCGGGGCGCCACTCACTTTCCGGCTTGAGGTTGATGACCGTCTCGAACATTTCCATCGGCGCCGGGTCGGTGGCTGTCTGGGCGCGGCCGGCCTTGCCGAACACCGAGGCGACTTCCGGGAAGCTCTTGATGATCTTGTTCTGTGTCTGCAGCAGTTCGGCCGCTTTGGTCACCGACAGGCCGGGCAGGGTGGTCGGCATGTAGAACAGCGTGCCTTCGTTGAGGGTCGGCATGAATTCCGAACCCAGCCGGCTGGCCGGGAAGATGCTGACGGCCATGGCGATCAGGGCAAGGGCGATGGTCGTTTTCTTCCAGTTCATGACGGCGGCGATGATCGGGCGGTAAATCCTGATCAGGAAGCGATTGACCGGGTTTTCGGCTTCCGGGCGGATATGGCCGCGGATGAAGAGCAGCATCAGCACCGGAACCAGCGTTACCGACAGGAAGGCGGCGGCCGCCATGGCGAAAGTCTTGGTCCACGCCAGCGGCGCGAATAGTCGGCCTTCCTGGGCTTCGAGCGTGAACACGGGGAGGAAGGAGACGGTGATGATGAGCAGGCTGAAGAACAGCGCGGGGCCGACTTCCTTGCAGGCGGCGATGATGGCTTCGCTGCGCGACTCGCCCGGCTGCAGACGTTCAAGATGCTTGTGGGCGTTCTCGATCATCACGATGGCGGCATCGATCATCGCCCCGACGGCAATCGCAATCCCGCCCAAGCTCATGATGTTCGAATTGATACCGAGCGCCCGCATGCCGATGAACGCAGCCAGAATGCCGACCGGCAGCATGATGATGGCGACCAGCGCCGAACGCAGATGGAGCAGGAAGACGACGCAGACCAGCGCGACAATCAGGCTTTCCTCGGCCAGCGTGCGTTTGAGCGTGTCTATGGCGCGGTGGATCAGTTCCGAGCGGTCATAGACGGTTTCGATACGCACCCCCTCGGGCAGCCCGGCGCCGATTTCCTCGACCTTGGCCTTGAGGTTGTGGATGACCTCCAGCGCGTTCTGGCCGTAGCGCGACATGGCGATGCCGGAGACCACCTCGCCTTCGCCGTTCAGCTCGGTGATGCCGCGCCGTTCGTCAGCCACCAGTTCGACCCGGCCGATGTCGGCAACGCGCACCGGCGTGCCGTTCTGCGCCTTGAGGACCAGATTTTCGATGTCACCCTTGCCGCGCAGATAGCCGCGGCCGCGCACCATGTACTCTGTCTCGGCCATTTCCAGCGTCCGGCCGCCGACGTCGCGGTTGGAATTGCGGATCACCTCGGCGACGCGCATCAGCGGAATGCCGTAGGCACGCAGCTTCACCGGATCGACGGTCACCTGATACTGCTGCACGAAGCCGCCGATGCTCGCCACCTCGGCCACGCCCGGCGCCTTGGCCAGCTGGTAACGCAGGTACCAGTCCTGCAGCGTGCGCAGTTCAGCCAGCGTTTTGTCCTTGGCCAGCACGGCATACTGATAGACCCAGCCGACACCGGTCGCATCCGGGCCGAGGGTCGGGCTGACCCCTTTCGGCAGCTTGCCGGAGACCGAATTGACGTACTCCAGCACCCGCGATCGGGCCCAGTAGATGTCGGTGCCGTCTTCGAAGATGACGTAGACGAAGGAAGCACCGAAGAAGGAGAAGCCGCGGACGACCTTCGATTTAGGCACCGAGAGCAGGGCGGTGGTCAGCGGGTAGGTGACCTGATCCTCGACGACCTGGGGCGCCTGGCCGGGAAATTCGGTGTACAGGATGACCTGGACGTCGGAGAGATCGGGGATGGCGTCGAGGGGAGTTTTTGCTACCGACCAGGTGCCGGCTATTACGGTGAATAGCGTTGCCAGGAGGACGAGGAAACGGTTTCTGGCTGACCAGGTGATGAGGGTGTTAAGCATGGGGGCGGCCCTCTTTGGTCATTCCAGCGGAAGCGGGAATCCAGGGTTTTCTTGTTTGGCTGTGGGGCCCAGCTAATTGGCATGGGGTTCCGCCCTTGCGGGGCGTCTCACTTTTTCTTGCTTCGCCAAGAAAAAGTAAGGGCGGTCTCAAGAGTGAAGTGCAACACTCCTTGATTACCGAGAGCACAGAGCAATGAGGACTACCTACAACCATCTGGGCGCTGAAGAACGGGGCGCCATCATGGCGATGAAGCAGGGTGGCATG
>JAYREA010000004.1:0-205082 GCA_041909135.1 Azonexus sp. | reverse complement strand
CCCTGCCGCCGATGTCGCGCAACTCACCCCAAGGCTGTGGAAGCAACACTTCGCGGCCAATCCGCTTCGATCCGATCTCCACCCGCGCTCGAAGTAGGCAAGAACGCCGCTCGGTTACCGCTTACGGATCTAGGTTCCTAGTAACCTTCCTTGCAATAGTCAAATCGTCTGGTGTTATCTTGATCGCATCTTGATCAAAGAGAAGCGGATAACAGCTCAATATCAAGCCATACGAACCAATCGCAGGGCGAATCGCATATGGCAATCCAACATTCCTCCCAGAAAGCCAGGGTAAATGGAGCCGGCCAAGAAGGAGTGGGTTTGCTAGATCATCCGGTGACACAGCAGCCCGATTGTCATGTTTGGCATATTGCATCACCAAACGGGAAATAGCCGCCATAGCCTCTATCGCTATTTGAGAATTTGGATTAACCACCCAACGTGCGTCGCTATCCTGGTCCGTCTTTGTGGTTTCACCAGAAATAATATAAAGCTCACCCTCAATAGGGTCTGTCTCAACACAAAGGCAATCACAGCGTAAAGATCTACCCTCGTCACTTCTCATCAAACTGAAATTGAGGACATACGCAAATCCGACATAACGAACCAATGTGAGATATGTCCCAAAGCGCTTAATACCTTGCTCGCGCTCCGAAGCATCCCACCCGACCCACCTCCCGATAAGATCAGCAATCCCAAAGCTCTTAGCAACTTGCCTAAACGAGTAATAGCGCTTCCCATTCCTTGCACCAGTACAAGTAGTCACCTGGAACGGGTTGAAATGTTTTCTTGTACTGCTGCTTAACCCAGCGATGTGACCCGACACGCCATAGTTATATTCATAAGCGTCTAAACAAAAACAAAAACACTCTTCAATCTGCTGTCGATGTTCCTGAAACTCCTCCAAACATAGTTTCAGGCGATCAACCTGATAATTCCAGATCCGTGGAGGTATATATGGTGTTTGCTGGCTATTGTGCGCAGGCTCTAAACCTATCAGTTCGTTAATTCCCGTCGCATCAAGCACAACAAATCCCAACGTTTCACGAGAATCAAGAAGCCATTGAAGTTCTGAGATTATGTTGCGATATCCCGATTTAGCGATCCTCTCGAAAAGCTTTTGTCGGACCAAAGGAAAACGCATGAGGTCACTAGCGAGGATTCCCTGTTGGGAGCAAAAGACAAATATGGAACGAACCCTAGAAAAAGCAACTTGAATCGTTTTGGGGGCTCGCAGCGCCCGTGGCCCCCAGAGTCGCCACGCAACCCATAGCCGAAGAAGATCAGCATTCGCACCATCGATGACCGCTGCTTTGCTGCGAATAGAACCATCCCCAAAATTAAGCTTCATTGGCCGCCCGACCCAGTGGGTGAAATCCCACACAGGGTCTCCGTAACAAGAGACGGAATGCCCCAAGGAATCCTCAACGCATACCCAATCACGCGGAGGCGGCCAACTCGGCGGACGGTAAGATTTAGCTGTCGGAGGCACTAGGACGGTGGTCGACAGGCGAAGTCCAAACTCATCCGGCCGCATGTGGCACACCTTTGATTGCTTCAATCATGTGAGTCCAGTGTGGATGGTAAGTATCATCATCCACCCGTTCCAGCGCATCCAGCACCCATTGTCGACGGATGGCGTTTGATGCCTCAAACCAACCGAGCTTTTGGCTAAGGCGCTCAACCGCTACCTGCACCGCGCCTCCGTTGCGCTCGTAGGAATTGCCGTATCTCGCCCGGACGAGCTCCTTTAGGTAGCGCATCGAGGCAAGCGACCAAACATAGTCAAAGGTATCAATATCATGGTGATTGAGGCACCAAAGACAACCAGCAGGGTCAACGCAGTCTGGCGGCGTCGCAACATTTGGCGCGACAGGATTTAGTTCTGGTTTCTGGGAGCAGCTTCCGGGTGCGACCGCCAGTTGAGTTGGGGCAAAAGAGGTCCAAAATCGGGTGATCTCGATTGCAGCCACCTGCATAGATGGACGTTCGTAAACTCGGAGCAGCGTTTCCTTCGTATGTTGCGCCATTTCGGCCGTAAGTTCCGGAGATCGCGACCTCCGCAATAACCAGTTCACCCTAGTATTGCGCAGCTTTCCCGGCGAAATAAAGGAAACCCCCAGTTTCCCGCAGATAACCTTTGTTCCGTGGAACGAATACTCTTCACCATCTAAAGCCGTTTTCCGAATAAACGGAAATAGCAAACCATTTTTATCTTCCGAGAAAATGCTATTCCGCCATGTCAGGTAGGACTTGAAATGCTCCCTGTATTCCGAGTAAATCTCGAACAGGACCGCCCCAGCACGACGCTCCTTATAATCTCGCACCTCGTAACCATTAGTAGTGCTCTTATAGCTAAACTGCCGCAGCCTCAAGTTCAATACTTGCGCTTTATTCATGCCAGTCTGCGCAACGAAGATCAACAACTCCGCTTCAATTCTCATGTTGATTAGTGGAGCACGTACCTTAAGGCTTTTATCATTACTCCATGCATCTTTCCGCTTTCGCATTATTTTCTCGGCATACCGCGTCTTTGAAGCCTCATCTCCGTTACGAGGAGGCCTACGCACACGGGTCTTATCCCCACCTATCTGCGCCCAGTGTTCAATAGTCCGACCATCGGAAAAAATAACTCGAACGGGAAAATCACCAAATATGGATTCATTCGATAACGAGTTGCAGACATCGAGAAGCATGCGGCCGAATACATTCGTTTCAGCCAGGTTTTGCTTGTCTGCCTGGATTCCATTTACTCTGACGCCTCGTCGCGGTGGAATCAGCCTAGTCGTACGGGCAAGTGGACTCGGGCGCTCAAGCACTTTATCCAGAGCCCGGCCAACCATAGAAGCATGGGCATAGATCGTGTTCTCCGATAAATTTTTCTTGATGCGCACCAAGTGCATTAAATGATCGCACCACATTCTGTAGGCGGACTCGACGGTAGACAAAGAAAGCTCCATTTCAGATTGGTCCGCCCAAGAAAAAAACTGACGAACGTCGCTGATAATGCTTTCTGTCGTACTTTTGCTGCCGCCACTGGCCAAATCAGCGGTGAGTTCCAGATGAATCTTATCTACGAGCCCGATACGTTCGACCAGAGGAGCCCCAAGCCCCCCCTCGTCAATAAGACTTGCAACTCGATCTGCGCGGACTGCTGCTCCACCGCGATAAAGCAAACAACGAAGATCCCACGGGGTTTTCTTCGAGCCGAACTCGACAAAAGGAAAGGTCAGGTTAGAGATATGCAAATCAGGCATCCGATTCGCCACCTCCGGGGATCACCCCCATAAAGAACCGCGTAAACTCGTCCGCAAGCGCTGCTTTGATGGGGGACTCCTGGATGAACTTAACGTACCGGAATGTCGTGCTCTCATGCTTGTGAAACATGGCATCCCGCACGAAAGCGATTGCAGCACGGACGGATGCCTTTTGTAGAGCCATTGCCATAAGTTCCGTACCGAAAGTCGCTCTGGTTTGATGGAACTTGAAGCGCTCCATGAAAGCTAGGCCACCTTGAGCCGCGAGTCGTCGCAGTTTGAACATCTCGGCATTCAGGTTGACAAATCTTCGGCCAAATTTCGTCAGAAAGAGCAAATCCTTGCACGCAGGCGTAGCGTGGACTTCTCTCTTTTTTCGCCGAACCGAAGCGGCATAGCGCATCAACTCATCCCTCAACCAGGCAGGCATCAGCAATTCACCGCTGACATCAAATTTTGTTTTAATTCCCGTACCCGGACCTACTGCGACGCGAAACAGCCCTGGCACGCGGACATCCGGTCGTGCATGATGCAAAGCTTCAATATGGAGTGTCGCAATCGTAGAAATTCTTGCTCCGGTAAAAAATCCCAGCAAAAGAATCAGATAGACCTCTTGCGAAATCCCGTCGCAGGTTTTCAGAAAACGTAGCAACTCATCACGGTGCGAAGAAGACAAAGGCAATAAGCCATCCTCCAGCATCGTGCCATGCTGCTTCCGGTTCCTGATAGCGAGTTCCGTAGTGACTACCGCCTTGCTTTTCCGAAATCCGACGCTATCTAAATAATTTACGTACGCACGCTGCTCTTTCCACAACGGTTCCAAACTTGCGAACAATCGATGACCGAGGGCGAACCGATAGAACTGGATAACAGCACGCATCCTGGCAGTCACCGTAGAAGGACTCAGCAAACCCGAATCTCGGGCCTCGATTAAAAACCCACGGAAAACATGAAGCACGCGCTCACTTTTTTGTAGTGGAAAGTGCCGCCAATCCAGACTATTCCCTTCAAGAAATTCGCAATATTTGTACAGATGCCCCATCAAGCTATGGACGGTAGCCGGAGAAGCCAGCCCCTCATGCTTAGATAATGCGAAAAGGTTTGCCGCTGTAAAGAACTCGCCGGTTCGCCAAAACAGGGCTGGAAATCCGTTGAACCCCCTCCCTTGGCGAGGAAAATATTTGCATTCGCCGCCCTCATGCACCACGCGCATTGGTTGATAGTCGACCTTGATCAGAAAAGCCATTAGACCTTTGCCTTCCGCAGCACGGTCACTGCAGTTCTAAAGTCGCACGCAAGAAGGTGAATAGCGAGGTCTATGGCACCACCACCGCCTATCTCAGCGCGAGTATCGAAAAACTTTTTCCCTGTTAGCAACAACTCAAATTCACGACCCGCTACCCGCGCATGCCAGCGTGTGGTTGCTTGATCCTTGATTGGCTCGAAGGTCACATCCTTCTTCGCAAAATCGGCGAGACCAAGCAGGACCGTTATCGCGTCCAAATTCCGCCACCCCTCCAGTTCGCTCTCTTCAACCCTCGGCACGTTGCTCCAATTTCCCAGCTACTCGGCTTTTAAACAAAGCCGGCTACTCGACTTAGTTCACTAGATGTCTATGGCGGGCCATTTACACATGTGCGCGCCTATAAATTTTAGCGACCTGTAATGTGGTAGGTCTTGCCGAAGCTGGAAACGATGAGGCTGCGTGCGGCCAGTTCCGGATGGCCGCACAGGCTGGCATGTTGCTCGCCATCGAACAGGATGTGTTCGTAGACTTCATCGGACAGGATCACGATATCAGTCCCACGGACCAGTTCGGCCAGCCTGTCGAGATCGGCCGCCGTTAGCAGGCTGCCGGTCGGGTTGTGCGGCGAATTGACAATGATCATCCGCGTCTGCGGCGAAATCAGCCCGGCCACCTGGGTCCAGTCCGGGGCGTAATCCGGAAACTTGAGCTGGGCATAGACCGCTGTGCCGCCGACCGTCTCGATGGCCGGCACGTAGCTGTCGTAGACCGGCTCGAAAACGATCACCTCGTCGCCCGGCCGGACGAAGGCGGCTATCGCAGTAAAGATCGCCTGCGTCGCCCCGGCGGTGACCGTCACTTCGGATTCGACGTCGAAACGCGCACCGTATAAGGCCGCAACCTTGTCCACAATGGCCTGGCGCAATTCCGGCAAGCCGGCCATCGGCGCGTACTGGTTGCGCCCGGCCAGCATGTGGCGATGCATGGCATCGAACAGCGCTGGTTCGGCCTGAAAATCGGGAAAGCCCTGCGACAGGTTCACCGCGCCGCATTCGGCGGCCAGCCGGCTCATCACGGTGAAGATGGTCGTTCCCATATTCGGGAAGCGGGAGTCGATCTGAATGGTGGTTTGCATGATCCCTGCGGTTAACGGCAAAAAGTCCCTGAAATCATGCGGCAAGGCGGGTGCACGAACAAGCATCCGCTTCAAAAAAGGTTTAGTATTACATCCGTTATAACGGAATTCGGAGATGACCATGTTCGCACTCAAACTGACCCAGATTGGCAATTCAGTGGGGGTTGTGCTGCCCAAGGAACTGTTGGCCAAACTGCACGTTGAAAAGGGTGACACGGTCTATGCCACAGAATCGCCGGATGGCGTTCGCCTTACCCCCTTCGATCCAGCCTTTGAAAAGCAGATGGAAGCGGCACGCAAGATCATGAAGACCCGCCGCAACGTCTTGCACGAGCTGGCCAAATGAGCCAATGGACGTGGATTGAAGAATCCGTCGTCTGGGCAGTTCACGAAGCACAACTTGCCGAGCATGGCGGCTTGGCCGGTGTCCGCGACACAGGCTTGCTCGCCTCGGCCTTGGCGCGGCCGGTCAACCTGGCCGCCTACGGCGATGCAGATACTGCTGCACTGGCGGCCGCTTACGCTTTCGGAATTGCCCGCAATCACCCATTCATTGACGGCAACAAACGCACGGCCTTTGTCTGCGCGGAGCTATTTCTCGTACTTAATGGCGTTGGGCTACTCGCCGATGACGCTGCCTGTGTCAGTACCATGCTCGCCCTGGCTGGCGGCGAAATGCCGGAAACGGAATTTGCCGCCTGGTTACGTTCCAACGCCTCCCCACTCTGACCCATGAACATCGACGGCATCCCCACCCGCACCCTGCGCGCCCACCCTGAGCGGCGCGCCATCGACATCATCGACCAGACCCGTCTGCCGCATGCGCTGCACTGGGTGCGCGTCGCCACGCTGGACGAAGCGGCCCATGCCATTCGCGCCATGCAGGTACGAGGGGCGCCATTAATTGGCGCCACCGCCGCCTATGGGCTGGCTATTGCGCTCGACTTCGAGGCCTCCGACCGAAGACTGGCAGAAGCTGTGGCCGTGCTCGCTGCAACGCGCCCGACGGCCGTGAACCTGCACTGGGCGCTGGCGCGGATGGAACGCGTGCTACGCCCCCTGGCCCCGGAAGCACGCTGCGAAGCTGCCTGGGCAGAGGCTGCCGCCATCGCCGAGGAGGATGTGGCGCAGAACGCCGCCATCGGACAGCATGGCCTCAAACTTTGGAACGACCTGATCGTTGCCGATGGCCAGACTCTGAACATCATGACCCACTGCAATGCCGGCTGGCTGGCCACGGTCGACTGGGGCACCGCGTTGTCACCGGTCTATGCCGCCCACGATGCCGGTGTGCCGGTGCATGTCTGGGTCTCGGAAACCCGCCCGCGCAACCAGGGCCTGCTCACCGCCTGGGAGCTGGAACAGCATGGCGTGCCGCACACGCTGATCGCCGACAATGCGGCCGGCCTGCTGATGCGCAACGGCAAGGTCGATGCGGTGATCGTCGGCGCCGACCGCATTGCCGCCAACGGCGATGTGGCCAACAAGGTCGGCACCTACCTGAAGGCACTGGCCTGCGCCGACAATGGCATTCCTTTCTACGTTGCCGCACCGCGCTCGACCCTCGATTTCGCCTGCCCCGAGGGGGCCAGCATCCCGATCGAAGAGCGTAACGGCGACGAATTCCGCCTCGTGCATGGCCTCGACAGCCGCGGCGTGCCCTCTGCCTTGCGCCAGCTACCGGCCGGCGAAGATGTCGCCAATCCGGCCTTCGACGTAACACCGAACTGGCTGGTCAAGGCCATCATCACCGAACGCGGCATCTGCCCGGCCAGCCGCGAAGGCCTGCTGGCGCTCTATCCGGAGGAAGCCCGTGGCTGACCTGCGCACCCAACTGATCGCCACCGCCCGCGCCATGCAGCCGGCCGACCTCAACCGGGGCACGGCTGGCAATGTCAGCGTCCGTCACGGTGAGGGCTTCTACATCACGCCAACCGGCATGGCCTACGAGGCCCTGCGCGAAGACGACATTCCGCTGATGAGGCTCGACGGCACGCATACCGGCAGTCGCAAGCCCTCGTCCGAATGGCGTTTCCACCGCGACCTCTATGCCAGCCGCCCAGAAGTCGGCGCCGTGCTGCACGCCCATTCGCCGTTTGCCGTCAGCCTGGCCTGCCTGCGCCTGGGCATTCCGGCCTTCCATTACATGATCGCCCGCTTCGGCGGTGACAGCATTCGTTGCGCCCGCTACGCCATCTTCGGATCGGAAGCGCTATCGACCGCCGCCATGGCCGCCATGGCCGAGCGCAAGGGCTGCCTGCTCGCCAACCACGGCCTGCTGGTCGCCGGCCGGGACCTTCCCGAAGCCCTGGCCCTGGCCATCGAACTGGAAGAGCTGTGCGAGCAATACTGGCGAGCCAGCCAGCTCGGCAGCCCGGTCCTGCTCTCCGCCGAAGAAATGACCGAGGTACTCGACAAGTTCAAGGGCTACGGCCAGCAATGAACCAGCCACAACACGACCTCTCGCGCTGGGCGCACCAGCACCAGTACGGCACCGGCAATGCAGCGGCGGAGCGCGGCACGCGGTTGGTCATGTGGATCACCATCGCCACCATGCTGGTCGAGATCGTCGCCGGCTGGTGGTTCAACTCGATGGCGGTGCTGGCCGATGGCTGGCACATGAGTTCGCACGCGCTGGCCATCGGCCTCGCCGCCTTTGCCTATGCCGCCGCCCGCAAGTACGCCACCGACCCCAGCTTCGCCTTCGGCACCTGGAAGATCGAGGTACTGGCCAGCTACACCAGCGCCATCTTCCTGCTTGGCGTCGCCGGCGCCATGGTCTTCGGCTCGCTCGAACGCCTGTGGGCGCCGCAGCCCATCCATTACCCGGAAGCGATGGGCGTTGCTGTCTTCGGCCTGGCTGTCAATCTGGTCTGCGCACTGATCCTCGGCCAGGCGCACGATCACGGGCATCACCACCATCACGATGACGGTCACGGTCACGCCCACCATCACCACCACGACCTGAACCTGAAGGCGGCCTACATCCACGTCATCACCGATGCGCTGACTTCGGTGCTCGCCATTGCCGCGCTGGCCGGCGGCTGGTTCTATGGCTGGGCCTGGCTGGACCCCGCGACGGGACTGGTCGGCGCCGGGCTGGTCGCGCTCTGGGCGAAGAACCTGATCGTGCAAAGCGGCCGCGTGCTGCTCGACCGCGAGATGGATCATCCGGTGGTCGCTGAAATCCGCGAGGTCATCGAGCAACTGCCACAGACTGGCAACACCCAGCTCACTGACCTGCACGTCTGGCGGGTCGGCAACGGCGCCTACGCCTGCGCGCTGAGCCTGCTCACCCACGACCAGGCGCTGACGCCGTTGCAGGTACGCAACGCACTGGGCATCCACGAAGAGATTGTGCACGCGACGGTGGAAATCCACCGCTGCGATCTTTGCTAGCGACGCACTACCCTGATCGCTTCCGCCACGTCCGCCGGCACGAGGATGACGGCTAAATCGGCGCCTCCTTGGCGCTCAGCCAAGCAACACTAAGACAGTTCGTGCCGCTCGCGCTCGACCCTGGCGATATAGCGCTGGATGCGCATCTCGTCGCCGCTCGACAAGTCATTGAACTGCATGCCGATGCGCCAGTGACGGTTGCCGCTGCGGCTTTCAAGCTCCAGCACATTGCGGATCGTGGCGCTGAAGAACAGATCCTTGCCGTCGCCGGGCAGGGAAAAATGGCAGTTGGGGAGGACCACGCCGGGCGCCAGGCCCTCAGGCAGCGCAGCCGCATTGACCCCGATTCCGGACACCGAGATGTCATGCGCCGGCAGTTTGAGCAGCGGGCCGTCCGCCAGGCGGCCGAAAAATTCCAGCGGATTGACCCGCGGCGTCTCGATACGGAAGTGTTCCCGCCGCTGCAGGCGCACAACATACTGCGGCAAGGTGACCGCAAAGGCTTTGCTGCCTTCATAAAGCACTTCCCGGGCGGCGCCGGTCGTGAACTGGACATGCACCCCGCCAGGCCGCCCGTTGAAGACATTGCGTTCGCTGCGCAGCAGGCGCTGATTGGTCTCGACGCTGCCGCTGCAATCGAAAATCAGCAGCCCCTTCTCCGTCTGCACGGCCAGCGGCGTGGTCAAAAATATCTCCGCCGCCACCCCAAACTGCACGGAAAACGACTCCCGCTCCTTGGCATACCCGGCGAGCAGGAAGGCGACCGGCTTGAGCCCCGTGACGCGGAAACGCGCTTCGATTTCAGCTTCGGACAACTGGGCAATCTGGGTCATGACAATTCCAACACACGTAACAGCGAGGACGTATCGTCGCGCCCCCAGCCTTGCGCCATCAGCGCATTCAATTGTTGACTGACGGCCGCGGCGAGCGGCACCGGCACGCCGCTCCGCCGTGCCGCTTCGAGTACCAGGCCGAAATCCTTGTGATGCAGACGCGCTTCGATGCCGGCCGAGAAATCGCGACGCACCATGCGCTCGCCCATCACGTCGAGCACGCGCGAGGCGGCCGAGCCTCCAGCCAGTGCCTGCCGCACCCTGGCAGCATCGACGCCGCAAGCGGTAGCCAGCCGCATTGCCTCGGCTGCAGCCTCGATGGCCGCGACCATGATCATCTGGTTGCAGGCCTTGGCCACCTGCCCGGCCCCGTTCGGACCAACATGAACGATACGCTTGCCCAGGCAGTCGAGCAGCGGCCGAACGCGTTCGAGCACGTCGGCCTCGCCACCAATCATGATCGCCAGCGTGGCATCGATGGCACCCTGCACACCGCCGGACACCGGCGCGTCGAGCATGTCGATGCCCTTCTCGGCCAGGCATGCGGCGACATGGCGTGCCGACTCGGGGGCAATGGTCGAACAGTCGATCAGCACCGAGCCGGGTGCCATGCCTTCGCTCAAACCATCCTTGCCCAAAGCCACGCCTTCGACGTCGGCACTGGAGGTAATGACCGTAAATACCACCTCGCAGCAACGGCCGAGTTCAGCCGGCGTGGCGCAAACCCTGGCGGGCAGATCGCTGACACTTGCCGGCCGCCGAGCCCAGACCGCGAGTTCGTGACCGGCCCGTTGCAAATGCAGGGCCATCGGGCGCCCCATGACGCCCAGACCGATAAAACCAAGCTTCATTCCTGTCCCGACAAGCGCTCAAGCAATTTCAGAACGGCGATCGAATCCTCTTCACCCATGCCGGAACCGACCATGGCATTGAACATCTGCGCCGTGGCGGCGGAACCCGGCAGGCAAAGGCCAAGTTCATGCGCCGTCTGCATGACGATGTTCAAATCCTTCTCATGCATCCAGCTCTTGAAGCCCGGCTTGAAATTACGGTCGAGCATGCGCTGGCCGTGGTTTTCGAGAATTTTCGAATAAGCGAAGCCGCCAAGCAGCGCCTCGCGCACCTTGCCGCTATCGACTCCATTCTTGGCTGCGAAGGCGAAGGCCTCGGCGACAGCCAGCACGCCCATGCCGGTGACGATCTGGTTGGTGGCCTTGGCGACCTGCCCGGCCCCGGAGGCGCCAACATGGACGATGTTCTTACCCATGCATTCAAAAGCCGGTCGCGCTTTGGCAAAACCGGCCTCGGAGCCGCCGGCCATGATCGACAGGCTGCCGGCAATGGCGCCAACCTCGCCGCCGGAAACCGGCGCATCGATAAAATCGACACCAGCCGCCGCCAAGTCTGCACCGATCTTGCGGGCAGCAGCCGGCGCGATGGTGCTCATATCGATGGCAACCAGGCCGGATTCACCGGCCGCAGCGACACCGCGCATGACTTCGGCGACGTCGGGGGCGTCGGCCACCATGGAAATTACCAGTTCGTTGCCACGGGCGGCTTCGCTCGGATTGGCCGCCCCTTTGGCCCCGGCGTCGAGCAAGGGCTGCATGGATTCCGGACGGCGCGCCCAGACGGTGACTTGATGGCCGCCCTTGATCAGGTTGAGCGCCATCGGACGCCCCATGATGCCCAAGCCGATGAATCCGATTTTCATGCTGAACTCCGTGTCGAGAAGGCTGGAATTTTAGGCGCCAACGCCCTCGGCGCAAAGCGCATCAGGCCTGCAGGGCAGCAAATTCCTGAAACCGGCCGACACCCACCAGCTCTTCCGCACAAACCGGCTGGTAAAAATGAAAACCCTGCACCCGCTCGCATTCCAGCGTCCGGAGAAACTCGGCCTGGGCAAAGTTCTCGACCCCCTCGGCCACCAGTTGCAGCCCCAGCGAGCGGCCGAGCAGAACGATGGAAGTGACCAGCGAGGCCGCGTCGGGATCGGTATCGACATCGGCCAGGAAGGAGCGGTCGATCTTCAGGCGATCGAGCGGGAAGCGGCGCAGGTAGGCAAGCGACGAATAGCCGGTACCGAAGTCGTCGATGGCCAGCTTGACGCCCATGGCCTTAAGCTGGGCGAAGGTCTGGATCGCCTCATCGACTCCGTGCATGATCGTGCTTTCGGTAATCTCCAGTTCCAGGCGCCCGGCGGGCAAGCCGGTTTCCGCCAGAATCGCCTGTACCGACGCGATGAATTCAGGTTGCCGGAACTGGTGCGCCGAGATATTGACGGCCATTTCGCCCATGTCGATACCGGCTTCCAGCCAGGACTTGACCTGCCGGCAAGCGGTGAGCAGCACCCAGTGACCAAGCGGCAGGATCAGGCCGCACTCTTCGGCCACCGGTATGAATTCGGCTGGCGGAATCAGGCCGCGCACCGGGTGCCGCCAGCGAACCAGCGCCTCGACCCCGACCACCTTGCCGCTGAGCAGGTCGATTTGCGGCTGGTAATGCAGGATCAGCTGGTTTTCGGCCAGCGCGCTCCATAGTTCGCTTTCGAGATGCAGGCGCTTGTTGGCGGCGGCATTCATCGGCTCGGTGAAGAACTTGTAATTGTTCCGGCCGTTGGCCTTGGCGTAATACATGGCCGTATCGGCATTGCGGATCAGGGCCTGGGCATCCCGGCCATCTTCCGGATAGAGGCTGATGCCGATCGACGGCGTGCTGTGCAGCACATGGCCGTCGATATCGCAGGGATCGCCGATCACCCGAACCAGACGATTGACCAGTTCGATCACCGTCTCTTCACTGAACAGGCGATCGATGACAACGACGAACTCGTCCCCGCCCAGGCGGAAAAGACGCTTCGTATGGTCCATCTGGCCGCCCAGCCGGCGGGCCAGTTCGCTGAGCAGACGGTCGCCGGCATGATGGCCCAACGAATCGTTGATGGTCTTGAAATGATCCAGATCGATAATCAGCAGCGCCATGCGGTTGATCCCGGGCACAGCGCCATCGAGGATAGCGTCGAGATGGGCATCGAGGGCCAGCCGGTTTGGCAGATTGGTCAACGGATCATGGCGGGCCAGGAATTCCAGGCGCTCCGCCTGGGCCTTGTTTTCACTGGTGTCGGTGAATACGCCAACGAAATGCGAGACGTGCACGCCATCCTCGCAAATGGCCGAGATCCGCATCTGCTTGGGATAAATCGCGCCATCCTTGCGCCGGTCCCAGATTTCGCCTTCCCAGTAACCATTCTCGGCAACGAAATCCCAGACATTCCGGTGGGAGGCCAGGCCGTGATGTCCGGCGCTGAGCATGGTCGGCGTCTTGCCCAGGACGTCGCTGCCGGCATAACCGGTAATCTGCTCGAACGCCGCGTTGACCGAGAGAATCCGTTGCGCGCTGTCAGTCAACATCATGGCTTCGGAAGTGTGATCGACGATCAGACGCTGCAAGGCCAGCCGGGCTTCCGCCTGGCGATTGGCCGAGAGGAGCTGACGGTAAGCCTGGACGACCAGCAAAGTCAGAAACAGACCGAGGGCCAGCAGGATAAGCTTTGACGCCGCCAAGCCAGAAGGATGATTCGCCTCGCCCGACCCAGGCAGCATCCAGACATCGGCATGAGGCGCAGCGACCCACAGGTCAAGGCCGATCAGCCCCCAGACCAGAACGACCGCCCCCATGGCGAACATCACGAATTTTCGGCCGGCTACGGCCGGACTTTGCGTCAAAGTATTACTTTCCGGATACACGCGTTGTCCGGAGTTTAGCCGAGACAAATCAATGTTTCAGCGATATTTTTGACACACGGCAGAAAAAGACAATCTGCATATACAACAAGCGCTTACAGCAACTTATTAATCCTTGATCTTAAAGCGCTTTTCGCCGCTGTTACTTATCCGCAACAGGAGCCGCCGCCACTGCGCTTGACGCCCATTTTGGCGAGCAGTTTTTCCGGCGGACAGAACCCGGTAAAACCGCTCTGCAGCAGGTTGAAGCCGACAAAGGCGGTAAAGGCGAGGAACCACTTCGAGACGAAGATCGGGCTGCCCTCGATGCCCAGCGCCAGCGATAAAAGGATGAAAGCGCCCGCCATGATGCGGATGATGCGTTCGATGGTCATTGTTGATGCTCCTTGCGGAAAGCCGAGAAATAAAGAACCGGGATCACCACCAGCGTCAGCAGGGTGGAGACGAGAATGCCGAAGATCATGCTCAGGGCCAGGCCATTGAAGATCGGGTCGTCGAGAATGAACAGGGCGCCAAGCATGGCGGCCAGCGCAGTCAGTGCAATCGGCTTGGCGCGCACTGCGGCGGACTGGATCACGGCATCGTGAAAGTCCATGCCCGCTGCGACCTGTTGCTTGATGAAATCGACGAGCAGGATGGAGTTACGGACGATGATGCCGGCCAGGGCGATCATCCCGATCATCGATGTCGCGGTGAATTGCGAACCGAACAGCGCATGGCCGGGCATGACGCCGATGATGGTCAGCGGAATCGGCGCCATGATGATCAGCGGCACGAGGTAGCTGCCAAAGTGAGCGACCACTAGCAGATAGATCAGGATCAGGCCGACCGCGTAGGCGATGCCCATGTCGCGGAAGGTTTCATAGGTGACCTGCCACTCGCCATCCCACTTGACGCTGTAGCCGGCATAGGGATCGGCCGGCTGACGGATGAACCACTCACCCAGCGAGCCACCCTCCTTGAGCGCCATGCCGTTGATCTTCGAGCGAATGTCGAACATGCCATAGAGCGGCGAATCGAGCTTGCCGCCCATGTCGCCGACGACATAGACGACCGGCAGCAGATCCTTGTGATAGATCGCTTTCTCGCGGGCCACATCACGCACCTCGACCAGCTCCGAAACCGGCACCAGTTGGCCATCGCGCGAACGAACGCGGAGCTTGAGCAGGGCATCGAGCGTGGACTGCTTTTCGGCTGGCAGCGTCACCCGGACCGGTATCTCGAACTTCGATTCGATATTGCGCGCCGGCGTCACGTCCTGCCCGGCCAGGCCCATGCCGACCACCTCGACGATGTCGCTCTGTGCCACGCCCATCTGCGCCGCCTTGCTCTGCAGCACATGCAGCACGAACTTGCGAGCATCGGCCTCGATATAGTCATCGACGGCGACGATGTCGGCCGTCTGATCAAAAACGGCACGCACCTGCTTGCCGACCGCCATCTGGCCGGCGTAATCCGGGCCATAGACCTCGGCGACGATAGGCGACATCACCGGCGGCCCCGGCGGTACTTCGACCACCTTGGCGACTCCGCCATTGCGCTTGCCGATGGCCTCGATCCGCTCACGCAAGGAGGCGGCGATGTCGTGACTCTTCTGCGCGCGGTGGTGCTTGTCGGCCAGATTGACCTGCAGGTCGCCCTTTTCCGGCACCGCCCGCAGGTAATACTGGCGGACCAGACCGTTGAAATTGATCGGACTGGCGGTACCGGCATAGGCCTGGTAATTGACCACATCCGGTACGCTGGCCAGTTCGGCGCCGATTTCATGCAGCACCCGCGCCGTTTCTTCCAGTGGCGTCCCGACCGGCATGTCGACGATGATCTGGAATTCGCTCTTGTTGTCGAAGGGCAGCATCTTCAGCACGACGAGCTGGAAATAAGCCAGCGACACCGAACCAAGGATCAGCAGCACAACGGCAATGGCCAGCTTGACGCGGGCGGCGCCGCCTTTCAGCGGGTCGAGGAAGGGCGTCAGCAGCTTGCGGAAGGTGCTGTCCAGCCGGGCATCGAGCTTCGACGGTTGCGGCTGGCCATGGGCGTTGCCATGCGACTTCATCAGCTTGGCCGCCAGCCAGGGCGTGACGACGAAGGCGACGGCCAGCGAAATGGCCATGCCCATCGACGAATTGATCGGGATCGGACTCATGTACGGCCCCATCAGGCCGGAGACGAAGGCCATCGGCAACAGCGCCGCAATAACGGTCAGCGTGGCCAGGATGGTTGGCCCGCCGACTTCATCGACCGCGCCGGGAATGATTTCGAGCAGGCTCTTCTCGGGATACAAGCCCTGCCAGCGGTGGATGTTCTCGACCACGACAATCGCGTCATCAACCAGGATGCCGATCGAGAAAATCAGCGCGAACAGCGAAACGCGATTCAGGGTGAAGCCCCAGGCCCAGGAGGCGAACAGCGTCGCAGCCAGGGTCAGGGTTACGGCGACGCCGACGATGACCGCCTCGCGCCGGCCGAGGGCGAAAAAAACCAGCGCCACGACAAAAGCGGTGGCGAAAATCAGCTTGCCGATCAGCTTCTGGGCCTTTTCGGTCGCCGTCTCACCGTAGTTGCGAGTGACGGTGACTTCGACACCTTCCGGGATCACCGTGTTTTTCAGGCTATCGATCCGCTCAAGCGCCGAATTCGCCACATCGGCGGCATTGACGCCCGGCTGCTTGGAAAGCTGGATGGTCACCGCCGGAAACTCGCCCTCCTTGTTGCCAAACCAGGCGTAGCGTTTCGGCTGGTCGGGACCATCTTGGACGGTGGCCACGTCGCTCATGTAGATCGGCTTGCGCTCGCGGACTGCCACCACCAGACGCTTCACGTCAGCCGCCGATTCGAGGTAAGTCCCGGTCTGCACCAGCACCTCGCGATTGCCGGCCGTCAGGCTGCCCGAAGACTGCAGCGCATTCGAAACCTTCAGCGCCCCGGCAATATCCTGCGGCGTGACGCCAAAGGCGTTCATCCGTTCGGCATCCATCAGGACGCGGATGGCGTGATCCGGGCCGCCCAGCGTCGACACATCGCGTGTTCCCTTGATGCGCTTCAACTCGATTTCGACCGCCCGTGCCACCTGTTGCAGATCGAAAGCCGAACGGCTCGGATCGGGCGTCCAGAAAGTCAGCGAGACAATCGGCACGTCGTCGATGCCGCGCGGCTTGATCACCGGCTCCTGCACGCCAAGGTTGGGCGCCAGCCAGTCGCGATGCGAATGGACGGTATCGTAGAGGCGCAGCACCGCATCGTTGTATTTGACGCCGACCTCGAACTGCACGGTGATCACTGCCATGCCCGCCCGCGACATCGAATAGACGTGTTCGACGCCATGCAGGCGCGACAGGACCTGCTCGCCCGGCCGCGCTACCAGATTCTCGACATCCTTGGCCGAAGCCCCGGGGAAGGCGACCAGCACGTCGGCCATGGTCACATCGATCTGCGGCTCTTCCTCGCGCGGCGTGACCAGCGTCGCGAAGATGCCCATCAGGAAGGCGACTAGCGCCAGCAGCGGCGTGATCTGCGAAGACAGGAAGGCGGCGGCAATGCGCCCGGAAATACCGAGGCGTCCGTGATCGCTGCTCATCGCCTACTTGCCCGACTTGAGCTGGATGGCCGCCCTGACCGGATCGGTGACCACCTTGTCGCCAGCCGCCAACCCGGCCAGCACCTCGATTTCGCCACGGCCGACCGCATCGCCCAGACGCAACTGGCGCAGGCTCAGGCGATTATCGGCGGTCTGGACATAGACGGCCGCCACCTCGCCACGCCGCAAAACGGCGGTCAGCGGCACCGTCAGCTTTTCAGCCTGGCCGGTGACGAAATGGACGCGGGCGAACATGCCCGGCATCGTATCCGGCATCTCCGGCAGGCTGACGCGCACCTGCGAAACGTGGGTCGCCACATCGGCGGTCGGCAATAACTGAACCGTGTTCGAATCCACCCATTTGCCCAGTTCCGGAAATTCGACCCGCGCCGTTTTCACACCGCGCATTTCCTTCAGGCGATGCTGCGGAATGCTGGCCGTGACCCGCAGGCTGCCCGGCTGATAAATGGTGAACAAGGGCACGCCGGGCATCGCCATGTCGCCAAGCTCGGCATGGCGACGGGCAACGATGCCGGTGATCGGCGCCAGAATGGTTGCGTGGCTCTGGCTGGCCCCAGCCGCCGAACGATTGGCGGCAGCGGCATCGAAATCCGCCTTGGCCTTGTCGAGCGCTGCGCCGCTCATGAATTTCTGGGTAACCAGGCTTTTCGTCCGCTCGTAATTGACCCGGGCATTGGCGTACTGCGCCTCGGCCGCCCGCGCCGCCTCAGCCGCTTCGCGAGCATCGATGCGCATCAGCACATCGCCCTTCTGCACGAACTGTCCGGCATCGGCCTTCACTTCCAGCACCCGACCGGCAACCTGGGCGCCAACTGTCGCCTGCTGGACGGCCTCGACCAGGGACTCGGCAGGGAAGCTCAGATCGACCGCATGCGGCTGGACAACGACAACCGGCAAGGCGTCGACGGCAAAAGCGGCGGACGACGCGAAAAACAGGCCAAAAACCAAAGGACGAAGAATGTTTGCGCTCATAAATATAAGAATACGCTAATTTACAAGACTTAGACAAGCCATTCGCGGCTCACCCTTTGATTTAATGAGACTTTATCGGCAGCTGTCAATTAGCCGGAGCGGCCTGCCAAATATTCCGGCAGCGCGTTTCCTTGATCCACCAGCCGGATGCGGCGCCAAGAATTGCACACACGGTGACGACCAGCACGCCGTAACGCCAGGTTTCGACATCGTAAACACGGGCGCCACTGACCATCTCGCCCTTCCAGCCAAGATCCATGATCCAGCCGACCAGAGGTTGCAGCAGCGCCCCGGCCAGAAAGCCCCCCATGTTGGCGACGCTGGTCGACATGCCGGACAGCATGGGCGGGTTCACTTCCTTGGAACAGGCCCAGGTCAGGCTGAATCCCGCTGTCGTCAGCCCCATCAGGGCAAAAAGTGCATACGACAGCGTTAGCGGCATCGTCACGCAGGACAGCCAGATCAGCCAGATCGCGCCGTAGAGGTGCGAGGCGACAATCAATACCGGCTTGCGCCGACCCAGACGGTCGGACAGACCACCGATGAACAGGCAGCCAACGGCAAAGCCGCCAAACCACAGCGACAAGTGCGTCGCCGCGACGGCGCGTGCCAGGCCATGCACCTGCATCAGGTACGGCATGGCCCACAAGCCGGCGAAGGTAAAAAAGGCGCCGGACATGCCGGTATTGACCGCTACCGCCGGCCAGGTATCCCGGTTCCTGACCACTGCCCACAGGTTGGAAAGCACCACTGTCCGGTCGAAGCGTGGCTTGGGCGCAGCCGCTCCGGCTTCCGGCGCATCGCGCACGATCAGCCAGCACAAGGCGCCCAAAACCAGCGAGGCAAAGCCGACCCCGATGAACACGCCGCGCCAGCCGGTCGCCTGGGCCAGTGCCGAAAGCGGCGCGCCGGCCAGCACCGAGCCGAGATTGCCGATCAGCATGCAGATACCGACCATCGTGGCAAAACGGCTTTCCTCGAACCAGACGGCAACCAGCTTGAGCATGGCAATAAAGGTCACCGACACGCCCAGCCCGATCAGCGTGCGGCCGACCAGCGCCAGCTCAAGGCTGGGCGCAAATCCGAACAGGAAGCTGCCGGCAGCACCGATCAAACCGCCCAACGCCAGGATACGGCGCGGCCCGAGCGTGTCGACCAGGATGCCGGTCGGCACCTGCATCAGCGTATAAACGTAAAAATAGGTCGCCGCCAGAATGCCGAGCGAGGCGGCTGAAGTCTCGAACGAGGCCGCCAGATCCTGGGCAATGCCGGCTGGGGCGAAACGCTGGAAGAAGGAGAGGATATAGGCCAGCGCCACAATACCGAGGGCCAGCCAGCGGCGGCGCATCTGTTCTCGGGTCAGGGATTTCATCGGCTAGCCTCGCCTATACAGGTTGGGGCGCCCTGATCGGGCGCCCGATACATCTGCTTATTGGGTCATTTCTGGGCAAGGACCCACTTGGCCAGCGCTGCCGCTTCGGCCTCGGTCACATTGTTGGGTGGCATCGGCACCATGCCCCATTCATCCTTGCTGCCATTCTTGATCTTGCCGGCCAATGCTGCCTCGGCCCCCTTTTCGGCGGCACGCTTGGTCGCAATGTCCTTGTAGGCCGGGCCGACAATTTTCTTGTCGATGGCGTGGCAGGTCATGCAGTTCTTGGCCTTGGCCAGTTCCGGCGAAGCCTGGGCGGCACCGGCGACCAGCAATGCAGCACCAATGGCCAAAATTGTTATTCGCATTATTTTTCTCCAAACAGTTGAGGTCAAAAAAAGTCTCGGCAGATCAGGCTGCCATATCGATCAACAGGGTTTCAATTTCCGTCCGCCCGACCGGACTGGCCATGGCGATCAGCATGTAACCCGGCTTGAGCAGGAAATCCTGGTCCGGATTGAATTGCCAGCTGCCATTGCGCTCGCGCACGGCGAGAAAAACGTAATTGGCACTGCGCAGCTTCAGCGTCCCCAGCGGCTTCGGAATGAATCCGGCCGGCACTGGCACCTCCTCGACCCGCAGATTTTTCTCCGACTTCAGCATTTCGTCGAGGAAGGAAACCACGTGCGGGCGGATCATCGCCGAAGCGATGCGCATACCACCGGTAAAGTCCGGCGAAACGATGGCATCCGCCCCCGCCTTGCGCATCTTCTCGATATTGCGCTGCTCGGTGCAGCGCGCCACCACGCGCAAATCGGGCTTCAACTGCTTGGCCGTGATGACGATCATCAGGTTGCGCGAATCGTCCCCGGTCACCGCGAACAGGCCCTTGGCATCTTCCAGATCGGCGGCGACCAGAATATCGTCATCGCTGGCATCGCCATGCAGGTAAAGGAAACCGGGATTCCGGTCCTTGTAGTCTTCCAGCCGCTGCATATCCTCGTCGATGCCGACGAAATGGCGGTTGGTCGCCTCCAGTTCGTGCGCGATGTTGCGTCCGACGCGGCCAAAGCCGCAGAGGAGGTAATGCCCCTTGAGTTTCTTGATTGTTTTTTCCATGCGTTTTCTCCGCAGGGTTCCATTGAGGTCGGTTTCGAGCAACGCCACGGTAACGACCGAAAACAGCAGCGACAGGTTGCCGGCGCCGAGAATGCCGATGACCACGGTCAGAACGCGGGCCGGCTGGTTGCTCGACATGTCGATGATTTCACCGAAGCCGATAGTGGCGACGGTGATGAAGGTCATGTAAAAGGCGTCGAACCAGGAATACTTGCTCTCGGTCAGCACCATGTAGCCGACCGTGCCAAAGACATGCACGGCAATCAGCATGCCGACCGCGACGTAGAGCAGACGGACGATATAGCCGGTCTGCAGGGTCTTGATCGGGGAGACGCCCGAGTTACCGCTCATTCGGCCAGCGGCACCGATTGCGTCATGAAGATCACAGCCTTGCCGCCATCCATGTTGGCATGCAGCGATTCAACCAGCGGCGGATTGATCGGCTGATCAGCCTCCCACTTGATGACGAAATTGGCGCCCGAGCCACCGGAAGCATCATTCAGTTCGACGAACAACTCCAAGGTGCCATAGGGCGCCAGGAGCACCGGCGCCGGCACCCTTTCGCCCAGCAGCCTGCCGTGGGTATCGAAATACTTGGCCGAGACAATCCGCAGCGGTCGCTTGCCATCGGTGTTGCGAATGCTGACCAGGGCCGAGAGCAGCACATTCGAGGCCTTGCCGCTCTTGCCGAGGTTGCCGTACAACATATGGGAATAGATCGGCAGGTAGAGCGTCTGCCCCTTGACCAGCGGCCGCGCCTCCTGCGCCAGCGCCATGGTCGAGCCCCCAAAAATGGCCAGAATCAGGGCGCCAAAAAATACCCAGGAAAATTTTCGATGTCCCATGTCCTCCCCCTTGTTCGTACCGTCAGTACGTGGCCCCCGGGCCGTTTGATCCGATTCTGCCACAACCCACAGCTGGCGGGGCAACCAGGAAAAAGCCGGGCGGCGGGGCTTAGTGGCGCGCCGCGCCGAGCATGGCTCGCAACAGACCGGCCAGCGACGGCCAGTTGACCGGCTTGGCGATGTAGTCGGCCGCCAGCGCCTGCGCCTGGGCGATGAAAGCCGGGTCGCTGCGCCCGGTGACCAGCACGACAGGAAAACCGGCGCCGTGACTGGCGCGGATCGCCGCCCCGACCTCGAAGCCGTCCAGTCCTGGCATTTCGACATCGAGCAGCACGATATCAAACGGCTGCCGGCGGAATTCCGCCAGTGCATCGCTACCGTTGTCCACGACGGTCGCCACGAAATCGCCACCGGCCAAGGCTGCCCGCGACAACAGAGCAACCGTCGGATCGTCGTCGGCGACCAGAACGCGCCAGGGCGGCTGGTTCATGTCGCCAGCTCCGCCAGGACAGCCTGGAGGGCGATGTCGACCCGCCGCCATTCGCTACGCAAACCATCGACTCGGGCCAGCAATTCCCGCATCCTGACTTCCCTGGCCAGTTGCTCGACTTCCCGGCAACGCTCGGCAAAGACCGCGGCACCGACATTGAAGCTGCTCGACTTGAGCGCATGAACGGCACCCGCCATCGCCGACGCATCGGCATCGGCCAAACCCTGATCGAAACGCCCCCATTCCCGCTCGGCGGCTTTCAGGTAGGCGACGACCACTTGGCGTACCAAAGCGTCGCCGCCTTCCGGCGACAGGGCGCGAATCTTGTCAAAAGCCGTCAACTCCAGCGGTGCGACGGGCTCCGGCAAGCTGGCGCTGACCACCGGTTGGGCGTTGGCCGTGGCCGGTGCCGGGGCAGCAGACTTGCGCCGTTCGGCCGGCAACCAGTGGGCCAGCAGCGCCAGCAACTCTTCACCGCTATAGGGCTTGGCCAGATACTCGTCCATCCCGGCCTCCTTGCACCGCTCGCGGTCACCCGTCATCGCATTGGCGGTCAGCGCGATGACCGGCAAATGCCGGCCTGAGGCAGCCTCCCGCTGGCGCAGCGCCCTGGTCGCCGCAAAGCCGTCGAGTACGGGCATCTGGCAATCCATCAGGACCAGATCGACCGCTTCTTCGGCCAGCAGATCCAGGGCCTGCTGGCCATCGCCGGCCGCGATGACCTCCAGACCCATCCGTTCAAGCTGGGCACGCGCCACAACGAGATTACTTTCATTGTCTTCGACGACCAGAACACGGCCGCGCAATTTCCTGACCGGGCCATCCGTCGCCGGAACCTCGCCGGTGCCTCGTCGCTGCAGGGTCGATTCGATGGCGCGCAGCAGATCGGCCTGACGGACAGGCTTGGGCAGACAGGCGGCAATCTGCAGACTCGCCCGCTCCGCCTTGCTCAAGGCATCGACCAGCGCCGAAATGATGATTACCCGGGTCGGGGCCAGATGCGGGTCGGCGCGGACGGCACGCACCACATCGCCGCCGGGCAGATCCGGCATCTGCAGGTCGATCAGCAGCAAGGCGTAAGGCTCGCCCTCGTCAACCGCCGCCTTGAGCATGGCCAGCCCGGCCAGGCTCGAGGCCGCAGCTTCGGCGACAAAACCGTGCCTGCGCAACAGGGCGAGCAGAACCTCACGCTGGGTAGCACTGTCATCGACCACCAGCACGCGTGCCCCGCTCGCCGCCACGGCCTGTTTCTCCGCCGAGGCCACCGGCAACTGGCCGAGCGGCAGGTCGATCTCGACGGTGAAGACAGCGCCTTTTCCAGGCGTGCTCTCAACCTGAATCCACCCCCCCATCATATCGACCAGATGCCGGCAAATGGCCAGCCCGAGGCCTGTTCCGCCATATTTCCGGGTCGTCGAACCATCGGCTTGCAGGAAATGGTCGAATATCCTTTCCTGGGCCTCCAGCGGGATGCCTATCCCCGTATCGCTGACGACCAGGGCCAGCTTCAGGCCATCCTGACGATGCTCGACCACCCGCAAGCGAAGCAGGATCTCCCCGGTTTCGGTGAACTTGACTGCATTACCCAGCAGGTTGGTCACGATCTGGCGCAAGCGCAAGGGATCACCGCGCACGGTGAGCTTTTCGTCCAGCGGCAGATCGGCCACCAGCGCCAACCCCTTGCGCCGCGCCGGTTGCGCGAACAGTTCCAGCGACTCCTCAAGCAGGGTGCGCAGGTCGAAATCGAGCACATCGAGTTCCAGCTTGCCGGCTTCGATTTTCGAGAAATCGAGAATGTCATTAATGATGTGGAGCAAGTGCTTGCCGGAACGGTCGACCGCTTCGACGAACTGCCGTTGGGTCGGCGCCAGTTCGGTCCCCAGCAGCAACTCCGTCATGCCGAGCACGCCGTTCATCGGCGTCCGGATTTCATGGCTCATCGTCGCCAGGAATTCGCTCTTGGCCTTGCTGCCGGCTTCCGCCGCCTCCTTGGCGAGACGCAGTTCGCGCGTCCGCTGTTCGACAATCTGCTCGAGATTGCCGAGGTGTGTCGATAACCAGTGATCGCGCTCGCGAATCTGCTCGACCATCTGGTTGAATCCGCTGACCAACTGGTCGATTTCGGTCACCCCGCTATCGGCGGCACGAATATCCAGCCGGCCGACCGACACATCGGCCATGTGCCCGGTCAGGTCCTGCAGCGGCGCGATCAGTCGCCCGACCTGCCGGGACTGCAAATGCAGCGCGATGGCCAGCGCGGCAGCCATTTCGACCAGGATCAGCCCGAGATAGCCCAGCAGGTGCTGATAAGCCTCACCGAGGTCGGTACTCAGGCGTAGCCAGCCGGCGGGCTGCCCGGCCACCCCGGCGGGCACCAGGAAGTCGATGCGTTTCCAGGAATAAGCATGCCCGGCCACCGGCTTGGCCAGCGGAGCCGGCGCAGCTTCCTCGGTGCCAGCCCGATCAAAGGCAACGAACGGCGAGAGGTCTTCGTGAAATACCGCCACCGAATGCAGATAAGGCATGGTCCGCAAGTCGGCAAAGGCGCGCTCGGCCGCCGCCCGGTCATTGATCACCAGCACCGGCTGTGCCTTGTCTCCGAGCAGCTCAAGGCGCCGGTAGCCCTCCTCGACATGCGCCTGCAGCGTCATCCAGGCCGAAGTAAAGACGATGAATACTGTGGCAAAAACGATGCTCGAAGCCAGCACATAAAAATTGATGCGCGCCAGCCGGGAAGGCAGCGGGGTCGTCGACAGCGGCAGGCTCATGCCGAACCTCCGGGACCCAGACGATTTTCCTTCCAGCTATTGGCGGCAGCCGACCACGACTGGCGAAACTCATCGCCGAGTCGCTGCCGCAAGTCATCCGGCACCGCCGCCTGGCCGCCGGCCAGACGTTTCAGCAGCAAATCATCCAGCGCCCCGGCGGTTTCTGCCAGACGAACGGCCCCGACATTGGCCGCGGCACTGCGCATGGCATGCACCCGCTTGCGCTCCTCGGCATCGTCGCCGATGGCGCCCTGCCACGCCCGCTCCCAGTCGGCATAATGCTCGACGAACAGGCCGACCGCCTGCCACCACAGCACCGGCTGGCCGAGCATGCGCTCAACCGCAGCCGTTACGTCAAAACCATCCAGGAAGTGAGGAACAGACATGTATTTGGCAAATGAAAGCAATCGTCAAGGCACCAATTCTGCCCCGATAAGCTGCCTCATTGTTAAAGAATCGTAAAACATTTCCTTTGAATTACATTGGATTACAATCGCCTCTTTATTGCGCCACTGAAATGAAAATAGCATGCGCCAGACTGCGCTGATTGTTGAAGATGACCCGGGCACCCGCCACGTATTGAGCACGACCCTGGCCACGGCCGGGATCGACAGCATTTATGCCGAAAACGGGGCCGCCATGTGGCAGCAACTCAACGAGAATCCGGATGTCATCATCCTTGATCTCAGCCTGCCGGATGTAGACGGGCTGGAGTTGCTTCGCCAGCTGCGGCAAACCTCCGAAATCCCGGTGCTGATCCACTCGACCCGTTCCGACGAGATCGAGCGCATCATCGGCATCGAGATCGGCGCCGACGACTTCCTTCCCAAGCCCTGCAACATGCGCGAACTGCTGGCCCGCACCCGCGGCCTGCTCCGCCGTTGCCAGCGCTCCGCCCCGCCGCGCAACGAAATGCGCCGCCTGCATTTCGGCGAATGGACGCTGGATACCGGCTCGCGCGAACTGTCCCGCGCCGGCGCCCCGGCAACACCACTGGGGGTGTCCGGCTATGCGCTACTTGTCGCCTTTCTTGAGCAGCCGTTCGAGCCGCTTTCGCGTGAACACCTGTCGCGCATGCTGAAGCGCGAATACGTTCCCTACGACCGGATCATCGACGTCCATGTCAGCCAGATCCGGCGGATTCTCGGCAAGCAGACCGATGGCAGCAGCTTCATCAAGACCCTGCGTTCGCAGGGCTACGTCTTCATCGCCCAGGTCGAAACGTCGAGTTAGCCAAGGCGCGATTCATGCCAAGGCCATGCTTGCGAGCATGGCTTTTTTTCGTCCGGATTGGCTGCGCTGGCGGCAATCGCCGAGAAATCGCGAATCCCTGGCCGAAGAGCGATGTATTTTCATTTTGATGGGGGATAATCGCGAAGTCTCGCCTTCCCGCTGTCGTTACCCGCGCCTTTTCACCGATCATTCAACGACTTGAGTCACCGAGCCTCCCTGCTTCGCCTGCTCACCATCGTAGCCACCCTGGTTGCGCTGGGCCTGAACGGCCTGCCGCTGGCGCTGGGCTGGGATTTCGAGCGCTTGCAGCAGTTGGTCAGCAGCCGCTTCGGCGCCGGGCAACTGCCCTTGCTGCTCGACTGGCAACGCACGCTGGCCGAAGGACGCAGCGCCCCGGAAACCGACAAGCTGAAGCGGATCAACGATTTCTTCAATCGCCGTGTCGCCTTCGACGACGACATGTCGGTCTGGGGCCAAAACGATTACTGGGCGACGCCGACCGAAACCATCGGCCAGGGACGCGGCGACTGTGAAGACTTCTCGATTGCCAAGTACTACTCGCTGATCGAACTGGGCATTCCCATCAACAAGCTCCGCCTGGTCTATGTCAAAGCGGCGCAGACCGGCCCCTCAGGCACCTTCCTGGTCGCCCACATGGTGCTCGCCTATTACGCGACACCGAACGCCGACCCGCTGGTCCTCGACAACCTGAACACCCAGATCCTGCCTGCCTCACGGCGCAGCGATCTTTCGCCGATTTTCAGTTTCAACAGTGCAGGCCTTTGGCAGGGCACCGGCAACCAGTCCAGCAAGAGCAATCTCTCCCGCTGGCAGGATCTGCTGGCCCGGGCGAGCGCCGAAGGCTTCCAGTGAGGTAATCGACATGTCCTTATTCCGACAACTCTGGCTCGCAGTAATTACGAGCACCCTGATCGCCTTTGCCGGCAGCTTTGTCGCCAGCATGCTGACGGCTCGCCACTATCTCGAACAGCAACTGGCCATCAAGAACAACGACAATGCCGCCTCGCTGGCGCTGTCGATGTCGCAACTGGACAAGGATCCGGTCACTGTCGAACTGCAGGTCGCCGCCGTCTTCGACAGTGGCCAGTACGCTGCCGTCCGCCTGGTCGATCCGAACGGCCAGACGATGATCGAAAAAACCAGCCCCCCCGATGCCGGCCATGTCCCGGAGTGGTTTGTTCGCATTTTCCCGATCGCCTCGCAACCCGGCCACGCCCAGGTCAACGCCGGCTGGAACCAGTTCGGCACCATCGAACTGATCAGCCACAGCCATTTCGCCTACGATGAACTCTGGAACGGCGCGCTCAAACTGCTTGGCTGGTTTGCCGTCGGCGGCGGCATCATGGGCCTGCTCGGCATGCAGGTCCTGCGCCGCATCCGCCGCCCGCTCGACGCCGTGGTCGGTCAGGCCCAGGCGATCAGCGAACGCCGTTTCATCAGCATTCCGGAACCGAAAACTCCTGAACTAAAAAGCCTGGCCAGCGCCATGAACGCGATGGTCGACCGCCTTAAAGCGATGTTTGCCGAAGAAGCCGCCCGCCTTGAGCAGGTGCGCCGCGAAGCCACGCTGGACAGCCTGACCGGCCTCGCCAACCGGGATTTCTTCATGAATGAACTGGCCGCGGCCCTCACCGACGACGATGCAAGCGCCGCCGGCACCCTGCTCATGCTGCGTCTGGGCGATCTGGCCGGCATCAACCGCCGCGCCGGCCGCGAAACCGCGGACGAAGTACTGCGCCGGATCGGTGCCACGCTCAACGCGCTGGCTGCCGACCACCCGAACGCCGCCGCCGCCCGCCTGAACGGCGCCGACTTCGCGCTGCTCCTGCCTGGCGTCCGAGACCCCGCACTGCAGGCCGAAAAACTCCTGCACGCCCTGAGCGACCTCGCCGCCGCCGGCCTGATCGAAGGCGAACGCATTGGCTACGTGGCCAGCGGCGCCTACCTGCATGGCCAGCCCAGCGGCAACCTGCTGTCGCGCGTCGATGCGGCGCTGGCCTCGGCCGAAACCCAGAGCGGACTCGCCTGGTGCCGGGCCGACAGCAATGCCGACCAACAAGCCACCTCGAATGCCGACTGGAAGAAGCTGCTCGATGGCGCTATCGAAACCCAGCGCCTGCGCCTGATCGAGTTCCCGGTCGCCGCCAGCAGCGGCCAACTGCTTCACCTCGAATGTCCGCTTCGCCTGCAAGCCACCGAAGACGGCGAATGGCTGACGGCCGGCGCCTTCATGCCGATGGCTTCGCGCCTGTCGATGACCACCGAACTCGACCTGACCGTCGTTCGCCTGGCCCTCGACCGCATCGCCGCCGGCCTTCCCGCCGTCGCGGTCAACCTGTCCGGCGAATCGATCCTCGACGCCTCGTTCCGCGCCCGCCTGTATGCTCAGATCGCCGCCCGCCGCGATCTGGCGCCACGCCTGTGGATGGAAGTCTCGGAAATTGGCGCCTTCCAGCACTTCGAGGAATTCCACGCCTTCTGCGATGCCCTGCGCCCGCTTGGCTGTCGCCTCGGCATCGAACACTTCGGCCGCCAATTCAGCGAAATCGGCCGCCTGCACCGCATCGGCCTTGATTACCTGAAGGTCGATGGCAGCTTCATCCGCGCCATCGACAGCCAACCGGGCAACCAGGCCTTCCTCAAGGGCCTGTGCAGCATCGCCCATAATATCGGCCTGACCGTCATCGCCGAAAGCGTCCAGACCGCCGAAGAACTCGCCATCCTGCCCGAACTGGGCTTTGACGGCGCCACCGGCCCAGCCGTACCAAGGAATTGATCGACATGAGCACAGAAATCGAACTCAAGCTGCAACTCAGCCCCAAAGCCGCTCGCAAGCTGGCCAGCCACCCGCTGCTCGAAGGCATTCCTTCACAGCGACTGCATCTGCTCAACACCTACTACGACACCCCAACGCTGGAGCTGCACGCCCGGCGCATTGCCGTCCGCTTCCGCAAGAAGGGCTGGCAGTGGCTATGCACCGTCAAATCGGCCGAACCGGCCAGCGGCGGCCTGGCCATGCGTAGCGAGTGGGAAACGCCGGCCACACCCGGTGTCTTCGATTTCAGCCACGTCGATGCCCCGGATTTTCGGGATTTTCTCGAACAGCGCAGCGCTCAGTTCGAAGCCATCTTCACCACCGATTTCCACCGCCAGATCTGGCATGTGCCGTTTGGCGACTCGCAGATCGAACTGGCTGTCGATCGCGGCACGATCCAAGGCGGTGGCCGCAGCACCCCCATTTGCGAAATCGAACTGGAACTCCTGTCCGGCAAAGTCGACGACATCTTCGGCCTGACCCGTGAATTGCAGCAAAGCCTCGACCTGCACCCGGCCATCGCCAGCAAGGCCGAGCGTGGCTACAACCTCTTCCTCGACGCACCGCTCCGCCCCTTCAAGGCCCGGCCGACGCCGATTAATGAAGAACAGACACCGGTCGAAGCCTTCCGCAGCATCGCTTTGGGTTGCCTCGAACATTTCCAGCGCAACGAACAGGGATTGCTCACCGGTGGCGATGCCGAATTCATCCACCAGGCCCGCGTTGCCCTGCGCCGCCTGCGTTCCGCGATCAAACTGTTCGCCCCGGTGCTGCCGCCTGAATTCGTCGCCGCCTACGGCCAAACCTGGCAAACCCTGGCCGGCGCACTCGGCGACACTCGCAACTGGGACGTTTTCCTCGAAGAAACCCTGCCCCCCATTGCCGCCGCCTTCCCGGACAACAAGGACATCAAACGCCTGCGCAAAGCCGCCCAGCGGCGCGCCAACAGCGCCCGCAAGTCAGTCGTCGGACTACTCGCCGTCAGCGAATACCCGCGCCTGCTGCTCGAATTCACCGCCGCCGTCTACACGCTAAACGACACCCTGGCCATGCCACTCAAGGATTTCGCCAAACAGCAGATTGCCAGCCATGCCAAAAAGGCCAGAAAACTGGCCAACCGGCACGCCGAACTCAGCCCCGCCGAGCGCCACAAAATGCGCATCGCCTTCAAAAAGCTGCGCTACACCCTGGAATTTTTCACGCCCCTGCTGCCACAAAAACGCCTGAAACCCTATCTGGCCGCGCTGGCGCAACTACAGGACGAACTCGGCCTGATCAACGACCACGTCACCGCCGAAACCCTGATCACTGACGCCCTGGCCGGACGCCCGGCCGGGCCGATCCACGGCTGGATTTCCGGGCGGCATGAATTACTGGTCAGCGAATTGCCTGAGGTATTGCAAACCTGGCTGGCGCAGCGAATGCCCTAAAATACTGGCCGAAGCGCCCTTGGTCGATATGGCTGGCCAAAGACCTGAATTCGCCCACAAAAATCCGCTCAGCAAATTGTGAGCATTTCCCCGGTACGACCGGGAATACAAGCATTTCGGGCGAACATAAAAAAACCGGGGCATTGGCCCCGGCTTCTTTTAATAGGGGTCTGCCCCCTATTATTGATTATCGCTACTTGATTAGTTGCGGCAGCTTGCCGGTACGTGGCGGTTCTCACCAACAGTACGGACACATTGCCAAACAATAGCACCACCGTTAGCACCCGGAGCAGTCGGACGCAGTTCCAACGAAACGTTACCGGCGGCAGCAGTCGTGACGGCGGAAATCACACCGCTAGCTGCATCACAGGCAGTCGATGCCACATTGGCGGTAGCAACGGTAGGAGCAACGCCAATACATGCGTCAGCAGGCATAACACCGCCATTATTAGAAATGTTCTCGGACACGGTAGCCTTGGCAGCAGAGGTCAGGGAAAGCGCTTCAGAAACGCGGGCACGAATCGTGTAATCCTGATAAGCCGGCAGCGCCACAGCAGCCAGAATACCGATAATAGCGACGACGATCATCAGTTCGATCAGGGTAAAACCTTTTTGCATGTTCGACATTTGAATCTCCTTAGGGATAAAGACGGGGAAAACCGCTGAGTTACCTATAACAGTTTCCGTGCCAGCTTTTTGGAAACCACCGCCAAAATCGGCAGCAATCGCGTAAACCCCATGTCATTCATGGGTTTGGCGATTTTTGTCCGCCAATGTAAAAAAACGTAGCCGCCAATCCGCTCGGACAAGATGACAATTTACGGCACCGGGCTTTGACGCAATACGTCAGACATATCAATTCCCGCTGAAAATATGGCAAATCCATCACCGCTTAGCCTAGGCCATCCCACGCAAGCCGGTTACTATATAAAAAACATTTTGTATAGTAACTCACCATGAGACTCGCCGAGCTGACGCTTTCCGCACAAACTGCCTATGCCGAGCTTTTTAGCCAGACTCAGGCATTTGAACTCGACAATGCCCTGGCCGGGCTGGTCGGTGCATTTCATAAGCGCACCCTCAAGGAGCGCGACTATTGGTATTTTGCCTACCGTGACATAGACCAGAGGCTCCGCATGGTTTACGTCGGCCCCGATAACGAACGCGTCCGCAGTCTGGTTACCCGATTTTCTGAAGGAAAACAGGAAAAACCGCTTGCCCCCCCCGCCAGAATGGCCATTGCGGCGGGCTGCACCCCCGTTGCGCCAAAGCACTTCCGGATCATTCGTCGTCTTGCCGAGTACGGTTTTTTTCGCGCCGGCGGCATTCTGATTGGCACACACGCATTCCTGGCCATGGGGAACATGCTCGGTGTTCGCTGGCGAGATGGCGCAAGTACGCTGGACGTGGATTTTGCCCATGCCGGCCAGAATGTTTCTGTTGCCTTGCCTGCTGATTTGAAGATTGATGTGCACGGCGCGCTGGAATCGCTGGAAATGGGGCTTTTGCCCATTGCTCAATTTAATGGCAAGGCCGGCGCGCAATACCGCAACCCGAAAGACCAGGAACTGCGACTGGATTTCGTCACCAGCATGACACGTGACGGGGAGCCAGTCGCCATGCCACAGCTCAATCTCGCCCTGGAACCCCTGAAATTCATGGAGTTCTCTTTGGAAAAGCCGTTACAGGGGTGCATTTTCTCAAGCCTTGGTTCCTGCATCGTCAATCTGCCAGCCCCGGAACGCTACGCAGTCCATAAACTCATTGTTTTTGGCGAACGTCCGGTCAGCGAACGTTCCAAAGCGACCAAGGACTTACTGCAGGCAGCCAGCCTGGCAAGTTATTTTTTGGAAAATGGACAGGCCGAAGTTTTCAATCTGGCTTGGCGCGATGCCATCGAGCGCGGAAAAGGCTGGCAATCCAGAGCCACTCAAGGCCTAGAAGCCATGCTGAGAATAGCGCCGGAACTTGCCTCGGATGCGCTGTGGCAAGACTAAATACCTGATCAACAGTCAATCTGGATTTTTTTCAGATAGAACTCAGCATATTTTCGATATAACTCGCTCTTGACGAAAACCTCGTGCAGATCGGCGTCGATATGCCCGTTCCGGCTGAAGTTTTCGAGGATGGTCAGCGCCTGGGATAGCGTCATGCCGTCCTTGTAGGGTCTATCCTTGGCGGTCAGGGCTTCGAAGATGTCAGCGATGCCCATCATCCGGGCCTGCCAGCTCATCTCTTCGCGCTTCAGGCCGTTCGGGTAGCCCTTGCCATCCATCCGCTCGTGGTGGCCGCCGGCGTATTCCGGCACGTTCTTCAGGTGCTTGGGCCACGGCAGTTGTTCGAGCATGCGGATGGTGGTGACGATGTGGTGATTGATGATCTCCCGTTCGGCATGGGTCAGCGTGCCGGAGCGGATGCTCAGGTTCTCGAGCTCGTCATCGCTGAGGAAAGGCACTTCTTCGCCGTCGACATTGCGCCAGCGGTAATCCCGGCCAATCTGGCAAACCCGCGTGATGTCGTCGTTCGACATTTTTTCGCAACCGATGTTGGCCTGGCGCAAAAAGGCACGGTCAAGGTCGATGCGCCGGCATGCCTCGGCATAGGTGCTTTCTGCCTCGGCCGGGTCGTTGCCGGCCGCGATGGCTTGCCACTTGCACACCTCGGCATCGCGGCGGATGACTTCAAAGCGGGTGTCGAGCAAATGGATTCGGTCGTAGAGCGTTTGCAGCTTGGTGGCTTTATCGACAACATGCACCGGCGTCGTCACCTTGCCACAATCGTGCAGCAGCGCGGCGATGCGCAGTTCGTAGCGATCCTTGTCGGTCAGTTTGAAGTCGGCGAGCGGCCCTTCGCGGCTGGCATCCGCCGCCTCGGCCAGCATCATGGTCAGCTCCGGCACCCGCTGGCAGTGGCCGCCGGTATAGGGCGACTTTTCGTCGATGGCCGTGTTGATCAACTTGATGAAGGACTCGAACAGCGCTTCGAGCTGTTGCACCAGTTGGCGATTGCTCAGCGCCACCGCTGCTTGCGAGGCGAGCGATTCGGCCAAGCGCTGATCCCCGGGCGAAAATTCGATGACCTTGCTGCTCGTGCTGTCGATGGCATTGATCAGTTGCAGCACGCCGATCACTTCGCCCTCGTGATTTTTCATCGGCACGGTCAGGAAGGACTGCGAGCGGTAGCCGGTACGTTGATCGAAACTGCGTGTGCCGGAGAAATCGAAGCCTTCGGCCGCGTAGGCATCGGCGATATTGACGGTTTTTCCGGTAATGGCTGCGTAGGCCGCCACCATGCAGTTATTCGGCGAACCATCGGCCCGATAGAGCGGCAGATCGGGGAAGTTACCCGGTATCGTCCGCTCGCTGGAGCCACCGAAGGCAATATTCAGGGAATCAGTCCTGACAATTTCAAAATGCAGGGCGCGCCGATCTTCGGAAAGCAGATAAAGCGTACCGCCATCAGCCCGCGTAATCTGCTTGGCGGCCAGGACTATTTTCTCCAGCAGCAAATTGAGATTCCGCTCGTTGGAGAGCGAAGCGCCAATATCGTTGAGCTGGTCGAGGCGACGGAAAAGGTCGTCCAGAGTTTCCATGAAAGGCTTTAGCAAGCGATGCAGGCAGCGTCGGGCACCACCCTAGAAGTCGAAGAGCTGATTATTCTGCAGCATGACAGGAGAAAACTCACCCAGACAGCTTTCGATTTCCGCCATGGTCGTTTCAACCTGTCCGGGCTTCAGGTGGGTGATGTGAATTTCGCAGCGCCGATTCAGCTTGTGCAGTTCCCTTGCCAGCAAGGCGGGGCAATAGTGCTTGGACATTTCGGCCAGGCCCTGCTCCTGGTTGGAGAAGGCGCACTCGATGATCAGATAGCGCAAGTTATCAAGCCGATTGAGCGCCTGCCAGAAAGCATCGCAAGGCCCGGTATCGCCGGAAAACACCAGGCTGGCGGAACCGGAATCAAGGCAGTAGCCAACCGCTGGAACGGTATGATCGACCGGCAAGGCGGTGACACTGCGGCCATCGATGGATACGGCAGCGCCTGCTTCGATGGCCTGGTAGCGCATGAACGGTTGCTCGGCCCCCGGCAGCACTGAAAAGTCCGGCCAGATGGACCAGTTGAAGATGTGTTGCCGCAGCATGTCGAGCACGGCAGGAATTGCATGGACCGTCAGCGGCTTGCTGCGCCGGTCGCCAACGGCGTCGATCATCAGGGGTAGCGAGACGATATGGTCGAGGTGGGCGTGGGTCAGGAAGAGATGATCGATCGCTGCCATCTCGGCAATCGACAATTCGGCCACCCCGGTACCGGCATCGATCAGGATGTCATGGTCGACCAAAAAGGAAGTGGTTCGCTGGTGCCTGCCACCAATGCCGCCGCTGCAGCCAAGTACGCGTAGCTTCATGCCTGTCTGGCCTGGTAAATGACCGCCACCTCGACGGTCATTGCTGAATCAGGGCACGGATCAACAAGGCTTTTCACCATGAAAAGCCAGCCGGTGCCTATCCAGATTGTATATCTGTGGTCAAGCCGACTGTGTGACAAAAATCACGAACCGCGACGACTTATCGAAGACCGAATGGCCGGGCTCAGCCCTTGAGGAAAAACGCCATCTTGATGCCGGCAATCTCGATCACATCATGATCACCCAGCGGATAGGCCTGCGCATCGAGCGACTTGCCGTTGACCACCGGAAACTGGCTACCCTCGACATGGGTGATGAAATAACCATGCGGACGCTTGGCGATGACGGCAACCTGCAAACCCGGCTTGCCCAGGGTGGTCAAAGTCTTCGTCAGATCAAGTTCCTTGCCGGCATTGGGGCCGTTGAGGAGCTGGATCGCCGCCGCATGGCTCGGAGCCGGTGGCTTGGGCTGGGAAGCCGTCCCGATACTGGAGCGAGTCAGGTTATCGACAGGCTCCAGCTGCAGCTCGGAAGGCATCTTGAGTTGCCCGGAACGAGTCGCCACATTTCTTTCAAACTCGCTGGCCGCTGCGCCCGCCTGCAGATCGGCCATGTATTTCAGCTTGTATTTACCCAGCTCGATGACATCATTGTTGCGCAGGAAGTGTTTCTTGATCGGCTGGCCGTTGACCAGTGTGCCATTGGTACTGTTCAGATCCTCAAGGAAGGAATCGGCCAGAATGGTCACCACCACGGCGTGCTCGCCGGAGATGGCGAGGTTGTCGATCTGGATGTCGTTATGCGGCTTGCGCCCGATGCTCAGGCGCTCCTTGTTGAGCGGTATCTCTTTCAGCACCAGCCCATCCATCGACAGGATCAATTTAGCCATATTCCTTTACCTCTTTTCACTTCAAACAGCCAAGCAACCGTTGCCACCAGCCCTTGGGCGCCGAATAGTCGCCCAGGACCTTGACCAGAATCACTGAAATATTGTCCCGCCCGCCATAGTCATTGGCCAGCTGAACCAGATGGTCTGCCGCCAGCGAAAGATTGCCCCCCAGGGCAGACAAAGCCAAGGCCATTTCTTCGTCTTCAACCATGTCGTTCAAGCCATCGGAGCAGAGCAGGACGATGTCTCCCGGCAGGACATCATAGTCGTGAACCTCGACATCCACCGCAGGATCGACGCCCAGCGCCCGGGTCACCAGATTCCTGTTTTCGGCATGACGCGCATCTTCAGGCCTGACCACGCCGCTGTCGATTTGCTCCTGGAGCAGCGAATGATCCCGCGTCAGTTGCTCAAAAGTCTCGCCACGCAGACGATACAAACGCGAATCACCAACGTGGGCCACACTCATCCGATTATCGTAAAACCAGGCAACAACCAGCGTCGTGCCCATTCCGGCATATTGCGAGCAGCTTTGCGAGGCATGGAAGATGGCAAAATTTGCGGCCCCCACCTCATTGACGATATGTCGCTCGATGACCGACGGATCACAGTTTCCGCCGCCCTCTTGTGTGACGCACGAGTTGATGACTCGGGTCAGATCCTCGGCCAGACGGGTAATCGCCATGCCGCTCGCCACTTCCCCCGCGTTATAGCCCCCCATGCCATCGGCCAGAATGGCAATGCCAAGACCGGCATCGGCAAAAACCGCATCTTCATTGTGGGACCGAATCACGCCCGGATCGGTGCGCACCACCATTTCCAGGGCATCGCGCAGCATCATCGAGGCAATCTCCGAGAATCATCAGCCAGTCCGGCATGACCGACAGCGCCAACCGTCGCTGAAGCGCAAGCCCGCTCAAGACCCATGCCTGCCATTTGCATCAACAACCTGGTCATTATCTTTTCCCTGAACAGCTTTTCCCGGAACGAGCCGGATGCGCGAAACCCTGACATTCTTACCCGGAGTTGCTATCCGGTCAAACCCCGTTATATCGGCAATTCACGGCCAAGACCGCTGGCCTCGGCAGCGGCCAGTACCCGCAATGCAACGGCCAGGTCCTGAATGGCCATGCCTTGTGATTCAAAAAGGGTGATTTGTTCGCTTGAAGTTCGTCCGGCATGACGACCGATAATGATCTCGCCCAACTCAAGCAACTGACGGGAATGCAGGCGGCCTTTTTCGAGCAGCGGCAACAGATCCCCCGCCTCGGCCAGCGCCGTCGGCACTGAATCGACCGTGAGCACCTCACAACGCCTGATCGTAGCCTCCGACAACTCCTGACGAATCAGCGCATTGGAACCCGCGGCATTGATGTGTGCACCAGGCTCCAACCAGGCCGCATCGAACAGGGGCTGCGCCGCAGTCGTCACCGTGCCGATCAGATCGCTGCCACGCACCGTTGCTTCAGCGCTCTCGGCCGGGACAACCGCCACCCCGGTGCTCGCGCTGAGCCGCTCGCAAAAAGCCTGCAAGCGTTCGGCCTTGCGGCTGAAAACCTTGACGCACTCGAGCGGCAGGGCGGCGCAGATCGCCCGGACATGCCCTTCGGCCTGCCAGCCGGCACCGAACACGCCGGCGACCTTCGAGTCAGGCTTGGCCAGCCATTTGGCCGCCACACCGCTGGCCGCACCAGTCCGGATCATGCCGAGATAGTCCGACTCGATAATGGCCTTGAGCTGGCCGCTCGCCGCATCGAAGAGATGCACCAGAAAGCGGTTGCCGGAACGATTGCTCGTGTAAGCCTTGTAGCCAAGAACCCCCTGTGCCGGCAACCCACCCTGCAGAATATGCAGCGCGGTCTGCGGCAGACGGGTCCGGGCGCGCGGCGTATCCAGCGCCTGCCCCAAGGCCAGGTCACGATGTGCCGACTCGACGCCCTCAAGCGCCATGTCCACCGTCAAGAGCTGCTTGACGTCACTTTCCGAAAGAAACAAGGCCACGATTCACGCCTCCTAAACGATGGTGACATCCTGCCGGGCCAGGATGCGTTGCTCAAGCCAGCGTCCGACCGTAACCACCAGCAGCGCGCCGACCGAACCGGCCAGCGTGGCAGACCATGCCGGCATCGGCGGCAGCAGGCCAAGCACCCCGGGATCGCTGAAAATCATCTGGCCCGCGACGTAGCCAAGCAAGCCGGCGCCCAGCAGGACGATGACAGGAAAGCGCTCCATCCAGTGCAGGATCAACTGACTGGACCAGACGATCAGCGGAATGCTGACAGCCAGCCCGAATAACAGCAGCGCCAGGCTGCCGTGCGCGGCACCAGCCACGCCGATCACGTTATCCAGACTCATCACGAAATCGGCCACGACAATGGTCTTGACCGCCCCCCACAAATTGGCTGAAGACTCGATGTCATGCCCCTCTTCGTCCTCCGGCAGCATCAACTTGACGGCAATCCAGACCAGCAGCAGGCCGCCGACGAGTTTCAGCCAGGGCAGATTCATGACCAGCGCCGCGAAGATGGTGAGCACGACGCGCAGACTGACAGCGCCGGCAACGCCCCAGAAAATGCCCGTTTTCCGTTGTTCGGGTGACAGGTTGCGACAAGCCAGCGCAATGACCACGGCGTTATCGCCGGAGAGGACAATATCGATCAGAATGATCTGACCGACAGCGATCCAGAAAACAGCAGAGGTTAAATCGAGTTCCATATTTCAATCCTCGTCCGGCATGGCCGGACGAAAAAAAGACGGGCACATGGCCCGCCTTTTTTAGTTGAGCTAAGCTCGAATTTTACAGCAGAGCCTTGAGCAGCTTGGCCATTTCGGACGGGTTGCGCGTCACGGTGAAGCCACAGGCTTCCATGATTTCCAGCTTGGCATCGGCGGTATCAGCACCGCCGGAGATCAAGGCACCGGCGTGACCCATGCGCTTGCCGGCCGGTGCGGTAACACCAGCGATGAAGCCAACGATCGGCTTCTTCATGTTTTCCTTGCACCACATGGCAGCTTCAGCTTCGTCAGGACCGCCGATTTCGCCGATCATGATGACGGCGTCGGTATCCGGATCGTCGTTGAAAGCCTTCATGACGTCGATGTGCTTCAGACCGTTGATCGGGTCACCACCGATACCGACGGCAGACGACTGGCCGAGACCGATTTCGGTCAGCTGGCCAACGGCTTCGTAGGTCAGGGTGCCGGAGCGGGAAACCACGCCGATACGACCCTTGCGGTGGATGTGACCCGGCATGATGCCGATCTTCACTTCGTCCGGGGTAATCAGGCCGGGGCAGTTCGGGCCGAGCAGCAGGGTCTTCTTGCCGCCCTTGGCTTCCTTTTCCTTCATCTTGTTGCGCAGCATCAGCATGTCACGAACAGGAATGCCTTCGGTAATACAGATAGCCAGATCGAGGTCGGCTTCAACAGCTTCCCAGATCGCGGCAGCAGCACCCGGGGGCGGCACGTAGATGACGGAAACGGTGGCGCCGGTTTCGGCCGCGGCTTCCTTGACGGAGGCGTATATAGGAATGTTGAAGATGGACTCGCCAGCCTTCTTCGGGTTCACGCCAGCCACGAAGCACTCTTTACCGTTGGCGTATTCCTGGCACTTTTCCGTATGGAACTGACCGGTCTTGCCGGTGATGCCCTGGGTGATGATGCGGGTGTTCTTGTTGATGAAAATGGACATTCAATAGCTCCTTACTTGACCGCAGCAACGATCTGGGTGGCGGCTTCGGCCATGGAATCGGCAGAGATGATGGGCAGACCGGATTCCTTGAGAATCTTCTTGCCCAGATCCTCGTTGGTGCCCTTCATGCGCACGACGAGCGGCACGGACAGGTGGGTTTCCTTGGCTGCAGCGACGACGCCGGTAGCGATGGTGTCGCACTTCATGATGCCGCCGAAGATGTTGACCAGGATGCCCTTGACCTTCGGGTTCTTGAGCATGATCTTGAAAGCTTCGGTGACCTTCTCGGTCGTGGCACCACCGCCAACGTCGAGGAAGTTGGCCGGCTCGGCGCCGAACAGCTTGATCGTGTCCATGGTGGCCATGGCCAGACCGGCACCGTTCACCAGACAGCCGATGTTGCCGTCGAGCGAGATGTAGGCGAGGTCGAACTTGGAGGCTTCGACTTCGTCGGCATCTTCTTCGTCCAGGTCGCGCATGGCGACGATCTCTTCCTGACGGTAGAGGGCGTTGGAGTCGAAGTTGAACTTGGCGTCAATGGCCTTGACGGTGCCGTCGCCTTCGTGGATCAGCGGATTGATTTCGGCCAGCGAAGCGTCGGTTTCCATGTAGCAGGTGTACAGCTTCTTCAGCGTATCGATGCACTGCGGAATGGAGGTTTCCAGCATGCCCATGCCCTTGGCCAGGGTCAGCGCCTGCTCGTCGGTCAGGCCAACCAGCGGGTTGATGAAGACCTTGACGATCTTTTCCGGGGTCTTATGGGCAACTTCTTCGATGTCCATGCCGCCTTCGTACGAAGCCATCATGGCGACGGACTGGGTAGCGCGGTCGGTCAAAGCAGCAACGTAGTATTCGTGCTGGATGTCAGCGCCTTCTTCGATCAGCAGGTGACGGACCTTCTGGCCTTCCGGGCCGGTCTGGTGCGTGATCAGCTGCATGCCGAGAATCTGGCCGGCGTACTCGCGAACTTTTTCCAGCGAGGTTGCGACCTTGACGCCACCGCCCTTGCCACGGCCACCAGCGTGAATCTGGGCTTTGACGACCCAGACTTTGCCGCCCAGGGTTTCGGCTGCCTTGACTGCGTCTTCGACGGTCGTGCAGTGAATCCCGCGCGGAACCGTAACGCCGAATTTCTTCAGGAGTTGTTTGCCCTGATATTCGTGAATTTTCATGCGCTTTCCTTGCGTTTAGTTGAGTTGCGAGCAATGAGCGGTTGCCAAACGATCCCCCGGCCCCGCCCGGTTATACCGGCTTGAACTCAAAATGTTACCACATACGGCAAAAACTATTGCAGGCCAAAATTCATAATTATGGAGTCGATTCCGCGGCTTGAATGGCCTTCCTCAACAGCGGCAGCAACATGGCCGCCGCGAAGATCAGGCTGATCACCGAAGCCAGCCAGAACCCGGCCACGCCGAACGGCGGTTGCCAGCGATAACAAAGCCAGGCGCCGCCAAGCAAGCCGATGCCCCAGAAGCAGAACATCTGGACCAGCATGGGAAAGAAAGTGACCCGATAGGCGCGCAGGCAATGGCCGGCTATCGTCTGCAGCGCATCGAAAAACTGGTAGATGGCGATGTAGGCGACCAGGCCCAGGGCCACCGTCCGCACGGCAGGATCATCGGTATAGGCATTGATCAAGGGTTGCGCCCCCAGCCAGAGCAAGAGGCCCAGCAGCGATGACGAGCAGGCCGCCAGGACCAGCCCGGCCCGAATCGTCGCCCGCGCCCGCAGCGGGTCACGCGCCCCGACTGCCTGGCCCAACGCCGCCATCGTCGCGATGGCCAGCGACAGCGGCAGCATGTAGATCAGTGCCGAGATATTGGCGACGATGCGATGCCCGGCCACCACCGGCGCCCCCAGCGAGGCGACGAACAGGGCGATCAGCGTGAACGAAGTGATTTCAACCAGATTGGACAGGCCCATCGGCACGCCGATGCGCAGCAACTCCCGCCAGATCGGCCAGTGTGGCGACTGCCAGTCGGCAAATGGGCGGTAGCGCCGGCCGAGCGGCCCGAAGGCCAGGTAGGCGCCGCCACTGAGACAGGCCAGCCAGCCGACCAGCACGTTCGACAAGGCGCAACCGGCGACGCCGAGCGGCTCACCAAGCCAGCCCTGCAAAGCCAGCCCCCAGGCCAGCACGGCATGCAGGCAAAGGCTGAAAAAGCCGATACCCATCAGCACCCGCGGCTTGCCCAGCGCGTTGCAGAAGGCCCAAAACGTCCGATAGCAAAGCGATGCCGGCAGGCTCCAGGCGAGCAGTCCGAGGTATTGCCGAACCTTGGCTTCGACCGCCGGGTCCATATCGGCCATGCCGAGTGCTGCGCCGGGGTGGGTCAGAAAAAGAATACCCGGCACCGACAGCAACACGGCTAGCCAGAAACCCTGCTGCAAGATGCCGGCCATCTCGTTGTCGCGTTTGGCGCCATGCAAATGCGCCACGACGGGTGCCACCGCCTGCAGGATGCCGACCAGCGCGAAGACCACCGAGACATGGATGCCGCCGCCAATCGCCACGGCAGCGAGATCGAGCGAGCTGACGTGGCCGAGTACTGCGGTATCGACCACCATCATGCCAATCGATGACAGTTGGGCAATCAGGATGGGGAAAGCGTGGGCGATCAGGCCACGGACGGCAGTTGCGAACATGGGACAGGATTGTCGCATGCCGCCATGTTTTCATCCGCCACTGGCGACAGACACGAGGCGCCGGCGGGAAATACCAATCGAATTGATCTGGCTCAAGCACCCTGCTTTTCCACAATATGAAAATTGAAGGTTCAGGAGGGAGTACATAATGAGATCAGGCCTACACGCCATAGAAAATGCCAGCCGCGACGAGATCGTCGCCCTGCAGACCGAACGATTGAAGTGGACGCTGAACCACGTTTACCAGAACGTGCCGCACTACAAAGCAGCCTTCGACGCCGCCGGCGTGCATCCGGATGACTTCAAGTCGCTGGCCGATCTGGCCAAATTCCCGTTCACCACCAAGCAGGATCTGCGCGACAACTACCCCTACAACATGTTCGCCGTGCCCCGCGAGAAAGTGGTTCGCGTCCACGCCTCCAGCGGCACGACCGGCAAGCCGACCGTCGTCGGCTACACGCAGAAGGACATCGACACCTGGGCCGACCTGATCGCCCGCTCGATCTACGCCTCCGGCGGCCGGTCCGGTGACATCGTTCATGTCGCCTACGGCTACGGCCTGTTCACCGGTGGGCTGGGCGCCCATTACGGCGCCGAGAAGCTCGGCTGCACGGTAATCCCGATGTCCGGCGGGCAGACTGAAAAGCAGGTCCAGCTGATCTGCGATTTCAAGCCGAACATCATCATGGTCACGCCGTCGTACATGCTGAATATTGCCGATGAATTCCGCCGGCAGGGCATCGACCCGCGCAGCACCGACCTGCGCATCGGCATCCACGGCGCCGAACCCTGGACGGATGCGATGCGTCGCGAAATCGAGAACGCCTTCGGCATCGACGCCATCGACATCTATGGCCTGTCGGAAGTCATGGGCCCGGGCGTCGCCAACGAATGTGCCGAAAGCAAGGATGGCCCGGTCATCTGGGAAGACCACTTCTACCCGGAAATCATCGACCCGATCACTGGTGAAGTGTTGCCCGAGGGCAGCAAGGGCGAACTGGTCTTCACCTCGCTGACCAAGGAGGCGATGCCGATCATCCGCTATCGCACCCGTGACCTGACCCGCCTGCTGCCGCCGACCTCGCGCGCCATGCGCCGTATCGACCGGATCACCGGCCGCTCCGACGACATGCTGATCATCCGCGGCGTCAACGTCTTCCCGTCACAGATCGAAGAACTGATCCTCAAGCAACCGAAGCTGGCGCCGCATTATCTGATCGAAGTCAGCCGCGACGGCCACCTCGACTCGATGAAGGTCAATGTCGAGATCAAGCCGGAGTTCGAATTCGCCAGCGCCGCCGAGAAGGAATTCGTGGCGCACGACCTGCAGCACCACATCAAGTCCTACATCGGCGTCTCGGCCAAGATCGAAGTCGTCGAGGTCGGCGGCATCGAACGCTCGGTCGGCAAGGCCAGGCGGGTAATCGACAAGCGCCCGAAGTAAGCGGAAAGGCATTCCTCAAGCAAATTGGAGTCACTGCCGCGCAGGCGGGAGTCCATGAAGCCACGGCATGACTGGATTCCCGCCTGCGCGGGAATGACAGCTTCAGTTTTCCGCTAAACGATCCGGGCGCGGAGCGTACCGACACCGTCGATGCCGGCCTCCAGCACATCCCCCCGAACCAGCGGCCCGACCCCGGCCGGCGTACCGGTATAGATCAGATCACCGGCCTCCAGCCGGACCAGCGTAGACAGGTTGGCAATAATGTCCGCCACCTTCCACATCATGGCCGACAAATCGCCTTCCTGGCGCAGTTGCCCATTCACCTTCAGCCAGATGCGCCCCGCCTCAGGATGGCCACTGATCGCCACCGGACTGATTTCGCCTGCCACCGCTGACTGGTCGAAGCCTTTGCTCATATCCCACGGGTGACTCTTGTCCTTCGCTTTCGCCTGCATGTCGCGCCGCGTCAGATCGAGGCCGACGGCGTAGCCAAAGATCAGCCCCCTGGCCGCTTCAAGCGACACATTCTCGCCCCCTGCCCGCAAGGCGACGACCATTTCAATCTCATGGTGCAGGTTGCTGGTCTGCGACGGGTACTTGACGCGCAACTCGCCGCCGCCAGCAACGACGGCATCGGCCGGCTTGGTGAAGAAAAATGGCGGCTCGCGGCCCTCGGCCTGGTCGAGCGCTCCCATCTCGCGAGCGTGATCGGCATAGTTGCGGCCGACACAGAACACCCGGCGCACCGGGAAACACTGCTCGGTGCCAAGCACAGGTAGGGCAGGAACAGGGTGTGGAGCAAAGACGAAGTTCATGAATCGGCTTTCGTAAAAATGGGCTGAATGAAAGTGTGCAATATTTCACCCCCAACTTTCCAGCCAAGTGTTAAATTTTAAAAAATTGCAAAAATACAAGCCAAACAACGAGAAGTATCATGAGAAACAAACTGACGAGCATTGTCGCACTGACTGCTGCCCTTGCTCCGGGGCTTGGCAACGCGATTGGATTCGGTGAAATCACCCTTCAATCCCGCATCGGTGAAGCACTCATGGCTGAAGTGCCAATCCTCTTGAGCCCTGAAGAAGTACCTGTCACAGCCTGTTTTTCCCTGGTTCCCATCCGCAGCTCCGATTTACCGGTCATCACCGCCGCCAAGACTCGGCTGGTTCGCCGCGGCCAGAACCATGTATTGCAAATCTTTGGCACCCGGCCGGTCAGCGATCCTATTTTTGCCGTTGCCGTGCAAGCGGGCTGCGGTTACGACGTGGTGCGCGACTACGTACTGATGCCTGATGCGCCATTCATGTCGGCCGAAACCTCACCGGCCCCGAACTACACAAGCAGCGGAAAACCGGCCAAATTCACCGAATGGCATGCCCACGAGGGCGAAACGCTTGAAGACATCGCTGATGCCCAGACACCGGCCAATCTGGCCGAACGCCAGCGTTTGATTGCCGCCCTGAAACGCGCCAATCCTGAGATCACGTCGGATACCATGCTCGGCGAAGGCACCATCGTCCGCATTCCGAGCCGTAAGCAGCCCGGCGCCGAGAAGAAAGAAAAATCGACTCGAGCCTCAACGCAGGCAGCAAGCGGCGAGAGCGCCCCGCAAAAACCAGCCGCAGCGCGCAGCAAGCCGAAGCCAGACAACCCGGCACCAACGAAAGGGACCGATCAGCTATTGGTCGGTGCGGCGCCGGAAGAAATCAAGCCGCGCGAACAAGGCAATTCCCCGCTCCAGTCACTGGCCGAAACCGAGCAGCGTCTGCTCAGGCTTGAAACCACCCTGCATCTGCTGACGCAGGAAGTGGAAAAGATGGATCAAGCCCTGGATCTGGCGACCAAAGCCCTGGAAGCGCAAAGTAAATTGCAATTGGCGCAGGCACTTCCGGCCAGCCAGCCATCGGTTGCCGTGACGACCAGCGCCCCAGCCGTGCCGGCCGACGCCCCGAGCAGGGCCAATTGGCTGGAACTGCTGCTAAGCGCCGCACTTGGCGCGGCCATCTCCATCGGCCTGGCCCAATATCTGGGGCGCCGTCATCGTTATCCGGGCGAGGACGAAGCACCGCTCGCCTTCGCCAAGCGTCACAACCCAGCCCATCCAGCCAACCAGGCAACGGCCGATGCCTTCAATAGCGTCGAAGAAGTCACCGCCCCACCATCACCGCCCCCAACCGCCCAGCCGGCACCGGCCCCACTGCCGGACGAAAGCTTCGAACTGGCGACTCCCCGCGCCTCCGAACCCGTCGAGATGCAGGCCGAAGACGAACACTCGGTACTCGCGCTGGCGGAAATCATGCTCTCCTTCGGCCGCGTACGCGGAGCCGCTGAAACGCTGGCCGAACACATCGACGAGCACCTGCCGCAGAGCATTCAGCCATGGAGCATGTTGCTCGATCTCTATCGCCGAGGCGGCATGCGCCAGGAATTCGAGGCGCTGGCCGAAAAAATGCGCAGCCGGTTCAACGCCAGCATTCCGGCCTGGAACGATTCAGGCACGCCGGTCTCCGGCCTGAAATCGCTGGAGGACTACCCTCACGTTATCCAGAAGGCAAGCGCTCGCTGGGGAACCCAAGCCTGCCTCGATTATCTGTTAAGCCTCGTTCATGACACGCGAGCCGGGCAGCGCAACGGTTTCCCGCTTGAGGTCGTCGAGGAAATCGCCCTCCTGATGGCTATCCTGGAAGATGCCTACGCGCTGAAACGGCAGTCCTGAGCGGCTTAAACCGGATTATCGAGATCGACAAACTCGCAGGCGATGCCGAACTGCCGGGCCAGATGCCCGGCCAGCGCCTGCACCCCGTAGCGCTCCGTGGCGTGATGCCCTGCAGCCAGATAGGCGACGCCACTCTCCCGGGCCAGATGCACCGTCTGCTCGGAAATCTCGCCAGACAAATAAGCATCGACACCGAGTGCGATGGCCGGCTCGAAATAGCCCTGCGCCCCGCCCGAGCACCAGCCAATGCGCCGAATCATCCGATCGTCGCCACCGATCACCTGTGGCTGGCGACCCAGAACAGCGCTGACCCTCGCCGTCAAAGTGGATAAATCGCAAGGCTCAGCCAGCGCGCCCAGCCAGGCAATATCCTGCTCACCGAAACGGCTTTCCGGCACGAAACCCAAAAGGCGCGCCAATTGGGCGTTGTTGCCCAGTTCCGGGTGGGCGTCCAGCGGCAGGTGATAGGCCAGCAGGTTGATGTCATTGGCCAACAAAGTGGCCAGCCGCTGGCGCCGGATACCGGTCACCCGGCCGTCCTCGCCTTTCCAGAAATAGCCGTGATGGACCAGAATGGCATCGGCATGCAACGCCACGGTGGCGTCCAGCAAGTCCTGGCTGGCAGTGACCCCGGCCACGATGCGCGTGATCTCGGCCCGACCTTCCACTTGCAGTCCGTTTGGGCAATAATCCCGGAACTTTCCGGGCACCAGCAGCTCATCCAGATAGCCCACCAATTCTTCACGCTTCATCGAGACAATATCCATGCAGAGGTTGTGGCAGATTTTTGCACAAACGGTCACCGTTGCGCTCGCCATTCTGTTCGTCGTCTCGACGCTGAAACCAGAATGGCTGCCGCCGCGCCAAGGCGTCGTTGCGCTGCAGGAAGCGCCGGCCACCGGCGACGACGTCAAGAGCACCCCGGGCTCCTATCGCGATGCGGCCCGTGCCGCACTGCCATCGGTCGTCCATATCTACACGACCCAGGCAATCAAGCAGCAGCGCCACCCGCTGTTCGATGACCCGATCTTCCGCCACTTCTTCGGCGACCGTCCGGAAGGCCAGCCACAGCGCAATTCCGGCCTCGGCTCGGGCGTCATCGTCAGCCCCAACGGCTACATCCTGACCAATTACCACGTCATCGAAGGCGCCGATGACATCCAGGTTTCGCTCAACGACACCAAGACCTACAAGGCCAGGATCGTCGGCAGCGACCCCGAATCCGACCTCGCCATCCTGCAGATCAAGGCAGAAAAACTTCCGGCGATCACCTTTGGCCAGATGGACAGCCTCCGTGTCGGCGATGTCGTGCTCGCCATCGGCAATCCCTTCGGCGTTGGTCAGACCGTCACCATGGGCATCGTCTCCGCCCTCGGCCGCTCGCACCTAGGCATCAACACCTTCGAGAATTTCATCCAGACCGATGCCGCGATCAATCCCGGCAACTCCGGTGGCGCGCTGGTCGACATCCACGGCAACCTGGTCGGCATCAACTCGGCCATCTACTCGCGCACCGGCGGCTCGCTCGGCATCGGCTTCGCCATTCCGGTCTCCAGCGCCCGCAGCATCATGGAGCAGATCATTCGCACCGGCACGGTGACCCGCGGCTGGATCGGTGTCGAAGCCCAGGAAATCACCCCGGAACTGGCCGAATCCTTTGGCCTGCCTGACACCGAAGGCTCGCTGATCGCCGGCGTCGTCCGCGGCAGCCCGGCCGACACGGCCGGCATCCGCCCCGGCGATGTGCTGCTCTCGGTCAATGGCAAGCCAGTCAAGGATCCGCAAGTCATGCTCGACCTGATCGCCGCCTTGACGCCGGAAGAGCGCTCCGCCTTCCGCCTGCGCCGCGACAAGAACATCGTCGAGGTCCAAGTCAGGATAGGCAAGCGACCGGCCATGCGGGCCGAGCAGGAGTAAGCGATGTGCCAGTTGCTGGGCATGAACTGCAATGTCCCGACGGACATCTGCTTTTCATTCAGCGGATTTCAGGCGCGTGGTGGGGGCACCGATGTGCACTCCGATGGCTGGGGCATCGCGTTCTTCGAAGGCAAGGGCACCCGCCTTTTCCTTGACCCGCAGCCTTCGAGCACCTCGCCAGTGGCAGAACTGGTGCGCCAGTATCCGATCCGCTCGAAAAACGTCATTGCACATATCCGCAAGGCAACGCAAGGTTCGGTCGGGCTGGAAAACACCCACCCCTTCATGCGGGAACTGTGGGGCCGCTACTGGATTTTCGCCCACAACGGCAACCTGCTCGACTTCATGCCGCAACTGGATGGCAGTTTCGTGCCCGTCGGCCTGACCGACAGCGAACGTGCGTTTTGCTGGCTGCTGCAGGAGCTGCGCAAACGGTTCGGCAGCCATGTGGCGAACCGCAACGAACTTTTCGAAGCCATCCATGAATTGACGCTGCAAATCGCCGCGCACGGCGAGTTCAATTTCCTGCTCTCGAATGGCGATTGCCTGTTCGCCCATGCCTCGACCAAACTGAGCCACATCGTCCGCCAGGCGCCGTTCGCCCAGGCGCACCTGAAGGATCAGGACGTGACCGTCGATTTCAGCGACATCACCTCGCCGGATGATCGCGTCGCCGTCATCGCCACGCTGCCGCTGACCGACAACGAAGCGTGGACCGACATGCCGCCGGGAACGTTGTGGTGGTTCGAGGAAGGCGCGCCGGTCAAGACCTTGCCGACACGTCCGGGGCCGGTCAAGAAACCGGCCTGATCAGCTGATCAGTGCTCTGACAGCTTGCGGAAGTCTTCTTCCGCCTTGGCCATTTCAGCATCCAGGTCGGCAGAATTTTCCGCGGCAGCCTCAGCCGGTGCTTCAGCCGGGGCGCGGGCCGAGACAAAGCGGGCGGCAAGAATGCCCAGCTCGTAAAGCAGGCACATCGGGATGGCCAGCGCGAGCTGCGAAACCACATCCGGCGGCGTGACCACGGCGGCCACGACAAAGGCGCCGACGATGAAGTAGGAGCGCCATTCCTTCAGCTTCTCGACCGTCACTACGCCCAGCTTGACCAGCACCACCAGAGCCACCGGCACCTCGAAGGCAATGCCGAAGGCCAGGAACATGGTCATCACGAAGGACAGGTAGGCCTCGATATCCGGCGCCGGGGTAATGCTCTTCGGCGCAAAGCTGTTAATAAAGCCGAATACCTGCCCGAAGACAAAGAAGTAGCAAAACGACATGCCGGCCACGAAGAGCAGCGTGCTGGAAATGATCAGCGGAATGCCCAGACGCTTTTCATGGGCATAGAGACCCGGCGCAATGAAAGACCAAGCCTGATAAAGAATGAACGGGAGCGCCATTATGAAGGCGACCATCGCCGTCACCTTCAGCGGCACCATGAACGGCGTGATGACGCCGATGGCAACCATCTTGGTGCCTTCCGGCAAGGCCTTGGTCAGCGGCGCCGCCAGGATGTCGTAGATTTCGCCGGGCCCGGGGTAAATACACAAAATCCCGAGAACGACCGCAACGGCGATCAGGCTGCGCAGCAGGCGATCGCGCAATTCGACCAGATGCGAGATAAACGAGTCTTCGGGTGCTTCGCTCATGCCAAGGGCTTGCTGTTGGTGTCGATGGTCGGCAAGCCTTCAGCCAGCTTCGCGGTTTCATTGAGTTCGGCCACGGCCTCCTTGGCCGGTGCCTCGATGGCGCTGCGAGCAGTTTCGTATTCGCTGCGCACCGACGCCTCCATGGCACGCGCCGAATCCGTCACCTGCGTCTGCAGCTTCTTGAGCTCATCGAGCTGCATTTCGCGGTTGATGTCGGACTTCACGTCGCTGACATAACGCTGGGCGCGGCCGAGCAGATGCCCGAGCGTGCGGGCCACCTTGGGCAAGCGCTCGGGGCCGATGACGATCAGCGCAACAACGCCGATCACCATCAATTCGGAAAAGCCGATATCGAACATAGCTGTTAGTAGTCAGTTACTAGTTACTGGTCTTTAGCTAAAAACTAAGGACTAGCGACTAACAACTAGCTCTTCGTCTTTTCCTTGACTTCAACGTCAATGGTCTGGCCGCTGACCTGCTGGGTCGGCTGCGCGTCTTCGGCCGGCTTGTCGGCATTCGCTTCCTTCATGCCGTCCTTGAAGCCCTTGACCGCGCCGCCGAGATCCTGGCCGACGTTACGCAGCTTCTTGGTACCGAAAATAAGCATGACGATGACCAGAACGATCAGCCAGTGCCAAATGGAAAAACTGCCCATGGTTTGTCTCCTAGATGCGTTTGAGCATGGGGCCGACCGGGTCCGGTCCGCCCACGATATGCGCGTGCAGGTGCGGCACCTCTTGCTGCCCCACACGTCCTGTATTGATGATCACCCGGAACCCATCCGGACTTCCTTGAGCCACCGCAATTTCGTTGGCCTTGGCCAGAATCCTGCCGAGCACCAGCGTGTCTTCTGCGCTGGCAGTGGCCAGCGAAGTGATGTGCTTCTTCGGAATCACCAGCACATGCACCGGACGCGCCGGATTGATGTCGTTGAAGGCGAGAATATCCTCGTCCTCATAGACCTTCGCGGCCGGTATCTTGCCGTCAACGATCTTGCAGAAGATGCAATCGCTCACTTCGTGCCCCGTGATGCCTTTTCGTCAATGCCGGAAATGCCCTCACGACGGCGCATTTCCTGGGAAACATCCTCGATGCTCAAGCCGTAGAAGGCGAGCAAAACCAGCACGTGGTAGATCACGTCGGTTGATTCCCAGACGATATTCAGACGCTTGCCATCCTTGGCCGCCATGATCAGTTCGGCACATTCCTCACCGATCTTCTTCAGGATCGAATCCGGCCCCTCGGAAAACAGCTTGGCGGTGTAAGACTTTTCCGGGTCGGCATGGCGACGGGAAGCCAGCGTCTCGGAGAGGCGGTGCAGGATGTCATGGGTGCTCATTTGTAGATTTCCTTCGGGTCTTTCAGAATCTGATCAACAGGAATCCAGCGATCCCCATTCAATTCATTGAAAAAACAACTCTCTCGGCCGGTGTGACAGGCAATCCCGCCCACTTGTTCAATGCTCAACAACAGCACGTCGCCGTCGCAATCGGTACGGATGGAGCGGATTTTCTGGAAATGTCCGGATTCCTCACCCTTGCGCCAAAGACGCTTCCTAGAACGCGACCAGTATACCGCGTTGCCACAGCGAACCGTTTCCTGAAGCGAGTCGCGATTCATAAAGGCGAACATCACGACGCGGCCGTTTTCATCCTGAGCGATGGCCGGGATCATACCGTCGGCGTCCCACTTCAACGCTGCCAGCCAGTTCAGGGAATTGTCGAGATCAGCCATTTAAAAAATCAGAGCCTGACTTCGATGCCACGGGCGGCCATGTATTCCTTGGCCTGACGCACTGTGTATTCGCCGAAATGGAAGATGGAGGCAGCCAGCACTGCATCGGCGCGACCTTCGGTGACGCCATCAGCCAGATGCTGCAGGTTGCCGACACCACCCGAGGCGATGACCGGAATCTTTACGGCATCGGACACAGCACGGGTCAGCGCCAGATCAAAACCATTCTTGGTGCCGTCACGGTCCATGCTGGTCAGCAGGATTTCGCCGGCGCCCAAGGCCGCCACCTTTTTGGCCCATTCAATGGTATCGAGTCCGGTATCGTTGCGGCCGCCGTGGGTGAACACGTGCCACCGACCGGGCGCAACCTGCTTGGCGTCGATGGCGACGACGATGCACTGCGAACCGACCTTGCTGGAAGCGTCGAACACCAGATCCGGGTTCTGCACGGCCGCCGTATTCATCGACACCTTGTCGGCCCCGGCATTGAGCAGGCGACGGACATCCTCGACCTTGCGCACGCCACCGCCGACGGTCAGCGGAATGAAGACCTGCTCGGCACAGGCTTCGATGATGTGCAGGATGATGTCGCGTTGGTCGCTGGAAGCCGTGATGTCGAGGAAAGTCACCTCGTCGGCCCCCTGCTCGTTGTAGCGGCGGGCGATTTCGATCGGGTCGCCGGCGTCGCGCAGACCGACAAAGTTGGTGCCCTTGACGACGCGGCCAGCCGTGACGTCAAGGCAGGGGATGATGCGTTTGGCGAGCATCAGGCGCCCAACTGATCAGCGAGTTCCTGCGCCGCCTTGAAGTCGAGCGAGCCGTCGTAAACCGCACGACCGGCAATGGTGCCAACGATGCCTTCACCCTCAACTGCGCACAGGGCGCGAATGTCGTCAAAGTTGGTCAGGCCGCCGGAGGCGATGACCGGAATGGTCAGCGCTTGCGCCAGGCGCACGGTGGCGTCGATATTCAAACCAGAGAGCATGCCGTCGCGGCCGATGTCAGTGTAGATGATCGACTCGACGCCGTAGTCTTCATATTTCTTGGCCAGATCGACGACTTCATGGCCAGTCAGCTTGGACCAGCCATCGGTGGCCACCTTGCCATCCTTGGCATCAAGGCCAACGATGATGTGACCGGGAAAGGCCACGCAGGCATCACGCAGGAAGCCGGGGTTCTTGACTGCCGCCGTGCCGATGATGACGTAGGACAAGCCGCCATCAATGCAGGCCTCGATAGTGTCGAGGTCACGAATACCGCCACCGAGCTGAACCGGAATCGAGCCACCGACTTCAGCCAGGATGGCCTTGATCGCCGCGGCGTTCTTCGGCTTGCCGGCAAAGGCACCATTGAGGTCGACCAGATGCAGGCGACGCGCGCCCTGGTTCAGCCAGTGGCGAGCCTGTTCGGCCGGGCTATCGGAAAAAACAGTGGCCTGTTCCATCAGGCCCTGCTTCAGACGGACGCATTGGCCGTCCTTCAGATCAATCGCAGGAATAATCAGCATGGGAGTCTAGGAGATTAAATTCGACAGAAGCGAATCAAGGTTGCCACTCAACGAAGTTCTTCAGAAGTTGCAGGCCGTCGCGAGCGCTTTTCTCGGGGTGGAACTGAACCGCGAAGATATTATCCCGCGCCACTGCACAGGTAAAGGGCACGCCGTATTCGCATGAGCCCGTCACCAGCGCCGGATCGGCGGGTTCGACAAAATAGCTGTGCACAAAATAGAAGCGCGAGCCATCTGCAATGCCATTCCACAGCGCGTGCGGCTGTTGGCGCACCTCGTTCCAGCCCATGTGCGGCACTTTCAGGCGTTCGCCGGTCGGCAAATACATCTTTGCATCCGGAAAACGCTTGACGTTGCCGGGGAAGACGCCGAGTGCCGGCACATCGCCTTCATCGCTGTGCTCGAACAGCATCTGCTCACCAACGCAGATACCGAGGAAAGGCTTGTCCTTCGCAGCAGCCAGCACGGCAGCACGCAGGCCGCGGGCATCCAGTTCGCGCATGCAGTCTGGCATGGCGCCCTGACCGGGGAAAACGACGCGTTCGGCAGCGGCCACGACGGCGGGGTCGGCGGTCACGACAACCTGCTTGCCACCGGCGACATGCTCCAGCGCCTTCGACACGGAGCGCAGGTTGCCCATGCCGTAGTCGATGACGGCAATGGTTTGGGCTGCACTCACAGCGAACCCTTGGTCGAAGGCATGGTGCCGGCCATGCGCGGATCGGGCGTCACGGCCATGCGCAGGGCGCGGCCGAAGGCCTTGAAGATGGTCTCGGCCTGATGGTGGGCGTTCTTGCCACGCAGGTTGTCGATGTGCAGCGTCATCCCGGCGTGATTGACCAGTCCATGGAAGAATTCGCTGACCAGATCGACGTCAAACTGGCCAATCACGGCACGCGTGAATTCAACATTGAGTTCCAGACCCGGACGGCCGGAAAGGTCGATCACGACACGCGACAGCGCTTCGTCGAGGGGCACGTAGCTGTGGCCGTAACGGGTCAGGCCCTTCTTGTCGCCCCAGGCCTTGGCCAGCGCCTGGCCGAAGGTGATGCCGATATCTTCGACAGTGTGGTGCGCATCGATGTGCAGGTCGCCTTTGGCTTCGATGTCGAGATCGATCAGGCCATGCCGGGCGATCTGGTCGAGCATGTGGTCAAGGAAGGGCACGCCGGTGGCGAACTTGCCCTGGCCGGACCCATCGAGATTGAGACGCACGGTAATCTGCGTCTCCAGCGTGTTACGTGTGATTTCGGCTTGCCGCATGGTTTAAGGCTGCAAAAGGCTTTTAACGGAGGGGCATGATACCATTTCGGCCTACTTTTACGCCTTTCGTGAAATCCCATGAGCCGCTTCTGGAGCCAGGTCGTCCGCGACCTCACCCCCTACGTACCGGGCGAGCAGCCCAAGATCACCAATCTGATCAAGCTCAACACCAACGAGAACCCCTTCCCGCCGTCGCCCAAGGTGCTGGCGGCGATTCAGGCGGAGCTCGGTGATGACGCAGCGCGCCTGCGCCTCTACCCGGACCCGAATGCCGATCTGCTGAAGTCTGCAATCGCCAGGCAACACAGCGTCACGCCGCAACAGGTCTTCGTCGGCAACGGCTCGGACGAAGTGCTGGCCCATGTTTTCATGGCCCTGCTCAAGCACGAAGCCCCGATCCTGTTCCCGGACATCACCTACAGCTTCTACCCGGTGTACTGCGGCCTCTATGGCGTCGATTACATTCAGGTGCCACTGGCCGAGGACTTCACGATCAACCCCGACGACTACTGCGGCCAGATGTGGAATGGCGAGCAGTGTGGCGGCATCATCTTCCCCAATCCAAACGCCCCGACAGGCCGCCTGCTGCCGCTGGCCGCCATCGAGAAAATACTCAAGGCCACCCCGGATGCCGTCGTCGTCGTCGATGAAGCCTATGTCGATTTCGGTGGTGAAACCGCCATTTCACTGGTCGACCGCTACGATAACCTGCTGGTCGTCCATACCCTGTCAAAGTCCCGCTCGCTGGCCGGCATGCGCGTTGGCTTTGCCGTCGGCCATCCAGCCCTGATCGAGGCGCTGGAGCGAGTCAAGAACAGCTTCAACTCCTACCCGCTCGACCGACTGGCCATTGTTGGCGCCGTCGCCGCCATGGAAGACGAAGCGTATTTCGAGCAATGCTGCCGCGCAGTGATTGCCACCCGCGACACACTGACCGCCGAACTCACCGAACTCGGCTTCGAAGTCCTGCCCTCCGCCGCCAACTTCATCTTCGCCCGTCACCCGCAACGCGATGCCGCTGAACTGGCCAAGGCATTGCGCGAACGGAACATCATCGTCCGCCACTTCAAGCTGCCGCGCATCGACCAGTTCCTGCGCATCACCGTTGGCACCGATGGCGAATGCAAGGCATTGACCGACGCCCTGCGCCAGATCACCGCCTGACTGACATGGAGCTCGTCTGGAAACGGCCCGACGGCAGCGTTGTTGCCTGCACCGAGAAGATCAAGGTGCTACGCGAAAACCTCGAAGAACTCCGCCAGATGGCGCAGGACGCCTTCGAGGATGCGCTGTTGATGGAATGCGAGGAGAGCCAGATTCGCACGGTGTTTCAGGAAGTGATATCGGGCCTGGAAAACCCGTACAACAAGACCTGAAGCGAGGATCAGACCAAGCCGAGCAATCCTAGCCCCGCCCCCACCCCGATAAACCACAGCGGGTGCAGTTTCGTCCGCAAATTGGCAACCAGGGTTGCCGCCACCAGCCCCCACGCTGCCCAGCCGAAGGCGGCAGCCTGGGCAATCAGGGTGGCACCGGAAAAGATCAGGCCAACCGCAAGCGGCGCCACACCAATGCTGATCGCCTTCTGCCAGCGCTTTCCGGCAAAACTTTCCCAGCGATCGATCAGCAGATAAATCAGGACGCTCATTGGCAGGCACATGGCCAGCGTACTGGCCAAGGCACCGAGCAGGCCGCCGACCTCCCAGCCAATCAGGGTCACGACCAAGACGTTCGGCCCGGGCGCGGCCTGAGCGATGGCGTAAAGATGCGTGAAAGTCGCATCGTCCAGCCAGTGATGGTTTTCGACAACGACACGGTGCATTTCCGGCAATAGCGCCGTGGCGCCACCGAACGCGATGCAGGAGAGCAGCGCAAACTCGAGAAAGAGTTCGACGACGATCATTTCCGGCCCAGCTTCCAGTACGCCACGCCACCGGAAAGGAGCAGCCCGGCGACCATGACGATGGGCATGGGCCAGCGCAAACCGGCGATAGCCGCCACCGTTAACGCCGTAAATGGCAGGAAAAATAACTTTCCCTTGATCGCCGCCCCCATCCGCCAGGCCATGGCGAAGAGCAGCCCACAGCCGACGGCGGCAATGCCGCGCAGCATGGACTGGGCGAGCGGCAAACTGCCGTAGTGGTCGTAAAGCAAGGCCAGCAGCAGAACAATGGCAAACGGCCCGGCAAGCAGGCCGACCGGTGCAGCGATGGCCCCCGGCAGGCCGCAGTAGCGCTTGCCGACGACAACCGCCAGATTGACAACATTGGGCCCCGGCAGGAACTGGCATAGACCGAGCTGGGCGTTGAACTCTTCGGCACTCATCCACTGGCGTTCCTCGACCAGCATGCGCCGGGCAAAGGGCAAAACGCCGCCAAAGCCCGACAAGCCTACCGACGAAAAACCCAAAAAAAGCGCCCGGAGGTCCGGGCGGCTTTGGGATTCAGTGGCTTCCACGATCAACCGCGGATTTCAGTCAATTGTCGAGCCGGAACTCGGCCGACTTGGCATGAGCCGGCAAACCTTCGCCATGCGCCAGCGTCGAGGCAATCTTGCCCAGGGTCTGCGCCCCGGCCCGGGAAACCTTGATCAGACTGGTTCGCTTCTGGAAGTCATAAACACCCAGCGGCGACGAGAAGCGCGCGCTGCCGGAAGTCGGCAACACGTGGTTCGGGCCGGCACAGTAGTCGCCGAGCGACTCCGAGGTGTAGTGACCGATGAAGATGGCCCCGGCGTGGTGAATCTTGGCAACCCACGGATCGGGATCGGCCAGCGACAGCTCGAGGTGTTCGGGCGCAACGCGATTGGCAATGGCCACTGCTTCTTCGAGATCGCGGACGAGAATCAGCGCACCACGATTGGTCAGCGACGTTTCGATCACTTCGCGACGCGGCATGGTCGGCAGCAGTTTCTCGATGCTGGCCTGCACGCGGTCGATATAGGCGGCATTGGTGCAGATCAGGATCGATTGCGCCAGTTCATCGTGCTCGGCCTGCGAAAAGAGGTCCATCGCCACCCAGTCGGGATCGCTGCTGCCATCGGCAACAACAAGGATCTCCGAAGGACCGGCAATCATGTCGATGCCGACGATGCCGAATACCCGACGCTTGGCACAGGCCACATACGCATTGCCCGGACCGACAATTTTGTCGACCTGCGGCACCGCCTCGGTGCCGTAGGCCAGTGCGGCCACGGCCTGTGCGCCACCGATGGTGAAGACGCGGTCGACGCCGGCCAGACAGGCCGCTGCCAGCACCAGCTGATTGTGCTCGCCGCCCGGCGTCGGGACGACCATGATCAGTTCCTTGACGCCCGCCACCTTGGCCGGAATCGCATTCATCAGCACCGATGACGGGTAAGCCGCCTTGCCGCCGGGCACATAGAGACCGACGCGATCGAGCGGGGTAATCATCTGGCCGAGCATAGTACCGTCGGCTTCAGTGTAGGACCAGCCGTCCATCCGCTGCTTCTCGTGATAGACACGAACGCGGTGGGCGGCCGCTTCCAGCGCCTGACGCTGATCAACGGGCAAGCCGTCGAGCGCCTTCTGCATTTCGGCCTTGGACAATTCGAGGTCGGCCATGCTACTGGCGGCCAGACGGTCGAACTTGTTGCTGTATTCAACGACAGCCACGTCGCCGCGCGCCTTCACATCAGCCAAAATACCGATGACGGTGCGTTCGATGCCTTCATCCTGCGCCGCCTCGAAAGCGAGCAGCGCATCCATTCTTGCCTTGAAATCGGCATCGACCGTCGCAAGACGTTTAATGGCGACCATTTACTTCTCCACCGCCTGGGCAAAGGCGTCAATAATCGGTTGCAGGGTTTCGCGCTTGACCTTGAGCGAGGCCTGATTGACCACCAGTCGCGAGGAAATGCCCATGATGTCCTCGACGGCGACCAGCTTGTTGGCTTTCAGCGTACCGCCGGTAGACACCAGATCGACGATGGCGTCAGCCAGACCGGCCAGCGGCGCCAGTTCCATCGAACCGTACAGCTTGATCAGATCGATATGAACGCCCTTGGAGGCGAAATGTTCCCGTGCTGTCTTGGTGTACTTGCTGGCGACCTTGAGGCGATTGCCTTGGCGCACGGCATTTTCGTAATCAAAGCCCTCCGGCACGGCAACCATCATCCGGCACTTGGCGATATTCAGGTCGAGCGGCGCGTAGAGGCCTTCGCCGCCATGCTCGATCAGCACATCCTTGCCCGCCACACCGAGGTCGGCTGCGCCGTATTGGACATAGGTCGGCACATCGGTGGCGCGAACGATCACGACGCGCACATTCTGCTGGTTGGTCTCGATGATCAACTTGCGCGAGGTTTCCGGGTTTTCGGTCGGAACGATGCCCGCCGCCGCCAGCAGCGGCAGGGTTTCGTCGAAAATGCGGCCCTTGGATAGGGCAATGGTGATGGTCGTCACGGGGTAGCTTGCTAAAAAGGCCAAAACGCCATTTTAGCAGAGCCCCACAGATACCCGAGGTGACTCGGAGAGCAAAGCACGAATTCCGGCACAAAAGTCAGCAGCGACGTCGCGCAAATCAAGGGGGCGATAGCCGCAAACAGAAAAAACTGTCGTGTAAACGAGAAAAAGCCCGGCGAACCGGGCTTTTCGATACAGGCGTATCCGCGACTTATTCAGCCGGGCGGATGTTTGCAGCCTGCTTGCCCTTCGGGCCATTCACGACGTCGAAGGTCACTTTCTGGTTCTCGGCCAGGGTCTTGAAACCGTTGCCTTGAATTGCGGAGAAGTGAGCGAAGAGGTCTTCACCACCTTCGGACGGGGAGATAAAGCCAAAACCCTTGGAATCATTGAACCACTTAACGGTACCGTTTGCCATTTGAAAGCATCCTTAAAAAATATACGGGCTTGCGCCACAAAAATACGAGAACCAAGACCGAGGAGCTGACAAACCGTGGTACGGCGCAGGAACAAAACACTGCCTGGAAATCCCGAGCCTCAGAGTATGGGCCAGCATTTCAAATACGCCAAGCATTTTTTGCACATTTCTGCAGCCGACTGCAGAAATGAGACAAATTATCTGCCTGAACCGCCGGCTTAATGCACTCGCCTGACGGCCGCGCCCAACTTGGCAAGTTTCTCTTCGATACGTTCGTAACCGCGATCCAGATGGTAAATACGGTCGATCATTGTTTCGCCTTGGGCAACCAGACCGGCAATGACTAAGGAGGCCGAGGCACGCAGATCGGTGGCCATCACGGTTGCACCTTCAAGCTTGTCAACACCGCGCACAATGGCATTGTTGCCTTCGATCTGGATGTTGGCACCAAGGCGCATCAATTCATTGACGTGCATGAAACGATTTTCGAAGATGGTTTCGCGAATCGTTGCCACACCATCAGCAATACAGTTGATAGCCATGAACTGGGCCTGCATGTCGGTCGGAAAGGCAGGATACGGCGCCGTGCGCAGGCTGACCGCCTTCAGGCGCTGCGGCGCAACCAAGCGGATCGCGTCGCGCTCGACGGTAATCTCGCAACCTGCATCCATCAGTTTGTCCACGACCGTATCCAGATAGGCTGCCGAAGTCCTCAGCAAACGGATATCGCCGCCTGTCACCGCTGCGGCGCACAGATAGGTGCCGGTCTCGATGCGGTCCGGCATGATGGCGTGCGTTGCGCCATGCAGCTTTTCTACACCCTGAATGCGGATGACGTCAGTACCGGCGCCGGAAATGCGGGCGCCCATCGAGACCAGGCAATTGGCCAGATCGACCACTTCCGGCTCACGCGCGGCGTTTTCGATGATTGTCTCGCCCTCGGCCAGACAGGCGGCCATCATCAGGTTCTCGGTACCGGTCACGGTGACCATGTCGGTACAGATACGGGCGCCCTTCAGGCGGGTCGCCTTGGCGTGCACGTAGCCCTGCTCGACCTTGACCTCGGCACCCATCGCCTGCAGGCCCTTGATGTGCTGGTCGACCGGGCGGGCGCCAATGGCACAACCGCCGGGCAGCGAGACGCGAGCCTCGCCACAGCGAGCAACCAGCGGACCGAGCACGAGAATGGAGGCGCGCATGGTCTTGACCATCTCGTACGACGCCACAGGATTATTCAGGCCGCCACCGTTGAGAACGATGCCGTCGATACCATCCATCGTCACACCAACCCCCATGTCACCCAGCAGGCGCAACATGGTCGAGATGTCGTTCAGGTGCGGCACATTGGTGAAATGCACCGGATCCGAGGTCAGCAACGAAGCACAGAGAATCGGCAGCGCTGCATTCTTGGCACCAGACATGGCAACTTCACCCGAGAGGACCTTGCCCCCTTCAATCAACAACTTATCCACGCTGCGCGCTCCATTCTTCCGGGGTCAGGGTTTTGAAGGAAAGGGCATGCAATTCCCCGGTATCCAGCTTTTCCTTCAGGGTCTGATACACGCGCTGCTGACGCTGCACGCGGCTCTTCCCGACAAATTCCTTACTTACTACCAAGGCCTGAAAATGCTGGCCATCGCCATCAAGTTCAAGCTGTTCACAGGCCATGCCGGCAAGGATGAGTTCCTTGATATGGTCGGGATGCATCATGTTCAGCCTCTCAGCTTCCAGCCCCGCTTCAGCAGGCTCAGAGTCACGATGGACACGGCGGCGAAGCAGGCAACGACGACCGCCAGACTGATTTCCGGCGCCACATCGGAGACGCCAAAAAAGCCATAACGGAAGCCATCGATCATGTAAAAGACGGGATTGTAATGCGACACGCGCTGCCAGAATGTAGGCAAGGTGTAAATCGAGTAGAAAACACCGGACAACATGGTCAGCGGCATGATCAGAAAATTCTGGAAGGCGGCCAGCTGGTCGAACTTCTCGGACCAGATACCGGCAATCATGCCGAGCGCCCCGAACAACGCGCCGCCCAAGACGGCAAAGACCAGAATCCACAGGGGCGCCACTACCCTCAACTCGGCAAACCAGACGGTCGCCACCAAAACGCCAACACCGACCAGCAAGCCGCGAACCATGGCCGCCAGCACATAGGCGGCGAAGAAAGCGCTGTAGGGAATCGGTGGCAGCAGCACGAAGACGATCGAACCGGTGATCTTGGCCTGAATCAGGCTGGAAGACGAATTGGCAAAGGCATTCTGCAGCACCTGCATCATGACCAGACCGGGAATCAGGAAGCTGGTATAGCGCACGCCATGGACCAGAACATGCTCGTCGAGCACGTGCCCGAAAATCAGCAGATAGAGCAAGGCCGTCAGCACCGGCGCAGCGACGGTCTGGAAGCTGACCTTCCAGAAACGCAGGAACTCTTTCTCGAACAGGGTCAGGAAGCCGATCATTGGTTCATCGCCCGGACAAAGACATCCTCCAGCGTGCCACCCGGATGCGCCGCCATCAGGTTGGCCGTGGTATCCAGCGCAACAACCTTGCCCTGCTTCATCAGCGCGATGCGATTGCACAGGGCTTCCGCCTCTTCCAGATAATGGGTGGTCAGGATGATTGTGTGTCCTTCGCCATTCAGGCGACGAATAAACTGCCACAAGCCCTGTCGCAACTCGACATCGACGCCGGCGGTCGGCTCATCAAGGACAATGACCGGCGGCTTGTGCACCAGCGCCTGGGCAACCAGCACACGCCGTTTCATGCCGCCAGAAAGACGACGCATGTTCACGTTCGCCTTGCCTGTCAGATCGAGGTTTTCCAGAATCTCATCAATCCAGGCGTCGTTATTGCGGATGCCGAAATAACCGGACTGAATGCGCAAAGTTTCGCGAACGTTGAAAAACGGATCGAAGACCAGTTCCTGTGGCACCACCCCCAGCAAACGGCGCGCCTCGCGAAAATCCTTGATCACATCATGACCGAGCACTTTCAGCGTCCCGGAATCCGGTCGCACCAATCCGGCCAACGAGGAAATCAGCGTTGTCTTGCCGGCGCCGTTCTGGCCAAGCAAGCCAAAAAACTCGCCCTGCTCGATCTCAAGCGACACCCCAGCCAATGCTTGCAGTGAACCGAAATGCTTGACGACGTCGACGATGGAAACAGCAGGAGTCATGGAATGCCCCTTAGGCGAGGGGCAGCAGTTCGGTCACGCCGTACAGTTCGGCCAGCGCGCGAACGCCGGTCGGAATATGGGCAAACTTGATGGTCGATTGCGTCTGACTGGCCGCGCGTAGCCAACCGAGCATGACAGCGAGGGCAGAGGAATCCGCCTCGGTCACTTCGGAGAAATCGAAAACCTGTTCACCGGCCTGCAAAGCAGAACGGCCTGCTTCAAGCAGGCCGCGTGCATTGGCCATGGTCAACGGCGCCTTGACCAGCAGACACCCTGCTTTGCGCTCGATCATTTCTTCGAATTAGCTTCCAGGGACTTGTTCTTGGCAGCGATCGAGGCGATCAGGCCATCAATACCGCCATTACGCACTTCCTGGCCAAACTGGTCACGATAGTTGGTGACCAGACTGATCCCGGCAACCACGACATCGTAAACCTTCCAGTTCGCGTCCAGCTTTTCCAGGCTGTAATCAAGCTGCACCGGCTTGTTACCGGGTTGGTGAACTTCGGTCCGGACCAGCACATCGGTATCGGTCGGCGCCATTTTGATGGGCTTGTACACCACCTTCTGGTTCTTGTAGCCGGTCAGTGCGTTGGAATAGGTGCGAACCAACAGGGTCTTGAACTCGGCCGTCAATTGCTGCTGCTGCTGCGGACTGGCCTTGCGCCACTCCTTGCCCAGCGCCAGCGCGGTCATGTGCGTAAAGTTGAAATTGGGCAATACTTTCTTGTCGACCAGCTCAATAACCTTGTGCGTATCACCGTTCTGGATGTCCTTATCCTTGCGGATGATCTCCAGAACCTCTTCGGTCACACGCTGCACCATGACATCCGGCGCTTCCTGGGCGAACACCGCGCCAGACACAAAACCAGCAAACAACAGGGCAAATAGCTTTTTCATGTTTTTGTATATTGAGTAATCAATCATCCAGGCGCGGTGGGCGGCCATCGAAAATCTGGTTGCGACGGCGCTGCTGATAGGCGTCGCGAATGTAGGCATATTTATCGAGTGCAGCTTCCTCAACCACCTTATCAGCCGGCAACAGGCTTGCCCTGATGTCGACAAAGCGCAAGGCGACCATGCTGTTGCGTACAGAAACCGCACGGATGCGCCAGACCGGATCAATATACGAGTCGACGCCAAAACCTGCGGTGTCGCGCACATTGCGTGGTCCAATCACTGGCCAGTACAGATAGCCACCGCTTCCCACACCCCATACAGCCAGGGTCTGGCCAAAATCCTCTTCGTGCTTCTCCAGGCCAAGTTCGCTGGCGACATCAAAAAGCCCGAAAATCCCGACGGTCGAATTGATCAGCAAACGGCCAATATCCACACCGGCATCACCGAACTTGCCCTGCAGAGCACTATTGGCGCCAATCCACAGGTCGCCGACATTGCCAAAGAAGTTGCCGACACTGGCCTTCACAGGCAACGGCACGACGTTGTCGTAAGCCTGGGCAACCGGTTTGGCCGCATATTTATCAATGGCTTCATTGACCGCGAACATCGAGCGATTGAAGCCCTCGTACGGGTCACGCGGATTTTCCTCGGCAAACACGTTACCGACGCAAGCAAGTGCCATGAGCCCCCCCAGGGCCCACCGCCGTCCGCTGCGCATTCCAGATAAGCCGAGACTTTTCGTCATTTCTTGTCCTGTCCGTCTGCCGCTTTGCTAAATAAAAACTGGCTGATCAATTTCTCAAGAACGATTGCCGACTGAGTCTTGGCAATCGTCTCACCCGCCTGCAACATCTTCTCGTCACCACCGGCATCGAGTCCGACATACTGCTCGCCGAGCAGGCCAGCAGTATTAATCGAGGCAAACGTATCCTTCGGAAAGCGGTAACGCCCGTCAATGGTCATGCTGACCACGGCCTCATAGGTCGCCGCATCAAACCGGATATCAACGATCCGCCCGACCACGACGCCAGCGCTCTTGACCGGGCCACGCACCTTCAGGCCACCGATGTTATCAAACTTGGCTTGCAGCTCGTAAGCCTCAGACAAGTGGGACGACGACAGGTTGCCGACCTTGAGCGACAAAAAAAGCAAGGCTGCGAGGCCAAGTGCCACGAAAAATCCGACCCACAGGTCGAGTACAGTACGGTTCATTAAGCTCCCCGGAACATGAACGAGGTTAAGACAAAATCCAGCGCCAGCACGGTCAGCACCGAAGTCACCACGGTTCGCGTGATGGCGCGCGAGACACCCTCGGCCGTCGGCACCGAATCGTAGCCTTCAAAAACGGCAATCAGCGAGACCGCAATACCAAAGACAAAACTCTTGATGACACCATTCCAGATGTCATAACGGAAATCAACACTCGCCTGCATCTGCGACCAATAGGCGCCGTCATCGACACCGATGAAGACAACACCGATCAACCATCCGCCAAGCACGCCCATCGCCGAGAAAATAGCAGCCAGCAGCGGCATGGAGATGACGCCGCCCCAGAAACGTGGCGCCACGACACGGGCAATCGGATTGACCGCCATCATGTCCATGGCCTTCAACTGCTCAGTCGCTTTCATCAGGCCAATTTCGGCCGTCACCGACGAGCCGGCCCGCGAGGCAAAGAAGATCGCGGCCAGCACCGGTCCCAGTTCGCGGGTCAACGATAGGGCAACCAGCGTTCCCAGCGCTTCGGTCGAACCAAAGCGCTGCAGGATTTCGTAGCCCTGAAGACCAAGCACCAGGCCGACAAACAGGCCAGAAACCATGATGATCAGCAGCGACAGGACGCCGCTGAAATAGATTTCACGCAAGGTCAGCGGCAAGCGACGGAACGAGGAGCCGGAATGCATGAGTACGGCCCAAAAGAAACGCGCCGCGAATCCGAGCCGCCAGATGCGATCAACCGTCATATGGCCGATTTTCCGAACCAGGGAAATCGGGTCAAGCATGCGCAACCCCGCTCAGGAACTCGTCTCGCGCCGACGGAGCAGGATAGTCAAAATGCACCGGGCCATCCGGCTCGGCATAAACAAATTGGTGCACAAACGGATCCTTCGAAGCACGAATCTCATCCGGCGTCCCTTCGGCAACCACCTGGCCGCCATTCAGGAAGTAGATGTAATCGACGATCAACAAGGACTCGTGAATATCGTGGGTCACCATGATCGACGTTGCTCCCAGCGCATCGTTCAATTTACGGATCAACTGGCCGATCACGCCGAGCGCAATCGGATCAAGACCGGTAAACGGCTCGTCGTACATCACCAGCATCGGATCAAGCGCCAGCGCACGCGCCAAGGCAACTCGCCGCGCCATGCCGCCGGACAATTCACCTGGCATCAATTTGTGCGCACCGCGCAAACCGACCGCTTCCAGCTTCATCAGCACCAGATCGCGGATCATTTCTTCCGACATGTCCGTGTGCTCGTGCATCGGGAAAGCCACATTGTCGAAAACGCTCATGTCGGTGAACAAGGCGCCAAACTGGAATAGCATGCCCATCCGGCGCCGCAGGCGATACAACTCGGCCTCGGACATCTCGCACACCTGGTGTTTTTCCAGCCGAACGCGCCCTCCGGTCGGCCGCAATTGGCCACCGATACAACGCAACAGCGTGGTTTTGCCGCAACCGGAACCGCCCATGATGGCGACCACCTTGCCACGCGGAATCTTCATGTTGATCCCTTGCAGCACAGGCCTGCCGTCATAATCGAACTGGAGGTTCTCGATATCGACCAGGATGTCGTCCGACAAAGTGCATTCCTCAAAAAAGACTGGCGATTTTAACAGAAATGCCAAGGGTCGCCGGGAAACGACAAGGCTATAATCGGAAATATTTCACATGGAATGTTGCGCTCTTGCCAGTTGCCAAGCCACTCCTGCTGATTGTTGATGACGATTCACTGATCAGTGAATCACTCAATTTCGCGTTCGCTCAGGAATATGACGTTCTCACAAGTCACTCTCGCGCTCACGCCCTGGCTTTACTGCGACAACTTCGCCATCCGCCCCAGCTTGCCCTGGTAGACCTCGGCCTCCCGCCTCTGCCCCATCGCCCCGACGAAGGCTTCGCGCTGATCGGCGACCTGCTGGCCCTGTCGCCGGACATGAAGATCATCGTTCTTTCCGGCCAGAGTGATGAAGACAATGCCCGCCATGCCCGAACGCTAGGCGCCGTCGAATTCATAGCCAAACCCTGCGATCCCGGTCGTCTCGCCGAGCTATTTCGCCAGGCCCTGCGCTTTGGCAGCGAAACGCAGGCCACGCAGACATCAGGACTGATCGGCGAAAGCCTGCCCATGCAGCGCCTGCGTCTGCAACTCGGTCAATATGCCAATCTTGCCTATCCAGTATTGATTGAAGGGGAATCAGGCAGCGGCAAGGACATCGTCGCCAGCCACTACCTGCACCGCCTGACCGAACGCCGAGACAAGCCATTCCTCGCCCTGAATTGCGCCGCCATCTCGCCGACGCTGCTTGAACCCACGCTGTTCGGTTACGCTAAAGGCGCCTTCACTGGCGCCACGTCCGCCAAGGCCGGCTATTTTGAAGACGCCGACAGTGGGACACTGTTTCTCGACGAAATCGGCGAATTACCGCTGGACCTGCAACCCAAGCTGCTGCGCGTCCTGGAAAACGGCGAATATCAGCGGGTTGGCGAGACACAGACACGAAAATCCACCGCTCGCATCATCGCCGCGACCAATCGCGACCTGCGCCAAGAAATGCGGGCGGGCCGCTTCCGAGCCGATCTTTTCCACCGCCTGTCGGTCTTCACGCTGTCTGTCCCTCCGGTGCGGGAAACCGGCCTCGACCGCCTGCTTCTGCTCGAACATTTCCGGAAGACCTGCGCCGCCGGGGCGCACAGCGAGCCTTTCCTGCTTGCCCCCGGTGCCCAGTCGCTCTGGCTCGATTACGGCTTCCCCGGCAACGTGCGTGAATTGCGCAACATCATCATCCGCCTCACCACCCGCTATGCCGGACAAACCGTCAGCGCCGACCAGTTGAGGGCGGAATTCGACCATTTCGAAAGCCCGGAACAGCCGCCCAGCGCAGCCGGATTACTTGCCAACGATCTGGCCGACGTCAAGCAGGCTGCCCGCCAGCACCTCGAAAAATCGTCCCGCCTCAATCTCGACGCCACGCTGGAGCTTTGGCAGCGCGGCTACATCGAGGCGGCCATCGAACTCAGCGGCGGCAACATGAGCGAAGCCGCCCGTCGCCTCGGCATCAACCGCACCACACTCTACAACCGCATGGAAGGCTGGAACCGTCGATGAGCCTTTATCTAGAACACTTCGGGCTGCGTGAGCCCCCCTTCCGCATCACGCCCCACACCGACTTTTTCTTTACCGGCGCCAACCGCGGGCCAACGCTCGACGCCCTGATCTACGCCATCACCCAGGACGAAGGCATCGTCAAGGTTACCGGGGAAGTCGGCAGCGGCAAGACCATGCTCTGCCGGATGCTGCTTGAACGCCTGCCGGAGAACGTCGAAACGCTCTACCTGGCCAACCCTTCGCTGTCCCGCCAGGAAATTCTCGGCGCCATTGCCGATGAACTGGGCATCCCCACCGACGGCAAGGCAACCCACTCACTGACCCGCGCCCTGCAGGATGCGCTGATCCGACGCTACGCCGAAGGCAAGCGGGTGGTGCTGCTGATCGACGAGGCGCACGCCATGCCCGCCGAATCGCTGGAGGAAATCCGGCTCCTGTCGAATCTCGAATCGAAGGCCACCAAACTGCTGCAAATTGCGCTGTTCGCCCAGCCGGAGCTGGATGATCGCCTGGCCGCCACCGACATGCGCCAGCTGCGCGAGCGGATCACCCAGCACTTCAACCTGATGCCGCTCAAGCAGTCCGATGTTGCTGCTTATATCGAATTTCGCCTGCGCGCCGCCGGCTATCACGGCCCCAACCCGTTTACGAGCGAAGCAATCCAGATGATTGCCCGAATTTCCGAAGGGCTTTCCCGGCGCATCAACATCCTCGCCGACAAGGCACTGCTGGCGGCTTATTCCAGCGGTAGCCACGAGGTCGATAGCAACGAAATCAGAATCGCCGAACAGGACGCCCGCTTTTCTCCATTGCAACCGAAAGCCCCTTTCAACCCCAAGCCGCTGCTCTGGGGATTGGCCGGTGCTGGCATCGGTGCACTGCTCATCGCCATGACCATCGGCTTGGGCTCTCGCCCCCCGGCGCCAAGCAACGACAACGAGAACGCGCCGCCAGCTCCGCCAAAGTCACAAGCACTGCAGAACAGCAAACGTCTGCAAGCAATACCAGCCCGCGGCGAAGCACCGGATTTGAGCGCGGCTCCAGACAAGATCCGGTTCGGCGCGCTGACGCGCCAGCACCTCGCCCAATATGAAGAGTGGATCAAGGACGCCCCGCGCAACCACTATTTCATCCAGTTGCTGGCCTCGGACGCATCCCACACAGGCGAAGTCGAGGGCTTTCTTTCGCGAGCCATTCAAGTGCTCGACCCCGCCCACATTCGCGTCTATCGCTCCAGCCTCTCCGGACGCGACCGGGTGGGCGTCATCTATGGCGATTTTGACAGTCGGGAAGAAGCAATTTCCGCCATGCTAACCCTGCCTGAAACGATCAAGGCCGTTCAGCCTTTCCCCAGGCAGGTCAGCAAGTTGCGTTAACCTTGCTCACTGGCGGCAAAGCATGCAGCCCGGCCAATTAACGTGCTAGCATCATAGTGAAAACCAATCAATACGTGACCACTCTGCTCAGACAAGGCATAACCCGATGAAAATCGGTTTTATCAGCGCAACGTTCGCCTCCCTTTTATTGGCCGCCTGTGCGGCCCCCACGCCTCGCGAACCGCTGAAGGGGCACCTCAATACCGAAAGCGCCGTCCCGGTGGCCAGCGGCAGCATCCCGGCGCCGGTGCAGCAAACCCTGTCACTGCCCAAACCCAAAGCCACCCGCAAGGCTGAAACCTACAGCGTCGTCGTCAACAACGTTCCGGTTCGCGACCTGCTGTTCGCCTTGGCCCGCGACGCCAAGGTCAATGTCGACATTCACCCCGGCATTACCGGCAACGTCACGCTGAATGCCATCGACCAGACCCTGCCCCAGTTGCTGACCCGCATCGCCAAGCAGGTCGACATGCGCTTCGAACTGGATGGCCCGAACCTCGCCGTGATGCCTGACTCGCCCTTCCTGAAGCATTACAAGGTCGATTACGTGAATATGGCGCGAACCGTCACGGGAACGGTATCGGCCAACACGCAGATCGCCACTGGCGTACCGAGCAGCGGCAGCGGTGCGCCGTCAGTCGGTGCAACGGGCGGCAACATTTCCAACACGCGCATCGAGAATTCGTCGAAGAACCAGTTCTGGGAATCCCTGGAAAAAAACATCAAGGACATCCTGCGAGAAACCGACAAAGTCTTGCCCGAAGGGTCGAGCGAAACCAGCTACGAGCAAAACAACGAGCAGACGGCAACCGGTGCCGCTGCCCTGCCGCAAACCGGCCGGCGTGCCGCCCAGTCCATCGCCAACGCCCTGCAAGCGAACCCGGCGCCCAGTTCGGCCAGCCAGGCGGCCGGCACAACCCTCGTTCGTCACAGCACCTTCCGGGAAGCGGCTTCGGTCATCATGAACGCCGAAAGCGGCGTCATCACAGTGCGCGCCACGCAACGCCAGCACGACCGGATTCAGGAATTTGTAGACCGGGTCATCAACTCGGCACGCCGGCAGGTATTGATTGAGACGACGATTGTCGAGGTGACCCTCAACGATGGTTATCAGCAGGGAATCGAATGGACCAAGCTAACAACTGGCGGAGCATTCCAGTTTCTCGGCAACTCCCTGACATCCCCCGCGAAGAACCTGAGCTACACCGGGGGCGACCCGACAGCCCTGGTAACCATGCTGAACTCGTTCGGCACGACCAAAGTGCTGTCCAGCCCGCGCCTGTCGGTCATGAATAATCAGACAGCGCTGCTCAAGGTGGTCGAGAACATCGTTTTCTTCAACGTCAAGTCCGAGCTGGCCATCGCCAACACCAACCTGGTCGGCGGCACACCTATTCGTTCCTACACGACGACACCGCAAACGGTTAGTGTCGGCCTGGTGATGAGTGTCACGCCGCAAATCAGCGATAACGACGTGGTCACGCTCAATGTTCGCCCGACAATCACCGCTCTCGGGGGGTATATCAACGACCCCAATCCAGATCTCAACGGATTAAACAAGGTGCCGCAGATTCGCACCCGCGAGATAGAGTCCGTCATGCGAGTTACCAGTGGTAACACCGCAGTTTTAGGCGGTCTGATGGAGGACAAGATCGACTACCAGAACCAGCAAGTACCCCTGGTCGGCCAAATTCCCATCGTCGGCGAGGTCGCCAATAATCGGAACAATCTGGCGAGAAAAACCGAACTGGTCATTTTCCTACGTCCTATCGTCATCAAGGATGCCAGCCTGGATGGCGACTACGCCAACATGCGCGGCTTCCTGCCGAATGACAACTTCTTCGCCCAGCCGAATGAAGCCCAGCCGTTCAACATTGTTCCGAGCCGCTGAGAGCCAAGCATGAGCCTGTTGATGGATGCCCTGAAAAGGGCGGAAACGACCAAACAGGAAGCGGCCCGGGCTCAGTTCGGAAGCCAGCCGGCCGAAGCTGTCGACAGCCTCAGCCTGGAGCCCATCGCCAGAGACCCGGCGAATGGCACTTCCAGCCCGCTGCCTGATCTGGCCATCTATCAGGATGCGCTGGATGCCGACTTGGCGAGTACGCCACTATCTTCGGCGCGCCCTGCTACTACCCAGGCCAAGGTGGCAGCGCCCGCTGCCACAACAGAAATTCGCGACCGTGAAACGGTACGCAACGCCTTCACAGCCAAGAGGACGCCTGAACCGAAATCCCGCCTGCCGCTCTGGCTGGCGCTTGGTACCTTGGGACTGGCAGGAGTCACCATAGGCGGCTACGTCTGGTACCAACTAAACACCATGAATCACGGCTCTTTGGCAACGCCCCCTCGTGCTTTTGCGCCGCCGCCGGGTGCCGCAGCACCAGCGCCGATGCCGCCCGTCGCACCAAACCCGCAGCCTGCACCTTCTGATCAATCGAGTATCTGGAATAACGACCAAGCTGCCGGAACACCACTCTTCGCGCCGCGCAACGCGCCGCCACCGAGCCGAACGCCGGCAGCCTATGACGACCAATCGAGCGGTACGCCAATCCGCCTGATTCGCACGCAGCCGGAACCTGACGCCAATCTGGCGCGTGGCCACAGCAGCCTGCAGCGTGGCGAAACCGAATTGGCGCGCCGTGATTTCGAGCAGGCCCTGCAGCGCGATCAGAACAACACCGATGCCCTGCTTGCTCTCGCCGCCATCGCCCATCGCCAGGGCCGCCCGGCCGATGCGGAAAACCTCCGGCAGCGGGCACTGGTCGCCAATCCGAGCGACCCGGCCGCCCAGGCGGCAGCCTTGAACGGGCCATCCGCCGAGGCCGATCCGCAAACCACTGAAAGCCGGCTGAAGACCCTGCTTTCGTCACAGCCGGACTCCGCTCCGCTCAACTTTGCGCTAGGCAATCTTTACGCTCGCCAGAGCCGCTGGGCAGAGGCGCAGCAAGTCTATTTCAATGCAGTAGCGGCCGATGGCGACAACCCGGATTACCTGTTCAATCTGGCCGTCAGCCTAGACCATCTGCGGCAGGCTCGTCTTGCCGCCCAGCATTACCGACTGGCCCTCGAAGCCTCAGCCAAACGCCCGGCAGCATTCGACCGCAACAAAACCGAGAAGCGTCTCGGCGAGATGCAAGCCGAGCCACAGCGCTGAACCCGCCATGAGCACCACCGCCCTCCAGCGCCGCCCCCTCGGCCAGATCCTGATCTCTGAAGGCATCCTGTCGGAAGATCAGCTCCGCATCGCGCTGCTGGAACAAATGAAGCAGAACCAGCCGATTGGCAAGCTGCTGGTTTCGCTCGGCTTCGTCACCGAAGCCACCTTGCGTCAGGCGCTTTCGGAGAGCCTTGGCAAGCAGAGCATCGATCTGTCGCATGCCGTGGTCGACCCGCAGGCGCTGAAACTGGTGCCGCGCGATCTGGCCAAGCGCCACCACCTGCTGCCGCTCGATTACGACCGGACCAACCGTCGGCTGGCACTGGCCATTTCGGACATCAACGACATCGTCGGCCTCGACCGCGTGCGTTCCCAGCTGGAGGAAGGCACCGAGATTGAAACGCTGCTCGCCGGCGAATCCGAGATCGACCACGCCATCGACCAGTATTACGGGCACGAGCTGTCGATCGACGGCATCCTTCACGAGATCGAAACCGGCGAGATCGACTGGCACAGCCTGTCGGCCACGGACAACGAATACAGCCAGCCGGTCGTTCGCCTGATCGACTCGATCCTGACCGATGCCGTCAAGCGCGAGGCCTCGGACATCCACTTCGAGCCGGAAGCCAACTTCCTGCGCATCCGCTATCGCATCGACGGCATGCTGCGCCAGATTCGCGCCCTGCATAAGTCCTACTGGCCGGCGATGACGGTGCGCATCAAGGTGCTGTCCGGCATGAACATCGCCGAAATGCGCGCCCCGCAGGATGGCCGAATCAGCCTGACCGTTTCCGGCCGGCCGATCGATTTCCGCGTTGCCAGCCAACCGACCATCCACGGTGAAAACATCGTGCTGCGCATCCTTGACCGGCAAAAGGGCATCGTCCCGCTGGAAGGGCTCGGCCTGGCCGAGGAACACCTGCACCAGTTGAAATTGATGATCGCCCGGCCGGAGGGCATCATCCTGGTCACCGGCCCGACCGGCAGCGGCAAGACGACGACGCTCTACTCGGTGTTGAACCACATCAACAGCGAGGGCATCCACATCATGACCCTCGAAGACCCGGTCGAATACCCGATGGCGATGGTGCGCCAGACCTCGGTAGCAGAAACCGCCAAGCTCGATTTCGCCAACGGCATCCGCTCGATGATGCGCCAGGACCCGGACGTTATCCTGGTCGGAGAGGTCCGCGATTCGGAAACGGCTGAAATGGCTTTCCGAGCTGCGATGACCGGCCATCAGGTGTATACGACCCTGCACACCAACTCGGCGATCGGCGCCGTGCCTCGCCTGCTCGACATCGGCGTGCTGCCCGACATCATGGCCGGCAACATCATCGGCATCGTGGCCCAGCGCCTGATCCGCCGCCTGTGCGAGCACTGCAAGTCACCGTATCACGCCGAACCGCACGAAATCCGTCTGCTCGGAGCGCACGGCGAAGGGCCGCGTCCTGTGCTGTTCCGGCCGACCGGCTGCGAGCTGTGCGATTTCCAGGGCTACCGGGGCCGCCTGGCGATCATGGAACTGTTACGCATTGACGCCGGCATCGACGATTTGATCGCCCGCCGTGCGACCATTCACGAAATCCGCACCCGCGCCCTGCTCCAGGGCTTCACGACGCTGGCCGACGACGGCATGCGCCGTGTGCTGAACGGCACGACCTCGCTTGAAGAACTGGCCCGCGTCGTCGACCTGACCGACCGGATGTAAGCACGCCATGCTTTTCGACTACAAGGCGGTCAGCGTGGAAGGTCGAATGACTTACGGGAGACTCGACGCGATCAACCTGGTCGACCTCGAAATGCGCCTGAAGCGCATGAATCTCGATCTGGTCACCGGCACCCCGATCCAGCACCGCGCCCTTTTCGGCAACCGGAGCGTGCCGCGCCCGGAACTGATCAATTTCTGTTTCCACCTCGAACAATTGACGCGGGCCGGCGTCCCTATCCTCGAAGGCCTGACCGATCTCCGCGACTCGATCGAGCACCCGCGATTTCGCGAAGTCATGGCCGGGCTGATCGAAAGCATTGAGGGCGGCCAGACCTTGTCGCAGGCGATGGCTGAGCACCCGGATGTCTTCAGCCAGGTGTTCGGCAACCTGATCCGGGCCGGCGAATCGAGCGGGCAACTGCCTGACGTGCTGGCCAGCCTCAGTGAATCGCTGAAGTGGGAAGACGAACTGGCCTCGCAGACCAAGAAACTGCTGATGTACCCGGCTTTCGTCGCCACCATCGTGCTGTCCGCCACCTTCTTCCTGATGATTTACATGGTGCCGCAGCTCAAGCTGTTCGTGAAGAACATGGGCCATGTGCTGCCGCCGCACACCAAGCTGCTGTTCTTCGTTTCCGACCTGCTGGTCGACTACTGGTATGTTTTCCTGCTGCTGCCGATCATCGCCGTCATCGCCGGCCAGCTGATCCTGCGCGGCAATCCGCTGGCCCGCCTGCGTCTCGACGGCGTCAAGCTGCGCCTGCCGGTCGTTGGCCCGATCCTGAAGAAGATCATTCTGGCCCGCTTTTCCAGTACTTTCGCCATGCTCTACGCCTCCGGAATTCCGGTGCTCGAATCGATCCGCTCGACCCAGAACGTCGTCGGCAATCGGGCCGTCCGCCGGGCACTGGAGCGGGTCGAACAGTCGATCCGTGAAGGCCAGAACGTCGCTGGAGCCTTCCGCGATGTCGGCCTCTTTCCGCCCCTCGTTGTCCGCATGCTGCGTATTGGTGAAAGCACCGGCGGCCTTGACAAGGCACTGCTCAACGTCAGCTACTTCTACAACCGTGACGTCAGAGAATCCGTCGGCAAGGCCCAGGCCCTGATCGAGCCGATGCTGACTCTGTTCATGGGCGCCCTGCTCGGCTGGATCATGCTTTCGGTTATCGGCCCCATTTACGACGTCATCAGCAAGATCAAAACATGATCACCCGACGTCTTCTCTACCTCAACACCCACCGCCTGCAGGCCTTTTCCCGCCAGCGCGGCGAGTTGCTGCCCGAGGGTATTTTCGAGAACAACGACGACGGGCTGAGGGAATTCGCGCAATACCTGGCCGAGCATCGCAACAGCCATTTCTCGCTGCTCGCCAATGTCGCCGAAGAAGGGCACATCCACGAGACCATTCCCTTCCTGCGCGGCCAGGATAGACAGACCCTGATCACCCGCAAGATCGGCCAGCACTTTCTCGGTACGGCGCTCGCCACGGCCATTTCGCTCGGCTACGAGAAGACCCAGCGCAAGAATGAAAAACTGCTCCTCTCGGCACTGACCAACCCGGCTCATTTCGAGCCTTGGCTGCAACGCATCAGTAGCGCCGAAGCGCCGCTGGCCGGCATCTATTCCGTGGCCCAACTCGGTGGCCTGCTCGTCAAAAAACTTGGGTTCGGCAGTGGCCGCACTCTGCTACTGACAGTGCAGGATCACTCGATCCGCGAGAGCTATCTGGTCGATGGCCATGCCCATTTTTCACGCATGGCACCACTCGCCGACAGCAGCATCGCCGGCATCGCCAGCGCCTTTGCCGCCGAAGCCGGAAAACTGCACCAATACCTGATCGGCCAACGCCTGATCGGGCGAGATGAAGCCTTGCCGGTCCTCATCGTCGCCCATCCGCTAAGCATTCCGGCCATCGAAAAAGCCTGCCCCGACCGCGGCCAGCTCAGCTTCACCATCATCGACAGCCACCTGGCGGCGGCCAAGCTGAGGCTGCACACCCTGCCAGGGGACAACCGCAGCGATCTGCTCTTCCTGCAATTGCTCGCCAGTGCACCGCCCCGGCAACAATTTGCCGGCGAAACGCATCGCCACCACTACCGCTTGTCGCAGATCCGTCACGGCCTGATCGCCGCCGGACTGGTTGCCCTGCTCGGCAGCGTGCTCTTTGCCGCCAAGCAAACCTACGACGCCCATGCCTTGCGCGAGGAAGCGGGCACCCTGGCTTCCAGCGAAGCGGACTTCAACCATCGCTACCAGGAAATATCGGCCACCTTCCCGCAACTGGGCATTGACAACGAAACCCTGCGCCAATTGACCAGCCGCTACAGTCAGCTGGCGAGCCAGCAACGCCTGCCCGGCCCTGCATTTGGCCTGGTCAGCCGCATCCTTGACCAGATGCCAAGCATTGCTCTGGAAGGCATCGATTGGGAAAATGGGGCGCTATCGCCGACGAGCGGAAGCAAACTGCCGGACAACCGCGAAATCACTACGCTACGTGCCTCAATTCGACTGGAACGAGCCAATACACGACAAACGCTGGCCACCTTCGATCGGTTTGTCGAAGCCCTGCGCCACGAACCGGGCGTTACGGTAAATATCGTGCAGCGGCCTTTCGACATCGAGTCCGCCACCTCACTGCGTGGCGGCGACGGGGTCGATGAAGAAGCCAAGCCACGCCAGTTTGCCGTCGAAATCATCCGGAGCCACGCACCATGAACTGGACCCGCAATGACTTCCGGAAACTCGGCCTACCCCTGGCGGTCATGCTCGCGCTTTTCGTCATTGCCTTCCTGCTCGGCAATGCCGCCCACCAGGACGCACTCAAGGCAGAGCACGAGAGAAATACCGCGGCCTCAGCGAAAAACCAGATCGAACAACGTCTGCGCCAGGTTCGTACCGAAGAAATGGATATCAAGGAGCGCACGCAGATTCTGCAGCGTTTGCAGCACTCAGGCATCACCGGCGAAGAAAAGCGCCTGGAGTGGATGGAAATGCTGCGCGATACCCAGCGTGATTTGCGCCTTCCCGGCATGAAATACGAGTTTGGCGCCCGAAGCACCCTTGATGGCAACGGTGGCGCCAACATCGGCTGGTACAGCAGCCCCCTGAAAATCCAGTTTCGCCTGCTGCACGAAGAAGACCTGCTCAACGCCCTGGCCCGAATCCAGAAAAATGCGCAAGCCCTCGTCATTGTCCGGGCCTGCAAACTCGCCCCCTTGGCCGTCCAGGGCGAGGGAAGAAGCTCAATGGCCCTGCTTGGCGCCGAATGCGACATGCAATGGCTGACCGTTCGCCAGCCCTCCGGGAAGAGCTGAGCATGCTGCGCCCAGCCCTGTTCCTGCTGCTCTTCCTCACCATCGCCCCCGGCCAGGCCGATACTCCCCCGCTCGGCCGCCTCTTCCTCGATCCGCAGCAACGCGCCAAACTCGACATTCAGCGCCAGCGCAACCCCGGTTTTCTTCAGGATGCCGGTGATAGCGAGGCCAGCCTGACCATCAACGGCGAGGTGCGCAGCAGCAACGGTCGCCGCACCCGCTGGATCAACGGTGAAGCCAACTGGGACAACACGGCCCCAGTTCCCCACATCCCCATCGGCGACACCTACCTTCCGGGGAGTGGTGAGCATCAGAGCGTGCTGGGTGGCGGCAAAATCACGATCAAGCCGCCAGCACGCTAGACCAGTCACACATGCCTAAAAATCTGCGCCATCGGCAAAGAGGTATCGTCCTTTTAGGCTTGATGATTGCCTTGTTACTCGCCTCAGGGTTCTATCTGATTGGCCAAACCAACCGCTTATTTTCCCGATCCAGCCAAAACTCTAGGGATGCTATCGTTCTGCAAGAAGCTAGGGATGCGCTGCTTGCACGAGCAGTCAGTGACGCGAACCGGCCCGGCAGCCTGCCTTGCCCGGCTTTGACCAGTGATGGCAACGCTCCCGGTTTGCCACCTTGTCCCGCATTCGTCGGTTGGTTACCTTGGCGTACGCTCGGTCTTCCAGATTTGCGCGATAGTTCAGGGGAGCGCATCTGGTACGTCCTTTCTCCAAACTTCCAGGACAGCGGTACCATCAACATCTCCTCAGTATCCGCGCTAACTCTTGATGGCAACGTCGGGATCGCCGCATTGGTAATCGCTCCGGGCAACGCACTTCCAGGTCAAAACCGCCCCAGCAACAACCTCGTTGATTATCTTGACGCCAAGGATGGCAACCCCGCAACCAGCAACAATGACGGCGACAACAGCTATTTTTCGGGAACCATAGGGGACAAGTTCAATGACAAAGTCCTACCATTAACAACAGCGGTCCTATTCTCGTATGTAAGCAAGCGAATCCTGAGTGAGATCCGCTATGCCTACTCGGCAGGCGGCAGCATCGCTCCCTTCGCAGACTCGGACAATGACGGTCTATCCAATCTAGGACAAGACCTTGGCCGATTTCCTTACAAGAATCCAGCCTATGCTATCAATTCACCCTCTTGGTACCCGTCCACCCCAGTTCACTACCCTCTCTGGCACGAGAGTCTAGAGAATAATGGCTGGTTTTCCTCGGTGAGCTATGATCGTCTAGCTCGAACAATTTCTCTCAACGGACAGGTAATCGCCCTGCCATGAATGCCAAAAAATCCCATTCATCCATAACCCTGCGCTCGTCTTTGGGATTTTCACTGGTCGAGATGGCCATTGTCCTGATTGTTTTCTCCCTGCTGGCCGGAGGCATGATGCTCAGCATAGGCACGCAGCAGGACATGCAGAGAACAAGCGAAGTGCGGCGCCAGTTGGCCGATATCCGGGAGGCCATTCTAGGCTACACCATCGCCAACGGAAGATTGCCGCCACCAGCCGATCCAACAAAACCTAATAATGACCCGGTGGCCGGACTGATAGACGAGGGCCGAACTACCGGAGTAATTCCGTGGGCAACGCTAGGCCTAGCGGAAACCGACCCTTGGGGGCAGCGGTTTACTTATCGAGTCCGTATCGAATTCGCTGATGCGATTGCGTTAAATACCACACCACCGTGCTTATTAGCTCCAGGGCCAACGCAATCAAGTTTTGCTCTATGCTCCACGGGCAATATCACCGTCACGGATGGTGCCGTTAACATTGCCACCAACATCCCGGCCATCGTAATTTCCCATGGCAAGAATGGTCTTGGTGGCTATCGAACCGATGGCACGAAGGTGGCCGGCGCAGCGGGCGACGAACTGGAAAACGCTAATGGCGATGACAAATTTGTCAGCCGCTCCCAAAGCGATAACTATGACGACGAAGTGACATGGATTCCGCTGTTCAACCTGATGAGCCGCATGGTTGCTACTGGGCGCCTTCCATGACGAACTAGCCAAGGCAAGTTATTGACCTTCGCCCCCCCGGCTGCCAAACTGGGCTATGCAACCGTTATGAGCTTGACCCAGCCCCGCCGTGAGCCAGCAGCCTTTCCTTCAGTCCCTTCGCACCGCCGGCATCAATCCGAGTGACGACGCCGAAACACGGCTGAAAAAATCCTTACTGATTTTTGCCACGGGCCTTGTTTGTCTCGGCTCCATGCTCTGGCTTTTCCTCTACGGCCAGATGGGGCCGCAGTTTTCGGCCAATGCACCCTTTCTTTTTCAGCTGCTGCTGGTCGGCAATCTGCTCTATTACTTCCGCAGCGGCAATTTCGATCTGTTCCGCTACACGCAACTGGCGCTCTTCCTGTTCGCTCCGTTTGCCGTGCAGTGGAGCATCGGCAATTTCATCACGGCCAGCGGTACCAGTCTGTGGGGCTTGCTCGCTCCCATTGGCGCCGTGCTGTTCTTCGGTGTCCGCGAGTCGCTGGCCTGGTTTTTCGCCTACATTTTCCTGACGGCGCTCTCCGGGTTTTTCGACTACTTCCTGGCCGATAGCCTGGCCAGCAACGCCCCTCAGGTTTCGATCCGGACCAGCGTCTTTTTCTTTGCGCTGAATTTTGCCGCCATTTCCAGCATCGTTTATCTGCTGCTCCGTTATGCCGTGCAGGAAAAGGCGAAGGCGCAGGCCTGCCTCGAAGAAACTCATCGGCTATTGCAGGATGAACAGGATCGCTCGGAACGCCTGCTGCTCAACATCCTGCCCGGCCCCATCGCCGAGCGCCTGAAGCACGACAGCCAGGCCATTGCCGACGGTTTCGCCGATGTCACCGTGATGTTTGTCGACATCGTCAATTTCACCCGTATCGCCGAGGGCATGACCCCGCAGCAGGTCTTCGCCATGCTCAACCGGATTTTTTCGTCATTTGACGAACTGGCCGAGCAATACGGCATGGAAAAGATCAAGACCATTGGCGATGCCTACATGGTGGCCGGCGGCCTGAACAACGAGCTGAACAATTACACGCAATCCATCGCTGAACTGGCTATCGCGATGCGCGACCTGCTGCATCGCGACTTCACGGTCAATGACATGCATCTTGACGTGCGGATCGGCATTGGCACCGGCCCGGTCGTCGCCGGCGTTGTCGGCAAGAAGAAATTCATTTATGACCTATGGGGCGATACCGTCAATCTGGCCAGCCGCATCACCAGCGAAGGCACTCCGGGCATGATCCAGCTCGATGCGACCACCTACCATCGCCTGACCGGGCTCTTTGCCTTCGATGAACCCCAGACACTGCACCTGAAGGGCAAAGGAAATACCGTGGTCTATCGCCTGATTGGCCCGCCGGATGGCCAATCTACGGACAGGGCGACAGCGTAAACGCCACTCGACCCGGCCTGTTTTCCGCCAAGGACAGGCGATAACTCATTCCCTCTGCCTGACGGGCGGCGTGATAAAGCCCGATACCGAGGCCATCTTCGGAACTGACCGGCTCATTGAGCAAAGCCCTGGCCCTCGCAGGTTCAATGGCGGAGCCATCATCGCTGACGCTCAGGCTGCCCTCAACAAAGGCTACGTCGATTTTCAAGCCTGGTTCGCGCTGACGCTTGGCCATGGCGTTCTGCAGCAAATTCTCCGCCACGCTGTCGAACAACCCGAGGGGCACCATGCAGCCAGCCCCATCAGTCTCGCGCCAATCGACCGGCGCATGGGCGTAGCGATCCTTCAGCCTGGCCCACCAAATATCGCCCGCGACACTCGCAAGCGTTTCCATCCGTGGTGACTGCAGCTTGTCGAGCGTCGCCTTCAGGCGGTCGACAATTTGCGGCAACTGGCGACCGAGCAAGCCCGCCACTTCGGCCGGATCACCCGGCTGGGTCGCGGCATAACAAAGCGCCTGCAAGGACTGCAGCAGATTCTTCACATCGTGGGTAACGCGCGCCCCGGTTTCGTGAATGGCCTGGACATAGCCCAGGCGTTGCAACTGCTCGCTCTGCCGCTTGACCAGATAAAACTCGATGACCAGACGCAACAGCCACTCGACATGCCAGCGCATGGCCGGCGATGGAGCATGACGAAAGTGCAGCGACAAGGCAACGTCATTGACCTGGCAGGTATGGCGATGCGTCGCCTGCTCGCCCATCTGCCCTTCGACTTCACCAGCGGCCCAGGAGGCACCAAGCACCCATGGCATCGCCCCGAGGCGGGACATGACCGCACCTAGAAAACGGGTTGGGTCGGTATGCCTCTCGCTCTCCTCGGAAAGCTGAACCAGCCATTGCTCCAGCGGCATACCCAGCGACAGCAGATAACGTGAAATTGCCGAACCAACCCCGGAAAACCCGGCCCGTGGGTTCCACGCCCAGGCCACCAGCAGCAGAGCGCCAGCCACAGCCATCGAGGTCTTGAACAATGACTCGATATAACCGCCGCCCGCAACCAGCATGTAGGCCAAGGCACCCAGCACGAAAACCGCCAGCACCAGAAAGACCAGCATCCCGTAAAACAGGTCGAAAGCCTCACCCGAACGGCGTTGCGGCGCATGCGCCGGAAACAGCAGCAAGATCGGCAGGAGCACCGGCATCAGGTGCGCCACCCAGCCGCGCAGGTCAGGATCGATCAAGACAGCCGGCGAAAGCTCGGGTACCACGCCCAGTACAGTCAACCCGATCAGATACCCGAAAGCCAGCAAGTAGCCGAAACGTTCGCGCTGGTTCTCGGCCCACAGCCCCCGTCCGCCAATCGAGGCGGACAACGCGCCACACCAGATCAGCAACAGCCACGGCCCCAGCAACAAGGTTGAAACGAGCACGGCCCCGAGCAACACGGCACTCTGGCGCAGGCTGATTCGCCGTTCACCGGCGACAAACGGCTGCCAGATCAGGAAAAGCCCCAAGGCCACCAACCACAGCAATTTAACCGCAGGGATCTGCCAGCCGCCAAAAGCCAGGGCGTGCAACATCAGCAAATGGCCAGCCAGCAGGAGATGCGGCCAATTCGCCAGGCGAACTGTCAATTGCTCGGAAGCACTGGCGTTCATCTTTCAGACACCCTGTTCATTTTTCGACACTATTCAATCGATCCATTGCCGACATTTGCCAAATACCCGCCCAAAGGCACGGGCACGCTATTTGCAAATAGCCAAGCAGAAATATTTATTGGAGCATGCCATGAAAAATAGTCAAAAAGGCTTCACCCTGGTCGAAATCGCCATTGTTCTGGTCATTATCGGCCTGCTAATGGGTGGCGTTCTGAAGGGGCAGGAACTGATCAACAGCGCGAAGGTCAAGAATCTGGCCAATGATTTTCGCTCCATTCCAACCTTCGTTTTCGCTTATCAAGACAAATTCAGGGCTCTGCCCGGCGATGACCGAGCAGCTGTCGCGCACGTCAATGCGGCGGTCAATGGGGATGGCGACGGTCGGATCGAGGGCGCCTGGAATACCCAGCCAGCTGGAAACGCCTGCGCCACGGAGTCCTGCAACTTCTGGCAGCACGTGCGACTTGCAAATCTTGCAGCTGGCACGACGGTCATGAACGCCGACTTCATCCCAAGAAATGCTGAAGGCGGTCCGCTAGGCATCACCGGAGAAACACCTGTTGCCGGCTGGGCAGGAAATTTCTTCGTTTGTACGACAGGAATTCAGGGACGGTTTGTGCGCCAACTTGACATCACCATGGACGACGGAAATACCACAACCGGAAACGTCCGTGCGATTTGCCAAGGCGAATGCGCTCAAGCGGCGGGCGCCGGCATCCCCAACAATCTGACAACTGCTGAAGACGCCAATCTATATACTGTTTGTTCGTCGAATTAACAGCCAAACAGAATGAATAAAATGAAGATGCCCGCTCCGGCGGGCTTCTTCATTTCTGCAACAGCCTTTCCTCAGCCGCCGTCACCGCCTCGGGCGTTCCCAGCAGGACGACAACATCGCCTTCCTCCAGTCGGGTTTCCGGAGCTGGCTCCAGGGCGCGAATACCGCGCCGACGGATGGCGCTGACCTCGCACTCCAGCGCCTCGAGATTCAGCGCATCCAGCGTCCGCCCGATTGCACCGGAACCAGCGGCAAGCAGGACGGAATGGAGGCGTGGCTGGTGCTCGTCTTCCTCGTCATGATCCCGATCCGACATACCGCGATAGAAACCGCGCAACAGGCTGTAACGCTGTGAACGGGTCTGGCGGACCCGCTTGAGCACCCGATTGATCGGAATACCGACCAAGACCAGCGCATGCGAAGCCAGCATCAGGCTGGCCTCCAGCGCCTCCGGCACGACTTCGGCCGCACCGGCCCGGGTCAGACGTTCCATATCCCTTTCATCGGCCGTACGCACCACCACCGGCACATCCGGCCGGAGTTCATGCACGTGATGCAACACCTTTTCGGCCAAAGGCGTATCGCTGACCGTGACGATGACCACGCTGGCACGCATCAGGCCGGCCGCCATCAAGGCTTCCTTCCGGCCAACATCGCCGTACACGACATTCTCACCACCGGCCGAGGCTTCCCGAACCCGATCCGGGTCAAGGTCAAGCGCCACGTAATTAATGCCCTCTTGCGTCAGAAAACGGGCAAGGTACTGACCATTTCGTCCGAAACCGCAAAGGATTGCGTGTTTCTCGGAGTCCATCGATTGCGCCGCAATGCGGGTCAGTTGCATCGAGCGCATCAACCATTCGCTCGCCACGAAACGCATCACCACCCGTTCGCTATATAGGACGATAAAAGGCGCGATCAGCATCGACAGGACCAGCACCGTCAGCGCGATCTGCTGAATTTCCCGGGGCAGATGCAAAATTTCGCCGAGCAGCACGAAACCGAATTCACCGCCAGCACACAGCCACAGAGCCGAACGGATGGCGTTACCGGGCGAAGCGCCCAGCCGCCAGGAGAGCAAACCGACCACCAGCGACTTGATCACCAGCAGCGCGGCCAGGGCGAGCAGCACCTGCCACCACAAGCCGACCAGGATGTGCAGATCCAGTTTGACGCCGATGGTGACAAAGAACAGGCCCATCAGCACGTCGCGGAAGGGCTTGATATCCTCTTCCACCTGTAGTTTGTATTCGGTTTCCGAAATCAGCATGCCGGCCACGAACGCCCCCAGCGCCAATGACAGGCCAGCCAGTTCGGTGATGGTGGCAAGGCTGAGCGTGATCAGCAGCACATTCAGCACGAACACCTCGGATGACTTGGCACGGGCCACGAAATGGAACCACTTGCGCATCAGGCGCTGCCCGAAAACCAGAATCACGGCCAGCACGATCACCGCCTTGAGCAGGGCAACACCGAGCAGCATGGCCAGTTTCTCCGGCGGCTGGGTCAGCGATGGAATAATCACCAGCAAGGGCACGACGGCCAGATCCTGGAAGAGCAGAACGCCCATGATGTCCCGGCCATGCGGCGAATCGAGCTGCATGCGTTCGGCCAGCAGCTTGGTCAGCACCGCCGTCGACGACATGGCGAACACTCCTCCGAGCGCGATGGCCACCTGCCAACTGACACCAAACAGCATCGCCAAGCCGGCAACCAGGGCCATACTGAGGACAACCTGAAGCAGGCCAAGCCCGAAAACAATGCGCTTCATCGCATACAGCTTGGGCAGCGAGAACTCCAGGCCAATCGAGAACATCAGGAAAACGACGCCGAATTCGGCCAGATATTCCGCCCGGTACATGTCGTTCATCAGGTTCAGCGCATGCGGCCCGATGACGCTGCCGACGAAGAGGTAGCCGAGCACCGGCGGCAGATTGATGCGCCGACAGATAACCACGGCCAGGACCGAGGCGCCAAGTAACAGAAGGACAAGGGAAAGTGCGCTCAAGGGCCGTTTTCGCGATTCAGGTATACTTGGAACATCATAACCGCAGCCAGCCCATGAACCCAAGTCCTAACCCCCATCGCTTTTCGCCGGAACGCGCTCTGGAACTGGGTCGCCAGACCCTGAGCATCGAGGCTGCTGCCGTCGAGGCACTTAAAGGCCGAATCAATGGTGATTTCGCCAAGGCCGTCGAGCTGATCCTCAACAGCCATGGGCGACTGATCGTCAGCGGCATGGGCAAATCCGGCCATATCGCCCGCAAGATCGCCGCCACCATGGCCAGCACCGGCACCCCGGCTTATTTTGTTCACCCGGCCGAAGCCAGCCACGGCGATCTGGGCATGATCACCCGCGATGACGTGCTGCTCGCCCTGTCCAATTCCGGCGAGTCCGGCGAACTGCTCAGCATCCTGCCCGCCCTGAAGCGCCAGGGCGCCAAGATCATCTCGATGACCGGCGTCCCGACCTCGACCCTGGCTCGTGAAGCCGATATTCATCTTGACGCTGGCGTCGAACAGGAAGCCTGCCCGCACAATCTCGCGCCCACGGCCAGCACCACCGCCGCGCTGGCACTCGGCGATGCCCTGGCCGTTGCCCTGCTCGATGCCCGTGGCTTCGGGCCGGACGATTTCGCCCGTTCGCACCCCGGCGGCTCACTCGGTCGCCGCCTGCTGACCCACGTTCGTGATGTCATGCGTGCCGACGACAAGGTTCCGGCTGTCACTCCGGCCACCGCCATCACCGACGCCATCATCGCCATGTCGCGCGGCGGCCTCGGGCTGGTCGCAATCACCGATCCGGCCAATGTCGTCCTCGGCATCTTTACCGACGGCGACCTGCGTCGCGCCTTCGAAAAGCGTATCGACCTGCAACAGGGCAATATCGCCTCGGTCATGCACCCGAACCCGCGTACGATCAGCCCTGAGCGCCTCGCTGTCGAAGCCGTCGAAATGATGGAACGCCTGCGCATCAACGCCCTGCTCGTCGTCGATGCTGAAAATCACCTGATCGGCGCGCTGAACATGCACGATCTCTTCACTGCCAAGGTCATCTGATGGACGCCCAAGCCCGCGCCGCCCGCATCAAGCTGGTCGCCTTCGACATCGACGGCGTGATGACCGACGGCGGCCTGCACTATTCCGACGATGGCCACGAATTCAAGACCTTCAACGTTCAGGATGGCCTCGGCATCGTGCTGATGAAGCGCGCCGGCATCGAAGTGGTGATCATCACGGGCCGCAACTCCAACGTGGTTAACTGCCGGGCCAAAGACTTGGGCATCGAGCACGTCTTCCATGGTGTCGGCGACAAGCGCACCGTCGCCGGCAAGCTGCTCGAACAACTGGGGCTGGACTGGTCGGAACTCGCTTTCATGGGCGACGACCTGATCGACCTGAAGGCCATGGCCCAATGCGGCCTCGCCATTGCCCCGGCCAATGCCCGCCCCATCGTCAAGGAACGCGCCCACGTGGTCACCGAAGCGGCCGGCGGCCATGGCGCCGTGCGCGAAGCTGTCGAACTCATCCTCGCCGCCCAGGGCAAGCTCGACGCCGCGTTCGCCCCCTACCTCGACCCGCAATGAAACACTGGCCCAGCCAACTCTTTCCGATCATCATGCTGGCCGTTCTGGCCGGGCTGACCTTTTGGCTGCAGAGCACCATTGAGGCCGGCAACGGAAAACAGAATGGCAAGCTGCGCCACGACCCGGACGCCATGGCCGAAAACTTCGTGGTTCGGCGCTTTGACGAAAGCGGGCAGGTCAAGTATCGCCTGACCGCCCCCTATCTCGAACATTACCCGGACGACGACTCATCGGAGCTCAAGTCGCCAACCTTGATCAGCTATCGCCCTGAAGCCCCCTCGATCACCGTCAAGGGCGATCATGCCAAAGTGACCTCCAAGGGCGAAACGGTCTATCTCTGGGACAACGTCAGCGTGACCCGTGCCGGCACCGCAGACCGCCTGGAACTGGTTGCCCGCATGCCCGATCTCACGGCCCAACCCGATGCCGGTTTCGCCTTCACCAACAGCCCGGTCGAAATCACCCAGGGCCAGTCCTGGATGACGGGTGTTGGCGCCCGGATCGACAACAACAACGCCACCTTTGAGCTGCAATCGCAGGTCAAAGGCCAATACATCCGACCCAGAGCCACGCCATGACCCTTCGCCTTGCCACGCTCACCCTTTGCCTGATCGCCGCACTGCCCGCCCACGCCGAGCGCGCCGACCGCGACAAGCCGATGCTGCTCGAAGCCAGCCGCGTCTCGATCGATGACGCCAAGAAAATCCAGATTCTCGAAGGCGATGTCGTGATCACCAAGGGAACGATGATTCTGAAAGCCGACCGGGTCGTCATCACCGAAGACCAGTACGGCTTCCAGAAAGGTACTGCCTTCAGCGGCAAGAACGGTCTCGCCCGTTTCCGCCAGAAACGCGAAGGCAAGGACGAGTACATTGACGGCGAGGCTGAACGCATCGAGTACAACACCAACAGCGAAATCGCCGAACTGTTTCATCGCGCCTGGGTCAAGAGCGGCGAAGACCAGGTCAAGGGCGACTACATCTGGTACGACGCCGTCAGCGAAAAATATCTGGTCACCGCCGGTGAGGCTCGTGACCCGAAAGCCCCCACACCGCGGGTTCGCGCCGTGATCCAGCCGAAGAACAAGGATAGCGAGGCACAACGGCCGGCCACCCGCGGTGAACGCCTGGAACTCAAGGGCTCTGGCGGTCTGGAATTGCAAGCCGCACCGCAGTAGTGCATCTTGCGCCGCTCACCGCTGCAAAACCGCAGCAGAACAGGCGCCACAGAACCCGACAAGCACATGATTTTCATGGCTTAATTATTTTTTGTGCACTGCACAAAAATATTGTTGACAACATAACAATCATCCCTATAATAAAGGTCATGGTGCGGTGCAACATTGCTTGATGAAAGCGCGCTGCAACGGTTTTTTCCCAGTTCGTCACAAATCTATCAGGAGATATCCCATGGCTTTCAACTTCACCACCCCGGAACAATTCGCCTCTGCCAACAAGGCAACCGTTGATTCTCTGCTGTCCGTCGCCAACGCTGCCCTGGCTTCCGCCGAGCGCATCGCTGCCCTGAACCTGAACACCGCCCGTTCCGTTCTGGAAGACTCCGTCTCCGGCGCCAAGGCCCTGATGGGTGCCAAGGATGCCCAGGAAGCCCTGTCCATCCAGGCTTCGCTGGCCCAGCCGAACGTTGAGAAGGCTGTTGCCTACTCCCGTAGCGTCTACGAAATCTCTGCTCAGGCTCAAGAAGAGCTGTCCAAGAGCATCGAAGCCCAATTCGGCGGCTTCCAGAAGCAAGTTGCTGATCTGCTGGACAAGGCTGCCAAGTCTGCCCCGGCTGGTTCTGACGTTGCTGTTGCTGCCGTCAAGAGCGCCATCGCTGCTGCCAACTCCGCTTTCGACAACCTGAACAAGGCTGCCAAGCAAGTTGCTGAAATCACCGAAGCCAATGTTGCTGCTGCCACCAACGCCACCGTCAAGGCTGTCAGCGCTTCTACCGCCGCTTCCAAGCGCAAGTAATATCTGCCTTACCCATGCCCCCGCTTCGGCGGGGGCATTGTTTCATCCGCAGTCCCCACCAATCTCGAGGAGAAAAAGATGAGCAACCCGAATATCGAACAACTGGCCGCCGCCCAAAAAGCCAACGCCGAAGTCCTGCTGGCCCTGCTGCGCACCGCCTTCACCGGCGTCGAGCGCCTGACCGCACTGAACGTCGCTGCTTCGCGCGAGTTCTTCAATAACTCTATCGCCAACTCGCAGCAACTGCTGGCCGCCAAAGATGCGAACAGCGTTGCCAAGCTCAACGCCAATCTGGCTCAGCCGAGCCTGGAGAAGCTGGTCGAATACTCGCGCAGCGTCTATGAACTGACGACCGACGTGCAAAAGGAACTGACCTCGGTTATCGAAGCCCAGTACGGCAAGCTGACCAAGGATGCAACCAGCGCCGTCCAGAAGGCAACGGCTGCTGCACCGGTTGGCGGCGACGTTTTCGCTGCTGCGATGAACTCCGTGATCAGCGCTTCCACGCAAGCTTTTGAAAGCCTCAACTCGGTGACCCGCCAGTTGTCCGAAATCGCTGAAGCCAACATCCAGACCGCCTCCAAGGCGACTGGCGTCAAGGCAACTGCTGCCAAGGCTCCGGCCAAGACCAGCGCAACCGCCGCTGCTGCCAAGAAGTCGACCGCCAAGTAATTCCGGCACCCCGACTTTCGGCCACTTACCGGCCACAAAAAACCCGCGACCAAATCGCGGGTTTTTTTACGTCTTCAATTTGAATGATGAAGCGCACCGCCAATCCATTGCAACGAGCATCGGCCACTCCCGCGAAAGTGGGAATCCAGCTCAGGCATGGACTCCCGCCTTCGCGGGAGTGACGAGTTTGATCGGCCGATCAAGAACCGGAATGAATCAGGGGCGCCAGCTCCAGTGGATGCCCCGCTTCTCGACCTCGATGCGAATCTCCTCCATCGCCTGATCGACCAGCTCAGGCGAACCTTCGACCCCCAGTTCCAGATGCTTGCGCTCCTTGCCGACCAGCGAAGGCAGCGAGAACAGGCGCAGGCTCGGGTAAGCGGCCACGATGCGCTCCATCAGGTCGAGCAACGCGCTTTCGTAGGCCGTCGGACCGGTCAGCAGGAAGGCTTTTTCGACCATGCCGCCGACCGCCTTGAACTGATCCTTGTAGAAGGTATCGAGCGCCCATTCGATCATCGGGTGCGCCATCTGCGGGAAGCCGGGCACGAAGTAGTGCTCGTTGGCCATGAAGCCAGGAATGCGGTTGAATGGGTTGGGGATGATCCGCACGCCCTGCGGAAAAGTAACCAGCAACTTGCGCTTGTCGGTGATCTCCTCGCCGGCGAAACGGACCTTCAGTTCCTCGAAGCCTTCCGGGTGCAATTCGAGATCGACGCCGAGCGCTGCCGCCACGGCCTGCCGCGTGTGATCGTCGGGTGTATTGCCGATGCCGCCACAGGAGAAAACCACATCGCCGGCGGCCATCGTGCGTTTGAAAGTGGCGGCCAGACGCTCGCGATCATCGCCCAGATATTCGACCCAGCTCAGGCGTAGGCCACGCTGGCTGAGCATTTCGGCAATCTTGGCGAAATGCTTGTCCTGCCGCTTGCCCGACAAAATCTCGTCACCGATGATGATGGCGCCAAAGGTACGACTCATACACGTTCTCCCTCAATCGTTACGATGGCGCCACCGCGTGAGCGACGCAGGGCTTCCAGCCCGTAATGGACGAATGATAGCGCGGCGAGCGCCGGCACCAGCAGGCCGATGACCGGCACGTGGGCGAGTAGCGCCATGGTCAGGCCGAGCATGAACAACGGAGCTTTCTGGCGCGTCCGGATTTCCTGCCACTCGCCGCTCGTGGCATGCATCGACAGGGCATCATAGGCGAAGGTACGGCGGTTCAGCCAGCCCATCAGCAGCAGTGGAATGAGCAAGGAAAAACCGGGGATCAGCCACAGCGGAATCGTCACCAGCCAGCCAAACACGAAAATCACCGAGGCGACCACGCTGTTCATTGCCGCGGCAACAAAGCTGTCCTTGCCCATCGGTGCCACATCTCGATATTCGGTATCGGACAGGTGCTTCAACATCAGCGGCATGATCACGATGGCCGCCAACAACGAGGCTGTCAGGTAGGCGATGGCGAAAATAGCCATCCAGCCGCCGAGGTAGGCCAGGATGTGGGCGAGCCAGACCAGCCCCCAGCCGACCAGCAGCGTCATTGGTGGATAGGCCATCATCTGCTGGACCACCCAGCCCAGCGCCCAGACGGCGAGGCCAATCGAGAGCAGCAGCGAGAACAGCGCCGGGGTCAGGACATAGAGCCAGACCTTGCCGCCCTTCAGATTGGCGAAGGTTCTCGCCAGTGCCAGCATGACTTCAGCCATTCTTGATCCCTTCCCATTGTTTCTGCAGACGCTTGGTGGAGACCGGCACCGGCGTACGTAGTTCCTGCGCATACAGGCCAACGCGCAATTCCTCCAGCAGCCAGCGGAACTGCTCGATCTGCGGATCCAGCGTACCCAGCTTGGCCAGCTGGATCGCACGCCGCTCGTAGTTGGTCCACAACGGCCCGTATTCCGCCATCAGCTGCGCATCGCGGGCCGGGTTGGCCTTCAGCTTGTCGAGGCGGACGACGATGGCCTTCATGTAACGCGGGTAATGCTGCAGGCGTTCGAACGGCGTGTCGACGACGAAGTTCTTGCCGAGCAGGCGCTTCAGTTGCGCCTCGATGTCGGCCACCGCCGCCGTGTGTGCCTTGAAGGCCGGCAGCTTCTTGGTCACCGCCTGCCATTCGGTCAGTACCGTGCCAACCATGCGACAAACCTCCTGCATGATCAGCCCGAGCCGCGCCTTGGCTTCGGCACAACGGGCCTTGAACGCCTCCGGCGTGGTCGGCAGCGGCTCGGTCAGGCAGGCGCGCTCGAAAGCCAGATCGACAATCTGCCGCTTCAGCTCATCGGTCGAACCCAGTGGCATGTATTGCATGCCCATCTGGCTCATGCCCGGCACGTTCTTGTCGAAGTACTTCACCTGTTCCTTGAACTGCAGCATGAACAGACGGGCCAGCCCCTTGCGATGCGTCTCGGCAGCCTCTTCTGCCGAGTCGAACACCTTCAGGCTGACCGTTTGGCCCTCGTCGGAGAGTGCCGGATAGCCGATCACCGTTTGCTTGCCGACCGGCACTTCCATCAGCTCCGGCAGTTCGCCGAAGGTCCAGTCGGTCAGTTGCGTGTATTCGGATGGCGTTTCGTGCAGATCGGCAAACTCTTCCTTGGCCTCCTTGCCCCACTCGCCACGTAACGCCAGCAGGCTGCGGTTCATGTCGAGCTGGCGGCCGTGTTCGTCGATCAGCTTGTAGTTCATCGAGAAGTGCGGCGGCAGGGCATCGGGCCGGAAGGCATCCGGCGTCACCGCCCAGCCGCGGGCATTCAGGCCGCGCGCTTCGAGGATGTAGTCGATCAATGGCTGAATCAGCCCCTGGTTCATCTTCTTGTCGTTGCCGGCCGTGGCGGCGATGAATTCCTCGACAAACTCCGGCACCGGCACCAGCTTGGCGCGGATCTTCTGCGGCAGCGTCTTGATCAACTGGACCAGTTTTTCCTTCAACAAGCCCGGCACCAGCCATTCCATGCGCAGCACCGGTATCTGGTTCAGCTGCGCCAGCGGCAGGGTCAGCGTTACGCCATCGCGCGGCGAACCCGGCTCGAAATGGTAGGTCAGCGCGTACTCGACGCCGCCGACCTTGATGTGATGCGGGAAGGCCTCGGTGGTGACGCCCGCTGCCGAGTGGCGCATCAGGTCGTCTTTCGACAGGAACAGCAGCTTCGGGCTTTCCTGCTCGGCCGTCTTGCGCCAATGGTCGAAGGTGGCACCGTTATGGATGCCCTCGGGGATGATGTGGTCGTAGAAACCAAAGATCAGCTCGTCATCGACCAGTACATCCTGCCGGCGCTGCTTGTGCTCGATCTTCTCGATGTCGCGAATCTGCTTCTGGTTGTGCTGGAAGAAAGGCCAGCGCTTGGCGAAGGACTCGTCGATTTCCTCGCCGACCAGCCCCTGGCGGATGAAAATTTCGCGCGCCTCGGCTGGCGCCAGCGGGCCGTAATGGATGCGCCGCTTGGGGTTGATCACGATGCCGTACAGCGTCGTCCGCTCCCAGCCGGCGACCTGCATCGACTTCTTTTCCCAGTGCGGATCGAAGTACTGGCGCTTGACAAGGTGAGCGCCCACTTTCTCGATCCAGTCTGCTTCGATGCGGGCCACGCAGCGGCCGAACAGGCGCGTTGTTTCGGTGATCTCGGCCGCCATGATCCATTTGCCAGCCTTCTTGGTCAGAGGTGACGACGGGTGGATCAGGTAACGGATGCCGCGCGCCCCAAGGTAGTAGCCGGATTCATCCGACTTGCAGCCGATGTTGCCGAGCAGGCCGGTGAGCAACGCCATGTGGATGGCGTCGTAGGAATACTCCCCTCGCCCCGGCGGGGAGAGGGGCTGGGGGAGAGGGGCCGCATTAGCATCCAGCACGCCCCCCCTCTCCCCAGCCCTCTCCCCCTTGCCGGGGGCGAGGGAGCTATCTCCCCCGCCTTTGATCCATCCCAACTCCGCCACCATGGCATGCAACTGGCCATGCACCTCGCGCCATTCGCGCAGGCGCAGGTAAGAGAGGAAATGGGCGTGGCAATTGTCGATCAGCTGCTTGTTCGACTTCTTGTGCTCGACGGCATTCTGAAACCAGGCCCACAGCTTCACCCAACTGAGGAATTCGGATTTCTCGTCGGCGAACAGCTTGTGCTTTTCGTCGGCGGCCTGCTGGCGCTCCTGCGGGCGTTCGCGCGGGTCCTGCGTGGACAGCCCGGCGGCGATGATCAGCACTTCCTTCAGGCAGCCAAGATCGCGGGCGGCGACCAGCATGCGGCCGATGCGCGGATCGAGCGGCAGTTTGGCCAGCGCGTCACCGACCTTGGTCAGGCGGCTGCCCTGGCCATCCTCGTCGTCCAACGCGCCGAGTTCCTGCAACAGTGCATAGCCATCGCTGATCGCCTTGGCCGGCGGCGGCTCGATGAACGGAAAACTCTCAACGTCGGTCAGCTTCAACGACTTCATGCGCAGGATGACCCCGGCCAGCGAGGAACGCAGGATTTCCGGATCGGTGAACGGCGGGCGGGCGTTGAAATCCGCCTCGTCGTACAGCCGCACACAAACACCCGCCGCCACCCGGCCGCAACGACCGGCCCGCTGCCGCGCCGCCGCCTGTGAAATCGGCTCGACCTGCAACTGCTCGACCTTGTTGCGGTAGGAGTAGCGCTTGACCCGGGCCAGCCCGGTGTCGATGACGTAGCGGATGCCCGGCACGGTCAGCGAGGTTTCGGCCACGTTGGTCGCCAGCACGATGCGCCGCTGGCCGCCCGAGGGCTTGAAGATGCGGTCCTGATCACCCGCCGAAAGGCGCGAGAACAAGGGCAGGATTTCCGGCGCATGGGCGCTCGACAAGCCCGGCCGGGCCAGCGCATGCTTGCGCAGCGCTTCCGCCGCCTCGCGGATTTCCCGCTCGCCGGGAAGGAAGACGAGAATGTCGCCACTGCCCAGCCGCGACAGCTCATCGGCCGCATCGACAATGGCGTCGTACAGATCGCGCTCATCGTCCTTCTTGTCGATATCCTCGACTGGCCGATAACGGACCTCGACCGGGAACAGCCGGCCGGAAACCTCGATCACCGGCGCCGGCTTGCCGTGGGCGCTGAAATGCTGCGAAAAACGCTCGGCGTCGATGGTCGCCGAAGTGATGATCAGCTTCAGGTCCGGGCGTTTGGGCAGCAACTGCTTCAGGTAGCCGAGCAGGAAATCGATGTTCAGGCTGCGCTCATGCGCCTCGTCGATGATAATCGCCTCGTAGGCGTTCAGGTACGGATCGGACTGCGACTCGGCCAGCAGGATGCCGTCGGTCATCAGCTTGACCCAGCTTTCGGATGTGCTCTTGTCGTGGAAGCGGATCTTGACGCCGACGCCGGCGCCGACCTGCGTCTTCAACTCCTGCGCCAGCCGCGTCGCCACCGAGCGCGCCGCCAGCCGGCGCGGCTGAGTGTGGCCGATCAGGCCGCGTGACCCGATGCCCAAATCGAGGCAGATTTTCGGCAACTGCGTCGTCTTGCCCGAGCCGGTTTCGCCGCAAACGATCACCACCTGATTATTGGCGATCAGTTCGGCAATGTCGGCCCGTCGTTCATTGACCGGCAGGTCGGCCTGGAATTCCGGCTTCGGCAGCTTGGCGCGCCGTTCCGCCACGGCGGCCTGCGAACGAGCCAGCAAGGCCGCGAAATCGGCATTCAGTTTTTCGCGGTTTTTTCCGGTTGACCGCAACAAGTCGCGCTGCATGCCCCGCAGGCGCTTCAAGTCGGCGCTCAGGCAGGTGTTTTCCGGCGCATCGGCACGGCGGGCAGGTTTTCTGGTTTGGGGATTACTTGAATTCATCGAATCAGACATCGAGCGGGCTCGTCACGCCCCGGCCGCCACGGTTTAAAACATGCGTGTAAATCATGGTTGTTTGCACATCCTCATGGCCGAGCAGTTCCTGCACAGTGCGGATATCCTGCCCCTTTTGCAGCAGGTGGGTGGCAAACGAGTGGCGCAGTGTATGCGGGGTCGCCGGCTTGACCAAGCCCGCGGTGCGCACCGCCTGCTTGACGGCCCGCTGGATCGTTTGCTCATCGAGATGATGCCGCCGCGTCTTGCCGGTTCGCGGGTCGAGCGAACGATTGCCGGAAGGAAAAACATACTGCCAGCCCCAACTCGTACCGGCGTTGGGGTATTTGCGGTCGAGTGCATAAGGCAGATGCACCTCGCCGAAGCCCTCCGCCAGATCTTTCTCGTGCAGCAGCCGCACCGTCGCCAGATGCGACTGCAAATGCCCGGCCAGTTTGTCCGGCAACATCGTCACCCTATCCTTGAAGCCCTTGCCATTACGCACCAGCACCTCGCGCCGCTTGAAATCCACATCCTGAACGCGCATGCGCAGCGCCTCCATCAGGCGCAGGCCGGCACCATACAGCAAAGCCGCGACCAGCCAATGCACACCATCCAGATTGGCCAGCACATCGCGCACCTCGTCTTCCGTCAACACCACCGGCAAACGGCGCGGCTTCTTGGCTTGTTCGACATTGTTCAGCCACGGCAACTCACTACCCAGCACCTCTTTGTAGAGAAACAACAGGGCGCTACGCGCCTGATTCTGTGTCGATGCCGCGACATTTCCCTCAACCGCCAGATGCGTCAAAAACGCCTCGACCTCAAACGCCCCCATCTCGGAAGGATGGCGCTTGCCGTGAAAAAGAATGAACCGTCTTATCCACTGGACATACGAATCCTCGGTCCTTATGCTGTAGTGCTTGTAACGAATCCGCTCGCGAACACGATCCAGCAACTTTGGCGCCTGAGTCATGACAGGGTTCAGCAATCAATTTGGGAGGCCTAATTTTAGACCATCCCAATGATTTAACGTAAATTTCTGATTTTAATTTGATGAATATGCCTGCCATTTTGGGAGGCTTACTTAATAGTTAGGCACCACACATCGTCGCAATTACATAAACGTAGTTAAGTTAACTAAATCAGGGGGATTCATGGACGAAAATTGCAACACATCGCCAGCTACGCCAAAGCATATTTCAACAACAAAAAATAAAACGCTTGAAATAAAAAAAGATTTTCCATTTATTAACAACATAACGATCACTGCAAACGGAGGCAATGAAAATCTCTCCACGCCTGCACAAAAACAGGGGCAAATCATTATTGACCCACAACCTCTTAAACTCAATGTCGAAACGTCAACTGATTGGCCTACTGTAACCGCCACGTTTTTGGTTGGAATTGGCAGCATATTGATAACATCTATGGTTGGGTGGTTATCGTTTTCAACCCAACGTATGCAGATTCGCTCGAATATAGCGAATTTTAGAAACAAGTGGGGAGAGGACTTGCGAGAGGCATCAGCTCAGTTTTTTGCCTTAATCACACTAATAAAGTTCGAAATCGACCAAGATCCGCAATATCTGTCAAAAAAAGACTCAAACAAGTTGTTCAGCGACCTAATTACAGCCCAAGCAAAAATTGGACTAATGCTCGACAAGAAACAGCCTTACACAGAAAAAATAACAGATCTTTTAAATAGGAGCTTTGACTATTTAAAAGCAAATAAGGAGACTGAGTTAACCACAGCAATAAATGATCTCCATAGCGCAATGAACGATGTTCTTGAAAAGACTTGGGGAGACATCAAGGAAGACTTAAGAGGCGAATCGAACAAATAGACCAAATGCAAATTTATTGCTTTTTGTAAATGACTCAAGTGTTCTATTCTCGGAAACTGTCTAACAATCCGGTCCAGCGGACAGTCCGCCAGCTACGCTGTCGGACTGTCGCTGACCTCCGTCGTTGGGCATCATTTAAATTGCCATGAGAACCGTTAATGAATATGAGGGGTGGCTGGACACCCTTGACCTGAAGCTAATCATCCGTGATGGCGCTGTCGTATCAATGTTTGGGACAGGAATGGTAATTCCATTAACGGCGTGTGGAAGCGAAGCCGAGATAATTCATTGGGCGGTCAAACTCGCCTACTCCTTTGATGCGACCAACCTACACCTTCCAATCAAATATCTAACCGAACGCTTTGTTCGTTTAGTGGTGAAGTCTTCTTTCTCACGACTCAACGAAGAAGAACTTGCCGAGAAAGCAAACGCCGCAGTTGAAAACCGTCATGAGATTTGGCTACCTCCAGGAACATGAAAACCGAACTAATTAAATACGGCGCAATGCCCAACAATCCGCTCCAGCCGACCGTCAGCCAGCTACGCTGTCTGCCGTCGGCTGAGCTTCCACGTTAGGGTGCATTCGGTGCTTGCCCAGCCCAATCCCAATAAATTGCTTGTTGCTGGCATCTGCGGCCTCGCTGGTGGCCTGTTCTTTTTGTGGCTTACCGTTGACGGGTTGTTCCGCAACGAGGCAATGACCTTTTCTCGCCATCTAGCCTGGTTCCATCAACAAGACCGGCCAGCTGATTTTGTTGCTTCGGTTCTGCTCCACACCTCATTGTCTCTGGCTGCTATTGCCGCATCTTTGGGTGCAATTGGCAGGTACTTCTATTTCTTCTATCCGCCCAACCGCTTGGTTTTATCGGTGTTTGTCGGTTTTCTTGCTGCAGTCGCAATTCTTTTCCTTGCCAACTTCTCCATCTTTGCAATTGTCGGCTTTCCTTTGCTCATGCTGCTTGGGTTTCCCATTGCCGAAGTCCTCAGCTATTTTTGGCCACCCGTACTTACCGGTGGGTTCCTTCCGGTCGCAGGCTCCAACCATTTGGCTATAGCTCTTGGCTACATTTGCGGGTTCTTAGCTTGGTGGCTGCTCGTCACTTTTCTCGTACATCGGCGGTTGCGCCGCTTGGAGCGCGAGTGAAAAAGCCCCCTAACATTCCAATCCACCGGACCTCCGGCAAGCTGCGCTTGCCTACGTCCGGTGATTTTCAACGTTAGACCACTCAGCGAAATGATAAATCTGGCAGCATTTTAACATGCCATTTTATTTTGTTATTTAGTATCAGAATGAGACTCCGCAGCACTCTTTACTAATACGTGCTGCGGACATCGATGATGATGTCAATGGAATACCATCGGCGAAAACGATTGGGGGAAAATTGGTGACAAACTCGACGCTCAGAATCCACGCGAAATCGATTCGGAAAACGAGGGCTGACTCTGTCATCAAAAAGCCCTTAGAAATCGATTGTAGGGCCTTGGGTGAAGCCTCAGGGCCACCAGCGGGTCAGCCATCCCACCCCGCGTGGTGCCGTGCGAGGCTACCCTCAGCCCCCACCCCAGAGCAAGGGCCGCTCGTAGGCCTACGACGCGCATCCTGCGCGAGCGTAGGCCCTCGCTTCCTCCCTTGCACTGTGGGCCCTAGGACTGAGGGGTTGCCAACGCACCCCCCGCCGGGTGAAACGGGCTGGCAGCCCCGCTCAGGAAGGCGTTTTGGTGGCCTTCCGGGAAGCCTCAAAGTCCCTGGCCAATCGTTCCGCCGCGAGCAAGCACACATCCCCAAAATCACGCCCTGTGTGGGCGCAAATCGCGTTAAGCCTCTCGATCAGCTCCGGAGAGATCGCAAACGAGGCTCGCAACCGGTATTGGCCCTTCTGGTTCTTTCGGTACATGCTCAGCAACCCCTTCCGTAATCGACCGTCTAACCCCGCTGTTCGAGCCCACACCGCTAACGCGGCGGGGCTCAACTAATAGTTAGCCATATGGTCTTCCAGAAAATCTCCATCACTCGTTTGTATCCAGCAGCACAGAGCGGGACTGGGCTTATCAGCCGTACCAGCTTTGGATTCGAATCAAACGGAAAGAGATTCTTTGACGTCAAAATCCCCGGCAAGCCCAGAATGGAGCCGGGTATGACTGTCGTCGCACTTTTGGAAAAACCGGACGGATGGGAAAACGGTGGCCTAATCGGCTGGATCAACTCTCAAGATGGTTCTATCGCATGCGAAAGCGCCATTAAATTCTTGGGTATGTTTTTGTTGTGTACTTATTTCGCAATGTTGTTTCCGGCCAGGGCTTATCAAGTTCTTGGTAACCTCAATAACGCCAATCTCGTTGCGCAAGTCATTGTTGCTATTTTTGGCGGCGCTGCACTACGGTTCTTGTACCTCGCCGCCAAAGCTTTGCTCATAAGGCAGGCGCTTATACAAATCCGTAGCGTCTCCAAATCCTTGGCTAACACACCGCTCCAGGCGGACGCGCCGCGAGCGGCGCGTCCCTGAGCTATCACGTTGGGCGTCTCAATGACTGGCTTCGTTTGCGCTATTTGCGGGCAATATCACAACGAGTTGCCAATGTGCTTCGGTGCTTGCGCTCCTGCACTTTGGCTTTCTCTGTCGGAGGCTGAGCGCAATTCTCGCGGCGAACTTACCTCCGACCAATGTGTGTTGGATGACAAGCACTTCTTTGTTCTCGGTCGCATTCTTCTCCCGGTCATCGATGGGCCTGGCCCGTTCGTTTGGCTTGCGTGGGTTTCGCTGAGCGAAGCAAATTTCCTTCGTGCATGCGAACTCTGGCATAGCGAAGGGCGCGAAACTGAGCCTCCATATTTCGGGTGGCTGCAGAGTGCGCTGCCCTATGAGCCAACCACTTTGAGCCTCAAGACCAGCGTCCAAACCATGCCTGCTGGCGAGCGCCCCAACATTATCCTGGAGCCCTCCGATCATCCGCTGTCACTTGAACAACAGCATGGCATCACAATGGCTCGCGTTCAGCAAATTGCCGAGGCTTGTCTACATGGGTAGCACGACGCCCAACATCACAATCCACCGGACCTCCGGCAAGCTACGCTTGCCTGCGTCCGGTGATTTTCCACGTTAGAAGGCTTTTCGTGCTTACCGATCGCCTCGTTATCTTTGGCTTAGTTTTCGCTACCTGCGGGCTTGGCCTATTGCGAATTCTTCGGGAGAAGAACCGTATCTCCGACCGCTGCTCACTCGCGGTCGACTTCATGGAGCACTTGAAGGCTTATGTCCGCAGCCGCGGAAACGATCTCGAGTCCTACGGCTGGCTGATGCATCGCTCAAACAAGATGCAGTCGCAGCTTGGCTTCAGCGGAATATATGCGTCCTACCGACCGCCTTACGCTAACTTTCAATATTCGAACTACCCAATTGTTCTCAACATGCTGCCGGATTTACGGAATGCACTTGATGATTCAATTCTTTCAGATAGTCCTGTTGTACATCAGTACTCGATGGCGCTTCAAGACACTCTTGTCCGCCATCTAGGATCGCTTCACGACCAAGATGACCGAAACAATGAAGCACTTCGCAATCCCGTGGTCTGGCTCCGGGAGGGGGTTCGCGTGGTCGTGGCGCTACCGCTGACAATGCTTGGGTGGCTCGGTGCCATAGGGGAGTCCACCGTTTCCCGCCTTCTATCAGGTCGCATCTTCAAAGGCATTTCTGCGTTCGTAGCTGTTGTCGGGTTTATCAGCGCGGTCATGGGCATCGCACTTGGCTGGGACCAATTCATTCAAATGGTATTGGCATGGTCCTCCAAAGCCTTCTAACCTTTCATTCCACCGGACCTGCGCGAAAAGCCGCGCAGGCCGGTGAATTCAAACGTTAGGCTTTAATAACACATGAAAAAGCTAATTATCATAGTTCTAGCTCTTTTGCTGTACGTAACCATGTCAGAGCTGTCAGCTAAACAAAAAGCTGAGTCTCTTTGTAGCTCAGTAAACATCGGTGATTCCGCCAATAATTTATTGGAAAAAGCAATCAATGCTGGGGCCAGGAAAAGTGGCACTTATCTGGACGAAAATAGATCGCCAAAAACCCTTTATGCTGCATTTACAGGCTATTACCCTGGCTCCGATTTTATTTGTGGAATTGATATAGCAAATGGAGTAGTTGTTGCTAAGCATCCGAGTCTTATCACTTCACTACTTCAATAAATGCGCCGCGCCGTCCCCAAGCCTAACACTCCGCTCAACCCGACCGCCCTGACGGGCGTCGGGTTAGCTACACGTTAGAGGTCTGTTGTGACCGACACAATTGCCATCGGAATCACGATTGCTGTCTTTGCGATACCGTGTGGGCTATTGGCTATGGCCTTACGGCACTTCGTTCCCCTGATACGTGGTTTCAATGCTCCGCTGTGGGCTTATGCACTGGGTCCAATCGCATTCGCATCAGATCGGTTCCTTTCCGAGGCAGCACGCCCTCACCGCAAACCTTTCATTCGCTATGTTTCAGCTTTTGTTGTGGTGTCGCTTGCTTTGCTCGTCGTCGCTTCAGGGGGCCTTGCGTGGCACCTCTAACATTCCAATCCACCGGACCGTCAAAATCTGCGCTTTTGCCGTCCGGTGATTTACAACGTTATGCAGCAAATCACGGAGGTTTCAATTGAGTCCCGCTGAAATTCGCGCACTCGTGGACCACTACGTCGACGCCTACAACCGGAAGGACATTGACGGCATGCTCGCGGGAGTTCATCCGCAGGTGAGGTTCAAGAACCTCTCTGCTGGTGTGGTAAACGCAAGCACAAATGGAGTCGCTGAACTTAGAGTCCTTGCTCAGCAATCACTATCGCTGTTCTCGGAAAGGCATCAGGAAATCGAGTCCTTCGAGATTCAAGGCCCAATGGCGGTTGCCATCATCGCTTTTCGCGCCGTCGTTGCTGCCGATCTGCCAAACGGCCCTAAGAAAGGGCAGGTTCTAAGCCTCTCTGGCCGCTCGGAGTTTGAGTTCCGAGACGGAGCGATCTCGAAGATAACAGACATCAGTTGAGTGCATCCATGCTGCATAACCCTGCACTCAACCCCGTTCTCTTCGCTCACTGGACGCTGCGCGATAAAACCGCGCAGCGCCGGTTAGTTTCATTCGTTGGGCGTCTCAGTAATGAAAACGCAGCTGTGCAATCAACAAGTCATCACCTTCAACGCGGTACACCATGCGATGTTCATCTGTTATTCGGCGTGACCAGAATCCTGATAGCGCATGCTTCAATGCTTCTGGCTTACCAATGCCAGAGAATGGCTCTCGTTGGGTTTCCAGAATCAACCTGTTGATTCGTTCGACCATACGCCGATCTTGTTTTTGCCAGTAAAGATAATCTTCCCATGCCTCATCCGCGAAAATCAGCGTCACTTTGCCAGCTTCCGCTCAACGCCTTTCCCAGCGTTCAGTTGTCCGGCCGCCGAAAGAAGGCGCTTGGCGTTTGCGGGCGTGCGCAAGAGATAGGCGGTTTCCTCAAGGGCTTTGTAGTCTTCGAGCGAGAGCATCACCACGGACTGTTCGCCGTTGCGGGTGATAATCAAGGCTTCGTGATCGTTGCAAACCCGATCCATAGTGCTGGCAAGATTTGCGCGAACGGTGGTGTAGGTCATTGCATCCATAATGGCTCTCCGAATATGTACGTTTTACTGTACATAACAAATCATTGGTTGTCCAGCAAAAACGTTCGAACACGACGCCCTGCCAAACGGTCAATTCTTCGGAACCGTTGCCTGTACTGTCATTTTCGGATTGGACATGGCCTGTCGCTTCTTTGTCGCCAAGGCGCGCCTGGCGAGAGCTGCGGCCCCTTCCACGACGCCCGAGCATTGGCTTCTCAGCCCGGGTGTTGGCGGGAGCCTGATGTTCATTCCCGCCTGGGCCAGCACCTTTGTCGCGCTGGTTCTTGGTTACGTCCTGGGCTAGCCAGGGCGAACCAATTGCTACGGCCAGATCCCGTAGACAAAAAACGCCGCCCGGATAAGGCGGCGTTTTGGTTTTGGCGAAGCCTGGTTTAGTGCTTCTTGCCCATCCACTGAGCGTTCTTGCCGTCGCTGGTCTTTTCGCAGCTGACTTCAACGCCAGAAATCTTGGTCACGACGCCGACATCCATGAACTTGCCGGCATCGCCATTCCAGCACTGCGGGGCTTTCGGGGCTGCGGCAGCAGCGGGGGCCGGGGCGGCGGCGGGCTGGGCCGGGGCGGGGGTCTGGCCGGCACAAGCGGTCAGGCCGAGGGCGATGGCGGAAGTGGCGAGGAAGGTACGCATGGGGATCTCCTGAAGGGGGTTGTGACAACGATGAGGTGATTGTCTTACGCGGATGTTTCAGTTTCGTTGCAGCCCGCCACCTGCGCTTGTGGCTATACTCAACGCATACTCAAAACCATTTTTTCAATGCCATGGCTATCGTCCGCTGCAACAAATGCACCCTGCTCGCCGAACAACCTGAGGGCCTTGCCGGGCAGAGCATCGTCTGCCCCAAATGCGGTGCCCAGGCGGCGGTTTACCCGACGCTGTTTTTCATTGAAAAGCTGCTGGATAAATATTTCGATGCCCAGCGTGAGCTGATTCGCCTGAAATCGGCGACTACGCCAGAGAAGGCCATTGAGCCGAAGGTGGCAGCCAGCACCCCGGCGATGGCAAGCATCGACCTGGCGAACACTGACTTTCTGGCTAACGAATTGCAGCACGGGCCGATCTACGACTGGTTCCACAAGAAGCAGATCAAGGTTCAGGCCAACCTGCGCGGCGTCGATACCAGCGGCTTTTTCGACGAGGTGGCTGAAGTGATCGGCGGCAACCTGAACGTGCTCAAGGAGGTGCTTGAGCGCATCCGCTGGTCGCAGCAGAAGGAACATGCCAGCGCGACGATCAATCTGGACAAGAAGTCGCCCGAGGATGCCAAGGCGATCTCGGCCTTTTGCCAGCAGCTTTATGATTTTTCCTTCGTCGCCAAGTGCTTTCACAACAAGCCGGAAAACAATGTTCGCCTGATCCTGCAGGCGGCGCCGGCCATCCGGGACTTTTTCAATGGCGAATGGCTGGAGTGGCATGCCTTGATGACCTGCCTGCGCTACACCAAGGAACGCAACCGGCGCTTTTCCTGCACGCGCGGGCTGAACCTCACGCTGGCCAATGGCGATCCTTACGAACTCGACGTTTTCATGCTGATCGACGGTAAGGTGCCGATCTGCATCGAGTGCAAGAGCGGCGAATTCCGCCAGAACATCGACCGCTACCTGGCGCTGAAAAAGCGCCTTGGTCTTGAGGCGAAACAGTTCGTGATGTGCATTGCCGGCCTGAGCGACGAGAATGCCAAAGCCTTTTCGGCGATGTATGACCTCACTTTCGTCAACGAACGCGGGCTGGCTGAGCATCTCGGCCGTGTTTTCTGATTCAGGCGCGCAGGAAGGCGCAGCGTTTGGAGAAAATCGCGTTGAACTGTTCATCTGCAACGCGACCTAAAGCCAATGCGATGCTCAGGAAACAGGCTTAATCTCGCAGGAATTCAATAGCCGGGCACCGCCGTGACTCTTGAAAAAAGACGCTGTAACACCATATTTTCTCGGAAGGGAAATAAGCCATGCCATCGAATGGGGAAGGCGCAGTCGAAAGGATCCGGCGGGATCACGAGCGCATGCTGCAGCTGGTGGATCGAATCCGCTCCGAATGTACGCAGCAGGGCAAGATCGACAATTGCAAGGATTGCGCCCCCAACCGGCGGGGTGTCTGCCACGGCAATATCGAGCAGTTGATCCGCTCGTTCGTGGAGACCACGCTAAAGCACAATGTGATCGAATCGATGTTCATGGATGAAGTGGCGCCTGCCGCGCATCGTATCGCCCACAATCAGGCGCATATGGAAATCGCGCAGCAATTGAAGGCCATCCGGGTGGTGTTTTCCGAAGATGGCAATTGCGTGCTGGCCATCGAAGGTATCGACCGCATCCACCAGACCCTGCAAGCCCACTTCACGGACTACGACCAGCAGCTGGAAATCTATTGCAGCGCAGCCCTGGCGACCCAACTGTAGCTTTTTGCAAAGACTGACGATGTATTACGGAGAACGTTTCAACGCCTGGACCCACCTGTGCGGCGCCCTGCTGGCGCTGAGCGGAGCGATCTGGCTGATCGTTGTCGCAGCGGCCGGTGGCGATCTGCTGAAGACGGTCAGCGTGGCGGTTTATGGCGTGACATTGGTCACGCTGTACAGCATCTCGACGATTTATCACAGCGTGCGCGGGCGGGTGAAACGGGTCTTGCGCAAGCTGGATCATCTCTCGATCTACCTGCTGATCGCCGGCAGCTACACGCCGTTCTGCCTGATCAGCCTGCGTGGCGCGTGGGGCTGGTGGCTGTTCGGCATCGTCTGGGCGCTGGCGGCCATCGGCATGCTGCAGGAGATCAAGCCACGCTCAGAGGCCCGCATCCTGTCGCTGGTGATCTACGCGGTGATGGGCTGGATCGTGCTGGTGGCGATCGAGCCACTACTGGCCAGCCTCGGCCTGGCCGGCTTTTTGTGGCTGGCGGCCGGCGGCGTGTTCTACACCGTGGGCATCATCTTCTTTGCTTTCGACGAGCGTTTCCGCCACTGGCATGGCATCTGGCACCTGTTCGTGATCGCCGGCAGCCTGATGCATTTCATCGCCATCCTGTTCTACGTGGTCTGAATCATGGAAAATGCCTTCTGACTATTTCGGACACGGACAGGCATGCGGTTTCAGGGAAGAATCACCAACTGGAAGGACGATCAGGGCTACGGCTTCATCACGCCCAATGGCGGTGGCGAGCCGCTTTTCGTGCACATCAAGGCCTTTGTCCGCCGTCAGCCGCGGCCGGTGGGCGACGAGATCGTCACCTACGAGCTGCAACAGGACAAGCAGGGGCGCTTAAGGGCGAGCGCGGTCGAGTTCGTGCGCGGCACCGGGCGCCAGCGTGTCGTTGCCGATGCGGGGCCGGGCCGCTGGCCACTGGCGCTGGCCGGTTTGTTTTTTGCCTTTCTAGGCGCAGCTACCGTCGCCGGCAAGATGCCCCCATTATTGCTGGCCTTCTACGCCGCGATCAGCATCACTGCCTTCATTGCCTACAAGCTGGACAAATCCGCGGCCCGCGACGGTCGCTGGCGGATTGCCGAAAACACGCTGCATCTGCTGGCGCTGCTTGGCGGCTGGCCAGGAGCGCTGCTGGCGCAATACCGCCTGCGCCACAAGTCGTCCAAACCCTCGTTCCTTATCGTCTTCTGGGCCACCGTGCTGCTCAATTGCGGGGCGCTCGGACTGTTGCTGACGCCGACCGGCGGCCTTGCCTTGCGAACGGCGCTCGGCGCCAGCTGACATCCACCGAAGGGAATCCACCATGCGCCTGCTTTCCTCCCTGCTCCTTGCCGGCTTCGTCGCCAGTGCCAATGCGGCCCCAAGCCTGAGCGATGCGGCTTACGGACCCGAGCCCGAACAGCGCTTTGACCTGCATGCCCCACCGGGTGCCCAAGCGTCGCCGTTGATCCTGATGGTGCACGGTGGCGGCTGGATTCGCGGCGACAAGGACATGGGCCGGGTCGTCGATAACAAGGTGGAACGCTGGGTGCCACGCGGTATCGCCTTCGTCAGCATCAACTACCGCATGCAACCCAAGGCGCCACCGCTGGAACAGGCGCGCGATGTGGCCCGGGCACTGGCCTACGTCGAGAAAAACTCGGCAAAACTGGGCGTGGATCGCAGCAATATCGTGCTGATGGGGCATTCGGCCGGCGCGCATCTGATCGCGCTGCTCGCCGCCCGACCTGAGCTGCTGGCCGAAGCGGGGGCGAAGACACCACTGGGTTTTGTACTGCTCGACAGCGGCGCGCTGGATGTACCGGCGATCATGAATGCCCGCCATTTCCGGCTTTACGACCGGGCCTTTGGCAACATCCCGGCGGACTGGGTGGCGGCTTCTCCCTTCCAGCAGTTGCGGCAGGCCACAGCGCCGATTCTCGCCGTCTGCTCTACCCGTCGCGAAGAGGCTTGCCCGCAAGCCCGGGCCTTTGCTGCCAAGGCAGTCGGGCTGGGCGGCCTGGCCGAAGTCCTGCCATTGGACAAGACACACGGCGAGATCAATGCGCAGCTTGGCGCAGACCCGGCCTACACCGCGACCGTGGAAAATTTCATCAGCCGGCTATCGCCCGCTTTTGCCGAACACTGAGCCCGGTAAAACCGGTTTTTTCGGAATCAGGCCCAGATGCGGGTGGCGCCGACGGTCAACAAACCGAGATAAGTCGCGGTCAGCGAGCCGGCGAGATGCACCGATGCCAGACCGATGGCCCAGGCTGGCTGGCCAGCCAGCAAACGCTCGACCACTTCCGCTGAAAAGGTGGAGAAGGTCGTCAATCCGCCGAGAAAGCCGGTGATCGCAAACAGCTTCCAGGCCAGCGGAAAATGCGTGTTGAGGTGAAACAGCCCGACCGCCACGCCGACCAGATAGCCACCGATCACATTGGCGGCCAGCGTACCAAGCGGTAGCGCGACAAAGAGCGGGTTCAGGGCCAGCCCGAGCAGCCAGCGCGACCAGGCGCCAAAGGCCGCCCCAAGGCCAACGGCGAGGAAATTCAATGCACTGAGATGATGGAGGGCAGACATGGGCGAATTCTACTGCCTTGCCCGCCGCTGGCGGTTAAAATAGCGCGCTTAATCAACGAGGTTTTAACGTGAGCAGCCCCAATAAACCCGAAGTCGCCCCCGCCGCCAATTTCATCAAGAACATCGTCGAAGCCGACCTGGCTGCCGGCAAGCACGCCCAGCGCCACTGGGCCGGCCACCCCGGCACTGCCGCCGACCACGCCGCCGCACCGCTCGACCCGGCCAAGCTGCGCACCCGCTTCCCGCCTGAGCCGAACGGCTACCTGCACTTCGGCCACGCCAAATCCATCCTGCTCAATTTCGGCCTCGCCCAGCAATACGGTGGCCGCTGCCACCTGCGTTTCGACGACACCAACCCGGAGAAGGAAGACCAGGAGTACGTCGATTCGATCATCGACGCCGTTAAATGGCTGGGCTGCTCCTGGGAGCAGGCGGGCGAAACCAACCTCTACTACGCCTCGAATTATTTCGACTGGATGCTGCAATCCGCCGAGGCATTGATCAGCGCCGGCCACGCCTACGTCGATAGCCAGAGCGCCGATGAAATGCGCGCCAATCGCGGCACGCTGACGCAGCCGGGCAAGAATTCGCCTTTCCGCGACCGTTCCGTCGCCGAGAACATGGATTTGTTCAAGCGCATGCAGGCCGGCGAATTCGCCGATGGCGCCCACATCCTGCGCGCCAAGATCGACATGGCCGCGCCGAACATCAATCTGCGCGACCCGGCCATCTACCGCATCCGCCACGCGACGCACCACAACACCGGCGACAAGTACTGCGTTTATCCGATGTACACCTTCGCCCACCCGATCGAGGATGCGCTGGAAAACATCACGCACTCGATCTGCACGCTAGAATTTGAAGACCAGCGCCCGTTCTACGACTGGCTGCTTGAGCGCCTGGCCGAAGCCGGCCTGTTGCAGCGCCCGTTGCCGCAGCAGATCGAGTTCTCGCGCCTCAACCTGACCTACGTGGTTTTGAGCAAGCGCAAGCTGATCCAGCTCGTCGATGAAAAGCACGTCACCGGCTGGGACGACCCGCGCATGCCGACCCTGGTCGGCGCCCGTCGGCGCGGTTATTCGGCCGAAGGCTTCCGCCTGTTTGCCGACCGCATTGGCGTTTCCAAGAACGATTCGCTGATCGACTACGTGCTGTTCGAAGACGCCATGCGCGAAGTGATGAACGAGTCCGACCAGCGCCGCGTCGCCGTCCTTGACCCGGTCAAGCTGATCATCGACAACTATCCGGAAGGCCAGGTCGAGGAGTGCTTTGCGCCGAATCACCCGCTGCACCCGGAACTTGGCCAGCGTTCGATGCCGTTTTCCCGCGAACTGTGGATCGAGGACGAAGACTTCATGGAAGTGCCGAGCAAGGGTTATCGCCGCCTGTTCCCGGGCAACATGGCGCGCCTGAAGTACGGCTACATTGTCGAATGCACCGGCTGCGACAAGGATGAAAACGGCAAGGTCATCGCCGTGCATTGCAACTACCTGCCCGACACCAAATCCGGCACACCGGGCGCTGACAGCGTCAAGGTCAAGGGCAATCTGCACTGGGTCTCTGCTGCCCAGGCGTATCAAGCCGAAATTCGCCTCTACGAGCGCCTGTTCAAGGTGCCCGCCCCCGGTGCCCGCCGCGAAGGCGACGCCCCGGATCTGGAGCGCGACTTCCTCGACGACATGAACCCCGACTCCGCCCAGACCATCACCGCCCAGCTTGAACCCTGCCTGCGCGACGTCAGGCCGGAAGAACGCTTCCAGTTCGAGCGCCACGGCTACTTCGTGGCCGACCGCGTGGACTCCAAGCCGGGTGCCCCGGTGTTCAACCGGGCCGTGACGCTGAAGGACTCCTGGGGCAAGGCGGGCTAAGGCAATGGCTGGCGGATGGGGTTGCCCGCACGAGGTTGCTGATCGCTGCACCAAGATCAACAACCTGCCGTGCGATCCGGGCATGAAGGGCTGTGAGCTTTACGGCCGCTTCCGCTTTGCCGACGAGAGCAAGAACGAGCGCTACTGGGAGAAAAAAGCCCGCGAACAGCAGTCGGAATCGGCTGCCTCCCGGACTTCGCCCTCCGACAACAGCGACAACTAAGCATGAGTCGCGACGTCGCCCAGCTTGGCCAGGTCTTTACGCCGCCCAACGTGGTGGCCTTCATGCTCGACCTGTGCCGGAACAAGGGCCGCACGCTGGAGCCCTCGGCCGGCGATGGCGCCTTCTTCAGCACGCTGCGCCAGCGCGGTGCCGATTGCGTCGGCATCGAAATCGACCCGCGGGTCGCCCCGGAAGGCGCGCAGGTACGCGACTTTTTCGATTATCCGCTGAGCGAGCAGTTCGACACCATCATCGGCAACCCGCCGTATGTGCGCCTGCAGGATGTCGCAGTCAGCACCCGAAACAAGCTGAAATCGGAACTCTTCGATGGGCGAAGCAACCTCTTCCTGTTCTTCATCGAGAAGTGCATCCGCCACCTTAAACCGGGCGGCGAACTGGTCTTCATCGTGCCGCGCGAGTTCATCAAGCTGACTGCCGCCAAAAAGCTCAATGCCTGGCTGTATGAACAAGGCAGCATCACGCATTTTTACGAAACCGGCGACGTCCGCGTTTTCGGCGACCACACGCCGAACTGCGCCATTTTCCGATTCGAAAAGGATTGCCGGAATCGCCAAATGGCCGATGGCCGGACGTTTACCGAAGTCGATGGCCAGTTGATGTTCCTGCGCGACGACCACAGCCTCCGTTTCGCCGATGTCTTCGAGGTCAAGGTTGGCGCCGTTTCCGGAGCCGACCTGATCTACACCCACGCCAAGGGCAACATGGAATTCGTCTATTCGAAGACCGTGGATACCGGCGAGACGCGGCGCATGCTCTACGGCATCAAGCACCCACATCTCGACAAGCACAAAGCAGAGCTGCTCGCCCGCCGCGTCCGCAAATTCGACGAAAGCAACTGGTGGCAGTGGGGTCGGCATTTCCCGATCAACGAACACCCGCGCATCTACGTCAATGGCCGGACACGCAAACCGGCGCCGTTCTTCCTGCATGACTGCCACGCCTTCGATGGCTCCATCCTCGCGCTGTTCCCGAAGAACCGAAAAATCTCCCGGCGCGACCTGATCGAATGCACGATGATGCTGAACAACGAAGTCGACTGGCAACAGCTCGGCTTCATCTGCGACGGCCGCTTCATCTTCACCCAGCGCAGCCTGCAGAACTGCCTGCTGCCGGCCAAGTTCTCCCGCTATCTACCCAAGGATTCCAGATGACCTTCATCGCACAACTGAATGCCGCCTGGCAGAAGAACAACTCCCTGCTCTGCGTCGGTCTCGACCCCGATCCAGCCAAATTCCCGGCTCACCTGAAGGGCCGCAACGATGCGATCTTCGAATTCTGCGCCGCCATTGTCGATGCCACCGCCGACCTCGTCTGCTCTTTCAAGCCGCAGATCGCCTATTTCGCTGCCCGCCGCGCCGAAGACCAGCTCGAAGCGCTGATCGCCCACATCCATGAAAAGCACCCCGGCATCCCTGTCATCCTCGATTCCAAGCGTGGCGACATCGGTTCGACTGCCGAGCAGTATGCCGTCGAGGCTTTCGAGCGCTACCGGGCCGATGCAGTCACGGTCAATCCCTACATGGGCCGCGATTCGGTCGATCCCTACCTGGCCTACCCGAACAAGGGCGTCATCCTGCTCTGCCGCACCTCCAACCCGGGCGGTTCCGACCTGCAGTTCCTCGATGTCGGTGGTGAGAAGCTCTATGAGCGTGTCGCTCGACTGGCGGCCGGCGAGTGGAATACCTCCGGCCAGATCAGCCTGGTCGTCGGCGCCACCTTCCCGGCCGAAATCGCCCGCGTCCGCGAAATCGTCGGTGACGTGCCGCTACTGGTACCGGGCATCGGCGCCCAGGGCGGCGACATCGAAGCCACTGTCCGTGCCGGCCGCACGGCCAATGGCACCGGCTTGATGATCAACTCGTCGCGTGCCATCCTCTATGCCGGCAAGGATGAACACTTCGCTGCCGCTGCCCGCAAGGTAGCGCTCGAAACCCGCGACGCCATCAATCTCTACCGCTGAGGCCAAGACCATGCGCATGGACGACTACCGCGAAAGCGACAATATCGAGGACCGCCGGGGCGGCGGTGGCGGCATCGGTCGCGGCGGCGTCGGCATTGGCGGTATCGTGCTGGCGCTGGTCATCAGCTATTTCACCGGCATTAACCCGATGACCCTGCTCGGCTTCATCGAACAGACGCCGATCGCCCACCAGCAGGCGCCAGCCGCCCATAAGCCGCCGGCCAACGACGAGTCGGCCCGCTTCGTTTCCAAGGTGCTGGCCTCGACCGAAGATGTGTGGACCGACACTTTCCGCCAGAACGGCCGCCAGTACGAAGCCCCCAAGCTGGTCCTGTTCACCGGCGCCACGCCGACCGCCTGCGGCACCGGCCAGACCGCCATGGGCCCGTTCTACTGCCCGGGCGACCACAAGGTCTATATCGACCTCGCCTTCTACCGTGAGCTGAAGGAACGTTTCCACGCCCCCGGCGAGTTCGCCCAAGCCTACGTTGTCGCCCATGAAGTCGGCCACCACATCCAGAACCTGCTCGGCATCGCCGACAAGGTGCATCAGGCCCGCCAACAGGCCGGCAAGGCCGAGGGCAATGCGCTCTCCGTGCGCATGGAACTCCAGGCCGACTGTCTGGCCGGCGTCTGGGGCAAGCGCACCGACACCATGAAGCAGGTGCTTGAACCGGGCGACCTCGAAGCCGCCCTGACCGCCGCCACGGCCATCGGCGACGATCGCCTGCAGCAGCAGGCGCAAGGCCGCATCGTGCCGGAAAGCTTCACCCACGGCAGTTCCGAGCAGCGCGTCCGCTGGTTCAGGAAAGGTTTTGAAACCGGCGATATGAACCAGTGCAACACCTTCAAGGCCGAGCGCCTGTAAGCCCGGCTTGAGCGAAACACCGACTGTCGACAAGAAGCCCGCCCGCTGGCGGCGCTGGGTGCTGGAGGGGCTGGTCTTTCTCGTCCTGCTTGCCGCCCTCCAGACCTGGCAAACCAGAAATGCGCCACGCGGCCCGGCCCCCAGCTTTGCCGGGCAGCTGGTCGATGGACAGCCCTTTGACCTGGCCACCTGGCGCCAGCAACACCCTGGCCAGGCGGTGCTGATCTACTTTTGGGCCGAATGGTGCGGCATCTGCAAGACCACAGCGGGTAGTGTCACCGCGCTCAGCGAAGACTGGCCGGTCATCACCGTTGCCATCCAGTCCGGCCCCGCGGGGAAGGTGGCCCAAACCATGCGCCAGCATGATTACCACTGGCCCACGCTGCCCGACCCGGAGGCGGAAATGCTCCGGCAATACGGCTTTCGCGGCGTTCCCGCCTTCGTGATCATCGACCCAAACGGCAATGTCCGCGCCACCTCTTTCGGCTACACCAGTGAAATCGGTCTGCGCCTGCGCTTGTGGTGGGCCAGCCATACGAACACATGAAACCATTCCGCTTCGCCCTCATTCTCCTGCTTGGCCACGCTGTCACTGCTCTCGCCCTGCCCAGACATGCGCCAGTGCCAGGCGGGGTTGCCGTGATCGACCTTGGCCCGACCGGGCAAAGCGCGCCAGCAGCGCGTTGGGGCGAGCAGTCGCTGGCTGTCGTCCGCGACAATGGCCGCTGGTTTGCCCTGCTCGGCATCCCGCTCGACACCCTGCCCGGCGAACTTGAAATCACGGCATCCGGCACGCTCAAGCGCGTCACCGTTCAGATCAAGAATTACCCGGAACAGCGCCTGACCATCAAGGACAAGCGCAAGGTTGAGCCGAACCCGGATGACCTCGCCCGCATCGATCGTGAAAAGGAAGTCACTGATGCCATCAAGCGCCGCTTCAGCGCACCACCGCCGGATACCGCTTTCGTGCTGCCGGCCAGCGGCCCGCTATCGTCGCGTTTCGGCCTGCGCCGCATCTTCAACGGCCTGCCGCGCAACCCGCACGCCGGGCTCGATGTCGCCGTCGGTACCGGTGCGCCGGTCAAGGCACCGGCCGATGGCGTGGTTGCCAACACCGGCGATTACTTCTTCAACGGCAACACTGTTTTCGTCGACCACGGCCAGGGGCTGATCACGGCCTACATGCACCTGTCACGCATCGATGTCCGGGCCGGCCAGACTGTCAAAAAAGGCGAGCTCATCGGCGCCGTCGGCAACACCGGCCGGGTCACCGGCCCCCACCTGCACTGGGCGGTCATCCTGAACAACACGCCGGTCGACCCGGAACTGTTCCTCGCCCGGCCGTAAACGCAAACAGGCGGCCGAAGCCGCCTGCGCGCTGGCTGGCACCACTCACACCTTGGGCTTGGCCGGCGTACTCATCTGCTTTTCATCTTTCGCCTTGTCGCCACACGCCAGAACAGAAACACTGGTCAACGCAAACACCGTGGCGAGCAGCGCAGAAATCAGTTTCGTCATCACGAGCTCCTTTCGAAAAAATCGCAAGTGTTTGATCAATTCGGCCAGACATGGTTCAGTACGCAACGTGCAAGAACAAACCATTCACCTCCACGCTGCCGCACCGACCAAGCCACCCGAAGGCCAGACATGCAATGGCTGCGGCGTCTGCTGTGCGCTGGAAACCTGCCCGGCCGCCCGAGTGCGCTTCCTTCAGAGCGCAGGGCCATGCCCGGCACTGGAATGGTCGGATGAGCAAAGCCGCTATCTGTGCGGCCTGCTCGTTCATCCGCAGCGCTACTTGAGCTGGCTGCCGACCAGCGCCAACCGGCTGGCCAGTCGCCTGTTCAGCCGCTGGATTTCGGCTGGCCAGGGCTGCGACTGCAAAGCCGACGTTCAGTCCTGAGCGAGGGCTGCGGTCAGGGCGATTTCGATGCGATAGCCGGGATGGGCCAGCCTGGCCTGCACGCATGCGCGAGTCGGCGCATGGCCCTCAGGAACCCAGGCATCCCAGACGGCGTTCATCGCATCGTAGTCGGCCATATCGGACAGGTAGACGGTGACCATCAGCAAGCGGCTTTTGTAGCTACCGGCCTGCGCCAGCAAACGCTCGATGCCGGCCAGCAGGTTCTCGGTCTGCGCCCGAATATCGCCATCGAGATTGGACGGCACTTCGACGAGATAGACGGTACCGTTGTGGACAACGCTGTCTGAATAACGGCGGGTCGTGCCGTGACGTTGAATCGACATTCTGACTCCCCAAAAACGTGAAGCCCATGCGTTTCAGGCATGGGCTTCGGTTACTGCAACCCTGACACTCGGTCAAGGCATTCGGCTATTCGCCGTTACGGAGTACTACACGGTAATCTCAAGAATGCTTCCTGTGACAACTGCCATAAAGTCTCCTGCAGCGCAGCGAGTACCGCCACTTCATGTCAGGCTTGCTGCAAACCTCACACGCTTTCAGCTTAGCCCTCCCCCGAGGAAAAAGCCAGCGCCTTTTGTTCCCGGCTAGCGTTTGAAAATCACGTTGGTACCGGGCGGCACCTTGGACAAAGGCACGTAACCAACGGCCCCCGGTGTCGTGGTGACGTGCTTGACCACTTCGTCAACACTGCCCAGCTCCTTCGGTGGCGAGCCCTTGCCGACATAACGCCTGACCAGCCAGTAACCGGTGTATTGCTCCTCGTTCTGCTCCATGATCATCTGCAGAAAATCGTCGCGCACAGCAACGCCGGCCGGCAGGTTTACCGGCGCCACCGCCTGCGTGCCGATCGACACGATCCGTCCGGTGTACAGGCGCTGCAAGGTGAGCTTGTCGGTCTTCGGCAAGCCCGAATGACCGATGACCACAAGCTCATCCCCCGCCGCACCGGCCTGCCCGATCTGCGACAACAGCAGGAAGAGGAGGCAGCGGAGCTTCATCACCCGGTCTTTCAGAAGCTGAAGCTGTAGGAGAGCGAAAACACATTGATGTGCCGGTTACCGCTATCGCTGCCGGCCGGCGCATCAACGAAACTGGAAGCAATGCCGGTCCTGACCCGGGAAAGCTCTGCCTTGATCACGCTTTTCGATGTCACCCAGAACGAGGTGCCAAGCGCCAGGGTCGACTGATCGTAGGGGGTGGTGATGTCGGCCATGGCTGTTTGACCGCTGCGCAGGGGCGGCGGAACCGTATTGGCATTACCGTTGATCTGCTGATACACACCCAGCGCATCGTCGGTCGACTTCGTCTTGGCGTAAGAAACATAGGGCGTCCAGGCCCCCATGCGTTTCATCAGCGCGACGTAGCCACCCCAACGGCTCAGGCCGCGACTGGCACTTTCAACCTTGGCCTTGGCATACTCGCCGGTCAGCCGGAAATCGCCAGGCAGCAACACGCTGGCACCAAGCGTGACGATCGGCACCCTGAGTTTGTCTACGCCACCGGCCGACAGCATGTAACACTCGCTCGGACCGCACGGGACCTTTTCAAACCCGGCGCCGGTCTTAGTCCCCGGCCGCGAAGCCTCGCCCTCGTGATAGCCGATGCGAAACGTATTTTCAAAACCTCGCGCCGTCAGCACCAGGCCGCTACTTTTCATGTCGATGGGCAGGAACCAGCTGCCGGGTGAATTCCGATCTATTGTTCGGTCTCGCCCGTAATATCGCCAGTAGGTGCTCGCCTCCCCGGTATATGCCTCGGCAATCCAGTCGAACGATTCCCCCAGCCAGGTCTTGCTGATACTCACACCGATCACATCGGTGGTCGGTGCAATCGAATAGACCTCCAGCGGCAGGCGGGCGAAGTCGTAGGTTGCGCCGACATCGCTGTTTTCCGTATTCAGCATCATCGGCAGACGAATCTTGCCGGCGCGGATCAGCCAGTCATCGTTCGGGCGCCAGGAAAGGAAGGCCCAGGCCACCGAGGCCTGCCATTGGGAATCGGAATGATCCGATGGTGCCGCCTTGGCCTGAACCGTCGCACTCCATTCCTGCGAAAAGCGCGCGTCAACCTGGGCGCCAACCACGGTATCGCGCTTGAGCGTACCGTCGTCGCTGATGAAGCGCTGGTAGTTGAATGATTGATCGGACCGGGTGTAGCCGAAGGTACCGAATCCGGACCATGTCAGGTCCACCGCTTGCGCCGGCGTGATCGTGGCCATCAGGAGGGGAAGGAGCGCGGTGCTTAACAGTCTCTTTTGCATATTGGCAGCGTCCAGTCAGGACATGACAGGGTTATTCATCGGCAAGTTTAATGGCAATTGCCGAGAAAACATCTTCCTGCGCAAGAAAAGCATCGATCAGCAGCGGGTCGAAATGCTTGCCGCGTCCTTCGCGCAAGATGGCAACGGCCTCATCGTGGCTGAAAGCGGCCTTGTACGGACGCCGTGAGCGCAGGGCATCATAGACATCGGCCACCGCCATCAGTCTGGCGGCCAGTGGGATAGCCTCACCGGCCAATCCATCCGGGTAACCGCCGCCATCCCATCGCTCATGATGGCTGCGGGCGATTTGTCCGGCAAAGTGCAGCATCGCATTGTCATCGCCGAGTTCGCTCCGGGTGCGCAGCAGCATCCCCTCGCCCTTGACGCTGTGCGTTTTCATGATCTCGAACTCTTCCGGGGTATGTTTGCCCGGCTTGAGCAGGATATTGTCGGGAATGGCAATCTTGCCAATGTCGTGCAAGGGCGCCGCCTTGGCGATCTGGTCGATCTGCTCGGCGCTCAGAGAGTCTCGATCACGCGCCTGGCGACTGATGTATTCAGCCAGCAGACGAACGTAATCCTGTGTCCGGCGAATATGGTTGCCGGTGCATTCGTCGCGAAACTCGGCCAGGGAAACCATCACCCGAATCGACGCCTCCTGCAGACGCAGCACCTCATTCACCCGCCGCTCCACCTCGCCTTGCAGCCAGGCGCTCTTGTCTTCAAGGAAGGTTTGCCAATTCCTGATCTGCAGATGGGTGCGGACTCGCGCCAGAACGACCGAAGGCGCAATCGGCTTGTGAATGAAATCGACCGCCCCCAGCGCCAGCCCATGTTCCTCGTCCTCCACCCCGGCCTTGGCGGTCAGGAAAATCACCGGAATATCGCGCGTTCGCGGTTCGGCCTTCAAGCGGCGGAAGACCTCGTAGCCATCCATTTCCGGCATCATGATGTCGAGCAGGATGAGATCCGGCGGCTCATGCAGCGCCAGTTCCAGACCCTTGGCACCGCTGTTGGCAAGCTTGACGCGATGGTAGGTACGTAGAAGCTGGTTCAACAGACTGAGGTTGCCTGGGGTGTCATCGATCACCAGAATACTGGCCCGTTTTTCGCTCACTATTGCCCTCCTCCGCCCTGAGTCGCTTGATCAATCAGTCCGAGCGCCTCGTCAAAATTCCATTGGCTGATTGCATGATCAATCGCCGCTATCTGTCGTCCGGAATAAATCATTGCCATGCTTTCCTTGATTTGGCGCCAGACCTCCTCGACTTCGCCATCGCCCTGGCGCAATTGCTCCCGGAACTTCGCCAGCGCAGCCTCGAGGCCATCCACCGACAGCACGCTGACTGCCTCGCCCGGCCCCCGCGGCAGACGCTCGAGCCTGGGTAGCAAGCCTTGCAGTTGCGACTCGACCTCGGCGATTTCACCGGACAGGTCGCGCTTCCCTGCCTTCATGACGAGTTCAAGCTCGATCAGGGCCGACTGCAGGCGAATCATCGCAAAAGTGCCAGCCAGTCCCTTGAGGGTATGCACCTGGCGCTGCGCTGCCTCAAGCTCCCCCTGGGCCAGCAACGCGCTCAGCCGGCCCGACCAGTTCTGGCCATCGTCGACAAAACGACTCAGGGCCCGGGCCAGGAAGGGCAGGCGTCCGGCAAAACGGCGAAGCAGCACGACCGAATCGACTTCGAACAGTGACTCCAGGGCGGCGACAAATCCCGCGTCGACCTCTGCACCCGCCTCCGCAACGGAGGGTATGCCGCCCGGCTGCGGGCCGCGCCAGTAAGGCTGCAGAATGGCCTGCAGCTCTTCTGGCTCGAAAGGCTTGGCAAGATAGCCGCTGACCCCGGGGACCAGACGATCCCGCATGCCGTGCCCAGCCACATGTGCCGTCATGACGATGACCGGCAAATTGTCAAATCGCGGCTCGTCACGCAGGCGACGTGTCGCCTCCCGGCCATCCATCACCGGCATTTCCAGATCCATCAATACCGCCGCGTAGTAACTGGGCGAGTGCGAAAACAGCAAGTCGAGGGCAATCTGGCCATTGGCGGCAACATCAACGCTGGCCCCCCAGCTCTTGAGAATTTCGCCAGCCACCTGCTGGTTGAGTTCGTTGTCCTCGACCAGCAATATCGCCATGCCGCGAAGGCTTCCCGCGGCGGCGCCCCCGTGATCCGCAGCACCACCCACCGGCTCGGCAAGCTGTGCCGCGCAGATCCGGCGCAGCACATTCGGCAACAGCGGCTTCTGAACCACCTCGGTAATTCCCGAATGCGTTGCCTCCTGTCGGAGGACCGCCGAATCAGCAGCCGAAACCACGATCGTTCTAGCCGGCAAGGCGAGCCCCTTGGCCTGCAATGCCGCGATGAGTTCTCCCCCCGTCATGTCCGGCAGCAGCCAATCGAGAAGGAGCAGATCATAGGGCTCTCCTTTGGCCGCAGCCATCGCCAGGCGAGCCAGGGCACCGGCACCATCCACCGCCTGGTCGACCTCCTTGCAGCCTATCGACAGCAGCATGCCAACCATGCCATCCCTCGCCTCGGGATAGTCGTCTACAACTAGCGCCCGCTGGCAGGCCAGCAACGCCGGCGCCGACGCTTCGGCGGCCTCCTCGGCGGCAAAAGGCAACTGGATAGTGAAATGAAAAACACTGCCGCTGCCCAACGTGCTGGCAACGCCTATTTCCCCGCTCATCGCTGCGACCAGGCGCTTCGAGATGGCCAGGCCCAATCCGGTGCCACCATATTTTCTCGTCGTCGATCCATCGGCCTGGGAAAACTCCTGGAAAAGGCGACCAAGCTGCTCGGGGGTCATGCCTATCCCGGTATCCTCGACACGGAAAGCGATCGTCGTGGTTGCCCCATCGCAGGCCGCCTCACTGACCACCAGTCGGACATGGCCCCGCTCGGTAAACTTGACCGCATTGCTCAGCAGATTGATCAGGATCTGCCCCAGGCGGAGCGGATCACCCAACAAGAAGTGCATGGAGCGCGAGGGTTTGAAATCGAGGATCAACTCGACCGGCTTCCCTTCGACCTTCTGCTGAACCATGAACAGGGCATTCTGGAGCACCGTCTCGACATCGAAGAGCACCGCCTCGAGCGCCACCTTGCCGGCCTCGATCTTCGAAAAGTCGAGAATATCGTTGAGGATGCCGAGCAGGGAACGGGCGGCCGAATGTATCTTGGAAACGTAGTCGTGCTGCCTTGGCGGCAAGCCCGATTTCATGGCCAGATAGGCCATGCCGAGAATGGCGTTCATTGGCGTACGAATTTCGTGGCTCATGTTGGCCAAGAAGATGGACTTCGCCTCGGCAGCCACCTCGGCCCTCGACCTGGCCTGCCGCAAGGCGCGCTGGACCAATTCACGCTGCTCAAGGTCAGCCTCGATCGCCGCCGCCATGCTGTCAATCGTGGTGGCCAGGGCCTGCACCTCTTCAACCCCGCCCAGATCGCCGACCCGCTGGCTATAGGACTTCTTGGACAAAGCGACAGCAGTTTGATGCAAGGCCGTCAGCGGGGCGAGCAAATGTTTCTTCAGATAGTTGTAGCTGATCAGCAAGACGCCCCCGGAGCCGATCAGCAGGAGCAACGCCGAAATGATCCAGCGATGCAGCATCTCTCCTGCCTCAAGCAGATTCTTGATCGTCCGCTGGTCGACCTGGGTGGCCAGTTCGTCGACCGACATCGCCAGCTCTGCCCGCAGCTTCAGATAATGCCCCTCGTGCAGCAACTCATTGGCGAATTCACGTTGCGGTTCGGCTTCGGAAACCACTTCATGCTTAACCGGATCGTACAGCCCCTGGGTCGCCGCAAAGGCAATCTGCTCGACCTCCTTCATCTGCTCGGTCAGCTGGAACACGCGACGGAGTAGCGCCTGCTCCTCGGCATCGAAACCCAGGCGGCTGCTCCGCTCGATCAGCGCGACCCCCGGCCCGGGCGGCGGCGGAACGTGCGTCCGCAAGCCGCCGATGACCTGCTCCCAGTAGGTGGCCGACACACCGGCCGGTGCCGCCTTGCTGCCTTCGCGAATGGCCAGTATGTCGTAGTAGTAAATCAGGAAGCGGGAGTTGGCTGTACTGACGTAGGAGCTGACCAGCCGACTCAACAAATCGACTTCCTGACGGATGCCGTTCATCAGGACTAGGGATTCCTGGCGGTGCCTTGCCGCGCCATAGGCCTCGTCGTAGGCCGACAAGGCGCCCACGGTGACGCCACCGATCAGGATCAGTCCGCCGGCCAGGGCCAGCAAAACGCTGAGAAAGACCTTCCGCAGGTTCATTCCACCACCGAGCAAAGGGCTTGCGCTGCACTGTCGCGCTCCCCCGAGCCAGACAAAGCGTCCATCCCTTGCACCTTTCCGAGTTCTGGAATTTATGTAAATTCAATCATATGCCATTTTGCATATTTTTGTGAGATACCCCTTGGCTTCCCTACACGTCGATTGGCCAAATTCGGCCAATCGGTCAGAATAGCGTCATTCACCCCCACCCCTCAGGTCCATGGACAATCTGATCAAGGACATCGCAACGCTGGAGCTCTTCTGCTGGCTTGAGCCAGGGGCCGAGTTGCCGGGCTGGGACATCCTGAAAGGCAGTCCGTTCGGGGCCACGCTGGCGTCCCCCGAAGGTGGTGCCCCAACGCCGGGCGACCAGTTGCTGTCGGTGCAGAATTATTTTGCCGAATACCATCTGGAATACTTCCGGCAACGCCGCTACAACCATTTCCCGAGCCGCCTGCACGCGCTGCTGCAATTCGCCACGCGCACCGATGCGATGACTTTCCGCACCAAGCATCCGCAACGCGTCTTCGGCAAGAACCTGACCTGCGCCCGGACCAAGGGCGCCTACCTCTGCTCCTTTCACGACGCCAGCTGGCTCGACTACCTGCGCCTGCCACACAGCCTGTCGCTGCAAGCCCTCGATGAAGTGGCCGAACACTACTGGTCGGGCCGTACCGTCGAGGAAATCGGCCTGACTTTCATGAACGAGCCGTGGCAAGAGCCACCGGTCATCGAAGCCCTCTACCAGGGGACGCTCGAACCGGTCTGGGGCCACGAGCAATCCGGGTGGTTACCCGGCTTTCGCTAGGAATCCGCATGCGCCGCATCGTCATCATCGTTGCCTTAATCGCCGTTCTCGGTCTGGGGCTGTTCTGGTTCACGCGCCCGCCGCCCATCCCGGTGGCACTCAAGGAAGTTGCCGCCGGCAAGGTCGAGGCCACGCTGGCCAACACCCGTGCCGGCACGGTCGAAGCCTGCCAGCGCACCAAGCTATCGACCATCATCGGCGGTCGCATCGAATACCTCGGCGTCAAGGAAGGCGACAAGGTCAAGAAGGGCCAGTTGCTGCTCAAGCTGTGGAACGACGACCAGCAAGCCAACGCGGCACTGGCCCAGGCGCAGATCACGCTCAGTGCCAAACGCGGCGAAGAGGCCTGCATCGCGGCGGACAACGCCGAAAAGGAAGCCAAAAGGCAGAGTGAATTGCGCGCCAGGGGCTTTGTTTCAACCAGCAAGGAAGAGGCGGCACGCACCGAGGCCGAGGTTCGCCGCGCCAGTTGCAACACCGCCAAGGCTGACATCGCCCAGGCCGAGGCCAAGTTCAAGGCCACCCGCGTCGAACAGGGCCGCGTCGCCCTCTATGCGCCGTTCGATGGCACAGTCGCCAAGATCGTCGGCGAGCTGGGCGAGTACTCGACCCCGTCGCCGCCCGGCGTGCCGACCCCGCCGGCCATCGACCTGATCGACGATGCCTGCCTCTACGTCAAGGCGCCGATGGATGAGGTCGATGCGCCGAAGATCCAGACCGGCCAGCCAGTGCGCATCACGCTCGACGCCCTGCCCGGCAAGCTTCTGCCCGGCAAGGTCCGGCGTGTCGCGCCTTATGTCTCGGCTGTCGAAAAGCAGGCCCGGACGGTCGACATCGAGGTCGATTTCGACCAGCCGGAGGCCGCCGGCAAGCTGCTCGTCGGCTACAGCGCCGACGTCGAGATCATTCTCGCCGGCCGCGACAATGTGCTGCGCATCCCGACCGCCGCCATCCAGGAAGGCGGCAAGGTGCTGCTTTTCAACGCCGACAGCGGCAAGCTGGAAGACCGCCAGATCAAGACCGGCCTCGCCAACTGGGAATACACCGAAGTGGTGGACGGCCTGAAAGCGGGCGAGCGCATCGTCACCTCGCTCGATAAGGAAGGCGTCAAGGTCGGCGCCAAGGTCACGCCTGACGACAAGCCCAAGGCGAAGTAGGCGCATGGCGCTGATCGAACTGTCCGGCATTCAACGCCGTTTCCTGCTCGGCGACACCACGGTCAACGCGCTGGCCGGGCTCAATCTGCAGATCGCCGCCGGTGAATATGTGGCCGTGATGGGCCCCTCCGGCTCCGGCAAATCGACCCTGCTCAATCTGCTCGGCCTGCTCGACCGGCCAAACGAAGGCACCTACAGGCTGGAAGGCCGCGATGTCACCACCCTGTCACCCGACGAGCAAGCCACCGTGCGCAGTACCCGCATCGGCTTCGTCTTCCAGAGCTTTCACCTCGTGCCACGCCTGAGCGCCGCTGAAAATATCGCCCTGCCGATGACCCTGGCCGGTGTCGCCCCGGCCGAGCGCAACCGGCGTGTCGCCCAGGCGCTCAAGGATTTTGGCCTGGGAAACCGGGCCGATCACAAGCCGGACCAGCTTTCCGGCGGCCAGCGCCAGCGTGTCGCCATTGCCCGGGCCACGATCATGCAGCCGGCCCTGATCCTGGCCGACGAGCCGACCGGCAATCTCGACCGCCACACCGGTGAAGAGGTGGTCAATCTGCTCGAAGCGCTCAACGCCAAAGGCGTGACCTTGATCGTCGTCACCCACGACCAAAGCATGGGCGCCCGCGCCCGGCGCCAACTGGTCATGGAGGACGGCCGCCTGCAGCACGATAGCGCCAGCAACGGGCAGAACGCCCATGCGCCTGACTGACACCCTGCGCTTCGCCCGTGACGCGGCCACCGGCTACCCGATGCGGACAGCGCTGTCGGTACTGGCCATGTCGATTGGCGTCGCCGCCGTCGTCATTCTCACCGCGCTCGGCGATGGCGCCCGGCGCTACGTTGTCGGCCAGTTTTCCTCAATCGGCACCAACCTCGTCATCGTCCTTCCCGGCCGCTCCGGTACCGGTGGTTTCAACCCGGCCAACGCCATCACCAGCACGCCGCGCGACCTGACCATCGACGACGCCGGCAGCCTGCGCCGCCTGCCCACGGTGCGCCGCGTCGCGCCGCTCGCCGTCGGCACCTCGGAAATTGCCTTCGGCGGCAAGCTGCGCGAAATCATGGTCGCCGGGTCGACGGCCGAATTCATCCCGATCCGCAATTTCGAGCTGGCCCAAGGCCAGGCACTACCGGAAGAAGACTGGAACCGTGGCTCGTCGGTCGCCATCATCGGGGCCAAGATCCGCAGCGAACTGTTCGGCGCCGAACCGGCCATCGGCCAACTGGTCCGCGTCGGCGACCGCCGGCTGCGCATCATTGGCGTCCTCAAGCCGGTGGGCCAGGGGCTGGGCATGAATACCGACGAACTGGTCATCGTCCCGGTCTCGCTGGCGCAGGCCATGTTCAATTCCAACACGCTGTTCCGCATCCTGATCGAGGCCAATAGTCGCGATGCCATCCCCGCCGCCAAGGATCAGGCAATGGAGACGCTCAAGCAACGCCATCGCGGGGAAGAGGACATTACCGTCATCACCCAGGACGCCATCCTGGCCACCTTCGACAAGCTGCTCGGCGCCCTGACTCTGGCGGTTGCCGGCATTGCGGCAATCAGCCTGGCCGTCGCCGGCATTCTGGTCATGAATGTCATGCTCGTCGCCGTCACCCAGCGCACCGGCGAAATCGGCCTGCTCAAGGCACTTGGCGCTACTGCCCACACCATCCGCCTCGCCTTCCTGGCCGAAGCCGCCATGCTCTCCACCGTCGGCGCCCTGCTCGGTTACCTGCTCGGCGAATTAGGGGCCTTTGCCCTGCGCCAGTTCTTTCCCGTTTTCCCGGCCTACCCGCCTGACTGGGCAGTCATCGCCGGCCTGAGTACGGCGCTGACCACTGGCCTTCTCTTCGGCGTCATGCCAGCCCGTCGGGCCGCCCGGCTCGACCCGGTGCAGGCGCTGATGAAACATTAGCCATGCTCGCCGCCGACGCCCTCCAGCTCGCCATCCGCGCCATAAGCGCCCAGCGCCTGCGCAGCTTCCTGACCCTGCTCGGCATCGCCGTCGGCATCGCGGCGGTCATCCTGCTCACCTCGATCGGTGAAGGTATTCACCGCTTCGTGCTTGGTGAATTCACCCAGTTCGGTACCAATGTCATCACTGTCGTGCCGGGCAAGACCAAGACCGGCGGCTCACCGTCCGGCCTGCCGTCGAGCGCCCGCCCGCTATCGCTGGATGATGCGAAATCCCTTAACCGCCTGCCCCACATTGTCGCCGTGACGCCCAATGTGCGCGGCAACGCTGAAGTCGAAGGCAATGGCCGCACCCGCCGCACGCTGATCTACGGCGTCAATTCCAAATTACCGCAAATTTTCCGGTCGACCGTGCAAAGTGGCCAGTTCCTGCCGGCCGACGACGAAGGCAGTGCCCGCGCCTTCGTCGTATTGGGCTCGAAGCTGAAAGCCGAACTGTTCGGCAGCGAAAACCCGCTCGGTCAGCGCCTGCGTATCGGCGGTCTGCATTTCCGGATCATCGGCGTCCTGGCACCGAAAGGCCAATTTCTCGGCATCGACCTCGACGACACCGCTTTCGTGCCCACCGCCCGCGCCCAGGAACTGTTCAACCGCGAGGGCGTCGATGAAATCAATATTGCCGCCGAAGAGGGCATTCCGTCCGCCCTCGTTGCCAGCCGCGTCAAGACCCACCTGATCGAGCGCCACAGCCGCGAGGACTTCACCATCGTCACCCAGGAAGAGATGCTGAAGACCCTGTCCAACATCCTCAATGTGCTGACCATGGCGGTCGGCGCGCTCGGTGGTATCTCGCTGCTCGTCGGCGGCGTCGGCATCGTCACCATCATGACCATCGCCGTCACCGAACGGACCGGCGAAATCGGCCTGCTGGTCGCCCTCGGCGCCCCGCGTCGCACCATCCTGGCGCTCTTCCTCGGCGAAGCTGTCGCCCTCTCCGCGCTCGGCGGCCTCTTCGGGCTGGCCCTCGGCATCGGGCTGGCCCAGCTCATCCACTTGCTGCTCCCTGCCCTGCCGGTCCACACCCCGCTCAGCTTTGTCCTGTTGGCCGAAGGCATCGCCATCGCCATCGGCCTAGCCGCCGGCGTCCTGCCGGCACGAAATGCAGCGCGCCTTAATCCGGTCGAAGCATTACGCACCGAGTAAACAAACCATACGCTAACGTATGCTAGAGTTCGCATTCCAATTTCAATAAACCCAACAAGGAGTCCAGCCATGGCGTATCACATCGACCAGCTCCAACCCGGCATGTCGGCCAGCACGTCCAAGACCGTCACCGAAACCGACATCATTCTGTTTGCCGGCATTTCCACCGACGTCAATCCGGCCCACCTCGACGAGGAATACTGCCGCGGCACGATGTTCGGCACCCGCATCGCCCACGGCATGCTGTCTGCCGGCTTCATTTCCGCTACCCTGGCCAACAAACTGCCAGGCCCCGGCACCATCTACCTGTCGCAGACGCTGAAATTCAAGGCGCCGGTCAAGCCGGGTGACACCGTGACCGCCACCGTCACCGTGCGCGAAGTTAATCTTGAAAAGAACCGCGTCATCCTCGACACCGTGTGCACCGTTGGTGGCAAGACCGTCATCGACGGCGAATGCGTCATGATGCCGCCGGTTCGCGCCAAAGAAGTCGGCGGCACGGCCTGAGTTCAGGCAGCTGCCAATAAAAACGCCGGCGAAAATGCCGGCGTTTTGCTTTCCACAACAGGCCTCGGAACTCAGAAAGCCTCATCGGCCCTCAGGAAGCGCCACTGCCCCATCGGCAGATCGCCCAGCCTGATCCGCCCGATGCGCACCCGCTTCAAGCCAATCACCTGCAGTCCAACCAGTTCGCACATGCGGCGAATCTGACGCTTCTTGCCTTCCTTCAGGATGATATGCAGCTGGTCTTCATTCAGCTGCTTGACCCAGGCCGGCTTCAACGGCTTGCCGTCAAGTTCCAGGCCGTGGCGCAGCAGATCCAGACCGCCCTTGATCATCTCGCCGGAAACGCGAACCAGATATTCCTTCTCTGCCTCGCTATCCTCGCCAATCAGGCGCTTGGCGACACGGCCATCGCTGGTCAGCACCAACAAGCCGGTTGAATCGATGTCCAGACGACCGGCCGGCGCCAGGCCACGCAGCATCCACGGCTTGAATTCCGGACCGCCCGACTGCTCGACCTGCGTTTCCGCCGTAATCAGGGTCACCGCTGGAATGCAGCCCGGCTCGGGCTGACCCGAGACATAACCGACCGGCTTGTGGAGCAGGATGGTGACCGCCTTGGCCTGATCCTTCTTGGCTTCCTGCGAAACGGTGATCTCGGATACCGACGGGTCGATCCGCGAACCCAGTTCGCTGACCTGCTCACCATTGACAAACACCCAGCCACGCTCGATCCACAGGTCGGCCTCACGGCGCGAGCACATGCCGCGTTCGGACATCACCTTGGAAAGCCGGACGCCTTCCGGGCTTGGCCCCAGGGGCTTCGCAACGACAGGTGCTTGCGCAGGCTGTGCGGCCGGCGCCTTTTTCCACGGATTTTCACGCGGCGCATCAGTCCGCGTCCTGGCCGTCGCCGGCCGTGCCGGTTTGTCCGCCATACGCTCGGCGATCGCCACCTTGTCCGCCATGGTCGTCCGCTTCGACACGGCACCGCCCCTGATCGGCTTGCGGTGCCCCGGACGCTCGGCGGCCGACGCCGTCTTGCGCACCCCCAGCGTCCCCTCCGGCTTGACCGGAGCCTCGACCTGGACCGGCGCCGCCGCTTTTACCGCTTCAACCGGCTTGGCTTTCGGCTTCGCTTCAGGCTCGACCGCAGCCGGGGCATCCGGCTTGCGCCATTTGGCCCAGGGATCGTCTTGACCGGCGTTATCGCTCATTGCACGCCGAGCAGTTCAACCTCGAAAACCAGCGTCGCGTTCGGCGGAATGACACCACCAGCGCCACGCGCGCCATAACCGAGTTGAGCTGGAATGGTCAGCTTACGCGTGCCACCGACCTTCATGCCCTGCACACCCTCATCCCAACCGGCGATCACATGACGCTGGCCGAGCGGGAATTCAAACGGATCATTGCGATCCTTGCTCGAATCGAACTTGCTGCCGTTGGTCAGCCAACCGGTGTAATGGACCGTCACAAAATTGCCCGCCTTGGCCTCGGCGCCTTCGCCGACGACGGTATCTTCATAAACCAGCCCGGAGGCAGTCGTGATTTCAGCCATGGAGAACTCCTTTTTCAAAGGCGGGCAGTTTAACACATCCCGTAGACAAGGCTTTGACTTAGCGAAACTTTTGCGTATAATGCGCGGTTCTTTGTAGCACCTTTTTGTATTGTTTTGGAGTCCAACTCATGTATGCGGTCATAAAAACCGGCGGCAAGCAGTATCGCGTTTCCGCTGGTCAAAAACTTAAAGTAGAACAGATACCGGCAGACGTTGGCGCAGAAGTTACCCTTGACCAGATCCTCATGGTAGGCGAAGGCGAGTCGGTAAAGATCGGCGCCCCCTTCCTTGCTGGCGCCACCGTCAAGTGCACCGTGGTTTCCCACGGCCGTCACGACAAGGTCAAGATCTTCAAGATGCGTCGTCGTAAGCATTACCAGAAGCGTCAGGGCCATCGTCAGAACTACACCGAACTGCGCATCGACACGATCGCTGCCTAAGTTCAGACAAGGAGCTAACAAATGGCACACAAGAAAGCAGGCGGTAGTTCACGTAACGGCCGCGACTCACAAGCCCAGCGACTGGGCGTCAAGCGCTACGGCGGTCAATTCGTCCTGGCTGGCAACATCATCGTTCGCCAGCGCGGCACCGAGTTCCACCCGGGCGACAACGTCGGCTGCGGCAAGGATCACACCCTGTTCGCACTGAAAGACGGCGTTATCCAGTTCTCCATCAAGGGCTTGAAAAAGCGCCGCGTGGTGACCATCGTTCCGGCTGCCGAATAATTCGGCCAAGCGGAAGCAAAAGCCCCGTCCGCTGGATGGGGCTTTTTAGTTTATGCCGCCAGATTTCTGGCGGCGGCGGGGTGGCCTTGGGCCATATCCCAGGATATAGAGGCGGAAAAAAATGAAGTTCATCGATGAAGCCAAGATTTATATAAAGGCTGGTGACGGCGGCAATGGCGCCGCGACTTTCCGCCGCGAAAAATATATTCCCATGGGCGGACCGAACGGCGGCGACGGCGGCCGTGGCGGCAGCATCTACGCCGTGGCCGATCGCAACATCAACACGCTGGTTGACTATCGCTACACCCGAAAATTCATCGGAAAGCGCGGCGAAAATGGTGGTGGCGCCGATCAGTATGGCGCCGGTGGCGACGACATCATCCTGCGCATGCCGGTCGGTACGGTCATCTACAACCTGAATACCGAAGAAATCATCGCCGACCTGTCCGAACATGACCAGAAAGTCATGATCGCCAAAGGCGGCAAGGGTGGCCTCGGCAACATTCACTTCAAGTCCTCGACCAACCGCGCCCCGCGCCAGAAAACCAACGGAGAACAAGGCGAGGAGCTCGAGCTGCGCCTCGAATTGCGCGTCCTGGCCGACGTCGGCCTGCTCGGCCTGCCCAATGCCGGCAAGAGCACGCTGATCCGCGCCATTTCATCGGCTCGACCCAAAGTTGCCGACTACCCCTTCACCACCCTGCACCCGAACCTGGGCGTCGTCCGCGTTGATGACGAAAAGAGCTTCGTCATGGCCGACGTCCCTGGCCTGATCGAAGGCGCCGCCGATGGCGCCGGCCTCGGCATTCGCTTCCTCAAGCACCTGCAGCGGACACGCATTCTTCTGCACCTCGTCGACATTGCCCCCATTGACCCGGATTCCGATCCGGTGCGCGACGCCAAGGCCATCGTCGGCGAGCTGATCAAGCACGACCCGGATCTGGCCAACAAACCCCGCTGGCTGGTCCTCAACAAGCTCGACCTGATCCCCGAAGAAGACCGCGAAGCGGCGGTCAAGAATTTCATCAAGGCCTACAAGAAAGCCACCAAATACGACGGCCCGGTCTTTCCGATTGCCGCCATCAACGGCGAAGGCACCAAGCCGCTGATTTATGCGATCAGCGAAGCACTTGAGCAGATGGCCCGCCCCGAGATCGGCGACCTGGACGACAACGACGAAGACAGCGACGAAATCATCCGCGACACCGAATAACCATGAATCCCACCCGTCTCGCCAACGCCAAGCGCCTGGTCGTCAAAGTCGGCTCGGCGCTCGTCACCAACAACGGCACCGGCCTCGACCTCACCGCCATCAATGACTGGGCGCGCCAGATCGCCGCCCTGCGCAAACAGGGCAAGGAAGTCGTACTCGTCTCCTCCGGCGCCATTGCCTGCGGCATGCAGCGCCTGGGCTGGACCAAACGACCGAAGAGCGTGCACGAGCTCCAGGCTGCCGCCGCCGTTGGCCAGATGGGCCTCGTCCAGGTCTACGAAGGCGCCTTCGCCAAGCACGGCCTGCATACCGCCCAGATTCTGCTCACCCATGACGATCTCGCCGACCGCAAGCGCTACCTGAACGCCCGCTCGACGCTAAATACCCTGCTCGAACTCGGCGTCGTCCCCATCATTAACGAGAACGACACGGTCGTCACCGACGAGATCAAGTTCGGCGACAACGACACCCTCGGCGCACTGGTCGCCAATCTGATCGAAGCCGATGCGCTGATCATCCTGACCGACCAGCTAGGCCTGTACACAGCCGATCCGCGCAAGGACCCGAGCGCCACGCTGATCAGCGAAGCCACCGCCGGCGACGAAACACTGGAAGGCATGGCCGGCGGCGCCGGCACCCGCATCGGCACTGGCGGCATGATCACCAAGGTCATTGCCGCCAAACGCGCCGCACGCAGCGGCGCCCACACCGCCATCGCCAGCGGCCGCGAAACAGATCCGATCATCCGCCTGGCCAATGGCGAACCGGTCGGCACCCTGCTCGTCTCGCAAACCCAGCCGCTGGCCGCCCGCAAACAATGGCTGGCCGATCACCTGCAACTGGCTGGCCGCCTGATTCTCGATGCCGGCGCTGTAGACGCCCTGCACGCCGGCAAGAGCCTGCTTCCGATCGGCGTCATCGCCGCCGAGGGTGAGTTCGAACGCGGCGCCGCCGTCGCCTGCATCAGCCCCGATGGCCGAGAGATTGCCCGCGGCCTGAGCAACTACGGCAGCGGCGAAGCCCGACTGATCGCCCGCAAGACCACCCAGGAAATCGAAAATACGCTGGGCTACGTAGACGAACCTGAAATCATCCACCGGGATAATCTGATCCTCTCCTGAACATCAAGTCAAAACCAATAAGAAAGCCTCGGCAACCCCGAGGCTTTCTTATTGGCGCTTTCGAATAGCAAGCGCACCAAAGAAAAACGGGAGCCGAAGCTCCCGTTTCTGTTTCTGAATCTGGTTTAAGCCAGATTAGAAGGAGTGACGCAGACCAACGCTGAAGCCTTGAACAGCAGCACCATCGTTCAGAGCAGAAGTGCTGCCCGTGCCGGTGGAGTTAGCAGCGGAAACGCCGTACAGGTAGTCGTAGTTGGCGTTGTTGTTGTTGTTGATACGGCTGTATAGAGCCTTCACGACGGTACGCTTGGAGAGGCTGTGCTCGTAGCCCAGAACGTAGTGGTTAGCACCTTGCTTGTCGTCGCCGTTGTTGGAAACATCACCAGCATGACCCCACTGAGCGATCACAGCACCCTTAGCCATCACGTTGAACTTGCCAGAGAGATAGACAACGGTCTGAGCGTTGTTATCAGTGGTGCGGTTGACTTGACGAGCACGATCAACCAGCAGGCCGACCTGACCGAAACCAGCCTTGTACATGGCGCCAATACGGTGATCGTCCAGCTTCTCAACGTTGGCCAGAAGACCGTCGTTAGCCAGGGAGCCGTTACCAGCAGCATTCACTGCGGTGTAGGCGTAACCAACGTAGATCGGGCCGGTTTCGAAGTTCAGACCCAGGGTCCAGGCGGTGTTACCTTGATCGGTAGCATCAGCGCCCATCGACTCGTGACCCTTCAGAGCCGTACCATTAACGGTGTTGGTCAGGCCAGTAGAGTAGCCAACAACTGCGTTGAAACCACCGAAGGTCGGGGAAACGTACGCGATAGCGTTGTTGATACGCTGGTCGAAAGCACCAGCACCAGAACCGCCACCCAGCTTGGCCAGCAGAGCGGTGTTAGCACCGATACCGGTTGCACCGGTGTTGACGTCAAACTTAGCACCCAGAGCGCGGGTCGGGCCAGTCACGTTACCCAGAATAACAGTACCGAAACCACCTGCCAGACCAACGAAGGAGTCACGGTTGTTCCAGGCACCAGCAGCGCCGTTTTCGGTGTACAGACCGTTTTCGAACTGGAAGACAGCCTTCAGACCGTTGCCCAGATCTTCAACACCCTTGAAGCCGATGTAGGAAGAGTTGGCGGTAACGCGGTTACGGTTGTTGTAATCCAGACGATCGCTGTTGCCGGTAGAGCCGGTAGCCTTGACGCTGTCAAAGGTGGCATCAGCAACACCGTAGATGGTGACATTGGTTTGGGCGAAAGCAGCGGTAGAAGCCAGACCAGCGATGGCCAGAGCAATAATCTTCTTTTGCATCAGAAAAATCTCCTTAGTGGTTAGTTTTTAATCCAGCGATGAAACCGAATTAAGCTTTACCTCTCGGATCGAGAAGTTGAAGCCGATTGTCGCAAAGAGCAAAACGCCCTAGCAACCTGTGTTTGGGTTGTCGCGGCCGTTCTTTCAGGTTTTGTTGTTTCGACGCAACACAACTCAGGCGAATAGCCGAGCCAGTTCGACGCCCGGCTCCGGCGCGCGCATAAAAGCTTCGCCGACCAGGAAGGCATTGACCTGGTTGGCGCGCATCAGGGCTACGTCTTCCGGCTTCAGGATACCGCTTTCGGTGACCACGATGCGATCGACCGGAATGCGCGACAGCAGGCCAAGCGTGGTATCGAGCGTGACATCGAAGGTGCGCAGATTTCGGTTGTTGATGCCGAGCAGCGGGGTTTTGAGTTGCAACGCTGCATCAAGCTCTTCGCCGTTGTGCACTTCAACCAGCACGGCCATGCCGTAGCTGCTGGCTTGCGCTTCGAGCGCCTGCATTTCTTCCAGACTCAGCGCTGCGGCGATCAACAGAATGGCATCGGCACCCATGGCTCGCGCTTCGGCGACTTGGTAGCGGTCTACTATGAAGTCCTTGCGCAGCACCGGCAGGGCGCAGGCGGCACGGGCGGCCAGCAGGTATTCCGGGCAGCCCTGAAAATATTGACGATCAGTCAGCACCGACAGGCAGGCGGCGCCATGCTGCTCGTAGCTGCAGGCAATCTCGGCGGGCTGAAAATCGGGGCGAATGATGCCTTTCGATGGGCTGGCCTTCTTGATCTCGGCGATCACTGCCGCCTGGCCACGGGCGATCTTGCTGCGGATGGCGCCGACGAATTCGCGCGGCGCGGCTTGAGCAGCAGCTTCGGCTTCAACGGCCGCAAGTGGCTTGACGGCCAGTGCGGCCGCAACTTCTTCGCGCTTGGTGGCGATGATCTTGTTGAGGATGTCGCTCATACGAATTGCTTCGTGGCAGTAATGAATTGATCGAGCTTGGCGCGCGCAGCACCGCTGGCGATAGCCTCGCGGGCCTTGGCAAGGCCGTCGCCAATGCTGTCGGCCACATTAGCGACATAAAGCGCGGCACCGGCATTGAGGCAGACGATTTCGCGGGCCGGGCCGGGCTGGTTGTCGAGTACGGCGAGCAGCTTTTCCTTGGACTCGGCGGCGCTGTCCACACGTAGATTGCGCAACGACTGCATCTGCAAGCCGTAGTCTTCCGGATGAATCTCGTATTCGCGGATTTCGCCGTTCTTCAGTTCGCCGACCATGGTCGCGGCGCCGAGGGAGATTTCGTCCAGGCAATCCTTGCCGTGCACCACCAGCACGCGCTCGGCACCGAGACGTTGCATAACGCGCACCAGGATGCCGACGAGGTCCGGATGGAACACGCCCATCAGCGTATTCGGCGCGCCGGCCGGATTGGTCAGCGGACCAAGGATATTGAAGATGGTGCGCACCCCCATCTCGCGGCGCACCGGGGCGACGTGCTTCATGGCGGTGTGATGATTCGGGGCGAACATGAAGCCGAAGCCGGCTTCATCAATACAGGCAGCAACTTGCTCGGGCGAGAGCATGATATTGGCACCCAGCGCCTCAAGCACGTCGGCCGCACCGGAACTTGAGGAGACGCTGCGCCCGCCGTGCTTGGCGACCTTGCCACCGGCTGCCGCAACGACGAAGGCTGCGGTCGAGGAAATATTGAAAGTGTGCGCCGAATCACCGCCGGTACCGACGATGTCGACGAAATGCCTGTCGTAGGGAATCTTGACCGGCGTTGCCAGTTCGCGCATAACACTGGCGGCTGCGGCGATTTCGCCGATGGTTTCCTTCTTGACGCGGAGGCCGGTGATGATGGCGGCGATCATGACCGGCGTTACTTCGCCGCTCATGATCTGGCGCATCAGGGAGACCATTTCGTCATGGAAGATTTCGCGGTGTTCGATGACACGCTGGAGGGCGGCTTGCGGGGTCATTGCTTGTGTTCGTCCAGGAAGTTCTTGAGCAGGTCGTGACCGCACTCGGTGAGGATGGATTCCGGGTGGAATTGCACGCCTTCGACAGCCAAGGTCTTGTGACGGACGCCCATGATTTCTCCGTCGTCGGTCCAGGCGGTGATGTCGAGACAATCGGGCAGCGAGGCGCGCTCGATGGCCAGCGAGTGGTAGCGGGTGCAGGTCAGCGGATTGGGCAAGCCTCTGAAGACGCCGAGATCCTTGTGATGCACCGGCGAGACCTTGCCGTGCATCAACTGCTTGGCGTGCACGATCTTGCCGCCGAAGGCTTCGCCGATCGACTGGTGGCCGAGGCAGACGCCAAGCAGCGGGATCTTGCCCGAGAATTCCTTGATCGCTGCCAGCGAAATACCGGCCTGGGCCGGGGCGCACGGTCCGGGGGAAATGACCAGATATTCGGGTTTCATCTGCGTGATTTCGGCCAGCGAAATCGCATCATTTCGGAAGACCCTGACGTCCTGACCCAGCTCACCGAAGTACTGGACGAGGTTGTAGGTAAAGCTGTCGTAATTGTCGATCATCAGCAGCATAAGCAATCTATCCTTTTGATTTGTATAGTGCCGTTACCACTTAATCCAATTTAATACCCCCAAGGATACCCCCATTTTGGTTTGATACCCCAAGAAAGAGGCGGGCCGGGAACGTCGCACGCAGAATTACATTTTCGACTAGATCACCTTACGTATCAACCCGCAAAGTGAAATACCAGTTCTCCGACGGAGACACTAGGTTGTCCGTCGGACGCCGGATACGGGCGTGAAAAACTCATCCGATGATTCGCCCCATCTCAACACGGACGTAGATGGACAACATGATTCAACTTCCAGAAACTGGCTTTCTTCGCCTAACCCATATCGTTGGCGACCGGAAAAAGGGATACGCCCCAATTTATCCGGTCAGCAAAAGCACATGGTGGCAGGGCGTAAAAGATGGCCGATTCCCCCAACCCATAAAGATCAGCCGTGGCATCACCGTTTGGCGCGTCGAAGACATTCGCCATCTATGCCACTCCGCACAGGAGGGGAAGTAATGCTTCCTCTGCTTACCGTCGACGCCGAGTCCGCCCCCGTCAAAGCTGTGTACCCGAGCTACAAGACTCAGCCCGGCCGCCTTCTTGCCGCCCTCCTGCGCGGACAGAAAATCAATCCGCTCTCTGGCTGGCGGCTGCTTGGAATTTATCGGCTTGCCGACTCTGTATTCCAACTTCGTCGTGCCGGCTGGACAATCGACAACATCGGCCTCCACGTCCAAAACCGGTTTGGCGAGGAGTGTCACGTCGCCTGCTACGTGTTGAGTGAGCATGCAATCAATGAAGCAGGGTGGGTCGGACAAGCATTTGCCGAATGGGTAGATATGCACCCGCCAAAACCGAAAGGCGCTGACCAGACTCAATCCATGAGCGTTTTGCAGTAATGGCTATCGACCGCACTGAAGCTATCCGGCGCGGACAGCAGCGAAAGTGGAAACAGCTAAAGCTCGATCCTTACGCAGCAATTGAACACCGTGTAATCGACAGCGCGGCGTATGCTGACCTTGCATTTTCAGCACGCGCTCTGCTGCTCCAATTTGCTCGCCAACTGACTCTCCCCAATAACAACGGTCGATTGCAAGCAGCACACTCCCATCTAGAACGCTATGGCTTCAGCGACAACACGGTTACTCGTGGCGTTGGTGAACTCATTAAACATGGTTTCGTCTTTCGCACTCGCTCAGGCGGCTTCCAGCGTGGAGCTGCACAATATGCGGTTACATGGCTACCTCTTACCGACGACTGTGACGACCTGTCATGCAACGGCTTCAAGCGTTTTGCGTGGAGAGACTGGACGCCTGACCAGAAAAAAACACCCCCCCAAAAACACGGACGCACAGCCGCAATTTTGGGGAACTGACCACCTCTACAGCCGCAGATTTGGGGACTGTCCCGCCCCCCAAAAATACGGATATTGAATTAATGCCAGTAATACGCGCAGTCAAATGCACAGAACCACCGACCAAAAGTTGTCGGCGTCGTCGCTATCCGATGACGTCACCGTTATGCATCCGACTCTCGGTCACTGGCGACCGTAGATGCCTGCGCAATGAGGCCGGCTCACCTGATTCGCCTCGGCTCGCACAGTGACGCCCCCGACCATTCACCAGCAACCTACACGCCCATTCACTTGAGCAGCAGCCCAAAACGGCGACCGACTATCCACCCTCAAACTGAGGACGGGATGGCGCCGTGGGCGGCAAGGCTTCGCAGCAATTTGCACATCGGCACAGGTCGGTACACAACCATCGAAAACGGTCCAACTACCGCCGCCACCGATGCAAGCCGAGTTCTACGTCCGCAAAAGCCTCGTCAATCATGAATCTCCGATCCAGCAACCACCGGCCATCTACGAAGAACTATACGGCCGGCGATATTTCGATTGCGCGCCGATGCGCTGCAAGCTTTCCGTCGAGAGCTGCGCCGACAACCATCGCCGGGGACTGTGCCTACCCTGCCTAGAATGCCCCGCCGGCCGGAGTCACGCCCAGACCATCGGTGACGCACAGCGCCGTGCAGTAGGTAGCACCGACGACACCAAAGGGTTGCGGGATTGCATCGGCCGGCCCTGCGTACGCTGTGGCAACCATCACAACGGGCGCATGATGGCCGCTTCTTTCTGCGCACGCTGCTGGAATCGCGCCCTTGAGGTCATTGCCGGCCGAAACCGCAAAGGTCACTGGCCAGCAATCACCGCGCAGAAGTTACGCCGTGTCGAAGCCTTGATCGAGGCTGAACCCGAACAACTGGCGGCGTTTCTGGCAACGAAGTTCGCACAAACAAAGGTCATGCGCTGGACAGCAGTCGATGCCGGCGGCGTGTTGCTTGAAGCGGTGATGGCAAGCCGTGGGGAACTCCAAGCGGTACTCGACCGCATCCTGCCCAGCGCATCCATTGCTGACTATAGTGAGACGGCATTTACCCCGCCCCAGACTTAACCTCTAGGTCAAGTTGCCCTTAACCCAAGTCGTGACGCAACACTGGCATTGCTGCGAGTTACTGCGAATAACAGCCAGCTTCTGCAAGACGCCCCTTCTCACCGTCGAGCAGAAGTTGGTGCAGCACTTAACCACGACTTAACCCGACATGCCCAAGATCAAACTCAAACCTTTGGACGCACCCGAGCAGACGCCTCGCCTCCATGCCCTTCCCGGGCATCTGGTTCAGGCTATCGCCTCGGAGCGCAAGGCCCATGGCCCCGAAGCAGGCCGCGTGCTGGCCAAAGCCATCATTGCAGCACCGCCCAACCTGCGCAACGTCGTTCCGCTCAAGCTTGCACTCCAGCGCTTTGGGAACGGCAAATGATTGACGACCGCAAAGAGCAGGCAGCAGCTATCGCCCGGGCGCGCGCCAATCCGCTGCAACACCTTCCGTTGGCCGCACAGGATGCCGTCAGCCATGCCCGAAGCCGTCAGGGCGAGCGCGCCGCCAATCAGCTCGCCAAGGCGTTTTCTGATCTACCACCGCGAGAGCGGCATATCCCGCCAAATGAAGCATTGCGCCTCGCCGATGAACGCGAGCGCGCCAGTCTGGATGGGTTCATGGCATGGCAAGCAGCCAACTGCGAGCCAGCCGCCTTTGGAGAAGAGTGATGAGCACTACAACTGCCAACAAGATTTCTGAGCTGCGTACCCGACTGAACAACGCCCTTGCCTCCGGTGAATCCACCGTCGAGTTGCGAGCTGCCATTGCGATACTCGAAAGGAAGACCATCAAGGATCGCGAAGAACTAGCCGCCAAGCAGGAGCGGGCCGACCAAGAACGTGCGAAAGCTATCCAGATGCGAAGTGCCGAATTGGCACACGCGAGTATTCAGGCCGTCTGCGAAGCGGCCAAACCTTTTTCTCTCAAGGACTGACCCAATGAATTTGACTGCTGAAATCCAGCACGCCGCCCAGCGTGTTGCCAATGCCGAACACGCCCAAGCTGCCGCTAACGAGCTGACCGGGAAAGCCGAAAAACGTCTCGCTGATCTGGTCGAGCATCAGCGCAATGCGCAAACCGAATCGTCCTCGATTCGCGCCAACGCCCCGACCGCAAACGATTTGACGGATGAGCAGGCGGCCCGTCTCTACGCCCTCGGCCTCGACCTTGAGGATTTGGCCGAGCTTGTTCAGGCAGCCCAATCAGAGTTGAATAAAGCCGCTGCACAAGCTTTATCGGCGAGCGCCGCGCTCGATACCGCCCGGCGCGAGCAATGTCAGGTCGAAGCTCGCGCCCGTATTGAAGCCATCGAGGTCGAGGCTCGCAAGGCGGAAAAATGCCTGATGGCCGCCATCTCGGAAATTGCCCGCTCGAAGCGCGAAGCCGGGATCATGATTCGCTCCGGTTCCGACATTTTCCGAATGAGTACAGAGATGGCAAAGTTCGCCAACACGGGCTTTGTGCCGGAGATTATCGGTTGATGCGCGGGCGACCTTTTACCCCGGGGACAGACGCTCGCCGCAATACGGATGGCCGGCCGCCCAAGGCTAAAGGCGTCGGTGAAGTTGTGGCGGGCGTCGTGTCGCCGGATGACATTCAGAGGATCACGGCGACCATGCGCATCATGGCACTGGCCGGTGACCCGGCGGCAGCTCAGGCGGTCGCTCTTTTGGTTACCGTAGGAAACTACGGAATCGCATAGATCCAACCGACCACGAATTAATTATCATCCCTTCGGAGTCTCAACGAAAACTTACAGTCGACTAGGCATCCAGAAACCACCATCCGCCTTTGTTCGATCATTAAGCACAGATTCTCGTGGATCAGTTCGATAGGCGAATCTTCCAGAATAGGCTTCAGCCCCAGAACACTTACTTAAAATAAGCTGCGCAATAAGCAACCCGGGATAAAGCACCAATGGTGCCTCCCCCAGATTCACAAGCTCCAACGTAATTGTCCCAGTAAATCCCGGATGCACAGCACAGGCTGTTGCAATAACGAGGCCTGTTCTTCCCCATGAAGACCTAGTGGTAACAGTTCCGGCAATATCCAAAGGTAACCGAACATATTCCAAAGTCGCGGCCAAGACCAACTCATGCGGATGAAGATAAAATTTGTCGCCGCGGTTTACATGATGTTTGGCTAAAAACCTACGACCAAGCAACTGCCTATCTGCAGGATCGATCAATGGCAAATTACCCCGCCGAGTAACAATAAATTCGTGGCCCAAGCGTACGTCAATTGATGCTTGACCAATCTGATTCTGATCGAGCAATGGAGTAACAATTAATCGTTCATGTGCATGATGACGAGAAAGAGCTGAAATAATCTCGCCTTTGCCTAAGATAGTCATGCAAAACCTTTATTGCTCTCAGTCATATATTGATCTTTAAGGATCACATACTCAACAGCTTTTAGCGTTAACCTTTCCATTCGCTCAACAATGTCAGCAGCCGCATTCCCTCCTTCGCTTGCTGACGACGAAAATGACCCTAGCTTGACTAACCAACCCGCAACAATTGCGCTTCGCCAGTCAATTTGTTGGATGTTTGGAAAGACTCCTCGTTCATTTGGCGGAATACCAAGTTCGATTCGAGCAATTAAATCAGCAACATCTTGCTTGAGCGAAGCCACTTGATAGGAACTAGAATTTAGCGACTCCTTCATTTTTGAAATCAGATCAGGCAAGCCATCGACCACCCATTGATAAGAAATCTGAGCTAAACGACCATTCCGCTCTATGGCAACTTGGTCAGATATCTTGTCAGCAATCGAATCAATTTCAGAAATTGCACCATTGATAGCCAATGCAACAGTGGAAGACAAACCTCTGGCAATTTCTTTAATAGCTTCAAGCATCCCAAGCTGATTAAGAGTATCCCGCATTACCCGAATTCTTAGTCTATTTGGAGGATAAGCCTGTGGCATGGAGGGGGGCGCATCCAAATTTCCTGTACCAAATATTTCGTACATCGCAAATAATGCGCTTGGTCCAAAGAGGCAAACAGATGCAACATCCGACAAAATCTCTTCCAGAGCTCTACGCCTGAATTTACGAATTAACGACAAAGCCTCTTGAGTTCGCTGCAATGCGACAATAGGAATTTCTTGATCAGCGGCAATAATTTTCTCAAGGTCACCATTTATCAATTGCAAGCGCGAATTAAATGCATCCGTCTTTTCTTCCTCATCCAAAATAACATCGGCAATTGGATGGCCCAACTCATGGCCTAAGATAGAATGCAACAGGATGTTGTCACGTAAAATACGTGGAAACGAAATAAACTGTATTGCGCTCTTCTTTCTTCCGAGCAGTGTTTTTTTCTGCTCTTCATTGAGAAAAGTTTCGCCAATCATTTGAATGATTGGCAGATAGTTTCTTATTGAATAGTTAAACTCAGCCTGTGGCCATAAAATTACTGTAGCGTCGGAAAGAATTTTCGAATTAATATCTTCCAACATCAGAGCTAATGAACGGGGTGTTTGAGCACTATGTGCGTTATCAAAAAACGCCAAGGTATTGCTCAACACATGCGCAGAACTAGACAAATATTCTAGATAAGCAATATCGTCAGCTTTATCGACGTACTCGATTAAGACTTGGCTCAATTCAAGCAAGCCATTGCTGACTTCACTTGCGGAACTTGTTGGAAACTCTGAATTACTTTCCGCAAGACGGTCAATTAGACCCTGCAGTTTGTATGCTGTACGAGAACGAAAGAACTCGATGGAGTTGAAATCACCCACGTTACGAAAAGAGAAGGGCAGAGGTTTTGTTCTGATATTTTGAAAGAGGCATTAACTCCACCCCTAGATTGGCTCGAAGCGACTCATCAAGCGCACGGAAGAATTTTCCAGCGACACTGAGCTTTTCCTTAGATACATCAGCAACATTGCCGGAACCAAGCTCAAAAACTGTTCTTTGTAGCTCTTGGAAAAATTCAACTACATCTGCGTCGTTGATAATTTCTCTCAAGGTTGAAAACGGAGTTAAAGCTTGACCGAGTGCGTCTATGGATGCGCTTGCGCCAAACCCCTGCATCGCAGGCCGGTGACTAGCTAGAGTGGCGCCAGCGGTAATGAGCTGAAGGAATGCAGATGCACGTTTACACACCTCCCGATCCTCTAGAGAAAGGTGTTCGCCGTCCAAAAACCTTTCAATCACACGTGCCGCCCTGAGGGCGAGCACCCCGCGCTCAATAGCGCTAGGAACGTGATCATTGACGTCAAAATTCAGCATTTTGCCCCCTCCTCACACCACAGACACTATCCGCACCGACACCAGACACCCTTAAAAACATACACTTAGCCAAAACTCTTCGCGAGTTCTTGCAAGTAGCATTTTAGTGACTACTCAAAATTAATCAAGGCAGTAACGATAGTTCCAATGCACAGCCGTCGCCTATCAGTTTCTTAATCTTGTTCGTTTTCTAGGAGTGGTTGTGCACGAAAGTTCACCGCGACTAACTCACAACACTCTTCAACATCCCCATGCAGCAAATAGAACTGCAGTTCTTGGCTGGATTTCCCGAAATCAAATAAACGATAAATCCAATAGCTATCAGGATCGTCACGCGAGGCTAAAACTTCATTAATGGAAATGTAAAAAGGTGTGCGTATTGGCCCTTCCGTCGTCTTGACCTCAATTCGCTTTGGAGATCCGTCAGTGCCATAAGAGCGGATATCGTAGCCCGCAGTGGCGTCTGTCAAAGCAACGTGCTCCACCATGTTCGCCAAGTCGGGGCGGTTCGCAGCCTTCAACCCCTCTATTTCATGCTGGACCACCAGCTTTTCACCAACTAGGCCGGTTAGGCGATTTTTAGCATCCTTTGCAGCCCAATCTACACATCCACCGCTCGCCATTTTCTTTCGCTCTTTCTTACTGGACGCATAAAGAGCCGGTCGTGGCACTTCAATCAACGTCGCAACAGAGCCCGTAGAAGCGATAGGAGAATAAGCTGGGTTGAGAGCCGGCCGAAAATCAAGACTGAGTCGCTTCAGATCATTTTCGACAAGGTCCCAATTTTGAATCCTCCAGACAAAGTGGACAGGATTCTGTTTGATTTCATCATGCGATGAATAGTCAAGCAATCCCATGTACACATAGTCTTGCACCCCACTGGACCTAAGAAATAGGTGAATGTTGTTTTCTGAGCCCTGATGCCCGATTAGCTTCTTAATTGTCCGCGAATTAAAGGAATGCTGGGTTTGCGACTCCCAGATTAGGAAGCCATCGAGCGTGAGCGCATCTTGGTAGGGATTTCCGGGTTTTGGTGCACCCAATGTCACCATAAATACAAAATCGCCGCTATCCGAAGGCGACTCAATAATTCCACTAATCCCCCAGCGCCCAGAGCCCCGCTTAAACTCATAGTTGGGCTCGAAGAAATTCGCAATAGCTTTGCGCGAATACAACTGATACCGTCGCAAAGACATGCTTACAGCATTTTGAGGAGAGGAACCTTGTACCTTTCGTTGAATCAGGAAGCCAAGGTCTCGAAGAATGGCAAACGCAGATGAATGGTCCCCACCCGTAAATTCATCGGACGTTAAGGGGCGTCCTACAACGCGGTCCGCAGCTAGTCCGAGTATTGCTTTTGGGGGATAAGTATTCCCATCATAGATAAGGTCGTAATCAGTCGACTCTTTGAAGGAATGCCGCGCTGCTTGGCCCATGCTAAACCCTGCAATCGCGCTCACGACATCGCTGCGAGTCATGTCCTTCAGTACGTCACGTAAGGCAAGTATTCGGCCAGAGGGGCCCTTTGTAATGGTTGGTGGCATAGCAGCTATCACAGAGAATGATTAGAGGATGCTCAGACTTCATAGGGTCCACTGTATCTGAACTGCATACCAAATAAATCGCCACGCACTCATCTTGCTGCGACCGATTTGATCGGACCATCTCAAAAAACCAAAGGCTATTGATACCTCTTTCCACCGCTCTCGGTAACGCAAAAACGCCCCCCCTTTGGTCCCATGCAAATCAGCCCACTTCCGCAGTAGCAACCTTCCCCGACGCGCTCGCTAGTCTTCGGGGTAGCGTCAACAGCCCCGTGCCGAAAATCCCAAGGAGGCAGAGGCTTGGCATCACGCCAAAGACCTACATGCTGCGCCCTTGCCTGCTGTTCAGCCTGCTCATAAAGGCGCCGATCTGCCAGCGATTGTTCCTTTGCGTAATCTCGATACCACCACGCCATTCCGGCCCGGACCTGCATAAGATTCACATCCTGACCAGACACCAGCACCTTACCAACTGTGCGGCCATATCGGTCCTGTTTGCTCCATTCGACAGCGATGGACTTTCCATAGGCAAGGTCGCTCAGATTTTGCTTTGAGCTGCTGCCGAATGGCTGCGACTTCTCAGGGGCGTCGATCCCGGCCAGACGGATTTTATGCTGCTGACTTCCCGCATCAAGGACTGTCAGCGTATCGCCGTCCGTAACGCCTACGACGCGCCCGAGAATCGTCTCGGCCACAGCCACGACAGATACCGACAAAAGCGCGAACAACATCACAAACTGCCGGCAGGATCTACTCATGGTGCACGGCCTCCTGATAGGCATACATCGCCTGCCATACCTTCAGCAACGCGTTGTGGCGCTTCATGTCGTCAATCTGATCCTTGAAGTTCGCATAGTTGATGCTCTTGAATAACCTTCGCAACCAACTCACGCGGCATCCGGGCGCGAAATCGATAATCCGTTCCTCCCCCCTCAACGACGTTGGCACTTGGAAACATGGCCTCTATATCCCCTGCAACGCGTCCGCGAACGGTCAGCGTACCAGCTTCAACATCGCCGGGTTTCTTGACAACACTCAGGAAACTCTTGGGGGTGAATATCCACATGTTCAAACCTCCTTGGCCAAAGCTACCAGCAACGGGGCGTCGCTAGGATGGAGCAGAAAATCAGCCAAAACTGAGCGAGGCACCAGCGACACCGCCTGACTTTCCCAACACATATCTGCGGGATTACCGCCTACTCGGCGAGATAAGTAATAGCGTGCCTTGCTTGTCGTCCGGATCGTATCGGCCATCCAGCCAGTCAATTCAACACGCAGCCCGGCCTCTTCCTGCACCTCCTTGATCGCACTGGCGCGCAAGCTCAGGCCGTGTTCGACAGTCCCCTTGGGAAAGGTACTGATATAACCGCCGAACTGGTTTGTCGGATGAACTATCCAAATGCGGCCGTCTGGCTCTTCGATAACGACGCCGGCAGACACCTTTTTGCCGGGAACAGGCACAAAAGGTGGCTCATCAAACCCGCCCTGCCCCTGAATTGCATTCCATTCGTCTGGAGTCTTTGGGTAGGTGTACCATGAATCGAATGCTATGCCGTTCAACTCAGACGGCATCTGCCCCCCCGGGACAACCGTAGCCACCAATTCATGGGACGACCAAGTATCAAGCGCAGTAGGGCTGGTTGGCCTATCTATTTTGACCGTCTGACCCTTATCGTTTTTCTGGGGATGATCCATTGCCACCTCAATGCCATTTGGGTGACAAATGTACCGTGGAGCGGACCTGACAAGCAAATTGGCATCTATCTTAGCTTGATACCATTTTCGCTCGCGTGTAAGTAAATCCAATCGGCGATAGTATCGAGGCTCCATACATCGTTCCTGCCCGAGCTGATTGTTAATCCCTCCTCGATCAACTCATTGGCATAGTGGATAGCAGCCTTTCTGACACTTGCAAAATTATTCCGATTTTTTAGCCAATCCTTTGTCACGAAATCGAGAGCGGCGTCCCTTCTTGCATGCCGTTTTTTTTGCAGTTCGCGCATTTCATCGGCCTTCTTGCCAAGCTCAATACCAAGAAGGCGCGTAGTCTCGGCAGATAGTGCTTGATGGCACTGCAACACTAGCGAAACAGCCTCACCCAAGTCACCAGCACGCAAACTTGAATCCGCGCGAGACGCCAACATGACAACGCGATCCAACTCTTCACTTTCGCCAGTCGGGACATAGCAGCCATCGCCATCCGGCAATTTGACTTGCAAGTAGGAGAGTAACGGCAAGTCATCAACATCATTCCGTTCCATCGCTTCAAGCGCCTTCAGATCAAGTAGCTTTATTCGCAAAGAATTTGCAACCCGCACAACTTGATCAATGGCGCCGCCCAACACCCCACCAAGCAGCCTAGATTGTTCTTCGTTCATGCGGCCTCCTTGATAGCGACGACTTTGCCATCTCCCTTTGCCATCTCATCAGCCATATCGGCCCACTGCTGCATCATCGTTATGCGTTCCGGCATATATTCGGCTTGGTTGTAGCTTGCCTTCACCTTATTTCTCTCTGCATGAGCAAGCTGGCGCTCGATTACCTCGGTGCGATACCCCGCTTCATGCAGCATGGTCGATGCCGTTGAGCGGAAGCCATGCCCCGAGAATCCGATGCCATCCTTGCCGGCAAAACCCATGCGCTTCAACGCTGCATTGATGGTCGTTCCTGTCATGCAGCTATCCGGCCGACGATAGTTCGGGAACAGCCATTTTTGATTTCCGGTCAGCTTGTGCAACTCACGAAGCAGTTCGACTGCCTGACAAGATAAGGGAACGATGTGCAATTCACGCATCTTCATTCGCTCTCCCGGAATACGCCAAACAGCACCATCTAGATCAATCTCTGACCACTCAGCAGCACGTAGCTCAATCGTCCGAACAAAGGTCAGCATGATCAAGCGCAGGGCAATGACTGTTGTGCGATATCCGCCATGCTCATCGAGAGCCTTAAACAACTTGGCAACCTCAGCCTTAGTTAAGGGCTTACTGTGTTTAACCGGATCACGCTGAACGGCACCCTTCAGCGCAGCAGCGGGATCAACATCAGCCCTGAGCGTTGCCACCGCATAGCGAAAAACGGCGCCGCACCACTGCCGGATATTCATGGCTACGGTTTTAGCGCCTCGCTTCTCAGCCTTCTGGAGAATGGCGAGAATGTGCGCAGCCGTGACCTGCCGAATTGGGAGATTACCGATTGCAGGATAAACATCAGAAGCAAAGAAGCGCGTAACCTGCCGCAAGTAATACGGCGTCCAACCCGGTGTTTTCTTATCGATCCATTCCTTTGCAATAGCTTCAAAGGTGTTCGCATTACTAGCATGAACCGCGAGCATTTCAGCCTGTCGGCTGTGGGTCGGATTTACCCCCTGCTTGACCAAGTCCCTTGCCTTGCCATGCTCAATACGAGCTTCTGCAAGAGTGATTTCTGGATAGGCGCCAATTGAAAACACCCCTTCCTTACCAGCAATTCTGAACTTGTAACGCCAAAGCTTTGAGCCATTCGGATGAATTAGCAGATACAGGCCGCCTTGATCCGCCAGCTTTACCGGCTTCTCCGATGGCTTCGCATTCTTGATCTTAGCGTCCGTAAGAGGCATGTGGGGGTATCAAATTGATTGATGTTCCCAAATTCTAGCGTGGAAAAAACAAATACCCCCATCGATACCCCCAAATTTATCGGATTGCATCGGACACAATCGGGTAAATATTTTCCAAATTCCCTTTATTATCGATAAGTTACAAGTCATCACCAGATAACACCGGACAACACCGGACCAAAACGTCGCTTATCGATCATCAGCAGCATGCTGTTGATTCCTTGCCTGTTTCGTAAGCCCTCAATTCTACATTAAAGGCCCCTTGCGCAGCCCGGCCGGGCTTTTCGATTAAAATGCACGCTTTCCCGCCGGACATGCCCATGACTGCCGCCATCTCGATTCCCCCGCACAGCCTTTCCATCGTCGTTCCGTTCTACAACGAGGAAGACAACATCGCACCGCTGGTCAAGCGCGTGCATGAGGCGCTGGTCGGCTACGAGCATCCGTGGGAACTGGTGCTGGTCGATGATGGCAGCAGCGATGCGACCGTCGATCGCGCCATGCAATGCTCCCGCGAATACGGCGCCCATGTCCGCGTCGTCGAGCTGACCCGCAACTTCAAGCAGACCGCGGCCATGCAGGCCGGTATCGATGCCGCGCGCGGTGATGTGATCGTGACCATGGACGGCGATTTGCAGAACGATCCGATCGACATCCCGCGCATGGTCGCCCGGCTGCTCAACGAAGACCTCGACCTGGTCGCCGGCTGGCGCCAGAATCGCCAAGATGGCCTGTTCTTGCGCAAGATCCCGTCGAAGATCGCCAACCGCCTGATCGCCCGGATGACTGGCGTGCACTTGCGCGATTACGGCTGCAGCCTGAAGGCCTTCCGTGGCAGCGTGATCAAAAGTGTGCGCCTGTATGGCGAAATGCACCGCTTCATCCCGGCCTGGCTGGCCACGGTAACCACACCGCGCCGTATTGCCCAGGAACCGACGACGCACCATGCCCGGACAGCTGGCGTTTCGAAGTACGGGATTTCGCGCACCTTCCGCGTCATTCTCGATCTGATTGCCGTCTATTTCTTCATGCGCTTCCGCGCCCGTCCCGGCCACTTCTTCGGCGGCATCGGCCTTGGCCTCACCGCGCTATCCGGCCTGATCATGACCTGGCTGGCCTGGGTCAAGTTCGGCCTCGGCGAGAACATCGGCGGCCGTCCGTTGCTGATCGTCGGCATCGGCACGCTGATCGCCGGCATCCACTTCATTACCACCGGCGTCCTGTCCGAACTGCTGGCCCGCATTTATTTCGAGTCGGGCACCGTCCGCTCCTACTCAGCCCGGCTGGCTGCCCCGCTTGGCGCTGACGAAGCCTGGCACAAGCCGAACTGACCTGCCCTTGGCCACAAAAAAGCCGCTCATTTCGAGCGGCTTTTTGTTGGTCGATACGCGAGGATCAGTCGATTCGCGTATCCAGCCCCTGCTCAGCCAGTTCGGCGGCACGTAAGACGGCACGCGCCTTGTTCAGGGTTTCGGTCCATTCCGAATTCGGATCGGAGTCGGCGACGATGCCGGCCCCGGCCTGAACATAGAGCTTCTTGTCCTTGAGCACGGCGGTACGGATGGCAATCGCCACGTCCATGTCGCCATTGAAGCCGAGGTAGCCGACCGAGCCGGCGTAGATGCCGCGCTTGACTGGCTCCAGTTCATCGATGATTTCCATGGCCCGTACCTTGGGCGCGCCGGAGACGGTACCGGCCGGGAAGGTGGCGCGCAGCACGTCGAGTGCATCCAGCCCCGGCTGCAGCTTGCCCTCAACGTTCGAAACGATGTGCATCACGTGCGAATAACGCTCTACGATCATGTTTTCGGTCAGCTTGACCGACCCGACACGTGCAACGCGACCACAATCATTGCGGCCGAGATCGAGCAACTGGGTATGTTCGGCCCGCTCTTTTTCGTCGGCCAGCAGTTCGACCGCCAGTGCCGTATCTTCTTCCGGTGAAGCGCCGCGCTTGCGGGTGCCGGCAATGGGGCGAACCGTGACCCGCTCACCTTCGAGGCGGACCAGAATCTCCGGTGAGGCGCCGACCACGTGAAAATCCTCGAAGTCGAAGTAGAACATGTAGGGCGACGGATTCAGGCTGCGCAGGGTGCGATAGAGAGCCAGCGGGCTGGCCTGAAAAGGCTTGGTCATGCGCTGTGAGAGCACTACCTGCATGATGTCGCCTTCGGTGATGTAGGCCTTGGCCTTGAGCACCGCCTGCTTGAAGGCCGCTTCGCCAAAGACGGAAACGGCCGCTTCCGAATGGACCGGCTGCTCGCTGGGCAGGGATACCGGCGTACGCAACTTCTGCAACAATTCCTTGAGACGGGCGCGGGCCTTTTGATAGGCACCGGGAAAACCAGGCTCGGCATAGACGATCAGCGTCAGCTTGCCGGACAGGTTATCAACGACGGCAATTTCTTCGGAAAGCAGCAGGCCGATGTCCGGCGTGCCGATTTCGTCCGGCTTGTTGGTGCGGGTCAGGCGGGTTTCGACGTAACGCACGGTGTCGTAACCGAAGCACCCGACCAGACCGCCGCAGAATCGTGGCAGGCCGTTCGCCGGCGGCGCCCGGAAGCGCTGCATGAACTTGCCGATGAACTCGAGCGGGTTGGTGTCGTTTTCGCGCTCGGCAATACGGTTGCCGGTCAGCACCAGCACTTGATGGCAATTGACCACGATGCGCGTCTGGGCAGCCAGGCCGATGATCGAGTAGCGACCGAAGCGCTCACCGCCCTGCACCGATTCGAGCAGGTAGGTGTAGGGCGTGTTGGCCAGCTTCAGGTAGATGGAGAGCGGCGTGTCGAGATCGGCGAACGTTTCCAGCGTAACGGGAATACGGTTATAGCCTTGCGCGGCAAGCGAATTGAATTCGGTTTCAGTCATGGGGAAGCCTCGAAAATGACAGGTATGTAGCGTTCTGGGCGCGCCGGTCGGGCGCAAAAGCGAAGAGGGTTATGGACGCCAGGGGCGCCAACCTTGCCAATCGTTCCAGAGTCGCTGCGTCGTCATTTGTGTTTGAGGTCTTTAAAAGTAAGGGCTTGCTGGTAGGCAGCAATCAGGTCTGATACTAGCGCATCGCAATCGGCACTGTCCACCGGCTTGCCTTCGTTGTAGCCGTAGGGCACGCAGAAGGTGGGCGAACCGGCGGCACGGGCGGCATGGATGTCGTTTTCGGAGTCGCCGATGTGCAGGTTTCGATCCGGCCGCACATTGAACAGGCGGCACGCATGCAGGATCGGTTCCGGATGCGGCTTTTTGTTCGGTGTCGTATCGCCGGAAACGATCACGTCAAAGTAATCGGTCATGCCCATGCGCTCAATCAGCGCTTCCGTAAACATGCCCGGCTTGTTGGTGACGACCCCCATTTTGAGGCCGCTGGCTTTCCAGGCTTGCAGGCCTTCGATCACGCCCGGATAAATCTGGGTGAATTTCCCGTTAACCACCGCGTAGTGGCGCTTGAAAGACTCGATGGCAGCGTGCAACTGCTCGGCACTCGGCGGATGCTCATGCGTCAGACAGCGCTCAACCAGCACCGCCATACCCTTGCCGACAAAGCTGTGCACTTCGGCTTGCGAGCGAGGCGGGGCGCCGATTTCATCGAGCATCAGCCGGCAGGCCTCGGCCAGATCGGCAATAGTATCGAGCAGCGTGCCGTCTAGATCGAAGGTGACAGAATCGAAGTTGTTAGTCATTAGAATTAGTCGTTAGCCGATGCGGTGGGGAGTTGAAGACTTTACTAGTGACTAGCGACTAACAGCTAGCAACTCGGCCCGCAGGGCCGCCACGATCGAATCGTAACGATGCGGATCGCTATCCTTGCCGGCGCCATAGACGGCCGAACCGGCGACGAAGGCGTCGACGCCGGCACGGGCGATTTCGGCGATGTTGGCCGTGTTTACGCCGCCGTCGATTTCGAGGCGGATGCGCCTGCCAGTTTCCTTTTCATAGGCATCCAGCTTGGCGCGAGCCTGCTTGGCCTTGGCCAGTGTGCCGGGAATGAATTTCTGGCCGCCGAAGCCGGGGTTGACGCTCATCAGCAGGATGACGTCGATCTTGTCGAGGACGTAGTCCATGTAATCCAGCGGCGTGGCCGGATTGAAGACCAGACCGCCCTGGCAGCCGGCATCGCGGATCAGCGACAGGCTGCGATCAACGTGTTCGGAAGCTTCCGGGTGGAAGGTGATGATATTCGCCCCGGCCTTGGCAAAATCGGGGATGATGCGATCGACCGGCTTGACCATCAGGTGCACGTCGATCGGCGCTGTGGTGCATGGGCGGATTGCCTCGCAAACCAGCGGCCCGATGGTCAGGTTGGGAACATAATGGTTATCCATCACGTCAAAGTGAATCCAGTCAGCCCCCGAGGCGATGACGTTGGCCACTTCCTCGCCCAGCTTGGCGAAATTGGCAGACAGAATGCTCGGTGCGATAACGTAATCTTTGGCTGACATGATGCTTCCCTGAACAATAACAGACGAAATTATCCCATGCCCGACACCAACAAGTACCGAATCGAAGTGCAACCGATGCCGCAGTTCATCCCGGAGCAATCCGACCCGGAAAACGACCGCTACATCTTTGCCTACACCATCACCATCAAGAATATCGGGGAAGTGCCGGCCCAACTGGTATCACGGCACTGGATCATTACCGATGGCAATAACGAGGTGCAGGAAGTACGTGGCCTTGGCGTCGTCGGCAAACAGCCACTGCTCCAGCCCGGCGAAAGCTTTCAGTACACCAGCGGCTCGTCGCTGACGACGGCCATCGGTACCATGAAAGGCACATACCAGATGGTGGCCGAGGATGGCACCCATTTCGAGGCTGAAATTCCGGAATTCGTGCTAGCCAGCCCGCGCGCCCTGCACTGAGGCCCTTTTGAGCCTGAAGCACAGCTACACGCTGATCGCCCCGTTTTACGACGCGGCAATCGACCGGGCGACGCGGGCTGCGCGCAAACGCAGCCTGGCGGCCCTCCCTGAAACGCCGGGATGCGTGCTACTGGCCGGCATCGGCACCGGACTGGACTTGCCGCACCTGCCACCGCAGCACCTTTACGTCGGACTCGACCTGAATCAGGCCATGCTGCGCCGCGCCCTGCCGCGGGTTGACAAGGTCGAATTCGCGCCGGCTCAGGGCGACGCCCAGCGCCTGCCCTTTGCCGACGCTTCATTCGACAGCGCGGTGTTGCACCTGATTCTGGCCGTCGTGCCGGAACCGGCTCACTGTTTTGCCGAAATCTCCCGCGTACTCAAGCCGGGTGGGCAAGTACTGGTTTTCGATAAATTTCTGCGCCGTGGCCAGCCTGCCCTGCTGCGACGGATGGCCAACCCGCTGATGCGTCGCATCGCGACCCGGCTCGATGTGGTGTTTGAAGACTTGCTCGCCGAAGCCCCTGCTTTGGCACTGGAGCACGACCAGCCAGCCTTAGCCGGCGGTTGGTTCCGGATGATCCGGCTCAGGAAGCTCTGAGGAGAGCGCTTCAGGGACGGGCTCCGGCTCGTCCTTGCCCAGCGCATCCTCAATCCAGGCCAGGGTCAGCGTGTAGGTGACAGCGAGTACGACCGGGCCGACGAAGATGCCGATCAGGCCAAAGCTCAGCATGCCGCCGATCACACCGGCAAAAATCAGCAACAGGGGTAGATCGGCACCGCGCTTGATCAGCATTGGCCGCAGGAAGTTGTCGAGGCTGCCGACGATCAGGCTCCAGACCAGCAGGAAGGTCGCCCAGCCGGTATCGCCCATCCAATACATCCAACCCACTGCTGGCAGCAGCACCAGCATCGGGCCAATCTGGGCGATGCACAGCATCAGCATGACGGCCGATAGCAATGAGGCGAACGGCACGCCGGCCACCGCCAGCCCGACGCCGCCGAGCACGGTCTGGACGATGGCGGTCACCCCAACCCCCAGCGCCACGCCACGAATCGCCTGCCCGGCCAGGATGATCGAGTTTTCGCCGCGCTCGCCGGCCAAACGGCGACCAAAACGACGCGCCAGGCGCGCTCCAGTCTCACCAGAGGAATAGAGGATGGCCGCAATGGTTACCACCAGCAGGAACTGGATCAGCATGCCGCCGACACTACCGACCTGAGCGAGCACCCACTTACCTGTATCCGCCGCATAGGGCGTCACTTTTGCAACGATGCCGCTCGTTCCGGCCGCATCCAGCTGCGCCCACGCAGCCGCCACGCGGTCACCGACCAGCGGCAGCGTTTTCACCCAGGCTGGCGGCGGCGGAACACCGTTGGCGGCCAGCGACTTGCCGGCCGCAGCCAACTGCCCGGAATGCTCAAGGATGGTATCAACCGCCAGCCAGAGCGGCAGCACCAGCAACAGGAGCATGGCTACCGACATCAGTGCCACCGCCAAGGGCCGTCTATTGCCCAGACGCAACTCGAGCGACTTGAACAACGGCCAGGTCGCGACGACGATCATCACCGCCCACACCGTTGCCGCCAGAAAAGGCAGCAAGACCCAGACCGACAGGCCGATCAGCCCGAGGATGCAGAGGATGGCCAGCGTGTTGCGGGCCAGGTCGCGGCGAATATCAGTCATAAAAGCAAGCTGGGAGAGGATTTAGCCGAATATAGCGCGGATTCGTGAATCCTTGGCTTTGGCCACGATATCGTCAAGCGTCGTGCCGTCACGCATGGTGACATTACGATGAGCGCCAGCATTGAGCAGCATCTGGATTACCTGCAAATGACCGTTGGCAACCGCCTTGAGCAAGGGGCTGGAGCCATCGTTGGCGTCAAGATTGGGGTTGGCCTGGCTGGCCAGCAATTGGCTGACCACGTCGAGATGGCCGCGCGCCGCCGCCTGCAGCAAGGGGCTGATACCCGCATTGCTCAGCACATTGGCCGGCACGCCCCGCTCCAGCAACAAATTAACCACCACCGGATAGCCACTGAATGCCGCCCAGTGCAAGGGCATATAACCGCCACGATCCTTGGCGAACACATCGGCGCCGTATTCGAGCAACATCAGCGCCAACTGCTCACGACCGTGGAAAGCAGCGATCATCAGCGGCGTCCACTCCCGCGCGTCGCGCATATCGACATCAAAACCGGCCTGCACGAACATGGCGCAGACTTCTCGATGGCCGGCCTCCGCTGCTTTGGCGAAGCCTTCCCGGCTAAAGGCAAAGCCCAGGCTTTCAATCTCCTTGACCAAGCGCTCTTGATCCCACTGATACAAGGGGCCCGTCGCCGGCCTGGGTGCATCTTCGGCAACAACCAGATGGCCGATCGTGTCGTAGGCGATGCTCAGTGACATGATCTCGGCGGCCACCTCGTTAGGAAAACCCTGGCGATTCGGACGACTGGGGATCATCAACTCGGTGAAATAGTCCGCCATCGCTTCGGCGTTATTCCACAAGGCTTCTATTTTCTGCGCGACATGGGGATAGCGCGCCACCAACTGATGCGGATACTTGCCTTGATGATCGCTATCCAGCAAGAAAGAGAGGGGAGGCTTGGCGTCGCTCATATCAGACAGACACTCCGAAGGTTAAACCTGGCAACACCGGCCTATCCCGAAATGCAGCCAAGTTTGACGCAGACAAAAATGCGCATGCTCAATACCTGCAACTCTACGCCACCTTGCACAAACATGAACCAAGATGAAAAAGGCCCACACACAGGTGGGCCTTCTCTTGGCATGCCGCCCCATGGTCGGGGCGGGCGCCTCAGGAGCGGTAATCGGCGTTGATCTTGACGTAATCGTAGGAAAAATCGCAGGTATAGACGCTGGCCTTGGCCGCACCGCGCCCAAGATCGACGCGTACGGTGATTTCAGCCTGCGCCATCACGCGAGCGCCATCCTCCTCCTTGTAGGCTGGCGCCCGGCCGCCCTTTTCGGCGACCAGCACGTCATCGAGCCAGACCTTGACGCCATCGACATCAAGGTCGGTGATGCCGGCGTAGCCAACAGCCGCCAGAATCCGGCCAAGGTTGGGATCGGAAGCGAAGAAGGCGGTCTTGACCAGCGGCGAATGGCCGATGGCATAGCCGACCTTGCGGCACTCTTCGATGTCCTTACCGCCTTCAACGGCGACGGCGATGAACTTGGTGGCACCTTCGCCGTCACGGACGATGGCCTGCGCCAGTTCGACAGAAACAGCGATGATGGCGGCCTTGACCTCGGCCCAGCCGGCATCTGACTCCGCGGCAAAGCTGGCGCCCGACTGGCCGGTGGCGATCATTACGAAGGAGTCGTTGGTCGAGGTATCGCCATCGACCGTGATGCAGTTGAACGAGGCATCGGCCGCTTCCTTGACCAGCTTGTCGAGCATGCCCTGGGCAATGCCGGCATCGGTGGCGAGGAAGCCAAGCATGGTCGCCATGTTCGGCTTGATCATGCCGGCGCCCTTGGAAACGCCGGAAATGCTGATTTTTTTGCCGTTGACCGTGACCACGCGTGAAGCCGCCTTGGCGACTGTGTCGGTGGTCATGATGGCATGGGCTGCGGCGTGCCAGTTATCGGCCTTGAGGTCTGCCTTGGCGGCTGGTAGACCGGCTTTCAGGCGCTCGACCGGCAGGGGTTCGAGAATGACGCCCGTCGAGAACGGCAGCACCTGCTCAGCCTTGATGCCCAGCAGTTCTGCCACCGCTTCGCAACTGGCCTGTGCGGTCTGACGACCCGGTTCGCCGGTGCCGGCATTGGCGATGCCTGTATTGATGACCAGAGCACGGATTTCATTATCGCCAGCCAGGTGGCTGCGGCAGAGCTGCACCGGCGCAGCGCAGAAGCGATTCTGCGTGAACACGCCAGCCACCGTACAACCGGCGTCGAGCGCAACCAGGGTCAGGTCACGACGATTTTTCTTGCGGATTTCGGCTTCGGCAACACCGAGGCGGACACCGGCTACCGGAAACAGTTGATCGGCAGCAGGGGTAGCGTAATTGACAGGCATGTGAGGATCCAGGATCGAGTTGATAGGATCGAGGCCAGCTAATCGCTGGCCTCCAGGTTTTGCAAACAGCTAACGACTAATTACTAGCTCAGTTTTCCGTGGCAGTGTTTGTACTTTTTGCCCGAACCGCAGGGGCAGGGATCGTTGCGGCCGATCTTCGGTCCGGCGTCAGCCGGCTGCTGGCCAGCAGCTTCAGCTGCCTCACCCTCACCCAGCGCCTCATCGAAACCGGCGTGCTGATACTGGACGTTCTGCACCTCGGCACGCGGCGCGGTTTCCTCGACATCTTCCGGCGTACGAATCTGCACGGTGAAGACGACGCGGGTCACTTCGCGGCGAACCAGATCGAGCAAGCCTTCGAACAGTTCAAAAGCTTCGCGCTTGTATTCCTGCTTCGGATTTTTCTGGGCATAACCACGCAGGTGGATGCCCTGACGCAGATGATCCAGCGCCGCCAGATGCTCACGCCAGTGCGAGTCGAGGCTTTGCAGCATGACATTGCGCTCGAACTGGTGGAAGGTACCGTCGCCCACCAGATCGATCTTGGCCTGATAGGCTTCGTCCGCATTCTTGGTGATGCGCTCGAGGATTTCCTCGTCGGACAGGGTCGGCTCATCCTTGAACCACTGGGCGACCGGCGCATTGATCTGCAGGTCGGACGCCAGAGCGCGCTCAAGCCCTTCCATGTCCCATTGCTCCTCGACCGATTCTGCCGGCACGTAGGTGCGGAAGGTTTCGGCGATGACGCTCTGGCGCATGGCGGTGATGGTTTCGGAAATATCATCCGTTTCCAGCAATTCGTTGCGCTGCTGGTAGATCACCTTGCGCTGGTCATTGGAGACGTCGTCGTATTCGAGCAACTGCTTGCGGATATCGAAGTTGCGAGCCTCGACCTTGCGCTGCGCCGATTCCAGCGAGCGGGTAACGAGCGGATGCTCGATCGCTTCGCCTTCCGGCATTTTCAGCTTGTCCATGATGGCGCGCAGGCGCTCGCCAGCGAAGATGCGCAACAAGGGATCGTCGAGCGACAGGTAGAAACGCGAGGAACCGGCATCACCCTGACGACCGGCGCGGCCACGCAACTGGTTGTCGATGCGGCGTGATTCGTGACGCTCGGAACCGATGATGTGCAGGCCGCCGGAGGCGAGCACGGCATTGTGCACTTCCTGCCACTCCGCCTTCATGGCTGCGGCCTTCTGATCCCGCTCTTCCGCCGGCAGCGACTCGTCATCGCGAATGGCGGCCAGTTGCTTCTCGATGTTGCCGCCGAGCACGATGTCGGTACCACGACCGGCCATGTTGGTGGCGATGGTCACCATGCCGGGACGACCGGCCTGAACGACGATCTCCGCTTCACGGGCATGCTGCTTGGCATTGAGCACCTGATGCGCCAGCTTTTCCTTGTCGAGCAAACCGGAAAGCAATTCCGAAGCTTCAATCGAGGTCGTACCGACCAGCACCGGCTGGCCACGCTTGGCGCAATCCTTGATGTCGGCAATGATCGCTGCGTGCTTCTCGTCGGCCGTCTTGTAGACCAGGTCGTTCATGTCCTTGCGGACCATCGGCCGATGGGTCGGAATGACGACCGTTTCCAGACCGTAGATCTGGTGGAATTCGTAGGCTTCAGTATCGGCCGTACCGGTCATGCCGGACAGCTTGTTGTACATCCGGAAATAGTTCTGGAAGGTGATCGAGGCCAGCGTCTGGTTCTCGGCCTGGATCTGCACACCTTCCTTGGCTTCGACGGCCTGGTGCAGGCCATCCGACCAGCGACGACCTGCCATCAGGCGACCGGTGAATTCATCGACGATGACCACTTCACCGTTTTGCACGACGTAATGCTGATCCTTGTGGAACAGCGTCATGGCGCGCAGGGCAGCGTTCAGGTGATGCATCAGCGTGATATTGGCGGCGTCGTAAAGGCTGGTCCCTTCCTTGAGCAGGCCATACTCGGCCAGCAACTGCTCGGCGTGTTCGTAGCCGGCTTCGGAGAGATGGACCTGATGGCCCTTCTCATCGACCCAGTAATCGCCCTCTTCCTTCTCTTCCAGCGCCCGCGTCAGGTTGGGGACGACGTCCTTCATACGGAGGTAGAGGTCCGTGTGATCTTCGGCCTGGCCGGAAATGATCAGCGGGGTACGTGCTTCGTCGATCAGGATCGAGTCCACTTCGTCGACGATGGCGAAATTCAGGCTGCGCTGAACGCGTTCGCCGGCCGTATAGACCATGTTGTCGCGCAGGTAATCGAAGCCGAATTCGTTGTTGGTACCGTAGGTGATGTCGGCCGCGTAAGCCGCCTGCTTTGCCTCGTGGTCCATCTGCGACAGGTTCACGCCGACGGTCAGGCCGAGGAAGCGGTGCAGACGCCCCATCCAGTCCGAGTCGCGGGTGGCCAGGTAGTCGTTAACCGTGATGACATGGACGCCCTTGCCGGAGATGGCATTGAGGTAGGCCGGAAGCGTACCGACCAGTGTCTTGCCTTCACCGGTGCGCATTTCGGCGATCTTGCCGTCATGCAGCACCATGCCGCCGATCATCTGGACATCAAAGTGGCGCATGCCCAGCGCCCGTTTACCGGCTTCGCGGACTACCGCAAAAGCCTCGGGCAGCAGATCGTCCAGCGATTCGCCATTGGCGTGGCGCTGGCGAAACTCATCCGTTTTGGCCCGCAAAGCTTCGTCGCTCAGGGCCTGCATGGCGGGCTCAAGGGCATTGATGCGCTTGACGGTCTGGGAATATTGCTTGATCAGCCGGTCGTTGCGGCTGCCGAAAATCTTTTTGAGTAGGCCGGAAATCATCGCGATCGAATGTGGGTTGCGCAGTGCAACAAAGCGGCGATTCTAGCACGCTCCCCCAGCGATGCTGACGACCTAAATCAAGGCATCGGGTATCGCGTCAACGACGCTTGACCAGCGCGAATTCGTCACCCTGCTTGAGAAAATAGGCCGGATTCTGCGCTACGCCCAGCATGCGGACTTCAAAATGCAGGTGCGCCCCGGTCGAACGTCCGGTATTGCCAACCGCACCAATCTGCTCGCCACGCTTGATCAAGGCCCCCGCCTTGACATCGACGCGCGACAAGTGGGCATAGCGCGAGGTGAGTCCGTCACCATGATCGACATCGATCAAATTACCGTACTCTGGATGAAAACTGGCCGAAAGCACCATACCATCGGCAGCGACGACTACAGGCGTGCCAATTTCGGCGGAAAAATCGAGCCCCTCGTGCATGGCGCGCAGACCGGCAATCGGATCGGCGCGATGGCCGAAAACAGAGCCCAGTGCTGCATCCTTGACCGGCAGGGTAGTCGGCAACAAACGATCCTTGACCCGTTTTTCCAGCAATTTGAATTCCAAGTAAGCCAGATCGTCGTTACGCCGCTCGACCTCGCCGGACAGGCGATCAATTTCAGCCTGCAATTCGTTGGTGGACATCGGCGCCGGCACGTAAGGGCCGCCCTGCCCGGGCTTTGCAATTTCGGCGGCAGACTCGCGCTTGACGCCTGCCAGGCCGGAAACCCGATCACCCAGGGCATCCAGCTGGAGCACCCGGCCCTGCAATTCACCGAGGCGCGTTGCCATCAGCTGCAAATTGTTATCGAGGTAGCTTTTGGTTTTCCTGGCTTCCTGCAAATGCATGGAAACCAGTAAATCCTCGACCAGCGGCAGACGAAAATGAACCGACAGCCAAGAGAAGAGGGCTGAGGTCGAAAACACCAGCGCGAAGAAGACAAGCAGAAAGATGACCACATGCCGAGGCATAATGGTGATTGTGCGCGCTGCCTTCAGGTGACGCGAAACCAGAACAATCTGCACGGAACCTCCTATGTACAACGGGCCTGAGCATTACCTCGACCAAGACGCCGCCGCTGGCCGGGTCATGGCCCATGCACGCCTGCTGCTCAAGCTCACGCGTCGCTTCGAAGCGGTTGCCCCTGCCGGGCTGCGCTACGCTGCGCACGTTGCCAATTACAAGTCGGGGAGAATCATTATCCACGCCGATAACGGCGCGGTCGCCGCCAAGATTCGCCAGATGAGTCAGCGATTGAGCGACGAGTTATCTAAGGGAGGAGTGGAGTGTATCGGCATAGAAGTCAAAGTGCAACCCCGCCAAATTCCTTACCAATCAACGAGTTCAACCCAGAAGCCGCTCTCCGACAAGGCTTGCGGGGCACTACAGTCGACCGCAGACAAATTGCCCAAAGGCCCGCTCCGGGATGCGCTGGATACGCTTTTGAAGCGAGCTGCTAAAACGGAATGATCGCCAGGCGCTCGATGAACATCAGCGCGAAAACGAGCAGGGCAAAGACGATTCCGACTTTGAAGAGGCGCCAGCTGAGCGCCAGATAATAGCGGTTGCCGCTCAGCGCATAGACCACCAAACCAACGCCGATCGCCACGACAAGAATGGCTGCCAGCAGACGCAGCAACCACATGGCGGATTACGCGGCCGCCTGGGCCAGCCAGCGCGTTACACCGCTTGGTGCGTGCTCGGCGTCCTCGAAGGTGGCGATTTCCCACGAAGACTGCTGCTCGAGCAGGGCGCGGGCCAGCTGGTTATTCAGGGCATGGCCGCCCTTGTGCGAAGAATAGGAGGCCAGCAGTGGATGACCGAGCAGATAGAGGTCACCGATTGCATCGAGAATCTTGTGTTTGACGAACTCGTCGCCATAACGCAGGCCATCCTGGTTGAGGACGCGGAATTCGTCGAGAACGATGGCGTTCTCAAGGCCGCCACCGAGGGCGAGGCCGTTTTCGCGCAGGTATTCGACTTCCTGCATGAAGCCGAAGGTGCGGGCGCGCGCCACTTCACGAACGTAGGACTGTTCGGCGAAATCGATTTCGGCCTTCTGGGCTGACTTGTCGATGGCCGGATGATTGAAGACGATGGAGAAAGCCAGACGATAACCGTCGTAAGGCTCGAAACGGGCCCACTTGTCGCCATCCTTGACTTCGATGGTCTTGGTGACGCGAATGAATTTCTTGGCAGCGTTCTGTTCCTCGATGCCTGCCGACTGGATCAGAAAGACGAACGGTGCAGCCGATCCGTCGAGGATGGGCACTTCGGGCGCATCCAGATCGACCCAGGCGTTGTCGATGCCGAGACCGGCCAGGGCCGACATCAGGTGTTCGATAGTACCAACCTTCACTCCGTCCTTTTCGAGACAGGAGCACATGCGCGTATCCCCGACCATCAAGGCCTGGGCGGGAATATCCACCGGTTCCGGCAGATCGACGCGACGGAAGACGATGCCGGTATCCGGGGCAGCCGGGCGCAGGGTCATGTTGACCTTGACGCCGCCATGCAGCCCGACGCCAGAGGCGCGGATGACGGTCTTCAACGTGCGTTGCTTGAGCATGCTAAGTATCTGAATGATTGGGGAAGGTGACGGATTGTAACACAAGCCGTCACCACCCTTTTTCAGAGATGGAGCTTTTGTTACATCAATCCGCCTGCTTGCGCAGGAAAGCCGGAATGTCGTAACGATCGACACCGCTGTTGGCCAAGGCCTCGACGGTGACATTGCTGCCGCCGCGCTGACCGCGACCGCGCAGCACTGCCGGCACGTCCAGATGCGAATAATCCGGCGCCGAACCGAAAGCCACGGCATCGTGCGTACCGGTGGCCTGTGCCTGGACCAGGACCGGCTGGGTAAACACTTCCGGCTTGCTGCGCACGGCGGCAGCCGCCTGGCCGAGGCCGGTGGCAACCACGGTGACGCGCAGGGCATCGCCCATCACTTCGTCGTACACAGCACCGAAGATGATGTGGGCGTCGTCGGCCGCGAAGGCCTTGACGGTGTTCATCACTTCGTTGACTTCCTTCATCTTCAGATTGCCCTTGGCGGCCGTGATATTGACCAGCACGCCCTTGGCGCCGGACAGGTTGATGCCTTCGAGCAGCGGCGAAGCCACGGCCTGCTCGGCGGCGATACGGGCGCGATCGACGCCGGCAGCGGCAGCGGAGCCCATCATGGCACGACCCATTTCACCCATGACCGTGCGGACGTCTTCAAAGTCGACGTTAACCAGGCCCGGGTAGGTAATGATTTCGGCGATACCGCCAACGGCGTTCTTCAGCACATCGTCGGCTGCCTTGAAGCAATCGTCGACATCGGCGTCGTCGCCCATGACTTCCATCAGCTTGTCGTTCAGGATGACGATCAGCGAATCGACATGCTTGGCGAATTCGGCGATGCCGGCTTCGGCCGACTTCATGCGCTTGCCGCCTTCAAAGCTGAACGGCTTGGTCACGACGCCAACGGTCAGGATGCCCATTTCACGGGCGATTTCGGCGACCACCGGGGCAGCGCCGGTACCTGTACCACCGCCCATACCGGCGGTGATGAAGGCCATGTGAGCGCCTTCCAGCGTGGCGCGGATTTCGTCGCGGTGCGCATCGGCGGCAGCCTTGCCGGCTTCCGGCTTGGCGCCGGCGCCGAGGCCGGTCTTGCCGAGCGACAGCTTGCTCGATGCGGCGTTACGGCCCAGGGCTTGGGCATCGGTATTGGCGGCGATGAATTCAACACCGCTGACACCTTCGCGAATCATGTGCTCAATGGCATTGCCACCGGCGCCACCGACCCCGAATACCTTGATGATCGTACCGGTCTCTTCGTCTTTCTCGATGATCTCAAACATGACTACCTCCTCTGAAAAAACTGTTCAATGACAAATCAAAAATTCTTGGCAAACCAGGATTTCATGCCGTCGAAGACGTCCTTGAAGCCCTGCTTTTCCTGGATCTTCTGGCCGCGCTTGCGCTGGGCCTGGGCTTCAAGCAGCAGACCGAAAGCCGTCGAGAAGCGCGGGCTTTGCACGACGTCGGCCAGGCTGCCGCTGTATTTCGGGTTACCGAGGCGAACCGGCATATGGAAAATTTCCTCGCCCAGCTCGACCATGCCCGGCATGACGCTGGCACCGCCGGTCAGCACGATGCCCGAGGACAGCACCTCCTCGAAGCCGGCACGGCGCAGCTCGTTCTGGATCAATTCGTAGAGCTCCTCGACGCGCGGCTGAATGACGTCAGCCAGAGCGCGGCGGGACAGCTTGCGGCTCGGGCGATCATCGACCCCGGCGACTTCCATGTTCTCGGCGGCATCGGCCAGTTGCGACAGGGCGCAGCCGTACTTGCACTTGATGTCCTCGGCTTCGCGAGTCGGCGTGCGCAGGGCCATGGCGATGTCGTTGGTGATCTGGTCGCCGGCGATGGGGATCACCGAGGTGTGGCGGATGGCGCCTTGCGTCCACACGGCGATATCGGTGGTGCCGCCGCCGATGTCGATCAGGCAGACGCCGAGATCCTTCTCGTCCTCGGAGAGCACGGCGTAGCTGGAGGCCAGCGGCTGCAGGACCAGATCATTCACTTCCAGACCACAACGGCGGACGCACTTGACGATGTTCTGGGCGGCTGACACGGCCCCGGTCACGATGTGCGTCTTCACCTCAAGACGCATGCCGCTCATGCCGATCGGCTCGCGGATGCCATCCTGGCCATCGATGACGAATTCCTGGGTCAGGATGTGCAGGATTTCCTGATCAGCCGGAATCGGCATCGCCCGGGCGGTTTCGATCACGCGCTCAACGTCGCTCGGCGTGACTTCCTTGTCCTTGATCGCCACCATGCCGTTCGAGTTGAAGCTCTTGATATGGCTGCCGGCGATGCCTGTATAAACATTGCTGACCTTGCAGTCGGCCATCAACTCGACTTCCTGAATGACGCGGCTGATGGTGTGCACGGTGTCCTCGATGTTCACCACGACGCCCTTCTTCAGGCCGCGCGAATCCTGCGAGCCCATGCCGATCACATTCAGGTTGCCTTCATTATTGATCTCGGCGACCAGCGCGACGATCTTCGACGTCCCGATGTCCAGACCGACGACCAGATCCTTGTTGTCCCTGCTCATAGCCTTACTTTCCCTTCACTTCGGCAGCGACTCGCATCGCAAAACCGTTTGGATACCGCAAATCCACGACTGCCGGCCGGACCGCCCGTTTGGCGACCGTTTCCGGATAAATTTCTATAAACCGCTGCAGACGCACACCGACCGGCGATTTCGGCTGCTCGCGACCGATATCGACCAGCATGCCGTTCTGCAATTTCAACTGCCAGGCCAGCCGCGGCGACAGAATCACCTGCACCGGCTTCTCGCCCACCGCCTGAAACGACGCAATGAATTCGCCGTAATGCTTGAGCACTTCCTGCGCCGTGCCCTGCGGCCCGAACAACAACGGCAGTCCGGGGCCATCCTCGGCCGGCAGCACGGCAGCGAACACCTCGCCGTAGCTGTTGACCAGCTCGCCCCGCCCGTCGCCCCAGCGAGCCACTGGCTTGTGCTCCTCGATGCGTATTTCCAGACGGTCCGGCCAGCTGCGCCGCACTTCCACCTTGCGCACCCAGGGCAGCTTTTCCAGCGCCCCGCGCACCGACTCCAGATTCAGGCTGAAGAAATTGCCCTTCAGCGCTGCCGGCAAAACCTGCTCCACTTCGCCCCGCTTGGTGTGCGGCAAAGCCTCGGCAAACACCACGTGCCGCACCGGCAGCGACGGCACACGCACCAGCCAGACCGCCGCGGCGGCCAGCAACGCAGCCGACGCGACCAGCATCAGCAGGTCGGCAAGCGCGTTTAACAGGTGCGGTTTGTTCCACATTCATTGCCTCAGTCGTTGGCAGCCAGCTCAAGGACGCGACGGACCAGCGTCGGGTAGTCCATGCCGTTCACACGTGCCGCCATAGGCACCAGCGAATGGTCAGTCATGCCCGGCGCCGTATTCACTTCCAGGAAGTAATGCTTGCCGTCCTCGTCCATCAGGAAATCGACCCGTCCCCAGCCACGACCACCGAGGATGCGGAAGGCTTCGAGCGCGCCCTTGCGGATTTCCATTTCCTTCGCTTCCGGCAGGCCGCAGGGGCACAGGTATTTGGTGTCGTCGCGGTTGTACTTGGCTTCGTAGTCGTACCACTCGGTGGCCGGCTCGATCTTGATGATCGGCATGGCTTGGTCGCCGATGATGCCGACCGTGTATTCGCCACCCATCACGCCCTTTTCGGCGATGACCAGCGGATCGTGCCGGGCGGCTTCTTCATAGGCAGCCTTCAGGGCGCCGCGCTCCTTGACCTTGGTGACACCGATCGACGAGCCTTCCCGGGCCGGCTTGACGAACAGTGGCAGACCGAGCTCTTCCTCGACTTCAGCGAAGTCGGAATCGGCCGTCAGCAGCGCGTATTCGGGAATGGCCAGGCCTGCCGCCTGCCACATCAGCTTGGAGCGGAACTTGTCCATGGCCAGCGCCGAGGCCAGCACGCCGGAGCCGGTGTAGGGAATGTGCATGACTTCCAGCGCCCCCTGGATGGTGCCGTCTTCGCCATGACGACCATGCAACGCGATGAAAGCGCGGTCATAGCCCTTCAGGTCGTCCAGCGTCTGGCTGGCCGGGTCGAAGGCGTGGGCGTCGATGCCCTGCCCTTGCAGCGCGGCCAGCACGCGCGAACCGCTGTTCAGGGAAACCTCGCGCTCGGCGGACGTGCCACCGAAGAGGACTGCGACTTTACCGAAACCGCTCATTTGAACTCCACCACCTTGCCCGGCACGGCACCGATCGAACCGGCGCCCATGCACAACACCACGTCGCCATCACGGGCGACATCCACAATCGTTTGCGGCATGGCCGCGATATCCTCGACAAACACCGGCTCAACCTTGCCGGCGACGCGCAGGGCGCGGGCCAGCGAACGGCCGTCGGCAGCGACAATCGGCGCTTCGCCGGCGGCGTAGATCTCGGCCAGGCAAAGCGCATCGACGGTGCTCAGCACCTTGACGAAGTCTTCGAAGCAGTCGCGGGTCCGCGTGTAGCGGTGCGGCTGGAAGGCCAGCACCAGACGGCGGCCCGGGAAGGCGCCACGGGCGGCGGCCAGCGTGGCAGCCATCTCGACCGGGTGATGGCCATAATCGTCGACCAGCGTGAAGGAGCCGCCCGCCGGCAGTGGCACTTCGCCGTAACGCTGGAAGCGGCGGCCAACGCCCTTGAACTCGGCCAGCGCCTTGACGATGGCGGCGTCGGAAACCTGAACCTCGGTGGCCACGGCGATGGCGGCCAGCGCGTTGAGCACGTTGTGCATGCCCGGGGTGTTGAGCGTGATGGCCAGGCGAGTCGTCGTGCCATTGACCCGCACGCAGGTGAAACGCATCTGGCCATCGGCCGCGACGACGTTTTCGGCGTAAAAGTTGTTTTCCTTCGACAGGCCGTAGGTAATGATCTGCTTCGGCACACGCGGCAAGATGTCGCGGATATTGGCATCATCACCACAAACCACGGCCACACCATAGAACGGCAGGCGGTTCAGGAAATCGACGAAGGCCGACTTCAGACGCTCGAAGTCGTGGCCATAGGTTTCCATGTGGTCGGCGTCGATGTTGGTGACGACCGAGAGGACCGGCGACAGGAAGAGGAAAGAGGCATCAGACTCATCGGCCTCAGCGACCAGGAAGTCACCGCTGCCAAGACGCGCATTGGCGCCGGCGGCGTTCAGGCGACCACCGATGACGAAGGTCGGATCGATGCCGCCTTCAGCCAGGATGCTGGTCACCAGGCTGGTCGTCGTCGTCTTGCCGTGCGTGCCGGCGATGGCGATACCGCTCTTCAGGCGCATCAGTTCGGCCAGCATCTGGGCGCGCGGCACGACCGGAATCTTGCGTTCGCGGGCGGCGATCACTTCCGGGTTGTCAGCCTTGACTGCAGTCGAGATCACCACGGCATCGGCACCAGCGATGTTTTCTGCGGCATGGCCGACCGTCACCTTGACGCCCTCGCCTTCCAGCCGGCGGGTGGTCGCGCTGGCGGCGAGATCGGAGCCGGTCACGTTGAAATCGAGGTGGGCCAGCACTTCGGCAATGCCGCTCATGCCCGAGCCGCCAACGCCGACGAAGTGAATGTGTTTGACCTTGTGTTTCATTTGGCGCTCACTTTGAAATTTCCGAGCAAATCTGGGCCACATCTTCGGTGGCAGCGGGTTTGGCCAGACTGCGGGCCTTTTCGGCCATTTCCAGCAGCTGGTTACGGGAGTAGTTGCGGATCAGCGCGATGGCATCTGGCGTCAGGTCGGTTTGCGGCAGCAGGAAGGCTCCACCGGCATGAACCAGGAATTTGGCGTTGCCGGTCTGGTGATCATCGACGGCATGCGGGAAGGGCACCAGAATGCTGGCCACGCCGGCCGCAGCCAGTTCGGCAATGGTCAGCGCCCCGGCGCGGCAGATCACCAGATCAGCCCACTCGTAGGCGCCCGCCATGTCCTCGATGAACGAAACGCAGTGCGCCTGGACGCCGACCGCCGCGTAATTGGCCTTCAGCGCTTCGATATGCTTTTCGCCAGCCTGATGAACGATCTGCGGCTGGTCGCTTTCGCCGAGCAGCGCCATGCCCTGCGGCACCACTTCGTTGAGGGCCTGAGCACCGAGGCTGCCACCGATGACCAGCAGGCGCAAGGCGCCGGTCCGTTCGGCGAAGCGCTCAGCCGGCGGGGCAATTTGGGCGATTTCAGGACGTACTGGATTGCCGACCCAGGCGCCTTTGGTGAAGACTTCCGGGAAGCCGGTCACGATGCGATCGGCGACGCCAGCCAGCACGCGATTGGCCAGGCCGGCCACGGAATTCTGTTCGTGCAGCACCAGCGGCACGCCGGTCAGCGCAGCCATCATGCCGCCCGGGAAAGTGATGTAGCCGCCCATGCCGAGCACGACGTTCGGCTTGACCTGACGAATGGCCTTGAGCCCCTGCCAGAAGCCGCGCAGCAGATTGACCGGCAGCAGCAGCTTGCGCAGGAGACCTTTGCCGCGCAGCGCGGAGAACTTGACCCAGACCATTTCGAAACCGTGCTGCGGCACCAGCCTGGCTTCCATGCCTTCCGGATTACCCAGCCAGACGACGCGCCAGCCGGCATCGCGCAGCTTGTGGGCGACCGCCAGGGCCGGGAAGATGTGGCCGCCGGTACCGCCCGCCATGACCAGAATGGTCTTGCTCATAGCTTGCCCCCGCGCATCAATTGGCGATTCTCCCAGTCGACCCGGAGGAGAATCGCCAGCGCGACACAGTTGGCCAGGATGCCGGAGCCGCCGAAGCTCATCAGCGGCAGGGTCAGGCCCTTGGTCGGCAGCAGGCCCATGTTGACGCCCATGTTGATGAAGGACTGGACACCAATCCAGATACCCATGCCCATGGCGACCAACGCCGGATAGAGGCGGTCGAGTTGCACGCACTGGCGGCCGATGGCGAAGGCGCGCTGAACGACCAGCGCAAACAGGGCGATCACCGCGACGACGCCGAAGAAGCCCAGCTCCTCGGCGATGACGGCGAGCAGGAAGTCGGTGTGCGCTTCCGGCAGGTAGAACAGCTTTTCGACGCTGGCGCCAAGGCCGACGCCAAACAATTCGCCGCGTCCGAAGGCAATCAGCGAATGCGACAACTGGTAACCGCGGCCGAAGGCATCGGCCCACGGGTCCATGAAGCCGAACACCCGGTCACGCCGGTAGGGCGAGACGATGATCATCACCGTGAAAGCGATCAGCAGGCCGACGATCAGCATCGCGAACAGTCGTGCCTTGAGGCCGCCAAGGAAGAGGATGCCCATGGCGATCGAGATGATCACGACGAAGGCGCCGAAGTCCGGTTCCTTGAGCAACAGCATGCCGACCACGGCCATCGCCCCGAACATGGGCAGAAAGGCCTGCTTCAGGTCGTGCATCACGTTGATCTTGCGCACGGTGTAATCAGCGGCGTAAAGCACGGCAAACATCTTCATCAACTCGGACGGCTGCAGGTTGGCAAAGCCGAGCGACAGCCAGCGGCGGGCACCATTGACATCCTTGCCGATGCCGGGAATCAGCACGATGGCGAGCATGGCGACGCCGATCATGAACAGATAAGGCGAGTATTTTTGCCACAGCGACAGCGGCACCTGGAAGGCAACGGCGGCAGCAACCAGACCAATACAGAGGAAGATGCCCTGGCGAATCAGGTAGTAGGCCGGTTGATGCCCGGTCGAGCGGCCACCCTCGGCAATGGCGATCGAAGCCGAGTAAACAAACACCATCCCGGCGAACAACAGGATCAACACGCTCCACAGCAGCGCGTAATCGATCTCGGCCACCTGGCGGCGCGGGGAATCGAGAGCGCCGATCATCATGATTTCAATTCCTCCACCGCGTCGATGAAGGCCTGCGCGCGGTGGGCGTAGTTCTTGTACATGTCGAGGCTGGCGCAGGCCGGCGAGAGCAGGACACAGTCGCCAGCCTTTGCTTGAGCCGCCAGCCAGCGCACGGCTGCAGCCATGTCGCCGACGATGCAGGTCGGCACGCCACTGCCTTCCAGCGCCATGCCGATGGCGGCGGCATCACGACCAATCAGCGCCACGGCGCGGCCATGCTTTTCCAGCGCCGGCTTCAGCGGGGAAAAATCCTGACCCTTGCCGTCGCCGCCGAGAACGATGGCGATACTGCGGCCCATGCCTTCGATGGCTGCCAAGGTGGCGCCGACATTGGTCCCCTTCGAATCATCGACGTAGAGCACACCAGCAATTTCGGCCACGGTTTCGACACGGTGCGGCAAGCCGGAGAAGGTTTTCAGCGGTTCAACCAGGCGGGCCGGCGCGATGCCAATGGCTTCGCACAAAGCCAGCGCGGCCATGGCGTTGGCGGCGTTGTGCAGGCCGGTCAGTTTCAGCGCGTCGATCGCGACCAGTTTTTCCTTGCCGCGCCAGATGGCGCCGTCGGCAAAGCCATAATCGACAACGCGCGGCGCGGCATTCAGACCAAAAGTCACCATCTGGCGGCCGCAACGGCCATTGGCCATCGACCAGTCATCATCACGGTTGAGGACCATGACGCCCTTGCCCTGGAAGACGCGGGATTTGGCGGCTGCGTAGTTGGCCAGGCTGCCTTCGTAGCGGTCAAGATGATCTTCCGAGACGTTGAGCACGGTAGCGGCTTCGGCGTTCAGGTGATGCGTCGTTTCGAGCTGGAAGCTGGACAGTTCGACGACCCAGACTTGCGGCAAATTGCCGGCGTCCTGCGCGTCCATCAAGGCATCGAGCGCCGACGGCGAGATATTGCCGCAGGCGATGGCCGGCACACCGGCACCATTCAGCAGGTGGGCGGTCAGTGCCGTGGTCGTCGTCTTTCCGTTGCTGCCGGTGATGGCGATGATCTTCGAACCCTGCTCCTGTTCGCGCACGCCGGCGGCGAACAGTTCGATTTCGGAGATCAGCGGCGCTTCAAGCGCGGCAATCGCCGGTGTTGCCTTGGCTACGCCCGGCGACAGCGCGACGAAATCGGCGCCAGCAAAAGTTGCCGCGGCAAAGGCACCGGCCACCAGGTCAGCCTCCGGCGCAACGCGCTGCAGGGCCTCGACGTTCGGCGGGTTGTCGCGCGAATCGGCGACACGGACGAGCGCGCCCTGGCGATGCAGCCACTTGGCCATCGCCAGTCCGGACTCACCGAGTCCGACGACCACAACGCGTTTGCCCTTGAGTTCCATTTAGCGCAGCTTCAAGGTGGAGAGCCCGATCAGCACGAGCATGATGGTGATGATCCAGAAGCGGACGACGACCTGCGTCTCCTTCCAGCCAGTCTGTTCGAAATGGTGGTGCAGCGGCGCCATGCGCAGGATGCGCCGGCCCTCGCCGAATTTTTTCTTGGTGTATTTGAACCAGCCGACCTGCAGCATCACCGACAGGGTTTCGACGACGAAGACGCCGCCCATGATCAGCAGCACGATCTCCTGGCGGACGATCACAGCGACGGTACCGAGTGCCGCGCCCAGGGCCAGTGCGCCGACGTCGCCCATGAACACCTCGGCCGGATAGGCGTTGAACCACAGGAAGCCGAGGCCCGCCCCGGCAATGGCGCCAAGGAAGATGCACAGTTCGCCGGCGCCCGGCACGTAGGGAATCAGCAGGTACTTGGCGTAGACCGCGTGGCCGGTGACGTAGGCGATCAGCGCAAAGGCAGCGGCGATCATCACGGTCGGCATGATGGCCAGACCATCGAGGCCGTCGGTCAGATTGACCGCGTTGCTGGTGCCGACGATGACGAAATAGGTCAGCGTGATGAAGCCGACGACACCCAGCGGGTAAGCCATCGTCTTGAAGAAGGGAATGATCAGCTCGGTCTGCGCCGGGCTCTTGGCCGAGAAGGCAATGAACAGCGCGGCGCCAATGCCGAGCACCGACTGCCAGAAGAATTTCCAGCGGCTGGCCAGGCCGTTCGGATCGCGATAGACCACCTTCTTCCAGTCGTCGTACCAACCGACGATGCCGTAGCCGAGCGTGACGACCAGCACCGTCCACACGTATTTATTCGACAAGTCGCCCCAGAGCAGGGTCGTGATGCCGATGGCGATCAGGATCAGGACGCCACCCATGGTCGGCGTACCCGATTTGACCAGGTGGGTCTGTGGGCCATCGTTACGCACCGCCTGACCGATCTTCTTGGCGGCCAGCCAGCGAATGACGGCCGGGCCGGCGGCCAGCGACAGCAGCAGCGCCGTCATCGTGGCCAGCACCGCACGCAGCGTGATGTAGTTGAAGACGTTGAAAAAGCGAACGTCCTGGGCGAGCCATTGGGCAAGTGCCAGCAGCATCAGAGTTTCTCCTCGGGAGCGACGGGTGCTGCCAGCGCATCGGCCACCCGTTCCATTTTCATGAAGCGCGAACCCTTCACCAGCACGGTGGTTTCAGGGCCCAATTCCTTGTCGACCGCGGCGATCAGCTTGTCGACGTTGCAGTAATGCTTGGCGCCTTCGCCGAAATTGCGGACGGCCAGTTGCGCCTGATCGCCCAGGGCGAACAGACGGTCGATGCCCTGGCTCTTGGCGTAGCCGCCGATCTCGTCGTGATACTGGCCGCTGGCTTCGCCGATCTCGCCCATGTCGCCGAGGACCAGCAACTTGCGGCCGATGGTCGCGGCCAGCACGTCGATGCCGGCCCGAACGGAATCCGGGTTGGCGTTGTAGGTGTCATCGAGAATTTCGGCGCCCTGTTTGCCGGCGCGGCGCTGCAGGCGGCCCTTGACGCCAGAGAAGGCCTCCAGGCCAGCAACTACGGCCGTCATCGGGATGCCGGCTGCGAGGCAGGCAGCGGCGGCAGCCACGGCATTGCGAGCGTTATGCCGACCGGGAATGGACAAGGTCAAGGCAGCATTGCCTTCAGGCGCCGACAATTCGATGGCGATTTCCAGGCCATGCTGACGGACCTTGCCGGAGACATCGGCCGCGTGGTCGATGGCAAACGTGCGTACCGGGTGCCCAGCGGCCATGCTACGCCACAGTCCGGCATAGGCATCATCGGCATTGACCACGGCGACGCCATCCGGCGACAGACCGCTGAAGATGGCGCCTTTTTCCCGCGCCACTTCGTCCAGATCGCCCATGCCCTCAAGGTGAGCCCGCTGGGCGTTGGTGACCAGCGCCACGGTCGGCGCACCGATCGGGGCCAGATAGCCGATCTCGCCCGGATGATTCATGCCCATTTCGATCACGGCGGCGCGATGCGAGGCACGCAGGCCAAGCAGTGTCAGCGGCAGACCGATGTCGTTGTTCAGGTTGCCCCGGGTGGACAGCACGGCTGCGCCAAAAGCCGCCTTCAGGATGGCGGCCACCATTTCCTTGGTTGTCGTCTTGCCATTGGAACCGGTGACAGCAATCACCGGCAGGCTGAACTGGGCGCGCCAAGCGGCCGCCAGACGCCCCAGCGCCAGCCGCGTGTCATCGACGACGACGGCGGAAACCCCGGCCGGCACTTTGCTTTCGTCGGCCACCAGCAGTGCCGTTGCGCCAGCGGCGACGGCCGGTGCGAGAAAGTCATGGGCATCGAAGCGCTCGCCGGCCAGTGCGACAAACAACTGCCCCTCGGTGATGGCGCGCGTATCGGTGGACACCCCGCTGATCACCCCATCGGCGCCAAGCAGGCGCCCCTGCACCGCTGCTGCCACTTGCGAAAGCAACCAGTTCATGCCGCCTCCTCCTGTTTGCTGTGCCGCAGGGCCAAAGCCGCTCCGGCCTGTTCGACATCGGAGAAAGGCAGGCGAACGCTGCCCATATCCTGATACGGTTCATGGCCCTTGCCGGCGAGCAGGATCACATCGTTTTCGCCGGCCTCAAGCACGGCGCGACGGATGGCGGCGGCACGGTCAGCCTCAACTTCAGCCTGCTTCATGCCAGCGGCAATCTCGGCAATGATGGTCTGCGGGTCTTCGCTGCGCGGGTTGTCGCTGGTCACCAGCACCCGGTCGGCCAGACGTTCGGCGACTTCACCCATTTGCGGACGCTTGCCCTTGTCACGATCACCACCGCAACCGAAAACGACGGATAGGCGACCGCTGCGGGTCGCGGCCACATCACGCAAGGCAGCCAGGGCGTTCTCCAGCGCATCGGGCGTATGGGCGTAATCAACCACCACCAGCGGCTCGCCATTGCCGCCAACCCGCTCCATGCGTCCCGGCGGCGGCGTCAGTTCGGACAGGCGGAGCGCCACATCGGCGGCCGCCAGACCGGCATCGTGCAAGACAGCAGCCACGGCCAGCAGGTTGGAAATGTTGTAGCGCCCGACCAGCACGGTATCAACCATCGCCCGACCATTCGGCAGGATCAGGCTGAAGCGCTGTCCAAAGGGGGTATCGGCCAGATCCTCGGCCCGCACCAGCGCCGGAAAATCGCGCCGGGCTTCGCCGATGGCGTAACCGAGAACGCGCATGGCGGACGTCTCGCGCATCAAGCGGAGGCCGAATTCATCGTCCAGATTGACGATGGCCGTGCGCAGACGCGGCCAGTGGAACAGTTTTTCCTTGGCATCGGCGTAGGCTTCCATCGTGCCGTGGTAATCGAGATGATCGCGGGTGAAATTGGTGAATACGGCAACATCGACCCGTGCACCATTCATCCGCCCCTCTTCGATGCCGATTGAACTGGCTTCCAAAGCACAGGCCGCCGCATTCCGGGCACGGAAGTCAGCCAGATAACGCATCAAGGTCGTCGCCTCCGGCGTCGTGAAGCCGGTTTCGACCAGAGCATCCGGGAAGCCCGCACCGAGCGTGCCGATAATGGCGCACGGTTTCGGATAGACCTGCGCGATGCACTGGCTGATCGTCGTCTTGCCGTTGGTGCCGGTGATGGCAATTAGCGACAGGCCTTCGCTCGGATGGCCATAGACGGCGTGGGCCAGCGGTCCGGCCAGCGGGCGCAAGGATTCAAACGGCAGGTTGGCAACAGTCAGTGCCGAATCCCAGGAAAAATCCGCACTCGGTTGCCACAGCACAGCGCTTGCACCACGGGCCAGCGCATCAGCGATATAACGACGCCCATCGGCCATGTCGCCCGGATAAGCCAGGAAGAGATCACCCGGCTGGACCTGGCGGCTGTCATCGGCAACACCGGTCGGCTGGATGCCCATCGTCGCCAGACGATCAAGAAGTTCGCGCGGTGTGGTCATACCGACACCCTCGGCGCTACGCGCCATCCCGCCGAACGGGAGCATTCGCACTTGGGGCAGCCCTGCGTGCTCATAGCTTGCCCTTTCCGGAAGCGGCTTCCGCCACCTGAATCGGCGCATCCGGCGGCACGCCCAGCGTCCGCAGTGCACCACCGGCGATCTGCGAAAAGGCCGGCCCGGCGACATCACCGCCGTAGTGAGAGCCACCAGACGGCTCATCAATCATTACGGCAACGACCAGGCGCGGCTCGCTGATCGGCGCGATGCCCACAAAGGAAGCCACATATTTGCGGGCATAAACGCCGCCCTCGACCTTGTAGGCAGTGCCGGTCTTGCCGCCGACGCGATAGCCCGGAACGCGCGCTTTCGGGGCCGTCCCTTCCGGCTGGACCGCCATTTCAAGCATGACGCGCAGCTCGCGCATGGTCTGCGACGAGAAGATGCGGGCGCCATGTGGCGGTGTATCGTCAATTTTGGTCAGCGACAGCGGCATCAACTCGCCATCGCCGGCAAACACCGTGTAAGCACGCGCCAACTGGATCAGGCTGACAGCAATGCCATGACCGTAGGACATGGTGGCCTGCTCGATGGGGCGCCAGTTTTTCCATGGGCGCAAACGGCCATGGACCTCGCCCGGAAAACCGAGATTGGGCGCCTGGCCAAAACCGAGACTATCGAACAGCTCCCACATTTCCTTGGGCGGGAAGCTGAGGGCGATCTTGGCGGTACCGATGTTCGAGGACTTCTGGATCACTTGCGCCACGGTCAGCGCACCATGCGGATGCGCATCGGAAATCGTCGCGCTGCCTATGGTCATCCGACCCGGTGCGCAGTTGACGACCGTATCGAAACGCAATTTGCCGCGCTCCAGCGCCAGCGCCGCCGTGAACGGCTTCATCACCGACCCCGGCTCGAAGGTGTCGGTGATGGCGCGATTGCGCAACTGGGCGCCGGAGAGGCGTTCGCGGTTGTTCGGGTTGTAGGTCGGCCAGTTGGCCAGCGCCAGCACCTCACCGGTTCGCGCATCGATGACGATAGCGCCGCCAGCCTTGGCATTATTGGCCTCGACCGCCGCCTTCAACTGGCTGTAGGCCAGATACTGAATCTTCGAGTCGAGCGCCAGGCGGACATCCTTGCCATCCTGTGGCGGCTTGGTCGCACCGACATCCTCGACGATGCTGCCACGACGATCGCGAATCACTGTCCGGCTTCCCGGACGGCCGAACAGGCTATTCTGGAAGGCCAGCTCGACCCCTTCCAGACCCTTGTCGTCGACGCCGGTAAAGCCCACGATGTGAGCCGTCATGTCGCCAGTCGGATAAAAGCGGCGATATTCCTTTTCCTGGTGAATCCCCGGAAATTTCACGGCGGCAATACGATCGGCCGTTTCCGGCGAAACCTGACGCTTGACGTAGGTAAAGGTCTTGTCGGAAGCCAACTTGCCATCGAGTTCGCGCACATTCATATCGAGCATTTCGGCCAATTGGCGCTTCTGCCCGACATTCATGGTCCGCGCATCGCCTGGAATCGCCCAGATCGACTTCATCGGCGTCGACACGGCCAGCATGTCGCCATGACGATCGACAATCTTGCCGCGCGAAGCAGAAATCTCAATATCCCGGCGATAGCGCGAATCGCCTTTTTCCTGCAGGAAGTCGTTGTGGATTACCTGCAGATAGAAACCACGCGCCACCAGGGCAAGGAAGGCGGCCATCAGCAGCAGCCCGACAGTGCGCGAGCGCCAACCCTGCAGCGCCAATTGCAGCACCGGGCTTTCGGTGAAACGATGACCACGCTGGGGACGACGCCGAACGACCATCAGCGAGCCCCTTTCTTTACCGGCGCCTGGACCTGAATCACCCGGCCGACGGCATCCGGGGTCACCATATGCAGGCGATCACGGGCAATTTTTTCGATACGGGGATGGGTCGCCCAAGTCGACATTTCCAATTGCAGCTGCCCGTATTCCACGTCCAGCTGACGCACCCGCTCCTGCTCCGTTTCCAGGGCCTGGAACAGCTTGCGCGCGCGGTGCTGGGAGGTGACAACACCCAACGCACAAATAACAACGGCCAAGAGAAGGATCATGTTGAAACGGAGCATTAAAGCTTCTCGGCAATCCGCATGACGGCACTGCGTGCCCGGGGATTGGCTTCGATCTCGGCCGCCGACGGTTTGATTGCCTTGCCAACCAGACGCAGCTTGGGCTTCGGCAACTGATCAGCCCGCAGGGGCAGATTCTTGGGCAGGGCATCAGCCACCGACTGGTCACGCATGAAATTCTTGACGATGCGGTCTTCCAGCGAATGAAAGGAAATCACCACCAGCCGGCCACCCGGCTTGAGCAGGTCAAGCGCCTGCGGCAGCGCTACCTCCAGCTGGCGGAGCTCTTGATTGATATGAATCCGTAGAGCTTGAAAGCTGCGCGTCGCCGGGTCCTGCCCTGGCTCACGGGTGCGCACGGTCTCGCGTACGAGGGCCGCGAACTGACCTGTTGTGACAATAGGTTGTTCGACCCGAGCAGCCACAACCTTCTTTGCAATCTGGAAAGCAAACCGTTCTTCGCCATAGTTTCTAATGACCTCCGTTATGTCTCTTATCTCGGCCCGTGCCAGCCACTCAGCCGCCGTCTCGCCCTGCGTCGTATCCATACGCATGTCGAGCGGCGCGTCGTAGCGAAAGCTGAAGCCGCGCTCCCCGTCGTCGATCTGCGGCGACGACACCCCTACATCAAACAACACCCCATCGACATCGCGAACGCCCGCCTCGCAAGCCGCCTCGGCCAATTCGCCAAAAGCGCGATGGACCAGCAAAAAACGGGAATCATCAATCGCCGCGCCCGCTGCTATGGCTTGCGGATCACGGTCAACCGCCACCAGGCGGCCTTTTTCATTCAGATCGGAAAGAATGCGACGGCTATGGCCGCCGCGCCCGAAGGTGGCGTCAACGTAGGTGCCGTCGGCTTTGATCGCCAGGGCACCCACCGCCTCCTCGAGCAGCACCGTCACATGGGCGGCACCGCGGGTCACAGGACAAGGTCTCCGAAGCCCGGCGGCAGGTCGCCGGACAGCACCTCCGCGGCCAGGTCATTCTGTTGCCTCCAGCCTGCCTCGCTCCAGATTTCGAAGTGCGTTCCCATACCGACCAGATAAACGGTCTTTTCAAATTTGGCGTACTCGCGCAATTCGGGGGCAATCAGAATGCGGCCAGCCGAATCCAGCTCTTCAGTGCGCGCATTCCCCACCAGCACGCGCTTGATCGGCGCCGCTTTCGGGTCAAGGCTGGACGCTTTGAGAATCTGGTCACGAATCGGCTGCCAGGCCGGCGACGGGTAAAGCAGCAGGCAGCGATGCGGATGCGCGGTCAGGACCAGCGAGCCCTCACTGGCCGCGAGCAGGGCATCACGGTGCCTTGCCGGTATGGCAAGCCGTCCCTTCGCATCCAGATTAAGTGCTGCCGCCCCTTCGAACATCCCTCGTCTCGCTCCCCGTTTACCCACTTTTCAACACGTTTACCCACTTTAGAGGAACATCTCCCCACAGTCAATAGTGGAATCACGAATTTTTTCTTATGCAACAAGGACTTACGGATACTTTTCTCGACAATATTTGGAGAAAATTTCCCTTAAAAATCAATACAAGGAAATAGAGACTTAAAGTGACTTATCAGGAGTTGATGGAAGTCAAAAACATTCCATGGCACCACATGCCGACGTGGTAAAAAGTGGAATGAAATGTGGGCAAGCGCCCCTGACCGGCCGACGGCCGGTCGACGCCGAATCAGCCGAAAAAGACTGAAACCTGATTGCGGCCTTCGTGCTTCGCCCGATACAGCGCCTGATCGGCACAGCGTGTCAGGTCGTCCGGGGTCTTGCCATGCTCGGGGTAGGCGGCAACCCCCAGCGAGATGGTGAAGGCAATCTGGAAATTGCCATGCGTAACCCGCAGCGCCTCAACCGCACTCCGCCACGCCTGGGCGCGCAACATGGTCGTTTCCAGTGGCATGTTGGGCAGCAGGATCAGGAACTCCTCACCGCCATAGCGACAGGCCACATCCTCGGCCCGAATGTCGGCCAACAGGGTCGAGGCAAGCATGCGCAACACCTCGTCACCGACCTGATGCCCGTAGGTGTCGTTAACCCGCTTGAAATGGTCGATGTCCAGCATGACCAGGGAGAGCGGAATACCTTCACGCCGCGCCCGGGAAACCTCGCGCTCCAGGGTTTCATCGAGATAGCGCCGGTTGTACAGGCCAGTCAGGCTGTCGCGTACCGCCAACTCCTGCAGCGCAACCTGTAGACGACCGATCTCCTCGATGCGGGCATGCAGCTGGCGGTTGGTTTCCCGCAAGGCACTTTCCACCGCCTTGCGCTCGCTGACATTGCGGGTAATGCCAAGAATCGTCCGTGCCACACCATCAGCATCAAGCAAATAGCTGGAAACCACCTCGGTGGTGATCACCTCTCCGTTCTTGCACACCTGCTCCAGTTCGCTAACGACAACACTGGCCGCCTTGTCCCCTGCTGCAATCCGCCGCAGACGCTGATCGATGTCCCGCGCCGCACGGGCCGCCGAATCCGGCGTTAGCCGCACATCCAGCGGCTGCCCGACCGTCTCTTCCGGCAAATAGCCGGACATTTCCTTGATGGCGGGACTGACGTAGGTATAGGTTCGACTGGGAATGTCGAGCGTCCAGATCACATCATGGCTATTCTCGGCCAGCATGCGGTAGCGCGCCTCGCTCTCCATCAACCGGCTGGCGGTCAACTCCTCCTCCCGCTCGGCCCGCATGAGACGAATCAAAAGCAAGGACAATGACAAGAAAAGAAGCAGCGCCGCGACGCCCGCCATGGCAAAGGTTTGATGCCAACCGGCCAGATAATCGGCAGTTGCCAGGCCAGCAGTTACATACAACGGATAGTCGCCAACCCGACGAAACCCGTAAATGCGCTCTACGCCATCGATTGCCGTATGAAAGCGGAGCGTTCCGAAACGCTCTCCTGCCTCCAGCCTCGTCTGCAGCGGATTGTCCTGAAACGGCTGATTGACCAGCTCGGGCACAAACGGTCGCCGCAGTATCAGCCGCCCCGCCTCGGTACGACGGACCGAAACGACCCCATTCTGGCCAACACCGAGCGTATCGAGCATTTGCGACATATTCCCGATATCGAGCAGCGCGGCTACTACGCCAAGCAGCCCTCCCGCCGCATCACGCATCGGCAGTGCCACCACCAGCGCGGATCGCCCGGACAAGCGATCAACCAGCACTTCCGAGAAGAAAAGCGAATTGTCAGCCCCGTCGGCAAAAAAACTGAAGTAGCTGCAGTCGCGAAAATTCACCGACGGCGGCATGGCATCCGGGGCACGGAGCAAATTGCCCGAAGCATCGATCACGCGAAAACCGAGAACCTCCGGAAAGCGTCCGGAGTAATGCTGAAGCTCACTGACGACCGCTTGGCGAAAACGCGCATCAGCCACCGGCTTCAGCGCATCCCGCGCCAAGGAAGCGGCCAGATGTTCCAGATCGCCGTGCACCCGGCGTATCGTCAGGGCCAGTCGAGCTTCAAGAAGAGCCGAGGTTCCCAGCACCTCGGATTCGGCCTTTCGTTCTGCCTCGTGACGCCCTTCAACCAGCAAAAAAACCAGCAATGAGGCAATACCGAGCCAGGTCAATGCAAAAAACAGAAGCAATCGAACCCGGGGCGGACCAAAAGTCCGAGCGAACCATCCGCAGGAAGATTGCTCGAGCATCAGGGAATCACACGCTAGAAATTCCGGAACAGGTGGCCAATGGCCCGGCCAAGAACTCGCCGAGCCGGCAGGGACTATTTGACCTGACCAAGCTTCTGCTCGATGCGCGCCAGCGGCATGGCACCGGGCACACGCTCACCGTCACTGAAGAACATGGTCGGCGTACCCGAGATATTCAATTTGCGACCGAATTCCTGATTCTTGGAGATGGCGGTGGTATCACAATCTTCACGACCGGCAGGCGCCTTGCCATCAATCATCCAGTCATTCCATGCCCTGGCTCGATCGGACGAACACCAGATCTGCTTGGATTTGCGCACCGAGTCTTCAGAAAGTATCGGCAACAGGAAAGTGTACACCGTGACATTGTCCAGTTTCAGCAATTCTTTGGCCAAGCGCTTGCAATAACCGCAATTGGGATCCTCGAAGGTCGCCATCACTCGCTTGCCATCACCGCGCACCTGCTTGATCGCACGATCCAGCGGCAATTCGCTGAACTTGATCGCAGTCAGCTTTTTCATGCGCTCTTCGGTCACATTCTTCATCGTCTTGCCATCGATCAGCGGCCCAACGATGATCGCCGTTCCCTTTTCGTCGGTATAGACGATGTTGCCATCGGCAAAGACTTCATACAAACCAAGGTAACCAGACTTGGTGACACTCTCAACCCGGGTGCCCAGCTTGGACTCCATCGACTTCTTGATATCAGCCTCGTCAGCCACGGCTTGCACCCCAAAAGCAACGGCCAACACGACGGGCAAGAACTTCTTCAACATTCAATTCTCCTAAAGGGCGCCAAGCGCATACCGCACCAAGGCATTTTTAACGAAGGGCAAGCCATTCGTCAGATTGAGACCAAAATTGCGCAACGGGCGCAGCCCAGGCGGCGACTCACGGAACAGACGTCGCAAGCCGTCAGTGGTAGCCTGCATCAACACCGTCTCTTCCCGTCGGGCGCGCTGATAGCGCCGCAACAAGCGCTCCTGCCCGATATCCTGCCACGCTTGGGTTGCCGCGAGCAGACCAGCAAGCTCCCTGGCATCCTGAAATCCAAGATTGATCCCGTGCCCGGACAAGGGGTGGATACCATGCGCCGCATCGCCGATCAAGGCCAGACGCGGCGCAACCGTCTGCGGCACGCGCATCAATCGCAAGGGAAAGGCCACCGGAGGCGTCAGCAAATCAAGCTTGCCCAGCACACGCTCTCCTGCCTCGGCAACTCGCTCGCAAAGCAATTCGGGAGGCAGGGCGCAAAGCTCGTCAGCGTGCTCATCCGGGGTAGACCACACAATCGAAATCCGGTTTCCCGGCAATGGCAAATATGCCAGCACCCCATCGTCCCGGAACCATTGGAAGGCCGTGTTGCGATGCGTTTTCTCAGTTGAAAAATTGGCCACCAAGCCTTTTTCACCATACGGCGTATTCACGGCGGCAAGGCCGGCCGCTGCGCGCACCCAGGAATCTCGACCATCAGCACCGACCAACAATCGAGCCGACAGCGTTGCACCATCACTCAAGCGCAAAATGGCCGCATCGTGCCGGAACTCCAGTTGTTCCGGCCGGGCCGGACAAAAAAGGGTGAGGTTGCTTTGGCGCTTGGCACCTTCCCAGAACTCGCAGGCCATCAAGGCCGACTCCAGGATACAGCCCAGCTCGGCAACGCCAGTTTCAAAGGCCGAGAACTCAAGTTTTCCGCCACCATCGCTACCGATCTGCATGGCGCGAATCGGCGAGATGCGTTCAACATCCAGATGGCGCCAGGCGCCGATCGATTCAAGGAAGGTCACGTTGGCCGGACTGATCGCGTAAATTCGCGCATCCCAGCCCTCGGGCCGGTGTGGCGGCTGATTTTCAACCAAGGCGATACGCAACCGGGTGTCGCGCAGCGCCAAGGCCAGACTGGCACCAGCCAAGCCGCCACCAACAATAATCAGATCAAACTGCTGCATGTCGGCGATTATGCCGCTTCAGGAAAATGTAACAAGCGCTCAGGCAGCAGGATTGCCGCCACCGCCACCACCGGACTGCGGCTTGTTTTGACGCGGGCGACGATTGTTGTTCGTGCGCGGCCGATGCTTTTTCTGCTGCGGGCCGCCACTGCCGCCCACATTGCCACCACCGGCCTTGCTGTGCTGCGAGGGATTGCCTCGCCCGTGGCTGCTGCCACCACCACCATGCGGCTCATTGCCGGAAATGCGGTTACCCGGTGCAAGCTGAATTTCCAGCTCAATAATTTCGTCCCACTGCTCATCGCTGCGATCACGCTCCGGAACAGAGAGGAGTTCGCGCAGACGGCGACGGATATCAACCTGCGGCGCTACAGCAACAGCAGGCGGGTTTTCTGGGGGATTTTCTGGATTGGAGTCGTTCATTGGAAACCGAAAAAACGGAGTCCGTCAAAAACGAACTCCGCATTCATTAACATCGGATTACTTCTTCTTTGCAGCGCTTTTCTTGGCGGCAACCGAAGCCTTGAAAGCCGTTCCTGCGGTGAATTTCGGCACCGTGGTCGCAGGGATCTTCAACGTTGCGCCGGTCTTGGGATTCTTGCCGGTGCGCGCTGCGCGCTTTGCGGACTTGAACGTACCGAAACCGACGAGAGTAACCGACTCTCCCTTGGTGACGGTCGCAACCACCGCGCCGATAATGGCGGACAACGCCTTGTCAGCAGCAGCCTTGGTGATACCAGCTTCTTTTGCAGCAACTTCGACCAGCTCGGATTTATTCATCTAAGTGCCTCCTGTTACCTATCAATGTTTAAGAAAACTGGCCGTCGGAACGGCAGCAGAGTAAAAGTAGCATACCTTTTTGAATAAGTGTTGGCCCCAAAGGGCCTATTTACGGGCAACTACGTGAATATTTGCATTATTCATACGCTAGCCACAACAATCAGCCCTGAATAAACAAACCCGGCACGAAGCCGGGTTTGTTTCAAGCTCACCAGAAAAATGTTACTTGCTCTCTGGCTTGCTTTCTTCCTTGGCTGCCTCGGCCGGTTTTTCGCCGTGAGAGATAGCGACAGCACCGTCATTCTGCTTGCCAATATGCTGATCGATGGCCGGCAACTGGTGGGCAATACCCTTGTGGCAGTCTATACAGGTCTTACCTTCAGAGAAGGCTTCCGGATGCATACGTGCGGCCCGATTGCCCTGCTCGGTATAGTCCATGTAGTCGTAGCGATGGCAGTTACGGCACTCCTGCGAGTCGTTTGCCTTCATGCGTTTCCACTCGTTCTGGGCCAACTGACCACGCTTGGCGTTGAACTTTTCAGGCGTGTCGATCGTACCGAGAATCTTGTGCAGCACCTCATTGGAGGCCTGGATCTTGCGGATCATCTTCGGCCCCCACTCCTTGGGCACGTGACAATCCGGGCAAGTGGCGCGAACACCTGTGCGGTTCGTGTAGTGCACCGTATTCTGGTACTCGCGGAAGACGTTTTCCTCCATCTCGTGACAGGAAATACAGAACGATTCCTTGTTGGTCGACTCCAGAGCCCAGTTGAAGCCGCCCCAGAAGACAATACCGGCAACAAACAGGCCCAAGACGGTAACCAACCCGATGCGCTTGACCCATGCGGGCGTGAATTTATCCAGACTCATCATTCCCCCTTCTTGGTGGCTGGTTTATAGGTATTCGCGACGAGCGGCTTGGCATCGAACTGCGGCACGTGGCACTGCATACAGAAATAGCGGCGCGGAGAAATGTTGGTCTGCTTTTTGTCTTCGCGATCCAGATAGTGCGACTTGGCAACCTTGGTGGCGCCAGTTTCCTCAGCACGCTCCTTGGAGTGACAGTCCATGCACTTGTTGAAATTCTGGGTGATGTTGTACCCCTTGATGCTGTGCGGGATCAACGGCGGCTGTTTCTGGAAATTACGCTGAATGGTGGCCTGGTCCTTTTCGGGCCGGAACATATCCACCTTCGAGGCTCCCTCAATCGACTCAACACCGATTTCGTTTACTCGAAACTCCTGCGCGCCAACACCGCTAACTCCTCCCAGGAGCATGCCAGCGGCCAAGGCCAGTGCAGTGATCAATCTCATATTTATTACCTCCGATGGACGGCCGGAGCAAGGCTACCGGCCGTTTTTTCGCTCATTTTTATAGCCAACCGTATCAGGCCTTGGTCACCTTGACGGCGCACTTCTTGTAGTCCGTTTCCTTGGAAATCGGGCAAGTTGCATCCAGAGTCAGCTTATTAACCAGACGGCCGGCATCAAAGAAAGGAATGAAGACCAAGCCGCGCGGTGGCTTGTTACGGCCACGCGTCTCGACACGCAACTGAATTTCACCGCGCCGCGATGCCACCTTGACCTCCATGCCACGTTGCAAACCACGCGCCTTGGCATCATCCGGGTGCATGAAGACGACTGCATCCGGGAAGGCCTTGTAGAGCTCAGGTACACGACGGGTCATCGTGCCGGTATGCCAATGTTCAAGGACACGACCGGTGGAGAGCCACATGTCGAATTCCTTGTCCGGCGACTCGGCAGGCGGCTGGTAGGGCAACGCAAAGATCACTGCCTTGCCGTCCTTGTGGCCGTAGAACTTCACGCCCTCGCCCTTCTTGACGTACGGATCGTAACCTTCACGGAAGCGCCACAGCGTTTCCTTGCCACCAACCACTGGCCAACGCAGACCACGGGCCTGGTGATAGGAATCAAACGGTGCCAGATCGTGGCCGTGGCCGCGACCGAAGGATGCGTACTCTTCGAACAAGCCCTTCTGAATGTAGAAACCCAGCAGCTTGGAGTCATCATTGTCGAAGCCAGCGGCCGTTTCGTTCAGCTTGTACTTGTTCACCACGCCGTTGGCGTAGAGCACGTCGAACAGCGTCTTGCCCTTGAGCTTCGGTGCCTTGGCGACCAGTTCGGCCGGCCAGACTTCCTCGACCTTGAAGCGCTTGGAAAATTCCATCAACTGCCACAGATCGGAGCGAGCCTCACCCGGCGCCTTGACTTGCTGACGCCAGAACTGGGTCCGCCGCTCGGCATTGCCGTAGGCGCCTTCCTTTTCGACCCACATGGCGGTCGGCAGGATAAGGTCGGCGGCCATTGCCGAGACCGTCGGGTACGGGTCGGACACGACAATGAAGTTCTCCGGCTTGCGCCAGCCCGGATAGAGCTCTTCGTTGATGTTCGGACCGGCCTGCATGTTGTTGTTGCACTGCTGCCAGTAGAAATTGACCTTGCCATCCTTGAGAGCGCGGGCCATGGCGACCGCGTGGAAGCCAACCTTGTCTGGAATCGTGCCTTCCGGCAGGCCCCACAATTCTTCGGTGTGCTTGCGGTGCTCAGGGTTGGTAACAACCATGTCGGCCGGCAGGCGGTGCGAGAAGGTACCAACTTCACGTGCCGTACCGCAGGCGGACGGCTGGCCGGTCAGCGAGAACGGGCTGTTGCCCGGCTCGGAAATCTTGCCGGTCAGCAGGTGGATGTTGTAGCAGAGGTTGTTCGCCCAGGTACCACGGGTATGCTGGTTGAAACCCATGGTCCAGAAGGAAATGATCTTTACCTTGGGATCGGCGTACAGCTCGGCCAGCGCCTTGAGATCCTTCTCGGCCACACCGGACAGCTTGGAGACTTTCTCGGCGGTGTATTCGGAAACGAATTTCTTGAATTCGTCGAAGGTGATCGGATCGGACTTGCCGGTATCGCCCTTCGGCTTGCCATCAGCGCCGGGGTAACCGTTACTGGTTGCATCCTTTTCCAGGGCGTGCGTCGGACGCAGGCCGTAGCCGATGTCAGTGGCGCTCTTCTTGAAATTGACGTTCTTGTCGATAAACGCCTGATTTACCTTGCCGTTCTGGATGATGTAGTTGGCGATGTAGTTGAGAATCGCCAAGTCGGTCTGCGGCTTGAAGATCATCGGGATGTCGGCCAGCTCGTAAGAGCGGTGCTCGAAGGTCGACAACACGGCAACCTTGACGCCCTTGTTCGACAGCTTGCGGTCGGTGATGCGGGTCCACAGGATCGGGTGCATCTCGGCCATGTTCGAGCCCCACAGCACGAAGGCATCGGCATGCTCGATGTCGTCGTAGCAGCCCATCGGCTCATCGATACCGAAGGTGCGCATGAAGCCGGCAACAGCCGAAGCCATGCAGTGGCGGGCGTTGGGATCGAGGTTGTTGGTACGGAAGCCGGCCTTCATCAGCTTGGCAGCTGCATAGCCCTCCCAGATGGTCCATTGGCCGGAACCGAACATGGCCAGACCATTCGGCCCCTTGGCCTTCATGGTTGCCTTGGCCTTCTCTTCCATGATATCGAAGGCCTTGGTCCAGGAGATCGGCGTAAACTCGCCGTTCTTGTCGTACTTACCATCCTTCATGCGCAGAAGCGGCGTTTTCAGGCGATCGGAGCCGTACATGATCTTGGACAGGAAATAGCCCTTGATGCAATTCAGACCACGATTGACCGGTGCATCCGGGTCACCCTGGGTGGCGACGACGCGCCCTTCCTGGGTGCCGACCAGCACACCGCAACCGGTGCCGCAAAAACGGCAGGCTGCCTTGTCCCAACGAATATCGTCCTTGCCCTGTGCCACAGCGGCACCCGGTGCAGACAAACCTGCTGCAGAAATCGCCGCCGCTGCTGCATTGGCCTTGATGAAATCCCGTCGATTGAGCTTCACGCCTCTACCTCCTCGGTATCTTTTGATTCGTCGTCGCTGTATTGATAAACCATGGCCACCGATGCGACGCCGGCAACACCATGCAAGGCTACGTATTTGTCAGCAGCCGAATTCGTATCGTCATCCTCCAGAGTAACGACGACTTTCCCCTCAGGACTCCGGGCGTGTATTTCCACCCCCGGCATCTGGAGCAACGCCACACAGGCCTCTTCGAGGCGCTCTGGCGCGATGTACATAATGGCACTGGATATGTTCATCCGGCCCATCTCCTCAAGCTTTGGCAGCCCAATGCCACCACGGGCTGTAATCTCCCCGATCAGTAGGGTTATTCAATTGATTTGAATCAACTCAATACCCCCGGACAATTCAATCTAGTACCAAAGCCACGAATTGTTTAGTACTTCTTAACTAGTCAGCCGCCCGAACAACATGCATCAAATATTTTCTTTGGCTATCGCCGATATTGAAGCAATCAATTGGATCAATGAGGCGTCGTCACCTAATATCCATTCCGTGTTCTACACCTAACCCATCAGGAGAAAACGATGTCGCTCATCAACACCCAGGTTCAACCGTTCAAGGCCCAGGCTTTCCACAACGGCAAGTTCATCGAAGTCACCGAAGCCAGCCTGAAGGGCAAGTGGTCCGTCGTGATCTTCATGCCAGCCGCCTTCACCTTCAACTGCCCGACCGAAATCGAAGACGCTGCCAACAACTACGCCGAGTTCCAGAAGGCTGGCACCGAAGTCTATATCGTCACTACCGACACCCACTTCTCGCACAAAGTCTGGCACGAAACCTCGCCGGCTGTCGGCAAGGCCCAGTTCCCGCTGGTCGGCGACCCGACTCACCAACTAACGCGCGCTTTCGACGTGCATATCGACGAAGAAGGTCTGGCCCTGCGCGGCACCTTCGTGATCAACCCGGACGGCGTGATCAAGACCGTTGAGATCCACTCCAACGAAATCGCCCGTGACATTTCCGAAACCCTGCGCAAGCTGAAGGCCGCCCAATACACCGCCGCCCACCCGAACGAAGTCTGCCCGGCCAAGTGGAAGGAAGGCGAAAAGACCCTGGCTCCGTCGCTGGATCTGGTCGGCAAAATCTAAGCACCCAACCGCCAACAGAGATATATAAAAATGGAACCCGCCGCTACCCAGCGGCGGGATTTCAGCGAAAAGTGGCCGCCACTGGCTGCTTTTCAGTGAAATCAAAGAAACCTCAGGGAGAACCTCATGCTCGACACCGCCATCAAGGGCCAACTCAAGGCCTACCTCGAACGCCTGCAACGCCCGATCGAACTGGTCGCCACGTTGGACGACAGCGCCAAGGGCCAGGAAATGCGCACCCTGATCAACGACATCCTAGAATGCTCGGACAAGGTCAGCCTGCGTGAAAACGGTGACGCCTCCCGTATTCCGTCATTTGCCGTCAGCTTGCCAGGCGAAACACCGCGCATCCACTTTGCCGGCTTGCCGATGGGCCACGAATTCACCTCGCTGGTGCTCGCCTTGCTGCAAACCGGCGGCCATCCGCCGAAGGTTGAACAGTCCGTCATCGACCAGATCAAGGCCCTGCCCGGCAGCTTCAAATTCGAGACCTACATCTCGCTGTCCTGCCACAACTGCCCGGACGTCGTGCAAGCCCTGAACCTGATGGCTGTGCTCAATCCGAACGTCACCAGCACGATGATCGACGGCGCCATGTTCCAGGACGAGGTCAACGCCCGCCAGATCATGGCCGTACCGACCACCTATCTAAACGATGCCGAATTCGGGGCCGGCCGCATGTTGATCGAGGAAATTCTTGCCAAGGTCGACACGGGCGCGGCAAGCCGTGTTGCGGAAGAACTCGGCAAAAAGGACGCCTTCGACGTACTCGTCGTTGGCGGCGGCCCAGCCGGCGCAGCAGCAGCGATCTACGCCGCTCGCAAGGGCATCCGTACCGGCATCGTTGCCGAGCGCTTCGGCGGTCAGGTCATGGATACGCTGGGCATCGAGAACTTCATCTCGGTCAGCCACACCGAAGGCCCGAAACTGGTCACCGCGCTGGAACAGCACGTCAAGGATTACGACGTCGACGTCATGAACCTGCAGCGTGCCGCCAAGCTGACGCCGGGAGAACTGATTGAAGTGGAACTGGAAAATGGGGCGACGCTCAAGAGCAAGTCCGTCATTCTTGCCACCGGCGCCCGTTGGCGCGAAATGAACGTCCCCGGCGAAAAGGAATACAAGGCCAAGGGCGTCTGCTTCTGCCCGCACTGCGACGGCCCGCTGTTCAAAGGCAAGCGCGTGGCAGTGATCGGCGGTGGCAACTCCGGCGTTGAAGCAGCGATCGACCTGGCCGGCATCGTTGCTCATGTGACCTTGCTCGAATTCGCCGACGCCCTGCGCGCCGATGCCGTATTGCAGAGCAAGCTCAACAGCCTGCCCAACGTCACGGTCATCAAATCAGCGCAGACTACCGAAGTGACCGGCGACGGCCAGAAGGTCAACGGCATCACCTACAAGGACCGCGTCAGCGAAGAGATCCGGCACGTCGAACTTGAAGGCATCTTCGTCCAGATCGGCCTCCTGCCCAACACCGACTGGCTCAAAGGCACGCTCAACCTGAGCCGCTTCGGCGAGATTGAAATCGATGCCAAGGGCCAGACCAGCGTACCAGGCGTCTTCGCTGCCGGCGACTGCACGACCGTGCCCTACAAACAGATCATCATCGCCATGGGCGCTGGCGCCACCGCCTCGCTCAGTGCCTTCGACCACCTGATTCGCAGTTAAGCCCCCGCCCGAGCAGCAAGCAGGCATCAAACAAAAGACCCGCACCAGACGGTACGGGCCTTTTCATTTCAAGCGGCCAGGCGGCGCTGGAAAAATTACTCGAAGGACATCTCGCGCGGCTTCGTCACAGGCAGCCCTGCGGCCACCCAGGCATCAAAACCGCCGCTCATCGAAACAACATTTTCGAAACCCATGTTTTTCAAGGCAACGCTTGCCAAGGCTGCACGTCCGCTGGTCTTGCAATAAAGCACCATCGCACGCCCAACGTTCTGCAAGGCCGGCTCATTGGAGATTTTGAACTCCAGCATGCCGCGAGGAATATTGACCGAACCGGCCAGATGCCCCTGCCGATACTCGTCAGGCTCGCGCACATCGACAATCAAGACATCCGGCGCGGTGATCTGTTTGAGAACCTCCTCGGGCGAACATTCCTTGATCAGTTGCTTCGCCTGACTGACAAACTCATGGGCACTCTTGAACATTTCTTCTCCGCCAAATTAAGGCCGGCCAATGAATACCAGCGACCGGACAAATCAATTAATTAAGAGAATTCTAATATAGGTTGACGCCAACCCGGCCGTGGAAAAAAGAAAAACCCGCTGACGAGCCAGCGGGTTTTCGGTATCGCTTGTGGTGATGAGCAGATACAGCCATAACCACCAAAAAATCAGTCCGTCGATCTGCCGGGACTTTTTGTCGCCACCCCGGTGTCGAGGTTGATCAATGCCTCACTGCCATGTGCAACACTAGGGCCCCTGAATAGCCTGCCGCCCAGTACACTAGGCTCATCAAGGCGCTGACCACTGGTCGATTTCCTTCTGGAAGAGAAGGCGCCGGACAGAATTTGGAACGGCCATTCTGAAGTAGAGAATGCCGTGCCGGTTCCGGTAAAGATTTGCTGGTAATTGGTAGGCCATGAAGCCCTCGCGAAACGCTGCCTCAAGAATACATTGGAGCACTGAACTGGGACACCAAGCCAGCTTGGGGAGCGTAAACGGAAAAACCCGCTGACGAATCAGCGGGTTCCGTATTACTGGTGGTGATGGGCAGAATCGAACTGCCGACCTATGGGTTATGAATCCATCGCTCTAACCGTCTGAGCTACATCACCACGCTCAAAGCAGAGGGCGCGGATTATAGTTTGCGGAGGCTTGGCCGGTCAACCGAATTTCGGTCGGCTATAATGGTGAACTTTTCTGCCGCGTCCTGACCTAAACGGCACCACCGATTTGCGAAGTGTTTCCCATGCCAAAAAAACTGTTCATCCGCACCTTTGGGTGCCAGATGAATGAATACGATTCGGACAAAATGGCCGACGTACTCAATGCTTCCGAAGGCGTTATCAAGACCGACAACCCCGAAGAAGCCGACATCATCCTGTTCAACACCTGCTCGGTGCGCGAAAAGGCACAAGAGAAAGTTTTCCATGATCTCGGCCGTGTCCGCCATCTGAAAAAGCTGAATCCCAACCTGGTGATCGGCGTCGGCGGTTGCGTCGCCAGCCAGGAAGGCGACGCCATCGTGGCCCGCGCTCCCTATGTCGATATCGTTTTTGGCCCGCAGACGCTGCACCGCTTGCCGCAACTGATTGCCGAGCGCAAGGCAAAGGGTAAGGCGGCAGTTGACGTTTCCTTCCCGGAGATCGAGAAATTCGATGCGATGCCGCCTTCGGAAATCAAGGGGGCCTCGGCTTTTGTCTCGATCATGGAAGGTTGCTCCAAGTTCTGCACCTTCTGCATCGTGCCTTACACCCGTGGCGGCGAGGTTTCCCGCCCCTTCAGCGATGTGCTGACCGAAGTAGCCGATTTGGCTGCGCACGGCGTCGGTGAAGTGACCCTGCTTGGCCAGAACGTCAATGCCTACCGTGGCGACATGGAAGGCAGTGAGGAGAAGGCCGACCTCGCCTTGCTGATCGAATACATTGCCGAGATTCCGGGCATCGAGCGCATTCGTTACACAACCTCGCATCCGCGCGAGATGTCGCAGCGTTTGATCGACACCTACGCCACCCAGCCGAAGCTGGTTTCGCACCTGCATCTGCCAGTCCAGGCCGGCTCAGACCGAGTGCTGGCGGCGATGAAGCGTGGTTACACGACGCTCGAATACAAGTCGATCATCCGCAAGCTGCGCGCGGCGCGGCCGGACATTTCGCTGTCGTCCGATTTCATCGTCGGCTTCCCCGGCGAAACGGACGAGGATTTCGAGAAAACGATGAAGCTGATCGACGACGTCGGTTTCGACAGCTCGTTCTCCTTCATCTATAGCCCGCGCCCCGGCACCCCGGCGCTGGAACTGGAAGACACGACGCCGGCCGACGTCAAATCGGCCCGGCTGCTCCGTTTGCAGAAGCGCATCGACGAGCAGGCACAGGCGATCAGCCAAACCATGATCGGCAGCATTCAGCGCGTGCTGGTCGAAGGCACATCGAAGAAAGATGCGCACGAACTGGCTGGGCGAACCGACAACAACCGTATCGTCAATTTTGCCGGCAACCCGAGGTTGATCAACACCTTCGTCGATGTCCGGATCACCAGTTCGCTGGCGCACACCCTGAGGGGCGAAATTGTCATCCGAGAAGACTAGTGGCATGAAAACAGGTGCTGCCACCAGGCCGGCACCGAAGCAGAAGCCGGTCGCTCTGGCGCTGACGCCGGTCGACAACGCCCAGCTGGCCAACCTGTGCGGCCCGCTCGACGAAAACATCCGGCAGATCGAAACCGGCTTTGACGTGGTGATTCGCCGCCGCAACGAACGCTTCTCGATTCTGGGCGAAAAGGCTCGCCTGACGGCCGACGCCATCCGTCACTTCTACGCCATGTCGCGGGCACCGCTATCGGTGGATGAAATCCAGCTCGGCTTGATCGAACTGACCAATGCACCGGTCCGTCGCGTCTCGCAGCGCTCGGAAGGCCCGGTCGACGGCCCGCAACTGATCACCCGCAAGACCGATCTGCATGGCCGCACGCCGCGTCAGGTGGCTTACCTGAAGGCGATTCAGGAACACGACATCACTTTCGGCATCGGCCCGGCCGGTACCGGCAAGACCTATCTGGCAGTGGCTTCGGCCGTCGATGCCTTCGAGCGCGATCTGGTCGAGCGCATCATCCTGACCCGGCCAGCCGTTGAAGCCGGCGAGCGCCTCGGCTTCCTGCCCGGTGATCTGACCCAGAAGATCGACCCCTATCTGCGCCCGCTCTACGACGCGCTGTACGACCTGATGGGCGCCGACCGCGTCGCCAAGCTCTACGAAAAACGCGCCATCGAGATCGCCCCGCTCGCTTTCATGCGCGGCCGGACGCTGAACCACGCTTTCATCATTCTCGACGAGGCGCAGAACACGACGCCGGAGCAGATGAAGATGTTCCTGACCCGCATCGGCATCGGCGCCAGGGCGGTGGTCACCGGCGACATCACGCAAGTCGACCTGCCCAAGGGGCAGAAGAGCGGCCTCAAGGAAGCGATCGACATCCTGGACGGGGTGCGCGGTCTCTCTTTCAACCACTTCAAGAAAGAAGATGTGGTGCGCCACCCGCTGGTCGCCCGCATCGTCGAAGCCTATGAAAAACGCACCCAGCAACCGGCTTAATCTCTCCGTGCAATACGCCTGTAACCGCGAGGGCTTACCCTTGCGGGCGGATTTCGTGCGCTGGGCCCGCGCTGCGTTGGTCGGTGGCGGCGAAATCACCATTCGACTGGTCGATGCTGACGAAGGCCAGGCGCTGAACAAGGAATATCGCAGCAAGGACTACGCGACCAACGTGCTGTCCTTTCCCTACGATAGCGAACCGGTGGTGATGGGCGATCTGGTCATCTGCCCAAGCGTCGTGGCGCGCGAGGCAGCGGAGCAGAACAAGCCGCTGGACGCCCATTACGCGCACCTGACGGTGCATGGTATGCTGCATTTGCAAGGCTGGGATCATGACAATGACGATGATGCCCAGGCGATGGAAGATGAAGAAAAGGAGATTCTCGCCGCGATGGGTTATCCAGACCCGTATGCGGTTTAAACATCATGGACAGTGACAGTAAACCCGGTTTTATCGAACGCCTGACTTCCCTGCTGCTGCGCGAACCCGAAGATCGCGAGCAGCTGATCCAGATTCTGCATAGCGCTTACGAGCGCAACCTGATGGACGCCGATGCGCTGACCATCATCGAAGGCGCACTGGCCGCCTCCGAAACCCGCGTCACCGACGTGATGATCCCGCGAGCCCAGATGGACGTTATCGACGTCGACGACCCGATACGTGAAATAGTCCCGGTTGTCATCGAAGCCGCCCACTCCCGCTTTCCGGTGGTCGATGGCGACCGCGACAATGTACTCGGCATCCTGCTGGCCAAGGATTTGCTGCGCATCCAGACTGAAGAAAGCTTCGATCTGCGTGACTGGCTGCGCCCGGCGGTATTCATCCCGGAATCGAAGCGCCTTAACGTCCTGCTCCGTGAATTCCGCGTCTCGCGCAACCACATGGCCATCGTCGTCAATGAATATGGCGGCGTCGCCGGCCTGGTCACCATTGAGGATGTGCTGGAACAGATCGTCGGCGACATCGAGGACGAATACGACTTCGACGAAGCCCACGACAACATTCGCCTCGACGCCTCCGGCCGTTACCGCGTCAAGGCGCGCACGGAAATCGAGGATTTCAACGAGGCTTTCTCGACGAAATTCTCGGACGACGAATTCGACACCGTCGGTGGCCTGATCCTGCGCCACCTTGGCCGCATGCCCAAGCGCAACGAAATCGTCGACATCGAAGGCATCCGCTTTCAGGTGTTGCGCGCCGACAGCCGCCGTCTCTACACCCTGCTCGTCGATCAACCCAAACTACAGACCGGTGCTGACGAAGCGACTGCCTGATCGGTCGCTGCACCGCTTCGCCCTGGCGGCACTGATCGGTGCCGCTGGCGTGCTTTGCTTTGCGCCATTCGGGCTTTTCTGGCTGGCACCGCTCGTCTGGCTCGGCTTCATCGCCCTGCTGCTGCGGGCAAGTGACACGCAGGAAGGCCTGTTGACCGGCTTGAGCTTCGGTCTCGGCTTCTTCCTGTGCGGCGTTTCCTGGGTTTACGTCAGCCTCTCGGTCTTCGGCGGCATGCCGTGGTGGCTGGCCGGCCCGGCGGCCTTCCTGTTCTGCACCGTGATGGCGCTGTTTCCGATGCTGGCCGGCTGGGTTTTCAAACGCTGGCAACCGGCTGAGTTCTGGCGCCAGGCGTTGCTCTTCGCGGCCCTGATTGCCACCGCCGACTGGCTCCGGAGCTGGATTTTCAGTGGCTTTCCCTGGCTGGCCGTCGGCTATTCGCAGGCACCGCCCAGCCCACTGGCCGGCTTTGCCCCGCTAATCGGCGTGCATGGTCTGTCGCTGTTGGTTGCCCTGGCCGGCGCCCTGTTGCTGCGCTGGCGCATCGGTCTTGCCGGCATCGCGCTGCTTTCCCTGGCCGGGTTCGGCCTGCGCCAGATCGAGTGGACCCAGGCGAGCGGCGCACCGGTCAGCGTTGCGCTGATTCAGGGCAACATTCCGCAGGAAATGAAATTCAGGCCGGAAGCCTTCATCCGCACGCTCGACCTCTATCGCGAGCTGATCGAAGCCAATCCGGCCCGACTGACCCTGCTGCCGGAAACCGCGATGCCGGTCTTCATCGATCAGTTGCCGGGCGACTATCTGGAGTCGCTCAAGACGCTGGCCCAGCGTCAAAGCGGCGACCTGATCTTCGGCACATTGACCGGCAATGGCAACGCCTACTACAACAGCGCCGTCAGCCTTGGCAGTTCCCCGCTGCAAGTTTACAGCAAGAGCCATCTGGTGCCTTACGGCGAATTCATTCCGGCCGGCTTTGCCTGGTTCATGGCCTACGCCAACATTCCGATGTCGTCCTTCACGCGCGGCCCGGAAAAACAGGCCCCGCTCGCCGTGGCAGGCCAGCAAGTCGCCATCAACATCTGCTACGAAGACGTCTTTGGCGACGAGATTATCCGCCCCCTGCCGGAAGCGGGCATCTTGGCCAACCTCTCCAACACTGCCTGGTTCGGCCATTCGCTGGCCCAGCCGCAGCACTTGCAGATCGCCCAGATGCGCGCGCTGGAAACCGGCCGCCCGATGCTGCGCGCCACCAATACCGGCATGACCGCCATCATCGATGCGCACGGCCAGGTTAGCGCTGTGCTACCCCCCTTCGAAACCGGGGTTCTGCACGGCGAAGTTCGCGCTCACACCGGGATGACCCCGTTTGTGCGCTTCGGCGACTGGCTGGCACTTGTCTTGATCGGGACGATGCTGTTGATTGCCCTGAGACGGCAACACTGAACGCCTGGCCTTGCCAAGTGAGCGGCGAGGCTAAACTGCCTTGATCCGCTCGGCAAAAACCTGGCGCAACTTGATCGCCTTGGGCGCAACCACCGCCATGCAGTAGCCCTGATAGGGATTCCGGCGAAAATACTGGTGGTGGTAATCCTCAGCCACAAAGAATGTGCTCGCCGGGCCTACTTCGGTGACGATGGGTGAAGCCCAGATGCCTTCGGCATTGAGACGGTTAATCATCGCCTCGGCCACCGACTGCTGGCCGGCATCGTGATAGAAAATCGCCGAGCGGTACTGGGTACCGACATCGTGTCCTTGGCGATTCAGCGTCGTCGGGTCGTGAATGGTGAAGAAAGCAGTCAGCAGCGTTTCAAAATCGATGGTTGCCGGATCGAATTCAATCTGCACGACCTCGGCATGGCCGCTGTCGCCACGGCAAACAGCCTCGTAAGTCGGCCGAGGATCGTGACCGCCCATGTAGCCGGGCAGCACGGCAACGACACCATCGAGCTGTTCGAAAGCAGCCTCCAGACACCAGAAGCAGCCACCGGCCAGGGTGGCGAAAGAATAAGCTGATTGCGACATGGACTTCCCTGAGTCGATACGATGCCTTTCGGACCGTGCGCCATGCCAATTGTTCCCCGGCCCCACTTGCGGCCGGGCAGCGGCCGCAACGATCAGGCAGCGCGGAGCCGCTGTACCGCCTGTTCCAGACGCTGCTTTTCAGCCAGCACCTTGGTCGCATAACGGCGGTTGGCGTCATTCATCGCTCCACCGAATTGCTGCAGGCCGTCTTCCAGACCGCCGTTGCGGCTGATCGATTCCTTCAGCACGCGGGCACCAACCTGAACATTGGTCACCGGATCGAGGAAAGAAGCAGCATCTTCCGGCAACTTGTCGTGATGGAAACGCGGCACGACCTGCATCAGGCCCTGCGCACCAAAGACGCTTTGCGAGAACGGATTGAAGCCGGACTCGACACCGATCACCGCAATGATCAGCAAGGGGTCGAGGTGCAATTCGCGGCCGACCGCCTGGGCTGTGGCGAAAATCGGCGTCAAGGCCTCATCGGAAACGCGATAGCGCCGGGATACATAGTTCATGGCGCCGCGCATACGGGCATTGAGCGAGGTCAGTTCCGGTTCAGTCTCTTCGGCGGAAGCCTCTTCCGCCACGGCCGCTTCGGCATTGGGCAGCAGCGACTTGAAATTCTCGACCAGGTCGAGGCGGCCGGTTTGTACGCCAATCAGGCCAACGATGAAAACAAGGCCCGCGATCATCAGGAACTTCTGGAGAAAATCGAGAGCTACGGTAGAGATGCGCTGCAGAGCAGGCGGGAGAACGGTCGAAGCGATCATGTGACCTCCTTCACTGTTGCCACTGCGGAAAACGGCTCCGACAGCGAACGGTTACAGGGGGATACGACATCGGTCGGGCACTGAGCATCTTGTCGCCCGAATCTCCAAGCAAGGCAGGTTTGCGCCAGGAAATCCGATGTTGCACCGCAACATAAATTCCAGTTTATTGATTATATTGAATTAAGTCAAAACAAAGGCGCCAAGCCAAAGTCAATAGTGTTGCGCAGCAACAACACTTGACCAGCAACGGGCAGCCGCACAAGCCGCAAAACATCGCATTCCGCCACCGCTGAAACCCGGGCCGGCGGGGCTCTGCCGAATCATGGCAAAAGCTAGTAAAATCACGGGTTTCCGCTTACACCGAGTGCGTCCGATGACGACCAGCAAGAAACCGACCTTTCAGGAAATCATCCTGCGTTTGCAACAGTACTGGAGCGACAAGGGCTGTGCCCTGCTCCAGCCCTACGACATGGAAGTCGGCGCCGGCACCAGCCATACCGCGACATTCCTGCGCGCCATCGGCCCCGAGCCATGGAAAGCCGCCTACGTGCAGCCCTCGCGCCGCCCGAAGGATGGCCGCTACGGCGAGAACCCGAACCGCATGCAGCACTACTACCAGTTCCAGGTGGTACTCAAGCCAGCGCCGGACAATATTCTCGAGCTCTACCTCGGCTCGCTCGAAGCCCTCGGTTTCGACCTGAAGAAGAACGACGTCCGTTTCGTCGAGGACGACTGGGAAAACCCGACGCTCGGCGCCTGGGGCCTGGGTTGGGAAGTCTGGATGAACGGCATGGAAGTGACGCAGTTCACCTACTTCCAGCAGGTCGGCGGCTTCGACTGCAAGCCGATCACCGGCGAAATCACCTACGGCCTGGAACGTCTGGCCATGTACCTGCAGGGTGTCGAAAACGTCTTCGACCTGACGTGGACGGAAGGCCTGACCTATGGCGACGTCTATCACCAGAACGAAGTCGAGCAATCGACCTACAACTTCGAGCACTCCGACGCCGACTTCCTGTTCACCGCCTTTGGTGCCCACGAAAAGCAGGCCCAGCACCTGATGGGCGCCCAGCTGGCACTGCCGGCCTACGAGCAAGTGCTGAAAGCCGCGCACACCTTCAACCTGCTCGACGCCCGCGGCGCCATCTCGGTCACCGAGCGCGCCGCCTATATCGGCCGCATCCGCAACCTGGCCCGCGCCGTCGCCCAGGCCTACCTCGACAGCCGCGCCCGCCTCGGCTTCCCGATGGCGCCCAAGGAATGGGCCGCCGAAGTGCTGGCCAAGCTCGAAGAACAGAACGCAAAGAAAGCTGCCTGATATGTCGTCCAAGAATCTGCTCGTTGAACTGTTCGTTGAAGAACTGCCGCCCAAGGCACTGAAGAAACTCGGCGAAGCCTTCTCGGCCGCACTGGCCAATTCGCTGAAAAATGCTGGCCTCGCGCCATCCGCGGCGGTAGTCACTGCCTACGCCTCACCACGCCGGTTGGCTGCCCATCTGACCGATGTGGCCGCTGTGGCGGCCGACAAGCCGGTCGCCCAGAAACTGATGCCAGTCGCCGTGGGCCTCGATGCCAGCGGCAACGCCACCCCCGCCCTGCTCAAGAAGCTCGCCGCCCTTGGCGCTGACGCTTCCTGCGTGACTAACCTGCGTCGCGAAAACGACGGCAAGGCTGAAATTCTGTTCTACGACAGCCAAGCCAAGGGCGCGACGCTGGCCGAAGGCCTGCAGAAAGCCATCGAAGCCGCACTCGCCGCACTGCCGATCCCCAAGGTCATGACCTACCAATTGCAGGACGGCTGGAGCAGCGTCAATTTCGTCCGCCCGGCGCATGGCCTGGTCGCTTTGCATGGCAGCGATGTCGTACCGGTCTCCGTGCTCGGCCTGAATTCGGGTCGCGAAACGCACGGCCATCGTTTTGAAGCCGCCATCGATCCGGTCATCTTCGCCAACGCCGACGAATACGCCGCCAAGCTGGCGACCGACGGCGCCGTGATCGCCTCCTTCGCCGAGCGCCGGGCCGAAATCGCCCGCCAGCTCGATGCCGCAGCCGCCAAGGCCGGCGGCAAGCCGATCGACGACGATGCCCTGCTCGACGAAGTGACCGCACTGGTCGAACGCCCGAATGTGCTGATTGGCCAGTTCGAAGAGGAATTCCTCGCCGTGCCGCAGGAATGCCTGATCCTGACCATGAAGGCGAACCAGAAGTACTTCCCGCTACTTGATGCCACCGGCAAGCTGACCAACAAGTTCCTCGTCGTCAGCAACATCAGCCCGGAAGACGCTTCGGCCGTGATCGGCGGCAACGAGCGCGTCGTGCGTCCACGGTTAGCGGACGCCAAGTTCTTCTTCGACCAGGATCGCAAGAAGTCGCTGGAATCGCGCGTCATCGGCCTGTCCAAGGTTGTCTACCACAACAAGCTGGGCACCCAGGGCGAGCGCATGCAGCGCGTCGCCGCGATTGCCCGGGCCATTGGCCAGACGCTGGGCGGCGAAGCGCTCGCACTGCACGCCGAACAGGCGGCGGTGCTGGCCAAGGCCGACCTGCTGACCGACATGGTTGGTGAATTCCCGGAACTGCAGGGCACCATGGGTCGCTACTACGCGCTGCATGACGGTCTCGCGGCCGAGATCGCCGATGCGGTCGAAGACCACTACAAGCCGCGCTTTGCCGGAGACACCTTGCCGCGCGGCATGGTCGGCACCGTCGTCGCGCTGGCCGACAAGCTGGAAACGCTGCTCGGCATGTTCGGCATCGGCCAGATTCCGACCGGCGACCGCGACCCGTTTGCGCTGCGCCGCCATGCACTGGGGGTCATCCGCATGCTGAGCGAAGGCGATCTGGCCCTGCCGCTCGACCAACTGTTGCAAACCGCCGCCGCGCCGTTCGCTGCGGTCGATGGCTTCAAGGCGGCCGAAGCTGCGCTGGCCGATTTCATCTACGACCGCCTGGCCGGCAGCCTGCGCGAGCAGGGTTACACGGCACAGGAAGTCGATGCCGTCGTTTCCCAACGCCCGCAACGCTTGGGCGACATTCCGAAGCGCCTGGCCGCGGTCCGTGCCTTCGCCGCCCTGCCGGAATCCGCCGCCCTGGCTGCTGCCAACAAGCGGGTTGGCAATATCCTGAAGAAGGTCGAAGACAGCGTCGACGCCTGGGTCGATAGCGCCCTGCTCAAGGAACCTGCCGAAATCGCACTGCATGCGGCGCTGATTGAAGTCGTACCGCAGGCCGATGCCGCCTTCGTCACCGGTGACTACACCGAATCGCTGCAGGCGCTGGCTGCACTGCGGGCGCCGGTCGACAGTTTCTTCGACGGCGTCATGGTCAATGCCGACGATCCGGCCCTGCGCGCCAACCGTCTCGGCCTGCTCGCCAAGCTGCACGTGGCGATGAACCAGGTCGCCGACATTTCCAAGCTGTCTGCCTGAGAACGGGGAGACCGCCATGCCCACAAAACTCGTCATCCTCGACCGCGACGGCGTCATCAATTTCGACTCGGCCCAGTTCATCAAGAACCCGGCCGAGTGGAAGCCGATTCCGGGTAGCCTGGAAGCGATCGCCCGCCTGACCCAGAGCGGCTACAAGGTGGTCGTGGCGACCAACCAGTCGGGTGTTGGGCGCGGCTTGTTCGACATGGAAACGCTGAACCAGATCCACACCAAGATGCACAAGGCGGTGGTGGCACTGGGCGGGCGGATCGATGCAATTTTCTATTGCCCGCATGCTGCTGACTCGCAGTGCGAGTGCCGCAAGCCTAAACCCGGCATGTTCAAGCGCATCTCTGAAACGCTGAATATCGACCTCAAGGGCGTCCCGGCCGTTGGCGATTCGCTGCGCGACCTGCAGGCCTGCGCCGTGCTGGGCTGCCAGCCGATGCTGGTGTTAACCGGCAAAGGCGAGAAGACCAAGGCCGAAGGCAACCTGCCGGAAGGCTCGCTGGAATTCAAGGATCTCTCGGCGGCGGTTGATGCCATCCTCAAGGAAACCACGCCATGAAGGCCTTGCGCTCCTCCGTCTTCATGGCCTACGCCATCCTCTGGTCCGTCCTGACCGCGCCGCTGGTCATCATCGCGGCACTGGCCCTGCGCGGCCTGTGGGGCTATCGCTTCGGCAAGCTGTGGCGCCTTGGCATCCAGTTCGGCGTCGAGAACATCCTGGGCATCCGTCCCAAGGTCATCGGCCGTGAAAACATGCCGCAGGAGCCCTGTGTCATTCTCGCCAAGCACCAGTCGGCCTGGGAAACCATGACGCTGCAGGACACGGTGCCGAATGGCGCCTACTGTGTTTTCGTGCTGAAGAAGGAGTTGCTCAAGGTGCCGCTGGTCGGCTGGGGCCTGGCGGCCATGAAGATGATTTCCATCGACCGCGCCGCCGGCAAGGATGCCCTCGACCAAGTCGTCATTCAGGGCCGTGAGCGTCTCAAGCAAGGCTTTTACGTCATTCTCTTCCCGGAAGGCACACGCGTCGCCCCCGGCCAGAAGAAGCGCTACAAGCCGGGCGGCGCCTATCTCGCCACCCGCGTTGGCTGCAAGGTTGTGCCGATTGCCCACGACGCTGGCGAACTGTGGCCGCGCCAGGCATTCCTGAAAACGCCGGGCACCGTCACGGTCAGTATCGGCCCCGCCTTTGACGCGACCGGCATGACCGAAGCCGAGGTCAACCAGAAGGCCGAAGCGTGGATCGAAGACGAAATGCACCGCATTTCGCCGCACCGTTATTCGGATGCCCAGCACAACGCCACCTGAAACGAGCCACCGCATTGCCATTGCCGGTGCGGACGTTTCCTACCAACTGCGGCGCAGTCAGCGCCGCACGATCGGCCTGACCATCGACCATCGCGGCTTGCGGGTCGGCGCGCCAACCCGGGCCCGGATCGGCGACATCGAAAAACTGATCCATCAGCACGGTGATTGGGTGCTCGACAAACTGGCTTCCTGGCGTAACCGCCCAGCCCCCGGCAAGCTGGAAGTTGCCGACGGCACAGTCATTTCCGTGCTCGGCGAACCGTTGACCATTGCGCTCACCACCGTTGGCCGCGCCCGCTGGCAATTCGGTCCCGGTACGCTCTACCTCCATCCGGCCAGCACCGGCGACCTCAAGGGGCTGCTTGAAAAAGCCCTGCGCGAGAAAGCCCGCGCCGTCTTTTCCGAGCGCCTTAAAATCTATGCGCCCCAGCTCGGTATCGCAACGACGCCCCCCCTGCGGCTTTCATCGGCCCGCGCCCGCTGGGGCAGTTGCAACCACCGTGGCGATATATCGCTGAACTGGCGGCTCATCCTGATGCCCCTGAGCATCGTCGACTATGTCGTCTGCCACGAACTGGCGCATCTCAAGGAAATGAACCACAGCCCGCGCTTCTGGTCTGTGGTGGAACAACTCTGTCCGGACTGGAAAGCGCGCCGTCTCGAACTGCGCCAGCAAGGGAAGCTAGTGGCTGCTTATTAGTCGCTAGTCTTTAGCAAAACCACCGGGCGCCGCGGCGCCCCAAACTTCGCTAACATCTAATTACCAACCACTTACGACTAAAATCCATGCGCATTCTGCACACCATGATCCGCGTCGGCGATCTCGACAAATCGATCGTCTTCTACACCGAAATCCTCGGCATGCAACTGATTCGCCGCCAGGACTACCCCGAAGGCCGCTTTACGCTGGCCTTCGTCGGCTACGGTCCCGAAGACAAGGAAGCCGTGCTCGAACTGACCCACAACTGGGATACGCCGGCCTACGACCTCGGCAATGGCTATGGTCACGTTGCCCTGGCCGTGCCGGACGCGGCAGCGGCCTGCGCCGAGATCAAGGCCCGTGGCGGCAAGGTGGTCCGTGAGGCCGGGCCGATGAAACATGGCAGCACGATCATCGCCTTCGTCGAAGACCCGGACGGCTACAAGATCGAGCTCATACAAGCAAAATCGATCTCCTGACCGACAAGGCGCCGCTTCAAGCGCCTGTTTGCCAGCACCACGGCCAAGCGGCGGCGCTGGCCGCAGCTATCGACAGCACGACAGGAGACCGATAGCCCCTTGCCATCCCCGTCGAGCGCCAGGCAGCAACACAGCCAGCGATGTCACGCAACTGAAACATGAGCGTCATCGTGTCGGCGTATCGTCAGTCCACCCGGCCAATCAATCACGGCCGGTTGAAATGCGGAAATCCTCCGCATGCGAAGGGACTGAACGATGGCCATAAATTCGCGCAAGAATTCCGGTGTTCGGCCTACGGGAGAACGCCGCCAGAACGCTCACAACATCGACGCCTATAGTCACCTCAAGGAGATGGGCGAGGGAATTGCGAGCACCCTCGACCCCTTCGGCATGAGCCACCCCATCCTGCATGCGCAGGCCGCCTGGCTGCTCCACCCGCTTGAGCTCGGCCAGCATCTGGCACAACTGTCATCCGACCTTTGGCTCTTGCAACAGCACACGCTGAAGCGCGTCGCCGGCCAGACGAATCCGGACCCGGTCAGCCCGCAAGCCGATGATTCCCGTTTTGCCGATCCGGTGTGGACCGAATCGCCGACCTGGGACGTGGTGAAGGAGTGGTACCTCGCCCTGACCCACCATATGCAGGACATGCTCTACGACACGCCGGGACTCTCCAGCGGCGAGCGCCGGCGCGCTGCATTCTGGTGGCGCAAATGGCTGAATGCCGTGGCGCCGACCAACTACCTCTGGCTCAACCCGGTGGCCTTGCGCAAAGCGGTAGAAACACACGGCGAAAGCCTGTGGCACGGATGGCGCAACATGCTGGACGATGTCGAGGCAGGCAATGTGCGCATGACCAACCCGGATGATTTCAAGGTCGGTGAAAATCTGGCCACCACGCCAGGCAGCGTCGTGCATCGGAATCGCCTGCTCGAGGTGATCCACTACGCGCCGACCCAGCCCAGGGTTCACGCCGAGCCACTCGTCATCATCACGCCGTGGATCAACAAGTTCTATGTGCTCGACCTGGTGCCGAAGAAAAGCATGGTCCGCTTCCTTCTCGATCAAGGCTTCGACGTCTTCATCACCAGCTGGAAAAATCCGGATGCCGGGATGCGCGACGTCAGCTTCGATGATTACCTGCTGGAAGGCATCGATACCATCGTTCAAGTCGCCAAGGAAATCAGCGGTGCGGCGCAGGTGCATGCTGCCGGCTATTGCATCGGCGGAACGGCGCTGGCGATATACATGGCCTGGGCCAATCGCCATTACAAAGAGGCCATGCCAGTTGCCGATTGGACCCTGTTTACCACCCTGGTCGATTTCAGGCGGCCGGGCGATATCGAAGTCTTTATCGACGAACACAGCATCGAGTACCTGATCGAGCAGATGGCCCAGAAGGGCTACCTGGACGGCCGGGAAATGGCCGCATCATTCCGTCTGCTGCGCTCCAACAGCCTGATCTGGCATTACGTAGTGCACGGCTGGCTGTATGGCGAGGCGCCATCGTCTTTCGACGTGCTCTTCTGGAACATGGACACGACACGCATGCCCTACTCAATGCATGCCTGGTACCTGCGCGAGCTTTATCTCAAGAACCGGCTGATTCAAGGTGGAAGCCTGACCGTCGCCGGCGAGCCGATCGATCTGTCGGCGATCTCCCAGCCGCTCTATGCCGTTGCTGCCGAGGACGATCACATCGCCCCCTGGATGCAGGCATTCCGAACCATGAACCTGATCCCGGGCGAACGACGTTTCGTGCTGTCAAGTTCCGGTCACATTCTCGGCATTGTCAATCCGCCAACGCGGCCGGCCAAGCGGACCTACTGGGCCGGCCCGGCCCATCGCAAAGCCGATACGCCCAGTGCCTGGCGTGAGACGGCCCACGAACATCAAGGGAGCTGGTGGGCGGACTGGATGCAGTGGCTGAAGCCTCGTGCCGGCGACCTGGTGCCGGCACGCCCTGCCCATGACGAGCGCCACCCTGAACTTGCGCCGGCGCCGGGCACCTACGTGCAGGAAAGCTGAACGGAACAGACGGAGACGCCTGTCATTCGGGAGTTTGAACCTTGCTTGAATCCAGGATGCACCCCGGCACGCTGCGCCGACATTTAACCCTGCAACTGTTCGCTTGCCTGGGCGACCCCGTCCGTCGCCGCATCCTGGGCATGGTGATCTTGATGACGGGGGCCGGCCTGCTGTGGATCGCCGGGGCACCGGCCCCCTACCTCCAGCACTGACGCGCGGTACCCGGCGAACCTTGAAGCCGTAGCGCAAACACCCGCCTTGTTATCCAAAGGCGGTCTCAAGAGTGAAGTGCAACACTCCTTGATTACCGAGAGCACAGAGCAATGAGGACTACCTACAACCATCTGGGCGCTGAAGAACGGGGCGCCATCATGGCGATGAAGCAGGGTGGCATGA